>NZ_JACJVO010000027.1 GCF_014212055.1 Cohnella zeiphila | reverse complement strand
ACAAACATTAGCTGGTTTTTTTGGCATTCCCCAAGAATCAACCGGCGCGATCCCGATCAGCCCCGTTACCGGTTATGCGGAGTAGCCGGCGCGTTCTGCGCGGGATGCGGTTCGTTCTGGCTCAGCTTGATCGTCTGTTCGGCGAACTCTTCCCCGCGTTCGGCGTATTCGTTGCCTTTGTTCTTTTTGCGTTTGCCCACGTTCGTCCCTCCCTTCCGGTCCTTACCCGTTCGGCTGCAGATGGCGGTCAAGCTGGTCCCGGATGTCTCCGTACGCGAGCAAGCGGCGCCCGAAACCGGCGCGATCCTCCGCGCCGCCCCTGTCCGGCCCCGCGAACAGCTCGAACGTCGCGTCGCGGCCTCCCGGCGAGGAAGCCGTTTCTTCGGTTGGGCGAAAGACGCGGACCAGCTGGTAGCGCCCGCCTCCCTCCCGGCGAAAGTGCGCCAGCAGCCTCGGACAGTGGGGATCTTCCGTCTCCACCTCGATCTCGGCGTAACGGCCGCCGCCCTGCTCCGCCATACGGCGGAACGACGCCTTGCGAATCGGCAGCATGGCGCGCTGTCCCTCCTCCGCAGCGCCCATATCGGATCGGGGCTGCTATCGTTAGGTTGCCCGCCTGCATTCGACTTATGTCGGCGGCCCGTTCCCGCTTCTTTTTGCCGGCAACAAGGGTCAAAACCGGGCTTCCCGGAATATGGTGAACTCTGGACGTTTATCTCGGCTTGCATGAACCGGACGGTCGTCCGCCCCAACCGGGCGGATCCGTCTTTCAAGGAGGTATTTGCCATGTGCGGAATAACCGGTTGGGTCGACTGGAAGGAAGATTTGACCCGTCAGGCGGCCGTGTTGGAGAAAATGACGGAGACGTTGGCGCTGCGGGGACCGGATGCGACCGGAACGTGGATGTCCCGAAGCTGCGCCTTGGGACACCGCAGACTTAGCGTCATCGACCCGACGAACGGAGCGCAGCCGATGGTCCGGCCGGCCAAATCCGGCGAGGACGCGGAAGCGATCATCGTCTATAACGGAGAACTGTACAACGCGCCCGAGTTAAGGAGCGAGCTGGAACGGCTGGGGCATCGTTTCCGGACGACTTGCGATACGGAAGTTCTGCTTCAATCGTATGTCGAATGGGGACCGTCCTGCCTGGAAAAGCTGAACGGCATCTTCGCCTTCGCGATCTGGGAGACCGCGAGCGAACGTTTGTTTATGGCCCGCGACCGGCTCGGCGTCAAGCCGCTGTTCTATCGCCGCGAAGAAGGGCGGCTGCTGTTCGGATCGGAGCCGAAGGCCATTCTGGCCCATCCCGATGTCCGTCCGGAGATCGACGGGGAGGGGCTGGCGGAGCTGTTCGTCATCGGCCCGGCCCGCACGCCCGGCCACGGCGTCTGGAGAGGCATGGCGGAGCTGAAGCCGGGCCATTGCCTGACGTACGACCGCGACGGCTTCCGACTCTCGGCTTACTGGAAGCTGGAGAGCCGCCCTCATGAGGATGACGAGGAGACGACGGCAGAGAAAGTCCGGGAGCTGCTTGCGGACACCGTCGCTCGGCAGCTCGTCTCCGACGTCCCGGTCTGCACGCTTCTGTCGGGCGGTCTTGATTCCAGCGCGCTGTCCTCGCTCGCGGTCCGGCATTACGAGTCGACCGGCCAAGGCCGGGTGCACACGTATTCGGTCGATTACGTGGACAACGATAAGTATTTTACGGCGCACGACTTTCAGCCGAACTCGGATGCTCCATGGATTCGGAGGATGAACGAGTACCTGGGAACGGAACATCACCCGATCCAATTCGATACGCCGGAGCTCGTGCAGGCGCTGGAAGCGGCCGTACGGGCGAAAGATTCCCCCGGAATGGCGGACATCGACGCCTCCCTTTACTTGTTCTGCCGGGAGATCAAGCGGGGAGCGACGGTGGCGGTGTCGGGCGAAGCCGCTGACGAAGTGTTCGGCGGCTACCCCTGGTTCCATCGCCGCGAAGCGCTGGAAGCCGACACGTTCCCATGGTCGCTTGCTCCCGAGCTGAGGGAGAGCGTCATGTCCCCCGAGCTTCGCGAGCGGACGCGGGCGCGCGACTATTTGGCGGACCGATATGCGCAAGCGGTGGCCGAGGTGCCGAAGCTGCCCGGAGAGGACGAAGCCGCCGGTCGTATGCGGAGGATGAACTATCTCAACATCACCCGTTTCATGCCGACGCTGCTCGACCGCAAAGACCGGATGAGCATGGCCGTCGGGCTGGAAGTGCGGGTTCCGTTCTGCGATCACCGGCTCGTCGAGTACGTCTTCAACATTCCGTGGGAGCTGAAAATGGCGGGAGGCCGGGAGAAGGGCATCCTCCGGAAAGCGATGAGCGGCGTGCTTCCGGACGAAGTGCTGTACCGAAAGAAGAGCCCCTATCCGAAAACCCACAACCCCGGCTACCTGGGTGCCGTACGCGGCCGTCTGCTGGAGATACTGGACGACCGCTCTTCGCCCCTGCTGCCGCTAATCGACGCGAAGAAGGTCCGGGAATACGCCGAGACCGCCGACGCCAAATCGCACCTGCCCTGGTTCGGCCAGCTGATGTCCGCGCCCCAGCTGTTCGCTTACTTGCTGCAGTTCGACTACTGGCTGCGCGAATACAAAGTTCAAATCGTATAACGGTAAAACAGAAAGAAAAAGCAGGCCGTCGGACGGTCTGCTTTTTCGCAAGCGCGCTATTCCCTCCGAAGCCGCTCCAAAAGCATGCGAAGGGCGCGGCCGCGGTGGCTGATCGCGTTCTTCTCTTCCATCGTCAGCTCCGCCATCGAGCGGCCGTACTCGGGCAAGTAAAACAGCGGATCGTATCCGAAGCCTCCGGCGCCCAGGAGACGGTCCGCGATGAAGCCCTCGACTTCTCCTTCGGCCGCGACGCGCTCGCCCGCTCCCGGTTCGCACAGCGCGAGCGCGCTGACGAAGCGGGCCGGACTGAGCAGACGCAGCGCCGGTTCGCCTTCCCTGGAGACAACGCGAACCGGCTCCCTCCCGAGAGCGGCCAGCTCCCGCAGCAGCTTGTCGTTGTTCGCCGCGTCCCCTCCGCCGGAATAGCGGGCGGAGTAGACGCCCGGCGCCCCGCCCAGCGCGTCGACGCACAGACCGGAATCGTCGGCCAAAGCCGGCAGGCCGGTCGCGTCGGCGGCCGCTTGCGCCTTGATCCGCGCGTTGGCCGCGAACGTATCGCCGGTCTCCTCGATATCGGGAACGCCGGCCGCGTCGTTCAAATCCTTCACCTCCACGCCGAGCGGGGCGAATGCGGCGCGGAATTCGCGCGTCTTGCCCGCATTGCGGGTGGCGACCAGCAGCGTATCCCCCGGCTTCATCATACCAGCGCCGTCCCGATCCGGGCGCCGGCTTCGCCCAGCGCTTCGCGCTGCAGCCCGATCAGCCGGCCGATGCCTTCTTCCGCCAAGGCGAGCATGTCGTTCATCTCTTCGCGGGTGAACGGACTCTCTTCGCCGGTGCCCTGCACCTCGACGAAAGCCCCCCGGCCGGTCATCACCACGTTCATGTCGACCTTCGCCTTGGAATCTTCCTCGTAGTTCAGATCCAGCACCGGCGTTCCGTTCCAGACGCCTACGCTTACCGAGGCGAGAAAATCCGTGATCGGATAGCGGGCGAATTTGCCGGAGGCCGCCAGCTTGTTCACGGCCAGCGCCAACGCGATGAACGCTCCAGTAATCGAAGTCGTCCGCGTTCCCCCGTCGGCCTGCAGCACGTCGCAATCGATCGTGATCGTTCTCTCTCCGAGCGCTTCCAGACGGACGATCGAGCGCAGCGCGCGTCCGATAAGGCGCTGGATTTCCATCGTCCGGCCGCCAAGCTTTCCCTTGATCGACTCTCTCTGGTTGCGGGTTTGGGTGGCGCGGGGCAGCATGGCGTATTCCGCCGTTACCCAGCCCCGTCCTTGTCCTTTCATGAACGGCGGAACCTTCTCGTCCACCGTCGCGGTGCAGAGCACCTTCGTGTCGCCCATCTCGATGAGCACGGAGCCTTCTGCATATTTATTCGGATGAAGCGTTACGGCGAACGGCCGCAGATCGCGGGGCTGCCTTCCGTCTGGTCTCATTCTTTTTCCTCCCGGCATGTTTCTGAACGTAAACCCTTCCCATTTTACCAGAGAGCCGGTTCAAAATCATCCCGGGCAATCCCGCGCTTCAAGTTCCCTCCGGGAGAGCCTCCCGGTATGCTCTGGCAAATTGCGGGCATTCTAATCCGGTGGAATCAATTGGAAGGAGGAGCAGCCTCATGCTCGACCGGATCAAATCCATCCTCAAAGACCCCGCCGACCTGACCATGGAGACGATGGATAACGGCTATACGAGGATGGAGCTGTGCTTTTTCCCCAGCATGTGCGATTTAAAGGAGATCAAGGACGGCATTCTCATCCCGTTCTCCTATCGCTTCGACCCGGATGAGTTCCGCCGGATGCTGAACAGCGATCTTTGCTTCATCGAAGCCGGCAAGCCCGAGGAATGGGGCAATATGCTGCTCAAAGGCTGCGCGCTGCTGGAATACGAGGGGAAAGTTTTTTGCTACGCGGCCATCCGCAAAATGCAGGACAAGCCCGCAGACACCGAAGTGGAAGCTTCGCTGCAAGGACCCCAATCGGCTTTCACCGAAGACCTCGACTTGAATACCTACCTGCTTCGCCTGCGCTACAATTCCCCGACGCTGCAGGCGGAAAAGCTGGAGAAGGGCGAGCTGTCGAACACCCGCATCATGATTTTCTACGATCGGAATTTAGTCGACGAGCCTTCTCTCGAAGAGCTGCGCAAAAAGCTTAAAAACATCGAAATGAAGCTGGTTCAAGCGTCGGGGCAGTTGGGAATGTATATGGGCGGCTCCAGGTTCAGCATGTTCCCGATCACGCTGAAGACCGAGCGTCCGGACCGGATCGCGCAGCTTATCCAGCGGGGAAAAGTGGCGCTGCTCGTGGACGGCAGCCGGTTCGCCATCGCGCTTCCCGTCCGTTTCTTCGATTTCATGCATGCGATGGACGACGACTACGAACCGTTCTGGATGGGACGGCTCATCATCGCCTTCCGTTATATCGGCATGCTCCTGTCGATGACGCTGCCGTCGCTTTACATCTCGATCTCGTCTTACAATCCGGAATTTTTCCGCGTCCAGCTGGCGTTCTCGGTCGACGGCAGCCGCGCGGCCGTACCTTATCCGTCCTTTATCGAAGTGTTCATCATGCTGTTCATGATCGAAGCGCTCATCGAAGCGAGCATTCGGCTGCCGCGCTTCGTCGGTTCGACCGCCGCGACGGTAGGCGGTCTCATCCTCGGACAGGCCGCGCAGCAGGCCGGTCTCGTCAGCAGCATCATGATCATCGTCACTTCGGTGGTCGCCATCTCCAACTTCGTCATTCCGAACAGCTCGTTCAGCTATTCGATCCGTGCCATGAAGTACATATTCGTCGTCGCCTCCATTTTCTACGGAATGGTCGGCGTCATCATTACGATGTTTCTCGTCGTCGTCTATCTGTGCAACTTGCGAAGTTTCGGACAGCCCTACCTTTCGCTCTTCAAGCAGGGCGAAGAACAGAGACGGGCGAGGAGAGGGGCGGAAAGTTCGTGAACCGCTATTTCTACTATCATATTTTCTACGTCGGGATGATGAACATCATGCTGTTCATTCCCCATATCCTGATCCAGGAGAGGTTTGGCGGCGCCGTCTCCGGGCTTCTCACGGCGATGGCGGTCGGAACGGCGCTTTCGTGGATCACGACGTCCTGCTTCGAACGGTTTCCGGGCATGGGAGCGCCGGAAATCATGAAGAAGTATTTGCCGTACTGGATGGCATCGGTCGTTCTCTCCGCCTCTACGGCCATCCTGATCTCGGGGGGCGTGCTGGCGCTGTACAGCTTTACGCGCACGATGAGCATCTTTTTCAACCCCGACATGAACGATTACGTATTCCTCGCGCTTGTCGCTTTCGCCAGCGTATGCGCCGGATCCAGGTCTTCCCGCTCCGTCCAGTTCACGTTGGAAATCCTGATCGTCGTCATCTCCCCGCTTGCTTTCATCTTGTTATACAAGTCGCTCACCGACTCTTCCGTCAATTGGGACGCGATGCGGGTCGTGGCAGGCTACGTCCGGAAACGGCCGACTTTCGAGAGCGTCGCCGCGGCGACCTTCCTTTATTCCGGCCATATGAATATCGCGCTGTTCAACCGTCTCCACCCGAAAGGGTTCAAAATCCGGCACAAATGGCTGATTCCGCTTATTTGCTGCTTTTTCGCCTTTTTCAGCTTCTTTATTCCAATCGGCTTTCACGGGACGATGGCCGTCGATCAATACGTCTTCTTATGGAGCGTGACCTCCGATTCCATGCAGATGCAGTACGGTTTCGTCCAACGGGTGCTGTTCACGTTCCTGATCCTGTTCTGCGTGCTCTCCCTGATGTTTACCATGATCACCTTCCACGGGGCGATGGAATTCATCAAGTCGCTTCGCCCCCGGCATCTCCCTCAGACGGAGCAGTGGCCGGTACCGAAGATCAACTGGATTCTGTGCGGCCTGTTCGGAATTCTGTCATTCTTTTATACGGCTTGGGCCAATGAATATCGGAACCAGTGGGCGGTCATGGTGTGGCTGGAGTGCCGGTTCATCATGGAGATCCTGACCGCGCTGATCATGTTGACGCTTGTCCTTGCGGCGAGAAAGGGCTGGCGGCGGAACGCCTCTTCCGGCGGTTCGGCCGCTTGGGGCAAATAAGGAGAGACTGCCATGCGCAAGATAGGGCTTCTGATCGCAATCTTTGCGCTGCTGAGCGGCTGCGGAATCAAAGATATCGACAAGCGGTTTTTCGTCGTGACGACCGGGATCGATTGGACCGGCAATCCGGAGAAGCCCTACCGGGTGTCGCTTCGGCTAGCCATTACGTCCTCCAAGCTGGAGAGCGGCTCGTCCAAGACCGAAATCATCTCTACGGATGCCGCTTCGCTGGCCGAGGGCGTACGCCACCTAAAGTCGTATGTGGACAAGGAGCTCGATTTCGGCCACTGCCGGACGTTCATTATGGGGAAACAGCTGCTCGAGCATGGCAATCTGAACGCGATGAGCTGGTTTGCCAGGCGCCGGGATATTCAGCGCGTCGCCAATTTCGCCGTAGGCGAGCCGGACGCGCTGTCGATTCTGCGGGTTCAGCCCATCTCCGAGCGCTATCCCGGCAACGCCCTCTTCCTGACCTTCAATCGGGAAGGCACCGAGTCTCCCTACATCGTCTCCATTCCCCTGTTCGATTTTACGCGACGCCACTTCGAGATGGGGCTCGATCCGGTGCTGCCCATCATTCGGACGGCGGAGAGCACGTACATCGTCGATCGGGTCCTCTTGCTGGACAAAAACAACATGCGCCTCGCCTTGGATCCGGCAGAGACGCAGCTGTACAATATGACGGCCAATCGCATCGATAAGTCGGAACTCGTCATGCCCGCCCGCGGCCGGGACGGAAGGATCGTCATGACGGTCTCCCAGATACGCACAAAAATTCGGATCTCCCACGCCGAGGTGCCGCAGATCACCATGACGGTGAAGCTCCGCGGGATGCTGGAGGAGAGCCCTCCGAATCAGCTGGGAGAGAACTGGAAGGAGATCGAACGGCAATTGGGTCAGCAATTCTCGGACCGGATGGAAGCGCTGCTGGAAAAAATCCGCGACGCCGGCGTCGATCCTTACGGCTTCGGCCTCCACTACCTGGCCACTTATTTCGGCGGCAAAGAGGACTTCAAGCATTGGCAGTCAGTTTATCCGAACGTCAAATTTAAAGTCGTCGCCGAGGTCAAGGTAACCGGCCCCGGCGTCGTTCGCTGAACGGACGGCTCCCTGCTCCTCAGCCGGCCAAGGGGTTGATCGCGACCGGACGTTCGACCGGCTCATCGTATGTCTGGTTGTTCGCGTCCTTGAACGAGGCGTCCCCGTTCATCGTAATGCGGGCTTTCGCTTCGCCCGAAGCTTCCGTGACCGTGAGCACGACCGCTTCGACCGTATCGGAAGAGACGGTCATATCGGGGCTCCAGCCGGGATCGTTCAGCGCGACGTTCACCGTATCGTCCGACTGGGTCAGGCCTTCAACGGTCACGTTCGAGGTCAGAACGGGCTGCAGCTCGTCGGAGGACTGAGGTCCTTTGATGAGCTCTTCCAAGGCGGCGCGCTGGCGGTCCGACGACCGTTCGATCAGGCGGGTTACCGGGACGAAGTAGCCTTCCCCTTCTTCCGAGCGGGCCGAGAAATAAAGGGTAACGCCCATCGAGCGGCTGGCGACCGTGCCGGCGGCCTGCTCCACGTTGATGCCGATGTCGCGGGTCAGCACGTCGGAGAGCGGCAGCTTGGAGGCCGGCAGCTCATGAAGCGGCTGGCCGTCCACCTGCAGCACGACTTTGTCGATCCCGGGGATCTCGGTCATCGTCCAGACGAGCGCTTCCACCATCTTCCGCTCCTGGCCGGCCGGAACGCTCGGGAACGGCGAAGCGAAATCGATCGTGGCCGTGGCCGACTTGGCGTCGACCTTCACCGATTTGAACTTCGTGCCTTGCGGCAGGATCGGCGAGAAGCCGGGGGGCAGTTGATCGGCAAGGCTGTCGTCCTTCGTCATCCACGCCAGGGCCGTCTCTTCCACCGAACGGTCCGTTTGATCGGCCGGGGCGGAGCGGAACGTCATCGGCGCGACGTAGCCGTTGCGGTCCAGCAAATAAACGGTCAAAGCATCCGCTCCCGCCGCAGCGGCACCGGCGGCCGCTCCGGACGCCGAAGCGCCGGTTTGGTCCGCGATGGCGCCCCCCATCGTCGTCTGCGCCTCGTCGCCCGACGCCTGCAGCATCGTCTGCTCTACGTCCGAGGGCGGCGGATCGATCGCCTGACTCGCGTTCTTCGCGCCGGGAATCGCAGAGCAACCCGCGGCCAGGGGCAGCAGAAGCATGGCGGCGAGCAGTCTGCGGGTCGCCTTGCGCCCGATTTTTGGCTTCATATACATTCCTCCCGTAATAGGACTTCGCCGCCGCATGACCGTCGGCATGTCCGATGTACTAGAATGTATACGAGCCTACTCCCCGATGTATGAACGGATTGTCCGAAACTTCATCCATCCTGTCCGACGGCGGCGGCGGACGCTCCGCTCCGCTTCTTGGCGCCGGCTCCGATCCGGAAGCCGAACGTGGCCGCCAGCAGCTGCTGGAACAGCATTCCCGAGATGACGGGAAGCGAGACGGCCGCGGGAAAGTACTGCACCGCCAGCACCGCGCCGGCGCTTAAATTGCGCATTCCCGAATTGAATTGCGCGGCCGTCGAATCTTCGCGGTTCCAGCGAAGCAGCGAGGACATGCCCCAGCCGACGAGGTAGCCGAGCACGACCGTGCCGAACGTCGCGCCGATCACCGCCGCCATCCGCCCGTCCGCGTGTCTGAGCTCTCCTGCGATATTGGAGCCGTTGATCGCCACGACGACGAACAGTCCGACTTTGACGAGCGGCGCCAGCGGCGGGCTCCACCTCCGGGCCACGCCGCCCTTCGACCATTGATTCAGCAGCAGGCCCGCCACGGAAGGAAGCACGATCATCCAGAGCAGCCCTTCCATCATGTCATAGGCTCGAATCCGGACCGCTTCGCCCATGAGCACGTACAAAGTGGCCGGAACGATCAGCGGCGACAGCAGCGTATCGGCCAGAATCAGCGCCAGCGTCAAGGCGATATTGCCGCCGTAGATCGTCACCCAGACGACGCTGACGACGCCGGTGGGGATGGCGAACAGCAGCACGAAGCCGGTGACGAGGTAAGGATCCCCGCGAAAAAACAGCTCCCCGGCGGCCCAGCCGACCAGAGGCATCAGGACGTGCAGGACGGCCATAATTGCGAGCAGCTTCCCCGGCCGCCGCAATTCCCTCAGCATCTCGCTCAGGCTGGACTTCAAGCTTCCGATAAAAGTCATCAGGGCGAAAATCCAAGGAACGAGCCCTTCCAGCGATTCCAGACGGGAACCGCACAGCACCCCGGTCGCAATCGCGGCCGGGGTGAGCAGCGGCATGATCTTCTCCAGCGGGGCGTTCGCGCGCGCCATCGCATCCAGCACTCTCATGTTCGCTTTACGCCTCCTCTATTAGACCGGGACCGCCGGGCCGTAACGGATGACCGGCTTCCCGTCCGCTCCCGTCTCCTCGCGCCTGACGGCGCGGTCCTCCAGCACCAGCCGCTCCAGATGGGCGATTGTCTCCGCCATCGCGAACCGGAGCTGGTGCGAGTCGTCCATCACTTTCGCCCGGAACAAGCGGCCGGCCGTCTCGTATGCCGTCATCGGCCCCCATTCGGCCAGCAGCGAGACCATGCGGTCCAGTCTCTCGTCGTGGTGGGCGAGAATCTCTCCGATTCGCGTGCGCAGCTCGCCGAACGGGTCCCGGTGGCCGGGGAAGGCGAGATCCGCTTCCAGCGGCAGCATCGCCCGCAAGCTGGCCAAGTAGGAGCCGAGCGGGTCGGGATCGGTTCCCGGCATCCAGCCGATATTCGGCGTGATGTCGGGCAGCACCTGATCGCCGCAGATCAGCCGGCGGAGATCCGGCTGGTAAAAGGACCGGTGACCCGGGGCGTGGCCTTCCCCTCCGATCAGCGTCCAGACCGTTCCCGCCATCTCGAACGTTTCGCCCGGCTCCGGCAGCGGACGAACGTCCCGGGGATGCGGAAGCACCTGCCCGATGACGTTCCGCAGATGCCCTTTCATGCCTTCTTCGCGTTCCGCCGGCATGCCGTGGGCCGCGAAAGCGGCGAGCAGCTCCCCGGACGACGTCTCGTTCTCTCCCCACATCCACAGAGCGGAGCGGCGTCCCGTCTCGGACAGATAGACGGGAGCCCCCGTCTTCTCCTGGAACCAGCCCGCAAGCCCGTAATGGTCCGGATGGTGGTGCGTCAAGACGATCCGTTCGATCGACGTCCAAGCGATGCCGGCTTCAAGCAGCGCCGCCTCCCAGAACGCCTCCGTCTCGGCCGAGCGCAAGCCCGGATCGATGACCGTCCAGCCCGACTTTTCAGGCAGCAAATACGAATTGACCCAGCGCAGCGAGAAAGGCACCGGCACTTTCAGTTGGAGCCAGCCTCCGGCCAGCTTCGTGATCGTAGACAAGCTGTTCATTCCCGTTCCCCTTCGTTCCGTTCTTCTTCGTCGTTATTCTCGTATTGTACAACTTTGCGCCCCGTCGCGGAAGCCGCGGCCATCCGCCTACCCTGGCATGCGGCTCCCGCGGAAGCGGACATTCGCCCATTTTTCCGCGCCGGTTCGCGATTTTCGCCAAATATGGTCAATCACCGATAGATAGATGTCCTCATATGATGGAGTATTCTCGCATGCCCCCGAGAAAGCAGCCTACGAGAGAGCCTGCACCAAAGAAATTCGACACGGTGGAAGGAGAACTTGACGCATGTCCACCACGAAAATCGACGTCCAGGTCATCAGTTCCTCCATCTTGTCCGAAGACGTCCTCATGCTTGCGGAATCCGCGATCAAGCAGCTGAAGATCCCGACCCAGCAGCAGATTATGCTGCAGTTCGGTTCGTTCAGGCAGAGCGTGTCGGTCGCTCCCGTCTCCCGTTATCAGGGGCTGCGAATGAGCTTCGCGCTCGCTCGGAAGATGGGGATCGAGAACGGAACGACTCTGCGCCTGCAGTACCGTCCGGGTTCGAAGGTGCTGGCGCTGGGACCGCTGATCGGCGTGCTGGTCAGCCGCGAGTTTCCGGAACAGCCCGACAAGCCGTTCGGCGCGATCACGATGTTCTGCCGGGAGCTGACGGACGCTTGCCGCAAACAGGGGGCTTTCGTGTATTTTTTCACGCCTTCGGCCATTCACACCACCTACCGCAGCGTCGAAGGCTGGATCTACACGACCAAATGGCATCGGGCGACGGTGCCCGCCCCCGATGTCGTCAACAACCGCCTGACGACCCGCAAGCTGGAGAACATGCCTGTCGTGCAGCAGTTTCTGCAGGAGATCAAGCAGCGGTACGGCGCCTCCGTGTTCAATGAGAAGTTCCTGGACAAATCCGAAGTGTTCGACGCGCTAAAGCACGATTCCAGCGTCCAGCGCTACTTGCCGGAATCGCATCTGCTGCGCAATTACACGATGCTCAAGAGCATGTGCTCCCGTTACCCGGTCGTCTTCCTGAAGCCGGTCCGGGGCAGTCTGGGCAAAGGGATCATTCGTCTGAGCAAAGCGGGAGGGGAAGGCTGGCAGGCATCTTTTACGACGACGGCGGGAACGCGAAGAACGGCTTATCCGAACTTGCTCAAGTTCTTCTCGGCGATCTCCGGCAAGATGAAGACGGTTCGCTACTTGGTTCAGCAAGGGCTCACCCTTATCGATTCGGGCGGAAGGCCGATCGACTTCCGGGCGCTCGTCCAGAAGAACGCCACCGGCAAATGGACGATAACGTCCATCGTCGGCCGCACGGCGGGAAGTCAGCATTATGTCTCCAACCTGGCGCGCGGCGGGACGCTGGCGACGGTTCGCGAATCGGTGGCAAAGTCCAATCTGCCCGCCGCCCGCCGGGGAGACGCCTCTTCCCGGCTGAGCCGCGCCGCGATGGAGATCGCCAGAAGCGTCGACACTTTCATTCCGGCCCACTTCGGCGAGCTCGGCATCGATCTGGCGATGGATACGGCGGGCCGAGTTTGGCTGCTCGAGGTCAATTCCAAGCCTTCCAAGAACGACAACACCCCATTAAACGAAGGGAAAATCCGCCCGTCGGTGCGGATCATGATCCAATATGCCCGCTATCTGTCCGGTTTCTGAACCATTGTCCGCCGGACGGGCGAAAGGCCGGCCGCCGGCCCGGCCCGTTCTCGGCGTTGTCGTGTGCGAACGCGACGGTTCCCCGCCGTTCGCCGAAGCCTTCTACGTGCGCAGCCTGCTGACGGCCGGCAGGCGCTTCGGGCTGGACGTTTACGCCTTCTCGCCGTGGACCTGGAACGAGGAGCGCCGGACGGTTCGGGCCTGGAGCTGGGACGACGGCGCCGGCTGGCGCAGCGAGGAACGATCCGCGCCGACGCTGGCCTACGACCGGGCCTGGCCGGACGATCCCCGGCAGCGCGAGCGATACCGCCACGGGCTCCGGCGCATGCTCGAGACCCGCTCCCTGCGGCTGCTGAACGGCAGCCTTCCCGGCAAAGCCGAGGTCATCCGGGCGCTCGCGCGTCAGCCGCGTCTGCGCAAGTGGCTGCCGCCCAGCGCGCTCTACCGGGGCGAAGCTTCGCTGTCCGGCTGGCTGCGGAAGCAGGACGGCGCCGCTTTCCTGAAGCCTTCGCGAGGCTCCCAGGGCCGCCGGGTCGCTTCGGTCGTGCGCGATCCGGATGGCGGCGAATGGACGGTGCGCGGCCGGAACGGCGCGAACCGGCCCTTTCGGCTGACCGGCTTGCGGCAGCGGGACGCGCTGCGCTGCCTGGACCGTTGGATCGGCATGCGCACGTACATCATGCAGCCGCTGCTTCAGCTCACCGGACCGGCCGGAGAACCGTTCGATCTTCGTCTTCTCGCCCAGCGGGGCGGCGACGGGCAATGGGGGGCGACGGGCGTCGCCGTCCGCCGCGGCCGTCACGGGAGCGTCACCGCCAACCTTCACGGCGGAGGAGAAGCGCGCAACGCGTCCTCCTATCTGGCGGAGACGTTCGGGGAGACCCGCGCCGCCGAACTGCTTCGGGAACTGAACGAAGCGGCGTTCGCCATCATCCGGCAGTTGGAAGAATCTTATGGCAAATTCGCCGAGCTCGGTCTCGATTTCGGCATCGACAGGTCCGGACGGTTATGGTTTTTGGAAGCCAACGGCAAGCCCGGGCGCGCAGCCATGGCGTGCGCCGGCGGCCAAGCGGCCGCGGAAGCCGCATGGCGACCGCTCGCCTACGCCCGATATATCCTGCTTCGACCACCTGGGAGGGTATTCCATGAGTTTGACCCTGTGTAACGTCCATTTTACGCAGCAGCCGGAGAAGATCGTCTGGTTCTCCAGATCCCTCTATAAGCTGCTCAGCCTGAACGGACGCAGATCGATCAACGTCAAGCTCGGCCGGGACGTCGTGCCCGCCAAAGTCCGCACCGTGAACCGGAAGGGCAATCACGTATTCCTGTCCGCCGGGCTGCGCCGATCGATCCGCATTCCGAAATCCGGCAACGTCTATATCGCGAACGCCGACAGCGAGGAAGTTCAGCTCGGGCCGCTGATCGGCATCCTGACGGACAGCAGCGCCCAATCCGCCGAATCGCCTTTCGGCTCGCGCACGTCGTTCATCAAGCAACTGCTGCAGCTCGGCCAGAAAAAAGCGTATTTCTTCGCCTTTACGCCGCGGGACATCAATTGGCAGAACGAAACGGTCCACGGCTGGTTCCTGGACGGAGGCGGGGGTTGGGCCCGCCGCGTCGTGCCGCTGCCGGACGTCGTCTACAACCGGCTGCCGAGCCGGCGGGCCGAAGTCGGCTCCGCCATGACGGCGCTGCGCGAGCGGTTCGTCCGCCGGAAAATCCCGTTTTTCAACTGGAGCTTCTTCAACAAATCCGACGTCTACACTTTGCTTGACAAAGATCCGGATGGGCTTCGCCATCTTCCGGAATCGGTCAATAATCCGACGTCCGAAAAGATCAAAGAGCTGCTGGAGAAGCACCATTTTCTCTACTACAAGCCGACCGGCGGCAGCCTCGGCAACGGCATCTACCGGCTGACCTACCACCCGAACAGAGGCTACTTCGCCCGGTATCGGCGCAACGGCACGAACGTGCTGCTTCGGTTCACCAAGTTCAGCAGCCTGATGAAGATGCTCCGGGCGCGCCACGGCAGCCATCTCTCGGGATACGTGGTGCAGCAGGGCATTCGGCTGATCGAGATCGACAATTGCCCGATCGACTTCCGGTTCCACATGCACAAGGACGGCAGCAACAATTGGGTCGTCGCCGGCATCGGCGCCAAGAAGGCCGGACGCGGAAGCGTCACGACGCATATCAAAAACGGCGGATCGCTCATGACGCCGGAAACGGCGCTCGGCCGGGCGTTCGGGGACCGGGCGTCCGAAGTGCTAAGCGAGGCGAAGCAGGTGGCGATCCGGTTGTCGGAAGCGATCGAGCGCAATTACTCGCACACGCTCGGCGAACTGGGGCTGGACATCGGCATCGACCGCGATGGAGACGTCTGGATGTTCGAAGCGAACGCCAAGCCGGGACGGTCCATCTTCAAGCACCCGGCGCTCAAGGCGCAGGGCCGCGCGTCGCTTGAATATATCCTGGACCACTGCTTGTATTTAAGCAAATTCCGCCGAAAGGATGAATCGTCATGACGACGGCCCTTCCATCCGCCGACCAGGTCGTGGTTCAAGAGGCGGCCGTCCGGGAGAAGCCCGTCTTGGCGATTCTGACCATCGACGACGACGTGCAATTCTTCCGGGGAAACCGCCCCAACTTCGCCGATCTGATCGCCACCGGAGAACAGCTTGGGTACACCGCCTACGTCGTCACCGTCAGGCACTTGAATTTGAATCGCCCCAAGGTGCTCGGCTTCACCTACTACGCTAAAGAGGACGCCTGGGTCAGAAGCTATTTCCCGAGGCCCGATATCATCTATAACCGGATTCCGCAGCGGGAAGACGAACGGCTGCCCCGGGTGCGCAAAAAACTGATCGCGATCTCCCGGCAGCCCGACATCCAAATGTTCAACCGCCGCTTTTTCAACAAATGGTCGCTGTTTCGCTGGCTCAGCGCGTCGAAGCTGACGCGCCCGTTCATTCCGGAGACGAAGCAATTGACGTCTTCGGCGGTGCTGTCCGGCATGCTGAAGCGCCATCCGATGCTGTACTTGAAGCCGGTACGGGGCAAGGCGGGCGTCGGCATCATGTCGGTGCGGGTGCAGCCGGAGAAGCATCTTCCTTATCGCCTGCTCATTCAAGAGGAGAAAGGGAGCCGGACTTACCAATGCTCCTCGCTCTACCGGCTGTGGGAGCGGGTCGAGAAGCAGTCGAAGGCGAACGGCGAACCGTACATCGCCCAGCAAGGGATCGCCTTGGCCTCGGTGAACGACCGCCCGTTCGACTTGCGCACGCTCGTGCAGAAGAACCAGGCGGGCCAATGGGAGCTGACCGGGATCGGCGCCCGGGTCGCGGGCAGCCGGAGCATTACGACGCACGTGCCCCGCGGGGGCTCGATCGACGAGCCCGAGAAACTGCTCGTGTCGGTGTTCGGCCAAGAGAAGGCGCGGCGGGTCTTGCAGAACGTCCGCAGTTCTTCGCTGGTGCTGGCGCGGCGAATCGAGCGGGCGTCCAAACACAAACTCGGCGAGATGTCGATGGATCTTGGCGTGGACGGCTCCGGCCATCTTTGGTTTTTCGAAGCGAACTCCAAGCCGATGAAGTTCGACGAGCCGCATATCCGCAGAAAATCGCTGGAGCAGATCTTCCATTACAGCGGATATTTGTTCCGTAAACAGCGCCAGGCGGCCAGGGGGGGCGCGCAGCCATGAGCGCGAACGTTCGCTTGCTGACGCCCGAAGACTGGGCGAAGGAACGGTTCCTCTTGCTTCGCTTCGTTCGACGGCACTTGGACCGGCACTTCGCCGAAACGGATTGGCGGCGGCTCGTCGCCTTGCGGCCGGACGCCCTCGCGGCGCCCGGCACGGCGGTGGCCGTGGCCCGCACCGCCGGCGGAATGGCCGCCGGAGTCGCTTATGCTTCCGGGTTCGGCGAAGACGCCCTCGTCTTCGCCGTGCATCCGGCGCTGCTCAGCCGGGGCATCGGGCAAGCGCTGCTAGGCCGGCTCGCCGCGGAATGGGGGCGTCTCTCCTGCCGCGTCGCCGCCGACAATCCCGCCGGCCTCGCCGCATGCTTCGCGGCCGGTCTTGTCGCCGTCGGCCTCGAACGAGGGCCGGCGGGCAAGCCGGCGCTGCGCCTGCAATACCGGCCTGAGCCGGATCCGACCGGCGCCTCGGGCGAGAACGGCGAGGATGCAGCGCACCCTGCCCCGACGACTGCCGAATCGCGGGATGCCGCCACCGGCGTAATAATACCTGCGGAGGCCCGCTCTGCCGGCAACGGCTCCTCCTTCCGCGGCGAGCCTGCCGACGGCGAAGATCCGGTCGGCGCCGAACCCGCGTCTTCTTGTTCATGGGCTGTCCGCCGAATCGCTGCTTCGTCTGTTCCAAATCGGAGGTGACCCGCGGGTGGCGAATCCCGTGCTTGGCATATTGACGCTGTACCTGAACGATAAAGGCTTGCTGGAGGAAAAAAGCGTCTACGCCAAAATGACGTCGGCAGGAGCGAGGATCGGACTGAACGTCATCGTATTCACGCCCCAGGATGTCGATGAGCGGAACGGACGCATCAACGCGCTGATCTATAAACCGGACACCCGCAATTGGCAGCGCCGGTCGGTCCGCTTTCCCAATATGATCTACGACCGCTGCCGCATCCAGCGCAGCAAGCGATTCGAGCAGCTGCTCGCTTTTCGCAAGAAATACGGCCACCTGACGTTCCTGAACCGGCCGCTGCGCAACAAGTGGACCGTCTATCGCACGCTCGGCAAAGTCGCGGCGTTCCGTCCCCATCTGCCGGCGACGCGGCTGTACACTTCTTCCGACGACGTAAACGCTCTGCTGGCCAAATATCCGCTCGTTTACTTGAAGCCGATCAACGGAACGGGCGGACGCGGCATTCTGCGGATCGAGAAGATGAGGAACGGAACGCTTCTGCTGCAGGGAAGGGATCATTCCCGGCGAATTATCGAGCCGATGCGGATCTCCCGGGATCGCCTGTCGGCGGAGCTGCGGAAATGGGAGAAGAAAGGCGAGAAATACATCGCTCAACAAGGGCTGAACATCAAATTGCCGAACGGCCGCGTGCACGATTACCGAATGCTGGTGCAGAAGAACGGCTCCGGCGAATGGGAAGTGACCGGCTGCGCCGGCCGGGTCGGTCCTCCTCGCAGCATAACGTCGAACCTGCACGGAGGCGGGGAAGCGGCGCCGATGAACGCCCTCTTGCGGCGTTGGGTCGGAAGCGAAGCCGCGTTGAGGCAAATCCGCGAGACGGCCGAACGTTTCGGCATCTCCGTCGCCCGCCATCTCGAATCGACGTATGACGCCTTGTGCGAGCTGGCGCTCGACCTCGCCATCGACCGGAGCGGGCGGGTGTGGCTGCTGGAAGTCAATCCGAAGCCGGCCCGGGAAGTGTTCGCGCGGGCCGGAGAGAAGGACGTCTACCGCCGGGCGATTACGCGCCCGCTCGAATACGCGCTTTGGCTTCACCGGCAGAAGCGTTCCGGTCGAAGCGACCGTTCCCGCCACGCGGATAACGACGCGTCCCAGAACTTCTCCTCGCAATTCGAGCATCGCTCGTCGGTCGGCGGCGAGGCTCTGCCGGAACCGATGCCGGCAATGGCCGGCGATTAGCGCGCTCGGCTCCGCGCCCTCTTTCGATTGCTTCAATTTTAAACGGAATGAGGCCGCCCTCCGGTCCTTGGACTCGGCGGGCGGCCAAACCGCCGATCCGGCTCCTCCCCTAAAAAACGCGACCTCGCAAGCTCGACTTGCGATCAGGCTTATCCTCCTGTTTTATGGACTCAAAAGCCCGTCCAACTCGTCAAAGCTGCCGACGACGGCATCTGCGCCTTCCAGTTCTCCCTCGCTGCGAAACCCGGCATAATCGCAACCGACGACGAACAAGCCGTTGCCTTTGCCCGCCTCCACGTCCGAAGACCGGTCGCCGACCATCCAAGCCGAGCGGATCCCCCGCTCCTTCAGCAAGATCCGCACCAGCTCGGTCTTGGAGGCGGTGCCGTATTCTCCGGCGCTGTAGAAGCCCTCGAACAGGTCCGCAACGCCTCTGAGCCGAGGCACCTCCTTCACGTACGCTTCCAGCCCGTTGCTCGCGACGAACAGCCGAACCCCCCGGTCCCGCAGCTTCCGCAGCGTCTCCGGTACGCCCGGGTACAACCGACCCGTGCCGGCTTCCAGCTCCTCCAGCTCATAACGGAGCAGCAGTTCGTTCGCCCGATGGCGCGCTTCCGGCGAACCGTCCGGCATCACTTTCTCCCAGATATGCTCCAGCAGCATGCCGAGCGATCCGAGCAGCCGCTCGACCGGCGGCGTCTCTCCCGGGTACAATCCTTCCTCGCGAAGCGTCTGAAATACGCGGCGATGCACGGGGATCAGCAGCGATTCCGTTTGAAAAAGCGTCCCGTCCAGATCGAACAGAACGGCTTCCGGCATTTGGATTGAGCTCATGGGGTTTCTCCTCGGTTGTTTTCTCGTATTTCCCGTATCATAGCGGAAAAAGCCTTCGGCAGGCAATCCGCGATCCGCCCGTCGGGACCTTCCGGCCCGGAACGTAGCCTCCGAGCAACGAGAGAAGGCCAATGAGAGGAACCAGATTCATCCCTTTCGCCCATTGCGACGCTGGAACGCTTCAGGAGAAGCCCGTTCCCATGAGTGTCAAAAAGAGAGGAAGAGAAAGTCAAGTTCGCGGTTTTTCGAGACCAAGCGTATTTTTCCATCGGGAAAATTCGGCACAATTTGCGGTCCGCGGACTTTTGTCATGAGCGATTCTATCTTTCTTATGCTACAATGAACATTCAAACGATAGATTCTATCGTTTCGGCCCGTTGCTGGAGCGGGTCAATATGTATGGATGAGGTGAATGCTTTCGCATCATGAGTTCCCTTATGAACGCGCCTGCGAATGTGGAGAGGCAGCCGCGCAAAAGGACCAAGCCGTCCTTTCTTCCGTTTGCATGCCTGTGGATCGTGCTGATCGGAGCGGGCGTCTACGGTTCCGTCTGGTACACCGGCCATCTGAAAACCCAAATTTCGGACGAATTGAGCCGGCAGACCGCAAGCCAGATCGCCGACATGCAGTCCGACTATAATAAGCAGCTTAGCGATATGAAGACGAACTATCAGGAAGAGATGGCCAAGCTGGAATCGAAGGTCGAGGCGCTGAACGAGCTGCTGACCTTCAACAAGGACAACATGAACGACAAGACCGACAACAGCAACAAGCTGTACACCCAAATCAGCGAGCTGAAGAAGCAGCTGGACGAGTTGAAGAAAAACCTGGACGTGCTCAAATGATCTCGAACGTCAAACGCTTCAACCGAACCGTCCTGCTCGCGTGCGCTCCGTTCCTCGGTATGATGGCTTGGCTTCTGATCTCTCCGTTCTCGCTTTCTCTCAGCCTGCCCGGCACCGGCGGAGCTTCCGCCGATACGGTCCCGCTGCTGTCCCGGCTTGCCGCTCAGACGCAATCGGGTCTCGACGGCGCGGCCGTCGTGGCGAAAGACATCTCCGCTTCGATCAAGAAAGTGTCCGAGCTGTACATAAAGACGAACGAGAGCATGAATGCGATCATGACGACGGCCGCAGCCCAGGTGAACCGTCCCGGCCAAATTTACGACAAACGCATCACCGGCCGGCTCGGATCCGTCACGGACTCCGTTCAATCCGACAACCTGCGCGCTCAGTTGTTCTCGATCCGCGCCCAGAACTTCAGCGGCTACGCGCTGAAAGTCAAGCTCAAAAGCGCCAAAGCGATGAGCATGACGCTCGGCAAGGACAAAGTCGGCGGTTCCGAAACGACGCTCGCCGCCGTCAAGCGGACCGGCGCCGTCGCCGGCATCAACGCGGGCGGGTTCGCCGACTCGGGCGGCAAGCGCTACCCGCTAAGCACGACCGTCGTGAACGGGAAATACGTCACCGGCTTCGAGTCGAGCTACAAAGATTTGTCTTTCGTCGGTTTGAGCGACAGCCTCAAGCTGATCGGCGGCAAATTTTATTCGCAAGCCGACCTGGACAAGCTGAATCCGAAATTCGGCGCCTCTTTCGTGCCGATGCTGCGGAAAAACGGGGTCAACCTGCCGATTCCAGCCAAGTGGCAGACCAACCCGCTGCGGGCTCCCCGCACCGTTATCGCCAATTACAAGGACGATCAGCTGCTGCTGCTCGTCATCGACGGCCGCGACGAGAACGGCAGCTCCGGCGCGACGCTCGAAGAGATCCAGATCCTGCTCCAACGGTTCGGCGCGATCGACGCCTACAACCTCGACGGAGGCGGCTCGTCCACCCTCGTCTTCAAAGGCCGCGTCGTCAACCATCCGTCCGACGGCCAGCTTCGGCCGTTGGCGACGAACTTTTTGTTCTTCCAATAAGATCGTCCGCCTGAAAGCCTGCAAATCTGCAGGTTTTTTCTTTATGCAGCGGCATGAAAACATCTAAACCTGCAAAAATGCAGGAATTCGGGAGGATTTCCGTTCATGCCCCCATTCCGAGCTAAAAAAGATGCGTTTACGCAGGAATTTCCCAATATGACCGGCCTGTGAGCTCGAAAAGATGCACTTTTGCAGGTTTTTGCGAACTCAGCGTTAGAGCCGACACGATATCCAGGCGCGGCGCGCCTGTTTCTGTCCTCCCAGCCATGAAACGGCCCGCTTTTCAATCCTTGCCGCCTTCCGCTGCGCTCTCTCCCATTCCGCGTCCTCCTCCCGCCAGTTCCGCTGCTCCCGCCATCTCCCGCACCGCCAAAAAAGAACCCCCGAGCTTACGCTCGAGGGCTCTGCTGCGTTATTCTCCTTCTAGCTGACGGTCAAGTTGACCACATGGCTGCCGGACAGCCACTCGACGGGCACACGGAATGCGTCCGCCAGCAGCCGGATCGGCACGTACGTCACGCCGCTGCGGATAAACGGCGGCACGTCGGAGTTCGCCTCTGCGCCATCGATCCAGATCCCCGCCTGCCCGGAACCGGCAGCCGACGCTTGGGAAGCCGCCGTACGAATTAGCACGTTGCGGCCTTGCGCGTCCCACTCCACCTTCTGTCCGAGCAGATTCGCGGCGGCGCGCAAGGGAACCATCGTTCTTCCGTTGACCGCGATCGGCTGCGCCTTCTCATCCGCCGCCGGAATGCCGTTTACCGCGAGCAGTATCGGGGAAGCCGGCTTGATCTCCAGGGCATGCGACGTTTGCAGCCAACCGAAGTCCGAGATCAGAGTGACCTTGCCCGTAGGGATCGGCACCGTCTTGCCGTCCCAAGTCCGGCCGACCGCCGGAATCACGAACGATTGATCGTAACGGCCGAACCGGTACTCTCCTTGGCCGACGAGGATGGCCGTTTTGCTCGGAAAATGAATTCCGCTTTCCGAGGGGACGTCCCACGTTGTATTCCCGGTATCCACGAAAAGATGGAAGCTGCCTTGCTCCGAATCGGCATCGCTGCCCGACAGCCGCACCGGTTCCCCAATCCGTACGGAGCTCTTGTCGAGCTTGCCCCGTTCCGGGTTGACCTCCAAACTCAGAAAATCCGAATAGGCGTCCGCGTCCTTCAAGGCGATGAGCGGGCTGCCTTCCCGGACATAAGCCAGCGTATCCTGTCCCGCGATGTACAGGACAACGCTGCTTCCGTCCTGCAAAGAGACGGTCATATCATAGCGGAAAAACAGGTCCTCTCCGGATTCGGCCGGCGCTTGAATCTCCTTGCCCTTGGCGGTTACGCGGTTCAGCAAATCTGCGACTTCGGCGAGCGCCTTTCGGTCTGCCGGTCTCTCCTGGTAATACGGCATGAAAGAAAGGTCGGCTTGCGACAT
Source organism: Cohnella zeiphila (assembly GCF_014212055.1). Lineage (GTDB taxonomy): Bacteria > Bacillota > Bacilli > Paenibacillales > Paenibacillaceae > Cohnella > Cohnella zeiphila. The sequence continues at coordinate 125,047 of NZ_JACJVO010000027.1, read as the reverse complement.
ATGTACCTCTTGGATATCGCCTGCCGCATACACGGGCTCGGCCGACGCGGCGGATGCGCTGCCGGCATGGATGCCCGCACAAAGCGGCAGCAACAGCATGCCTGCCAGCACTAGTGCGCTTGTGCTTCTCCCGGTTCTTTTCGACATTCCCGATTTCCTCCTCTGTCTGCCGCAAGTTTTTTTGTAAAAGGCTGCGGCTTCCAGTTATTAGACGGGGATGCGCGGCAATAGTTACGACATTCGAATGGAGACAGGGAATCAATCCTTTGCAGTCGGCACCGGGTTTCGGGGCCGGGAGCGAAGAAAGAATTTATTTCGACATTATCGAGAGAAGCAGGTTTACAGACGCACGGATATGTGCTAATGTACTTCCATGATCTTAGAAATATAAAAGCGAAAACGGAGGTGAGCGAACATGAACCGCAGCGACGAAGAGATCAAGCAAGCCGTCAAAATTTACAAGGCGCTCGGGGAACCGACCCGCTTCCAGATCGCGCTGCTGCTCGCGGATTCGTCGAATATGTGCTGCGGCGACATCGGCTGCAAGCTCGGATCCGTGCCGGTATCGACGCTGTCCCATCATCTGAAGCAGCTGGCGGATTGCGGACTTCTCGACTCCGACAAGGACGGCACTTATATTTACTATCGCCTGAATCGCGAAATGGCGGAACGGTTCGCTCCCGAACTCCTGAAATAGCTTTTTTGCGCTTTTTATTTCTATGATTCTAGAAATATTGAATTTATACAGGAGAGGGGCTTTCTCACGCATGAGCCATACCTTGAAAATTTATTTGCTGGCCGTCGTCAGCTTCATGGTCGCCACTTCGGAATTCGTTATCGCGGGCATCCTGGACAAAGTGGCCGAATCCGCCGGCGTATCGGTGGCGGCCGCCGGACAGCTGATCACCGTCTTCTCGCTCGCTTACGCGATCGGCACTCCGATCGCGATGCTGGCGACGGCGAAGATGGACCGCCGCAAGCTGCTGATGCTGTCGCTCGGCATATTCGCCTTGGGCAGCGCCACGACGCTGTTCCTCCCGGGCTTCGGCTTCCTGGTCATGTCCCGAGCCATTCTGGCCATCGGCACCGGCGTCTTTTTCGTCACGGCGCTCACCGTCGCTTCGAAGCTTGCGCCGGCGGGCCGGCAGGCCGGAGCGATCGCGACCGTCATTACCGGCTCCAGCTCGGCGCTCATCATCGGCGTTCCGATCGGACGCGTCATCGCCGCCGCCTACGACTGGAAGACGTTGTTCTGGGGCATCGGCCTGCTCAGCCTGGTCGCGATGTTCGCCGTAGCCCGCGCGATCCCATCCTCGGAAGGCGAAGCGCCCGTGCCGATGAAACGGCAGCTTGCGCTGCTCAAACAGCCCAAAATCGCGGTTGCGCTCGGCGTCACCTTCTTTTGGATTCTCGGTTACTCCGTGCTTTACACTTACGTCACTCCATTCTTGCTCGATGTGACCGGGATGGGAGAGAGCGAAGTAAGCGCCGGGCTGTTCGCCTTCGGCATCGCCTCCTTGATCGGCTCCAAGCTGGGAGGCTTCCTGACCGACCGGTGGGGCGTGCCTCGCACGCTGCTCGGCGGCATGGGGATTCACGCGCTGGCTCTGGCGCTGCTGTCCGTGGCCGCCGGACCCGCCGTCGCGTTCCCGCTGCTGATGGTATGGGCGTTCGCCGCCTGGTCTTCCGGCCCGACTCAGCAGTTTTACCTCATCTCGCTCGCTCCCGAATCTTCGAGCGTCATGCTAAGCCTGAATACCTCCATGCTGCAATTCGGCATGGCGGCCGGCGCCGGCATCGGCGGGCTCGTCGTCAAAGGCGCGTCCCTTCACGCCGTCAGCTGGATCGGCGCCGCCGGCGTGGCCGCAGCCGGGTTGGCCGCCGCCTACTCGTTCTACGCGAACCGGACCCGCAAGGCGGCAGCGACATGTCCGGCGATGGAGACGGAAGCGGAATATCCGGCCTAACGGACGCTCCCGAGCCAAGGCCGGAACGATCCCTTGCGCGGCCCGCAAGACGCCGGGCCGCCCAAGCAAAACAGGTCAGCCGGACATACCGGCTGGCCTGTTTTGCTTGAAGCCCGAATACGCTTCATCGCGAACCTGTCGGGCTTCGCCCGGATCTCATTATCAGACCGCATCCCAAGCGCGGACCAACTGCTCGAACGAGCGAAGACGCCGATCGTAATCCGGCCCCATCGTGACGATCAGAAACTCGTCGACGCCGAAGCGGCGAGACAATTGCTCCAGCCGTCCGCGAACCTTCTCCGGCGTGCCGACGAGAAGCCGGTCCCCTGAAATCGGCGCCGCTTCCTTCCCCGATAACGTCGTCTCACCGCGAAACAACATCCCGCTGTCCGTCGCGAGCCTCTGCGCCTCTTCCTCCGTTTCGGCGCAGAGAACGCCGATTGCGACGATCGCCCGCGGCACCGAGCCGAACGCCGAAGAAACGAACGCGTCGCGATAAGCCTTCAGCGTCTCTTCCCCGTCCGCGTCGCTCATGAATTGGCCGAACGCATAGCCCGTGCCGAACCGAGCCGCGAATTCGGCGCTCTTCCGGTTCGTTCCGAGCAGCCAAAGCTCCGGCGGAACGGCAGGCCTCGGACGCGCGACGACGGACTCGCCCTCAAAGGCGTAACGGTCCTGAAGAAGCTCCGCCACCGCTCTCAGCTTGTCCGGATACCGCCTTACGTTTTCCAGGTAGTTTCCGCTGAGCGCCATGCTCGCGTGCGCGTCTCCGCCCGGCGCCCGTCCCAGACCGAGATCGACCCGCCCCGGATAGAGAGCGGCCAGCAGCCGGAACGATTCCGCGACCTTCAGCGGCTCGTAATGCGGCAGCAGCAGCGCTCCCGAGCCGATGCGAATCCGCTCCGTCCTCGCTCCGACGTGCGCCAGCAGCACCTCCGGCGCGGGACATGCCAAATTCGGCATGGCGTGATGCTCGGCAACCCAGTACCTGGAAAAGCCAAGCCGTTCCGCCGTGCGGGCCAACGTTGCCGCTTGTTCGAGCGCGGCCGCGTCGTCCCGCTCCTCCAGAACGGGGACCAAATCAAGCACGCCAAGCCTCAGAGGCCGGTCGTTCAAGCTCATGCCGTTTCTCCTCCTCGCCCTCTTCGTCGGGAACTTGTCGCGTTTGTCCCATTTATTCTAACATATCCATTCGATGAATCCCGTCCGGTTATCGGAACGCATCGATTCCGCCTGAGATCGCCGGCCCTTTCTGATACAATAAGAGCCGGGTAACGGGATAAGGAAAGGAACGAACCATCATACTCATCATGAAGGGGGAACGCGCGTGATCAAAGTATTGGCGGTGGACGACGAGGCCAGCATTGCCGGCGCCGTGGCTTACGCGCTTCGAAGGGAAGGATTCGCCGTGGAGACGGCGGGAGACGGGCAGGAGGCGCTTGATCGGGTCAAGACGTTCAAGCCCGACGTCATGGTCCTCGACGTCATGCTGCCGCGGTTAAACGGATACGAGGTATGCCGCCGGCTGGAGGGACAGGATCGTCCGGCCGTTTTATTGCTTACGGTGAAGAACGACATCGTCGACAAAGTGCTGGGACTGGAGCTCGGTGCGGACGATTACATGACGAAGCCGTTCGACATGCGGGAACTGATCGCCCGGGTGAAGGCGCTCGCCAGAAGGCGGGCGCCGGATCCCGCGGCGAATTCCGCTTCCGATGCGGAGACCGTGCGGCTCGGCGAGCTCGCGATCGAGCCGTACAGCCGCACCGCGCGTCTGGAAGATCGGCCTATCGAGCTTACGCCCAAGGAGTTCGAGCTGCTGTTGCTGCTGGCCCGCCATCCGGAGCGGGTATTTTCCCGCGAAGCGCTGCTGGACCAAGTATGGGACATGGATTTCGCGGGCGGCACTCGTACGGTGGACATTCATATTCAACGATTGCGCAAAAAGCTCGGCTCCTGGCAAGGGCTGATCCAAACCGTCTACGGCATCGGCTACAAAAGCGTGAGGTCGCTCTGATGCGGCGCAGACGCATCGGCTTGAAGGGGAAGCTCGCCCTGCTGCTGGCGCTTCTCCTCGCTTCCGTGCTTATTTTGCTGAGCTCGTTGGTGCTGGTGGGCATTCGCGAGGATCAGCGTTCCCGGTTGGAGCAGACGTTCGCCCATCAGGCGGACGCGGCGAATCTGCGGGTAAGAGAAGCTTACTTGACCGGAGACCGGATCGCTCCCGGCGCTTTTATGGACGAGAGCGGGCAGAAGCTGGCGGTGGACTTGGGAGAGCAAAGCGGAATGCCGGTTACGCTGTATAACGCGGACGGCGCGTTCGCCGGCACCTCCCTTCCCTTTCAGCCTCTGACGAATGTCAGCGACGCGCTCGCTTATACGGCCAAAGGGCAGTCGGCTTATATCACGGAGGGAGATTCGCTGCTGTACTTGGCCCCTCTATATGATGCCGACCGATTTCTGGGAACGGTCCAATTCCACGCTTCCATCGCCGAACAGCACGCCTTTTACGCACGCATCCGGAACCTGTTTCTCGCGACGGGGGCCGCCGTGCTCGCTGCGGGCTTCCTCGTCGGTTATTTGTACGTTTGGCGGCAGGTGCTCGTTATCGGCAAGCTGGGCCGCGCCGCCCGCGAGATCGGTCTGGGCCGTTATCTGTCCGCGCCGCCCGTACGCCGCAACGATGAGCTCGGGGAGCTGGCGGAAGGCATTCACGAAATGAGCGAGAACATTGCCTCCTCGGTCGAACTGCTCACCGAAGAAAAGCAAAAGCTGGAGTCCGCCGTCTCCCGCTTGCGGGAACTGGAGCAGCAGCAGAAGCAGTTCATCGGCAATATCAGCCACGAGCTGAAGACGCCGCTCACTTCCATTCTGGCGTATGCGGATCTGCTGGAGATGTACGGCGACGATCCGGAGCTGCTGGATAAAGCCCGGGCGCAGATCCGGCAGGAAGCCGTGCGTCTTTACGGATTGGTGGAGAAAACGCTGCAGCTTGCCTCTTTGGACATTTACGATTTTCAGACGCGGGCGGAGACGGTTCGGATCGAGCCCCTGCTTCGGGAGGCGGCGAACCGGATCCGGGTCAAGGCAGAGAGCAGCCAGATCTTGCTGGAGACCCGATTCGAGGAAGGAAAGGTCTGGGCCGATCCGGACAACTTGATGCATATGTTGCTGAATCTGCTCGACAATGCCGTCAAATATAACCGGGAAGGCGGAACGGTTCGCCTCTCCAATCGGACGGAGACGAACGGCGAAGGAGCCGTACGCATGAAAATCGAAGTGGCGGATACCGGAATCGGCATTCCCCCGGAGGCGCAAAGCCGGATCTTCGATCCGTTCTACACGGTCAGCAACGACCGATCCCGATCGGCCGGCGGGACCGGTCTTGGGCTGGCGCTCGTGCGCAGCCTGGCCGAGAAACAAGGCGGCACGGTCCGCCTGGCCGAATCCGGCCCGAACGGCACGAGGTTCGTCATCGACCTGCCGACGGTTCCGGACCCTGCGGATTCTTGAAAAGATTGTTTACAAGTTCGTTACAAGTCCGAAATCGGATCGAGAAGATCCGGCTTTATACTGATTCTCGACAGGGACGCGGAAGACGGCGGCGGCGTACGCGTTCGCGGCGGAAGCTCCCTGTCGGCAAGAACTCGGGAGGTTCGAAGATGCGGCTATTCAAAGGAGACAGATTCGTCATTCTCGGGTGCGCTCTGACGCTTGCGACCGGCCTGGCGGCTTGCCAGCCGAGTCAGGATCGTCCGGAGAACGGACAAGCGGGAAGCGGCGCGACCTTGGGAACGAAGACGGGCGGGGGCGAGAGAAGATTGACCGTCGTGAAGGATGACGGCCGGCAGCGCGGAGAAGAATTGTCGGTCGTGCGCATTCATCGGCTGGAAGGAGCCAACATCGAGGCGTGGCTGTCGGACAACGAGGCGAGAATCGTCACCACGAAGCTTCTCAAACCTGCAACCTCCACGGAAGAACCGCAGCTCTCGTATACCGAGTCGACCGTCGATCTGATCACCGAAGAACAACGGGATTCGAAGCCGCAGGCGGATCCGGGGAAACCGGGCGCAACCACGAAGGAGGAAGCGTCACCGGATGGGCGTTTCATCTTCGTTCAACAGTGGGAAAACAAATATACGGCGCGGAATTTCATGAAGAACGCCGGCACGGGACAAAGCGTCGAGCTGAAAATCTCCAATTATCTGGAGTCGGGCGGCTGGCTGAACAACGACACCTACGTGCTGGCGGCGGGATCCATGGAGGGGCGGGGAGACGTTCTGACCATCTCCGCGGACGGGACCGTGACGAGTCTCAAGCTCGAAGATCCGGACTCGGAGACGGAGCCGTTCCCGCAATTCGCGGCGAGCGGGGGGCGAATTTATTACACGGACCGGAATCAAACTCTCAAAACGTTCGATCCGGAGCACGACCGCCCAAGCGAGCTTGTACGGAGCGTAAGCCAATTCTCCGTGTCTCCCGCAGGAGACCGGATCGCCGTATTGACGGCTTACGCCAAAGCTGCGCCGGGAATCAAACTGTTGATGTACGATGCGAACGGATCCGCGCAAGGCACTCTGCTCGGCAAAGGAGATCTCATTCCTTACTTCGACTGGTCTCCGGACGGCTCGAAGCTGGCCTTTGCCGTCTATGCCGAGGATAAAGCCGGAATGAACGGCGTGTATGTGCTGGACACGGCGACGGGCAAAGTGTCTCCCGTCGGACCGGGCGCTTTTCCGCAATATCCGCTCAGTTGGAATCCTTCCGGCACGAGGCTCGGCGTTACGACGCAAGGCGGCGACAGTTTGCCAGTGACTCAAATTTTCGATTTTCAATAAACTTGTCTATAGAGGAGAGGATCGTAATGAAAAATTTCACGAAAAAATCCGTTGTGACCCTGATGGTGCTCGGCATGACCGTCACCGGCGCGGCCGGCGTCTATGCGGGCTCCAATCTGCAGAAGATCACCGCGTACCTCAACGGAGATCTCAAGTTCAAGGTTAACGGCGCGGCATATACCCCTGTGGACGCGTACGGCAACAAGCAGCTTCCGATCAGCTACCGGAACTCGACGTACCTTCCGGTTCGCGCTCTGGCCGACGCTCTTCACGTACCGATCTATTACGACGAAAATAGCAAGACGATCCTGGTCGGCTCCGCGGCGCCAAATACGAACGAGCTTGCGGATATCGCGTTTAGCAGCGATCAGACGAAAGCGATTCTGCAGGCTTTCGCAAATTTCGACGGATTCGAGACCGCCTATGCGCCTAAGCAGATGACGGCGGGCGACTCTTATCAGAAGGCGGTCACTACCGGCGACGGAGTCAACCTCGTCTTCGCTCATATGATCGTCAACGTGTCTCCGCGGGATTACTCGGGCGGTTACGACAGCACGTCCGTCACTTTGTCCAACGGAATCACGGCGAAATGGTATACGCCCGGCGATACGACGATGCTCGGCTTCAAGCTGGATGACCGCATCGTGACCGTCAGTTCTCCCGACCATACCTTGAGCAAAGCGCAGATCGAGAAAGTGGCCGCAAGCGTAGCTAAGCTGCCTGGGTCGACGAATGCGAGCGAGCTCGCGGATGTGACGTACAGCGGCGAACAGTCGAAAGCGATCCGGCAGGCTTTCGCAAGCTTCGACGGATTTGAGACCGCCTATGCGCCGAAGCAGATGACGAAAGGCGACGCTTACCAGAAGGCGGTCGCCACCGGCGACGGAGTCAACCTCGTCTTCGCTCACATGATCGTCAACGTGTCTCCCCGGGATTACTCGGGCGGTTACGACAGCACGTCCGTTACCTTGTCGAACGGAACAAAGGCGAAGTGGTATACGCCCGGCGATACGGCAATGCTCGGCTTCCAGTTGGACGATCGCACCGTGACGATCAGCTCCCCCGACCATACCCTGAGCAAAGCGCAAATCGAGAAAGTGGCCGTAAGCATAGCGAAGCTGACCTAATCATCGTTCATTCAAAGGGGCTCTGCCAACATGCAGAGCCCCTTTCCGGTTTTGCGCGTGCATCCGCATTTTAATACACCTTCTTCTGCTCCCGGTCCGCTTTCAGAATCTCGACCGCTTCCTTGAAGCGCAGCGAATGCACGATTTCCCGCTCCCGCAGGAACTTCAAAGCATCTTGAATATCGACGTCGTCCGTATAATCGATCAGCCATTGATAGGTGGCGCGCGCCTTCTCCTCCGCCGCGATGTCTTCGTAAAGATCGGCGAGCGGGTCGCCTTTTGCCTGGATGTAGGTGGCTGTCCATGGGTTGCCCGCGGCATTGTTGTAGAACAGCGCGCTGTCGTGATTGACGAAGTGCGCGCCGAGCCCGGCAGCCTCCAGCTGTTCCGGCGTTGCGTCCTTCGTCAGCTTGTAAACCATGGTGGCGATCATCTCGAGGTGGGCAAATTCCTCCGTCCCGATGTCGTTCAGCAGCCCGACGACCTTGCTCGGGATCGTATACCTCTGATTCAGATACCGGAGAGCAGCCGAGAGTTCCCCGTCCGCGCCGCCGTATTGCTCGATCAGGTATTTCGCCATCCGGGGGTCGCATTTGCTGACTCGAACCGGGTACTGCAGCTTTTTCTCATAAATCCACATTCGCGCCCCTCCTTAAACTTCCCATGGCCACGGCGACTGCGACCACTGCCAAGGGAATCGGGTGAAGCTGTGACCGAACTGCATGAGCGGACCGTACTTCATCTCGAAATGATGGGCGATCTGCGCACGCGTCTGCGCCAGCTGGTTGAATTGCTGAACGGCCTGCAGGTCGTTCGGATGCGTATCGAGATACAGCGTCAGTTCCACCAGCGCAAAATCGACCTTCTGCAATTGCAGCAGCTCCGCGCGGTAGGCCTCGTCTCCCGGGACGTTGCGGTTCGGCTCCTGTGCGAACTCCTGCTTCGGTTCCTCCGGCGCTTTGCCCTCGTTGCGGTTCGCCATGCCTTACCCTCCTTTGGCCGCATGCCGCGACGGATACGGGCTGTACAACGCCGGCCACAGCGTCCCCCTGCGAATCGCCTCGTCCAGCGGAAATTGCGGGAGATTCATGGGCTGAAACGCGATCCATTGATTCGGCGGCACGACGTAGGTTTTGACCCGAATGGGGGGGCATGGGTCGAGAGGGCTGACGTACGGGTACCATGCTCTCCATTGGCTGTCGTTCAAGCGAAATTCCTCCTTACTCCAAAAAACCGAATAGACATACGCTCCTATTCTATGGGGCAGGGCTAGGCTACTTGCTCAATTTTTATCTCCCCCGGTTGTCGTCCAAAAGAAAAAACGCCGCTAGCGCGACGTTGGATCCGTTGGCGTTCCCTTTATTGCAGCTTGATCTTGAAATGTAGGAGGCCGGCCTTGCGAGCCGCCGTGAACACGATCACGACGATCGGCCCGAGGAAGACGCCGACGAGGCCGACCAGCTCATAGCCGACGTATAAGCTGACCAGGGCCGACAGCGCGCCGATGCCGACGGCATCCCCCAGCACTTTCGGCTCGACGGTCCGGCGCACGATCGTGATGACGAAGAACAACAGCAGAAGGCCGACCGCCGTGTACGTGTCTCCCGTCGCGAAGGCGTAGGCCGCCCAAGGGACGAGAACCGCTCCCGTCCCGAGAATCGGGAGAATGTCGACGGCAACGATCAGCAAAGCGACAGCGAGCGGATACCCGGTGCCGATGATCAGCAATCCGAAGAAGGACAGAACGTACGTCACCAGGCTGAGCAGGATTTGCGCCCGAAGGAAGCCGAACACCGACCGGCGCAAATTCGCCATGACCTGTTCGACCTGCTCCCGGGACTGTTCTTCGAAGAGCGACAGGAACGACGTCTTCATCGCCGGCAAGCTGAAGCCCAGCAAGTAGACGGCGCACAGGAACACGACGAGGACGATAAAAAAGTTCGGGATGCCTTTGGCGAAGCTGTAGAGGACGCCGGAGACGGCGGACGCCAGGCTTTCGAGAGCGGAGGTCAGGCTGCTTACCCAGTTTTCCAGCTTGAGCGGAAGGTCCTGCTCTCCCTTGCCGGACAAAGAGTCCGCCCGGTTCAGCAGATCTTGAATATAAGCGTTCGCATGATTCAAATAAGTAGGAACGTGCTCCCAGAAGCCGAGCAGCTCGTCGACCAGCTTCAGGCCGATCAGCACCATCAAGCCGATCAGCACCGCCGTGAACAAAGTGGCGCTGACGGTCGCGGCGGCAAGCCTGCCCAGCTTGAACCGACGGATGAGCAAGGCGTTCAGCGGCTCCAGGAAAATAACGGCGACCAGGGCGAGCAGGAACGGAGCGCCGACCGTAAACAGCAAGTAGAGAAACAGAAGTCCGAACCCCATCACCAGCACCGTTTTGAGCGTGGTCATGTTCCGCCTCCCGTTGGCGGCCGCGTTATTTGGAAGTGCCTAGCGGATTCCGTGCGTCCGCCTTCTCCTCCTCGGCCGATGAGTTGCCGGCGGCAGGCCCTCCCGCCGCCGGTTCGGGCTTGGCCCGGTAAATATGGACGCGCAGCACCCGCAGACGTTCCGTCTGGGCGATCTCGAACACGAAGCCGTTATAGTCCCATTTCTGCCCCTTGGCGATGTTCCCCTCCAAATTCCGGAACAGCCAGCCTCCGATCGAATCGACTTCTTCGTCGTCGATATCCAGGCCGAACATGTCGTTGATGTCTTCGATCAGCATCCGGCCTTCGACCGACGTGACCTCTCCCTTCGTCACGACGCTCGGCGGCTCATCGTCGAATTCGTCGTGAATCTCGCCGACGATCTCTTCCAGGATCGTCTCCGCCGTCAGCATGCCTGCCGTGCCTCCGTATTCGTCGATGACGATGGCAAGCTGCGACTTCCGTTTCTGCATCAGCTTGAGCACCTTGCTGACCTCCATCGATTCCGGCACGCTCAAGATCGGGCGCAGAAAGTCGCGGAGATCGTGCTCTTCGTCCGGATCGGCCGTCAGCAGATCGGTGATATGCACGAAGCCGATGATCTGGTCCTTGTCGTCGACAGCGACCGGATACCGGGTGTGACGAGTCTCGTAGACGAGCTTCAGGTTGTCCCGGTAAGGAAGATCGACGAACATGCAGTCCATGTCCGTCCTCGGCAGCATCACTTCGCGCGCCACCCGGTCGGCGAATTCGAACACATTATCGAACAGCGTCATCTCTTCCTTGTCGATGATGCCGCTCTTCGCGCTCTCGTTCATCAGAATGCGGATCTCTTCCTCCGTATGAGCCGCGCTGTGCTCGCTGGCCGGGCGGACCCCGATCGCCCGGAGCATCAGATTGGCCGCGCTGTTCAGCAGCCAGATGGCGGGCAGGAAGATGCGGTAGAACATCAGCAGCGGCCAGGACAGCCAGAGAGAGACGCCTTCCGACTTCTGAATGGCCAACGACTTGGGAGCAAGCTCTCCGAGCACGATATGCATGAAGGTGATGACCAGGAACGCGACGACGGCCGCCACGGAATGAATGACCGTCTCATCGGTGACATGGAGGTTGTACATAAGCGGCTCGACGATCAAATCGGCGATCGCCGGTTCGCCGGTCCAGCCGAGACCGAGCGACGCCAGCGTAATTCCGAGCTGGGTAGCGGACAGGTACACATCCAGCTTGCGGTTCACTTTGAGCGCGTACTTCGCCCGCGAGTTCCCTTCGTTGGAAAGCTGGGTCAGCCGGCTCTGCCGAACCTTCACAAGCGCGAATTCGGCGGCGACGAAGAAGCCGTTCAGGAAAACCAGAATCAGGACGACAAGCAGGTTCCAAACAATGGATCCCCAAAGAAATTCGGTATGCAAGATGTGAACGCTCCTCTACTTATTCGGTATGCCCGTCCACCCGCGGCGCAGCCGCCGCCGGATCCGGGAGGATCAGAGCAGCGCGCGACGGCGGGTAAAGTCGACATCCCGATAATACATATCCGAGACGAGCAGGTTCGGACCGCAGCATCCGGCCGCCGGGCAATGGCAGTTGACCCGAGCCTGCAGCGGATGGTTCTGCCACCGTTCAAAGACGTCATCCAGCCGTTCCTCCTTCACGTTGCCGAACGAAGGAATGGCGGCGAAGTCCGTCACGTAGACGTCCCCGGTGAACAGGTTGACGTTGACTCGGTTGCGGCCGTCCGGATCGTTGCGGACCGTGACGTTCGGTTCCCGGTTCAGCCGGGCGAGCAGTTCGCGCTCGCGCGGGTTGTCGCCGCATGCATAGAACGGCAGCGTGCCGAACAGCATCCAGACGTCAGGAGAACGGTCGTCGAGCAGACGCGATATGGCTTCGAGCATCTGATCCCTGGCGATCATCGGCAGATCGGACGCGAAAGAGCTGGGGTACATCGGATGCACTTCATGACGACGGCACCCCATCTCTACGATTAGCTTATGAATGTCGCTAATCTTGTTATACGTCCGAAAATTGATCATGGACTCTGCCGAGACGAACAACCCTTCCTGCGACAGCCGGCGAGCGTTCTCGATCATCCGCTCGTACAGCTTGGCGGACGCCGCGGTGCCGACCGCGCGGGGCGACCGGGCGAAGCCGACTTCATGAAAATCTTCCGGCGCGGTGTAATTGAAGGAAATGTGCATGACGTCCAGGTACGGCGCGATCTGCTCGTACCGCGAGTAGTCCAGGGTGACGTTCGAATTAAGCTGCGTCCGGATTCCCCGGGAGCGGGCGTAGCGGAGCAAAGGAACGATGATGTTCCGCACGGTCTCTTCCCGGAATGTCGGCTCGCCTCCCGTCAGGCTGATCGTCTCGAGATGCTCGACTTCGTCGAGTCTCCGCAGCATCAGGTCGATCGGCAGATGCGGCGCCTCGGTCATCGCCAGGCTGTCTCCGACCGCGCAATGCTCGCAGCGCATATTGCACAGATGAGTTACCGTGAACTCGACGCTCGTCAGCGTGTGGCGGCCGTAGCGCTGAAGAGACCGGATCGGGTCCCAGGGATCGTTTTGCGGCGATAAAGGAAGCAGATGGTCCGGCGGGGCGAACCGTTCCGCCCGGATCGTCTTGCTTTCGGTTGTCGAACCTTGCATGTTGCGGTACTCCTGTCGTGTCTGAATTTATAGTTATTGTACCTTGCCCGCTCGCGCGAAAGCAAACGAAAGCCCTTGGAACGTCCCGTTCCAAGAGCCCTCGCCGAAGCCGCTTCGGTTTTCGTTTACCGTTCCGAAGGACCGGCGTCGACCTGCGTGATCATCACCGACAATTGCTTGGACAAATCGAGTTCGTAAGGCGTCTTCAAATCCTGGCCCGCCTCGTCGGTCAGCACGCGCACGATCGGACGGTGGGCGCAAGCGGAGTTGATGTCCATGACGACGCCCGTCTGACCGCTGCTCAGCTTGACCGTAATTCCGATCGGGTAGATGGCCACCTTGTCGCGGAAATATTTGAGCATGGCCGTGTCGTAAAGCGTGCCGCTGCCCGCATACAGCGTCTCCACCGCCTGATGGGGAAGCATCGCGTTCTTGTAAATCCGGTAGCTGGTCATTGCGTCGTACGAGTCGACGATGCCGATCCACTTCGCGTACGGATGGATCTGATCTCCCGTAAGACGCCGGGGATAGCCGGTCCCGTTCAACCGTTCATGATGCTGAAAGGCGCAGTGAGCGGCGACGAGCGGAATGTTCGGTTCGTCCTTGAGCAGGTAATAGCCCCGCTCCGCATGGCGCTGCATCTCTTCGTATTCGGCATCCGACAGGCCGTCCGGCTTGAGAAGGACATCCGTCGAAATTTGCGTCTTGCCGACGTCATGCAGCAGAGCGCCCATCCCCAGCGTCGTCAGCTCCTCCGTTCCGTAGCCGTACGCCATTCCCAGCAATGTCGTGTAAACGCAAACATTGAGGGAATGCATGTACAGGTAATGGTCTACCGTCAGCAGGTTCGAAAGCATGATCATCGCATCCCGGTTCCGCTGCAAATCGTCCATCACCAGATGCATCACCTGCCGCACGGACCTCCCTACGTACGGATACATTCCGGTGTGGCGCTTCCCGGGCGCATCGACCAAATCGCGGAATACCGAACGGATCGTTCCGAGCGCCGCGCGCTGCGTCTCGTCGCTTAGCAATTGCGGCGCTTCGATCCCTTCCGTGCGGGGATCGTCGATGTATAAATAATGAATTCCTTTGTCATCGAGCCGACGGATCAACGATGCCGTCAGTTCGACGCCTTCGGCGAGCAGAACGACGCCTTCTGCCGAAAAAATCCGTTTGCCCAATTTCATTCCCGGGCTGCATAACGAAATGGGCAACATGCGCATTCGTAACGGGTCCCCCTTTCGCAAGGATGGCGCTCATTATAGTCTGGTGGACTTACGGCTTCGCGCCTATGAATAATGTAAGAGATTTGGCAGATTTGGGCAAGAACAAAATATGACAGGATTCGCCATTCATCGCCTACGACTCACATGGGATCGGGTCGAATCACAGCCGCAAAAGCAAAAACGCCGCCGGGAGATTCCCCGGCAGCGCTAACGGTGACGCGAACTTACCGCATGATGAACAAGTAGAACAGAATGGCGACGGCGAACCGGTACCATGCGAAGTACTTCAGCTTGACCTTCTGAATCACTTTAAGGAAGGAAATGATGACGAGCCAGGCCACGATGAACGAAACGATGAAGCCGGTAATAAAAAAGCCCGCGTCGCCCGAAGTGAGGTTGCCGAAGCTGTCGAGCAGCTCGTAGCCCGTCGCCACCGTCATGATCGGAATGGCGACGAAGAAGGAGAAGTCGGCTGCGGCCCGATAGCTCAGTCCCGTCAGCATGCCGGCCGCGATGGTCGACCCGGAGCGGGAGAAGCCCGGCCAGAGCGAGAGACACTGGAACAGGCCGATGATCAAAGCCTGCTTGTAGTTGATATCGTCCATCGTCTCGGCGGTCCGCTTGATCTTGCCGGAGTCGTAGCGGGATTCCGCGAACCACATGTAGAAGCCGCCGACGACGAGCGACAGCAGCACCGGGTACTGCGAGAAGCCCAGTTCCTTGATCGGATGGCGCAGCAGGAACGCCAGCGCCAGCGGCGGGATGATGGCGAGCGCCACGTGAATCAGGTTCAGCCGGCGCTTCGGCAGCTTGTCCACGCTGAGACCGGAGACGGCGTCCTTCGGCTTGCCGCCGAATACCTGAAAGATTTTGTGCCGGTAAACGAGCGCGATGGCCAGAATGGCGGCGAACTGAATGATGATCTCGAACGTTTCGAGGATGGCGGGCGTCTCTTCGTAGCCAAGCAGCTTGTTCGTCAGAATCATGTGGCCCGTCGACGAGACGGGAAGAAACTCGGTCAAACCCTCGACGATTCCGAGGATAACGCTATCGAACCAGTGTAGCAGCATGATTTACCTCCGCTTCCGTTTTGCAGCTTTCGACAGTCCTCATTCGACAATAGTAAACTCGCAGCATGCCTCCTTCAAGAGAATATTATAGGATAAGTTTCATTGTAAACGAGAATGAAAAGACAATTCTTATGCGATTCTTAAAAAAATATTAAGTTTGCTCCTGCGCACGGCGCCTGCTCTTAGCCTCCAAGGCGGTTCGCCGTGCGCCTTCTCATCCTCCGGCAGTCGGCCACCCGCGCCGGGTCGTTCAAGGACGCCGCCAGCACGTCGCGAATGAATTCCGGCAGCAGATACCGCTCGACGACTCCTTCTTTCAAGCCCAGGTAGCCGACGCCGAACGTGAACATGTCGAGCGTTCCGACGCGATACTCCCGCGATTCCTCCAGCGGTGCGCCGTTCACGAGAATGTCGACGGTCCGCTCCAATGGCGGCTTCGATTCGTCGAACGACCATTCGACGCCGTCCACGCACAGCGTTCCGAGCGCCTTGCCGCGGAAGCCGAAGCCTTGAAACTCGAGCCCGATGAACTCGGGCAGCAGACTTTCCTCCAGCGCCCGCTTCAGCGTCGCTCCGGTCAGCCTCATCTCGCACGGATTGATCGGCGAAGGGCAGATCGCATGGATGTCCCTTGCCGTAACCGGTCCCGCCGGCAAGCCGCCGAGAAGCTGTCCCGAGTTGACGAGCCCGATCTCGGCACCGGCCGCATGGCGGACGCCGCTCGCCAGCAGGTTGCCGAGCGGCGATTCGATTTCCAGCGCCGTCTCCAGCGCTTCTTCCAGCACGGCGATCGTGCCGCCCATCGCCTTGTCCGCCCGTTCGCGGCTTTCCGCCACGAGCACCTCGAACGCCCCGTCCGCGGCCATTCCGTCCGTCGGGAGACAGCCTCCTTCGACCGACAAACCGCCCCCATCGCGCCTGGTCAGCTTCAGCAGGCCGAGATGGCGCCCGAACTTGCCCGCCGCGCAGACGGTTGTACGGCCGATTCGGAGCGGCACTTCAAGCAAATGATGCGTATGCGCTCCGAGGATGATGTCGATACCCTCGATCTCCTCGGCCAGACGCTGGTCCGAACGGAGGCCGAGATGCGAAATCGCTATTACGACATCCGCCTCCTTGCGAAGCGCGGGAACCAGGCGTGCCGCTTCCTCAAACGGATCGGCAGCGGTCCAGCCCAGCAGCTCGTAGAAATCGCCGAACGGAGCCGTCAGCCCGATCAGACCGATTCGCCATCCCGCCTTCTCGATAACGGTCGTCGGTTTCATCCAGCAGGGGCGTTCCCCGCTCGCCGAGTCCGTCAGATTGGCGCAGACAACCTGGAAAGGCGCTCCTTCGTACAGCGCGTCCAATTGCTCCTTCGTGAACGTCAAGCCCTCGTTGTTGCCAAGCGTCACCGCGTCGTATGCTAGCATCTCCAGCATCGCCCGATTGGCCATTCCGTGCGTTCCTTCCGTCTCGATCCGCACCCGGTCCAGGAAATCGCCGCATTCGATCGCCAGCAGCCGATCCGCGGGCGTCTCCTTGCGCATCTGCCGGAAATACCAAGCGATGCGCGCGGCTTCTTCAAAATGGCTGTGAATGTCGTTCGTATGAAGCAGCGTCAGCGTCTCCGCGATTTTATCGTTCATGGCACCCTCCCGCCGCCCGCACTTGGCGCCTGTTGTTCACCGGCCTTCGGGGCCAACCCCTTCCGGATCCTACGTTAACGTAACATGATTGATCCGGGCTGCGCAACCTGCACGCCAACCGGCGCGTCAGCCGCCGATCTGCGACATTCTCCGCTCCGTCGGCGCGCGGGATAGCGTCTCGCCCGCGAGCAGGGCCGCCATCTCGTGGTTCTCCGGCTTGATCGCCATCGCCCGGTCCAGGAGCGCGTCCAGCTCCTCCCGGGAACCGAGCGCGGCCCGGACGTTCAATTCGTCCATCCAATACAGGCATGGCTTGATATGGCCGTCCGCCGTCAATCTCAGCCGATTGCAGCTTTGGCAGAAATGCTCGCTGATCGGATGAATCAATCCGAACGTGCCGGCAGCGCCGCGAATGCGCCAGTTCTCCGACGGCCCGCTGCCGGCCGGCGCGTCTTCTCCCAGCTCCAGCCCGAAGCCCGCCGCTTCGGCCGTTTCCAGAACGCGGGCGAGCGGCAAATAGTGCGAGCGCCATCCCGCGTCATCGTGGCCGATCGGCATGTATTCGATAAAACGGACGTGCAGCGGCTGCTCCAAGGTCATCCTCAGAAAGGATTCGATCTCGTCCTCGTTGATTCCTTTGAGCAGGACGCAATTCAGCTTGATCGGAGCGAGCCCCGCTTCGGCAGCCGCCCGGATTCCGTCCAGCACCCGATCCAGGTGACCGCGTCTGGCGATAAAACGGAACCTCGCCGGATCCAGCGTATCCAGGCTGATGTTGACCCGGGTCAGACCGGCTTCCTTGAGCCTTTTCGCCTGCTTTTCCAGCAGTAGGCCGTTCGTCGTCAGCGCGATTTCCCGGATGCCGGGAATGGCGGCCAGCCGTTCGATCAATTCGTCGAGGTTCGGACGGACGAGAGGCTCGCCGCCGGTAATTCGCAGCTTGGAAATGCCCCGCGCCGCCGCCGCTTCGACAACCCGTTCGATCTCGCCGAACGTCAGCAGCCGTTCCTGCTCCATGAATGTCATGCCTTCTTCCGGCATGCAATAAAGGCACCGCAAATTGCAGCGGTCCGTCACCGAAATTCGCAAATACGTATGCTTGCGGCCGAATCTGTCGATCAGCTCCGTCATCCGTGTCCCTCCTTGCCTTCAGAAGCCTCCATAGATGCTATTAGCATAACATTTTCGCCGTCGATATGGTATTCTTGAAAAAAGAATATCGTACATTAATGGAAGGAAAGAGTACATCTAATGGAAAATACATGGCAGATTACGCTGTTCGCCGGCTTGGCGGAACGACTGAACGCCCGCTTGCTGCACCTTGACTTCGCCGAGGAGGAGCTCCAAGCCGGAGAAATCAAACGCAGGCTGGCCGAGCGTTTTCCCGAACATGCCGCCCTGTTGAACGTGTCCTTTCTGGCATGCAACCAAAGCTTCGCCCCCGACGACGCCATCGTATCCCGGGACGACGAACTGGCCCTGCTCCCCCCCGTATCCGGCGGACAGGACACGCCGCCCTCCTCCGGACATTCCGCCGAGCGTCCGGAGCGGTACGCAATCCTCGAGGAACCGCTCCGAACCGACGGCGTGCTGGAACAGGTAGCCCATCCGGACCACGGCGCGGCCCTGCTCTTCGTCGGAACGACCCGCGAGTGGACGCAAGGCTCGCGAACGGTGCTGCTTGAATACGAAGCTTACGTCCCCATGGCCCTCCGCAGCCTGCGGGAGATCGGAGAACAAATCGCAAGCCGGTGGCCCGGCACGCTCTGCTCCATCCACCATCGGATCGGACCGGTCGGGATCGGCGAAGCCAGCGTCCTGATCGCCGTCTCCTCGCCGCATCGTTCGGACAGCTACGATGCCAGCCGGTTTGCCATCGAGGAATTGAAACGGACCGTTCCGATCTGGAAGAAAGAAGTGTACGAGGACGGCTCCGTCTGGAAAGGATACCAGTCGGGCGAGGCATGGAATCCGCTGGCGGAATAGCCTTGGATTCTCGCGGATTCCTGTTGCAAACAGTTCCCTTCATTTGGTAGCATAGGAGTAGCAAATGATGGCGAATTTTACCGAATTTCCGGACAATTCCACGAAAGGTCCAAAGGAGCTTAAGAGCATGAGGATCCGAATCTTCGATCTCCAAAGCGGAGATCGGCTTGCCGAAGATATTTTCAATTCCTACGGACTCCATGTGCTGAGCAAGGGGACGGTTCTGCAGGACCGCGATCTGTCCCGTCTCTTCCAGCATCATATCGATTACGTGGAGATCGAACAGAGATCGAGCGCCGCTTTTCTTGAAAGCGTTCCCGAGCCTAATGAGGACGATGCGCCTGCATTCCGAGCCTCCGAAGAGCTTCTCGCTTCCTTCGAGGATGCGGTCGCCGGATTCGAACAGCTCTTCCGCCAGGCGATGGAAGAAGGGCAAGTGAACGAGAGCGACGTCAACGAGAGTTTTCGGCCGCTGATGAACAACTTCCGGGAAGAGCGCGACGTCGTCTCCCTGCTTCTCATGCTGAATAACCAGGACGATTATACCTACCAACATTCCGTACAGGTCGGCATGCTTTGCTACTATTTGGCCAAGTGGCTCGGCTGGTCGGAGGCGGCCACGCAGATGGCCGGCAAGGCAGGCTTCCTTCACGATATCGGCAAGTGCCGGATACCGGGCGATATTCTGAACAAGCCCGGCAAGCTGACCGACGAGGAGTTTGCGGAGATCCGCAACCATCCGTCATACGGTTACGAAATTTTGCGCGCCTCGGGCTTCGAAGACGAAGTGGCCGAGGCCGCGCGCCAGCATCACGAACGGACCGACGGGCACGGATATCCGAGCGGCCTGTCGGGCAGCCAGATCCATCCGATCGCGAAGGTCGTTGCGGTTGCGGACGTTTACAGCGCCATGATTTCGACACGCGTCTACAAGGAGAAGAAGGATCAGCTGTCCGTGCTCAAGGAGCTTTACCGGATGGGATTCCAGGAACTGGATCCGCTCATGGTCCAGACTTTCGTCTTTCACATGCTGCCGAACCTCATTGGCAAGAAAGTGAAACTGACCAACGGCGAGAGCGGCACCGTCGTCCTGAATCACCCGACCGACCCGTTCCACCCGCTCGTTCAGGTCGCCAAAGACCGGTTTCTCGACCTATCGGTGGAACCCGATCTGGAGATCGTTCAGGTTTCCCTGTCCTGACGAGAAGCAAGGCCGCCTGCGACGTTTTGCGGCGGCCTTTATCATGATTGGAGAAACGACTGTGATCCGTTACGGCAACGGAATCCGCTTCGCGAACAAGAAGTGGTCCTGCCAGTAACTGGAGTTGATGTCGCTGATCTGTACGCCGTCGTTCGGCTGAGGACTGGAGTGGATCATGCTTCCGTTCCCCATATAGATGCCGACATGGCCGGGGGTGCTGTCGCTTTTAAAGCGGCCGGGCACGGAGAAGAACAAGAGATCGCCGGTTTGCAGCGAATCCCGGGATACGGCCGTTCCCTCCTGCCCCTGCTCCCGGGCCGTGCGCGGCAGGTTGACGCCGTAGTGCCCGAACAAATACTGCACGAACGAGGAACAATCGAATGTCCCCGTATCCGCGTAATTGCCGGTCCCGAAATCATATCGGACGCCCAGAAATTTTTTGGCATCGTCGATCAAGGAATCGTACTTGGATCCTCCTGCGGACAGGGAGCGAATATTCCCGTTCTGCTTGGCATCGGAGAACGGAAGCTTCGCGGCTTCCGATCTTACCTTCGCCGGCTGCGGATAGAACGCGATTCGGCTTCCCTCATGTCCGAAAGTCGCCACTCGACCGAACAAAGCGGACAACGCGGCGGCCGGAATATAGAGACGGTTGCTCATCTTGACCGCGGGCGCCGGCATTCGCTCCGCTTTTGCCCCCAGCCGGACTTCGCTTTCGCCCGTACGGAAAGTCCACTCCGGATCCTCCGAGCCGATGCCGTACGCCCCATCCTTCAGCCACTGGCCGTGAAGGCCGATCGCTCTCGCCACGTCGCCGGCGGCAACGTAATCCGAGCGATGAATTTGTACGATTGGAACGGAGCTGGAAGCGCCTCTCTCCTCCAGCATCGTCTCGCTTTTCGATTTAATCTTGACCGGAGCGGAGTATTTGCTCAGATCTCCCCTCGTGTCGCCTGGATTGCGCACGCACCCGGCGAGGGAGACGGCCAGCGCCACCGCCGCTGCCGCCGCAACCGTCCGGACGAGGAATGCTTGATGGCCCATTGGGAAATATCGCCTCCGCTTATGGATTCGCACTCCCGTTAGCATGTTCAGTTCCTCTCCGTTTATGCCGGTTCTTTCCGCATCAAGTCCTTCGGCGCGGAGATGCCGTCTCCATTCTTTACCGTACGCATACCATGATCCAAAGGAGTTGGTCGGTATGCCGGATTACCGAATTATCGTCGATCTGTCCGATCGTCAGCTCATCTTGTTGGACGGGGACACCGTCGTTCGCTCGTTTCCCGTAGGAATCGGAAGAATGGTCACGAGAACGCCGACGGGCGAATATCGGATCATTAATAAACAAGCGAATCCCGGCGGTCCGTTCGGAGTCCTGTGGATGGGCCTGTCGAAGCCCCATTACGGCATCCATGGCACGAACGATCCTTCGTCGATCGGCAAGCTCGTCTCTCATGGATGCATTCGCATGTACAACGAAGACGTGCTCGCGCTATCTTCCCTGGTGCCTATCGGCACTCGGGTAACGATTAGACCTTAATGCCGCAAAATAGAATCGCCGAATCCGAAGACCCGGCGAGAAGATGGAAAGGTTGTCCATCCATAGGGATCGACGCCATTGAGAAGGAAGCCCCATCAAGGAGTTCCGATAGCCATGGCCGAGATGCTGACCGGTCCGGTGACCGTGATGGTGCCTTGTTCCGGTTGTTCATTTAACGCGAACAATTGATAGACATGATGGCCGACGGTCGTACTTCTAATGATCGTCTGGAAACTGGCCAGATTTTCCAACGGCGTGTCTTCTTCGTTTGAGATCGACTCCTGTTCCGCAGAAGCGATGGGCACGCCGTCTCGGAAAATAGTGAGCTGCAGGAGCGTCTGAT
This sequence comes from Cohnella zeiphila, assembly GCF_014212055.1. GTDB lineage: Bacteria > Bacillota > Bacilli > Paenibacillales > Paenibacillaceae > Cohnella > Cohnella zeiphila. Next base: position 103,059 of record NZ_JACJVO010000027.1, on the reverse strand, counting down.
CGGGCGGTACCGGAGAGACGTCCGTTACGTTCCACCCTACCGTCGTTTGCAGTTGGATGAATTGCGTCCCGGCCGGTTCAAACAAGCCGAATTCGGCAAGCAGGACATTAGCGGTGCCGATCAGAATGGAGGAAGAGTCCGCGAAGTTGGACAACTGAGCGCGGTTATAGTTGAGCACTGTTTGAATAATCGCCATTTTTTCACCTCAATTCCTTGCGAGATGCAATACTTTATGCGGCAATGAGACGATGGCTTGGACAAAGGACAGGAGAACGAAGCAAATCCATTCTTTCCTCAGATACGAAAGGCTAACGAAACCGCAACCGAGCCAAAAAAAATACGTGCCCGAGCAGCCAGGACGCATGAACGTCCAGTCAACTCGAACACGTATTTTCTATATTTCCGGCTTACCCGATGCTGCCTTCCATCTCGAACTTGATGAGACGATTCATCTCGACGGCGTACTCCATCGGCAATTCCTTCGTGAACGGCTCGATGAAGCCCATGACGATCATCTGGGTCGCTTCGGCTTCGGACAGGCCGCGGCTCATCAGGTAGAACAGCTGATCCTCGGACACCTTGGATACCGTCGCTTCGTGCTCCAGCGTGACGTTGTCGTTCATGATCTCGTTGTACGGGATCGTGTCGCTCGTCGACTGGTTATCGAGAATGAGCGTGTCGCACTTGATGTTCGCTTTCGCGCCTTCGGCGTTGCGGCCGAAGGAGGCGATGCCGCGGTACGTCACTTTGCCGCCGTGCTTCGAGATCGACTTCGACACGATCGTCGACGTCGTGTCCGGCGCCAGGTGAAGCATCTTCGCGCCTGCGTCCTGATGCTGGCCTTTGCCGGCGACGGCGATGGAGAGCACCATGCCCTTCGCGCCGCGGCCCTTCAGGATGACGGCCGGGTACTTCATCGTCAGCTTGGAGCCGATGTTGCCGTCGACCCATTCCATCGTCGCGTCCTCTTCGGCGACGGCGCGCTTGGTGACGAGGTTATAGATATTCGGCGCCCAGTTCTGAATCGTCGTGTAGCGGACGCGCGCGCCCTTCTTGGCGATGATCTCGACGACCGCGCTGTGCAGCGAATTCGTGCTGTACACCGGGGCCGTGCAGCCTTCGACGTAGTGCACGAAGCTGCCTTCGTCGGCGATGATCAGCGTGCGTTCGAACTGGCCCATATTTTCCGAATTGATGCGGAAGTACGCCTGCAGCGGAATTTCGCATTTGACGCCCTTCGGCACGTAAATGAAGCTGCCGCCGGACCAGACGGCGCTGTTCAGCGCGGCGAACTTATTGTCCGCGGGCGGAACGACGGTGCCGAAATGTTCTTTGAAAATCTCCGGATGCTCACGCAGCGCGGAGTCGGTATCCATGAAGATGACGCCTTGCTTCTCCAGGTCTTCCTGCATGTTGTGATAAACGACTTCGGATTCGTACTGCGCGGATACGCCGGCAAGGAACTTCTGCTCCGCTTCCGGAATGCCGAGCTTGTCGAACGTCGCCTTGATCTCCTCCGGCACTTCCTCCCACGTCTTGCCTTGCTTCTCGGAAGGCTTGACGTAGTACTGAATGTCGTTGAAGTCGAGTTCGTCCAGGTTGCCGCCCCAACGCGGCAGCGCCATCTTCTCGAACTGCTCCAGCGACTTCAGACGGAACTTCAGCATCCATTCCGGCTCGCCCTTCATCTCCGAGATCGTGCGGACGATCTCCGGCGTCAATCCTTTGCCGGATTGGAAGATCGCTTTATGCTCGTCCCGGAACCCATATTTGTACTCTTCCAATTCGGGCATTTGCTTCGCCATGGCGATGTACCTCCTTCATCATGATGGTAACTCTTATTCTTCGATCCCTTCGTGCTGTCCCTGCCCGTGCTCGACTCCCTTGCGCAGCGCGTTCCACGCCAGCGTGGCGCACTTGATGCGGGCCGGGAATTTGTTCACGCCGGAGAGGGCGTCGAGGTCTTCGTACTCGTCGAACTCCACCTGCTCGCCCTTCATCATCGAGGAGAACTTATCGGCCATGGCGAGCGCCTCGGCGGCCGTCTTTCCCTTGACCGCGTCGGTCATCATCGAAGCGGAAGACATGCTGATCGAGCAGCCTTCGCCCGTGAATCGGGCGTTCTTGACGACGCCGTCTTCAATCTGCATCTGCAGGCTGATCCGATCGCCGCACGTCGGGTTGTTCAGGTTGACGGTGACGGACTCGTCGTCCATCGTCCCGCGGTTTCGCGGATTTTTATAATGGTCCATAATAACGCGGCGGTACAGGTCATCGAGCGGATTCATATCCGAAAAACTCCTTTGTCTTGACCAGCGCGTCGGCGAGCCGATCCACGTCTTCTTCGGTGTTGTACAGATAAAAGCTTGCCCTGGCCGTCGCGCTCACTTGCAGCCAACGCATGAGCGGCTGACAGCAATGATGCCCGGCGCGGATCGCGATGCCCTCGCTGTCAAGCACCGTGGCCACGTCGTGGGGATGGACGTCTCCAAGATTGAATGTGACGAGACCGGCGCGATTGCGCGGTCCGTAGATCGACACGCCGTCGATGGCGGAGAGCCGTTCGATGGCGTAAGCCGCGAGCTGCCGGCCGTGCCGGTCGATCTCCTCCAGGCCTACGCTCGCGAGGAAGTCGATCGCCGCTCCCAGGCCGACGGCTCCGGCAATGATCGGCGTCCCGCCTTCGAACTTCCAGGGAATCTCCTTCCAAGTCGAATCGTACAGATCGACGAAATCGATCATCTCGCCGCCGTATTCGACCGGCTCCATCTTTTCCAGTAGCGCAGCCTTTCCATACAGGGCGCCGATCCCGGTCGGACCGCACATCTTGTGGCCCGAGAATGCGTAAAAATCGACATCGAGAGCCCGGACGTCCACCTTGAGGTGCGGAGAGCTCTGCGCGCCGTCCACGACCATGACCGCTCCGTTGCGGCGGGCGATAGCCGCGATCTCCGCGATCGGATTGACGGTCCCGAGCACATTGGACACGTAAGCGATGGACACGAGCTTCGTCCGCTCCGTCACCGTCCGCTCTACGTCTTCCACGCTGACCGTTCCATCCTGCTGCAGCGGCACGTATTTGAGAACCGCGCCCGTCGCTTTGGCCGCCTGCTGCCAGGGAATCAGGTTGCTGTGATGCTCCGCCGGAGTAATGACGATCTCGTCGCCTTCCCGCAGCACCTGTCTGGCATAGCCGTTCGCGACGAGGTTCAGTCCCGCCGTCGTTCCGCGCGTGAACACGATCTCGCGGGACGCGGCGGCATTCAGAAAGCGGGCAACCTTCTCCCGCGCGCCTTCGTAAGCGTCCGTAGCGCGAGAGCCGAGCGTGTGCACGCCCCGGTGAACGTTGGCGTTATCCCATTCGTAGTACCGTTTGACCGCTTCGATAACGGAACGCGGCTTCTGCGAAGTCGCCGCGTTGTCCAGATAAACGAGCGGATGTCCGTTTACTTCCTGGCTGAGAATCGGGAACTCGGCTTTCAGCGCGATCGGATCCATTTACCCCAGCTTCCTTTCCAAAATGCGGTGCAGCAGCTCGCGGACCGATTCCAGCGGAATCTGCGAGACGACCGGATCGAGGAATCCGTAGATGATCAGCCGTTCCGCCTCTTCCTTGGCAATGCCCCGCGACATCAGATAGTGCACCTGCTCCGCATTGACCTGGCCGACGCTCGCGGCGTGGCCGGCTTTGACGTCGTCTTCGTCGATCAGAAGGATCGGGTTGGCGTCGCCGCGGGCTTTCGGGCTCAGCATCAGCACTTTCTCCGTCTGCTGGCCGTCGGCCTTGGTCGCGCCTTTCTCGATCTTCGTAATGCCGTTGATGATGGCGGTCGCCGCATCCTTCATGACCGCCCGGGTAATCATGTCGCTCTCCGAAGAGCGGCCGAAATGAACCGCGCGCGTCGTCAAGCTCATACGCTGCGAGCCCGTGCCGACGGAGATGATCTTGGCGTCGGACGTCGAGCCGTTGCCCTTCAGAACCGACAACGTGTCGGTCACCGTATTGCCTTCGTGCAAATCGCCGACGATCCACTCGATACGGGCGTCGTTCTCCAGCACCGCCCGGCGATAGCTGATGTCGATCGCCTTGCTGTCCATATGGTGAACGGCCGCGTAGCGAACTTGCGCGCCGGCTTTGGCGAACACTTCGACGGCGCCGTTATGAAGCAGTGTCGCGTCCGTCTCGCCAAGAGACGACGATGCGGTCTCGACGACCGTCACCCGGCTGTTCGCATCGGCGATAACAAGAATATGAGGAGCGAAGGTCGCTTCCGCGTCGTCCGCATACAGCAGCGCTTGAACCGGCACTTCGATCTCGACGCCGCGCGGAACGTACAGGAACGCGCCGCCGTTCCACAGCGCCCCGTGCATCGCGGAGAGCTTGTGCTCGCCCCGCTCGTAAGCGGTCATGAGGTGAGCGCGAACGAGCTCCTCGTGCGTGCGGGCCGCGTCTTCCAGACTCGACAGCACGACTCCCTTGGCCTTCCATTCTTCCGGCAGCTTCGTATAAATGACGGATGAATTATGTTGGACGATGACCGCTCCGTCCGCAGCCGTTCCGAGCAGCGACGCGATCGGCGCCGGCAAATCCGCCGCGGCGGCGACCTCGCGGCCCGGGCGATGCGTTCCCTGAACATCCAGGTTCCAGCGCTGAAGCGGCGTCTTCTCCGGCTTCGGCAGCTCCAGCGTTCGGGTCAAGTCGCCCGCTTCCTCCCGCCAGGCGACCAGCCAGGCCGGTTCGTTCTTGCTGCGCGCGATCGCGGCGGCGGCTTCGCGGCCGAAAGAGGTGGTCGGTGTACTCATGTTGCTAGCCTCCCTTCTCCTCTTCTTAAGCTTGGCCAACCGTCTCGTCGACGATGCCCAGCTCATCTTTGACCCAATCGTAGCCTTCCGCTTCCAGACGCTCCGCCAGCTCCGGACCGCCGGATTTGACGATTCGGCCTTGCATCATGACGTGCACGTAATCGGGCTTGATATAGTTCAACAAACGTTGATAGTGGGTAATGATCAGGAAGCTGCGGTCCGGTTCGCGCATGGCGTTGACGCCGGCGGCCACGATCTTGAGAGCGTCGATGTCGAGGCCGGAATCGATCTCGTCGAGAATGACGAGCTTCGGCTCGAGCATCATCATCTGCAGAATCTCGTTGCGCTTCTTCTCCCCGCCGGAGAAGCCTTCGTTCAGGTAGCGGTGCATGAATTCGGGATTCATGTCCAGTTCCTTCATCTTCGCTTCCATCAGACGGACGAATTTGATCAGCGAGATCTCGTTGCCTTCGCCGCGGCGGGCGTTGATCGCGCTGCGCAGGAAGTCGGCGTTGGTCACGCCGGTAATCTCGCTCGGATATTGCATCGCCAGGAACAGGCCGGCGCGGGCGCGCTCGTCGACGCCCATCTCCAGCACGTCTTCTCCCTCGAGCAGTACTTTGCCTTCCGTCACTTCATATTTGGGGTGGCCCATAATGGAAGATGCGAGCGTGCTCTTCCCGGTGCCGTTAGGCCCCATGATCGCGTGGACTTCGCCCGCTTGCATCGTCAGATCAAAGCCTTTTAAAATTTCTTTACCTTCAATGGCCGACTTGAGACCATGGATTTCGAACAGGCTGGACATGATTTTTTCTCCACCTTCTCTTTCTTATTTATAATTATTTTAATTTGATTCTCAGTGATTCTCAACCTCCATTTTATGAAAAGGGCTTGAAAAACGCAAACCGACACTTTCCGCGTTTCAAACCCGAACGATGCTCCAAGCGCTCAAAATTCCCGGATCGCGCGTCTTGCCGCGTCCGCCGCGGCAGCGAATTCGGCGTCGGACAAGACGGGAATCCGTTCCCCGGCGGGAATCTCCTCTTCAAGCCGAATCCAAGACTTGCAGCCGCCGTAGCTTTCGCGCATCGGTACCTCAATCGGCTCGCCGAGCCGGTAAACCCGCAGCAGCAGCACGTGGAGCGGCTTCGTTTTTTTCCAATGCAGCCGCTCTTCCGCATAATTATCCGTCCAAATATGGCATTCGCTCAACCGGGCAAGCGTCTCGGCATCCGTCACCTCGATGTCTTCCGCCGCTTCCGCGAAATATTCGATCCGAACCGCGTCCGGCCGCAAAGCAGCCTCTTCGCGCGTCGCTTCGACGATCTCTCGCCACTCGGGCTTCACCAACTCGGGCCGCTGATGCTCGAAGGAAGGAAACAGATAGAAGCTCGGGCTTTCCAGGCGGAACTCCTTCGTCTCTTCGGAGATGCCTCCCTTGCGCAGCGCGATCGCCTGCCGTCCTTCCCCCAGCGCCCGCACCGCAACCGCCCACTCCCGGAGCGCAATCGGTTGATCTGTCATTCGCGCATTTCTCCTTAACAACCTGATTGCTTCATTATAACATAACCGCAACCGCAGGCCGTAACGGCTCCTCGCGCCGCCAAATCGATCGCGACCTGCTTGCCGTGCCGTCATGAAGGAATAATAAAAAAGTTGGCCGACCTCCTTAACAATCGGGAGTCTCGGCCATTTAAGGTTACTTGATTTCCCCCGTTGCCGCGAGAACGGCTCGACCAAGCGTATGGCCCAGCATGGTGAATCCTAGCAGAGCCGGCGTGGCGTCGGGATCGACGCCGATCTTCTCGACATCCAGCGCATGAACGACAAAATAATACCGATGCGGACCGTGTCCCGCCGGAGGCGCCGCCCCGATAAATTGTTTGAGCCGCAAATCGTTCGGCAGTTGCAAGGCGCCTTGCGGCAAGCCATCCCCATGCTCGCCGCCTGCGCCGGTCGGCAGTTCGGTGACGCCGGCAGGGATGTCGATGACGGCCCAGTGCCATAAGCCCGATCCGGTCGGGGCATCCGGGTCATACGCGGTTACGGCGAAACTCTTCGTCCCTTCGGGCGCGCCCGACCATTTCAAATGGGGCGAAAGATCTTTGCCGCCCTCCACTCCCGAAGAGTATTGATGGGCCGGTAGAGGAAGCCCCTCCGCGATGTCGCGACTCGTGACCTGAAAGACGGCGACTTCCGGCAATTTGGCGAACGGGTTGTTGCTCACTGTAAATTACCTCCTTTTCATAGTTCGAATCGATTATATATATAAGAATCGATTTTGTAAATATAAATCGTTTGTTCTGCATATTATTTAATTCTCATCTTGTTTTTTATAGATTTTGGTGTAAACTATGTAAGCGTTAATAACCTCGAAGCGCATGAAGGATGGTGCCGTCTTCATGGCCAAAAGAAACGGTTCGTCCACGTTAAGCGAAAACGTTACGAAGAAACTGCGGTCCGACATTCTGGCCGGACAATATGAACCGGGCTCTCCGTTAACCGTTTCGGAATTAGCCAAAGGCTTCGATGTCTCGGTTGCCGTCGTTCGCGAAGCGTTGACCCGGTTGGCGACCCAGGGCCTCGTCCTGCAAAACCCGAATTACGGATTCTCCGTGAAGACGGCGTCGGAAGAAGAATTGAACAACATCATACAGGCGAGGTCGCTCAACGAATCCGAAGCGTTGCGCCTGTCCATCGCCCATGGGGATCTCACGTGGGAATCCAACGTCATCGCTCTTCACCACAAATTATCGCAAACGCCCGAGTTCAAGGAATCGAATCAAAAGCTTGCCGTTCGCGAAGAGTGGTCCTGCATCCACCGTCAATTCCATTACGAGCTGATCGCCGCTTGTCCGAATCCGGTTCTCCTGGATATTTGCAGGCGCCTCTGGGATTTGAGCGAATTTTATCGGCATTATTCCCCCCCGCAGCAGCAAGTTCGCGACGGCCGCGCCGAACATAAGGCATTGACGGATGCCGTTCTTGGCCGCGACAGCGATCGCGCCGTCGAGATCTTTAAAGCGCACATCCGGCTCACCGCGGATATCCTGTTCGACAACCGGTGAGCGGATGATGTCACCGACTCGCCAATAAGCCGCCGCGGTTGGTTGTCCGGCAGAGCCGGCTACGGCTTTCAACGGCGGCCCGGTTGCTATATACTGTTCCAAGACAACACCTGCCAAGCAAGGCCGAACCCATTCATTTCATCCTACCGGAGGTAATCGAAATATGAGCTCCTACCACCCGCTCAGCGAAGCGGAAGCGATCGAGATCGCCCGCTCGATCCGGGAAGTGTTCCCCACCGGCGAAGAGCTTGTCTCTCGCGAGATCGGGGACGGCAATCTGAATCTTGTCTTCCACATCGCCCAGCCGGCGACGGGCCGCAGCTTGATCGTCAAACAGGCTCTGCCGTACGCGAAGGTCGTCGGCGAGTCTTGGCCGCTGTCGCTTGACCGCGCCCGGATTGAAAGCGAAGCGCTTATCAAGCAAGGAGAGCTGGCCCCGGGCCTGGCCCCGCGCGTTTACAAAGCCGATCATGAACTGGCGCTCACCGTCATGGAGGACTTGAGCGATCACGTCATTATGCGCCGCGGCCTGATCGAAGGCGGCCATTATCCGAAGTTCGCCGGGCATATCTCCGAGTTTCTGGCGCGGACGCTGTTTTTCACGTCCGATCTGGGCATGAACCAGCAGGATAAGAAAAGGCTCGTCCAATCGTACATCAATCCGGATCTGTGCAAAATTACGGAGGACCTGATCTTCGACCATCCGTATTACGACGCGGAAACGAACAATATCGAGGACTCGATCCGCGACGCGGCCGAAGCGATCTGGCGCGACGAGGCGCTGCTGTTCGAAGTGGCTCATCTTCGCGAGAAGTTCCTGACGCGCGCCCAAGCGCTGCTGCATGGGGATCTGCATACCGGCAGCATCTTCGTGACGCCGGAATCGACCAAGGTGATCGACCCCGAATTCGCCTATTTCGGCCCGATGGGCTTCGATGTCGGCGCCGTGATCGGCAACCTGCTGCTGAATTTCGCGGGGCAGGAGCATTGGAGCGCGGACGACGTCTCCCGCCGGGACCGTCGCAGCGAGCTGCTGGCGACGATCCGCGACGTGTGGACGCTGTTCGAGGGCAAGTTCCGCCGGCTGTGGGACGAGCATGGCGTCGACCGGGTCGCCCGGGCGGCGGGATACCAGGACGACTATATGCTTCGCCTTCTGCGGGACACGATCGGATTCGCCGGAGCGAAGACCGTCCGCCGCGTCTACGGCCTGGCGCATGTCGCCGATCTCGATACGATCCCCGATGCCGCGGCCCGCGAGCGCGCGCAGCGTCTGGCGCTGGCGATCGGCACCGGCCTCATCCGGCGGAACCGGCAAGCGGAATCGATCGAAGATGTCATCCTCATCGCCGAAGGAGCACTTTAAATAAGGAAAAAAGGAGTCTTCGCCATGAACGAACATACGACTTCGGCCGCCGCCAATGTACTGCAGCCCGTGCAGTGGGCGGACGGCGCGGTCAAGCTGCTCGACCAGCGGCTGCTGCCGGAAGAGACCGTCTATCTGACGCTGACGACGCCCCAGGACGTCTGGGAAGCGATTCGCGAGCTGAAGGTGCGCGGCGCTCCCGCCATCGGCATCGCGGCCGCCTACGGCGTCGTGCTCGGCGTCCGGAACTACGCCGGCGACGCTGCCGGCATGGCGGTCGAGGTGCGGCGCCACGCCGAGCATCTCGCCACCTCGCGGCCGACGGCGGTCAACTTGTTCTGGGCGCTCGACCGCATGAAGGCGAAAGCGCAGGCGCTAGCCGACGCGGGGACCGTATCCGCCGAAGCGCTGCGCGAGCTGCTCGCGGAAGCGCAGCGGATTCAGGCCGAGGACGAGGAGACGAACCGCCGGATCGGAGAGAACGCCCTGACGCTGTTCGCCGACGGAATGGGCGTGCTGACGCATTGCAACGCGGGAGGCTTGGCCACTTCCAAATACGGCACCGCCCTCGCGCCGTTCTATCTGGCCTTGGAGCAAGGCATCCGGCTGAAGGTGTTCGCGGACGAGACGCGTCCCGTTCTTCAGGGCGCCCGGCTTACCGCTTTCGAGCTTCACCAGGCCGGCGTGGACGTCACGCTCATCACCGATAACATGGCGGCGCACGTCATGTCCAAGGGCTGGATTCAGGCCGTCATCGTCGGCACCGACCGGGTTGCCGCGAACGGCGACGTAGCGAACAAGATCGGCACGTACGGCGTCGCCGTGCTGGCCAAAGCCCATAACATCCCGTTCTACGTCGCTTGTCCGCTCTCGACGATCGACCTGTCGACGAAGAGCGGCGCCGACATCCCGATCGAGGAACGGCACCCGGACGAGGTCGTCAGAGGGTTCGGCCGCCGCACCGCTCCGGAAGGAGTGGCCGTCTACAATCCGGCCTTCGACGTCACGCCGAACCATCTGGTGACCGCGATCATTACGGAGAAGGGCATCGTCCGGGCGCCTTACGAAGCCGGCCTGCGCCGCTTGTTCGAAGCCGAGTAAGGCCGGAATCGTAAAAAAGCTTCTTAGCCGGATCGGGCGGCGGCGGCCATCGCGGCCAATGCGCGGCGGCCGGACATCCCCGGCTCGATGCCGAGCTCGCGCGCCGTATCGGTGACGGATTCCAGCGGGGCGTCCAGCAGCTGCTCGAACGTTCGGACGCCGACCGCCCGGCCGGCGATAATCCGGCGGTCTTTGAGCCGATCGTTCAGCAATTGCACGTCCAGGGCGCCGCACATGATGTAGCCGTCCCCGATCGTGACGGCCAGCAGCGTCGTTCCCGGCAGGAGCACTTCCGCGCCGAGCGCCGTTCCTCCTTCGATCTCGATGGGAACAAGTCGAATCATACGTTCCACCTCCCGAGCCGCGAACGGCTTTTTTGCAGATGGGGGAATAGGAAGAACCGGGCTCCTCCTATCGAAAAGAAATCGAACTCGCGGCTGCGATGCAGCATCTTGTTTCTGATTCCTTTGACTCATTTTATGCGCGAACCCGGACCATTCGTCCCGCCAAAAAGCCGGGCGAATGACCAAAAAGAACTATGTCGTTCGCCCGAAACATGCTATATTGATGACAAGGTATGTCCAGGCGTACCTCATGTTTGACGGAGGCATCAACGGACTATGAAAACGAACAAAACTTCCGAAGACGATTCCTTCCTGTTTCAGGTCGAAATTCTCGTCCATGCTCCCACCAACGGGGTGGCGATGGAACGGCTGCTGCATGCGCTGAACGCCGGAGAATTCGCCGACTTTCGCATTCAATCCGGCATTCAGCTGGGAGCCAGAATCGAACAGGAATTGTCTCAGACGCCGCTTCCCGAGCCTCCGCCTGCGGATGATTTGGATTCTCGAATCCGCGGCTACATTAATTCGAACAAGCTGATTCGGGTGAACGTCAACAGGGGCAAAGGAGTCAAGATGAGCATGCCATGCCGGGTCGTCAATTACGATCCGGACAAAGAGCTGCTCACTCTCTACCACGTGGACGAGAAGAGGGTGTACTCCATCCGGTTGAACGAGGTGGACGATTTCGTCGACGGATAGCAACGACGGCCGGCCGGGGCCGAGATCCGCGACTTCCCCCGGACGCAGCAAAGCCGCAGGCTCCCGAAGAGCTTGCGGCTTTGCTGCGTTTTTCGTGTCAGAACGCGGACGCTTCTCCGGGCTCCGCCATCAGTTCGGCGATCCGATGGCCGGGGACCGGAGGGCTGCCGTAATAGCCTTGCATTTCGTCGCATCCCCGGTTCCGCAAGAAGCTGACCTGCTCGATCGTCTCGACGCCTTCGGCGATCACGTCCATTTGCAGATTATGCGCCATGTCGATGATCGCCGAGACGATCGCCGCATTGTTCGAATTGCCTACGATATCCTGAACGAACGAGCGGTCGATCTTCAGGCAGCCGATCGGGAAGTGGCGCAAGTAATGGAAAGAGCTGTACCCGGTGCCGAAATCGTCGATGCTGATCCCGACCCCCAGCTCCCGCACTTCTTTTAGAAAGAGAGAGGCCCGATCCAGATCCATCGTGATGCTCTCCGTAATTTCCAGCTCCAAATATTGCGGATCAAGGCTGGTCTGCTTCAGGACGGAAGCGATCTTGCCGATCAAATTCCGCTGCGTGAACTGACGGAACGACAGATTGACGGAGACCGGAATCGGAGCCATTCCGGCCTCCTGCCATTCCTTGTTCTGGCGGCAAGCTTCCTGAAGCACCCAGTCTCCCAACGGAACGATAATGCCGCTCTCTTCGGCGGCCGGGATGAATTCCCCGGGCGGTACAAGCCCCCGAACCGGATGGTTCCATCGGACCAGCGCCTCCAGCCCGACGATCCGCCCGCTTTCCAGATCGTATTGAGGCTGGTAATGCAGCAGAAATTCATGATTCTGCAGCGCGTTCATCATCTCGTGCTGCAGCGTCAGCTTGTGTAAGGCGTCGTGTTCGACATCGTCCGTATAGAAGGAATAGTCGTTCCTTCCGTTCTCTTTCGCCCTGTACAGGGCGGTATCGGCCTTCTTGAGCAGCGCCGACGCGTCTTCATCCGTCCCTCCCCCGATCATGACTCCGATGCTAACCGAAACATGGAGCGGAACGCCGCCGAGCTCGAACGGATTATCGAACAGCCGGATCAGTTCCTCCAGCCGATCGCCCGCGTCCTGAATGTCCCGAACGGCCAGCATCCCCGCGAACTCGTCCCCTTCCATGCGGGCAAGCGAATCCGGCTCATGGAAAAACCGGGTAAGCCGTTCCGCGATCTGAAGCAGTAAAATATCGCCGGCGTCTCTCCCGAACGACGCGTTCACCAGCTTGAATCGATCCACGTCAAGATAGCAGACGGCGAGCCGGCAGTCGTCCCCGCCTATTCGATCCAGCCGATCTTCAAGACATTGAGTGAAATGGCGTCGATTCGGCAATCCCGTCATATCGTCGTAATAAGCCATGTAGTGGATTCGGTCCAGCGAACGTTTATGGTCGCTGACGTCGTTCATGAAGATGACCACGCCGATGGTCTCTTCGTCCTTGACGAGCGGAGCCGTGAACACGTTCAGATTGACCGTCTGCCCCGACTTGCCCACGACGCGGATCGATTGCGTGCACTTCTCGCCGGCTATCGTTCGCCGGTACGTCTGAACGGCGTCGTCGTAGGAGTCTTCGTCCAGCCAATCGGCGAATCGCCCTCCCAGCATCTCCTCGCCGTGATAGCCGAAAATGTCGTAGGGATCCCGGTTCAAATCCCGAATCAACCCATGATGGTCAAGAACGGCAATCGTGACCGGACTGTTGTAGATCGAATTCAGCAGTTCGAGTTGGATTGACGATTTGTCGAACCATCCGCTCACTTTGTCGACGTCCTTCCTCCCTGACGGTAGACTTTGGCAAATGTTCTCTGCTCTCATTATAAAACATTGCCCTGCCGCCTGAACAGAGATTTCCGGTCGCGGACTCGCCGGCCTGCAATCGGGAGGGCGAAGCCCCGGCGTCTATCGCTTTGCCCCGCGGACGGAGAGCGCCAGGCAGAACCAGCCGGCCAGGAAGGCAACGCCCCCGATCGGCGTAATCGGCCCGAACGCGTCGATTCCCGTCATCGCCAGCGCGTACAGGCTTCCCGAGAACAGCACGACGCCGATCGTGAGCAGCCTCGCGGACCACAGAACGAGCTTGCCGTTGCCGAGCCGGTCGGACAGCAGCGCGACGAGAAGCACGCCGAGTCCGTGGTACATCTGGTAGCGGACGCCGGTCTCGAACACGGACAGGTCATCCTCCGAAAGGTGGTCTTTAAGCGAATGGGCTCCGAACGCCCCGAAGGCGACCGCCAGCAGCGCGATGATCGCGCCGATCGATACGTAATTTTTAAACACCGTGTTTCCTCCTCCATGCAACCGTTATCGTATGCCGCAACCGTTATCGTCAGCCAAAGGCTGATGGGTCGGTTGTCGTGTCGCATGATCGCTTGTTTCCATCATACCCCATTCGATGCGGAAGCGGCCATGAACGATTTGGGACATTTCGCGGACTGTAGCCGCGGCGGAAGAAAAATCCCTTTTCGAACTTACTCTAACCGATCGCCACGATCGGAACAGATGGCTTCCAGCCTTTGCAAGCGGCGAGTTCCTTCCTCTTTCCCCTGCAGGCTGACGCCGATGACCATCAGGTTCAGCAGGCTGATGACGGAGGCGATCGAATCGAGGCCGGTCTCGTCCCGGTTCTTGCGGGTAAGCAGCGTAAAATCCGCGATTCGCCCGATCGGCGACAGCGGGCTGTCGGTAACCGCCACCAGCGTTGCTCCCGCCTTCTTTGCGCCTTCGGCGAACCGCTGCGTCGCTCTCGCATAGCGCGGAAAAGAAATCGCGATCGCGGCCGACCGCCCCGTCAGATCGAGCAGCGCGCGATACTTATCCCCGTCCGGCGGCACCGACAGGACCCGCTCCCGCCAGCAGCCAAGCGTCATCGCCAGCCAATCCGCGGCGGCCCCCGCCGTTCGCGTGCCGATGACCGCGATCTGGTCCGCCTCTGCGATCCGCTTCGCGACTTGCATCAGCAGCCCGGGATCGAGTTCGTTTTTCATCTGCCGCAAAATGTCCATCTCTCGCTCGATCGAACGCTCGAAGGGGCTGCCGTCGCTCGCTCCTTCTTCGTCCGGATTCCCCCTCCGCCGCCCCGAGAGAAGAATCTGGTCCCTGATTCGGCTTTGCATATCCGAATAGCCGCGGAAGCCCAAGGTGCCGGACAGCCGAATGATTGTCGTCTCGCTGACGCCCGCTTCCCGGCTGATCGCGGCCAGCGTTCCGTAGCTGCTAGCCTCCAGATTGTTCATCAAGTGGTCCGCCGCCTTCTTCTGACCGGGCGACAGCTCGTCGTATTTCCTCCGGAGGATCTCTTCAAAGGGAAGGAACGTCATGGCAAGCGCCTCCGCCGCATAGAATTAAATAATTCATATTCGATTTTTTAGGAATCATTCGCTCCTCCGCATCGCGAACCCGCGCCGCTCTCAAGCTTTCCGCGATTTTGCGAACGATTGAGGCCGAATTTTCGACACTTGTCCCGACATCACTCTTCTGCCGTTTGAATATTCTGTTAACACTCCCCTTTTTCACAAGAGCCGAGACAACCCTGCTTACGGAGGTGCTTATAGAATGAGTGAACCTTTGTTTATCGTGTCGAAGGACGATTGGTCGCTTCATCGCAAAGGATACCAGGATCAGTCCCGGCATCAGCAGAAGGTTCGCGAAGCGATCAAGCAGAACTTGCCCGATCTGCTGTCGGAGGAGAACATCATTCTGTCCGACGGCAGGCAAATCATCAAGATTCCGATTCGCAGCCTGGACGAATACCGGTTCGTCTACAACCATAACAAGAGCAAGCATGTCGGCCAGGGCAGCGGGGACAGCCAAGTCGGCGACGTACTTGGAACCGATCCGGCCAGCGGCCCCGGCAAAGGGGAGGGCGGCGCCGGCGATCAGCCGGGGGAGGACGTCGTCGAAGCCGAGATCTCGATCGAGGAACTGGAAAGCCTGCTGTTCGAAGAATTGGAGCTTCCTTATCTGAAGCGCAAGGACAAGGAAGAGATCGAGGTGAAGGACGTCCGCTTCAACGACGTGCGGCGCAAGGGCATCATGTCCAACATCGACAAGAAGCGGACCATTCTGGAGAATCTGCGGCGGAACTCCCGGGACGGACATCCCGGAATCGCCGGCATCTCGCCGGACGACTTGCGTTTCAAGACATGGGAGGATATCGTGAAGCCCCAGAACAACGCCGTCATCATCGCCATGATGGATACGTCGGGTTCGATGGGAAGCTTCGAGAAATATTGCGCGCGCTCCTTCTTCTTCTGGATGACGAGATTTCTCAGACGCCAGTATGAAAAGGTGGAGATCGTCTTTATCGCGCATCATACGGAAGCGAAGGAAGTGACCGAGGAAGAATTCTTCACGCGCGGGGAAAGCGGCGGCACCATTTGTTCGTCCGCCTACATCAAAGCCCTGGAGATCATGGACAGCCGCTTTCCGTCCAGCAGCTACAACATTTACCCGTTCCACTTCTCCGACGGCGACAACCTGACGAGCGACAACGAGCGCTGCGTCCGTCTCATCCACGAGATCATGCAGCGCGCCAATATTTTCGGATACGGGGAAGTGAACCAGTACAACCGCAGCAGCACGCTGATGTCGGCCTACAAGCATCTGGACCATCCGCAGTTCCTCTACTACGTCATCAAGGAGAAAAACGAGATTTACCACGCGCTGAAGACGTTCTTCCGCAAGCGCGAGGCGGTGGGGTAATCCGAAGCCGGAGACTGAAAACGGCGGTGCGGGGCTTATCCCGCATCGCCGCTTTTTACTTGCGCAGCCGATAGCTAGTCGCTCAACCGGAGGGAGACCTGTCTACCGTATGCAAAAAGTCGTTCCTGCTTCACAGGTGCAACTGATCTCGGTTCGAACATTACAATTAACGCTGTCGTCAAATACATATACATTGGCCATCCTGAAACGCTCGAGAGAGACATCTGGGCGTGGCTTAAAGGGCCGACCTATACGCTCGAATATAACTTTTTGACACGCCAAAACGAATTGCGGTACCGCTGCTTGTTCCACCTTATCATTCCTCCAGACGATCCAACAAAAAAAACTTCACGCTATTTGCTCATGAACCCGTCGTAGAACGCATCACAGATGCGCCGAAAAATGACTACCCCAGCATATCTCTGGATCTGCCGTTCCTTCCCGAAAAAACGACGGTCACTTTTGTGACGCGTTTAAGCACAGAACGAGTGAGAATTGCGTCCAGGGAAGGCCATCTCAAGATCCACAACTTGGATGATCTTTCTAATCCACTAGCCGAGCAACCCTTCACCTTAAATGAAAATAATTACTCCAATTTAAAGCTTGAGATTCCTTTATTGCCTGTTGGCTGCCGCATGCGTGCCGAAATTTACTGGCACGATAATGAACTGGAGAACATCTTAATTGACTTGACCCATACCAGTCGTTTGTGAGTTAACCGCAGGTGATCGCAGCACCAGTCATCGTCCCGAAAAGTTTCAAACCCGCACAGAGAGACAGGAGTAAAAGCCCCGCAAGCAACGATTCTGTTGTACTGTCCTTCCTTCTCCTCTTTCTCTTGGCCATAGCAGACAAATTTCTCTTTTTTATAAAATTGGTTTACGTTTCAATCAGAGCTGTCTCCGCTATCTGAGCTGTCAGAACCCCCATCGTCATAGCTGTCTCCGCCTTCCGAGTCGTCGTATGAATCGAAACTCTCCGAAGTATCATCCCAATTGTTTTCGCTAAATTCTTCATTGCCCTGCCCATCTGCATCAACCTCTAATACCCCGCTCATGACCTCGGTAATTACAACCTCTTGTACAATACTCTCATTAGATCCTAAGTAAACATCGCCAGTCCGACTACCAACGATCCGGGATGAAGTGCTGGAATACGAGTGGTGAGAGGAATTACGAATAGGTCTCGCTTGGTTTCTGCGCGACGAGGTATTGCCTTTTCCTTTAAGAAGCTTTTGAAGTACGGAGAGTCCTACAAGAATAAGGACAAAATAAAAAAAGTATTTCATATTTTCGCTCATGATAAGCCCAGCCCTTCATCGCCCACTAATTTCAATAATTTCCATGGGTGCTTCTGTATCTTTCATCGGCTCAAAGCCGCGTTATATTCAGCCTAATTTCACATTTCTCGGATAAGGGGGATCGTTTATTAAAAAAAGCCCGCGGGCTACGCGGACTTGATTCGGAATACGTCTCTCTATGAAATACCAAGTCAGGCGGTCTGTGTCGGTTTCTTGCGTATCGTTCTGAGCTCGAAAGCTTCTTTGGGAATGCCCAGTTCGCGAGCCTTTGTCTTTTTCATCGTCATGGCCTGCTGCAGGCTGGTCGCTTTAAATTCGATTATGGTGCCGGATGGGGCCTCAAACGCATAATAGTTTTTTTTATTCGACATTGCATTAGCGCCTCCGCATCTTATTCTTGAATACAAGTATTAAACCATTATGTCCGCGCAACCAACTTGTATTCTTTATTTCACGACGGTCAGCAGACTGTTCATTTTCTCCTCGTCCGGTTCGATGCCGAGACCCGGACCGTCGGGCACGCGGATTCGCCCTTGGCTTACATTGAATTCCGTCCGCAGCATCTGTCCGCGCAAATTGTTTTTCTCGATTCATTGTAGCTGTTGCACTCCGGCGTGCTGGCCGCCAGATGCAGGGCGGCCGCGAAGCCGATGCCGCGGGTCGTATTGTGCGGCACGTAATGGATGCCGAACGCCCGGCATAGCGTGGCGGCCCGTTTCGCGCTCAGCAGCCCGCCGCATTTGATCGGATCGGCCGCATACAGGTGACAGGCGCCGCGGGCGATGAAATCGCCGTGTAAAATAAGATCCTTATCGAAATGAGAATTATCCAGGGAATCTTGAACGATTTTGCTGGTGACTAATCGGTAGGAATCGAGTTCAAGCGCCTGAAGAATTTTTTCTACTCGGTCTTGGGAGAACATCAGCGAAGAATCCGCTTCGTCCTCGATCTGATTAAGGGTCATTCGTTCCGTATAACGATAGTATACGGTGCCAATTAATATAATCGGTATACACACGGAAAAGCAGCCTAATGCCATGATACGGACCAAATATTTTCGGATGAGACGACATTGACCGGCTGTCCGGCGGCAAACGCCGCCACGTTGTCCTCTACGATCCGCAGCAGGCGAGTGCCGGCGGCGGCAGCGATCGTAACTTTGCTTTATGCATGCTCCGGCCCGCGCTACATCCACCCGTTCAGCGGCACCGTCAGCATGCTGACGACGACGCCCGTCAGACTCATGGCCAACCCGCTGATGCCGGCCTGCGTCTCGGACTCGCGCACGAGTCGGCCGGTGCCGATGCCGTGCGCGGCCGTGCCGACTGCGGCTCCAATCGCCGTGTCGCTCCTTAGGCGCAGCAGCTTCAGCATCGCGGGACCGAACATGCTGCCGATAAGACCCGTCAGCACGGTGAACACGCCGGCCAGCTGCGGATTGCCGCCCAGTCCGCCGGCAATCTCGATCGCGATCGCCGATGTCGACGACTTCGGCAGCATCGTCAGCAGCAGTTCCCGCGATCCGCCGAGCAGCCATACGACAAGCGCGGACGAAGCGAGCCCCGCAGCCGAGCCGCAGACGACGCCGACAGCTACCGCCCTTAGATGGCGGCGCATCGTCAGAACGGCTTTGTAGAGCAGCACCGCCAGCGCAACGGTCGTCGGCCCGAGAAAAAAGGTAATGATATCCCCGCCCTGACGATACTGCTCGTAAGGGATATGCGTCAGCAGCAGGAACGCGATCATCAGGCCGGTCGCGACGAACAGCGGATGCAGCCGCCGCCAACGCCGGTGCAGACGCAAAGCCAGCGCATAGGCGCCGACGGTCAGCGCCGCGCCGAACATCGGCTCGCCCGCAAACGCCCGCAGCTCATCCATGGTCCCCTTCCTCCTCTACGGAGCCGGCGGCCAGCTTGCCCGTGACCCAACCGGTCACGATCATGACCAGCGCCGTGCTGACGAACAGATTGACGACGATCGGCAGCCACTGCGCCCCGATGTCGCCGAAATAAGAGATGACGCCCACAATCGTCGGAGCGAAAAAAAGCATCATATGCTTCAGCAAATATTGCGCCGACTGCTCCAGCCAGGCGAGCTTGACCCACCCCGCCAGCAGCGAGGCGGCCAGCAGCATCATGCCGATCACGTTGCCGGGCAGCGGCACGTGCAGCAGCTTGTTCCCGGCAATGCCGATCAGATTGTACAGCATCAGAATGGCCATTCCCCGCATAGCTCCATCTCCCCGCTATCTCTCAGTCGGGCGGACGAATGGCTACCCGTCTCACGCCCGCTGGGCCTCCCGGGCCTTGAACTCGAGGCGGCGGCGGTGCAGGATCGGCTCGGTATAGCCGTTCGGCTGGCTCGCTCCCGCGAAGACCAGCTCGCAAGCGGCCTGGAATGCCACGGAATCGTCGAAGCCGGGCGCCATCGGCCGATACGCCGGGTCTCCCGCATTCTGCCGATCCACCACCGCGGCCATCCGCTTCATCGTCTCCCTCACCTGCTCCTCGGTGCAGACGCCATGCCTCAGCCAGTTGGCGATATGCTGGCTCGAGATGCGAAGCGTCGCCCGGTCCTCCATCAGCCCGACATTCCGGATGTCAGGCACCTTGGAACAGCCGATGCCTTGCTCGACCCAGCGAACGACATAGCCCAGAATGCCCTGCGCGTTGTTGTCCAGCTCCTGCTGAATCTCCTCCGGGCTCCACTCGGGATGGCGCTCCACCGGAATGTTAAGCAGATCGTCAAGCCAGTCGGCGGCGGGCGCTTCCTTCAGCCGATTCTGCGTTTCGCGCACATCGACCTGATGGTAATGCAGCGCATGCAGCGTCGCCGCCGTCGGCGATGGCACCCATGCGGTGTCGGCACCGGCTTGCGGATGGGCGATCTTCTGCTGCAGCATCTCGTTCATCCGGTCCGGCATCGCCCACATGCCTTTGCCGATCTGGGCGCGGTCCTGCATCCCGCAGCGCAGCCCCGTGGATACGTTCGCCTGCTCATAGCTTTGCAGCCAGCGGGACGACTTCATATCGTTCTTGCGAATCATCGGTCCCGCTTCCAACGACGTATGAATCTCGTCCCCGGTCCGGTCCAGAAATCCGGTGTTGATGAACACGATCCGGTGCCTCACCTCGCGGATGCACGCCTTCAGATTGATCGATGTGCGGCGTTCCTCGTCCATGAGACCGATCTTCAGCGTATGCCGCTCCATGCCAAGCATGTCTTCCACCCGGTCGAACAGCTCGTTCGCGAACGCGACTTCCTTCGGGCCGTGCATCTTCGGTTTGACGATATACACCGACCCCTTCCGCGAATGGACGAACCGGCCATTGTTCAGAAGCGCATGTTTGGCGATAACGCTCGTCACGGCCGCGTCCAGAATGCCCTCCGGCACTTCCCGGCCGTCTTTGTCCAGCACGGCGCATGTCGTCATCAAATGTCCGACGTTGCGGATGAACAGGAGCGAGCGCCCCGGCAGGGTGAAAGGTTCCCCTTGTGGCGATAGGTAGCTCCGGTCGGGATTCAGCGTCCGCGTCAGCGCACGGCCGTCCTTCTCGAACGAGGCGGTCAGATCTCCCTTCATCAAGCCGAGCCAATGGCCGTACACCTGCATTTTGTCCTCGGCGTCGACGGCCGCGACGGAATCTTCGCAGTCCATAATGGTCGTGAGCGCCGACTCCAGCACGATATCCTTGATGCCGGCCGGATCCGTCCGTCCGATGGGGTGGCTGCGATCCATCTGAATCTCCGCGTGCAGGCCGTGATGACGAAGCAGCACCGCCGCGGGCGCTTCTTCAGAGCCCTGATGGCCGGCGAACTGTTCGGGCCGCTTCAGCCCGGTCTTCGTCCCGTCGGTCAAGCCGACGAGCAGGCGGCCGGCGGAGGCGGCATAGGCGACCGCATCCCGATGAGAGCCTTCAAGAAGCGGGAACGAATCGTCAAGGAAACGCTTCGCGAACGCGATAACCTTCTCGCCGCGGACCGGATTGTACTCCTTCGTCCGCTGCGCCCCATTCTCCTCGATTACCGCGTCCGTTCCGTAAAGCGCGTCGTACAGGCTGCCCCACCGCGCGTTTGCGGCGTTCAAGGCATACCGCGCGTTGTTTACCGGCACGACCAGCTGCGGACCCGCCAGCAGCGCGACCTCGTCGTCCACATTGTCCGTCGTGGCCGTGAAATCGCCGGCATCAGGCTCCAGATAGCCGATTTCGTGCAAGAACGACTTATACGCCGCCAAGTCGAAGCCGCCTTTGCGATTCCGGTGCCAATCGTCGATCAGACGCTGTAGACGATCCCGTTCGGCGAGCAGTTCCCGATTCTTGGGAGCCAGATCGTGTACGAGAGCGTCGAAGCCGGACCAGAACCGCTCCGTCGTCACTTCGCTTCCGGGAAGCGCTTTTGCATTCACAAACTCATAAAGCTCCGCAGCCACCTGCAGGCGATTCACTTGGACATAACGCAATCGCTTCTCCTCCTTCGGCATTTCCGCGGGCGAACCCGTTCTTCTTCCGTTTGTTCATTATAATGAACAACGTTCTTGATATTGCAATTTGAGTGTACACCTCCTGCCCCGGATGGTCAATACTCGGCGACAGCCTCTCGATCCGCTGTTTACTTGCCTTGTCGCTCCATTTGACGACGCTTTAGGCCGATGGTAGCATCGGAATGTAGTTCATAATGCCAAACGCGCGGGTCCCATTTATCCTAGCCGCGGCCCGGCAAGGCCATAAATGTTTTTTAAGAGAATACCCGCACCGTACGATTTCAACCGAAAAACCGAAAGGATGGATCCCCTTTGGACCAAAAGTACAGCGTCCCCGCCCTGGACCGCGCGCATGCCGTTTTGACGGTACTTACCGATGAACCGAATCGCTGGAAGCTGTCCGATCTGGCCAAGAAACTGAATATCAGCAAAAGCACTCTCTATTCCCTGCTGCAGACAATGGAGCGGCTGCAGTGGATCACCCGGGACCGCAACGAAACCTATGCCGTCGGCTCCGCCCTCGGCCGGTTCGGCAGCGGGTTCTTCCGCCAATACGATCTGGTCGAAGAATTCCGCCGGCTGGCCGAACCGGTCATGAACCGGCTTCAGGAATCGATTCAGCTGGCCGTGCTTGAGGGCGCCGACACGCTGTATTTGGCGAAAGTCGAGGCTCCGAGTCCCGTCCAGATGGTGTCCGGACCGGGCGTCCGCTTCCCCGCTCACGCCACCGGCCTCGGCAAGTCGCTGTTGTCGGGCATGGACGAAGCAAAGCTGCGCCGTCTGTTCCCCGAGGAGACGCTGCCCAAAATCACCGTGCACACGATCGGCTCGCGCGAAGCTCTCTTCGAAGAGCTGAAAAAGGTACGGCTGCAAGGCTACTCCACCGACATCCAGGAAGGCATCATGGGATTCTGTTGCGTCGCCGCTCCCGTTCGCGACGCTACCGGCTCCGCCGCCGCGGCGGTCAGCTGCTCCATGCCGGTTCATCACTGGGAAGGCAAGCGGGACGCGGCGCTCAAGGAAATAAACGAACTGGCGGCGCGTCTCTCTCCCGGCGATTAATGCAGGGAAGGCGTCTGCCATAGCCGACATGATCAGCTCGACATCTCCCCATTGACAAATCTATGGAAATGTAAGAGGATGTGTTTGTGCAATATACAATACATCGTTCATTATAATGAACATCATGGGAGATGTGATACGATTGACGACCTACGTTCGCTTCGCGACGGCGGATGACTCGACCGTTCGCGGCGGCGTTCTCGACGGAGACGTCGTCAGGGAATACACGGGCTGTCTCTTCGACGGACCGTCTCTCGCCGGACGAGCGGACCGTTTGACCGATGTCGTCCTGAAAGCACCGCTCGAGCCAAGGCACATCATCGGCATCGGGAAGAATTTCGCCGCCGAAGGGGCGGCAAAGCCGGACGCCCCCGAGCTGCCGATCCTGTTCTTCAAGCCCCAGACCGCCGTCATCGGTCCCGGCGAGCCGATCGTGGCGCCGCCCGGCGTGCGGGAAGTTCAATTCGAGGCCGAGCTGGCCGTGGTGATCGGCAAGCGCTGCCGCGACATCCGCCCGGAGGACGCGGACAGCCATATCTTCGGCTTCACGGTCGCCAACGACGTCGCCGTGCCGGGCTTCTTCCACCCCGACGGCCACTGGACGATCGGCAAATCGTTCGATACGTTCTGCCCGCTCGGGCCGGTTCTCGTCACGTCGTTCGACTATCGGAACGCCGGCATTCAATCGCGGGTCAACGGCGCGGAGAAGCAGAACAGCTCGATAGAGCGCATCATCCTGCCGATCGACCGGATGATCGCGTATATCAGCCGCTTCATGACGCTGCAGCCGGGCGACGTCCTCTTGACCGGGACTCCGGCGGGCGCCGGAGCGGTCCGGGACGGCGACATCGTGGAATGCCGAATCGAAGGGATCGGATCGCTGGTCAATCCGGTCCGCAGCTCCATGTCGCCTCAGCCATAAGGAGGGAGCGAATCACGATGTCCATGACCACAACGATGATTTTCCGGCTGGAGATAAACCCGGCCCAGGCGACGTTCGGAGAAGTCGCCACCGCCGTCAACGGCGCCGGCGGCGATATTGTCGCGGTCGACATGATCCGCGCGGGGAAGGACACGACGATCCGCGATATCACGGTCCACCTGAACCTCGACGTCCACCGGCGCGTGGCCGACAGCATCCGGTCCTTGCCCGGGATCCGCATCGTGCACGAATCCGACAGCACGTTCCTCGCCCATCTGGGCGGCAAAATCCAGGTGATGCCCAAAATGCCGATCAAGAACCGGGAGGATTTGTCCCGCGTCTACACGCCCGGCGTCGCCCGCGTCAGCCTGGCGATTCATGACGATCCGTCCAAAGCGTTCACGCTGACGGCCAAGCGCAATACCGTCGCTGTCGTCTCCGACGGTTCGGCGGTGCTCGGGCTCGGCAACATCGGTCCCGAGGCGGCGATGCCCGTCATGGAAGGAAAGGCGGTGCTGTTCAAGCAATTCGCCAACGTGGATGCGTTCCCGATCTGCCTGAAGACGCAAGACCCGGAAGAGATCATCCGAACCGTCAAGCTGCTCTCCCCGACCTTCGGAGGCATCAATCTCGAAGACATCAGTTCGCCCCGCTGCTTCGAGATCGAGCGCCGGCTGCAGGAAGAACTCGATATCCCGGTCTTTCACGACGACCAGCACGGGACGGCCGTCGTCATCCTGGCCGGCCTGCTCAATGCGCTGCGGCTCGTCGGCAAATCGCTCGATTCGATCAAAGTCGTCGTCTGCGGCATCGGCGCGGCAGGCGCGTCCTGCATCGACATGCTGCTCGCGGCGGGCGTGCGCCGCCTGATCGCGGTCGATCGGTGCGGAGCGCTCGTATCCGGCAACGATTACGGGAATCCGGCGCTGAACCGCGTTGCCTCCTTGACGAATCCGGAGCGGGTCGGCGGCTCGCTGTCCGACGCCATCCGGGGAGCGGACGTATTCATCGGCGTGTCGGGCCCCGGCGTGCTAAAGGTGCAGGACTTGCAGCAGATGGCTTCCGACGCGATCGTGTTCGCGATGGCGAATCCGGAGCCGGAGATCGATCCGGAGATCGCGGCGCCGTTCGTTCGCGTGCTGGCGACGGGACGCAGCGACTATCCGAATCAGATCAATAACGTGCTCTGTTTCCCCGGCATTTTTAGAGGAGCGCTCGACTGCCGGGCTTCGCTGATCAACGAAGAGATGAAGCTGGCGGCGGCCGGCGCGATCGCCTCCATCGTGACCGACAACGAATTGAACGATCAGTACGTCATCCCGAGCATCTTCAACGAGAAGGTCGTGGCGAAAGTGCGCGATGCCGTCATCCAGGCGGCAGTCCGAACGGGAGTAGCCCGGCGCCACTCTTCGGAATACCAGGCGGAAGACGAGATGGCCGGCGCGGCGAGATAATGAACAATCCCGGGCAGACGAGCCTGGTTCCGGGACTTCTTCTAAGAGGGAGGAATGGCCTGTTCAATAATTTGTTGCGCCAAGCCGGATCCCGTCTGAAAACAATCGCCATATGACGGAGATAGTACGTCTTGCGCGCCGGCACGACATTTTGGATCCGGCGGCTGAGCAGCCCCGTCGCGAAGTAAAACAGGAATGCCATGGAGAAGATGACGATATAGCCCGGATTGTCGGGTGTCAGCCGCCACAGGTAACAGATTCAGGAAGGTGTTCGACAGCGCATACGCGAAGGTGAACAGCCCTTGCAGCACCAGCGTCAGCGACGCGTCCTTGGATAGCCTGTTGCCGGCCGGAGCCGGCTGCTTCATGCCGCTTTCCATCACAAGGCGCCTCCCAGCCGCTATCAGAAACTTTATAGCTCAGCCGCGCCGGCAGCAGCTCAGTTATCGGCCAGCACGATTTCCCATTCGTGAATTTCGTAGCCGCGCGCGCCGGTCTTGACGTACGGATCCTGCTGGACCAGGCTCTCCACCTCTTCGAGAGAGGAGCCGCGGTAGATGACCAGGCCGCCGGCGCCGTCGACGAAGCGGCCGTTGGCATGAAGTCTGCCCTCCGCGCGGTTGTCGGCAAGGAATTGCAGGTGCTCGGCACGGTATTTGACGCTCTTCTCCGGATCAAGCATCGGCAGGAATACGGCGAAATGCTTGCGCTCGCCGGACTCCCGGCGCTTCCGGTCCTCCGTCACCTGGAACTTGTACATACCGGACATATCCGTGTCGCCGTAGCCCTCGAGCACCGCCTGGTTGATCAGAGCCTGAGCCCGCTTGCCGGCGTTCAGCCGCACCTGGGAGGCCGCCCCCATATCCGCAGCCAGATTCATATCCTTGGCAAGCAGCTTCAAGGCGAAGCCCGGCCGGAAGGAATCCTTGGCGATAAATTGCGTGTAATGGCGCTCCATAATTTTGCTTTGGGCAAAGCTGTCGTTCAGGATGCCGAACAGCTTGTCGGAATCCAGTCCCGCCTGCTCCGCCAGCGCATACGCTTCTCCGACCGCGAGCGTATGAATGCCGACCATCAGTTGGTTGATCAGCTTGACCGCGGAGCCGCTCCCCGCATCGCCGACGAAGCGGATCGACTTGCCGAACGCCTCAAGCACGCTATGCACGCGGTTAAACACATCCTCGCGGCCGCCGACCATAACGCTGAGCGTTCCGGCTTCCGCACCGGTCGTTCCGCCGCTGACCGGCGCATCGAGGAATTCGACGCCGGCCTCGGAGGCCTGAGCGTACAGCTTGCGGCTCAGCTCCGGCGATACGGTGCTGCAATCGATCAGCACAAGACCTTTACGGGCGTTCGCGATCAGTCCCTCGGCGCCGGAGTATACGCCCTCGACGTCCGCCGGCAGCGGGAGGCAGGTCAGGACGACGTCCATCTGCGCGGCCAGCTCGGCCAACGACAATCCCGTACGGCCTCCCTTGGCGGCGAACTCCCGCTCTTTGCCCTGGCTGCGGTTCTTCCCGTACACTTCGAAGCCGGCCTTCATTAAGTTAAGCGCCATTGGAAATCCCATGTTGCCCAATCCGACAAATCCGACTTTCATTCCTTATCCCTCCCGTTTGCGGTCGCAAGCGCTCTCATTTGCTGAGTGCCTCGTCAAACTCAAGCTTTAACACCAGTACTTCGCCGGCCAATTCGTTGACTGGCAAATGGCGGATGCGCAAATAAGGCTTGTCTCTCCAATACCATGGCGTTAAATCAACGCTGATGTCAAGGGGTTGTCCGTTATTCAATACGGTCGCTTTCTTGGGAGCGACATCCCAAGGCTTCAGGACGACGGCGTTCGTCTGCGTATCGCGGTACTCGTCCGACTTGTAGCCCCAGCTCTCGCGTCCGAGCGACTGCACGGCCTACGTCGGCTTGCGGAACTCGTTGCCTTCAGGTACGACCCGCTCCGGCGTGCTGTAATCGCCGGGGCTTGGGCCGCGGTCGTTGATCAGGATGCCGGGCTGCAGCTTGCGCAGCATCTCGTTAAGGCTCGGGTCGCGGCGGCCGGCCACATTGACGTCCCAGAAGAACTGATAGATTTTGCCGTACTGCCACCGTTGTCGGACGCTTTTCTGCAAGCGCTTGCAAGAGGCATAACGGTAATCGCGGCTCCGAGTACCATCTTCTTTCTCATCGGTTAACCTCCTTCTTGAATCGTGCCATTGTGTGTTGCTAGGATTAGCATAAGTCGAATTCCGCTATAGCCTGTAGTACAAACGGTCTTAACATCACGTATAAAAATGTCTTTTCTTTGTGCGGCTTCAAGATTCAGCGCGAGAGGATTGTTCCCCTAATCAGCGGTCGAATTTCCTCCCTGTTCGATTTACCGTTAAGCCGTCACTATTCATCATATATAGAGCCGCTCCCGTAACCTGTCACAAAACCTGAGATATTCTGTATATTCACATATCCTTTTGCTACAATACGGTTGACGAAAATTTACGGATCGACGATGGAGGATGCGCGTATGAACTTACGTCCGCTTGGCAAAACGGGATTGCAGGTTAGCGAAGTCAGCTTCGGCACATGGGCGATTGGAGGCTCGTGGGGACAGACGGATGACGCCGAGTCGCTCCGCGCCTTGGACAAAGCGATGGACGAGGGCGTTAACTTTTTCGATACGGCCGATGTTTACGGCGACGGCAAGAGCGAGCGGCTGCTCGCCCGCGCCACTAAAGGCAAGGAAGACAAGATCCATATTGCCACGAAGTTCTGCCGTCAGGGCGATATTAACGATCCTCAGAACTATTCGGAGCAGCGGGTGCGCCAATGGTGCGAGGACAGCCTAAAGCGTCTGGAACGCGATATCATCGATCTGTATCAGATCCACTGCGCACCGTTCGAGATTCTAAAGCAAGGTTACGTGTTCGAGGTGCTGGACAAGCTGCGGCAGGAAGGCAAAATCCGCGCTTACGGCGTGAGTGTCGAGACCGTGGAGGAAGGATTGTTCTGTCTGGAAAAGTCCGGCGTGCAGGCGCTTCAAATTATATTCAACATCTTCCGGCAGAAGCCGATCTCCGAGCTCCTTCCCCGTGCGGGCGAGCGCGGTGTCGGGCTGCTTGTCCGGCTTCCGCTCGCCAGCGGTCTCCTGACCGGCAAATTTACGGCGGATGCTGCATTCGAAGCCGAAGACCATCGGAGTTTTAACCGCAACGGCGAGGCATTCAACGTGGGCGAGACGTTCGCGGGCCTTCCTTTCGCCAAAGGGGTAGAACTGGCGTCGCAACTCGGCTGGATCGCGGAAGGGCGCGGCAACATGACGCGCGCGTCGCTCCGCTGGCTGCTGGACTTCAAGGAAATCGCCTGTGTCATTCCGGGGTTCAGGAATGTTCGCCAGGTCGAGGACAATCTTGGCGTTCTGGCAGCGAAACCGTTCCGTGCGGAAGAGCGCGAGCGGCTGCAAAAGTTTTACCGGGAACAGGTCCACGAACATATTCGAGGTGCTTATTAAGCCCAAAGCGCCGATAAGGCCTTTGGCGATCCGTTATGCGCCAATAATGCGAGGCACCTTGGCGTGAAGGCCAAGGTGCCTCTGAACTTCGTTTACGCGGTTTTGCTACTCCAGACGGCCGGCGCACCAAAGCATGCCCCGGCGCAACAGCCCCTGGAAATTCGGATCCCGATAAGCGAAGTCGTCGTGACCGGACTGGTAGCAGAATACACGGCTATTCTTATACTGTCGCGTCCAGGCGATCGCCTTCATGCTGTTCGGATGGTCGGCCGTCAGCAGGATTTCGTTGTCCGGATTCGGTTCGGCCATCGTGTACGTCTCGTCGATCATCGCGAACGGCCGCAGGCCACGCGTGATCGGGTGATCGGCCGGCGTCGGGTCGTAGCGGACCGTCTGCTCCCAGTAATACTTGAAGCTGCGGTCGCTCACCCCCGCCACGTCGGTCCACAGCGGCCACTCTCCGTAGTTCAGGATGGCGTGGTGCAGCAGCACGATGCCTTGGCCGGAGCGGCCGAGCCGCTCCTCCAGGTACTTCCGGCGGGCGTCGTCCGCCTCGGGCGTCGGAATGCTCAAGTTGTAGTAGACGACAACGTCGTATTGTTCATTGTCTTTGTCCTGGCAGAAAATGTCCAAGGACTGGACATACGTCTCGAATTCCTCGAATTCGCGGAACAGACGCTGGAACGGAATCATCTCGACCGGATGCCATTCCGTAATGACGGCCGCTTTCAGCTTGTCGGACAAGAGCTTCACCTGCTTTCGTAAGGAAGAATCGGCGGCGTTACCCGCGGTAATATTCGTCGCGGAGTTTGCGCATGTACTCCAGCGTCACGGCGGTCTCGTACGGGTAGTCGATCGTCTCCGCCCCGACCGAGCTCATCCACGGCGCGGCCACGGAGACGGTGCGGGTATACCCGATCTCGTACAGCAGGTTGAACAGCTCGCGGTACAGGGCCGTACGCGGCTCGATGTTCGGCTGCGAGAAGCCGTTGCCTTCGCCCGCCATATGGACGTGCAGGCAGTAGCTCGGATCGAGGCGAATGACTTCCAGCGGCTCGTTCAGCTTGATGAAGTAGTTCAGGTCGGCCATGACCCGGATCGACCTTCTCCCCGTCGCCTTGGCGAATTCCAGCCCTTCCCGGTAGCTGGGGAAGAGCGTGCCCGGATCGGCATTGGGTTCCAGCGCGACCAGCATGCCGTACTTCTCCGCTTGATCGGCGACGATGTTGCAGAAGCTGATGGCGTCGTCGATCGCCTTCTCCCGCCCGTAGCCGGCCGGCGCCTGGAAAAAGCCTCCCCAGATCCCCGCCACTTGCACGCCCGCCTCGCTCATCCGGCGGAACGAACGCTCCGCCCAGTAGAGATGCTGCTCGCGGTCGAACGACGGGCCGGACGCCATCGTGCCGAAGCCGCCGATATAGTGGCTCGCGACCGGCGTCGGCACGCCGCGCGAGCGGTACATGTCGCGGTTGCGGATCCAGTTCGCTTCGCTTTCCATCGGCACCATGTGAATTCCGTTCGGCACTTCGTAATAGTCCCAGCCCGGAGCGATCTGATCGAGCGGGATGACGTCGGTGACGAGGCCGAGCTTGATTGTTTTTTCCATCTGGATTCCTCTCCTTGGACCGGACGGCGGAGCGTCCGGGTTATTCGTTTCCTTTTTTCTTGGCGATCGGATTTTGCGCCATGTAGGCGTTGATGTCCGCTTCCGTCTTCTCGGCCAGCGGTTTGTACGTGCCGTCGATGAACTTCCGGAACTCGTCTTCGCTGATATCGCCGGTGACGTACCGCGTCTCCAGGGACGCCAGCGTGGCCGTCTGGTCCGGAATCGACGCCTTGAACGTCGAGAGCTGCTTGATGAACGGCACATAGTACTCGGTGACGTCCTTCCGCGCGTCCAGCGCTTCCTTGGCGAACTTGTCGCGTTCCTCCTGCGTGTCGCCGCCGACGACGACTTCCCTTCCCCGGTAGGCTTCGGCAAATGCGAGGTTGACGCTCGTCGCGTTGGTCAGCTTTTGCAGCTGGTCGGCGGTGCGGTCGACGGTGCCTTTATCGAGATCGTAGCTGTTGTAATTCGTTCCCTTCAGGCCGAGCTGGAACAGCTCGAAGCCGTCGGCCGAGTTGGCCCAGTCGAGAAAGCGCAATGCGGCGTCGATGTTTTTGGAAGTGGCCGGAATTTGATAAGCGCCCCAGTTGGACGGCGGCATGTTGTAGATCGACTCTCCGGTCGCCAAGTTCCGCAGCGGGATATGGTACGTGTAATCCGCCGGATTCAGGTTGTACTTCTTCAGGAAGGCGTTCACGTTCCGGTCGGAAATGCCGATGATGCCTGCCTTGCCGGAGGCGAACCGTTCCTCGTACTCCGTTCCCTTGTACGTAATGAAGTCGCGGTCGACGATGCCTTCCTTGTACATGTCGCGCAGCTTGGTCAGATAAGGGAGGAAGTCCGGCGACGTCGCGTTGGTGTGGAACTTCCCGTCGCTCGCCGGCAAGCCCGGATTCAGGCTGAACCCGTAGGCGGTCGTGAAAAAGTCCGAACCCAGCGCGAAAATATTGCTCTCGTCGGCATTGCCCCCGGTCGTGAAGCCGACCGTATCCTTCTGCCCGTTGCCGTCGGGATCGTCGTTCGTGAACGCCCGGGCGACGTTCACGAATTCGTCGACCGTCGTCGGGGCTTGCAGCTGCAGCTTATCCAGCCACTTCTGGTTGATCAGATAGCCCCAGCGGTCGTACGAGTTGGGCCGCGGCACGCCATGGATTTTCCCGTCGGTCAGCGCCGTCGTGTCGCCCCATTGCGCCTTCGAGATGTTCGCGGTCAGATTCGGATACTGCCCGATCTTGTCATCGAGCGTGGCCAGCAGTCCCTGCTGCGACCATTTCTCGAAGTCGACGTCGGTGCCGCCCCAGAAAATGTCGGGCAGGTCTCCCGACGCCATGATGACGCGCAGCCGGTCGAAATAGCTGTTCTGCGGCGGCGCTTCGATATCCAGCTTGACGTTCGCCTCCTTCTCGGCTTCCTGAAGGACGGGATTGTTCTTCAGATCGATCTCCGGATTCAGGTTGAGCACCAGCTTCAGCGTCGTCGGGGCCGAAGACGATCCGGAAGCGGCGGCGGACGAATCGGCAGAGCCGGACGACCCGGACGAATCGGCGGCATTGCCGCCGCCCGAGCAGCCGGACAGCACCGCCGCCACGAACGCCGCGGTCAAGCCGACGGCGAAGACCCCGCTTCGTTTCCCCTTGGCGTATGAGTCCATGAGACCGGAACCTCCTTTGGTGGGATGGATTTATTGTCAACACCGGAGTCCGTCCGGCCGGACCGGCCTCCCGTGCGGCAACCTGATTTTTCGCCCGGTGGAGCCAAGCACTAGCCCTTGACCGAGCCGAGCAGCATTCCTTTGACGAAGAAGCGCTGCAGGAACGGATAGACGACGAGAATCGGCAGCGTGGTGACGACGATGGTCGCCATCTTGAGCGTGAACGGCTGCGATCGGGTCTGCGCCATCATCTGCTGCAGCTGCGCGCTCGAGCCGAGCATGCCCATGTTGTTCTCCACCACCAGTTCCCGCAGCACCACCTGCAGCGGCCACAGGCTGCGGTCGGAAATGTACAGCGTGGCCGCGAAGTAGCTGTTCCAGTAACCGACCGCGGAGAAGATGGCGAACGTGGCCAGCGCGGGCAGCGACAGCGGAAGAATGACCCGGAACAGGACATGAAGCTCGTTCGCGCCGTCGACGATCGCCGCCTCCTCCAACGCTTCGGGAACCGTCGTTTTGATGAAGGTCATCATGAGCAGCAGGTTGAACACGCTGATGACTCCCGGCAGGATGAGCGCCCATACGGTGTCGTAGATGCCGACCCACTTCACCAGAAGATAGTTGGGGATAAGGCCGCCGTTGAAAAACATCGTGAACACGATGAACGACAGAACGGCGTTGCGCCCCTTGAGACGGGTCTTGGTCAGCGGATAGGCGGAGAGCAGCAGCAGCAGCAGCGTGAGCGTCGTGCCGGCCAGCGTGATGAGCAGCGTCACTTTATAGCCGGAATAGAACAGATCGAAATGAAGCAATTGACGGTAAGCTCCGAAATCCAGCCGCTTCGGAAGGAGCCGGAACGGATTCGCCAAATAATCCGAGTAATTCATGACCGAGTAGGAGATCACGTACAGGATCGGCACGACGCAGACAAGAGCGAACAAGCCTACGGCCGCGTAGCTGACGCCGGCGACCAGCCAGTCGTCCAGCTGTTTCTTTCTCAAGTTCGTTCACCTCCGGAAAAAAGATCGATTACCAGATGCCGTCTTCGCCGATCCGCTTGGCGAAGCGGTGCGCAGCGTACAGCAGCACGAGGCCGATCGCCGAATTGAACAGGCCGACGGTCGTGGCGAAGGAGAACCGGCCGGACAGCAGCCCAAGGCTGTACGTGTAAGTCTCGAACACCTCCGACACCGTCTTGTTGGCGCCGTTTTGAAAAATGAACACCTGCTCGAAGCCGTTGCTCATGAGCTGGCCGATGCGCAGGATGAGCAGGATGACGATCGTGGAACGGATCGACGGCAGGGTGATATGAACGATCCGCTTGAACCGGTTCGCCCCGTCGATAACGGCGGACTCGTACAAGTCCGGATTGATTGACGCGATCGCCGCGAGATAGATGATCGTGTCCCAGCCGGAGTCCTTCCACACGCTCGACAGCACGATCAGCGGCCGGAAGTAGGCCGGATCGGTCAGGAAGGGAGGCGGCTCGATGCCGAACCGGTGCAGCGCGACGCCGAGCACGCCCCAGGTGGGCGACAGGAAGCTGACCGCGAGCCCGCCGACAACGACCCACGAGACGAAGTAGGGCAAGTAGATCAGCGTCTGCGAGACCCGCTTGAACGCCAGCCGCCGGATCTCGTTCAGCATGAGCGCCAGCGCGATCGGCACCGGGAACGTGAAGAGGAGCCGAAGAACGCTTAAGGCGAGCGAATTCCAGAAAACCCGATAGAAGTCCGGCAGCGAGAACATATATCGGAAGTTGTCCCAGCCGATCCATGGGCTTCCGGTCAGTCCCTTGACGAAGTTGAAATCTTCGAACGCGATGACGACGCCGTACATCGGCACGTACTGAAAGACGATAAAGTAGACGACGCACGGCAGCAGCAGCAAGTACAAGTACTTGTGGCGGAGCGCGTACGCCGCCGCCGGATGCAGGCCGGTCCGCGCCGAACCGGCGGCCGTTTTGGTTCCGGCCATCGCTTCTCTTCCCCCTTTCGGCGCCTCGCGCCTGTCGGTCTGCGTGTTGCGTGTCCCTATTATCGATCCCGATCGTACCCGCCGTAAATCAAGAGAACCATTGTCTTTTTTCCGCCGAACGCCGTCATGCCTACCCGTTTCTGGCCGCCGCCCCGCTCCTTTCCGTTGAAAAAAAGAAAACGCTCGCATATTTGTGCAAGCGCTTCCCGAATGGCGGCGGCCACCCGTGATTCGAATCTTTGATTTGTGCAATTCCGGCGATTATCCGTCCGATCGAAGCGGCTGCCAGATGGTCATTCGCGTTCCCCTCCCCTCCTGGCTATCCATTTCAATGCCGTACGGATCGCCGGCGACAAGCCGGATGCGGCGTTCCACGTTGGCGATGCCGTAGCCGCCGCCCCGTTCGGAGCGGATTTCGCCGCGGCGAATGTCGGCGAGCCGCTCCGGGGGGATGCCGGCGCCGTCGTCCTCAACCTCCATCGCGAGCCGGTCGCCCCGAATCTCCGTGCGAACGGTGATGCGCAGCTTCCTGCCATCGCTTCTGCGTCCGTGAAAAATGGCGTTCTCCACCATCGGCTGCAAAACAAGCCGCACGGTCCGCAGGCCCAATGTCTCCTCTCGAACTTCCAGGTCGATGAGGATGTCGTCGTCGTACCTTCTTTTCTGCAGATCGATGTACGAGGTCAAATGCTCGATTTCTCTGGCGACCGTAATGGAATCTCCCTTATCGCTCAGCGAAATGCGGAAAAACGTCGCGAGCGCGTCGATCGCCTCCTTCACTCCTTCCATCTCCCGGTTCGTCACCATGCGGCGAATGCCCGACAACGTGTTGAAGATGAAATGCGCGTTGATCTGCGAGCGGAGCGCGTTCATCTCCGCCTTCTGCCGCTGTTCGGCTTCTTCCTTGATCTCGCTCACGAGAAGCTTCAAATTGGTGCGGGTCGCGTCCATGGCCTTGCTGAGCATGCTGAATTCGTCCTTGCCGGGGATGACGATGTCGCGGTCGAATTCGCCCAAGCGAATGTACTGAATCTTCTTGTTCAGCAGCATCATGCGCCGGTTGAGCCGGCTGGAGAAAAACAGCGTCAGCAGCAGCGCCAGTACGACGGCGACCAAGGAGAAGAGAAGGATCGACCGGTTGACGTCTCGAAGTTCCTGCTCAATGAGCCCCGACAGCCCGACGACGCCGATCACCGACCAGCCGTTGTCGGTCGTCCCCTTGGCGGCCGCGTACAGCACGCCGCCTATGGTCCGGTGCTCGACGCCGTCCTTCATCTGCACGAACGGCCGCTCCGGTCCCGACAAATCGCCGACGCTCTTGCCGAGCAGTGTCCGGTCCGTGCTGGACATCACGCCGCCACCGTCGCTCAGCACGTAGATCCGGTAGGAAGGGCTGCCCTTGGAGATGAGGCCGAACAGGTCGGTCTCGTAAATGCGCAGCTCCAGCAAGCTCTCTACGGACGGATCCGAGCCCGGCAAGCGGCTGAACAGGGAGAACACCTTCTGGCCGCGGTCGTCCTTCCACGTCGGCCGCCAGATGGAGTTGTCGGCGTCCAGCCGCAGCGGCCCGTCCATCTCCCGCCTCGTCCGCTCGTCGAGCCCGAACGTGATTTTCCCGTCCTTGACCAGATTCGGGTTCGCGCTGTACACCATCAGGTTCGCGAGACTGGCCACGTTGCTCGACATCAGAGCGGAGAAGTCGCTTTGAATCGACTGGAACCCGGTCTGGCGGGCGGCAGGGTCCTCGTTTTGCACGCTGCGCAGGAAGCTCTGGTCGCTCGTCAGGAACAAGGACAGCCGCTTGTAATATTGCAGACGCGTCTCGATGTTGTGCGTCGTCTGCTCGACGACGTAATCGAGCGTCTCCGTATTCTGCTGCAGGATCCGGCCGCGCATCGACACCTGGTAGGCGGCGTCCGTCAGCGCGATAATGGCCAGCGAGATAAACAGGAAGGAGATCAGCAGCTGCCAGCGGAACTTCAGATTTCCAAGCAGCGTCGGACTGGGGGCGAGCAGCTTAGTCCGGACGTTCATCTTCCGCCGCCCCTCTCTCCAGCAGGCGGTATTCGCCCGGCGTCATTCCGGTATGCTTCTTGAACATCTTGTGAAAATAGGGCGTATTCTCGTAGCCGCAGCGGCGGGCGATCTCGTAAATGCCGAGCGAAGGGTCGCGCAGAAGTCCCATCGACACGGTGACGCGATATTTGTTGATGTAGTCGTTCAGGCTGACGCCCGTCTTCGCTTTGAAGGTAGCCCCCAGGTAATTTGGCGTGAAGTGC
Source organism: Cohnella zeiphila (assembly GCF_014212055.1). Lineage (GTDB taxonomy): Bacteria > Bacillota > Bacilli > Paenibacillales > Paenibacillaceae > Cohnella > Cohnella zeiphila. Next base: position 66,713 of record NZ_JACJVO010000027.1, on the reverse strand, counting down.
AGCGACTGCGCGATCGATTCTACCGTAAGGGTCGAGGCGTAGCGTTCGCCGACGATGCGCCTGATCGGCTTGAGGAACGAATCCTCGGATGCCTCTTTGCCGGTGCGGGCTTTGCCGGCGAACGCGCGGACCCACTCTTCCAGACAGCTCTGCAAGCCGTCCGCGCTGCGCTGCCGGACGAGGCCGGTCCAACAGACGATCTCCTCGTCGATGCCGGAGAACGGCTCGAATCCCAAGCTCCGCACGGCGTCCGCCAAGATCGTCAGCACCGACAGCGCCACTCCGCATTCCAGCGCAGGGTCGTCCGCATCCGGCGCGTCCGCGTGGCGGAAGCACGCCCGCACGCGCGAATAAAGAGCGCCCTCGTCGCCCTGCCGCAGCAGCCGCGGCGCCTCCGCCCGCAAGCGGAGAAGCGGATCGGCTGCCGCCGACGAATAACCCTCCGGCAGCGGAGCGCCGATTCCGGCAGCTCCCGCGGCGGCGAAGCCGGAATCGGCCGGGCGGAGACGGCCCTCATCCGGCTCGCTCGACAGCTGCCGATACGCCTCCTCCGGCGCGGTTCCCGCGGGATACAGCCGGAAGAGCGACTCCAACCGGAAGCCGGACGCCTTTGCGAGCCGCTCGTCCAGCCCGCGGACCGTTCGCTCCAGCATCGCTTGCGCTTCGTCCGCGACCGCGTTCGCGTGAAGCCGGAGCGTTACGGCTATCTCGCCCGCAGAGATCTGGGCGCAGACCGCTTCCGTACGGCCGGTCAACCGCTCGGATAGTAAGCTCTTGATTTCTTCCGTCTTCCGCCGATCTTCCGGCAGCCACCGGATCAGCATCAGCCCGAACGGCTCCTCTTCGTCCCGCAGCCAATCCAGCCCGACGCTCCGCAGCAGCGCCTCCGGCTCCCGGCCGAGGCCGAGCAGCTCATTGCGGACGATCGCTTCCCGCAGCAGCGGCTCGCTAAGCGTCAGGCTCGACTTCAAGCGCTCGAACAGCGCGCCCTGCATTCGCTCCTCGATGCATTTGTCGACCGCCTTCTTGACGGTGCGCAGCAGTTCTTCGTCGTCGATCGGCTTCAGCACGTAGCCGAACGCGTTCAGATTGGCGGCTTCGCGGGCATAACCGAAATCTTCGTACGCGCTGCAAAATACGATTTTGATAGACGGATCGAGCGCGCAAACCTTCTTGGCCATCTCCACGCCGTCCATCACCGGCATTTTCACGTCGGTGATGACGATGTCGGGACGCGTCTGCATCGCCAGCTCGATCGCCTGCTTCCCGTTCCAAGCGTCGCCCACCACCTCTCCCCCGATGATGCTCCAATCGACGGAACGGCAAAGCGCCCGCCGTTCCGCCGTCTCGTCGTCGACAATGAGCAGCTTGATCATCCGTTTCACCTCGCCGGAGTAACCGCTTTCAAATAACGTGCATAGCAGAAGCTACGAGAAAAAAAGAGAGTCGATAGCTTTCTTGCGATGCTTTACCTTTTCGCGAATCCATTCCATTAATCCTGCCAATTCTTAACGAAAAGGCAGTTGATCTTCAGAATGCGTATGCTATATGGCTGGATGTCCGAATGGCCATCCTGTTTAGCCTGCGCCCGGCTGATTAAATCGCGCTATTCCAAGCAGGGTGCCGTCCCTCCGAATAACCGCATTCGGAAAAGAGCTCCGTCGCAAGACAAAAAGGCTGCTATCGTGAGCAGCCTTCTGCCTTCTTGCCGGCTTTCGTTTCTACGGAACGTCAGTTCGTCCAATCGTTTACGTTAAAGTCGCCGTCCAAAAACTCTAGCCGAACGGTATGATAGGTGCCGCCGGCGAAGGTGAACGATCCTGCGTTCACCGTCTGGTACGTCTGCCACGCGCCCGTGTTCGGGAGAGTGATCGTCGGGCCGGCCGTGCCGTCGATGACGAATCGCAGCCGCTTTCCGCTGTTCGGCGTGGCGGCGCGCACCTTCAGCGTGACGTTCCCTTCCAGCGGAACGTCCTTCCATTCCAGCCATTCGCCCGCCGCGATGCTGCCGACGTCCCACCCGCCGCCGGAATCCGGAGTCGCCTCCACGTCGAGGTTCCCGTCGCGGTAAAGACCGAACAGATTGCCCGTGGTCGTATCATTGTAGCTGTCCGCGCTCTCCGCCTCTACCCGCAGGTCGGTCGGAAAAGGATTGCGGGAATATTGCCGCAGGATGTTGATCATCTGATTCGGGTAATCGTAATGCGTTTGCGCGTAGGTGCCGTCCCGCCCGCGCCACATCGCCGCATTCTCCTCCCAGTCGGAGAAGCCCTCGACCAGTGTGACCCGGCTTCTCGGAACGACGTCGGCCAGGCTGTCCTTGAATGTCTGGCCGTGGTTCGGATCGATCTCCATGTTCGTCGAGCCGACGACGAATCGGAACGAAGGCGCAACCACGCCGTAGTTGTTGCCGTTGAAGGAGGTCACCGTCTTGCCGCCCGGCACCGGGAACCAGCTGTGCACGCCGTCCACGACCGACGCCACGGTCGGATCCTCGCTGATCCAGCTTTGGTCGACGATCAGGTACGGATCGATCCCGAACTCCTCCTGCGCCTGCTGCCGGATGTACTCGACCATCTTTTTCAGATTGCCGTTGCCCTGGTTCGTAAACGCGAAGTCGCCGATTCCCCACTCATAGATGACGGGCCGGCCGTCGATCTTGAACCGCATATTGTCCGGCACGGCCTCGAAAAACGCCCGCAAATTGTGATCCCAGATGTACTGGTATCCGCCCTCGCCCGTTCCGTCCGCGTCGCCGACGTCGAACGGCGGATTGTAGCCCCCGGTTCCGTGCTTGAACGCGTTTTTCTTGTCCGTCATCGAGGCCGGCGTATCGTCCAGCGCGCTGATCTTGAGCCGGTCCGCTGCGCCGCGGCGGTTGATGGCGGCGACGAGGCCGCTCAGCTTCCGCGTGTCGCCTCCGCTGTTGGCGCTCATCGGCGGATCCAGGTATCCGCGGATCGTTGGAGCAACGAAATCCACGCCCGAGGAGACAAGCTCTTCCACGTAGTTGTCCCAGAACTTGGACTCGTCGGAGCTGGCTTTGAAGAGCGGCAGGTTGAAAATTTGGTTGCCCTGGTTGTCGTAGGGACCGCCGTGCAGCGTCGAATCGGAGAAGCCGAAGGTGACGCCGAGGTAATGGGGGCCCGGCTGGGTCGGCAGCGAGATCGTCATCTTCTCGAACGTCTCCCACGGACCGGCCGTCGTACGGTTTGCGATCAAAGGATACGTAGGCTGAATGTCGGCGTCGACGTACCGGCCGTTCGCGTTCGATTTGAGATAGACGTTGCTGCCGCCGGCGTCGATGAACTGGAACTTCTCGTTCGCGCCGATGGACGTCGCGTTGGCGATCAGCTCGTCGGATGCCTGCTTGGAGACATACTGGTTGTTGGCGACCGCCTGCAGCGCGAAGAGCCCTCCGCCCGCGTCGCGCACGATGAATTGCTCCCACGAACCGACCGAGGTGCGGTTGGCGATGAGCGGGTCGTTGCCCGAGTTATCGGCGCAAACATAATTGTTGTTCGACAGCGCCTTCAGCGCGATAATCTCGCCGACGACCGGAACCGCGGCGTGCGCTCGCGACGGTTGGTTCACAAACACGGGCAGCGCCAGCAGGAAAGCAATGGCCAGCATCAGGCCTCTTTTGACGGAGCTTGTCATGGATCGTGACCTCCTAGAAAATGATTGTACTTCATCGCATCGGATCACCCGCTATGCAAACTTCGCAGATGGGACAACCGGCGGTCCTCTCACCCCCGTTCCTCCGGGGGTAGACCGGCGCGCGCCGTCCCCCTCTGCGCTTGCGGTTCGTTCCGAACGCATCTACAGCTGGAACTTCTCCCAGAGACCGATAGCGTTCCGATTGGCAATGAGCGGCTCGGCTCCGGCGTTCTCGGCGGTGACGTACAGGTTGTTTCCGGCGGTCTGCAGCGAGATCGTACCGTCGGCGTTGGCGATCCAGCGGAATTTCTCCCACGCCCCGATCGAATCGGCGCCGGCGATCAGGCTGTCCGCTCCCGCGTTCGAAGCGGTCACATATTTATTGTTGGCCACCGCCTGCAGCGCGACTGCGCCGCCCCCTGCGTCCGTCACTATGAACTGCTCCCAGGGCCCTGCCGCCGTCCGATTGGCGATCAGCGGGTCGGCTCCCGCGTTATCCGCGCATACGTACATGCCGTTGGCCGCCGCCTTCAGCGAGATCGTCGAGCCGATCGGCGCTCCGCCGCCGCTGCCGACGCTCGAGGCATACACCTTGAAGGCGTCGATAGCGGCGACTTGCGATGTCTTGCTGACGATCTTGATCGTATGCGTCCCGTTCGCCAGCCCGGTCTTGCTGAACACGACCTGCTGCACCTGCCGGGAGCCGCTGACGTTCAGATTGACGTTGCCTTGCAGCACGTTGTCGATATAGACGTCGACGTTGCCCATGTCGCCGTTCTTTTCGCTGTAGTAGTCGATGCCGGTGCCGGAGAACGTGTATTCGGCGGTCGCGCCGTTCGTGACCGTATAATGAATGTCGTCGTTGTAATCGCCATAGCCCCGGCTGTCGCTGCTGAACCAGCCGCTTCCGTACTGAAATCCGGAGGACGCGTCGTCGTTGACCAGCGCGCCTCCGCCCGGACCGGACGGGGAAGCGGAGGAACCGAGTTTGCTTGCGGTGCCGGAGAGCGTCTTCGGCCCTTGGTTGGCCGTGCCGGTCAATTGGGTGTAAGTGTAGGAGGATAGCGGCTTGGCTGTCCGCTCGATGACATATACCGCGCCGGCCGCGGTGTTGAAGCTGAACTCGCCCGAAGATGAGGTCGTGACGATCGCGTTGTCGGACGCCCTCCGAACCTGCACCTGCTGCGTCCCCCACGGATTGACGACGGTCGCCGCGTTTCCGTACAGGCTTTTGACGCCGACGTATTTGATCTCGCCCGCTTCCTTCTCCGAGCTGACCAGGAAGCCACCGCTCGCCAGCAGCGTAAACTTGGCGTTCATCGACGAGTCGCCGGGCAAGGCCGGGAATACGCGAATCTTGTCGTTGTAGCTTTGCAGCAGCGATTCGTTCATGGCGGACAGATGCACGCCGAGATACTCGAATTCTCCGTTCGTATCGTTTGTCCGCCCGTTCGGAAGCGTCTGGTAGCGCTGCAGCATCGTCTTCATGCCCTGGAAGGCGCTGTCGCCGAGCCCGAGCCGCGCCGCCTGCACCGCCCCCGGGTCCCAGATGGCGCCGTAGGTGAAGATGCGGCTGTTGAAGTTGTTCACCAGCTTCTGGTAGTCGGGCGCTCCGATGCCGCTGACGCTGTACGGCCACAGCAGCTCCAGCACGACGTTCTCGCCGTTGCGGATCGTCGACGCCGGCGGCGTATGCGGGAAGTACATGTTCGGGTCGCTAGGGTCGACCGGGTACGGGGCCAGATGGTCCAATACGTTCTGCCACTGCGTCCGCAGCGAGCTGTCGACGCCGAGCGCCTGGCTCGTCTGGATCGCTTTGGGGAACAAGCTGCGGACGGCAGCCAGGTCGGTGATCGCATTCTGCACGTCCCAGTACGTCTCGTGGGCGTTGGAGGAAGCCATGTCATACTGGCCGGTCCCGCTGTCGTAGCTGAGCTTCGCCGTATAGAACTTGGCGACCTCTTTCATGAACGGATACGCCGTATTGGCCAGATAAGCCGAATCGTTGGTGTATTTGTACTGAGCGTACATGTTCAGCGCCGCTTCCGCGCCGGTGGAATAGATGTCGTTGGTAAAGTCGCTGCCGATCGTGCCGGCCGCGCTGCCGTTCCAGCCCATCGTCTCGGGCACCCAGATGCCGTCGATGCCGTAGCGGGTCATCGTATACGACTTGAGCGCGCTGAAATTGCGGCTGTATAGGTTGTTGAACGTGTTCATCAGGTCGGCGTGGTTGGAGGCAAGGAACGAGTTGTAGACGTCCCGCTGGTTCCAGTACCAGTAGGCATTGCTCCACTTGCCGCTGTCGTCGTCCTTCACCGCGCTGAACACGCCGTTGATGAAGTGGAACGGATAATTGCCGTAGCCGCCGGCGGCGATCATGTAGGTGGCGAGGTAGTAGATGTTCTCCAAATAATCGGCGTCGCCGGCAGCGTTGGAGTACTGCACGAACGACTTGCTCCAGAAGCTGTGCCACCAATTTTTATAGCTGTTCAGCGTGGAGGCATATCCGGCGCTTTTGACGGCGCTCAGCGCATTTTGGGCCTGGTTGACCGAGTTGTAGCCCGGCGCGTTCAGCCGGCTCGCGCCGGCGATCCAGATCGTGTAGCTGGCGGCCGGCGCGATGTTCAGCCGCACCTTGCCGGTGCCGGCCGCCTGCGTCGTGAAGCTGGCGCCCTCCACCGTGGCGGCGAGCGTGTAGCCGAAGTGATTGGCGTCGGTTTGCCCGCGGCTCAGACCGGCCACGGTCGGGTCGGCGAACGTGGAAACGGTGCGCCAGGTGCCGATATCCGGCACGTCGCCGCCGCCGAAGCCGGATACGTCCCACAAGCTCAAATCGAGAGAGACGCCGGACAGGCCGGTGCGGCTGTCCTCGACATGAATGCCGATCACCTCGGAATTCGGCGAGCCGAGAATCGTGACGGTCCGGTCGCTGTCGTACTTCGCGGTCACGGTGCCGTCGTACAGCGACAGCCGCTGCTGCAGGGTCGAGTAGCTCTCGTCGAACCCCGGGCTTGAGGTCAGGCTGACCAGCCCTTCCGAAGCGAAGCCTTCCTCCGACGCGTCCACTCCCGACACCTGCATCGAGAGCCCGCCCGGCGTATTCCACACCATCGCGCCGACGCGGCCGTTGCCGACGGTCAGTCCGCTCTTCGGATCGGTGATCGGCGAGTTGAACACGATGTCGTGCTTGGACAAGTATCCGGCATCATCCACATTGAGCGATCCCGTAGCTGTATTGAAGCTTTCGGTCGTCGAACCGGCTGCCGCCGTCCCCGAGTACAGGACGGAACCGGCCAGTATGGCCGCGCTGAACAGCATCAGCCATCCTTTCTTGCTCCCTGCGATCCTGCCATTCATTACCATGCCTCCTCCCCGCAACCGTGATCGGTTGTCGGCTTGAAATGGGGTTGAAACTTGTATGATATCGTTCCTTCCGGAAGCCGGAAGGAAGAATACCCGCTCCTTCGGCGCCCGGCTGTCCGAGACGCGCCGGCAAACGGCGCGCCCCTTCCGCCGGCGCGGTTATTTTTGCAGAAACGCGTCGATCTGGCGCTGCTTCTCGGCGATGATCTTGTCGACGCCCGCCTTCTTGAGCTTATCGATAAATTCGTTATATTTCGCTTCCAGCTGCGAGTCCGAGCTGGACCCGCTCTCCAGCACCTTGCGGTATTCTCCGACCACCGCGCTGACCTTGGAGATCTCCGACTTCACGGCATCCGGGTTGAAATCGAAGCCGGAAATGACCGACTTCTGGAAGTTGGCCGGGTCGGACAGATACGAGATGAACTTCTTGTCCGTCTCGGTCGCGTTCGCCGAAATTCTCGCATTCGCCCACGGCGTTACCATCCACCATTGGTTGCCGAACGCCTTGGTCGCATCCAGGCCGTCCGGGTATTTGAACTGATTGTCTCCGACCGCGATAAAGTCCTGGTTCTCGATTCCATAGAGGTAAAGATCGCGAATCCCCTTGTCGGTATAGATCAGATTGAGGAACATGAGCACGCGCTCCGGGTTTTTCGATTCGGGCGAAAGTACCGTGAAGTTGCCTGCCTTGAACGAGCTGACCATCTTGAAGCCGTCGCCTTCCATCGTGACGAAGTCGACGCTGGCGCCCGGCTCGATCTGGGACAGCGATACGGAGCGGTCGCCGAGCCAGCCTTCCGGCGGATTGCCGAAGCTGCTGAGCGCGGTCGTGTCGGTGTTGGCGTCCGTCGTCACCGACGACTTGCTGAACAGCGAGTCCTTGTCGATGAGCCCCTCGTTCCACCAGCGCTGCTTCAGCTTCAGGAAGTCCTTGTACGGCTGCGACTCGAACTGATCGATGACCTTCGGCTCGTTGTTCAGCAGCATGCCGGGGGAATTGAAGTCGTTGCTCGGGATAAATTCCCGCTGCGTGCCGAGGAACGCCAGCACCTGGTAATCGCCGGCGTATTCGCCGTTGTAGCGAAGCCCGACCTTGCCCTTCTCGCCGGCCAGCGCCTTGGTCATGAACGCCTCCGCGTCGGACAGCGTCTTCAGATTGTCCGCGCCGTAGCCGTACTTCTGCGCGATGTCGGAGCGGAAGTTGTAGCCCTGCGGATATTCCAGCGGGCCCGGCACCGGAATGCCGTAGATCTTCCCCATGTACTTGTTCGAGTTCACGTAATCGGCGGTCAGCCCGTTGTACAGATCCGGCGCGTACTTCTGGATGAGGCCGGTAATGTCCAACGCCCCTCCCTTGGCCAGCACTTGGGCGTAATTTTGCCACCAGCCGTCGTAGTAGAAGTCGAAGTTCTCCCCTGCGGCCAGCTTGACCAGAATTTGATCCTTGTAGCTGTCCCACGGAATGTACTGAATGTCCAGGCTCGCCTGGATCCGGTCCTGCAGCTTCTGGTTCAGAACCTTCATGACTTCGTCGTAGTGCTGGGGTTTGTCTCCGGGCAGAATGAGCTTCAGCTTGACCGGGTCCAGCTTGGCGGACGACGGCGATGCCGAGGGGGAAGCGCTTGCAGACGCGCCGGAGCTTGATGCTGGCGCCGAGGCTGACGGCGAAGCCGGCTGCTGCGAGCTTCCGCCGTTGTTGCTGTTGTTGCCGCTTCCCGAGCAGCCGCCCAGCGCCAGCGCGGCGGTCAGCATCAGCGGCAGGAGTGCTTTCCTGTTTCTTTTCATTTCGTGAACCCTCCTGATTTTTATATGCTAGACCGATAAACGGCCGATAGCCCGATTTAGCCTTTGACGCTCCCGATCGTCAACCCTTTGACGAAATACTTCTGAATGTAAGGATAGACGAGGAAGATCGGGCCGATGGAAACGATCGTGGTCGCCATCTGCACGCCGTTGGACGGCACCTGGATAAAGTGGGACGTGTCGACCTGGCTGGAGATGAACGTCAGGTTCGAGATCATCTTCTTGAGCAGCAGCTGGACGGGCATCAGCCGGTCGGATTGAATAAAATTGAGCGACAGCCACCAGTCGTTCCAGTAGGTGAGCGCATAGAACAGCCCGATGGTCGCCAGACCCGGCGTCGACAGCGGAACGACGATGCCGAGGAAGATGCGCAGATGTCCCGCCCCGTCGATGCGCGCCGATTCGATAATTTCCTTCGGCAGCGTCTCGAAAAAGCTTTTGAGCACAAACAGGTTGAACGGGTTGACCAAATAAGGAACGATCATCACCCAGAGCGTATCCTGGAGATGCAAGTATTTGGTGATGAGGATGTACCAGGGAACGAGGCCCCCGCTGAACAGCATCGTGACGAGTACATAGCCGAGAATGAGACCGCGCAGCTTCATCTCCTTCTGCGTGAGCGGATAGGCCAGCAAGCCCGTGACGAGCAGCGCCGCGAAGGTGCCGATGACCGTGACGGCCGCGCTCACCAGGAACGACTGCGTAATCGTGTTCAGCTCGAACACCGTCCGGTACGAGAGCAGCGTGAAGTGGCTCGGGACGAGCGAGAAGCCCCGCTCCCGCAGCACCGACTCCGATTCGAACGAGCTGCCCAGCACGATCAGGAACGGAATGAGACAGATCAGGCCCAGAAGAACGAAGAACAAATAATTGAACGCTTGGAATAGCCGGTAGCCGGCCGTTTTGTGCTCGATCATGAAGCCGCTCCTTCCGAAAAAATGAAGCTTAATACAGCACGCCTTTGTTCTCGTCGCTGAGCTTCTTGGACAGCCAATTGGCCGCGACGACCATGAGGAGGCCCATAAGCGACTGATAGAGACCGACCGCGGAGGTCATGCCCATATCGCCGAGCGTGCGCATCGAGCGAAAAACGTACGTATCGATGACGTCCGTCGTCGGATACAGCTGCCCGTTGTCGCCGACCAGCGCGTAGATCATGCCGAAATCGCCGTAGAAAATTCGGCCGACCGCCAGAATGAGAAGCACCAGAATGGTCGGGCGAAGCTGCGGAAGCAGGATGCGCATAATCTGCTGCAGCCGGTTCGCCCCGTCGATGCGCGCCGCCTCGTAATACTCGGGATTGATCCCGGCGATGGCCGCGAGATAGATGACGACGCCGTACCCGGTCGTTTTCCATAGGTAGACCAGCACCAGAATGGCGGGCCACAGGCCGGGCCGGTTCATGAACTCCACTCTGGATAAGCCGAATTCGACCAGCAGCTGGTTGATGATCCCCTTCTCCGTCGCCAGGAACGTGCCGAGGAACAGCGACACGACGATCCAGGAGATAAAGTAGGGGAAAAAGATGAATGTCTGAAAGATTCTCGCCCCGATCCGGCTGCGAATCTCGCTCAGAAGAATCGCCGTCAGCACGGCGACAAACGTTCCGCAGCCGATGAACAGCGCGTTCAGAAACAGCGTGTTGTAGGTGACGCGGAACAGGTCGGGCGACGTGAAGAAAAACTCGAAGTTGTTGAAGCCCGTCCACGGGCTGCCGAAGATGCCATCTGCGAAATTGTAATCCTTGAACGCGATGACGACGCCGAACATCGGCAAGTAGCTGAAAATGAAAAAGAACAAAATGCCGGGTAACGCCATCGCATACAGGACGCCCGTTCCCGAGAAGCGGAAACCCGCTTTGCCGTTGCTTTTCTTGCTGACCGGTTGCCGCAACAGGCCGCCTCCCTTCCGTCAAAAATTGGTTTCGGTGTCCCTCATATTGCCACAGCGAAACGGTCCAAGGATACTTTAAAATTCGCTTCCGACTCAGAAAAACGTAAAAAAAGCCGATTTTGCAGTCTGCAAAATCGGCTGAGCCGAAACGACGGCCTTCTCAACCCGGCTCCGGGATCCCCGCTTCGCCGCTCATCTTTCGGCAGGCGATCGGCGTCAGTCCGAATTCCTTCTTGAACACATAATAGAAATAATTGCTGGAGCTGAACCCGGACAAGCCGGCAATGTCGCTGATCAAAAGGTCCGAGCCTTCCACGAGCTCCTTGGCTTTGAGAAGCCGCTTCCGGTTGATCGATTCGTGGACGGTCATGCCGATGGTCTCGCCGAACAGCTTGTTGACGTAGCTCGCCGAATATTGCAGGTACGACGCCACGTCCGCCACCGAGAAATCCGTTCGCCGATAGTTTTCCTCGATATACTGGAGCCCCTTGGCGATCGTGTCCGCGTTTCGGGTCTTTCGGTCGTCTGCTTCGCTGCCCTCCGTCTCCTTCAACAGCTGCCGGCCGATCCAGTCGACGATCTCCTCGCGCGACTCCAGCCTGGTCAATTGACCGTACAGATCGCCGTAGCTCCAGACGGACGGCGGAAGCGCCCGGCCCGGCAGCGCATGAGCGGCTTTCATGACATTCAGGACGACCTCGGCCGCAACCGCGAACGGGTCCCGCCCGATCTCGTCCTCCAAGCTTCCGAGCAGACGATCGACCGCTTCCTTCAGCTTGTTCGGTCTGCCCAGACGAAGCTCGTCCAGAATCGCCTTCTCCTTGTCGAACGGATAGTCGATTCGCCCGGCAGGCTCCGGCTTGCTTCCGGCGATCAGCGCTCCCGGACCTCGGAAGACGCGGCGATGTGTGGCGGCAAGCGCCCCTTCGTACGAATAGGAGGCTTCGGCCAAAGACTCCACCGGGTCGCCGATGCCGACGGTGACGCCGAGCTGGAGGTAGGAACGAACATTGCGCTGAACTTCCTTCAGCATCCTGCCGAGCTCCTGCTCGCCGGTCGACGAATCGTCCAGAAGAACGGCGATATGATCCGACCCGATGTCGACCGACTGGGCGCGGAGCGTCTTTTCGAGCGTCTCTTCCACGATATTGCCCATGGCGTAACGGATCAGGAACCGGCTCTCGCTGTCGTACTTCTCTTCGAACTGCCGGTAGCGGTCGATGCGCAGGATGGCCACCCGGATCCGCTCGGATGCGACCAGTTCGATTCCGTGCTCGGCCACCCTTGTCCGGAAAGAACTCCGGCTCTCTTCATAGCCGAGCAGCAAGCTGCGCAGGAACTGTTCTCTCAGCAGCTTCCGGGTTCGGTAGGAGAGCCGCTCCAGCGATTCGTTGTCCTCGACCGCCTTGGCAAGGACGCGGGAGATCGTCTCGAGATCCCCGTCCTCCGGAGCCGGCGATCCTCTCCATTGCTTGCGGGCGAACTGGGTGAGCGAGCGGATCGGGAAATAGATTCTCCGCGACAGCAGCACCGACAGCGCCAAGCTGGCGACGATCAGAAATCCGCTGCTCAGCATCGTGACGTTGCGAATATGGATCAGGCTTTTGAACAGAGTCGTATACGGATAAATGCTGAGATAGACGAAGCCGGTGCTCTCCAGGTTTGTTCTCTGGTAGGATATGACGTATTTCTGGCCGCCGGCGTGCTCGATCAGCGTTCCGGCAGACGCCGCGCTGCTCTCGATATCGCCATAATAGCGGAACCGGGAGCGCTCGTCCGCGAACAGCGGGGAGTCGGGCGGCGTGATGAATTCCCCGTCGTTCTGCAGAAGGTAAAGCCGATTCGTCGGATCGCCCGCCATCTCCGTCATCAGCTTCTGAAGCTGGACGTCGTCCATGTTGAGGACCATGGCGCCCTGCACTTCATCCGAGCCCGAAGACGGTTCCGTCATGATGAGCGAAAGCGTCGGGCTGCCCGCAGGCTTACCCGGCATGGCGTTCCGCAGGAAATACGGAATTCTGGGAGAACGGTAGCGGAAGTCGCCGAGCGCCGCCGTCATTTCCTTGTCCGGGAAATTCGCGAAGCTCAGATTGGGATATTCGGTGGAGATGACCGTATCGAGCTGCCGGTTATACAAGTAAATCGAGTGAACGATCGGATTCGCCTGGATAAAACGGTTCAAGCGGGTAAACAGAAGATGCTGATCGAACACGTCCACTTCGTCGTCCGAGAACATCGCCGCGTATATCGTATCGTCGCCGTAGAGATCGTACCCGCCCTTGATGACCGACGTATAGACGTAGTTGGAGACGTTCTGGGTTTGCGACAGCAGCCGGTGCGACAGCTCGTCGATCTCCCGTTTCATGATCCGATCGGCGTTCCAGTAGTACAGCCCGAAGACGATCGAGATGTTCAGGATGTTCAGGAGGATAAAAGACAGCAGCAGCTTGACATAGGTATTTTTACGGATGGAAAAGGAACCCAAACGCGCCAGGCTCAAGGATCTCACCATTCATGCATCCTCTCCGAACGTTTGGAACTTATTATAGCAAGGAAAAGCGCCTTCGGCGCCAGGAACGCCGAAGAAGCTTCACGGGGACGATTCGGGTATGAGGGGGCTCAGAACGGTGAAGTCCGAATCGGAAAAAAAGACCGCCGTCACGCGCCCCTCGGGACGCATGCCGGCGGCCGGGGACGCGGCGTCAGCCGATCGTCCGGGTATAGACGGCGCCGTCCCGGGGAGGGACGGCCCTTGTTTCCTCTTCGCCGCCCTTCCATCGATACCGGATCGCGGCGGGAACCTCTCCGTAGTTGACGACGACCAGGTGCAGGGCATTCGCCGTCGCGAACAGTCGGTAGATCAGCTTGCCGTCGGCCCCAAGCACATTTATGTCCTCGTAGCTCCGGTTCTCGAAGCATTGCGCGATGAACGAAGAGCGTTCCGGCTTGCCGAATCTTGCGTAAGCGACCGATGGAAGCGTTCCGACCCATACGGCTTCGCCGGAGCCGAACGCCATCCGTCCCGCGGCCGGGCATCCGTCGGCGAAATGGCCGATCACTTCGATGCCTTCGGCCGTTCCCGTCAGATCCTGGCGGTAGCGCGCCCCGGCTTCCGTCTCTCGTTCCCCGCGCGGATTCGACCATTCCCACTCGACCCGCTCGGCGATCGACAGTTCCAGCGATTCGAGCCCGAACAGCTCATGCACAAGCGAGCGCGGCCGGATCGTTCCCGATTCGTCGTACATGCCCGCGCACGCTTCCAGCACCAGCCGGCCTCCGCCCGCGGCGAAGCGGCTCAGCTCGGCCGTCTCCTCCGCGCTAAGCGCGAACGGCACCGGAACGTACAGCACCTTCAGCCCTTCGGCGAGCGCGCGCGGAAGATGATCGCCGTGGACGAAGCGAACGGGAATGCCGGCATCGACGGCAGCCGAATAGGCGCCATACAGCCCTTGCGCATACAGCTTCTCGCCTCTGCCCGCGGCGAAGGCGAACAGGTCGGCATTCCGCGACACGTAGATGCCGTTCGCCGCGGGCACGCGGCCTGCGCCATGGAAGCCGCAGTGCTCGAGCAGCAGCTTGCGGGCGATCTCGCCCGCCGCCGCCGTCCGCTCCGACGGCCCGCCGTCCAGCGCCGTCAGCCCGAAGCCCGGCGATTCGAGCCCGGACGGCTCCGGCCGCCACTGCCAGTAGAGCACGCCTTGCGCGCCTCCGGCGATCGCGTTCCAGTTCCAGAGCCGGATCTCTTCCGGCGTCGCCACCGGGCTTCCTTCGATGCCCCACAGCCCGCCGCCGGACTGCAGCTCGGTCTGCCAGAACGGCTTGCCGTCCGCCGCCGCGGCGACCAGCTCCACGTGCATCAGGTGCTGAACGAAGTCGTTGTTCATCAGCCATTTGGGGAAGCTCGTCAAGCCGAAGTGCTCGACGCGGCCGGCGAGCAGGAACTCGTCCGTCAGCGTCTGGCCGAGCCCGCCCTCCCCGCATTGGCCCAGATAGCCGCTGAACGGAACGTGCGTCATCGCGGTCTTCGCCGGCGCCGCTTCCTTCACGGCTCGAACGCGGGACGAGAGCCAATCCGCGTGGTTCTCCAGCCAGAACCGCCGCCAGTCGATCATGTCCGGGTAGGTGCCGAATCGGACCGGCGCCGTCGCGTCGTCCCATTCCGAATAAGCCCGGTGCCAGACGCGGTTCAGCTTTTCCACCGTTCCGTACGTCCGTTTCAGCCAGTCGGCGAATTTCCGGCGCGAATGGTCGCAGTAGCAGAACAGCACGTCCGGATAATCGAAGGCCGGATCGATGTGCGGCTCGTTCCAGACGTCGAAGCCGACGATCGCGGCGGAATCCGCATAGCGGCCGGCGACGGCGGCGAGGAACCGGTTGGCCAGCGCTTCGACCTCCGGCTTGTCGCGGCACAGGCCGGGCCAGCCGCCGGACGGCAGATTGGCCGCGCCGCTGAAGGGCAGCCGACTGCCGTCGTGGCCGCAGTAGCAGGCGTCCGGATGTTCCCGCTCCAGCCAGTAGGGAGCTCCTTCCGGCACCAGGTTGAGGACGACGCTTAACCCCAGCGACTCGCATCGGCAGATGAGTTCATCCAAATCTTGAAAGTAAAATTCCCCCGGCTTGCGCTCGATCCACGACCAGACCGCCCAGAGCTTCACGATGTTGAAGCCGGTAGCCGAGATGAGCTTCAGATCGCGATCCCAATCGGCCGAGCCCGGGAACGGGGGACGATAATACTGCGTGCCGAAATACATGCGAAGACCCCCTTAACCTTTCCTTTATCCTTTGACCGCTCCGCCTGTCGTGCCCTCCGCCAAATACTTCTGGATGAAGAACCCGACGACGATGATCGGCATCATCGTCACCGTCGCCGCCGCGCTGCTCTTGCCCCAGTCGACCGAGACCGAACCGACGAACCGCGAGATGCCGACCGGAAGCGTGTACGTGTCCATATTCGTGAGCTGGAGCGCGAACACGAGCTCGTTCCACGAATACTGCATCGACAGAATCGCGGCGGCCGTCACGCCCGGCAGGATGATCGGAAAAATGATTTTGCGGAACGCCTGCATCTTCGTGCAGCCGTCGATCAGCGCGGACTGCTCCAGCTCTCTCGGCACATCCTTCAGGAAGCTGATCGCCAGCCAGACGACGAACGGCAGATTGACCGCCGTGTGGGCGAGAACCGGCCCCACGTAGCTGCCGAGCAGGCCGACCTCGTTGATGAGCACGAACATCGGCAGCAGCATCGTAACGGCCGGAACGAGCTTGCCGAGCATGAAGAAGTTCATCAGCGCGCCCGACCGCTTCATTCCGAACGAGGTGAGGCCGTAAGCGCACAGCGTCCCGAGGCCGACGGCCAGCGCGGACGAGATCACCGCCACCAGCGCGCTGTTCCCGAAGTAGCGGCCGAAATCGCCGTTCGAGAACGCTTTCGAATAGTTGTCGAGCGTCGGATGGAAGAACCATTTGACCGGCACCGTGAAGGTGTCCTTCTGCGTCTTGAAGGACGTCATCACGACCATCCAGATCGGGATGACCGTCCATAGGGCGAACGCCAAAAGCAAGATTCCTTTGAAGCCGTTGCGGGCGCTTCTGCGCAGCATCGGCGGCCCCCCTCTCTAGCTTTGTTCCATATAAGAAGAACGTTTCACGAGCGGCGCGAACAGCAGAATCAGCACCAGCATGGTGATGAGCGAGATGGCCATCGCGTAGCCCATCCGATACTGCTCGAAGCCTTGCTTGAACGCGTAAATGCTGAGCGACAGCGTCGAGTTCGCCGGTCCGCCGCCCGTCAGCGCATAGATGATGTCGAACACCCGGAACGCGTCCGTCCCGCGGATCAGCGTGACGAGCAGGATGACTTTGCCGATCATCGGCAGCGTAATGCGGAAGAGCGTCCGCCAGAAGCCGGCGCCGTCGATCCGCGCCGCCTCGTATACCTCGTGAGGAACCGTCGTCAGGCCGGAGGTGACGACCAGCAGGATGAACGGCGTCGTCTGCCACACGTCGGCGACGATGACGCAGAAGAGCGCCGTGCCCGGCTTGGACAGCCCGCCGAAGTGCTCCAGGCCGAACGCTTTGAGCCATTGATAGACGAGTCCGAACGTCGGATCGTACAGATAGCGCCAGATCAGACCGACGATGATCGGCGAGACGAGCAGCGGCATCGAGTAGACGGCCCGGAGGATCCGGGACAGCCGATCCGGCAGACCGGCCAGCACGACGGCCATGCCGATGCCGATGGCAAGCTCCAAGCCAAGCGCCGCCGCCGTAAAGATCAGCGTGACGAGCAGCGACTTCAGCGCGACGTGATCCTGGAAGAAAGCCGCGTAATAATGCAAGCCGACGAAGACGCCGGCCGTTTCCTTCCCGGGAGCGAAATCGAACAGACTCATGACGACGGCATAGCCGAGCGGCACGATCATGGCCAGGACGACGACCGCCGCCGCCGGCAGCACGAGAAACCCGGCGAGATAGGAAGATTTGGATTTGGCGGCCATGGCTAACCTCCCTTCTGATGTCGGCCGGCGCAAACGCCGCGCGCTTCCGCGGGCGTCTGTGCCGGCATGGGAACTACTGGCCGGATGCGGAGGCCATATCCTGCTGGACTTGGGCGAGCGCCGCTTGCGGGTCCGTATTGCCCACGGCGATCGCGGACAATGCGGTGGCCAGTCCATCCATCAGCTTCGGAGCGTC
Organism: Cohnella zeiphila; assembly: GCF_014212055.1. Lineage (GTDB taxonomy): Bacteria > Bacillota > Bacilli > Paenibacillales > Paenibacillaceae > Cohnella > Cohnella zeiphila. Next base: position 49,301 of record NZ_JACJVO010000027.1, on the reverse strand, counting down.
CGCGCTGAGCGGCTGCGTATCCGCCTGCTTCATCGCTTCGCCGACGGCCGGGAAAAACGGATATTTCGCCGACAGCTCCGGATCGCTGAACAGCGATTGCCGGCCGGGCATCTGCCCGTCTTTGAGGCTCATCGCCTTTTCCGTCTCCTTGCTTGTCAGCCAGGCCGCCAATTCATAGGCTTCCTTGGGATGCTTGCTGTCCGCCGCCACGCACCAGTTCCAGACCGAGAGCGTGCCGAACGGCTGCTTGCTGTAGGGCAGCGGGGCATAGCCGATCTTGCCGGCCACGGACGAATTGGCCTGGTCTTCGAGGGAACCGACCTGCCCGGAGACCGTCAGGCCGATCGGCGCCTGCCCGGATTGAACCGCCTTGGTCACTTCGTCATAGTGCCAGGTCGCGCTCCCGTTCATCGCGACGGCGTTCAAGTCCTTCCAGAACCGGGCCGCCTCCACGTTGGCCTGGCCGGACAGGTTCAGCTTGCCGTCGGTTCCGTAATAGTCGCCGCCGTTGGAGCGGACGAGCGACGTGAACACGTCCACCGCCGCCTGCCCTTGCTTGGCGGGCAGCGCGATGCCGGTGCCCTTGTCGTGGAAGTGCTTCGCGACCGCCAGCGTCTCGTCCCACGTCTTCGGCGGCGTGAGTCCTTCCGCCTGCAGCATATCCTTGTTGTAGACCATGATCGGAAGCTGAATGAAGGTCGGCAGGCCGTACAGCTTGCCGTCCGCCGTCACGATCTTGATCAGATTCGGATTGTAATCGGCGAAGTCGAAGTCCTTCGGGTTAAGGCTGTCGTCCTTCACATAATCGTCGATCGGCAGCAGGTAGCCGTTCTTGATATATTCGGGAATCCAAATCTCCTGCGCCCAGACCAGGTCGTATTCGCCGGTTTTGTTCGACAGGTTCAGCGTCTGCTTCTGCTGAAGCTGCGCGTAGTCGACATCGTCCATCTTGACGGTGATGCCGGTCTCTTGCTCGAACTGCTTCAGCATCTCCTTCTGGTCGTCGGCGTGCGGCCCCGCCCAGCGGGAGATCGTCAGCGTTACTTTTCCGCCGCCGCTGCCGGAGCTTCCGGAACCGCCGGAGGCGGCAGGCGAAGCGGAAGAAGATGAATCCGCGCCGTTACCGTTCGAGCCGCAAGCGGACAGAAGTGCGGCGGATGCCAGAATCAAGGCCAAACGGAGCTTTTTTGTTTTCATTTACAAAAACCTCCCCTTTAGTTGGCGATGCGATGGTTCCTTTCACCTTTCTCCGAGCGAGATCCATCTTCTCTCCCGGGCCGACCGGTATCCGGCTTCCGTCGCTTCCGCCACATGAAGGCCGTCGCGGAAGTTCGCGCGGAACGGACGGTCCTCGCGCAAGCAACCGATGATGTCGGTTACTTCCCGCTTGTAGTGCTGCGCATGCGTAGGCCAGCCTTGATAATCGTGCGGCTCCGCTTCTTTGGGCTTGATGTGGGGCTCGAACCAGCTTCCGTTCGCCAGTCCCCCCAGGTGTTCGGAGTAGACTTGCAGCTTCGGATGCTTGCTCGTCAGTTCGAGCAGGATCGTGCCTTCCGTTCCGTACAGCTCCAGCGTGTTGCGCATGCCGACGTCGATGTGCAGGCTCCACAGCGTGTTCAGCGTGCCGAGCGCGCCGTTCGCGAACTGCAGTGCCGTTGCGGCGTTGTCTTCCACCCGAAGCTGCGGCTTGTCGATGTTCGCCGTCATGCTGGACACCGCCGAGATGTCGCCTCCGTACCAGCGCAGCAGGTCGATGGCATGCGCGCCTTCGTCGATCAGCGCGCCGCCGCCGCCGCGGACCGGATCGACCATCCAGTCGGTCATATAGTCCGGGCACCCGATCTCCGCAATGCCGGCCAGCCCGATGACTCCCCGGAGACTGATCATTCGGCCGATCAGCCCGCTGGCGATCACTTCCTTGGCGCGTTCCGCTTCCGGAATGAAGCGGCTGCAGAAGCCCAGCGTATGGCGCACGCCCGCCCGCTCGACGGCCTCCGTCATCGTCAGCGCGTCGGCCGCGCTCGTCGCCATCGGCTTCTCGCAGAACAGAGACTTGCCGGCGGCGGCCGTCTCCAGCACCATCTCCTTATGATCGCCATTGGCGGAATGGATGAAGACAAAGTCGATGTCCTTGCGTTCCAGCACCTTGCGATAATCGTCGTAGCGATCTCCGCCGTAACGAGCAGCCGCGGCCTCGCCGCGCGTCCGGTCCGAATCGGCTACCGCGACGATCTCGACCTCTTCCATCTCGCTCAGCGCCTTCGACCGAAAATCGGCGTGAACGTGCTCATATCCGATCATGCCTACTCTCAATTTAGCCATTCGCCGCACTCCCTCCCGCGTTCAGTCGAATCGGCTCCCCCGTCCGCACGGAACGGTAAGCCGCATCCACCCACTCCATCATTTCGTAGCCTTCCGCTCCCGAAGAGCGGCAGGGCGTCCCCTTTGTCAGACAATCCCGGAAGTGCGTCATCATGTTCAAATGCCCGTCTTTGACAAAATGATCGTCGATCGGATGAAGCAGCGACGCCGTCGCTCCGCCTTCCGCCGAGCTGCCGACGACCGAGCGGATCGGGTGGCTGTACAGCAGATCGACCAGCGCATGGCCCTTCGTGCCGAACACCTCGAACCGCGAATCATAGCCGCCGGCCAAAGACCAGCCGTCCTCCGTCTGGCCGATCGCCCCGTCTTCGAAGCGCATGACGATGACCGACGTGTCTTCCGCCTGCTGCCGGTGCAGGAACGTGCCCGCCTCCGCATGGATCTTGACCGCCTTGCGGCCGCCCGCCATCCATTGCAGGAACGACAAGCCGTGCACGGCCATGTCGATGATCGAGCCGCCGCCGGCACGTTCCGGATCGGAGAACCAGGACGCGTGAAGCGAACCGATGCCTTCGCACGCCTTGTAGCGGAACAGTTCCCCGTACAGGCCGCCGTCGATCAGCTCCTTCAGCCGGACGAGCGCCGGAATGAACGGCACGTTCTCCGCGTAGCAAAGCTTGCGTCCCCGCTTCTCCGCTTCGTTCACCATCCGGTAAGCGTCGCGTACATTCGTCGCCAGCGGCTTGATGCAGATGACGTCCTTTCCTTCCGCGAACGCGGCCAGCGCGATCTCGGCGTGCAGGTCGTTCGGCGCGCAGATGTCGACCACCGCGACGTCCGGATCGCGCACCAGCTCCCGATAGTCGGCATGCGCCGCCGGGATGCCGAAGTCGGCGGCCGCGCGCTGCGCGTTTTCCGGACGGCCCGATGTCACCGCTTTCAGCTCGAATCCCTCGATCGAGCGAAAAGCCGGGAGGTGCGTCATTCGCGCCCAGAATCCGGTGCCGACGACCCCCACTCCGATCATCGGCCGGCTCCCTGCACGCGAAGCACTTCGGCCGTGCGGATCGAACGGTCCGCCAGCATGGCGAGCTTCTGCGCTTCCACCGCGTCGGTCCCCGTCGCCGACGGAGCGACCCGTCCGAGAATGCTGTGCGTGAAGTGACGGGCCTCCTGCTGATAGCCGAACTTCCACAGCACGCCGAGGTTGTTCCAGCCCTCCGCCGGAGAAGGCGCCGCTTGATTCTTTTTGATGAAAGCCCGGCCCCCTTGCGCTTCCATCAGATCGATGAAGAACGAGCCCTTGGTGCCGTAAATCTCCATCGTTTTGTCGCCGTAGCCGCTCGACCAGCTGCCGTAAATGCTGCCCACCGCGCCGTTCTCGAACTTCATCTGGCACATGATGTTGTCCGGCGTGCCGTGCTTGCGCGCTCCATCGAACACGTACGCTCCGCCGTCCGCGAAGACGGAAGCGACTTCGCCCGCGTACCAGCGGTACAGATCGAACGTATGGATGATCGTGTCGATCAGCAGGCCGCCGCCTTGGTTCGGATCGTAAAACCATTCCGCCGTCGGCTCCCAGCCGAACACCGCCGAACGGATCGCGATGATGTCGCCGATCTCGCCGCTGTCGATGCGTTCCTTCACTTCGACGAAGGGAGGCGTGAAGCGGATCATGAAGCCGACCTGCAGCTTCACTCCGTTGCGCAAAGCCGCCTCGTTCATCCGCTCGCACTGTTCGACCGTAAGCGCCATCGGCTTCTGGCAGAACACGTGCTTGCCGGCGTTCGCCGCGTCGATGACGATCTGCTCGTGCAGGAACGTCGGCGTGCAGACGAGCACGGCGTCGATCTCGTCCGAAGCGAGCATATCCTGGTAGCTGGAGAAAATGTGAGGAATGTCGAATTTGCGCGCCAGCCGCTCCGAAGCCTCCGGAACGACGTCGAACACGCCGGCAAGCTTGGACTCGGGAACCTGGGCGTGAGCCGCGCTCATCACGTGCGAGATCCGTCCCGCTCCGATAATACCGATGCGAACTTGTTCCATGCTGTTTAACCCTCCCCGTTATTGCGTTAAGTCGACGACTTGGCCCGTTGCGGACGATCGGTATGCTCCTTCGATAACGCGCAGCGCCTTCAAGCCGTCCGCTCCGCCGACCGCCACCGGCTTCCGTCCCCGAACGACGTCCGCGAAGTCCGCCAGACAGTCTTTATAGCAGATCTCGTACCGGTCGTCGCCCTGCCAATCGTAATAGTCGCGTCCCTCGATTCCTTTTCCGGACACTTCCATCTGCGGGCTCTTCTGATAGTGGATATGGATTTCGCCCTCCGTGCCCACGATCAGGCATTCCTCCTGGCTCGTCATCGGCGCATACCAGCCCGGCGCGTGCCATGTGCTCTCGACGGTAACGATCTGGCCTTCGTCCATCGTGACGACGCAGACGCCGTAATCGTCCACTTCCAGCTCTTGATGCTTCAGATTGGCGACCTGCCCGAAAACCCGGACCGGCTCGCTGCCGAGCAAGTACCGCATAATGTCGGTGTAATGAATGCCGTGGTCGTTGAAGCCCCCGTAGCCGCCCCGCTTGGGGTCGACGTACCAGCCGGGCTCCGCCGTATCGGGGGAATCGGTGATGAAGGAGAGCGGACAGCGGATCGAGATCTTCATCGTCAGCGGCTTGCCGATCACGCCCGCTTCGATCAGCTGCCTGGCTTTGATGTAGGGCGGCAAATAACGGATCAAGTAGGCCATCATCAGGACGACGCCCGCTTCGTCCGCCGCTTTCACCATGCGCTCCGCCTGATCGGTCGTGATCGAGATCGGCTTGTCGAGCAGAATGTGCTTGCCGCGGGCCGCGCAATCGATGACGTCCCGTTCATGCGCCCCCGTGTCGCTCATGACGAGCACCGCGTCGACGTCCGGATCGTCGAACAGCGCTTCTCTCGTCGGATATGCCCGGGTCAAGCCGTACGTCGAGGCGAACGCTTCCGCCTGGGCCGTCCGCTCGTCGAACACGCCGGCCCATTCGAGCTCCGGCACGGTCCCTTGGGCGATGTATCGGGCCATCGGATAGATGTGATAGTGATTGTGCAGGCCGAGCACGGCCACGCGGATTTTCGTATTCCCCATCGGTTTCCCCTCCCATGATTGCGGATGAAATAACGTTGACACAATTCAATTTGTTTTTACCGCTTACAACCTTCGTATTACTTTATGCGAACGTTCGCATAAACAATATAAGTGATCCGCTCTTCTCGTGTCAATGCCGAAAAAAGAAAAACCGTCCCACGAAAATGGGGACGGTTCCTTCGATCCAAGCCGCCGACTCCGAATCGGCGGGCTCCTACGGTCAGCGACGTGCGGAAAAAACCTCTTGAGAAGACGATTATCGAGGTCCGCGCCGGCTTGAATTACTTCGGAGCGGGAGCGGTCGATTGACGCACGATCAGGTTCGGGCTGAGCGTCGTCTTTAGCCGCACCTCTTCATCCTCCGACGACCCAGATCCGATTCGCTCGATGAGGAACCGGATGGCGGCGTCGGCGAGCTGGCGCAGCGGGATCTTGACCGTCGTGAGCGGCGGATGCATGAACTGGCACGTGTCGAGATCGTCGAACCCGATAATCGACACGTCGTCGGGCACGCGCAGCCCCAATTCGGCGATCGCCCGGCACGCGCCGAACGCCAGCAGATCGTTCTGGGCGAAGATCGCCGTCGGCCGCTCGTCGCGCGCCGTCAGCCATTCCTTCGCGACCCGGTATCCGTAGAGCGGGTCGTCTTCTTCCAGCGCGACCCATCGTCCGGCGTCCGACGCGCCCGCTTCCGCCAGCGCGTCCCGATACGCGCCGAGCCGCTGGCGCTTGAAGGAGCTGTCCTCCCGCGAGCCGATGTAGCCGATCCGCCGATGGCCGAGCTCCAGCAGGTGCCGCAGCGCCTTGCGCGCGCCGTCGTAGTCGTCCGTCGTGACGCAGTTGACGCTCAGATGATTGAAATGGTTGAAAAAGACGACGGGAATGCCCAGCCCGGACAGCTCGCTGTAATATTCGTTGTTCTCCTTCGCCTCCGTCGCGAAGATCAGCAGCCCGTCGATCCCCCGCGACAGAAACCGCTCCACGCCGGCGCGTTCCCGCTCCGCGCTCTTCTGGCTGCTGTAGATGAACACCGAGTAGTGATGCTTCTCGGCCGCGTTCTGGATGCACTCCGCCAATTCGCTGAAGAAAGACCAGGACAAATTGTCGACCAGGAAGCCGATCGTGTCCGTGCGATTGCTGACGAGGCTCTTGGCCATCAGATTGGGCCGGTAGCCCATTTTCTGCGCCAGCCTGGTGACCCGCTCGCGAACTTCCTTGGAGATTCTCTCGTCGTTCTTGAGCGAGCGGGATACAGTCGTGGCGGAAATCCCCAGCTCCGCTGCGATATCTTTGATCGTGACCGGCATGATGCAACCTCTCCAAACTTCTGGATTAACGTTTGCATAAATACTAGTCGATTTGATCCGGTTTTTCAAGCCCTTCCTCTTCCGTGCATGCGATAAGCTCCTATCCCCCTATTTTTGCATATATTCACGACCGCTGACGGCGGCGTCAAGGAAATCAGAGATCTTTGCCGAGTAATTCCGCGGGAGTTGCTTGAATGCCCTTTTTGTCCATTCATGAATACTGACCGCAATACGGCCGCTGAAAGTCAGGAATTCCTTTATTCCAATGAGCGTCCGGGACAGATTGAATTAGATATATTTTATTGTTTAACAGAAAGATTCGGTCGGTCAGTTGACACCCGGATTCCTTCGCATTATAGTATGTTACAACACTAACATACCGATAGGGTGGTGACGATGGCCAGCTTCGACGACGGGCAGCCGATCTTCATGCAAGTCGCGGACATGATCGAGGATGACATCTTGAACGGGACTTACCGCGAAGAGGATCAGATCATCTCCGTCGCCCAGTTCTCCAAGACGTTCCAGATCAACCCGGCGACGATCGTAAAGGGGATCGCCCTGCTTGTAAATGAAGGCATTCTGTATAAGAAGAGAGGGCTTGGCATGTATGTGGCCGCAGAGGCGAAGAGGATCATTCTGGAGAAGCGCAAGAGCCGCTTTTTCAACGAGTTGGTAACAAAGCTGCTTGAGGAAGCGAACAAACTGAACCTCAGTATCGACGAAGTGATCGAACGAATCCGACAAGGAAAAAGGAGCTGACCCAACGATCATGAACGCGATTTTGGAATGCCGCAACGTGAGCAAGAGCTACGGCAGCACGGCGGCGGTCCGCCGGTTGGACCTGAAGCTGGAAGAGAACAAGCTGTATGGGCTGCTCGGCCGCAACGGCGCGGGCAAGACGACGCTGCTCAACATGATGGCCGGGGGCATATTCCCCGACGGCGGCCACATTGAGGTAGCGGGCACAAGGCTGAAGCAAGGCGATACGCCGGGCCATATGTGTTACGTGCGCGAGAAGAACGCCTTTTTCGGCGGAGCCCGAATCCGCGAAATTTTACAGATTGCCTCCGCCTTCCACCCGCATTGGGACGCCCCGTTCGCAGAGGAGCTGCTGCAGGCGTTCAAGCTGAATCCGAACAAGAAGATACGTCAGCTGTCGAGGGGGATGGAGTCGCTTGTCAATAATATCGTCGGTCTGGCGAGCCGGGCTCCGCTGACGATCTTCGATGAACCGGTGCTCGGTCTGGATGTGCTGATGCGGGAGAAATTTTATAAGCTGCTGTTGGAAGATTACGCGAACCATCCGCGCACGATTCTGCTATCGACGCACCTGATCGACGAGATCGCGCCGGTCGTCGAGCGGATCTACATCATCGAGTCGGGCAGCATCCTGCTCAGCGAAGAGGTGGACAACATCCGTATGGACGCGCACCTGCTGCAGGGCAACGGCGAAGCGATCCGGTCGTTCACGAACGGCAAGCGCGTCATTTATGAGGAGTCTTACGGCAACGGCTCGCTGGTCGCCGTGTACGACTCGATCGGGAAAGCGGAGCGGGAGAGGGCGGCCAGTCTGGGCATTACGATCGACGGGTTGCCGCTGCAGAAATTTTTCGCGTATTTGATTGAAGGGGGGCGGGCAAGTTGAACAAGGTCGCAGCGCAATGGAAAGCGTCGTTCCTGCAGCTTCGGATCTATCTGATCTGCATCGTCGGGCTTATCGCGGCGAGCTATATCTCCCAATTCATCGTCACCTTGTCCATCGGGCCTGGAGATAGCGGAGGGATGCCGGTTTCGACCAGCAATATCCTGACCGTCTTTCTGATCTTCGTCGCCACGGTGCTCCCGGCCGCCTACTTCAAGCGAATCATAAGCTTCGGCGCGACGCGTAAGGAGTATTTTATCGGATTGCTGGCGATCTACGCCGTCTGGTCGGCATTCTTCTCCCTGCTCAATGCGATCTGGTACTTTGCCGAGACCCGCTGGCTGAAAACGACCGGGGACTTGTACTTTAACATCATCGAGATCTTCGGCTGGGACCGATTCGGTTTCTTGGGCATTCTGCTCTATCAATTCGTCGTTTATATGCTGCTCCTATCGTTGCTTAGCCTGCTTTTCTCCGGCCTCCGCAGCTGGATCGGTTGGGCGCTGTGGGCCGCGCTGGCGGCGGCGATTCCGGTCGGGACTTCGATTCCGTCCCTGCGGGTTCACCTGGCCGACGGCTTCCTGGCGCTGCTGTTCAACGACTCGCTGCTGCAGGGGCTCGGCTGGAACGTGCTGTTCGCCTGCCTCTTCCTGGCCGGCGGCTGGTGGCTCACCAAGCGCCGGACGTTCTGATGCGGACCTCAAGCGGCAAGCGGCTGATGCGATCGCTCTGGATGACGTGGGAGAAGGCGTTCGGCCTCTTCTCTCGTCTGCGGAGCGCGCATACGTCCAGACACGGCGTGTGCAAGCTGCTGGTGACGAAATACCGGGGCGCCTGCTTCCAATGCCAGGACGGTACTTGGATTCACGATGGGGACTGGGTCGGAGAGCTGCATCTCGACAACGAAATGGTGGTGGAGCTGCTCCGGGACGGCGACTCGGATCGGGCGGCCCTTATCCTGGCCCGGGCGGCCCGGGACGCGCTTGCCCAGATCAGCTCCGCTCTCGAGACGAGGCCTGAGCTGACGCGGGTAAAAGCGCTCATCGGCGTAACACTCCTTCATCGCGGCTTGATTCACGGCCTCGGGTTCGAGCTCAGGCGAATCCGTTCGAGGACGTTCGGACATCTGACGACCGCCTATCTCCGTCTGCTGCTGTCCGTTCTGCATCCCGAGGGCAGGCGCCGGCTCGGCCGCAGGAGGGAGCGTCTCGTGCCGATGATGCTGATTCACACCCGGTCTACGCTGCGGCGCCGATTCGCACCGTCCCGATCCGTCTCGTCGCAGGCAAGATAACGATTTCTATCCGCTTTGAACATGCCGATGACATCCAGGCCGGGAGCCGGGTATTCCGAAATGGATCCATTCATTCGGCAGGAACACGGACTTCCAAATGAACAGAAAACAAAAGCACAGGAGGAGGATTGCTCAGATACCATGCAAGCAAACCTAAAAGGTCAGGAAGATAACGAGAGGAAAAATCGGTCTCGGGCATGGAAATCCCATCCGCTCGTCGCTTACTTTGTATTGGCCTACGCCATCACATGGCTATTCCTGGGTTCGGTAGCTCTTCATTCGCATGGGCTCATCTCTCTCCCCTCCGGTTTCATTACTCCCTTCACGTATGTTGGGAGTATCGGCCCGTTGCTTGCCGCCTTGCTTCTCACAGCCACAACCACCGGCAAGGGCGGCATGCGTGCTTTTTTTCGTCAAATGTTCAACTGGCGCGTAAGCCCTTGGTGGTACTTGTTTGTGCTCTTTGAACCGGCTATTGTCGCACTGATTGTCATGGCATGCCAATCTCTTCCGGGAGGGGCCTCCTTCGATTTGGCTCATCCGTCCGTGGTCGAGGAGCTCTCTCTCCCCTCGGGCATCAATCCCTGGTTGCTGATTGTCCCTGTGTTTCTTCTGGGAAGTCTCGCAGGCGGACCGTTCGGCGAGGAACCGGGATGGCGTGGATATGCGCTGCCAAAGCTACAGGAAAGGTATAGTGCCCTGGGGGCGGGCCTTATCCTTGGCGTCTTGTGGACCGTGTGGCATCTCCCGTTCTTTTTCATACAGGGGACTTCTCAATCCAGCACTCCTTTCTTCATTTTTGCGCTTGGAACCATTGCGGACAGCATTTTGATTACCTGGGTCTATAATCACACGCGAGGGAGCGTCTTGCTGGCAATCTTGTTCCACAATGCCTTGAACATCACGGACCTTTATTTCCCCCTTTCTCTCTGGGACGACTGGCAAGGAGTAATGGCGCAATGCCTTGCGGCATTGGTTGTGGTCATCGCTTTTGGTCCCAAACGAGGTGGCTGGCGTCCCCGACCGGGTTGAGCTTCGTGCCGTTTTCCACGGTAAAAGCTCGAATATCCCGCTGAAACCACAGGATGCCGCGCGTCATCTCCACAGAAGGTCATTTTACCGTCTTTGGCCGATCCTGCCTTAAAAAAAGAGAGATCGTCGAATGTCACAAGTCCAAGCGTTCACCCATATACTGATCATCACAAAGAGGGCTTTCCGCACAAGTACCTCGCATATTGAATCGGGCGCTGATAAACGACGGACCGGTTGGGAATGCCTCGGTACAGATCCTTCTGGGGCTTGCCGTTCAACTCGATAATCCAAGGATGCGCATCGCTGTCCAACGCGACGTCGACGCTGAATTCGCCCAGATGATAATCGGTCTCCATTTCGATGATCTCTGCCGTTCTTAGGCTGACGTCGTATATGGAAGTCATGATGGCTTGAACCTTGTCTGGCGGATACAGCTTCTTAAGAATTTCCTGCGATAAGCAGGTTTTGACGAAGATGCTCGTATTAAAGCTTCCCTTATAGGCGATCCGGCTCACGAGATTCGTGACGGACCACAGCCCCTGCTCGTTCTTCTGAACAAGAGCACGGATATCGAAGACCTGACCGTCGATTTGGCGAATCGGGATTCCCTTTTGCACGATATAAGGATTGGAGCTAACCAACTTCTTCATATGCTCCTGGAAAAAGACATGGTCGCTCGTCACCGTCTTAGGGGCGAAATAGTGCTGGCCCACACGGATATCGCCCGAGGGATTCATCTCCGCTCGGTACACCCCTTTGCCCATGCAACCGAAGAGCGGCTTAAAATAAATCTCCATATGGCGCTCCAGCATGCTCATCACGTCCGCTTCTTCATAAGGAATCGTCTCCGGCAGATTGGGCGCGAGCCACCTATTCAGCTTGTTGTAAATATCCAGCTTGTTCAGCTGATTAATATGATTAAAGTAATGATCTCCTCCGATCGTGGCCTCCAGCCTTTCGATTAGCAGAGGATCCGAGCCGTAACAACGGTTATACACGACTTGGGGCAAAGGAAATCGGCCGATCGACCACCTTCCTTTAACGCGGTGCAATCCGACCACGGTCCGGCGTTTCCAATCGATAGAAGACGGAGTGAAGGAGATCAGCTTCACTCCTGCTGCGTTGTACGATAAATATTGGTTCAGCACGTGTTTTCTTTGCGCTCGATTCGCGACAAGAATTCCTACGAACCCCTTTTTGATAGTCATGGTCGGCCTCCGTCTAGAAATCGCAAGATTCATAAGATCAAGGTATGTAAACCACCCCTTACCTGCATGGACAACAATACAACGCAATGCAAAAAAAACGCATCTCGAATTGGTACGCAACGGTTTCGATTGGAATAGGGTATGAGCGGGCAGCCTCGCCGGACGTTAAGCCCAGCCCGATCACATTAAACAAGGAGCGTGCACGTAACCGATGGGTAGATTACCAGGTCCTCCCGGACCTCCCGGCCCTCAAGGCCCTCAAGGCCCTCAAGGCCCTCAAGGATTAACCGGCGCCACAGGCGCACAAGGACCTGCTGGTCCTGCCGGTCCTGCCGGCCCCGCCGGACCGCAAGGTCCCGAAGGCATACAAGGTCCTCCCGGACCCACGGGCCCCGCTGCTCCGGATATGTTCGCCTTCCTGTGCAGCACGGTCGACCAGACTGTGACCGCCGCGCCCGCGCCCGGCGCCCAAGGTGGAGCCGTTACGTTCAACAACTCCTTGATTAACTCTTCGGACGTTTCCTTTACCGCGCCTTCCACCGTTAACATCCTGAAGACCGGATTTTATCGCATTACTTGGGAAGTGTTCCCGACTGCCGGCAACTCCGCCTTCGGTTTGTTCTTCGACCCTGACGGCGCGGGTCCGAACCCACCGGCACTCGTTCCTTGCAGCAACTACGGCTCGAGCGCGGGCAACCAACCATATCCGGGCCAAGTCGTCGCCCGGTTGACTGCCGGCGGAACGCTGACACTCAATCGGATCGACAACACGGGCGCTCAGACATTGCAAGCGAGCATCGGCGGCGGAACGCCTGTCACGAGCGCGTCGCTTATCATTGAGAGATTGACCTAAGTAAATACTCGCAGCGCGGCTTCCCTTTGGATCGGCCAGGATCCTTGGGGAAGCTTATTTCGTCTTCTTGCGTTTATTCCTTATTCAACTATCGTTTCCCGTACAAACCATGATCTCTCCGCTATGCCATTCTCCTGATAACTGTGTAAGCAGTCTTTTTATCCTTTCTCTTCTCCACGACCGTAGGGAAACGGTCAATTTTTAAGATATCTGTTATCCCCTGGTCATTTTTAGTCAGGGTCAACGACAAAATCATTCCCCGTACCGTATTGTTATTTCCTATCAGTTTCGTCGAAACGAAGTTACCTAGAGAAGGAGCGGCAACTCGATTTCGTACATGACCATAGATGTCTTTCACTTTTGCCTGTGTTACCGGGTAAAGCAGATGAGGATGCGAGCCTAAAACCACATTCACGCCTTGTTTAAATAGAAAATGCATCAATTGCTTTTGAGCTTTGCCGGGAAATGACTGATACTCTTTCCCGAAATGCAGGTATACAATGATGAAATCCGTTTTTTTCTTCAATTCGCGGATATCCGCTATCATCTTTTTTTGGTCTATTCGGTTAACTAGCCACCGATTAGGTACTTGTATGGAATTCGTCCCTTGCGTATAAGCCAAAATCCCAATATTCATTCCCTTAACACGCATAATCAGATGACGGTTAGCTTCTTGGATGGAACGAAAGGTTCCCGTATGCTTGAGCCCTTGTTGATCGAGGATTTTCAATGTTCGCTTTAATCCGGCTGGTCCTCCGTCCATACAATGGTTGTTTGCGGTCGTTACTACATGAAACCCTACGTTTTTCAGTGTTGATGCCAAAGCATCAGGACAGTTGAATACAGGGAGACCCGTTCTCGGATTCCTTCTCTCTCTTGGACAATTACATTTTGGACGGCTTCCGATAACGCCCAAATGCCTTTTACCGGAGAATGTCGTTTCCAGATTTCCAATTGTTAAATCGTGTTTTTTCAGATAAGGCGTAACCTTTTCGAAAATAGGACTGAACCTATAACCGCCCGATCTCTTAGCTGAGGCAATGATTTCACTTTTCATCAGCAAATCTCCGACAGCGGCGATCGTTATTTTGATCACATTCGTTCACTCCTTCTTATGAGCAACTTATTCAATAAAAGAAGTTGCTGCCAGCAAAATAGGCCATGCCCCATAGCCCCGTTACAGCTATCCGAATAGGATATGGAATCATGAATATAAGGAGACTAATCCATGATACCAAGCGTTCCCGCCGTTTCTATCAAAACGAAAAGACCTGCTAAAGGGATCAAATGGGATCACTATCGTGAATTAAAGAAGAACAGCCAGATTCATATGTACCTTCCCGCCACGATGAAACTAAATAAAAAATCTTTCTTCACCATGCTTACTCGCTATCAGACCGTATATTTGAAACCTAATCAAGGAGCTTTTGGCGTGGGGGTTATGCAGGTTCGAAAGATGGAACACGAAAAAAAAACCTATTTCCGTGTCCATGTGGGAACCCGACAAAAGAGATTTCAATCGATAGACAAAGCTTTTGATTTTGTATTGGCAAATAGAGCGAGTGCCGATTATCTCGTGCAGCAGGGCATTGACGTGCTCCAGTGGAACAAACGCCCGTTTGACCTTCGCTTAATGATTTCAAAACAAAAGGATAATACTTGGCGAAATGAAGGATTTGTCGGTCGCGCTGCTCACCCTAAAAAAATTGTAACGAATATCCGCAGTGGCGGAACCGCAGTATCCATCGAGAACCTACTAGCTCCGTATACCAATCGAATCACTCAAAAAAAGATCATTCGGAAGTTAAACATCTTGGGTAGCCGGATATGCGAGCAGCTCGAAAAAAATTATCCCGGTATTCAGCTTTTCGGGATTGATATTGGTATGGATCAAAATTTAAAACCCTGGGTAATTGAAGTTAACACCAGACCCGAGAAAATATGTTGGAAATGTATGAGGAAGCTATACAAAAAAAACGCCTTAGGCAAAACGTTACCGGCTGGTTCTCGGCAAAGGCGCGAACGACCTTCGGCATCGAATCGGTCGGCACAAAGGCCGAGCTGACGAACGGCAGGAAGATCAGCGGATAGGAAAAGGCGCTTGCGCCTTCCACCGTTTTTCCGGTCAGTCCGGCAATCGCCGCGACCCGCGTTAATGCCAGCGCCGCGGCCGCCCCAAACTCCGGTCACGTCTTATTTCCCCTCATTGGCAGGCTTCTCCTTCCGTTCGTTCCCCCACAGCCTTGTGCCGCCGCCGAGCGCCTGCCGCCATTCGTGGCGCCAGAGGTGGACGTCCCGCATCGTTATTTCCGGCATGTTCTGGCGCTTCTCCTTCGACGGGAAAGCCGGGAATACCTTATGCGGCTCCATCTGGTACCAGTAGGAGACGGTGCACAAATCGAGCGTCAGATTGTTGTCGTGTCCGTGCTCGATACTCGCGCGCAGCGACTTTTCGAAGTAGACCGGATCCTCAAGCATGAACCGGTAGCAGTGCGTACGGCCCATCCAACCCGGTTTATCCGGCACGCGGGCATAGCCGAAATACGGGTGCAAATAAACCTCGTTCGGACACCATGAACTGTTGAAGAAGTCTTCCGTTCCCGTGCCGTGCAGCGAGCCCGGCCAATCTTCGCCGTCGACGAGCCACATGTCATCGCCTTCTCCGTACCACATCGGACCCGGATTTTCTACGAAGTAGTTAACACCGACGAAGTGGCCTTTGCCTTCGATATCTGCGAACAGGTAGTTGTTCTTGTCGCTCGGATTTTTGCCTTCTTGAGCCACGACGCTCCATTCCGTCTCCCCGGCTTCCGGATGCACCTCGGTCAACTCGCGATTCCACCAGGCGTGGAAGCGGCCCATCGAAGCCGGCACCTCGCGGTGCTCCTCATAGTCGATGTAGTAATAGAACGACCGGATCGGTTCGTCGGACTCGTTCTGCAGCGTAATCCGCGCGCCGGTGCCGAAAGGCATCGGGAAATAGCAGTTCAGCGCTTTTCCCTCGGAAGGTGCCGCCGCCAGCGGCAGAGAGATGTAATGGTACTCTTCGCTCCAGCCTTGGCCGAAGAAGTCGCCGAGAGGCGCCTCTACGCTCGGCTCGGTTTCTCCGTCCCAATACATGCGCAGCACGGCATTGCGGCGAATCATCTTGTCAAGAGTGTTGACCGTAATCCAAATATGCTTGATGATGCCCGCGCCGGGAATGTCCGCCAGCACGGCCGTCTCGCCCGCCTGAATCGTTACGCAATCCTGGTTGCCCCCCGTGCGGTCGTAGCTCGATATCCGTTTGGTCCGAATGCCGTCCTTGATCTTGTAAATATCGTTCAGTGCGCTCATCTTTTATCGCTCTCCCTTTGCCTCGTTGTTGTGTCGGTCAGCCAGGTGCCGGGCGCTAGCCGCGATCGAGCGTAACGGCGATCGTTCTCTCGCCGGCAGCGACCGGCTGCCGTTCCTCCAGCACGATGCGATACATGCGGTCGCCCCAGTTTCTTCTCAAGCGGCTTTCCATGTGCTCGATCTTCTCGATTCGCGTGCGAAGATGCTCGGCGTCGTAACGGATGAGCGCCTGCTTGCCAGGCGCGTAAGTCAGCCGGATCTCGCCGCTGCCCTCGCCCCCGATTATAGTCTCGCAAGGTGTAACCAACGAATGGAACATTTCCGCCGGAGCCTCGTCCTTCATGGCGAACGCGTCGGTCACCGTCACCGCGGCGACGCCGTCCCGGTCCAGCCGCACCGTGCGCTCCCAGCTCGCGATGCCGGCTTCCTCCGGATATGCGTTCGCGATGTCCATCTTTAGCTCGGATCGGCCGTCTTGCTGCGCATACGCCGCGCCGCGCGCCTTGTATCGGCCGCCGTTGCGCTGCAGCACGCCTCGCACCGTCGGCAGGTTATGGTACTGCGACTGCAAATACCAAAGCTCATAGCGCCGCGAGCTGAACGTCTGCGCCTTGTATTCCTCAGTGCCTAGATCGACGAGCAGCGGATAGCCGTCGGCGAACACGAGGAAGCTGCCGACGTCGTTATGGTTGTGCGCCTCTTCGTTGTTGCCGCCTTTGGCTGCGACGTACAAGCCTTGCTCGGTGCCTTCCCGCTCCCTGGCGGTCATCACTTGGGTAACGCCAAACCAGGCATCCCGCATATAAGGCGCCTTCATTCTCTGCGCAAGCCTCTCCTTCTCGACGAACAAATCCCGCGTATAGCCGTACAAGTTAAACCAGATGCGCGTACTCGGATCGCCGCTTGGCGGCAAACTGGCGCCGAGACGGACGAGCGACTCATCCCCCGTGCTAAGGCCGTAACGATACACGCCCCCGCCTCCCGGGCTCGCCTTTGCGTCGCAATCGGCGAAAGCGACGTAATAATCGCCATGAATGTGTACTTTGGGCATATACGCGCCAATATCCTTAACGATCTGCTCTCCGAAAATGTCGAAACGTCCTTGTGAAGCCAGCGACAGCATCTCCAGACATTCATACAAGCCGCCCGCCGCCGCGCTCCAATAAGACGGTCCTTCGTCGCAGCAGCCGTCGGCCGGATAAGTCGCGATGAACGCGTCGAGGCTTCGCATCACCTTGGCAATTCCCGCTTTTCTGATGTCCGGGTCCTCCTCGATAAGCAGGAATCCTGCCAGCACCGGGCCGTTGCACCACGGATTCCAGTTGTTGACCCGTTCGCCTGGGGTGAAGCCTTGCCACCAGTAATCGTCGTGTTCGAGGTAAGGCTTCAGCATCCGGTCCTTCGTCTCCCTGACGATTCGCTCGTTCAATCGCGGGCTGATCGCGTCAAACTTGCTTCCGAGCAAATAGCGGGTCCATAGCAGCAGCCGCGCCGTTTCCACGGTGGCCAGCTCGACTCCGAATTCCGTCTCGCTCGGGATGCTCTCTTCCTTATCGAATTCCTTCCAATGGCTGCGATGGCCCGGGAACACCCAGGTCGTCTCCTCGCAGATGGCGAAAATCCCGTTTAAAATTTGATCTAAGTATTTGCCCTCGCCTTCCATGCATTCGGCGATCACGAGAATGCCGAGCACGCTTCTCCGTTCGAAGTAGGCGAGACTGAGGCGCGACAAGTCGCCGCTCGTCCAATAGGCGCGATAGTCCGATACCCTAAGCACCGGCCACCCGTAATCCGCATAACGCTCCGTAAGCCGCAGCCAACTCTCTCTTTTCTCGGATGAGATCGATCTCCAGGCTGCACGGTCTTCCGCCTTCGGGAACGGCGCGTAGGGACCGTCGCCAAAGCCAAGCTCCTCAAGACGTGCCGAGCCGTAACGTTCATATAACATCGTTCATTCTCCTCCCAATCTCGGATGCCTGTTTCCGCGGCACTACAAGAGAATTTCTGTTAGCAAACCGCCCTGCTCCGAAGAACTGGACGGCTTGTCGGACAACGCTTTATTCCTTGACACTTCCGAGCGTCATGCCGCTCATGAAGTACCGCTGCAGGAACGGATATACGCACAGCACCGGCACCATGCCGAGAAAAATTTGCGCCGCGCGCACCGACCGATCGTTCAGCTTCGATAACAACAACAGCATCGCGGGGTCGGATATGGAGGACATATCCATGCGGACGACGATCGTCTGCAAGTAGCTGGCAAGCGGATAATGGATCGGATCGTTCATATAGATGAGCCCATTGAACCATTCGTTCCAGTGCGAGACGATCGCGAACAGCGTAACGGTAGCAATCGAGGGCATCGAGAGCGGGATGATGATCCGCCAGAGCGTCTGCCAATGTCCGGCGCCGTCGATGAACGCCGACTCCGACAGTTCCTTCGGCAAGCCTCGGAAGAAGTTGAGCATCAAGATTACGTTAAAGATAGGCAGCGCTCCCGGCAGCACAAGCGCCCAGATGCTGTCGAGCAGGTGCAAATTTCGCACGACCATATAAGACGGTATTAATCCGCCGGAGAACAGCATCGTGAAGACGAAGAACCAGGCATATCCCGTTCGGAACTTCAGATTCGCCGCTTCCTTGGACAGCGGGTAGGCCGTAAGCACCGTTAGCAGCATGTTAAGGCTGACGCCCAGCAGCACGCGCTCTACGGAGATGCCCATCGAGACCAGGAACTCGTGCTTTTTCGCGACGAACTCGTAGGCCTTCCATGAGAAGTCGACCGGCCATAGCGTAACTTTGCCCGCTTCAACCGCGGCGGCTGAGCTTAAGGAGACCGAGAAGACATTAATCAAGGGCAGAATGCTTATCAGAGACAAAACCGCAAGGAAGGTATAGTTGAAAACAACGAACAGCTTGCGACTCCATGAGTAGTGTTGAACCATGACAATCCTCCTTGCGGCTGGTCAGAAAATGCGATAATTTGCGAAACGATAGGCCAGGAAGTAAGACAGCGAAATCAGGACGAGCGATATCACCGACTTGAACAGTCCGACGGCGGTCGCCACGCCATATTGAGCGCTGGCCAGACCGATCCGGTAGACGTAAGTATCGAGAATGTCGCCGGTCGAATAGACCGATGGGTTATACAGGTTGAAGACCTGGTCGAAGCCGGCATTCAGCACGTTGCCGAGCGCGAGCGTCGTAAGCAAAATCGTAATCGGAATGATCGCGGGAATCGTCACGTTAAGCGTTTGTTTCCAGCGGTTCGCTCCGTCCAGGACGGCTGCTTCGTACAAGGATGGATTTACGGCCGTGATGGCAGCCAAATAGACAACCGTTCCGAAACCGAATTCCTTCAATACGTCGGTCACGACCAACACATAAGGGAACCATTTGTCATTGCCGAGGAAGAACACCTTTTCGAATCCGAGCCACGCGATGAATTGATTCACGATCCCGGATGTCGGAGAGAGCACGTCAAGCAAGATGCCGGCCATGATGACCCAGGATATGAAGTGCGGCATATAGATAATCGTTTGGATGGTACGCTTGAAGATCTTCTTCACGATCTCATTCAGCAGAAGCGCGGTGACAAGCGGCGCGATGAGTCCGCCGATAATCTTCAAGAACGCGATAAATACCGTATTCCGCAGAACTTCCCTTGTCTCGGACAAGTGATAGATATACTTGAAATGTTCGAGTCCGACCCACTGAGAATGAAATATCCCTTTAACCGGGATAAAATTTTCAAAGGCGATGACGATGCCGAACATCGGGCCGTAGCTGAACAGCAGCACAATGAGGATACCCGGCACCAGCATAAGGTGCAGCGGCCATTCCAGTCTCCAATTTCTGCGGCTCAATGGATTTCCCTCCTGCCATGATGCAAAGGGGGGATAGCGGCTAGTGGCTAGCCCCTACCCCCTCTTTCCTTCTTATTGAATCTGACCGCTAGCGTTGACTTCGTCGAGAATATCCTGACCGCCGGATGCCAACCAGTTTTTTGCCCATTCGTCGAAGTAGTCGAGCGGCTTGGTGCCCATGATGATCGAAGTCATCATCTTGACTTCTTCGTCGCGAAGCGACGGACCTTTCGCGACCATCGTCGGAGTCGGATTGCCAACAAACGCCGATGTGAAAATCCGGTTGTTGTTTATATATTGGCCTTGGAGGTCGAATACGCCGCCCTCCGCCCACAGTTTGTCAGCTGCCCACATCGTCTTGTCGCCGGCCTTGAATTTGGCCACTTGATCGTAGTATTGCTTCTGTTCATCGTTCAGCGCCGACGTGTCGCCGGATTTCATCGCGGCCTGAACCGCGGCGGCCGCCCTCGGATTGTTGCCGGGCAAGCCTCCGTTGATCGGCGCAAGTCCGAATTCGCCGTAGTCTTTGCCGTCCACAGTGACGGTATGATAATTCTTATCGAAGTGTCCGTAGAGCTTCTCCATGTACGTGTTGAGCAGCAGGAACGGAGCTTCCGGATGCGCGGACTTCTTGTTTACGACAAAGTAGTGCGAAGGCAATCCGGTCGTGCTTTGCGCGAGCACCGGCTGATCGTCGGACGATACGAGCGGATAGATGCCCCAATCCGAACCCGGAACGTCTTTGTACATATTGTTGATCGGCCATGTCGGCACAAAGAAGGAACCGAACGTCATTCCGACTTTACCGGACGTAGCGAGTTCTCCGGACTTGATGCCGTCGATGACGCTGAATTCCGGGTAGATCGCGCCTTGCTTGAACAAGTCGGCCAGCTTGCCGAGAGCGGTCTTCACTTCCGGTTGAACGTCGGCCCACTGAACCTTGCCGTCCGCGCCTTTGATGAAGTTCAGATTCGTGCCGGTACCCTTGGTCGGGTTGAACGGGTAAGCGTGATAGCCGTTGAAGAAGCCGTCAAGACCGGACCAGCCGTTGAACAAATTATAGTCAAGACTTAATCCGTACGTATCGTTCTTGCCGTTCTTGTCCGGGTCGTTCTTCGTGAACGCCAGGGCGATATCGATGACATCGTCCATCGTTTTCGGCGGCTGAAGCCCCAGATTGTCAAGCCAGTCTTTGCGAATATAGATGAGATGGGTATCGGCGGATTCTCCGCCGTCTGCCGGAATCCCCATGAGCTTGCCGTCTATCGTCGCCGCCTTGAGACGCAGGTCGTTGCTTCCTTCGAACGAGCTCTTCGTCAGATCGGAAGCGTACTTATCGTAGACATCGGTCAGATCCGCGATCGTGCCGGCTTCTACGAGGATCTGGAACTGCTGAGCGTCCACATTCATGAAGTCAGGCATATCGCCCGAAGCCATCGTTACGGCGATCTTGTTCTGATACTGCTCCGCGTTTACTTTCCAGAGGTTCTTCACCTTAATGCCGAGATCGCTTTCAAACGTTTTGGTCCAAATGTTCGTGTCGAACGTTTCGCCGGGCGCAAGTTCAGCGGCCGCATTGACGGAGCGCACGGTCGTCACTTCGATCGGAGGATCGTATTTGCCGGTCTGACCGCTCGGACCGGATCCTGCCGACGAAGCCGCCGGGCTTTCGCTTCCGCTTTCGCTTGGCGATGCGCTAGTCGATGCGCTTGGCGAGCTGTTGCCGTCGTTGCTGTTCGTGCAAGCTGTTACCGTTGTCATGATAAGCAGAAAGGAGAGGATTGCCGAGCCTCTCGCTTTCGCTTTCGTTTTTGTCGACACCATCTGCTTGCCTCCCCTGTATCTTCCCTTAATGTGGTACGCTTTCATTATGAAGTCCATTCGATACGGTGAATATATTAAACCGATTACATTCCTTATCCTTTTATATCTACTTGAGCGAATCGCGGTATTCCTGAGGGGTCAATAACGTCGCTTTTTTGAAAAAACGAGTGAAATAGGACGCCGAATCGTACCCGATCCGCATGCCGACCTCGTGAATCTTAAGCGCGCTCTCGCCGAGCAGCCGTTTCGCCCTCTCGATTCTCGTCCTCGTGATGTAGTCGCTGATGCTATGGCCCGTCTTCTGTTTATACAATCTGGAGAGGTAAAAAGGCGTCAAAAAGACGTGCTCGGCCAGACGGTTCAGCGACAGGTCCCCCTCGATATTCTCCTCCACAAACCGATGAATCTGCTCGACGACTTCGCTCGTCTCCTGCTCGCTGCCTCCTTCCATACGCTCGAACAGCAAATCCGCCAGCTCGCGGAAAAAGTCGGAAGCCTCCCTCCACGAACGATGCTCGCGGATAGAGAACAGCTTGCCCGGGATACCGCCTGACGCGCCGAGCGCTTCGAACCGATTCAAATGCGGGATGAAGATCGCGGACAGCTCGTAGAACACTTCGAGCGGCAAGCCCGCCTCCAGAGTCGCCGGCTCTCCGACGGCCTCCGAAATCTCGTCGAACAGCTGCCCGAATTTTACCCGTTCCTTCTGCATCAAATATTGGTCGAGCAGCCGGATGCGCTTGACCTTGCTTCGCCTCTGCTCGTCCCCGCTCGCCTTCGCCCGGCCGTCCGACAGCAGCATCTGGCTGCCGAGTCCGAGCCCGCGGCCGAACAGCTGCGACAGCCGCTCGTATTTGGACGCGAGCGCGTCCCATTCGAACGGCCCGCTGGAGACGACGAACGAGCAAGCGAGCTTCAAGTAACGGCTGCAGGCGGTTTGCACGGATTCGAGCATCCCAAGCAAGTAAGCGTGCAGGTCGGCTTCCGGTTGGTCATCCGCGTCGGCATCTGTGCGCAGCGGCGGCTTGCCTGCGATCGCCTGGCGATACCCCGACTCCGTCTTCGGCTGCAGCAGCCAGATCAGTCGTTCGTGATCGCCTCTGAAATGCGTCAGTTCGAATTCCTGCGCGACGAATTCTTCCAAGATGTTGTTAATCGAATAAGCGAACAGCGCCTTATCGCCTCCCGTCATATCCTCGCGCCAACGGTCGATCCGGCCGACGGCCATGACGACCGGCAAGTCGGGATCGAGCGGCACTTCCAACTGCACGAACCGCTCCTTCCGGGCGGCGGGCGACGACGCTTCCCCTTCCAGCAGCCCGGTCAAATACTCCTTGCGGAGCGCCGGCAGCGCCAGCTTAAGCGATGAGCGAGCGCTTTCAATCAGCCCTTCGTAGTTCACTTCCTCGGCAATGACGCGAATCGCCTTCTCGACGGAGGCGACGATCGGATCGTCTCCTTCCGTCTTCAACACGTAATCGATCGCTCCCGCGCGAATGGACGACTTGATATAGTCGAACTCGTTATAGCCCGTCAGGAAAATCGACTTGCAGCGCGGCCAGAGGCGCAGCACCTCCTTCTGCAGCTCGATGCCGTTCATCTCCGGCATCTCGATATCCGTCAGCAGTATGTCGATGCGCAGCTTCCGCGCGATCGCCAGCGCTTCCAGTCCGTCGAACGCCTGATAAACCTCGAGCGGATAGTGGGGCTGCAAGAATAGCTCGCTTAAGCCTTCGACGATGATCGGCTCATCATCGACAATTACCAGCCGGTACATGGCGGTCACTCTCCTTTTGCGTCATTGGGATTTGATGGTTCCGCGGCTTTGCCCGGCGACTGAGGCATCGGCAGCCTCAGCGTCGCTTTCATGCCGCCCATTTCGCCGCGGGCGACGGACACGCCATATTCGGCGCCGAACCGGATTTGCAGCCGGCGGTGAACGTTCAGCATGCCGGTATATTCCATATCCGCGCCCTGCTTCTCTAAATTCGCTTCGATCCGCCGAAGGTCGGCGTCCGTCAGCCGCTCGCCGTTATCCTCGACCGATAGGAGCAATTGGCCATCCTGCCCGGTCATCGTCACCGCGATTCTGCCGTTCCTGCGTTTTGTCTCGAGACCGTATTGGTACGCGTTCTCGATGAACGGCTGAAGAATGAGCCGCGGTACGCGCATGTCGCCGCAACCTCCGGGCAGTTCGCCAAAATCGACGGTAATGCGGCTCCTGGCGAAGCGGATATTCTGAATTTCCACATACGCGCGAGAGTGCTTGATCTCCGCGTCGAGCGGCACATCGTCGGTGCCGTTGCGCGTAATATATTGGAAGTATTCGCCAAGGTGCTGGCTGAACTGGATTACGTTTTCAATATCGTTCATCTTCGCCAAGCGGTATAGAATAAAGTAGGTATTATACAAAAAGTGCGGATTGATCTGCGACTGCAGCTGCTTCAGCTCCGACGTCTGGGCGCGCAGCTTCTGCTCGTACACCTCCTGGATCAGCACCTTCAGATTGTCCGACATCATGTTGAAGCGTTGGAACAAGTAGTAGAACTCATCGTGCGTTTTCGGCAGCGGCATCGGCTCCATCTTTCCCGCTTCCACCTTGCGGAATCCGGCGATCATCCGATGCAGCGGCTTGCGGATGAGCCGATACAGCCAGTAGGAGTATACGACGATAAAGACGAGCGAGACGAACGAGAGCAGCCATAGCAGCATCCGGTATTTGTCGATCGCACCGACCATTTCGACCGACGGCACGTAGGCGATCAGATAGTAGCCGAACGCAGGCGAACGCTTATAGGCGACAAAATAGGAGCTTTTACCCGTGGAGATCTGCGCGTAGCCTTCGCCGGCGCTGGCCTCGGAACGGTTCCTCAAGTAATCCGAAAGTTCCTTCGTAATCCCTTCGTCGGCTTGATTGTCCAATATCCAGCCATTCTCGGGATTAATGAGCATCGCTCCCGCGTTCTTGTAGTCGGAAAAGTTCTGCAGAGACTGCTTCATCATCTCCTCGTTGATCTCGATCGAGAGCACGTACGTTTCCTTCATATTCGGCAGATCGGAGCCGGGATAAGCGATCGCCATGAACAGCCGGTCATTCCAGTAGGATTTGCCGACGCCCCGGAGTTTGGATACGGAGGCGACAGCCTCATATTCGAGACTGATCGTGTCGCTGATCGTTTCATCGCTCGATATCGTCCGCTTCAGCGTCAGAATATGCGCGCTTACGCTCTTGATGTAGAGGTTCGAGCTCTTGATCAGCTGCAGCTTGTCCTGAATGCGCTGCACCGTTTCCGTCCATTCTCCGATCGTCATCGTATTGCTGATAAAGGCGGCGTGTTGGATGTCTTTGTCGACAACGTACTGCTGCAGCAGCCCCATCATCTGCTCATTTTCGACCTCAAGCAGGTTGAGGTAGAAATCGACCCGCGAATTGAGCGATTTCGACAGTTCCTCGCGGACGCTCTTTTCACTCAGCTGATTCATCCCGAGACCGATGCCGTAGATCGGAGCGACCACAAGCAGGAACGCGATGATCAGCTTCGGAAATATCGTCATTCTCCACTGTCGTTTCCGAAAAATAGGCATTGGGAGCCGCCCCCTGCGTGAAAAATTCGGCATATGATCTCTGGAACAAGCGTAACCGGCTATCGCCGTCCTTCGGTATGGCGGCAGCACGTCTCGTCGGAGATGATTCAGATATATGAATCATTGCGAGACTTATAACCTCTGATTCTGATCAAGAGTTTGGCGAGCACGGCACAAATCGGTCTGATATATAGCGAACAACCGACGACTCTTGCGAGACGTCGGTTGTTCCTCGGTGTTCTTCGGCATTTCGCCGGCGTTACGGATTGATTATGTCCGTACCCTTGTAAATGGATAGGTCGGACAGATAGACCGAACCCGTGCCGCTGACCGAACCGAGCTCCATGTTGAGCAGCGGAAGCGACGCCAGCCCGTTCTCCGTCGTAATGACGGCCGAGTCGACGACCGGTACCTCCATAT
Organism: Cohnella zeiphila; assembly: GCF_014212055.1. Taxonomy (GTDB): domain Bacteria; phylum Bacillota; class Bacilli; order Paenibacillales; family Paenibacillaceae; genus Cohnella; species Cohnella zeiphila. The sequence continues at coordinate 23,480 of NZ_JACJVO010000027.1, read as the reverse complement.
CGTCCATATACGCCGAAAACACCAACGTATTGTCGTCCGTATAGTGGACTTTCATAACAAATCGATGCCATTCGTCCGCGGTAAGCGTCAGGGTATGATCCTTCAGCGTACCGTCTTCGACATAGGGCAAATACGCATTTCCTCCCGTATACTCGTGCTCTCGCATCAGGCCGAACACGCGCCAACTGCTATCGCGCAGCATGACATTCGGCACGGCGTCCATGCTCTCCTTGCGGAACCTGTAGTCCACTACGAACTCGCCGTGGTTCCTCATGTACGCAAGCATGTCGGGATCGCTGAACGTAAGGATGGTTTTGCCCGAGTCGGCCTTCAGCACTTTATTGCCGTTATCGTAGCCAGGTTCGCCCTCGGCGGGCTGGATAATCGTTGCATGGCTTTCCGGGTTTACAACCTTGTAGCTGTCGCCGGCGAACGGACCGATATCGTCACCGTTGAAATCCAAGACCACAAGGTTGTTCGTCGGCTTCGCCCTGTACACCCATACATCGTCCAGATCGAACGAGCCTGTATGGCCCGCGCCGGCGTCGACGATGATCAGCGGCTTCGTGTGAGCCGTCGCATCGGTGATCGTGGTCTCGGCTCTTTGCAGCAGCGCATCATCGTAATACATCTCGTAGGTCAAATTCGAAGTGCCGGAATCGATCTTGAATTTGACCTGCATGCGATGCCATTCGTCCGGGACGACGTGCGTCACCTGGCCGCTGCCGCCCCAGATCGGCTTGAACGCCGCATCACCCTCCCGGGTCACGAGGGGCGTCCAGCCCGACGCCCCGTCCGTCAAATAAAGAGCGGGCGAGGAAAAGCGTTCTTCCGTCTTGAACTTGAAATCGATGTTATACCAGACATCGGGCTCGTAGCCTTCGCCCCCCGGATCGGGAAGCGGAAAGGAAAACTGGGGAGCCTGGAGCGTGCCCTGAACGTTCAGCACCTTCCCGTTCGTCTCGCCGTTCCCGTTCTTTCCTTCCTCTACCGCAGCATTCGCGCCGTAAACGGAGAAGCCCTCAGCCTCCGCCTCGTTTGTGTCCAGCTTGCCGGATGTCATTCCGTCAAATTCGTTGACGTGAAAAAAGTCGACATCATCATCCGACGGTTTCGGCCCGAAGGTGCGGACGAACGGCACGGGCGGCTCGGCTCCCTTCGCCAGAGCGCCGTTCACGATCATTTCCGGCACCGCGACCGAATCGGTCTCGTATGGCGCGGTCGGCGTATCGTTGACGCCGTCCTCGAAGCCGACAATCAAGTAACGCGCCTTAACGTCTGTCTTTCCGGTTGCCCAGGTGAGGTAACCCAAATAACCGTAGTTCATGATATTTTCCCAATCGCCGCCTGCGAGCTGCTCCTTCACGCTTGCCGCCGTCTCGTTGCCGTAATCCGGCGACCAGTCCCCGATGGCGTCCGCAGCGTAAACGGCAAACACTCGGCCATGGATCAGCGAGCCGGGGCCGTCGAACAGCTGAACGCTGTTCAGATCGAATTCCGATCCGAGATCGATCAGGGCATATCGGTCGCCCGGTCCGGGATCCCAGTAGGTGCCGGCGGCGTTGGCCTGGTCCAGCGTCATGCTTTCCGGCTCCTCCAGCCGCCTATCGAACATCAGACCGGGCTCGGAATTGCTCGGGGTCAGCTTATGGACGGCAACGGGATGAATCGCCTTCGGGACGGGCTTGTAATAGTCGTCATGAGTCACGAGGACGAATACCGGCTTCTCGGTGACGGGAACGGTCACTTTGCCGCCCGTGATCTCGAGCTCCGTTTGATTGCCCCATTGCGCCCCGTCCTCAAGCGTCACCAGATAGGCATGCTCCATGCCTTCCGGAAGACTCAGCGTATAATCCTGCTCGTTGGCGCCGCCTTCGTCGCCCAGCGAGGTCGGCAGCCACAAGGCATAGACGCCGTCGTCGCTCGCGGCTTCCTTGAATTTAAGCACCCATGGGCCGTCCAGCCCGCTTTCCCCGCCCTTCTCGACGATCGAATCGAACCGGGTCGTATCCAGATAATGCTTCATCGTGCCGACATAATACCAGGACGGCCTTTTCAGCGTCGTCTGATGGGTATTGTCGCCGTCGGCCCGAAGCAATCCGCTCGTATTGAAGCGGGTATTGCGGCTATCCGCCGTACCCGCGTCGGGCATCATATACTGCTCCGCGCGGTCGATTCCGGCCGCGGACAGCATCAGATACTCGCGGACGATCCAGCGTGCCTGAACCTCCTCCGCATCGAGGCCCGCATTGATCCCCGGATTGTAGGTTACGCCGTTCTTCGTATACTCGATCGTTGCGCTGGACTGCGTCCCCTGGGCAACATCCCATCCGAATTCGGAAAGCCAGATTTCCTTGTCGGCCAAATAAGTGTCGCGCAGCTTCACGAAGTCGGACATTCTGTCATAGATATGATCCTCTTCGGGGGACATGCCCGTCAGGTGATTTTCGGCGTCCGGATGCTGCACGCCCTCGCCGGCGTAATAATGGCCGTTAATGACATCGAACGGATAACGGACATAGCCTTCCAGGGAGCCGTTGTGCGCCGCTTTCCACTGGTCCTCCGTCCGGTTCTGGTCGAACCATTTCATCATGTCTTCGAAAAATTGGCGCGTCGATTGCCCTTGCCCCGAAGACTCGTCGTTATAGAAGATACCGGCCAATCCGCCCAGCACGAGCTTCGCGTTGGGGTCGGCCTGCTTGATGCCGACATCCGGTCCCATTGTCCCCATATGACCGTCATAATCGGCGCTGGTCATCGCCGCAAACTGCGCGCCGGTGAAATAACCCGCCAGATCTTCCTCGTTCCAGTTCTCATAGTATTCGACCAGACCCATGCCGATCTTCTTATCCGTTCCCGGCGCAACCTTGACGAGATCGGGATTGAGGTCCGTATTGCTCCCGTAACGCGCCGCATGCTGGAACATGCTTTTGCCGTGCGCCAGGTAGGAGCCGGCTTTCTTCGGGTCCTGGTCGCCCTGCCAGTTCGGCCGCGGATTATCCCTGCCCGAATCCGCCACGCCGCCTTGGAAGGTAATGTCGACGCCAACGCCCATATCCTTCAGCGATTGATAGTAGCTGTCGAAGACGCCCCAGGTGTTATTGTATTGCGCCTCGGGATTTGGCGAAGTGGCCGAGTCGTTGAGCTGGCCGCCGGCCGTCTGTCCGTTGGCCGACCATTCGGTCCAGTTCCAGGTATGATATTCCCGGACGAAGCCGATCGCTTGATTCGAGCTTTGCGTCACGTCGAAGAAGCTGTTGGTTCCGACAAAATCGCCAAACGTTATTTTCGACGGGTCGAAAGGAGTGACGCCCTCCTGGGGACTCAACTGCCAATCGTCTTCCTCCGGGGGCTCCTCGCCGAGGGGAACGCCGTACATCGCGGCTTCGACAATGTTCACATCGCAAGTAAACTGCTTGGAATACGGGGCGCCGCTGCCGCCCCACCAGGAATATTTCTCATCGATTGGAATCTTGCGGAATCTGAGCGTATCCGTTGTGACCCCTTCTTCGCCCAGATCGAACTTCACCCACTTGCCTTCGTTGGTGAGCGGATAGGATATGAGCTTCTTGTCTCCGGCGTATACCTCGATCGTTCCGCCCATTACTTCATAAGGACTGCTGCCGTCGTCCGTATACGTCGACGGCGCATATTTCTCGCCGTCATAGAGATAAATCTCGGTCAGCTTGTAATCGCGCAGCAAATTCAGGTTCAGGTTCGTTACGGACGCATCGACCCACTGGCTGGCCCCGGGGGTTCGCCATGTATTCGCGTTCGCCGCCGCTGTGGTATCGATCGGCGGCATATAAGGATCGGCCGAATTCGGCGGCGCCGCCAATACCTGCTCGTATTCGTCGAACAGTTTCATCTTGTCGGTAGCGTAATCTTCCCCGTCCAGCATTCTGTTGGTTACGTGAATCAGAACGGACTCGTCGTCCTGGTCGGGCGGCGGCGTCGGAGTCGGCGTCAGTGTGGGTGTCGGCGTGGGGGATGGCGTCGGTGTGGGAGATGGCGTCGGAGTAGACGGCGGCGTATACACCGTCCCTGGCGTTCCCGTCGGCTCGCCGGCCGATTGATCCTCCGTCAGAACGAATCTGACGCTGGAGGGAGACTGGGCCGTAAATACCGACGGCTTGGGCGCCTGAACCGAAACATGGCCCGCCGCCCGGTAAATGTACATCTGGTTCTCGGAGACATTCCCGTCCACCGCCACATTGTCGGCGCCGGTCACGTAAATGCGGCCCGACACCTGCACGTCCTCCAACTGGATTTCCGCGTCAGGGCTGCTTTGCGCTATGTACAAATCGCCCTTGACTTTCATACGGCTGAGCTTGACGTTGGAGGCATTGACGAACAGATTTCCTGCCGCGTCCTGCGAGTAGGCCAGCGTGTACCCTTTGCCGCCTTCGGCAGGTTCATTCACGATAACCGTTGCAATCCGATCCAGCAGCGTGACCGCCTCCGCCATACTCATGGGGCGCCGCGGCTGAAAATCGCCTCCGGCCGTGCCGTTCAGGAGACCCTTTTCCCTGCTGACGCCGATGGCGTTCCTGCTCCAGTTTGACATATCGCTATAATCTGGATAGGACTGCGCCTGATCGGAGGCTTCGTCTTCCAGACCCAGCGTTCTCAGAATGGATACTGCCGCCTCTTCCCGGTTTACCGGATCGTTGGGGCGAAAATAATCGTCGAATCCGGTTAGAATGTTGGCCGACGAGGCCAGCATGACGGATCCGTAGTACCACTCCTCTTCGGCAACGTCTTTGAAATTCGCTGCCCCGGTTGCCTTGTACCCGAACAATTGGCCGATGAGCGCAGCCCATTCCGCCCTTGTGATCGGCCTGTTCGGATCCGTTACCGGATTCGCCAAAATGCCGAAATACCCGGCCTTGGACCACCTGTTCAACGATTGGGCCGCCCAGTGCCCGGCATAAGCGGAACCGACTGCAACGTTCCGAATGGACGGGGGCGATGCCTCCCCGGATCCGACTGCAACATCGGAACCCGCTGCGAAGACTTGCGTTGCCATCAGCAGACTTAACAGCAAGCTGAAGAGCGGCAAGCACTTCATTCCCGGCAATCCTCTTCTCATTGCTCATCCTCCCGCATGCAAGATATTAGTGCAGGCATTGCAGCAACAATTTCATTATAAGAGTCCTCGAATAGGATTAAATATCAATTTTTTGCCATTGGTTGCACTTTCATATCTGAACCGTTTCGACCTCAAGCGATTTCGACAGCTCCTCGCGGACGCTCTTTTCCCCACTCTCCCCTCTGGTTCATCCCAAGACCGAAATTCTCCACTGTTGTTTCCGAAAAATATTCACTTCGAGCCGCCCCTTATCTCAGGAACAAGCGTAAATGGTTATCGCCGCCTTTAGGGATGGCGATAGAACGTTCACACTGCATAGCGATAAACGCGAGAAGGCTTCTTCTGCGAGAACAACGATCAATCGAGCTTGCAGCTCGCCTCAAGCTTGCCGACATCGTCCGATTCGTGGCTTTCGCCGTTTGGCGGCACGATCAGCGTTGGTACGCCTGCCGGCGAATGGACCGACAATTGGAACATGCGCTCCTCGCTTACAAGACGAAGGGGCTGCCCGCCCGGTCAGCCCCTTCGCTTATGCATAGAGTCACGTTTCCGCTATGATCGGAATTCGAAGATGTCCTCATTTCGCCTACTCCTGATTCGCCAGGAAGTGAACTGCGCCGTCCGCCAGCCAGACGTCCCCCGTCTGACGTCCTGCTCCCGTATCACGGATAAGATTTGCTTTCAGCTCATTGTCGATGGACCCGGCGTTCACGAAGAATCCGAATCCGTCGTTGTCCTCAATCACGTTGCGGAGCCACTTGTTGCGGTTCGCCCCGTTGGCCGCGTTCTCCGGGCGGAAATAGACGCCGCCGTTCCCGTTGCCGCGAATGACGTTGTCGGCGAACCGGTTGTCAGAGTCCTTATGTCCGATAGAGATGCCCGACACGGCGTTATGTTCCAGCACGTTGCGCTCGAACTCGCCGAACTGGACACGCCAGCAGATGAACAGCCCCGCTGCGCCGTTGCCGATGCAAGTATTATCCTTGACGCGCGAGGAATGCGAGCCGGAGCCGGGATGCAGGCCCGATCCTTTGCAGCCGCGAACGTCGCAGTGAAGCACCGAGATATTCTCGGTAATCTGCCAACTGATGCCATCGCCGTTGAAGTCGCGCACGAAGACGCGCTCAATCATGCAGTCGCGCGCCTTCTTCAGATAGATCCCGCCCGCTCGGCAGCCGCCGATCGGCTCGTTGGCCGCCTTGTTGCCGTCGATCGCAAGGTCGTGCACGCGAACCTGCTCGACGTCCACCGCTTCGATGATCGGGCAGGCGTTCGTTGCCATGCCACCGTCGTCCGCGTGGTAATCGCGCTCAAGGTACCGGTCGAAGCGCAGCACATTGCCGTCCACCGCCGTAATGACCGCCGTACTTTCGTCCCAGCCCCATTTTTGCGACTCGTCGAAGATTTGAAGGCCCATCCCGACGCGGAAGCCGCTGGCGTCCGCCACCTCCACACGCAGCTCACCGTAGTCGGCATCGACGATGAACGGGCTCTTGAAGCCGTCCGTCTTACTCAGAACCGTCTCTGGTCCGGCGCCGGCCAGCGTGACCCGATCCGTTAGCCGAATCGGTCCGTACACGTCATAAACTCCTTTATCCAGCCGCACGATGCCGCCGCCGTGCCGACTCGCTTCATCTACCGCCGACTGAACGGCCATCGACGTGAAGCCCGGATAGTCGCTTTGCAGACCTCCCGCAGTCACTTCGATCGTGCGATTGCGCAGCATTGGATCTCTCAGCCCCATCTCTCTCCTCCTCTCGGTTTCCTCGTTGTAAAATCACCGATATCGTCGCTTACCTGAAGCTCATTGTGTTCCCGCAGCTTCGCGAGCGCTTCAACGAAGAACCCTGCCTTCCCTAACCGCAAATGATTGCCCTAATTTCTCTGGTTTTTGCCGTATCCGTATTTATTATAAAATCACTGAACTGCCGAACCTATAGTAATAATTAAGGAATCATTGTCTTTTCATAACCTTTTGACGGGTGCAAGGTTGCTCGACATCGCGAAACCATGTGCCGCAGGGACAATCATCTCCTCGTCGTCCCCCATGTCGTTGCCGGCGAACAGCCCCGGCCGCCCAACCGCCTCCGTCCGCAGGAACGCCCCGGTCCCCGGCTTCGCCGTGCTGTTGCGGACCGTTGCCCGGCTGCGGAACTCCGAAGTTTTAAGGAGCGGCACCGAATCGGTTGCCGGGCCGATGGTAGCCGCTGTTTTGATCGGATCGGGATTTGAATAGGTTAAAGCGCTCGACGAGCGAATCGAACGTGGATTCGATGTAATGGAACTCGTTGCTGCGTTCCTCTCCCCCATCGCTTTCGGATGGAACGCTGGAAATCCGGTCCAGCTTCGAAATCAGGGAACGAAGCGGTCGGTAGTTACGGTGCTGATTAGCATGCCGACAATCGAAACAGCCGACGGCAAGGACGATCCAGACATTCGACAGCGTGCGCAAAATCGCAAAGCCGCTGCCCTTCGCAAGTCCGCTCTCATAGGTCCGCCCGGTGTAAGGTCGGTCCGGAAAACGCTCCAGCGGCGACACGGTATTCGAGTTGAGCACGTAACCATCGCGGTCGTCACCATCAGGCTGTCGATTGACTTCAGCGTCTGGTCGACGCTTTGAACCATCTGACTGCCCATGCTGGCATAGATTCGGGATTGGTATATGAAATGTAAAGCCGCTCCCGTCGGATTAAGGGAGCGGCTATTTCGATACGTCTACCCGCGTGGAAACATTCTATAGAACCCGGTTCGAAGTTATCTTAGACGCAAATTCACATATTCTGTGTTGGCGGCGTTCAAGGTCGAATCGCTTGCATATTGGATTTTGATCTGATACATCCCCTCATGCAAAGACTTGGTGGAGAGATTAAAGATGTAGAGGCCCTCTGTCTTATCGTACCTGAATTCATTACCGGAGACAGCCCCGCTTGTTGAAACGGCTTCCTGCTCCTCGCCAACCTTATCGTTAACGACTTCTGCAATCATAATAGTGGCTTTGGCATCGGTTATAGCAGCCCCGGTCTTATCGAGTAGTCGAAACTTTACCGGTACGGTGCTGCCTTGCTTGAATACGCTTTCAGTTGCTGCATATTTGATCTTTTCCTCTATTCTAGGATCTTGTTATAAAGAGCCCGCACGGTGTTTCTCTCCCCCGAGTGCTCAACGGCGTGCCAAAGGTTTATGAATTTGAAATCGGTATTGTCGGATATTTGGTCAATTCCACCGATAAGACGTTTTTGGGATAGCCTGCGAATGAGCGGATCGGTGATTTGTGCAGCAATTGCATTTGCAAATGCGCCACCTTGGATGACCTTATAAGGGCGGTTATAAAAAGGAGAAGCCTGTTCTGGCATGACTTCGGAAATACCTAAACGATTATGCATTCGCGCTATAGATTCATAGGCTTTGCATAAGGCGGTTCCACGCTCTCTCCATGTTAAGGCAGACTGAACGTTAGACAGCAGCGGCAGCAACTCATTCGCACAATCTAACTTCTTGAATGCCGTTCCAAACCATTTCGGGTATGGCGCATACTGGCGTTCCATTAGAAAACAAAGATCCATAATATCCTTGACAATCCTTGATCCGATGATGGACGACCCAAGCTCATCCCCCACGTACCCGGCGCGCAGCACCAAATGCTCTTCTTGTCCGATCCTATTCCAAACCGACGCCATTATATATAACCATATATCATGCGGATAATAATGCAGCTGCTTGCGTATCGCCGCAAGATGCCCCGCATCGTCGCGGAAAACCTCTCCGCCAACTATCTCGGCCAAAACCTGCGATGGGAATGTAAGCCAATCTAGGAGTTCAGGACCTTTCTCGAAATCCGTTGCGAGTTTCGATTCAAGAAACTGTGCCAATGTAGTCATGATGGTTTGATTCAAATCTACTGTATACCCATAAAATTCTCGCGGGCGATTGGTTTGTAGAACTTGACTGATACTATTTACCAAGTACATATCGTTTGCCTGAAGAAATAAAACAACACGCGGACCCCAATCGTGATCCGTTGACATCTCGGTATCATATCCAAGCACTTCGCTTCCTGGACCAATCAGCGAAGACGAGTAACGTAAGTCTGGAAAGTGGTTTGAAAGTAATGGTTCGACAAATTCGAAATGAAATCTTTTGCATAGTTCTATTCCTTTCATAAAGGCCACTGCAGTAACCCCCTATTCGTCTTCTCATTATTCACAAATAGCTTGATACTTGGAGTCTACGATTTCTATAAACTTTTGAACTTCCACGGAAGGGTATAAGGGGTACATCAAACCATAGGGGATCGTGAAATCCAGATCGCAGGGAAGGGTCGCCAAGGATGGATGAACATCTGCCCATGCCTCCAACGTCAAGAGGACAGCGCCAGTTTCCTCGCAACGGTTGAATACGTCAAGATCATAAAGGCGAGAAATATCTTTGATTTTGATCTCGGGATGGTTCCTTAATAAAAAGTCACGAATTTCATTAATTGCTGAACTTTTTCCGCCGTTTACCACAACCAACTTCTCTCCGTGCAAGTCTTTGACGGACAATGTTTTTTTGGAAGCCAGCGGATGATTCCGAGGTACGGCGAAGCAAAAGCGGTAACTTCCCAACTCAAGCACGCGGAAATAATCCTTCCAGTTTTCCGTTAAGATTGGACCTGCGATGATATCAAAATGTTTGCCTATGGTGCGATAAGTTGTCGGGAGCGTATAAGCATCATCTTCAAAATGAATGATGTTTATTTTATATTGCGGATATTCGCCGCAGATATCATTCCACAGATCCAGCAATACCTTGCAGGGATTAAGGATGGAGGTCCCCACGCGAATGACAAGCTGGTCAGTCTTGGCGGCGTGACGCAACAGGACTAGGGCTTCTTGAAAGTACTGCAGCATGAATGCCGCATCCTTTTGAAAGGATTTTCCGGCTTCGGTGAGCCCGATCCCATGGTTCGTGCGAATCAATAGAGGCACTCCCACCTGTTTCTCCAACAAATTCATCTGTTTCATCACAGCAGTTGGAGAAACAAACAGTTTTTCGGCTGCCTTGGAAAAGCTTCCCGACTCCGCCACCTGAATAAACGTGTTCAATTGTTCATTCATTCGAAGCCCTCCTTTTTTTGGCATGAACCAATAGTTTATACCATGCTAACTTATTTGAACTTCCCGATCAAGTGCTTCAACCGTAACATGAGAGTGGAAGAAGAAAGAGAGTGAGAGGAGCGAATTTACTATGAAGGACAAACCCGTCGCCCTGGTCACCGGGGCCAATCAAGGAATCGGCCTGCAGATCGCAAAGGATCTCGCGGCACGGGGCTTCACTGTGCTGGTAGGGTCGCGCGATCTCGAGCGCGGCGAAGCCGCGGTCAAGGAGGTTGGGCCGGACGCGCGCGCGCTCCGACTCGACGTGACGGATCAGGCTTCGATCGCCGCCGCAGCGGAGCGCATCCGCAAGGAGCATGGCCGTCTCGACGTGCTTGTCAACAACGCGGCTATCTCGAATACGGGCATGTCGCCCGGCATATCCATGGAGGAGTACCTCAAGTCGACCCGCCCAAGCAACGCGTCCCTCGATGAAATGCGAGCGGTATGGGAGACCAACGTGTTCGGCGTCCTCGCTATTTACCAGGCGATGCTGCCGCTCTTGCGCGAAGCGCCGGCAGCCCGAATCGTCAACGTGTCGAGCGGAGTCGGCTCTTTGACGATGAACGCGGACCCGAATTTTACCTTGCGCTCGACTTTCGGCCCCATCTACCCTGCGTCCAAAACAGCACTTAACGCTTTGACGCTTGCCATGGCGATCGAGCTGGAGTCGACCGGGATCAAGGTCAACGCCGCATCCCCGGGCTTCACCAAGACGAATCTCAACAACTATCAGGGCTTGGAGACTGTCGAGGAGGGCGCCCAAGAGGCGGTACGCCTTGCGCTGCTCGGGCCGGACGGTCCGACAGGCACGTTCTCGCACGCAAAACTCGGAACGCTCCCGTGGTGATGCGGTCTGGAGCGCATTCTCTAAATGAAAGTTCTAGCTCATGAGCATATTATGAGCAAGCGAAAGCCATCCGACCTCAAGGCTCACCTTCGGCATAGAAAGGCCCATGCCCCCTTGTGATACGGTTCTCCGCGCTGTCCGTAACGGCAAGTTTTAGGGCTATCCCTTTACTGGATGGCCCTTCTTTGATGTTAGCTGCCTGACACTCCGGTCGTGATTGCGCCTGCACGCTCGTAATTCACGACAATAACGCCATTCGGGGCGACTTTGCTTTCCGTCACCTTGAATGCCGCCGGGATCGTGCCATCAGCAAACAACCGCTTTCCACTGCCCAATGTTATAGGATATATCATCAGCCAGAACACATCTACCAAATCATGCTTGATAAGCGTCTGGATGAGATCGCCGCTTCCCCAAACGTGCAAATCTGGCCCCTGCTGTTGCTTGATTTGAATGATTTTTCCCGCAATATCTCCACTTAAAAACACGGACGGCTGCCATTCGCCAGATGTCATGGTGTTCGAGGCGACGTACTTGATTGCCTTGTTCGCCCCCGGCCATATGTCCGCATGCTGCGGCCAATACGGTGCCCAAATTTCATAGGTTTTGCGCCCTAACAACAGATCGAACGGCATGTTCATCTGCCTTCTCAAGAGCGTTCCAACGATCTCGTTAGAATATGGCGCTGACCATCCGCCATATGCAAAGCCGTCGCTGATATCTTCGTCTGGCCGGCCCGGGGCTTGTATGACGCCATCAAGGGATACATGTTCAAGCACAATAATTTTTCTCATCATTGAGTTCCTCCTAAATTTGCATTCGTTTTTTATTTCATTTAGACGAAATTCGATTGCAATATTCATCGGTCTAGTTGTGATGTGAATGCCCCAGGGGACCAAGCAGGTTTTGTCGCTGCTCGGCATTGCCACTGACAAGCTGACTGAATGATGCAAAATTAATAGGCAAATGGGAAAAGCCTCTGAGTCAGAGGCTTTTTATTTGGAATGCGTTCGAACTAACCTGCCCTTTAGCTTAATGAAACCGCCGAATCGTTCCGCGGCGGCCTCATGATGTTTGTATTAAGCTCTCGTCTCCGTTAGTTCAATATAGACTGATGTTGATCTTGTTCATTGACAAGCCAATCAAGATTATAAACCGAGGAATCTCTCCAAAGGGTTGATGTGCTCACGAATATCTCTCACGCCTTCCGAACAGAAGGCGAGTAAAATACGTCAGCATGCATATGCTGAATTTTGTCCCAGTTAGCGGGATTGGTCGTGTCTGGAGAGCGGTGCTCCAGAATGGCTTGATATAGGGCGGTTTTTTGTTCCAAATGGGCAACGTGCTGTTTGGCTTCTTCGAGCTTAACGAGTGCTTCTTTTTTATGCTCCATCATGAGTGCCCAGCGTTGAGGAATGGTTGAATCCCCTTCGAGACAGAGATCGACGTACATTTTAATGACTTCGATCGGCATCCCGGATTGCTTGAGGCATTTAACGCCATGCAGCCAGTTGATCGATTCTTCGTCGAACATCCGAATGTTGTTTTGATTGCGCTGTACGCTCGGCACTAGGCCTTTATCCGTGTAAAAGCGAACGGCGTGCTCGGTGAGTCCCGTTATTAAGGCGGCTTCTTTAACCGTATGCATGTGTAATCCTCCTTGAAAATAAATGGTTGAGCAAGGCTTGACTTCGTGTAACACGAAGGTAATAAGCTTACTTTAACGCAAATCAGCCGTGAAGGGAATTCCCGCTGCGATGCCCGATTCCCGTGATACGCGCCGCTTGCTGAACAATGGGAGGAATTACAATGCAAACCGTAACATTGAACAACGGTGTGAAAATGCCGATCATCGGCTTCGGTGTCTACCAAGTTCCCGATGCTGAAGAATGCGAGAATGCGGTATATGAGGCACTGATGGCCGGTTACCGCCTGATCGACACCGCCGCCGGTTATCTGAACGAGGAAGCGGTCGGACGCGCGATTAAGCGCAGCGGCGTGCCGCGTGAGGAGCTGTTCATCACGACCAAGCTCTGGGTTCAGGATGCCGGCTACGAGAGTGCCAAGCTGGCATTTGCCAAATCCTTGAAGAAGCTACAACTTGACTATCTCGATCTGTACCTTATTCACCAGCCTTTCGGCGATTACTACGGCGCTTGGCGTGCGATGGAAGATCTGTTCCGCGAAGGAAAGATCAGGGCGATCGGTGTAAGCAACTTCCTGCCCGACCGTCTGATGGACCTCATCGTGCATAATGAAATCGTGCCCGCCGTCAACCAGGTCGAAACGCACCCGTTCTACCAGCAGATTGAAAGTGCCAATTTTATGAAAGAACAGGGAGTGCAGCACCAGTCATGGGCACCGTTCGCTGAAGGACGGGGCAACATGTTCGGCAACGAGGTGCTGGCCTCAATCGCAGAAAGACACAACAAGTCCGTCGCTCAGGTCGTGTTGCGCTGGCTTGTTCAGCGTGAAGTCGTCGTAATTCCAAAATCGGTGAGAAAAGAACGGATCGTCGAAAACTTTGATATTTTCGATTTTGAGTTGAGCGCGGACGATATCGAACAAATCTCCGCCCTCGATACTCGGGAAAGTCTTTTCTTATCCTATCACGATCCGAAATTCGCCAAGATGCTGGGCACCTTGAGAGTTGATCTGTAAACCTTGATCGAACCGTAAACTCATCTTGCGTTATCCTCATCTATTAAAAAAGGACAGGGCGCCCCCTGTCCTTACTTTACTTGAATTCCAAAATCTAAGAATAGCAAAATGCTTCCGATGTAACAATATGTCCTTTAGCTTAATGAAGCCGCCGAATCGTTCCGCGGCGGCCTCATGATGTTTGTTGGGATTACAAAAACTCAAACGCTTGGAAAACTGAAAAGGCCGCGGGTAAACTTCGCCATATGTTCAGTGATTGTCATATTGGATAGCCACATAAACGAACACTTTCTTATCCTGACTATAATCGTTATCCGAGTGTCCCTTCACCTTCCACTCGGCTGCATAACCTTCAGGTACCTCCACTTTGCTGAACTCGGTACCGTCCGGGTATTCCCCTGTTTCTGCCGGCGATCGATTACCGCCGCCAAACGTTTCCAGACTAAGGTTGTAATCTAATCCCACTGGGGAAATCATGGAGACCGTAACGGTTCCGCGGGAGCCCTCAGGAGGACTCCAAGATCCGCTAAGCTCTTGTCCCGGGGACGAAATGTACCCATAATATAACGAATACTCATTATGGGACCCGCCGTATTCATTAGATTTGGAATCGGAAAGACGGAAAGAGTCCGTATGGTTCAGATGAACCTGAACAGGCACATCAACAAGCACACCACGTTCTGACGTTGTTCCGTCACCCAGCTGGCCATATTCATTATCTCCCCATGCCCATAGGGTCCCATCGCTTTTGAGGGCAAGATTATGGCGATCTCCGGTAGCGATGGAGACTATCGAACCGAGATCCTGCACCTGAACCGGAGGGTCTGCGCTTTCGTCGCCCAATTGTTGGTTATATCCCCAATCCCAGACGGTTCCGTCTTCTTTGAGGGCTACGTTATGATCAGCTGCAGTAGCGATGGCGGCTACTGAATTGAGACTATGCACCTGAAACGGCGGATCTGCTACGTATCCATATGATCCGTCCGATTCTGATTCTTGTTCTCCCCCCCATTCCCAGACGGTCCCGTCGTTCTTGAGTGCCAGACATTGAACATACCCGGCAGCGACGGCACTCACCGATTTGAGATTAGGTACTTGAGTAAGACTCATCAATTCATATAAGTTGCCAGTGCCAATCTGGCCTGAACCATTGCGTCCCCATGCCCAGACGGTTCCGTCCGTTTTGAGTGCCAAACTAAGTTGATTGCCCGCAGCGATCGCGACTACCGAATCGAGTTTGCTGCCTACCGAATCTGTCTCGATCACTTTAACGGGGGTATGACGGTCTATATTCGTCCAGTCGCCAAGCTGGGCCCCGTCGTTACTTCCCCACGCCCAGACCGTTCCATCGCTTTTGAGGGCCAAATTATGATCACTGCCCGCAGCGATCGCGACTACCGAATCGAGACCCTGTACTTGTACGGGTTTATTCCGGTCTATCGTACTCCCATCACCGAGTTGGCCATAGGTATTGTCCCCCCACGCCCAGACCGTTCCATCGCTCTTGAGGGCCAAACTATGCCAATTACCTGCAGCTACTTCGATCACATCTGTAAGGCTCTTGATCTGAACGGGAGTGACACGGCCTTCCTTCGTTCCATCGCCAAGCTGTCCTTCCCAATTATTGCCCCATGTCCATACGGTACCGTCACTTTGAAGAGCGATAGAATGAAATCTTCCTCCATCAACCTGTTGCACCGGAAGTTCCGCAGCAGCCGCTATGTTGGATACAGATACAAGACCAAAAAGCAAACAGATGATGACCATGAATCGTAGAGATCGTTTTACCATCATCATTCTCCTCTCCTGTTGTTCAGACGCGTCTAATCCGACCTTTCGAGCACGACTTGGCAACCACCCCACATCATAAAACCGCCCGATCTTGGATTTGTTCATTCCTTACTCGCCTAAACTTTACCATTCGTGGGTTCGTTTTCAATGGGTTAGAGGGACTAATCTGCCCATTAGCGGAGTGAGGCCGCCGCTCGATCCAGCGGCAGCCTCACTGAGCTCTTGTACCCTGTCCCCGTCTTCTTGCAACCGTCGGGGAATCGCCCTATAATCTGCCTGTATCCGTTGTATTTAAGGCGAAGGAGCGATGGGTGATTCATATCTTGGCTTTGGTTTTGGATATTTTGCTAGTCGCGGCGTTTCTGATGTCGGGGTCGACGAAGGTATTTGGACTCAAATTTCAGGTGGAAAGCTTTCAGCGTCTGAGGCTGCCGCAATGGTTTCGCGTCTTTACCGGGCTGACGCAGTATATCGGCGTGGCCGCCCTCGTCGTCGGCTTCTGGGAGCCAAGCTGGGCGGCTTGGGCGGGGATCTGGTTCGCGTTCATAATGCTGTGCGCGACAGCGGCTCACATCAGGGTCGGGGATTCGGGCTCGAAAACGGCGCCCGCCGTTGTGCTGATGATTCTGGCCATTGCTTTGGCGATTGCTCAAGGCGCGGAGCTAGGACATTTTCCCGGGTAAATCGTTCCGGGAAGGCGAGATATTGTTTTTGTTTTCAACGGGGAGGGCCGAGATGGCCCTTTGTACGATTAGTCTTTTTGGGTATTCGGATTTAATAGTGGAAAAGGGCTTATAATTCGCCCTTCTCCAATTTCTCAATCAAGGTGGAAAGATCGATTCCAAGCAGGGTTGTTTCTTCTGGTTCACGAATAACGGGCGGCATTTTGAACATCGTGAAGTTTTCTTCCAGTACGTAGTCATCGATCCGCCGCTGATACTTAGGCTTCCGTTGTTTTGCAAGCCCCTCTGTAAAGAGTATTTTGGCTCGTAGGGCTTCGAATGAATAGCCCCTACCCAAACGGTTAATGACACGTATAAGACTATTCAGAGACTCCGTATAGGCGTTTGTAATGCGGTGGTCGAAGTAGGCGAATATTTCAGCTTCCCAGTTCTCCATAGCCTTTGTAAGAGGCTCAAAAGCTGATTGTAGTTCCTTTGGTATCTTGGCTTTCCAATCGTGATATTTGAGGTATGCTTTTTGTCCGCTGTCGCTATCCCACAAAGCAAAGAACGATTCTTTCAATTCGTAAGCAATGCCGAGAGAGGGGTGATTCTTCGTCCATAGTGCAAGCTTTATCTTGTCCATCTCTGTGAGCTCTTTGTGACGTTTTAGAAGGATAAAGCGATCGTGCATAAGCCCACGCCTTTCCTTCGGTGATAAGCCCTCTCTAAGCTGTTTGCGGATGGTTTCTAACGCTTGATTCGCCATACGTACAACGTGAAACTTATCGACGATGATAGTAGCCTTGGGCAGTACAGCCCTCACAGCGTCCTTATATGGCTGCCACATATCCATTGTGACGTATTGTATTCGTCCTCTGTTTGGAAGGCATGAGAGAAAGCCTACAACCGTTTCCTTATTGCGATTAGGAAGAATATCCAGCAACGATTAATGGACAAGATAATTTATAAAATGTGTTAGACTCGATGCAGTATTGAACTGTTTCATAAGTTAAATCCGAATAATAAAATTGTAGACTGCCATTCAACTATCGTATCATTAGCTTAACGATTAACAGGTTTCCTTCAATACCTTTATATATCTAACCTGAATTAAGTCCCTACCTCTAGTGATTATTCTCTCTGTTCCATCTTACAAAAAACCTTGCTTTTTATAAACGAACACTGGGGTTCAGTCCACGCGCAGGGGAGCCGATAGGCGGTCAGCACGGCGTTACAATTCTACCGCTAAGGTTGATCTCGTTAAATAGACTTCGTCAGCAAGTAGACGGTCGATATGTCGCAATCATGACACCGGTTCCCGTGGTTACCGAGTCGACAAGTCTGAGGTGCGTAATCGGGCTGCCATCAAGGAACAGGCGGCGTCCTTTGCCGAGCACCAGCGGGTGGATCTGCAGGACGTACTCGTCGATCAGGTTACGCTTCATCAGCGATTGCACCAGCACGCCGCTGCCGAATACCACTAGGTTTTTATCAAGCTCCTTTTTGAGCTTGGCGACCGCGTCGGCGGCATCGCCCTTCAGCAGTGTGGAATTCCTCCAAGGCAGCGGTTCTGACAAGGTGGTGGAAGCCACGAACTTCTCCACGTTGTTAAGCGCTTCGGTAAAGGGGTTAGGCTTAGGCTGGTTGGGCCAGATCTTAAAGAAGTCCTCATAGGTGGTACGACCGACCAACAGGGACCACGAGCTGCCCATACTCGCGCCCAGCACCTTCAACATCACGGGATCATTGCCGGCCTCCGCCCCCCAGCCGCCGTACTCGAAACCGTTCCGGGTGTCCTCGTCGGGCCGCGCAGGCCCCTGCATCACACCGTCGAGCGTCAGGTGCTCGATCACTACTACCTTGCTCATTTCTCCAGCTCCTCTCAATGGATGCGCCATTTAAGTTACTTTGTCAGAATACCACGAGAATCATCCGTATAATTGTACAAATCCGTCATTCTCCGCTCTCATCTCCAAAGCAACGTGGGAACCAATGCACACGACGTACTGCACGAAGCGGATGAAGGGTTTTTGTGTTGCAGCGTAGTAATACATGTAATGAAAAAAGAAAGGAGAAATGGGCTTCGTGAGATCGATTACATTTAGCTATGTTCCCCCGTTGGAAGATCTAAAGGGCGATGTCGAGCATTTTCGAATAGCCGAATACGCAGGTTCGGAAGGAACGGCTATAAAAGTATGTCCGAATGGCTTGCCTGGTCTCGTATTTCAGCATCATAACGGGGATTCGGCCATTAAATGCATCGTCACCAACTCCGGACGCATCGTTCATCTGCCGACTTTATTTCTTCATGGGCAGATTACAGAGCTTGCTGTTATGAATTTTAAAAGCGGGTCGTACCTTTCGGTACAAGCCGTTCTGAAGCCTCACGCTCTTAAAACGCTGTTCGGTATGGATGCATCCATTCTGACCAATGCGAATAGATGGTATCCCGACTTCTCAGGGGAAGAACTTAACGCACAATTGGTTAATGATGCCAAGAGCGGTCAGGAATGTGTCGAGCTCCTTTCTACCTTTTTATTGGCAAAGCTCCGACATGCCCGGCCTCGGGATCTTTTGGTAGAGGAAAGCTTGAGTTTCATCCATGAGAATATTAAAGCGATCACCGTAAAAGATTTGCTTAGACATTTGCATATATCGGAACGCCAGTATGAAAAAAGATTTGTGCAAACAGTCGGTGTTACGCCACAATTTTATATTCGGGTGAAACGGTTTAATGAAGCGATAAGGTTGATGGATACCGGGGAATATGAGCGGTTAAGCGATGTTGCTTATGCCCTCAACTTCCATGATCAATCGCATTTTATTCGTGATATCAAACAATTTTCCGGGATTACTCCCAAGAATATCTCTCAAAAGGTCAATCAATTTCATCACGATCATATAGGGGCTTCATACCAATAGGAGATAGTGGGTCTTTTCAGTCTACAACATTATTATTTCAGTCTAAATCTTTATTATTCGTAAATAACTACACCTACCTTTTGACACTAAGAGAAGAGGAATTAACATATCAATACTTTTAAATACAAAAAATGGTATTATAACCATATAATCCTATTTTATAATATTATGTCAACGATGGCTATTCCACCACAAATTCCGAATAGCCGTCTTTTTTACAGAAAAGCCCTAGATTGTCCATCTCTCTAAAGTTCACGCTTGTTCCAAACAATCTCGCCGCTCTCATTCCACGTACTATGGTGCCGCTCAAAGCCTAGTTTTTCGAGAACTCGGAAGGATGCAACATTCCATGCACCCACAGTCGACCAGAGCCGACTGCGCTTGGTGGCTATCGCGGCATCCAAGACCACAGATGCCGCTTCAGTCGCATAGCCTTTACCGTGAGCACTGCGGAACAGTTCGTATGCGATCTCAGGCTCTTCAAGTGTAGTACGACCGATAATAAGGCCACAGTATCCGATGAAATCGCCCTCGTCACGGCGGCGAATAGTGAGCAGGGAAATCCCATTTTCGAATGCTTTCTTGCGCATATCGATGATTAGGCTTCGAGTGGCGTCGAGTGTGGGCATGTCCACTCCACGCTCATGAATAAGCTTCCTCAGCCAGTCTGCATCGGATTCCTCCCACATATTCAGTTCGAGTCGTTCAGTTTTCAACCGAAATGCCATAGGTGTATAGTTATTTTCCACAGCAGTACCTCCCTTGCTCATTTACCTTTTGCAAGCGTACCTATTATTAACAATATAGAGATTAAAAGAAAGAGTTGGGTTGCTACTTTTGAAAGCTTGTCCCTTCCTTTTCCTTTGTACAAATGAAAATACCAAGCATTGCTATCCAGTTATATTTATCAATGTTTATACCAATTTCAGAGTAGATTACTCTAACTAAATATTCCAAAAACCCTCCAAGAAGTACGACTATCAAAATAATACGAAGCAATTCAAAAATGCCCTTGAATGCCGTTGTACTATTCAACTAACGGGACGGCACCTGCAGTGTAGATCAGGCAAATTTCAAATGGGCAGTAAATAGATGACCGTCGTCACGGTGATCAGGCTAGCTGCGGTCGTCGCCAAGACCGTCTGCGAAGCGAAATCCGGTTCGGAGTCAAACTCGACCGCGAGCAGTACGCTGGACAGCGAGGTCGGGACGGCCGACGAGACGATCAGTGCCGCTGCCGTCAGATCGTCTATGTCCATGAAGAGCCGCAGGACGAATATAGCCCCCCATGCAAGCAGAGGTCCGACCGCCAGACGCAGTGTCGTCGCGATTCCGACATCGACCGCTATTTTCATATTGAAGCCGCTGCTCATACTGCCCAGTTGAACCCCCAACGTGAACAGCGCCGTGCCGATGAATGCATTCGACAAGTATCCGACGGAAGTCTCGATGAAGCCTGGAAGCGGCGTCTCGAACCCATGCAGGATCAGCGCCAGCGGGATGACGTAAATGATCGGCATCGACAGGATCACTTTGCGAATTTGCCGCCAATTCGACTTGTGAGCGTTGACGCTGTAAATGCCGTACGTGTTAGGGATAAGCGATTGCATCATCATGATGATAATTTGGATCGACTGCGTGTAAACGTTGTTCGAGAAAGCAAGCTGATTGATCGGAATGCCGTAATTGGCGCTATTGTAGAACAGGACAGCATTGCGCATTGCAGCCCTCCTGGCTCCGTCGGTACCGCGAAGTCTTCCAACGATCTCAACCAACGTATACTGCGCGACCATGAACAGGACGAAGAATAGAAGCACGCTCCCGAACAGCTTGCCGGAGATCGATGTCGTATAGAGAAGATCGAACATCAGCGCCGGCGAGAACAAATAAAAATTCATCTTGGATAGCGTCCGGATATCTAAACGAAAAATCCGCTGCATCACGATTCCTATGCAGATCAAGAGGGATAAAGGCAATACGTTGTTCCATAAAACATGCAAAAAAATGTCCATGCGGTTCGTTCAACCCCATTACTTCGAAGCGTACGGTCTGCCGTTTCTTCCTAATAAACGCCAAGCCTCATTGTACAACGGAAGAGCCGAACGGGGAAGCTTGCAACATATTGGGGAGTTATCATTCTGACAGTTTAACATTAAAGCAAGTTCTTTTATTCTTACCCAGCGTATAAGATCCAACGGAACCGGCATAACAATGTGCTAGTTCCTTTATCAAATCTGCAATTGAAAAGGCTGCCGATGTTGTCGGCAGCCTCGTATGTTGTGTTAACGTATCCCGTTAGCGCAATCAGTTATTGGTCTTCCGTTTGAAATGTTCCTAGACTGCCGCTAGTCATTTCGTACGACGTAATCCCGCAAACGAGTAGCTGACCAGTTTTTCCACATAAACGTCATCCATCGGATCGCCCAAAACCAGCAGTCGATAGAAGATGGGACCGTACAGGAGGTCAATACTCAGTTCGATATCCAGATCTTCCTTCAATTCTCTGTGTCGAACTCCCCTTTCCAGCAGTTGTCTCGCCTCCAGCCGCCGAGGTTGGATATATCGGGTCTGATAAGCCTCCGCAAGGCCGGAGTCGAACTGCCCTTCGCCGATCAGTTCCTTGATGATTTGGCCTTCCGGACTTGTCATGAACCGGGTCACGTTTTTGACATGGTCGAGGATATCTTGAAGGACGAAGCCTGTGTCGGGGACGGGAAGTCTGTCAGAAGCGGCCGAGAGGAATCCGTCCATCACGACGGCCGCCTTATTCGGCCACCATTTATAGATCGTGGCCTTGCTGACGCCAGCGCGCTCCGCGATCTTCTCTACCGTTACGGCTCCGAATCCGTTCTTCAACAAAAGATCGTAGGATGCGGCTAGGATTGCCTTCTCCGTCTCGACATTGCGTGGACGTCCCCTTTTGGCGCTCACCTGTATAACTCCCCTTCGCGCGATGGAACGCGCATCCGAAATAAATACAATACGTTCATTATACAAAAATTTAAAAGTAAAATCACCTATTTACAATACTGTACGTTCAGTATATATTATTGTCACAGTGATTAGTGAACTAAACGTTCATTATTTATTTTCAATACCAATGGAGGAGGATTCTGATGCAAACGGGACAGGTTAGAGAGGAAAAACGGATTTCAAGTGGGATGATCTTTTTGCTAGCAGCCGCATGCGGTTTTATCGTGGCCAATTTATATTACGCTCAAACCTTGGTAGGGCAGATCAGCGTTTCCACGGGTCTGTCTTCCGCGGCGGCCGGTATTATCGTCACGATCACGCAAATCGGTTATGTCGTGGGGCTATTGTTCGTGGTTCCCATCAGCGACCTGATCGAGAACCGGCGTCTTGCGACCATATCGCTAGCTGTCTTGTTCGTGGCCTTGCTGGCAGCCGCTTTCGCCCCCAATGCGCCGGTATTTCTGGCGGCTTCTCTGCTGATCGGGCTAGGTTCCGTTGTCGCCCAAATCCTGGTGCCCTTTGCCACCTATTTGGCTTCCGAGGAGCAGCGCGGGCGAGTGGTCGGGAACGTCATGAGCGGGCTACTGCTAGGCATCATGTTCGCCCGGCCGTTGGCCAGCTTTATCGCCAGCGTATGGATTTGGCGAGTCGTCTTCGTGATATCGGCCATCCTGATTGCCGTCTTAGCGATTCTGTTGGTGTGGCTTCTTCCGCAGCGTAGGCCGGCTTCTTCAACAAGCTACCGCGAGTTGATCGTCTCCTTAGCAAAGCTGTTCAAGGATACTCCCATCTTGCGTCGCCGGGCGTTCTATCAGGCTTGCTTGTTCGGAGCCTTCAGCCTCTTCTGGACAGCCATCCCCATGCAATTGACCGATCGCTTCGGAATGTCCCAGCAGGGCATCGCGTTGTTCGCCTTAGCTGGCGTGGGGGGTGCCGTCGCGGCGCCGATCGCCGGAAGACTGGCGGATAAAGGCTGGACCCGACTGCTGACCGGGTTGGCAATGGCGATTGCCGCAATATCCTTTATGTTGACCTATCTTTTTCAAAGTAATTCGACAACGGATCTCGTCCTGCTCGTGTTAGCCGCGATTATGCTGGATATGGCCGTATCGGGAAATCTAGTTCTGGGGCAACGCGCCATTTATTCCTTGGGAAGCGAAGCAAGAGGCAGGTTAAATGGATTATTCATGTCCATATTCTTTGTCGGCGGAGCCATAGGTTCCCTCTTGGCCAGTTGGTCTTATGCTTACGGCGGTTGGGATTTCACCTCTTGGATTGGAGCGGCGCTGCCAATGGCGGCTTTAGTTTATTACTTCACCGATAAGAAAATGTAAGCGAATCGTCACTCTGAGGCGAGTAAGGAATTTTGTGCTAGAGTGAAGGGCTGACCA
>NZ_JACJVO010000026.1 GCF_014212055.1 Cohnella zeiphila | reverse complement strand
ATCCAATCAAGGCACGGATGAATACAATCGCTGACGTTTCGTATCCGGTTATCAAGGCGCAAGCTTTGAGAAAGAAAACCGGTCCGGTAGTGATGGCGGAGGGGTTCCACGCGTACCCATCCCGAACACGACCGTTAAGCCCTCCAGCGCCGATGGTACTTGGACCGCAGGGTCCTGGGAGAGTAGGACGCCGCCGGGCCGGCAAACAGGAAAGAGGAGATCTTTAGCGGATCTCCTCTTTTTGTCGTTGCTTGAGGGAAACGGGAAAGCCCTAAGAAAACCAAGCTTAACAAAGTTGGACCGACGCGGGCCGAGTCCCGTGAGAGTCGAACGCCGCCGGGCCGGCAAACAGGAAAGAGGAGATCTTTAGCGGATCTCCTCTTTTTGTCGTTGCTTGAGGGAAACGGGAAAGCCCTTAAGAAAACCAAGCTTAACAAAGTTGGACCGACGCGGGCCGAGTCCCGTGAGAGTCGAACGCCGCCGGGCCGGCGAACAGGAAAGAGGAGATCTTTAGCGGATCTCCTCTTTTTGTCGTTGCTTTATGAGGTATGGAGAAGCCCCCTCAAGAGGGCTTCTCAGCTAAGGCACCGGTTTGGTTATAGGGAGGTTTGTATTCGTTCGGGTCCAATTCGCCGGATGCGATTAATGTTCCGTCGGCGTCGTAGGCCGTAAGCCGGTAAGGACCTTGATCGTCGACGGGTACGAACGCGAACCAGCCAAGTTGATTCACGGAAGGAAAAACCGTTGCGTTCACCGCGAATCCGTCGCTTCGTTCGATGCGGACGCTTTTGGCGGCGCCGGTTAAAGCGCCATAGAGCATTGGAAACGGAGTCTTCGTATGGAGATACTCGTCGGCGTTGCGCAAATACTCATAGTGCAGCGAATCGTGCCACGGGTCCAGCTTTTCCGAGTACGATCCGCCCATTCCGCCTCCGTCGATCCATATCCACCCTCGCCAGGTAAGGCGCATGTAATCGACTGACATATCGTATTCTAGCTCTTTGAAATAGCGCTGATAGAACACAAGGACGCCGTCTTTCCATGGCTCGACGTCCTGAATTTGCATTTGCCCTTCGGGCAGATCGCGAAATTTCTCGATCGCGCGCTGCAGGTCCATCCGTTCGGAGCTTCCGGCTACTGCAGCTTGGGAAATGTTGCGCTGCCGAACTTGTTCCCAGGCGTAATTCGTGCCGGCCAGGACGATCAGAAGTCCGACGGCAACTCCGCCGAGTGCGAACCAAACCCGGCGACGGCGGCCGGCCGGACTTTTGGAACGAGCGATCATGCTTCGAACTTGCAAAGGGCTTGGGGATAGCCGCTTGGCCGGTCCCGTTCCCAACCTGTCGTACCAATCGGGCCGTTCGGTCGAGTTCATTCTCCCTCTCCTTTCAACCACTCCGTCATGCGCTGTCTGGCGCGGTTCAATCGGGATTTGACCGTTCCTTCGGGAATGCCGAGAAACTCGGCGATCTCTGCCATGGACATGCCGTACTTCGCGCTCAGCAGCAGCGCTTCCCGCAGTTTGCCCGGCAACTGAAGCACCTGACGCCAGATATCGTCGATCTCCTGAACGCGCCAAAATTCGGCTTCCGCCGAAAGCGGATTTCCGCCAAGCGGAATGCGACCGCCTTGAATGAGAAGCCGGAGCAGCCCGGAGCGGCGATTATGGTTGATCACGAGATGGCGGACGATGCGAAGAAGCCAAGTACGGTAAGAAGACTGCCCCCGGAACGTGGAGAGCGACCGGAAGGCGCGAATGAACGTCTCCTGCGCCAAATCCTCGGATGCTTCGCGGTCCCGAGTCAGAACATAAGCATAGTTCCAGACATCGTTCCAGTAAGCGTGGATCAGCTGCTCGAGTTGAGAATCGTCAAGCGCCGCAGCCGCGCTCAGGAATGTATCCTCCAACGGTTTCACCTCACGCCTAATAGACAATCGAAGAACGGGAAAGTTCCGTTTTTGGAGAAAACAAAAGCATCCCGCTCGGGATGCCGATCCATGCGTATAAAGCTACCGGTGATAGTACGAAACTTCCGTCGCTTCCAACCGAATGACGCCGTCCCCTTTGTCGCGCCTCATGCGCCTCAGCAGGGAAAGGCGTGGAGCCAAAAGCCAGAAATGCCAATAGAATAGGGAAACGACCAGCGAGGACGGAGCCCAGGGATAGAACAGGCAGGCGACGCAGCAGCCGACAAGGAACAGATGGAAATGAAGGCGGCGGAACAGCGACAGGTTCGTATCCATCACGGGCAGCGGACCGATCCAGGGAAGGTCGTACCGGAACGCCCATCTTCGCTCGGAGGGGCGGTCGACGCGCCTCAGCGTGATTTTCAGTACGACGGCATGCACGGCGAGCATGAGGAGCAGACCGGCTACCGCATAGAGGAGGCCGAACAGTCCATAGAAGATACCGACGACGGCAACGCCCATTACAGCCGTAGCGACGGCGCTGTATTTGGATTCCGGACGAAGGCCGATCTTGCGAATCAGTTTATAGTGATAGATAATCGGTTCGCGTTCGGTTGAACTTTCCGGCATGCGCGAATACTCCTTATAACACGGGTTCTGAACATTACTATCGGCGTAATTCGCAAAGAATTTGATGTTTTGGCTATCAAACGGGTATATTTTCATAGAGTATGATGCATACTAAAGGCAAAAGGGTATAGAAAGCAGGGATGGCATTGGATCAGGAAGAAACGAGAACCTGCATCATCTGCGGCCAACCGAAGGAAACTGGCATTCATATCGTCAGCGAGTTTATATGCGAGGCCTGCGAGTCCGAGATGGTTCATACGAAAGTGGAAGATGAACGGTATCCTTTCTTTATTCGTCAGCTTCGTCAAATCTGGGTTCGATTTCATGCTTGAATCGCTTAACCGTGGGCAACCCCCCTCCTCCTTTTGAACCGTCCGTCCTCCCCAAACGGGAGAACGGGCGGTTTTTTGTAATGGAACCTAGAGTCCGAACCGAAGCGCCGCTTCTCTTTTCAGAAGCAAAATTTGGTATAATAAGCCATCAGAAAGCCATGATAAGGTTAAGGAGCATTCCATCATGACGTTGAACGCCGACCGAGCCCCTTTGTTTGAAGCGCTGATTCGCCATGCCGGCCGGAAGCCGGATTCCTTCCATGTCCCCGGCCATAAGGGAAAAGCGGCCTGGACCTTGCAAGCGGCGGAGGAACGATATGCGCGGTTTCTGGAAATTGATGTAACCGAGCTGTCGGATACGGACGATCTGCACCATCCGGAGGGCGTCATCGCCGAGGCGCAGAAGCTCGCGGCGGATTGCTTCGGAGCGGAGGAGACGCGCTTCTTGGTCGGCGGCAGCACAGCGGGCAATCTGGCGATGATCCTGGCGGTTTGTCGTCCGGGGGAACTGCTTCTGGTGCAGCGGAACGTACATAAGTCGATCATTCACGGATTGATGCTGGCCGGAGCGAGAGCGGTATTTTTGCCGCCCGAGACGGAGCCGGGCTCGGGCCTCGCCGTCGCGCCCTCCGAACGGACGGTACGGGAGGCGCTGCATCGGTATCCCGAAGCGAAGTCGCTGCTCCTAAGCAATCCGAACTACTACGGCCTCGCCGCCGATCTGTCGAAAATGGTGCAATCGGCGCACGAGCGAGACATACCGGTGCTGGTTGATGAGGCGCACGGCGCGCATTTCGGACAGCATCCGGCATTTCCTCGGAGCGCGCTTCGGTTCGGAGCGGACGCGGTCGTTCAATCGGCCCATAAAATGCTGTCGGCGATGACGATGGGGGCCATGCTGCACATGCAGGGGGAACGTTTGGACCGCGAGTCGGTGCGGAGCCAGCTTCGGATGCTCCAGAGCTCAAGCCCGTCTTATCCGATCATGGCTTCCCTGGATCTGGCCCGCAGGGAGCTTCATACGCGCAAAGCCGAATGCTTCGAACAGGCGCTGCTGGCCTCTTCCCGAATCCGGGAAGGGATCGCTCCGCTTCCCTTTGCCGCTCTGAGCCTGGCGCCGGAGGGAGCTTGGGGCCTCACAATGGACCCGTTGAAGCTGGTCTTGTATGACGAGACGGGAACGCTGGACGGATTCCGGCTCCGGGATGAGCTGGAAAAGCAGGGGTGTCTGGCGGAAATGGCGGACGACCGGTTCGTGGTGCTGGCACTTGGTACCGGAACAGAGCCGTCGGACGGGGAACGTTTGGTCGATGCACTGCGGGCAATCGCCCCGCTGGCGGAGGCGGGAGAAGCAGGCAAACGGGAGAACGGCTGGCAGCGGGAGAGCGAGCCGGAGCAGAGACCCATTCCCGAACCGGTCGCTTTCCGACGGGGAGCCGAAAGGACGGAGACCGTTCGGCTGGAAGACGCGGAAGGAAGAATATCGGGAGAGTGGGTTATCCCTTACCCGCCGGGCGTTCCGGAGCTGTTCCCCGGCGAGCGGATCGAACGCGCCGCGGTAGAACGGCTGCGGCAGTGGCAGAGGAGAGGAGCGCGAATTCAAGGGGCGGCGGACGCGTCTCTGCGTCATTTGCAAGTATGGATCGAATCTTAGTCTACAGGAGGTAACAACCGTGCAGCCTCGCCGCGACATTCGTCGGCGGGTGGTGGTCATCGCCCTTGCGGCGGCGGCAGGGCTTATCCTGCTGCGATTGATGGTTCCTCCGGTCATCGGAGTGGCCGATAACGGGGATTTCGCCCGCGTGATGGGCGTCTCGGGGATCGCCCCGCTGCATTTGGGCGAGCCGTACAAGGACCGCTACTTCGCTTATACCCACACTCTCTATGCTTATGGCGGCTACAAGACAGGAGGATACGTCTCGACTCACGTGCTGCTTGTCGCCATTTCCGGATGGATATCCCGGCTGTTCCACCCGAACGCCTACGATATTCGCTTCCTCGGCGCCTGCTACGCGGCGCTGTTCCTGATCGCGCTGGCGCTGTTCGTGCGATACGCGCCGGCTGCCTCGACCCGCCGCGCGACGGCGGCAATGGCGACGCTGACCGCGGCGGCGCTGATCTTCGTATTCGGAGACAGCGGCTATGTCGCGTACTTCCATTCCTTCTTCGGAGAGCCGTACGCGCTGGCAGCCATGCTGCTCACGGTGGCGGCAGCGCTGTCGTTGGCGCTCTCGGACAAGCCTTCGGGCGGCCTTCTGGCGCTGTTCGTCGGCGCCTCGTTCGCCGTCGCCACCGCCAAGATTCAGTATGCGCCGCTCGGAATCGTCTTTGCTCTGCTGGCCTGGCGGCTCTCGTCGCTGCGGCCGGACCGGAGATGGCGGCGCCAAGCGGCGGCGTCCGCCTGCATTCTGTTCGCCGGGACCATCGGAATGGTCGCGGCCGCTCCGGATCGTCTGGTGCATACGAATCTGTACCAGTCGGTTTTTTACGGCGTGCTGAAGGATTCGCCCGACATAGAGGGGGACATGAAGGAGCTCGGCATTCCCGAGAAATACGCTCCGTTGGCGGGCACGAATTATTTTCAGAAAGATACGGTCATCCCCCAGAGAGACCCGACGCTGCGGCGCGAAGTGCTGGAACGGCTCGGCCATAAGGAAGTGGCGTTATTTTATGTGGAGCATCCTGGGCGGTTGGTGGATAAGATGAAGAAGGCGGCGAAAGCCGGCGCTTCGATAAGGCCCTATTACCTGGGAAATTTCGAGAAATCGACGGGTAAAAGGGCGGGGGCGATCAGCTACCGGTTCAGCGCATGGAGCGAGTGGAAGCATCGATACATGCCGCATACGCTCGGATGGTTCGCCGGCTGCTATGCGCTATATCTCGCCGCCGTGGCCGCATGCTGGCTGCTGACCCGATCCCGGCGGGTTCGGCTGGCCATGGAGACGCTGGCGGTCGTCGCCGCTGCGGGCGCATTCGCTTATGTCGTCCCCCTGATCGGCGACGGGGAGGCCGACCTCGCGAAGCATCTGTTTATGTTTAACGTGTGCTTTGATATGATGGTAGTAAGCGCCTTCGTCGGCGCTTGCTACGGATTGATCCGATTGGTTGAGATACGCAAGGGGTAATGGGTAGGGAGGAGCCATGCGGGTGTCCAAAGGTTTATTCATCACGATCGAAGGCGGAGAGGGCGCGGGCAAGACGACGTTGATCGCATCGCTTCGGGAGCAGTTGGAAGAGACGGGACGCGAGGTCGTGACAACGCGGGAGCCCGGCGGCATTCCGATCGCGGAAGCGATTCGGGACGTCATTCTGCGCAAGGAAAATACGGCCATGGACGCCCGAACCGAGGCTCTGCTCTACGCGGCGGCACGACGGCAGCATCTGACGGAGAAGGTCATCCCGGCGCTGACGAGAGGAGCCATCGTGCTGTGCGACCGGTTCGTCGACAGCAGCCTCGTCTATCAGGGCTACGCAAGAGGGCTCGGCATCGACGAGATCGACGAGATCAACCGGTTCGCGACGGACGGTTGCGAGCCCGATCTGACGCTTTGCCTGGATCTGGATCCGGAGGCCGGACTTTCCCGGATTCGGG
This sequence comes from Cohnella zeiphila, assembly GCF_014212055.1. GTDB lineage: Bacteria > Bacillota > Bacilli > Paenibacillales > Paenibacillaceae > Cohnella > Cohnella zeiphila. The sequence goes on along the minus strand of NZ_JACJVO010000026.1, from coordinate 65,954 downwards.
CCAGCGGAACCCGGGAGATCAATCGGCTCGACCTGGAAGGGCTGGCGTTTCATCGGCTCGTGCGGGAAGGCTATCGGCTGATCGCGCAGCGTTATCCGCGGCGAATCGTGATGCTGGACGCGAACCGTTCGGCCGACGAAGTCGCCGGAGAGGCATGGACGGCCGTTCGGGCCAAGTTGTGACAATTGCGCGGCGGGCCAAAAGAGGATTTTGACGGATGGACGTCTAATCTATTAAATAGGTAGGAAAAATTACGAAAAACCGAAGGGGGATTGGCAGATGAAACTGTTGATTGCCGTCATTCAGGATAAAGACAGCAACCGGCTGTCGAACGCGCTGATCAAGGAAGGCTTCCGCGCCACGAAGCTGGCCAGTACGGGCGGGTTCCTCCGCGCCGGCAATACGACGTTCCTGATCGGTGTCGAGGACGAACGGATCCAGCAAGTGCTCGACGTCATTCGCGCCAACTGCAAAGTGCGCGATCAGTTGGTCACGCCGGTCTCCCCGGTTAGCGGCGCGGCGGACTCGTATATTCCGTTCCCGGTCGAAGTTCAGGTCGGCGGCGCCGCGGTGTTCGTCGTGCCGGTCGAGCGGTTCGAACATTTCTAATGAAGCTGCGGTGATAAAGTGAAGATCCAGCCCGGATATTATCCGCTGAGCAAGACCGTTCAGCGCAACGATACTCCCGCCCGTCAGACGCAATCGCAGACGTTCGGCGACTACATGCAATTCCAGGAGGAAGAGCGTTCCCTGGAAGATTTGCAGCGCAAGCTGCAGGACATCAGCATGCAGGGCGAGCGTCTGCTGCGCTCGATGACGATTCGCGAGCTGATGCTTTACCGGAATATGGTGAAGGGATTCCTGGAGGATACCGTTCGCCGGGGCGTGAAGCTGAAGGAGACGAGAGGCTGGGACAAGCGCGGCCGGGGCAAGCGGTATAAGATTCTGGAAGAAGTGGACTCGATGCTCCTGGCGATGGGCGAAGAGCTGCTTCTGAGCGAGGAAGGCCGATTGGAGCTGCTCGAGAAAGTGGGCGAAATCCGCGGATTGCTGATCAATCTGCTTTTTTAACGGTTTAGACAACGAGAGGAGGGGCTGGCGAAGATGGCGATGCGCGACGTTCCCGGCCAGCCGCGCGCCCGCGCCCTGCTGCAGAATGCGCTCCGCTCCGACCGGGTGGCGCACGCATACTTGTTCGCGGGTCCGTCCGGAAGCGGCCGGCGCGCCATGGCGTCGGCGTTCGCGCAGACGCTGCTGTGCGAGAAGCGCGGCGAGGACGCATGCGGAGAATGTCTGGCGTGCCGCAAGGTGCTGCACGGCAACCATCCGGACCTGCATCTGATCGCGCCGGACGGCGCTAGCGTGAAGATCGAGCAGGTCCGCGAGCTGCAGCGGGAGCTCTCTTACCGCAGCGCGGGAGCGGGACGCAAGGTGTACGTGATCGAAGGGGCGGAGACGATGACCGTGCAGGCGGCCAACAGCCTGCTTAAATTTTTGGAGGAGCCGCCTTCGCCGGTCGTCGCCATTCTGATCGCGCCGAGCGCGCAGACGATGCTGCCGACGATTCTGTCCCGCACGCAGCTTGTACCGTTCGTCCCCAGCGATCCGCAGGAGCTGGAACAGGCGTTGACAGCGGAAGGGGCCGATCCTCTGGCTGCCCGGGCGGCGGTTCATCTGGCTTCCGGACTGGAAGCCGCCCGGGCGCTCGCGCAAGAGAATTGGTTTGCAGAAACTCGAAACGTAGTGATACAATTAGGCAAGGAGATGCCGTCCCGGTTCCCTGGCGTTCTGCTGACCGCGCAGAAGCAGGTTTTTAAGACGGATCTCGCGGAACATATCGACATCTTGTTGCAAATGCTTGCCTTGTGGTATAGAGATATGATTTACGTAATGACCGGTCGGGAGAATCGGCTGGTATTCCCCGATCAAGCGGAGTGGATCGCGAAGAACGCCTGGAGCCGCAGCTTGGACGGCTGGGTTCGGGCGATGGAATTGGCGCTGACGGCGGTTCGCCGCGTCAAAGCCCACGTGCAGCCGCAGTTGGCGCTGGAGCAATTTCTGGTTAACTCGCGGGAGGGGTAGCGTTGTACGATGTTGTCGGGGTCCGCTTTAAAAAAGCGGGCAAAGTCTATTATTTCGACCCCGCCGAGCATCCGGTTTCCAAAGATCAGCATGTCATCGTCGAGACGGCGCGCGGCGTCGAATACGGAACGGTCGTCATCGGTCCGAAGACGGTTGGCGAGTCCGACGTGGTTCTTCCGCTAAAGAAGGTAATCCGGATAGCGGGCGAGACAGATGCCCGTGCAGTCGAGGAGAATCGGAATGCGGCGAAGAACGCCTTCGCGATCGGATTGCAGAAAATCAAGGATCACCAGCTCAAGATGAAGCTGGTGGACGTGGAATACACGTTCGACCGGAACAAGATCATCTTTTACTTCACCGCCGAAGGGCGCGTCGATTTCCGGGAGCTTGTCAAGGATTTGGCCGGGGTCTTCCGGACCCGCATCGAACTGCGGCAGATCGGCGTACGGGACGAAGCCAAGATGCTGGGCGGAATCGGCCCTTGCGGCCGGGTTCTGTGCTGCTCGTCCTGGCTCGGGGATTTCGAACCGGTATCGATCAAGATGGCGAAGGATCAGAACCTGTCGCTCAATCCGACCAAGATCTCGGGCTTGTGCGGGCGGCTCATGTGCTGCCTCAAGTACGAGCACGACAACTACGAGAGCGCGCGGGAAGAGATGCCTGCCGTCGGCAAGATGGTCGTCACCTCTTTCGGTGAAGGCAAGGTGGTCGGGCTCAACGTAGGTAGCCGGATGGTTCACGTTCAACTGTTCGAGCTCGGCAAGGTCAAAGAATTGTCATTTGAAGACGTCGTGGTGAAGTAACCGTATTCGTATCGACACAACCTGAGGTTTGAGGTGTACGTGGTTGATGAATGACATTTTCCTTCGCGTGGACGAGCTAGAGTCGAATCTGAGCCGATTGAATGCCGATTACGGAGAACTGAAGCTCATGATCAAGGAGCTGCTCGAGGAGAATCAGCGGCTTCGAATCGAGAACCAGCAGCTTCGCAAAGTTCTGAAGCGAGAGACGGTCGACCCTGCGGAGAAGGCGGCGGAAGAACCGGCCGTTGCCAAGAACGAACCTAAGGAGGGTCCGGCCGCGAGCGTCGGAGAAGGTTACGATAATTTGGCCCGGCTTTATCATGAAGGATTCCATATTTGCAACGTCTATTACGGACATTTGCGGATGGAAGGAGACTGCTTGTTCTGCCTGTCCTTCCTGAGCAAGTAATCGATAAGCGCCGACCGACTTCCATCGGAAGCGGGCCGGCGCTTTTTGCATACGGTTCGAAGGCGGTCCGCGCTGGAATCGAGAGCGCGAATCGGGTAAGCTATGGGGCAAGGCCCATGAATGGGAAAACGAGGTGCTGGCGGCGTGGAAAATTCGATCCATTCGTCCGGAGAAGCGGGGAACGGCTTGCGTCCGGGCGAGAGAATCGACGATTTGTTGACCTACGACTTAAAGATCGTTCAGAGCCCGGAGGTGTTCAGCTTCTCGCTGGACGCGGTGCTGCTGGCCCGTTTCGCCGGCTTGCCGCCGCGGGGCCGGGTGCTTGACTTGTGCACCGGCAACGGCGTCGTGCCGCTCTTGCTTACGACGCGTACGGAAGCGGCGATCGACGGCGTGGAGATTCAGCGGCGGCTTGCCGATATGGCTCGCCGAAGCGTCGCGATGAACGGGCTGGCGGACCGGATCCGGATCATCGAGGCGGATTTAAAGGAATACGGAGGTTCGGATGTGGACGGGACGTACGACGCGGTAACGGTCAATCCGCCCTATCTGCCCGTCCAATCCGGGGAGAAGAAGAACAATCCTCATCTGGCGATGGCCCGGCACGAGATCGGCTGCACGCTGGAGGACGTCGTCGCCGCTTGCGCCCGTCTTGTAAGGGAAGGGGGACGGGTGTCGATGGTTCACCGGCCGTCCCGCCTCGCCGATATAATCGTCACGATGAGGAGCATGAATCTGGAGCCGAAGCGGCTTCGCTTCGTCCACTCCAGGCAGGATACGGAAGCGAATATGGTGCTGATCGAAGCGTTGAAAGGCGGCAAGCCGGAGATCCGGCTGCTTCCGCCGCTCATCGTTTACCGCGAAGGGCGGACGTATGCGCAGGAACTGCAGGACGTCTTTTACGGCCACGCGAACGAGCTGAGGCACAGTTCGGCGCCGGCCGCGAACGAGTGGGAGAAAGAACGGGAGGGAGAAGGAGCCGAATGACCGTACGCATGGAGGGTTGGCCGGAGGATGCGGCCGCGCAGAAAAGCTTCGAGAGCCGGGAGAAGCCGGGGCCGGGGACGCTCTATCTGGTGGCGACGCCGATCGGCAATCTGGAGGATATGACGTTCCGGGCGGTGCGGACGCTTCGGGAAGTCGATCTCATCGCGGCGGAGGATACTCGCCAATCTCGCAAGCTGCTGTCCCACTTTGAAATTTCGAAACGGTTGGTCAGCTATCATGAGCATAATAAGGAAGCGAGCGGCCCGGAATTGATCCGGCTTCTTGGGGAAGGGCGGAACCTTGCGCTCATCAGCGACGCCGGCCTGCCGGCGATCTCCGATCCCGGCGCGGAGCTGGTCGCCGAAGCGGTCAAACACGGCATCCCGGTCGTGCCAATTCCCGGAGCGAACGCGGCGCTGTCGGCGCTGATCGTATCGGGATTGCCGACCGACCGTTTCCTGTTCGCGGGCTTCCCGCCGCGCGATCGCAAAGGGCTCAAGCGTCTTACGGAGGAGCTGCGCTCCGAGCCGGGCACCTTAATCCTGTACGAAGCTCCGCATCGCCTGGTCAAAACGCTGCAATCGCTAAGCGAGCCGTGGGGCTCGCGCCGGGTCGCCGTCGTTCGCGAGCTGACGAAGCGGCACGAGGAAGTCGTTCGCGGCACGATCCGGTCCGTCTGCGCATATCTGGAAGCTCACCCTCCCTTGGGGGAATGCTGCATTATAATAGAAGGAACGCAATCGGCAGGCGGCGGCGAAGAAGGCTTGGAAGCGGGACTGGGTGCGGCTTCGGAGGTTTGGTGGGCGGATTTATCCGTGGCAAATCACGTGGAGCGGTACGAAGGGGAAGGCCACGGGCGCAAGGAAGCGATGCGACTTGCGGCAAGAGACCGGGGATGCTCCCGCCGCGATATTTATCAGGCGCTGATCCAAGAGGAAAACCAATGAAAAAAACCCCTCCCGAGGCAAATTCGGGAGGGTGCAGGAGATATAAAAAGGTTAGAATTAACAATTATCAGGTTCCGAATCTATTATAGCATACAATTCTTTAATTTGTCACAGGTGTAGGCAAATCCTTCAAACAATCTCGGCAAACGATTTTGCCTTTGAAATAAATGACGCTCTCCGCATTTCCGCAGAAGATGCAAGCCGGCTCATACTTCTTCAGCATGATGCGCTCTCCGTCCACGTAAATTTCCAGCGCGTCCTTCTCCCCGATGCCCAGCGTACGTCGAAGTTCGATCGGAATGACTACCCGTCCCAGCTCATCAACCTTGCGAACGATGCCCGTCGATTTCATCATTTGGAAAACTCCCTCTTTTCAGGTTAAAATAAGAACGAAATCAGTATCTGCGAAAGAACTGTTATTCGTCATCATTCGACAAATTTCCCGATTTACCGTTATCTATCATACCAACCATTCCCAAATAAGTCAACCTGGTCTTTAGCCTACATTTTGGCGGAAACGCCCGAATATCTTAGTAATAAGGACCTTGTCTATAAACATGGGAGCTTAAATAGCTGCCGCAGGTTAAAAAATAATCATTTACACTAATCGACATTATTCGACATTATTCTTGGTTTCGTGTCGAAAGTTGATAAGGCTTTGGGAGGTGTCCGGCGTGTTGCGCCAGTTGGAGGAAGAGAAGGTATTTAAGGATCCGGTGCACCATTCCGTATTTGTCCAGGATTTGACGATCTGGAAACTGATCAATACGCCGGAATTTCAAAGACTGAGAAGGATTCGGCAGCTCGGCACCACGTACTTAACGTTTCATGGGGCCGAGCACAGCCGCTTTTCGCATTCGCTTGGGGTGTATGAGATCACTCGCAAAATCATCGATCAATTTGAGCGTAATCGATACGGGGATTGGCCGCAAGAGGAAAAGTTGGTAAGTTTATGCGCCTCCTTGCTGCATGACGTCGGACACGGTCCTTTCTCCCATGCGATCGAGGAAGTGTTCCGGACCGACCATGAGAAATGGACCTGCGACATCATTCTGGGGGATACCTCGATTCATCGCGTGCTGCGGGAAGTAAGCGAAGACTTTCCTCGGAAGGTCGCAGACGTCATCTGCAAAACGTACAGCCCGCCGATCGTCGTCAGCCTCGTCTCCAGCCAGATGGACGCAGACCGGATGGACTACTTGCTCCGCGACGCTTACTTCACCGGCGTGCATTACGGTTCCTTCGATTTGGATCGCATTCTCCGGGTCCTTAGACCTTGCCAAGGCCGCATCGTCGTGAAGGAGAGCGGAATGCACGCGGTCGAGGCGTACTTGATGGCCAGGTACCAGATGTATTGGCAAGTGTATTTTCATCCGGTGACGCGCAGCTCGGACATCCTGCTTCGTCAGATTTTCCGAAGAGCCGGCGAACTGTATCGAAGCGGTTACCGCTTCGGCTTCCTGCTGCCGCAGCTGCGGCTTCTGTTCGATGATTCCATGACGGTCGAGGCTTATCTCAGCTTCGACGATTCGGCGGTGCAGACGGCTTTCGCGCAATGGGTCCACGAGAAGGATGAGCTGCTCTCCGACCTGTGCGAGCGGTTCCTTCACCGGCGTCTCTATAAGTACGTGACCGTGGAAAAGTTCGGGCAGCCGCTGCTTGAAGAGCTTCGCCGCCAATGGAAGGATGCGGGGCTTCATCCCGAATACCACCTGGAGATGGACACGCCCGTCGATCTCCCTTACGATCTATACAAGCCGGGAACGCCGGACGCGGCCGAGAAGCCGCCGATTCTCGTCTGGACCGACAAGGACGAGCTGGTCGAAATCTCCACCGTGTCGGACATCATCCGATCCATCGCGGGCAAGCACCAAGGGAAATATTACTTATACTATCCCGAGGATTTAGTTCAACGCGTTGCGCCGCGGCTCAGCCCGGACATTCGCGAACGGTTCCGGTTGTAAAAAAGAGAGGAGTTAGACCTATGCTGATCGACACGCACGCACACCTCGATTCGCCCAAATTCGACGACGATCGTGAAGAAATGATAGAGCGGGCGAGACAGGCCGGAATCGAGGCGATCGTCAACATCGGATTCAATCGCGAGACCATTCCGACGACCATGGAGCTGGCGGAGCGTTACCCGTTTATTTACGCCGCGGTAGGCTGGCATCCGACGGATGCGGCCGACATGAAGCTGGAGGAGGATCTGGCTTGGATCGAACGGTTGTGCGCCCACCCGAAAGTGGTGGCCATCGGGGAGATCGGGCTTGATTACTATTGGGACACGTCCCCGAAGGAGATTCAGCACACGGTGTTCCGCGAGCAGATCCGGTTGGCCAAGCGACTCAAAAAGCCGATCGTCATTCACAACCGCGAAGCCCATGAAGACGTCGTTCGTTTCCTTCGCGAAGAAGGGGCTTCCGAAGTGGGCGGAATCATGCACTGTTTTTCCGGAAGTTGGGAGACCGCCCGTCAATGCCTGGATATGAACTTCTATATTTCGTTCGGAGGACCGGTTACGTTTAAAAATGCAAGAATTCCCAAAGAAGTGCTTGCAAAGGTTCCGGATGACCGTCTTTTGATCGAGACGGACGCCCCTTATTTGGCTCCTCACCCCCATCGCGGAAAGCGAAACGAGTCCGCTTACGTGCGTCTGGTAGCGGAGGCAGCGGCGGAAATAAAAGGAATTTCCGTGGAGGAAATTGGTAAATTAACGATTCAAAACAGCCGCGACTGTTTGGGCATACCAAGATAAAACGTTACCAATGCAAGAAAAATTGTTTTTAGGTTTGTAAAAAGTGATTTTGGGTCAATAAATTCGGAACATGAGCCAAAATTTCCGGAAAAACGGCGTAATTCGTTCTTTGACCCTTCTTTACACCTTCGGGGGCGACAGAGTATGATCATCAACAAGAGTTTTGAATAAGGCATCCCTTTTCCAGTGCGCTTAATCTCCTAACGGAGAACGGGGGACCCGACGCTCGGACCGGAATCGATGAATCGATCCGTCAGCCGTGCGGGTGAGCAATCTTGGGGTGAATGTCGTTCCGTACGTTCTTCGCCAGCCGGCGATCGAACGCTCGCGCGATTAGGGCGGCTCTCTTGCCCGAACCCGACAGCTAACCTCGTAAGCGTGTTAGAGAGAGGTCACCTCGTGCTGCCCATTTCCCTAATCTTCGTTACTTAGCGGAAGCCACGAACAGATCCTCTGTCGTCGGCTTTTTTTGCGCCCTTTTTCGGGGTAACGTTGCGGGAAGAGAAATCTCGGCCGCGGAGTGAACCTATAAAACGACTGGGCAAGGCGGCGAAAATCGTGTGAGGCCGCTCCACACGAATCCGCGCCGTTATCACAAACGGATAGTCGCGTCAGATCAAGCCATGCTTGAGGCAGTCGACGGCGGGGCTATGAAGGAGGACGAGAAAATGGGCGTTGTTCCATTAGGGGACACCCATGATCCACGACCGACCGGCAAGCTTTTCGCAACGCGATGGAAGCACGAGCATTTGCGTTTGATTCTCCTGTGCGCAATACTTTCTTTTGCTCTCACCATCTTTTTTCTCATGCTGATGCGCAGCGCAAGCGCGCACAGCGTAACCGTGGTAGACGGCGGTGCGTCTACCGTGATTCAAACCCGATCTTCCGATGTACAAAGCTTGCTGAAGGAACAAAACATTGCGCTAGGACCGTACGATAAGCTGGATCAGCCGCTGGACGCCGAACTAGGAGAAGGTTCGACCGTCGAAATCCGGCGCGCGGCAAGCGTGACGCTGCTGGCGGACTGGAAGACCGAGACGAAATATACAACAGGGGAAACGGTCAAAGACGCATTAGCCTCGCTCGGGGTAAGCGTCGGTCCGGACGACCGGATTTTTCCGGACCCGGATACGAAAGTATATGACGGAATGAAGATACGGGTCATCCGCGTAACGAAGAGAGTGCTGGAGGCCAAGTATCCCGTCCAGTTTGCCGTCGTCGAGAAGAAGGACGGCACCTTGCAGGAAGGCAGCAAGAAGGTCGTGCAGACCGGCAAGCAAGGAACGGTCGTGAAGCAGTTCGAGAAGGTGTATGAAGACGGCAAGCTGGTCAGCGACAAGATGATCTCCAAGACGGTCGCGCAGCCGGCCGTTCAGAAGGTCGTCGCGGTCGGCACCAAGAAAAAGCCGGCGGTCGTCGCTTTGAGCTATAAGCCCGTGACCTCTTCTGCCGCCAAGACGCTAAAGCTGAACGGGCGGACGATCAAAGTTAAGAACGTGATCAGCAACGTCACTTTGACGGCCTATACTGCAGGTCCCGCCTCGACGGGGAAAGACGTCGGCGATCCGGGCTACGGCGTCACCGCGTCGGGTACCGAAGTGTCGGAAGGACGGACAATCTCTGTCGATCCCGATGTGATTCCGATCGGTTGGTGGGTCTACATCGAAGGTATCGGCTTCCGCCGTGCCGAAGATACCGGCAGCGCGATCAAGGGGAAGAAGATCGACGTTTATTTCGAAAGCGAGAAGTACGCCTACAAATTCGGCAAAAAACGCGGGTATACGGTCTACGTGATCGGGCCCGTCAAGCCTTCGGCGGTCTAGCCGGAGAAGCGAGTGCCCACGGGAGCCCCGAGTTCGGGTGCTGCCGAACCGAAGCGCGAATAGCGGGATGCCGTCTCTATCGCGAATCGGTTTGCGCGGGCGAAGCCGTCGGGCGGCAAGAGGAACGGAAGAGGCCGACTTAGGCCTCTTCTCTGTTTTGTATGGGGCAAGTCATCCGTTCGCCTGCGGTTTCTTGGCGGGCGGCTTTTTTGTTATACTAAGCGAAGTCAATCATGAGGAACGGCGAAAGGATGGAACGGGCGGCGTGATTCGGGAAGTGATCGTGGTGGAAGGCAAGGAAGACACGGTTGCGATTCGCCGGGCGGTCGAGGCGGATACGATCGAGACGGGCGGTTCGGCCGTGAACGAGTCGGTGCTGCGGCGGGTGGAGCTGGCGTACGAGCGGCGCGGCATCATCGTGTTTACCGACCCGGACGCGCCGGGGGAGCGAATTCGCAAGCTGGTGTCGGCTCGCGTGCCCGGCTGCAAGCATGCCTTCCTGACCAAGAGCGAAGCGAGGGGGAAGGACGGCATCGGCGTCGAGCACGCCTCGCCGGCAGCCATTCGCCGGGCGCTGGAAGCGGCGCGAGGCGGCGACGAGCAAGAGGCGGAAACGGGCGGGGCGCAGATCGAGTGGAGCGACTTGCTGGAGGCCGGGCTGATCGTACACGCATCGGCGGCCAAGCGGCGGGAGCGGATGGGCGAGCTGCTCGGCATCGGATATGCGAACGGAAAGCAGTTCTACAAGCGGTGCGTTATGTTTCGCATTACGCCGGAGGAGTTCGCGGCCGCGCTGCAACAATTGGAGAGGGAAGGAATTTGACGCCATGACCAAACCGCAGGCAAGAGCCGGAACGGATATCGCGACGCCGGGACGGACGAAGGATATTATCCGCAAGCACGGATTTACGTTCAAGAAGAGCCTCGGCCAGAATTTTCTGGTGGACCAAAATATTTTGGACAAGATCGTGGAGGCGGCGGACCTCGGACCTTCCAGGGGCGCGCTGGAGATCGGCCCCGGCATCGGAGCGCTGACGGAACGGTTGGCGCGGGAAGCGGGACGCGTCGCGGCCCTGGAGATCGACCCCCGGCTGCTTCCGATTCTTCGGGATGTGCTGGCCGATTATAACAACGTCAATATCGTTCATGCGGACGTGCTCAAGACCGATCTGCACCGGTTGTGGCAGGAGCAGTTCTCCGGCTGCGAAAGAGTCAGCGTCGTCGCCAACTTGCCTTACTACGTGACGACTCCGATTATCATGAAGCTTCTGGAAGAACGGCTGCCGCTGGACGCGATCGTCGTTATGGTGCAGAAGGAAGTCGCCGAACGGATGGCCGCGTCTCCGGGCGGGAAGGAATACGGTACGCTCAGCATCGCCGTCCAGTATTACTGCGAGCCGGAGCTTGTCTGTTCCGTGCCCTCCGGCGCTTTCATCCCGGCGCCGAACGTCGATTCCGCCGTCATCCGTCTGAAGCGGCGCCCCGAGCCGGCGGTCCGGGTGTCCGACGAGGCGAGCTTCTTCCGCGTCGTTCACGCTTCGTTCGCCCAGCGCCGCAAGACGCTGAGCAACAATCTGGCGGCGCTGGCCGGCAAGGACCGCAAGGCCGAGCTGGCGGGACTGCTCGAGAGCTGCGGCATTAAGCCGGAGAGACGCGGGGAGACGCTCTCGCTGGAGGAGTATGCCCGGCTGACGGAAGCATTGGTCGGAGCGGGAATGCTGGCATGATCTTGTCTTCCGTGCACCATGTGCCCATCGCCTCCATACGATAGACGAAGAGGTGATTTGCCCATGAAACAGGGAGACCTGGTCGTCCGCAAATCTTATGGCGGTGACGTGTTATTCCGAATCGCGGGGTTGAACGACGCGATGGCGCTGCTGCGCGGGACGGACTACCGTCTGCTCGCCGATTCGCGCATAGACGATCTAGAACCGGTGCGGAACCCGGACGAGCTTGGCGGAACCCGCCGAGCGCGCATTCAAGCTCATCAATCGGTTCGGCGAATGCAGGAGGAGCGGGCGCATTTCGGCTCGGCTTATGCGTCCGCGAAAGGACCGAATCGGCGTACTTACTTTGAAATGCCCGGCAAGGTGCTCCATCTGGACGGAGATGTGCATTATTTGCGGAAAAGCATGGCCGTCTACTATCAGCTCCAGGTGCCGGCGGTCGGCGCGCATTGCCACGAATCCCAGATGCCTTCAGTGCTGGCTCAGCTTCTGCCGCAAGTCCGTCCCGACATCGTCGTCATTACGGGGCATGACGGCGTCTTGAAGCATCGGGAGGATTGGGCTCAACTGGGAAGCTACAAAAACTCGGCCAACTTCGTCAAGGCCGTACACGTCGCACGCGATTACGAGAAGCACTTCGATTCCATGATCGTCGTGGCCGGCGCCTGCCAATCCCACTTCGAGGCGCTGATTCAAGCCGGCTCGAACTTCGCCAGCGCGCCGGGCCGCATCATGATTCATGCGTTGGACCCGGTATACGTGGCCGTACGATGCGCTCTGACCCCGTTCCGCGAGCCGATCGACATCGCCGATGTCGTTGCCGGTACGATCAGCGGGCAGCAGGGAGTCGGGGGAGTGGAGACGATGGGGCGCTATCGGATCGGCGTTCCCAATCTGCAAACGGCGATTCCGTCGGGCGCCAACGTCATGTGAATGGGCATGGCCCCCAATTTCTAAAAAAATCATAAGAATAAGAAAAACATTATTGACAGTAATTCAGCGCGACTGCTATAATATTTGATCGTTTGACAAACCACCTCTTTTCCGTTATAATGGACAGGGAAAGAGGTGGTAGTGGATCATGGCCAGGAACGCGCTTATCGAGATCAAGCGAAGCTTGGAACCTCACGTTGGATCCAAAATCATGCTCCGCGCCAACGGAGGCCGCCGCAAGACTGTGGAACGTACGGGCGTGCTGGAGGAAATTTACCCTTCCGTGTTTATCGTCAAGCTGGATCAGGAACAGAATGCTTTTAAGCGAGTGTCTTACAGCTATGCGGATATTTTGACCGAATCGGTTGAAGTGATGGTTTGCAACGACGAGGGACAGGTCCGCATTAACTTCCTGCCGCATTAAGACGTTTGAGATTAAGGGCAGCCGCGCAGATCGCGCGAGCTGCCCGTTTTTATTTTCGCCGCGGATTCCGCGCATCTCCCTCCGAATGAGGGCGGCTCCGAACGGGCATCCTATAGCCGGCGCCGCTATAGGCGCTCACTACCGCGAAGGGGGCGGCACGGATGACTCGCAGAAGAAGCATGATGTCCGAGCAGTTCAAGGCGGAGCTGGCCAAGGATCTGGGGTTCTACGACACGGTGCAGAACGAAGGCTGGGGCGGCATTCGCGCCAAGGACGCCGGCAACATGGTGAAGCGGGCCATTCAGCTCGCGGAACAGAATCTGGCGCGCGATAAGCGATAGAACGTTCGAGAAGAGAAGCGGCCGACCCCGTTAGACGGGAAGGGCCGCTTCTTTTGCCAATGGAAGGCCCTGTGGGGTCCAAAGGCGGTTCGGGCGCGCGGCCATGCGGTTTAATCGCAATTCCTCCGGGGGTTTGTTATAATATGTAAAGCTTTTTTAACCGACAGGTGATGATGACAAATGAAGGTATACGAGAAGGCCCCGGCCAAAATCAATCTGCTGCTCGACGTGCTGCGCAAACGGGAAGACGGCTATCACGAAGTGGAAATGATCATGACGATGGTGGACCTGGCGGACCGGCTCGAGATGTCGGAGCTGCCGCGGGACCAGATCGTATTATCCAGCCACGCCGGATTTATTCCGTTGGACGAGAAGAACTTGGCTTTTCAGGCGGCCAGGCTGATCAAGGAACGTTACGGCGTGAGCCGCGGCGTCTATATTCATCTGGACAAGCAAATTCCGGTGGCCGCGGGCCTCGCAGGCGGAAGCAGCGATGCGGCGGCGGCGCTGCGCGGGCTGAACCGGCTGTGGAATCTTGGGCTGTCCGTCGCCGAGCTGGAAACGCTCGGAGCCGAACTGGGCTCCGACGTGCCGTTCTGCGTCAGAGGCGGCACCGCCATCGCCAGAGGACGCGGCGAAGCGCTCGAATCGATCGAGAGTCCGCCGCAGTGCTGGGTCATTCTGGCCAAGCCTCCGATCAACGTGTCCACCGCGGACGTTTACGGCAAGCTTCGGGCGAACGAGCTTGACCGGCATCCATCCGTTCCCCGTATGCTGGACGCCATTCGCGGAAGATCGTTCCCGGACATGTGCGCGGCGCTGGGCAACGTGCTGGAATCGGTGACCCTCCACCGCTATCCGGAAGTGCGGCAGATCAAGAACGTGATGAGCCGCCTGGGGGCGGACGGCGTCCTGATGTCGGGAAGCGGACCGACCGTCTTCGGGCTCGTGTCCAAGGAATCGAAGGTGCCCCGTATCTATAACGGGCTGCGCGGCTTTTGCAAAGAAGTGTACGCAGTTCGGCTGCTTACATAAATGGATTCGGCGTCGAAACGTTCGGTCTGACGGAATGTGTTAGCTTAATTATCACGAACAGCCGCCGCTTCTTGCCCAAAACCGGATAAAAATGTTATGATGAAGGTATATTATTCGGATTTGGACGGGAGAGACGATTCGTGAAAAAATTGAAACGCAGCGCGCGCCTCGTGGAGATGACCCAATATCTGTTGTCCCGTCCCCATACGTTAATTTCTTTGACGGCTTTCGCCGATCGATATCAGTCCGCCAAATCCTCCATCAGCGAGGATTTGGCGATTATCAAGGAAGTTTTCGAAGGCGAGGGAATCGGAGAGCTGCACACGCTTGCGGGCGCCGCCGGCGGCGTCCGGTTCATCCCGATGTGCCGCAAGGATCAGGCGCTGGACCGGATCGGGGGCATCTGCCGGCAGCTGGAGCAGCCGGACCGGCTGCTGGCGGGCGGTTATCTGTACATGACGGACTTGCTCGGGCAGCCCGCGCTGCTTCAGGAAGTCGGCCTCATGTTCGCCACCGCGTTCGCCGGGCGGGATATCGATGCCATCATGACGGTGGAGACCAAAGGAATTCCGCTCGCTCACGCGACTTCCCTCTATCTCAACGTTCCGGTCGTCATCGTCCGGCGGGATCACAAGGTGACCGAGGGTTCGGTCGTCAGCATCAATTACGTATCCGGCTCCAACAAGCGGATTCAGACGATGTCGCTGGCACGGCGGGCGCTGCGGGAGCAATCCCGCGTGCTGATTATCGACGATTTCATGAAAGCCGGCGGAACGATTCAGGGAATGGTCGATCTGCTGCATGAATTCCGTGCCGTGGTCGCGGGCGTCGGCGTCTTCGTCGAATCCGGCGAGGTCGACAACGAAGAGCGGCTGCTGCACGATTACATTTCACTGGCCCGCCTGACCGAGGTGGATCTGAAGAGCCGCCACATTACGGTTCAACCGGGTAATTTTTTCAAGGAGGAACGAACATGAGCTTACGTATCGTATCGACGACGAACGCGCCGGCGGCCATTGGGCCCTACTCCCAGGCCATGCGGGTCGGCAATCTGTTGTTCACATCCGGCCAGATTCCCCTTAAGGCCGACGGCCAACCGGTTGGCGGCGGCATCGTGGAGCAGACGAGCCAGGTGCTGGACAACCTGGAAGCCGTGCTCGCGGCCGAAGGGGCGACGCTGTCCGATGTCGTGAAGACGACGGTGTTTCTGAAGGACATGAACGATTTCGCAGCGTTCAACGAAGTGTACGCTTCCCGTTTCGGAGACCACAAACCGGCCCGCTCGACAGTGGAAGTCGCCCGGCTGCCGAGGGATGTTTTTGTCGAAATTGAGCTTATCGCGGCGATACCTGTCGATAACCGAAGCAATTAAAAAATAATTTCAAAATACTGATGATTTTTTCCAATAATAAGAAGGAATTTGCACGATAATGTGGAATATTACACCAAGTCTTCTGATGAGGCAAAGGTGGTGAACACAAGTGCAAATTACAGATGTGAGACTCCGCCGCGTTAATTCCGAGGGGCGCATGAAAGCCATTGCTTCCATCACCATCGATAACGAGTTTGTCGTTCACGACATTCGCGTCATCGACGGAAACAATGGGATGTTCGTGGCCATGCCGAGCAAACGGACTCCCGACGGAGAATTCCGGGACATCGCTCACCCCATCTCTTCCGGCACGCGCGAGAAGATCCAATCCGCCGTTCTGGCGGAGTACGAGCGGGCGGCGCAGGACGAAGAAGTTTTAGTTGAAGGCGCTTAACTGGTTCCAAAAAGTAGCAGCTTGCGTATATTTGTTGAAAGAGGGCCGAAATGGGGCTCTCTTTTCATTTTTGGCGGAATAAGCTATGATTCTGTAGAGATTGCGAGCCTGATGCGATTCCGGAAGGAGATCTGCCCTTATGATGAAACTTGCGATTGTCCTGGCCGCGGGTCAAGGCAAACGAATGAAATCGAAGTTGTATAAAGTGCTTCACCCCGTCTGCGGAAAACCGATGGTCGAACACGTGCTGGATACGGTTCGGCAAGCATCCTGCGAGCGCGCGGTCGTTATCGTCGGCCATGGGGCCGAAGCCGTTCGGTCCCGCTTGGGCGACGATGTGGAATACGCGATGCAGGAGCAGCAGCTCGGAACGGGCCATGCGGTTCTGCAAGCGCAGCCCCTGGTCGGGAACGCCGACGGCGTCGCTATCGTCATCTGCGGAGATACGCCGCTCGTGACGGCCGAATCGCTGAAGGCGATGGCCGAACAGCACGAGCGCAGCGGAGCGGCGGCTACGGTTATGACGGCGGAGATGGAAATTCCGGCCGGCTATGGCCGGGTGGTCAGAGGCGGCGCGGGAGAAGTGCTTCGCATCGTAGAGCAGAAGGACTGCAGCCCGGAAGAAGCGGCGATTCGGGAGATCAATACGGGAACGTACTGTTTCGATAACCGCAAGCTGTTCGCGGCGCTCGCAAAAGTGACGAACGGGAATGCGCAGGGAGAATACTATTTGACCGACGTGATCGGCATCCTTCGCGGAGAAGGCGAGCTGGTCGCCGCTTACCGGACGGGCGACCCCGCCGAAGCGATCGGCGTGAACGATCGCGTGGCGCTGGGGGAAGCCGAGCGGCTCATGCGGCGCCGGATCGCGATCAAGCATCAGACCGGAGGGGTGACGCTCATCGACCCGGAGCATACGTACATCGAAGCCGACGTGACGATCGGCTCCGATACGGTTATCTATCCGGGCACGTCGCTGCGCGGACGCACCGCGATCGGCTCGGATTGCACGATCGGGCCATCGGCCGATCTTCTCGACACCCGGGTGGGCGACGGCTCGACGATCCGCCAATCGGTCGCCGACCAGGCGGAAGTGGGCGAGAGCTGCGCGGTCGGACCGTTCGCGTATTTGCGGCCGGGGACCAAGCTCGCCGCGAACGTGAAGGTAGGAGACTTCGTGGAGCTGAAGAATGCCGTGGTCGGGGAAGGAAGCAAAATTCCCCATCTCAGCTATGTCGGAGACGCGACGGTCGGGCGGAACGTCAACATCGGCTGCGGGGCGATAACCGCCAATTACGACGGTTATAATAAGTCGCGCACGGATATCGGCGACAACGCGTTCATCGGCAGCAATGTGACCTTGATCGCGCCTGTAACGGTGGGCAATGATGCCTATGTGGTGGCGGGCTCGACGATCACCCACCCTGTCGAAGCGGGCGACGTGGCGATCGCGCGCGAGCGGCAGGTGAACAAGGCGGGTTATGCGGAGAAGCTGAGAATCCGCGCCCGGGCCAAAAAAGACCGCGACCAATAAGATCAAGCTGCGTAAATATAGTTAATAAACACTCGAAAGCGGGTGCGTCATGTCTTATCCTGATGCGACATTGAAGCTGTTCGCGGGCAGTTCCAACCCACGGCTGGCCGAATCGGTCGCCCGGCACATCGGCATTTGTCTCGGGAATGCCGAAATGAGGAGATTCAGCGACGGGGAAATTCATATTCGGCTGAACGAGAGCGTGCGGGGCAGCGACGTCTACGTGGTGCAGTCCACGTCCCAGCCGGTCAATGAGCATCTGATGGAGCTGCTCGTCATGGTGGATGCGCTCAAGCGGGCATCCGCCAAAACGATCAATGTCGTCATCCCGTACTACGGCTACGGAAGACAGGACCGCAAAGCCCGGTCGCGCGATCCGATCACGGCCAAATTGGTGGCCAACCTGATCGAGACGGCCGGGGCCCACCGGGTTATCGCAATGGATCTTCACGCGATGCAGATTCAAGGGTTCTTCGACATTCCGGTCGATCACCTGCTCGGGGTTCCGATTCTGGGCGACTACTTCCAGAGCAAAGGCCTGCTCGCTCCGGTCGTCGTCTCCCCCGACCACGGGGGCGTCGTACGGGCCAGAAGGCTGGCGGACGAGCTTCAGGCGCCGCTGGCGATCATCGACAAGCGGCGTCCGGAGCCGAACGTCGTGGAAGTGATGAACATTATCGGCGACGTAGCCGGACGAACCGCCATTCTCATCGACGACATGATCGACACGGCCGGCACGATCTGCCTGGCGGCGGAAGCGCTGCGCGAGGCGGGCGCACTGGATTTGTACGCCTGCTGCACGCATCCGGTGCTCTCCGGCACCGCATTGGCCAAGCTCGAAGCGTCTCCGATCAAGGAGGTCGTCGTTACCGATACGATTCCGCTTCGCTCTCCGTCGGCGTCGACCAAAGTGCGCGTTCTGTCGGTCGCCCCGCTTATCGCGGAGGCGGTCGTGCGGATCCACGAGCAGCAGTCGATCAGCAAGCTGTTCGAGCCTCATGATTAGGCTTGCCCGCCAGCGGGTAAGATTAGGGTATACCGTCTACCAGGAGGGATACCCGAATGAGTGTGACATTGCATGCGGAGCCGAGGATTCTGTCTACGAAGGGCGATCTTCGCCGGCTTCGTCAAGCGGGAAAAGTGCCGGGAGTCGTGTACGGCAAGCAGCAATCCGCGGCCGCGGCCATCTCGATCGAGGCCAAGGAACTGCAGTCGCTGATGCGAGGCAACCCGCACAGCATTCTGGAACTGATGCTGCCGGATAACGGGCAACGTTCGGTGCTGCTGAGCGATATCCAACGGGATGCGATCAGCGGGCAAGTGCTGCACGTCGATTTTCACCAGATCGATCTGAACGAGACGGTCCGGTCGGCCATTCCGCTGATCGTGAACGGCGTCAGTCCGGGCGAGAAGGAAGGCGGCATGCTCCAGCACGTGCTGCACGAGCTGGAAGTGGAATGCGTCGCCAAGGACTTGCCTTCCTCGATCGAGGTGGATGTCGGATCGCTGAGCATCGGCGATCATGTCACGGTTGCAGAATTGAAGCTTCCTTCCGGGGTCAAGGCTCTCGGCGATCCCGAGTTGGTGGTGCTGTCCGTGCTGGCGCCGCAGAAGGATCGCACCGAGGACGAGCTCGAAGCGATGGACGACGCGGCCGAACAGAACGAGCAGCAGTCCCGAGAGGCTCAGGCCGTGGAGACGGACCGGTAACGCCGGAAGCCAATGGACGAACAAGCGCAGACGTCGGCGTCTGCGCTTTTTGACATTCAACAATGCGTAAGCTTCGAGGCCCCACATGGTGGGGTTATTTTGCTGTTTAGGAAATGATGCTATTAAATTTCATGTGGATAACCGGGCGCTCCCCCAAAAGGAATCGGATTTAACTTCAGAGCATCACTTCACTTTTGGGGGATTTGTTCCTGTTTTAGACTTTGTTTAGAATTTCGTTCGCCTCCGTTTAGAGTCGCCTTGTATGATAGAAGAAACGTTCGAAGGAGCGGTCGGCCCCATGACCATACGCAAAAAGCTCATTCTGTCGCATATCGCGATGATCGTCATTCCCGTTCTGCTCGCCGCGTTGACGGAAACGGTTTTTTTTCGGGCCGTCTTCCAGCCGTCCGGCGGCATCTCTCCGCCCTCGCACTTTGAGACGGCGGGCGGCGGGAACGATTGGGCGTCCGGCTTCTTCTACGCCATCGAGCGGGACCCCGGCTTGCTGGCGGACGAGAAGTTTCGGAGCGATGCGGAAGAACGGCTGGAGCAGATGAGCATGGCGATGGCGATCGAGCAAAGCGGCCGACTGGTCTATGCCGCTCCCCGCCTCGGGAATTCGGTCGACTTGTCCGAGTTGAACGAGAAGGCGGGCGGGGGGGACCGGGAGGAATGGGGCCCGGCCTACTTCCGCCATTCGGTGAAGATAGGCGGCGCCTCTTACAAAGTGGAACGGCACGAGATCGCTGCCGCCGGAGACTCTCCGAAGCAGACCGTCTACGTGCTGACCGATCTCGGAGCGACGACCCGTTTTTTCCGAACGTTCGTCCCGGTGCTGTTTCTGTCTCTTCTCCTCGGCATCGCTTTGACCAACGGGCTTCTCTCTTATTTCTTGTCGCGCGGCATCGTCCGTCCGCTGCAGGAGCTCAAGCGGGCGGCGGAGCGGATCAAAGAGGGAGACCTCGACCAAGGGCTGGGCGTCGGCAGGAAAGACGAGATCGGGCAGGCAATCGGCGCCTTCGAGGAGATGCGGCTGAGGCTTCGGGAGTCGCTGGCGACGCAGCTTCAATATGAAGAGAACCGGCGCGAGCTGCTGTCGAACGTCTCTCACGACCTGCGGACGCCGATCGCGGCGATCTCGGCTTGCGTCGAAGGGCTGCAGTCGGGAATTGCGGATTCCAAGGAGAAGCAGCTTCAGTACGTCGGCATGATTCAGCGGAAAATCACCGACATGAGCCGAATGATCGAGGAGCTGTTCCTATTCTCCAAGCTGGATCTGCAGCGGCTTCCGTTCGACTTCGAGACGGTGGACCTGGCCGCTTACTTGGGCGAGTTGGCTGAAGAACTGCGGCACGATCCCCGGCTGGCGGACGTAGAGCTCAGCCTGCACGCGGACGAACGCCCAACCGTCCTGGCGGCGGTGGACCGGGAGAAGCTGGGCCGGGCGCTGGCGAACGTGATCGACAACAGCTTGAAGCACATGGACAAAACGGAGAAAAAATTGGCGATCGAGCTGATTCGGCGCGAGCCGGGCGCCGCGACGATTCTCGTCCGCGACAATGGCCGGGGCATCGGGGCGGAGAAGCTCCCGCACGTGTTCGAGCGGTTCTATCGCGCCGATCCGTCCCGCGGCTCGGATGCCGGCGGCAGCGGGCTCGGGCTGGCCATCGTGCGCCAGATCATGGAAGCGCACGGCGGCAAGGCCGAGGCCGAGAGCGTAGAGGGAGCGGGAACGACGCTGGCGTTGACGCTGCCGCTGGCCGTGCCGAAGAAGCGGGAAGCCGGAGAGAATCGGAAGGAAGGAGGCGGGACGAATGGCGGAACGGATTCTGATCATTGAGGACGACAGCGTGATCTCGGAAGTGCAGAAGGACTTTCTGACGGCGAGCGGATACGAGGTGGAAGTGGCGGCCGACGGCAAGTCGGGCCTCGCGAAAGCGCTGGAAGAACCGTTCCACCTCGTTCTGCTCGACCTGATGCTTCCGGGCGTCGACGGCTACGAGATTTGCCGCGCGATCCGGGCGGAGAAGGACATTCCGATCCTGATGGTGACCGCCCGTTCGGAAGAGCTGGACAAGATTCGCGGGCTCGGCCTGGGCGCGGACGACTACATCGTCAAACCGTTCGGCGTCGGAGAGCTGGTAGCGCGCGTGCGAGCCCATCTCGCGAGATACGAGCGGCTGACCGCAGGCGCAAGGGAGAGCGGCTTGCCTTCCCGGGAGCAAATCCGGGCGGGCCGGCTTCGGATCGATTCGGTGTCGCGCCAAGTGTACGTCGGCGACAAGGAGACCCCGATGACGGCCAAGGAATTCGACCTGCTGGTGTTCTTGGCCAAGCATCCGGGAAGGGTCTTCCGCAAGGAGGAGCTGTTCGAGAAAATATGGGGATTCGACGCCCTCGGAGAACCGGCTACCTTGACGGTGCATATCAGCCGCTTGCGGGAGAAGATCGAAAGGGATCCGTCCAAGCCCCGCCATATCGAGACGATCTGGGGCATCGGCTACCGGTTCCATCCTTAGGAGGGCTTCGATGAGAAAATTATCCCCCGTCTCGCGCAAGCTTCTGACGTCCGTCCATATCGCGTTCTCCGGCATTCTGCTCGGCTGCACCGTCGCGTTCATCGTCATGGACATCGCCGCGCTCGCGACGGACGATCCGAAGCTGTTGGAAGCATGCTACCGGATCATGCATCTGTTGTCCCATACGAGTCTGAGAGCTTCCGCGATCGGAGCGATCGTAAGCGGCGTCCTGCTGTCGGTGCTGACTCCTTGGGGGCTGCTTCGGTTCCGCTGGATCGTCGCCAAAGAAATTTTATCGCTGCTGACTATCGTTCCGGGGCTGTTCGGCATTTACGCATGGAGCTTGCGGGGGCTGCAGCGGGTTGCGGACGAAGGGATGGGCGCGCTGAATGCTCCGGCATTCCAGACGAACGGTCGGATGCTGAGCATCGGGCTTCTCCTGCAGCTGTTGTCGATCCTCGCGATGTACATGTTGTCGTCCTTCAAGCCCTGGGGGCCGGTGTCTTCGGGAGGCAGCAAAAACAAAAGCACCAAGCGCATGCCAAATTCCTTGTTGAGGTGAGAAATGATGGTTCAAACGGAGGGCAATCGCACCGTTCGCCGGATTTACGCGGCGCTGGCTTGGCTGACCTGGGCATGTATCGTCGTGCAGGTGTTCCTGGCGGGGCTGGGCACGTTCGCGGATTCGGCGGACTGGAAGCTTCATACGACATTCGTCACTTACTTCGAGTATCTGCCGATCGTCATGTTTATCCTGTCGTTCTTCGGTAGAATTCGCGGAGGATTGCGTTGGATCGGACTCGTTCTTTTCGCGCTCATATCGTTCCAGCATATGTCCGTTCAGGCGTTCTCGAACATCGGGGCGCTGGCGGCCATGCACACGGTCGTCGCGCTGGCCCTGTTCCTGGGCTCCTGGTACGCGGCCAGGAAATCAAGCCGCTGGCTGGCGCCGGGAATCGGTCCGGACGCCGCGCATACGCAAACGGGATCTTCCATACGCTAACGCTAAGCAGCCGCCGGGCGCGAAATCGCCCGGCGGCTTTCGCCGTCAATAACCCGGCCGGGAGACGAAGATGAACTGCCGGCGGCTGTAAAAAATGTTGTTGACCTTGACGAATTCTTTGCCATAATATTCGATGAACCCGATGTCCTTGTGCGTGCGGCCGCGATATACCTGGATCGGTACGTCCGCCGCCATGTGATCCATGAAATGATGATCGTCGAAGATCATTTGGCCGTTCATGTACACAATCGTTCACCCTCTTTTCGTTTTTGGTCCTTGTATGTAGCTATGACACGGAAGCACTCGATTTCGTTGCAGGGCAGTATCATTTTTTATAGATAAATCGCTCGAAATATGTTTGAACGTGCAGGAGGAAGCGAAATATGCGATGGATTGTCGGTCTGGGCAACCCCGGACCCGCTTACGAGAAAACCCGCCATAACGCCGGTTTCATGGTGATTGACGAACTGGCTCGCCGATGGGGGGCGAGCGTGACGCAGAACAAATGCAAGGCGCTGATCGGCGAGGCCCGCGTGCAGAACGTCAAGGTTGCGCTGCTCAAACCGATGACGTTCATGAACCTGTCGGGCGAATCGGTCCGCTCCTTTATGGATTTCTATAAAGCCGACCTTGAAGATATGATCGTTGTTTACGACGACCTGGACACCGAGACGGGCCGGATTCGGCTCCGTTACCAGGGAAGCGCCGGAGGGCACAACGGTATCAAGTCGATTATTCAGCACACCGGCACGCAAGTTTTCAATCGGGTGCGGATGGGCATTTCCCGCCCGAAGCCGGGCCTCGCCGTGGTGGATTACGTGCTGGGCGCGTTCCCGAAGGCGGAGCAGCCCGCCGTTCAGTCGATGGTGGCGGAAGCGTGCGACGCGATCGAATTCGCGCTGGCTCATCGGTTCGACGAGACGATGGCGAAGTTCAACGGCAAGGCGGCGGGGGAGCAAAAATAGCGCTCGTTCGGCGGACGGGAGACGGCGGAGAGCGCTTTTAAAAGCGGCCGTTGCCGGGCATACTATAGGCCATGCGGTCGGAAGCCGCATAACCACCCTATAGGAGGCATACATATGGCTGTGAACTATGTTTGCCGGCACTGCCAGATGCCGCTCGGAACGTTCGAAGCCCCGGAAGTGTCCGAGTATCGGCTGGGCTTGCATTTCTTGACCCCCGAGGAGCGAAAGCGTATAATAGCGTATAATTCCAACGGGGACGTAACGGTTCGGGTGGTCTGCGACTATTGCAGCCAGACACTGGAGAACAATCCTGAACTGGCGCTCCTGTCCAATCCGCTCCAATGAGCTCTTAATGACAGTTGCGGAGGCCTTGGCATGAGCCGGGGCTTCTTTTTGGTGCTACAGATGAAAGGGGAAACGTCATGAAGGCTCTGATGAATACGTTTGCCACCGATCCTGATTTTATCTCCATCGCGACCGGCATCCGCGAAGGCATGCGCGAGCAGCTGGTCGCGGGACTTTCCGGCTCGGCGCGGCAAGTGATGATCGCATCGCAATACCGGGAATTGAATCGGCCGATGCTGGTCGTGACCCATAACATGTTCGCGGCGCAGAAGATGGCGGAAGACTTGCAGGAATGCCTGTCCGCCGACGATGTGCTGCTTTATCCGGCCAACGAGCTGATCGCGGCGGAGACGGCCATCTCCAGCCCCGAGACGTCGGCCCGGCGAATGGACGTTTTGCTGCAGCTCGCGGAAGGCTTCCGCGGGATTGTCGTCGTGCCCTTTTCCGGCGTGCGGAGGTTCCAGCCGGACCGCGAGACGCTGTCGAAAGCGTTCATCACGCTTACGGTCGGAGACACGCTGCCGATGAACGATTTTTTGCTGCGGATGGTCGGCCTTGGATACGAGCGGGTCGATCTCGTCGAGCAGAAAGGGCATATGAGCGTGCGCGGCGGCATCGTCGACTTCTATCCTCTGACGTCTGCGGTCGCCGTCCGGATCGAGTGGTTCGACGACGAGATCGACTCCATCCGCACGTTCGATCCGGGGGACCAACGGTCCATCGACAAGCTGGACCGGTTCGTCGTTCGGCCTTGCCGGGAGATTATCGCCGACGAACGGCGGTTTGCGAACGCGGCCCAGCACGCCAGCGAACTGCTGGAGCGTCAACTGGAGCGGATGACCGACCGGCAGGCCAAGGAAAGGCTCCAATCGGAGATTTCCCGGGAAATCGATTTGCTTAGGCAAAATGTGTATTTCTCCGAAATCTATAAATATATTTCTCTGCTCTATCCGGAACGGCAGACGCTGCTCGACTTTGTTCCGAAGGATACGCTGCTCCTGATGGACGAACCGAACCGGCTCGCGGAGACCGCCCGCCAGCTGGAGCGGGACGAATCGGAATGGACGACGCATCTGCTGCAGCAGGGCAAATCGCTGCCCGGCTTCGTGCTGGCGCTCGGAGCCGAACAGGCGCTGTTCCCGCGGTCGTTCCAGACCGTCTACCTGAGCCTGTTCGTCCGGCAAATTCCGCATACGCAGCCGCAGAACATCGTCAACTTCGTCTGTCGCTCGATGCAAAATTTTCACGGGCAAATGAACGTGCTGAAGACGGAGATGGAACGCTGGCGCAAGAGCGGCGCGCATATCGTCATGCTGGCGGGCAGCGCGGAGCGATCGGACCGGATGAAGCGGGTTCTCGAAGACTATCATATCGAGCAGCCCGATATCGTAGAAGGCAATCTGCAAAGCGGCTTCGAGCTGCCTTCCGTGAAGCTGGTCGTCATCACCGAAGGCGAGATGTTCACCCAGAAGCAGCGCAAAGCCCGCCGGGTGGACCGGCGCATGGACAACGCCGAGCGCATCAAGAGCTACACGGAGCTGAAGGTCGGCGATTACGTCGTCCATCAGAATCATGGCATCGGCAAGTATCTGGGTATCGGCACGCTGGAAGTCGGCGGCATTCACAAAGATTATTTGCACATCGTCTACTCAGGGGGAGACCGTCTCTCGGTTCCGGTCGAACAGTTCGATCTGATCCAGAAATACGTCGGCTCCGACGAGAAAGAGCCTAAGGTCAACAAGCTGGGCGGCGCGGAATGGACCCGGGTCAAATCGAAGGTCCGCTCTTCCGTCAAAGATATCGCAGACGATCTGATCAAGCTGTATGCCGAGCGGCAAGCGACCCGCGGCTTCGGCTTCGGCGACGATACGCCCTACCAGCAGGAATTCGAATCGATGTTCCCGTACGACGAGACGCCGGACCAGCTGCGCGCCATCGACGAGATCAAGAAGGATATGCAACAACCGCGGCCGATGGACCGTCTGTTATGCGGAGACGTCGGTTACGGGAAAACGGAAGTGGCGGTTCGGGCGGCGTTCAAAGCCGCGATCGAAGGCAAGCAGGTGGCGGTGCTCGTACCGACGACCATCCTCGCTCAGCAGCACTACGAGACGTTCCGGGAACGATTCGCCGGCTATCCGTTTCAAGTCCGCGTTCTCAGCCGGTTCCGCTCGCGCAAAGAGCAGACCGAGACGATGAAAGCGCTGAAGGCGGGCACGGTGGACGTCGTCATCGGGACGCACCGGCTTCTGTCGCAGGATGTCGTGTTCAAGGATCTCGGCCTCTTGATCGTCGACGAAGAGCAGAGGTTCGGCGTCTCCCACAAGGAGAAGCTGAAGCGGCTGAAGACGAACGTCGACGTGCTGACGCTGACGGCGACGCCGATTCCCCGCACGCTGCACATGTCGATGCTCGGCGTGCGCGACTTGTCCGTCATCGAGACGCCGCCGGAGAACCGCTTCCCGGTGCAAACCTACGTGGTGGAGTACAGCCCGACCCTCGTTCGCGAGGCGATCGAGCGCGAGCTGGCGCGGGACGGACAAGTATACTTTCTGTTCAACCGGGTTCAGGGCATCTACCAGATGGCCGAACAGATCAACGCTCTCGTTCCGGATGCCAAAGTCGCCGTCGCCCACGGACAGATGTCCGAGCAGGAGCTGGAGCGGACGATTCTCGACTTCCTGGACGGGGAATACGACGTGCTCGTCAGCACCAGCATTATCGAGACCGGCGTCGACATTCCGAACGTCAATACGCTGATCGTCCACGACGCGGATAAGATGGGCTTGTCGCAGCTCTACCAGCTCCGCGGCCGGGTCGGCCGTTCGAACCGGATCGCGTACGCCTATTTCACTTACCAGCGGGACAAGGTGCTCACGGAAGTGGCCGAGAAGCGCCTGCAGTCGATCAAGGAGTTCACCGAGCTCGGATCCGGCTTCAAGATCGCCATGCGCGACTTGGCGATCCGCGGGGCGGGGAATCTCCTCGGAGCCGAGCAGCACGGCTTTATCGCCTCCGTCGGCTTCGACTTGTATTCGCAGATGCTCGCCGAAGAGATCCAGGCGCGCAAGCTGGAGCAGTTCGGCGAAGAAGCGGTGCCGGCCGTTCCGGTCAATACGCAGATCGATCTCGGCGTCGACGCGTACTTGCCGCCCGAATACATTTACGACAGCATTCAGAAGATCGAGATCTACAAGAAGGTGGCGGCGGCCGCCTCGCTTGACGACATCGGCGACCTGCTCGAAGAGCTGACCGACCGGTTCGGAGATCCGCCGAAGTCCGTTCTCAATCTGCTGGCCGTGGCGCGGCTGAAAGTATACGGGAGAATCTACGGAATCGAGTCGTTGTCCCGCCGCGGAGACGACGTTCACATCAAGTTCGCGGAGCGCCGCAGCGGAGAGGTCGACCGGACGAAGCTCAAGGCCCTGGAGCAGAAGCTCAAGGGCAAGCTGCAGCATTCGCCGCAGGATTCGCAGCTCATTCTGAAGCTGAGCGTCCGCGGATTGGACGAGAATGCTTTGCTCGCTTTTGTCGAGGAATTTCTGATACAATACAAAGAAGTGACCAAGATCAAGGAGGAATTGCAGGATGTTGCACCCTGAACGCGGCCGGTGGCGCCGGGCGGGCCTGGCGCTCTTGGCAGCGGTGCTGCTTGCGGCGCTGGCAGCCGGATGCGGCAAGAAGGAGAATAAGCTCGCCGCCGAATATGACGGCGGCCAGATAACGACCAAAGAATTTACCGCTTACAAAACGTTCCTCAAGCTGGCGAATCCGAGCTACGCTTCGTTCGTGGACGAGGACAGCGTGCAGGAGACGATTCTTCAACAGTTTATCGGAACTCGGATCTTAAGCGAACGCGCGACCGACGACGCGAAGAAGAAGGGGGAAGATTCGGCGAACCAAACGTTCAAATCTTTCCAGGATTCGCTCGCCGCGACCGACGCGGAGACGAAGCAGTCGATCGACGATCTGATGAAGAGCGGCGGGTTGACGGACGATCTGATGAAGACGTACCTGAAGGAGCAGTTCGTCGCCCAGGACGATGCCGAAGCCAAGGTAACCGATGCCGACATTCAAAGCTATTACGACAAGAACAAGGATTCATTCAAGTACGTGACGGTCCGTCATATCCTGATCGGGCTTACCGACAAGGACGGCAAGACGCGCGAGAAAGCCGACGCCCTCAAGCTCGCGAACGAAGTGAAGCAGAAGCTGGATGACGGAGGGGACTGGACGGCGCTCGCCAAGCAGTATTCCGACGATACCGGATCGTCCGAGAACGGCGGTCTGTACGAGAAGGCCGATCCGAGTCAATGGGTCGAGGAGTTCAAGAATGCCGCCGAGACGCTGCCGTTGAACCAGATCAGCGACCCGGTCGAATCGACGTACGGCTACCACGTCATGAAGGTGGAAGCTCGCGGCACGAAGACGCTCGACGAATCGAAGACCAGCATCCGAACGCTGCTGGGCAGCCAAACGATCGACAAATTTATGTCGGACGAGCTCCCCAAGCTGATTACGAAGACGTACGTACCGAAGCCTTCGCCATCTCCTTCGGCGTCCGCTTCCGCCTCGCCAAGCGCCAGCGCGGGAGCATCCGCTTCCGCATCGCCGTCCGGCAGCGCCTCCGCGCCTCCGAGCGCAAGCGCTCCGGCTTCGCCGAGCGAAAGCCCCGTGGCGTCCAAGTAACCTACGATTGCCGAAAAACCGCCCGTTCCGGGGCGGTTTTTTGCGATTCGGAACATCGCCGGGACCGAGACGGAATTGGATCGGCCAGGATGACTTGGCGGAATTCCCCACCGGTGGGCGAGCGCATAAGAATTTGGGAGGGGTTGAATACTATCCCCAAGATCAAGTTCACTTTTTTCCGACAGTTCCAGCGTTCGCTATACCGCCTCCCGCCCGCCCGGCGCAGGGGAGCTTCAAGGTCCAAAACAACCAAGAAAGTGGGGCAACACGAGCTATGAAAGCAACCGGGATTGTACGCCGCATTGATGACCTCGGTCGGGTCGTTATACCGAAGGAAATTCGCCGCACGCTCCGCATTCGCGAAGGAGATCCGCTGGAGATCTTCGTGGACAGGGACGGGGAAGTCATCCTGAAGAAGTACTCGCCGATCGGCGAGCTGGGCGACTTCGCCAAGGAGTATGCCGAATCGCTTCACGAGAGCACGGGCCACACCGCGATCATCTCGGACCGGGATACGGTCATTGCCGTGGCCGGCGCTTCCAAGAAGGAGTTCATGGACAAACCGGTCGGCGGCTTGCTCGAGAGCTGCATGGAGAATCGGAAGATCCTGCTTGAGTCCCAGCCGGGCAGTTACGAAATTTTGCGGGACGGCGCCGACAACTTCACTTCCTACGCCGTCGCGCCGATCGTGGCGGGCGGCGATCCGATCGGCACCGTCCTTCTCATCAGCAAGGAAGACGGCGTCTCGATGGGGTCGATGGAGAGCAAGATGGTGGAGACCGCGGCCGGATTTCTGGCCAAGCAGATGGAGCAATAACGGCGCCGGAACAGGCGTACAAGCAAGCTTCCCGGGGGAATTCACTCTCGGGGAGCTTGTTGCGTTGCGAAGAGGGACAACCAAAGGCGAGAGCAGAAAGGCAATTAAGAATGTCTAGAGGAGTGGGACGATAGCAGAATGGGCAAGGAGGGAATTAACTTCCTGCATGAGCGGGAAAACGACGGAATGGGCAAATGCAAGCAATAAGACGGTCTATGCGGGTTCGGCGGGCTGAGAATCGTCCAGTCGAAAGAGCGCCCCCGATCTGTGTTATAATGCGTTCTGTGGATGGTATGCCTGGACAGAACGCAAGATAGCGGAAGGAAATCAACATGGGAACGGACAAGAAACGGGACGGAGTCCCGGGCTTGGGGCAAAGCGCCGCCTTATTGGGAGGCGCGGCGCTGCTCTCCAAGCTGATCGGCACGATGCAGAAGATCCCGCTGCAGAATCTGGCGGGAGACCGCGTGTTCGGTTTGTACAGCGCCGTCTACTCGCTGGCGGTCATGTGGATGACGCTGGCGGCGGCGGGCGTGCCGGTCGCGGTATCCGCGCTGGTGGCCGAGCGGACGGCCCGAGGCGACGAGGAGGGCGCGCGGCGCGTGCTGCGCTGGTCGATGAGCTTGCTCTCGGCGAGCGGGCTTATCGCGTTCGGCCTGCTGCAGTGGGGAGCGGACGCGTTCGCGGAGTGGATGGGTGCCCGGGAAGCGGCGGATGCGATCCGGACGTCTTCGCTGGCGCTGTTGTTCGCGCCAATGACCGCCGCGCTGCGCGGCTATTCGCAGGGCAGGATGGACATGCTCCGGCCCGCCGTGTCGCAGCTGTCCGAGCAAACCGCCCGCGTGGCGTTCATGCTCGTCATGCTGTTCTGGGCGCTCGGGCGCAACTGGTCGCCCGGCGCCACTGCCGCCGCCGTCCACGGCGGACTGGCCGCTGGCGCGGCGGCGGGGCTCGCCGCTCTGCTGCGGATGCGCCGAAACGGCAAGACGGCCCGGGCGGCGGTCGGAGCGGCAGCCGAAGTCGCCGCCGCCGCAGAACCGGTCTCGCGCGAGAAGGAATCTCGCTCCGCGCTGCTCCGTCGTATCGCGTCCGTCGCGCTCCCCGTCGCCGCCGCATCCGTCGTGGCGCCGCTGTTCGGCCTGATCGACGCCTTCACGCTGCCCCGGCTGCTTCAGAGCGCCGGGGCGACCGCCGCCGAAGCGCTGGCTTCGTTCGGCGAATACAATCGCGGCATCGCGCTGCTGCAGCTCATCGTCATGGCGGCGGGCGGCGCCTCGGCCGCGCTCGTCCCGGCGCTCACCGCCGCCCGCGCGCGGGGCGATTCGCCCGGCGGGCAGGGCCAGACGGCGCTGGCCATGCGCATCGCCTGGTGGTTCGGCGGCGCCGCCGCCGTCGGCCTCGCGCTGCTGGCCGTTCCCGTCGACGTCGCGCTGTTCGCCGACGGCCGGGGCGCCGCCGCCATGGCGCTGCTCGCCTTTGCCGCGCTCGGCGGCACGCTGCAGGCCGTCAGCGCCGCCCTGCTTCAAGGGCTGGGCGACCTCCGCTCGCCCGCCCTGAACCTGGCCGCGGCAGCCTGCGTCAAGGCCGCGCTCAACGCCGCGCTGGCGCCGGCCTTCGGCATCTCCGGCGCGGCGCTGGCCGCGATCGCGGCCTATGCGGCGGCGGCCGCGCTGAACGCGCTCGCGCTGCGCCGCCGCCTTCCGCGCCCGAGCGGCCGGGCGAACGCCGCCCGAGCCGCCGGGCGCACCGCGCTCGCGCTCGCCGCCATGGCGGCCGTCGTCGCGCTGCTCGCGCAAGCGCTCGGCGCGCTGACCGCCGGCTGGCCCGACCGCCTCGCCGCTCTGTTCGTCACGCTCGCCTGCGTCGCCTGCGGCGCGCTCGCCTTCGCGGCCGCGCTCGTCGCCACCGGCGCGCTCGAGCCGCGCGACTGGCGCTCGCTTCCCGGTCTCGCCGGCTCGCGCCTGGACCGTTGGCTGACGCGGCTTGCGCCGCGCTCGCTCAGAATCGTTCATCACACTCCGAAAGGATGATGACCCTTGCCACATCCCATCACCGTCGTCGGACTCGGCTCCGGCGGCGAAGACCAACTGACGCTCGGCATTCTGCGGGCGCTGGAGCAGGCCGGCCGCCGATTTGTCCGGACCGCCGATCATCCCGCCGTCGCCGATCTCGCGCGCCGCGGCATCGTTTTCGAATCGTTCGATTCCGTTTACGAGAAGTTCGACGACTTCGCCGAGGTGTATGAGGCGATCGCCGCGAAGCTGCTGGAGGACGCGCAGGATCAACCCGTCGTCTACGCCGTGCCCGGCCATCCGATGGTCGCGGAGCGCACCGTGCAGATCTTGCGGGAACAAGCGCCGTCCCGCGGGGTCGATCTGCGCGTTCTGGGAGGAGAGAGCTTCCTGGACCAGACGTTTCTGCGGCTCGGCTTCGATCCGATCGAAGGGTTCCAGCTCCTCGACGCCTCCGGACTGAAGCGCGAGCATATTCAACCCCGTCTGCATACCATCATCGGACAAGTGTACGATGCGTACACCGCCTCCGACGTCAAGCTGACGCTGATGGCCGTCTACCCCGACGATTATCCGGTCGTCGTCGGCCAGGCGCTCGGCATTCCGGGCGATGAGCGAATTCGGACCGTCCCCCTGCACGAGCTGGACCGTCTCGGCGAATACGGCAATCTAACGCTCGTCTACATACCGGCCAGCGACGACAGCCGGCTGCAGCGGCACTCGTTCGAGCGGCTGCACGAGATCGTCTCCATCCTCCGCAGTCCGGAAGGCTGTCCGTGGGACCGGGAGCAGACGCACGCTTCCATTCGCAAAAACTTCATCGAAGAGACGTACGAGGCGATCGAAGCGCTGGACCATGACGATCCGGACGGGATGAAGGAAGAATTCGGCGACGTGATCCTGCAGGTTCTGATGCACAGCCAGATGGAAGAGGAAGAGGGGACGTTCGATGTCTTCGACGTGCTGGCGGAGCTGAACGACAAGCTGATCTTCCGGCATCCGCACGTGTTCGGAGGCAAGGATGCGGCGAATGCGGAGGAAGCGCTGCGCAATTGGGAAGCGATGAAGGCCGAGGAGAAGGAGCGCAAAGGCAGAGAGAAGAGACCGTCGCAGTTGGACGGCATTCCGAAGGATCTTCCCGCGCTCCTGCAAGCGTATAAGCTGCAGAAGAAGGCCGCCGCCGTCGGCTTCGATTGGCCCGACCTGACCGGCGTGATGGAGAAGATCGAAGAAGAGCTGGCCGAGCTCAAAGAAGCCATCGGCGGGGAATCTCTCGAACGCCAAAAGGAAGAGTTGGGAGATTTGCTTTTCGCCGTCGTGAACGCCTCGCGCTTTATCAAGGCCGATCCCGAGCAGTCCCTGGCGGGAACCAATCGCAAGTTTATCTCTCGATTCCACTATATCGAAGAGAAATTACGTATAAACGGCCGCACATTTGACGAGACTGGCTTAACAGAGATGGAAGATTGGTGGCAGGAGGCGAAGCGCAGACCCTAAAAAAGACGCGAAACCGCAAAACCCTGTGTTTTTCATCAAATTTCGTTAAAATTTTTGTCGTCTAGGCAGGATTTTTTTAACATCAGACAGAATACTATTCATCGTGCTACTGCAATCTCGAATTTTCCACATGCCGACAGTGCCGTGGAGAGACCAATTGAATTTAAAAAATAGGAGGAATTCTTTATTATGAACAAGACTGACCTGATCAACAGCATCTCCGAGAAAAGCGGATTGACCAAGAAAGACGTGGAATCCGTTCTGAACGGCTTCCTGGGCGAAGTATCCGAAGCGCTGGCTAAAGGCGACAAAGTCCAACTGATCGGCTTTGGCACGTTCGAAACCCGCGAACGTTCCGGCCGCGTGGGCCGCAACCCGCAAACGGGCAAATCGATCGAGATCGCCGCTTCCAAGGTTCCGGCTTTCAAAGCAGGCAACAAGCTCAAAGAAGCCGTTAAGTAATTCATGCGCCTGGATAAATATTTAAAGGTGTCGCGTTTGATCAAACGCCGCACCGTTGCGAAGGACGTGTCCGATCAAGGACGCGTCCTTCTGAACGGAAGGGAAGCCAAACCGGGCACTGTCGTGAAAGTCGGCGACGTTCTCGAGGTACAGTTCGGCCAGCGTTCGCTGACCGTCCGAATCGAGCGTATCTCCGATTCCGCCCGCAAGGAAGACGCCGAAGGGATGTACACCGTCCTGAAGGAAGAGATCCGCAAGAAAGAAGACGAACCTTTTCTGTAAACCCGCTCGGCATCGGCCGGCGGGTTTTTTTTATGAAGGGAAGACAAGGCGATGGAGGACGAGCATCGAACGCGGCATGTCGGCGAGCTGTTCTAATTCCGGACGTCCCCCCATAAGCTAGTCTCAAAAGGGAGGGACGTGCCATGGACCAGGGGAAGAGCGCCAAGCGGCAGGAGATCCACATGCTCAACCGCAAGGTGATGGATATCTCCGGCGTCAACAACGTGGAGAGCTTCGACAACGAAGAGTTTCTGCTGGAGACGGAGTGCGGCTTCTTGGCCGTGCGAGGTCAAAACTTGCATATGAAAAATTTGAGTCTGGAGCAGGGCATGGTGACGATCGAGGGACTGGTCCACTCCCTGGTCTATCTGGACGGCAGCGTCTCCGGCGGCAAGTCGAAGGGACTGCTCGGGAAGCTGTTCAAGTGAACACGGCGATGCATTGGACGACGATCGGAGCCATGATGCTGTGCGGACTGGCGATGGGCTTCGCGTTCGACGTCTATCGGGTCGCTTGCCATCGGTTCTCGGTCCGCCGCTGGACGCTGCCGGGGCTCGACGTCGTCTATTGGGCGCTGGCCACCCTGCTCGTCTTCCGGACGCTGCTGAATAACAACGAGGGGGAAGTGCGGCTCTACGTATTCCTCGGCATCGGCATCGGCATCACCGGCTACTTCGGCTTGTTCAGCAGTCCCTTGATCAAGGCCATCTCCTTCCTGTTTCGCGTCGTTCAGAATACGCTTCGCTTTCTTTGGCGGGCGGTGCTCGTGATCTTCGTCCGACCTGTTCAGTTCGTGGTGCGAATGATCGCACGCGTGCTCGATATTGCTTTCATTATCGTAGCGGCCCTGCTGCTCTGGCTCGGCCGATTGGCGCTGAAGCCGCTCGCTCCGCCGGGAAGGTGGATCTGGCGGCTGCTGCTTCCGGTGCGCCAAGCACTCCGTCCGGTCGGGGACGCGTGGCGCTCTTTCCGGACCAAAGCGAAGCAAATTCTCGATATTCTCCGGCGGAAGCCCTAGAATCGACAAGTTTCTTCGTCCGAAGTGCGTCCGAAGAAGGATAGTAGACTGATTCATTCCTGTGATATAATTGACTCGTTTACCCTAGGATCGAATCTGTTACTATCTTTCTTTTTTGGGACAAGGGGGTCCGGACATGGCAGCTCAAGCAACGGCGGCGAACGCCTCGGCATCGGCCGGAGCCCGCAGAAGACTGAAGCTTTTGGCGATCGTGGTGGTTCTCTTTATGGGTTGGGCCCTCTATACCTTGTTCTTGCAATATCATCAGACGTCCGTTCGGACCGCCCAGCTCCATGACGCGAAGGACAAGCTGTCGCAGGCGCAGCTCAAGAACGTCTCGCTTCAGAAAGAGATCCAGCGGCTGAACGATCCCGAATATATCGGACAGATCGCCCGCAAGGAGCAAGGAATGGGTCTTCCGGGAGAACAATCGATCCAAGTCCAGAAATAACCCGCCATGCCTTGAATTGGCAGGCCGTAACGGGGACGAACGTCTGTTGACCTTGCTTTTCCGTATCGGTTATAATCGGCAGTAAGCCGGTCTTTATTATCTGCTCGGCACACTCATGTTCAGGGAGGAACATCGGTTTTTATGGCCATTGAAGTTGGCTCCAAATTGGAGGGCAAGGTAACAGGCATTACGCATTTCGGAGCGTTCGTCGATTTATCCGGCGGCGTCACAGGCCTCGTTCATATCTCCGAAATCGCAGACAGCTATGTCAAGGATGTTCACGAACATCTAAAGATCAACGACGTCGTTACCGTTAAAGTCATTAACGTAGACAAAGACGGTAAGATCGGACTGTCGATCCGGCAAGCTGTGGACAAACCTCCGGAATTGCAGCGCCAGCCTCCCCGAGGCCCTCGCGGCGATCGTGGCGGACGTCCTTTCAAACCGGGCGGACCCGGTCGAGTTACGTTCGAAGATAAGATGTCCCGTTTCCTGAAGGACAGCGAAGAGCGCATGTCCAACCTGAAGAAGAGCACGGAATCCAAGCGCGGAGGCCGAGGCGGACGTCGTTCGTAACGAAGCCGATAAGCGATAAATAAGTATGTCATCTATCCGGCCCGGGAAGCGGGCCGGATTTGTTTTATCCGAGAACCGCCGGGAGATCGAACCCGCGCGGTTCTTTTTTTGAAGCTCGTCCGGTCATTCGCGTTCATCCGGCATTTGCAGTCGTTTGGGCGCTTGCCGCCCTGTCGGGTACGCCGTCGGATGACGGCGGTTTTCGTTCGGGGAAATGTCGTCAAGGAGCGGCGGGGACCGGCCGGAACCGTTCCGAAGCTGTTGGGGCTCAAGGGATTGCGCGATTCCCGAACGGCGTCGCCGCCGGAGCGAGACTCCTGTCGGAAAAAACTTTGAGAGAGCTACGACCGTCTGACAAACTTCATAAAATCGCGCCCCTATAATAAGAGGCACACTCTTTAGGGAAAATGAGGTGCGGTAATTATGGTCAAGCCGTCTGTCGTTCCGTTTGTGCCGCGTCCCGCTCAGGGGGCGCAATCCGAGGAAAGAAAGAGAGGGAAGAGATGGTTCCGCGAACGGAGGAGGAGCCAACCGTTCGGAGAGGCCGCTAAGAAAGAAGCGGACCGGGCGGGGAGATGGACCTTCTGGCTGGAAGAGGCACGCAAGCGGCAATGGCTGGCCATCATTATGGTCATGGGTTTTTTGCTGGGACGGGCCGTCATGCTGGGAGGCCTGACGCCGTTCGCACCCGCGTTCTTCGCCGTCGTTCTCTATCTAAGAAGAGAGCTGGCGTTCGGCGCGGCGCTGGCGCTCGTCGCCGGGAGCTTCTGGTCGGACGACCCCGCGACGCTTATCATCGCGGCCGAGATCGGCATCGTCTATGTTCTCTTCCGCAGCCTGGAAGCTTACGAGAAAGCCGACCTGTCGCATGCGCCGGTCGTGGTGTTCTCGGCTTCGCTGCTCGTGCGTTTGTTCGATACGGTACTCACCGACCATTCGCAGTGGCTGCCTTACGTCTTGACCTTCGTCGAAGCGGGCTTGGCCGGCGTTCTCGCGCTGCTGTTCGTGCATGCGCTGCCGCTGCTAACGAAGCGGGTTCGAAAAACGCGGCTTCGCCACGAGGAATGGATCGGAGCGATGATCCTGCTGGCTTCGGTCATGACCGGCTTGTCCGGTTGGGCCGTCTACGGCGTGGATGCGGCTACCGTCGTCTCCCGCTATCTCGTGCTGCTGTTCGCCCTGGCGGCCGGTCCGCTGATGGGCACCGCCGCCGGCGTGGTGGCCGGCATCGTGCTCAGCTTGTCCGACCTTGGGGCGGTTCCCGAGATGAGTCTGCTCGCCTTCGGCGGGTTGATGGCGGGTCTCATTCGCGAAGGCGGCAAAGCGGCGGCCGTGTTCGGCATGCTTCTCGGCACGTCGGTCCTCGCCCTGTACGCGGGCCAGGCGGATCAGACGATGGCGTCGACTTGGGCCACGGTCGCGGCTTCGGTGCTGCTGCTGGCGACGCCGCGCTCGTTCATTCGTTCTATTGCATCCTATGTACCGGGCACCCCGGATTATGCGAACCATCAGCAGGATTACGCCAGAAAAGTTCGCGACCTGACCGCGGAGCGGGTCGAGCGCTTCTCGGAGGTGTTCCGGCAGCTCTCCAGCAGCTTCCGGCAGATCACGTACGACGGCGAGAGCGCTCGCAAGACGCAGGACTTCGATCATTTCATCAACGCCGTCCACGAGAATAACTGCGCGACCTGCCATCGCCAGGGCCAGTGCTGGGACGGGCAGTTTTTCCAGACGTACAAGCTGCTCACCGATATGATGAGCGCGGTGGAGGCCGAGCCGGATCTGATGCCGGAGCAGATCCCCAAAGCGTGGAACCGCCACTGCGTCAAGACGCCCCAGGTGCTCGAAGTATTGAAGCGCCAGTACGATCTGTACCGTCACGACCTCCATTGGCGCCGGCAGCTCCAGGACAGCCGCCTGCTCGTCGCGGAGCAGCTGTCCGGCGTGTCTCAGGTCATGGACGATCTGGTTAAAGAAATAAGAAGGGAGGCCAAGGAGCTTCATCATCACGAAGAGCAAATCCGCGAGGAATTGGACCGGCTCGGGCTTGCGATTCAGAGCATCGACATTATCAGTCTGGAGGAGGGACATGTGGAGATCGAAGTCGTCCATGCGTTTCGGCCGGGCTTCGACGAGTGCCGCAAGGTGATCGCTCCGCTGCTCAGCGACATTCTCGGAGAGAGCGTGACCGTCGCCGCCGAGACAACGCAGGAGCCGGGGCCGTGGACGACGGTGACGTTCGCTTCCGCGAAAGCGTTCGAGGTGGAGACAGGGGTTGCGGGAGCGGCCAAAGGAGGCGGTTTGCTGTCGGGTGACAGCTTCAGCACGGTGGAACTTTGCAGCGGCAAATTCGCGGTGTCGCTAAGCGACGGCATGGGCAACGGCGCTCGGGCGCGCATGGAGAGCAGCGCGGCGCTCTCGATGCTGGAGCAGCTGCTGCAGTCGGGGATCAACGAGCAATTGGCGGTGAAGTCGGTCAACTCGGTGCTGCTGCTGCGGTCGCCGGAGGAAATGTTCGCCACGGTGGATCTGGCGCTCATCGACCTGTACACCGCGCAGGCCACGATGCTCAAGATCGGATCGACGCCGAGCTTCATCAAGCGGGGCAGGGACGTCATTCCGGTGTCCGCGGCCAATCTGCCGATCGGCATCCTGCAAGACATCGAATTCGACGTGCTCCAGGTCGATCTGCAACCTGGTGATACGCTGATCATGATGACCGACGGCATTCTGGACGCGCCGGACCATGCCGTCAATAAGGAGCTATGGGTGAAGCGAGTGCTTCAGGAAATTCAGAGCGACGACCCTCAGGAGATCGCCGACTCTCTGCTCGACATGGCGCTGCGGCAGTTCCCGGGAGGGGGCATCCGCGACGATATGACGGTGATCGCCACCCGGATTACGCGCCATCAGCCGGAATGGTCGTCGTTCCGCTGGCCCGGCATCAGCCGGTTCGAGCGCCCGAGGACGGTGAGCTGAAGAGACGGGACGGAGTTTGACGACAGTCGGAAGCGCGCGGAGGCCATTTTCGATAAACGAATAGAAATCCAATTCACATGCCCATAGGAGGAAAACAAATGAGCGCAACGATCGAAGTTCAATGCATTCGGCTGAGAGAAGCGGAGGACGCCCCCAATCATCCGGACCTTCCGGTCATTCGTTATGCGGGAGCGTTCCGAAAAGATCCGTCCCGAATCGGCGCCGTCTTTCGCGAGCATCGTTGGCTCGGCGAATGGACGGACGGGATCTATGGTTATACGCACTTCCATACGAACACGCACGAGGCGCTCGGGGTGGTGAGCGGATCGGCCACCGTGCGGGTCGGAGGCGAGCGGGGCATCGACGTCGAGCTGGAAACGGGAGACGTTCTGGTACTCCCGGCGGGCACGGGCCATCGCCGCATCCTGGCGAGCGCCGACTTCAAAGTGACGGGCGCCTATCCGAACGGCATGGAATGGAATCTGCACACCGAAGACGACTTGCCGGCCGAGGCGGCCCGAGCGGCGATCGCGAGCGTTCCGATGCCGGAGACCGACCCCGTATTCGGAGAGAAAGGGCCGGTTCATGACTACTGGCAGCCGGCCTATGCGAGCCGCGACGGTCCGTATAGGCTCAGAATCTCCCCCGCTGTCTGAAGCATCGCCTCGCGCAGCGCTTCGGGCGCCAACGCTTCGGCCGATGCGCCGTAGCCCAGAAGCAAGTCCCGGGCCGACTCCAGCGTATGGAAGTCGACCTTGGCCTCGATCCATCCTCCCGTCGGAGTTTGAGAGCTCCCGACGTTGACATAGATTTCCTTGCAGAACCGCTCCCACTCGTTCTCCCGGATTCGGACAGCGGCCGGATACCGGGGCAGCCTCTCGCGAAAGCTTCGCGTCGACTGCTCCCACCATGCCGCCAAATCGAAGTCCGCCGGAACCTCGAACGTCGTTCCGGTCAATTCGGCGGCTTGAAGCCGCGACACCCGGTACGTTCGAAGTTCCTCCTCCCCCTCGTTCTCGGCCGCGAAATACCACGCTTGGCTCTTGGCTACAAGCCCCCACGGCCGAACTTCCCGCCACGGCGTCTCCTCGTTCGGCGCCTGCCGGACCGACGCATAGCGAATCCGCAGAACGCGTCCCTCCCAGACGGCCTGCTGCACCGTCTGCAGCCAGGGCGACTGCGTCCGCTCCCCATGCCACCCCGCGCCGTCGATATGCAGATGCCGCCGAGCGAATTCCGCTTCGGCGCGCTTGTCCGCCGGAAGCGCCGAGAGAAGCTTGGCGAGCGCGCCCGCCGCGTCCGCTCCCAGCGTCAAATCCCGGACGACGCTGGACGCCTGCAGCATCGTGAGCGCCCGAATCTCTCCCGTCGTGAGCCCGGTCAGCCGGGAACGGTAGCTTTCGGGCAGCACCCACCCTCCGCGCGCGCCTCTTACCGCATGCAGCGGAATGCCGCTCGCGCACAAAGCTTCCATATCCCGCTGAATCGTCCGCTCGGACACCTCCAGCCGCTCCGCCAATTCGCGCGCCGTCGCTTGCCCGTGCGCCTGCAGATAAAGCAGGATCGCCAGTAACCGGTCCGCTCGCATGAGCCCATCGCCTCCTTCGTTCCGCCATATAGCCGATTGTTTTCCGGTCTGTCGCGCTCGGATCGTCACCCGACGACCACACAATCGCATCCGCTCAGCCGGCGCCCGTCGACCACACCATCGCATCCGCTCAGCCGTCACCCGTCGACCACACAATCGCATCCGCTCGCTAGTCAGCCTCAAAACTGCAAAAATGCAGGAATTTGAAGCCAACTTGCCGCTCATTCGGGAAATTCCTGCGAATATGCAGGCTTTTGTCCTCTTTCCACCGGCAAACGGGTAATCAACCATAAAAACCTGTAATTTTGCAGGTTTGGCATGCCATTGCAGTGGTTACCGCCTTAAAAACTGCAGATTTGCAGGTTTTGCACACGAGCCAGGTTTTGCACAGAATCAGGTTCTGCACAAGGGTCAGGTTTTGCACAAGAGTCAGGTTCAGCACGAGAGGCAGGTTTTTGGACGAGACACTGCTGCCGGGTCGTTCAGCTCCGCACTATTCGTCGTTCATCCAAATCTTCCCATGTCAAAGCTCATCCTGCAAAGGATAGCGGGCACGTGTCGGTTCCACTGTTATTGTACCACTTAAATATGACAAAGGATGTCCGGATTCACGGCGTAAGATGAGGAAGCGGCAGGCAAAGAGCCGATGCCTATCTACCTCAAGGAGGAATCATGTCATGAACGAGACAAGCGGAAAAGGCGGCTGGAGCGAAAAAATGAAGGGAACGCTGGAAGGCAAGGTCGCCGTGGTCGCCGGTGCGACGAGAGGCTTGGGACGGGCGATCGCGGTTGCGCTAGGAGAAGCGGGCGCTACGGTATACTGCTCCGGCAGAAGCGT
Source organism: Cohnella zeiphila (assembly GCF_014212055.1). GTDB lineage: Bacteria > Bacillota > Bacilli > Paenibacillales > Paenibacillaceae > Cohnella > Cohnella zeiphila. The sequence continues at coordinate 24,634 of NZ_JACJVO010000026.1, read as the reverse complement.
AAGAGGGAAGCCTTCGGACATGGGACGCAGCGAGACGATCGAGGAGACGGCGGAGCTGGCGACGGCGCGAGGGGGACGCGGCATCGCGGTACGAACCGACCATGAGGACGTGCAGCAAGTCAAGGCGCTGTTCGAGCAGGTGGCGGATGAGCAGGACGGAAGGTTGGATATTTTGGTAAACGACATTTGGGGCAGCGATCCGTTGAACGATTGGGAGAAAAGGTTCTGGGAGCACGACCTGGACAACGGTCTTCGCACCCAGCGGCGGTCCGTGTTCACGCACATGATCACGAGTCACGTTGCCGCCCCGCTGATGGTCGCCCGCAAACAGGGACTCGTCGTCGAGGTGACGGACGGCTGGGACTATCGCTATCGAGGCAATCTGTACTACAGCTTGGCGAAAGTGTCGGCCATCCACCTGGCCCAGGCGATGGCGGCCGACCTGAAGCCGTATGGAGTCGAGGCGCTCGCGGTCACCCCCGGCTTCCTTCGCTCGGAAGCGATGCTCGATCATTTCGGGGTCACCGAACAGAATTGGCGGGAGGCCGCCAAGATCGATCCGAACTTCATCATGTCGGAGACGCCCTATCTGATGGCCCGCGGCATCGTCCATATCGCCGCCGACCCCGACCGCGCGTCCAAGTCGGGCGGCGTCTTCGCCTCCTGGGATTTATCGGAGGAATACGGCTACCCGGACGCGGACGGCGGACGGCCCCACTGGGGCAGGTATGCGAAGGAGCGAGGATTCTACGACTGAGCAGGTCCCGGCGACGGCAGCGCGAGTCTCACGCCGGCCAGCTTATCGGGATTGAAAAGGTTGTAGATCCTGCGCAGCGCGCGGTTCCCGTGCTCGTCTCCTTCGGACCACTCGAAGCAGAAGAACGCCGTCAGGCGGTCTTCGTCCCAGGCGGCGAGGCCGATGCCCCCGGCGATCGGAACCTCGGTCAGCCGGGAAGTATGGAGCCGGCTGAAGGCGATACGGCTGAGCAGCTTCTCCACGCGGTCCGGCCCGTAGATCGGGTTGATCGCCGCGCGGACTTTGCCGCCGCCGTCCGTGAACATGACGGCGTCGTCGGCCAGCAGGCGAACCAGCTCGTCGGCACGGCCGCCTCTAAACGCAGCGACGAATCGCCGTACCAAGACGAGCTCCCGCCCGGCCATCGGCTTCGTCTCCTCGGATCGTTCGGCGTCCAGCTTGCGCCGAGCCCGGCTGAACAACTGCCGGCAGTTCGCTTCGCTCTTCCCGACGAGCGAAGCGATCTCCGCGTATTCGTAGCCCATCGTCTCGCGCAGCACGAAGACGGCTCTCTCCGCGGGAGCGAGCCGTTCGAGCAAGACCATAAAAGCATAGGACACTGCCTCGCCGCGCTCGGCGGCATCCGGGGGAAGAGGGTTCGCCGTGTCGACGAGCGGCTCCGGAAGCCAGGGCCCGACGTACGTCTCCCGCCGTTTGGCCGCCGAGTTCAGGAAGTTGAGACACCGATTGACGGCCATTCGGGCCAAATACGCTTTCTCCCGGCGGATCGGCTCTCCGCCGGGAGCGGCCGCCGCCGCGGAGAGCGACAGGAACAAATCCTGTACGATGTCTTCCGCGTCGGACACCGTCCCGAGCATCCGGTACGCGATCGTGAACAGATACGGGCGGTATTCCCGATACCACAGCTCGATGTCCCCGGTTCCTTCTGCGCCCCCGGGGGAGGCTGTCCGGTCCTCCCATTGATTTTCCATCGAACCTCATTCCCTTCCGCCGGTACCGACTCACGCCCCGTTCGACATCAAATGTCCGGGAACATCCCCGTCGCGACGCCGAGCCGGTTCCAGCTGTTGATGGCGTTGACCGCCATGATCAAGTCGACGAATTCCTTCTCGTCGTAGTATTTCCTCGCCCGGTCGTACACTTCCTGCGGCACGCCGGCTTCCGGCAGCCGGGTCAGGCATTCGGTCAGCTCGAGCGCGGCCTTCTCCGCATCGTTGAAGCACGGAGCTTCGCGCCACACCGAGACGAGCACGGCCCGTTCGATCGAGCCGCCCATTTTCAGCATATCCTTCGTATGCATGTCGAGGCAAAAAGCGCAGCCGTTGATTTGCGACGCGCGGATTTTGATGAGCTCGTACAGCTCGGGCTCGATTCCGCGGCTGCTCGCGAAATGATCCAAAGCCAGCATCGCCTTGAAAGCTTCGGGATTGACGCTTCGGTAGTTCATTCGGGTTTGCATGGGCAAACTCCTCCTTTATTCACTCTTCAAAATAGCCTTCCGATAACATAGACAAAGGGGCCTTCGGTTTTGTGACAATCGCGGCCGCTCCGCTTGCGGTTATTTCTTCCATCTCTTGGCGAAAATATTAATAGAGTCGAGAGTGGAAGGAGCATGTGAGTGCCATGAATCAAATTTTGCTCATTACCGACGGCTGCTCCAACGTGGGCGAGAGTCCGGTCGTCGCGGCCGCCCAGGCGCTGGCCGAGGGCATTACCGTCAACGTCGCAGGGGTCGTCGACGAAGGAAGCATCGGGGAGCACGGAGCGGCGGAGATCGCCGAGATCGCCCGGGCCGGGGGCGGCATGAGCCGCATCGTCTCGTCCCGGCAGCTGTCGCAGACAGTTCAGATGATGACGCGCCAGACGGTCGTCGGAACGATCCGGCAGGCGGTCAACCAGGAGCTGCAGCAGCTGTTCGGCATCGAGTCGGTCGCCGCCCTGCCGCCGGAGAAGCGCTCCGACGTGGTGCGCGTCATGGAAGACATGGGAGAGACGGCGCCGCTGCGCGTCGCGCTTCTGATCGATGCCAGCGCCAGCATGAAGCCGAAGCTGGGAGCCGTGACGGAGGCGATTCGCGATCTGTCGCTGAGCCTGCAAGCCAGAGCCGGAGACAGCGCGATCGCCGTGTTCCATTTCCCGGGCGATTCCGACCACGAGCCGTGCGTCGTCGACAGCGGCTGGACCGATGCCAGCGCGAGGATCGAATCGCTGTTCGGACGCCTGCGCATGCGCGGGACGACGCCGACCGGACCGGCTTTGATGCGGGTCGTTGCGTTTTTCCGGGAAACGTGTGGTAAGATCAATAGGGAGACAGAACGGCCGTCTCTGCCGACCAAGCGGGACGATACGGATGGGGTGCGGAGTGACTACGTCGTCTGATACCGGGCTGCCGCCGGGTACGATATTGCGGGGCAAGTGGAACGGCAGAACCTATCGGCTGGAGCGCTTGCTGGGCGCCGGTTCGAACGGCCAGGTGTACCTGGCTTCCAGCGGCCGCGCCGCCTGCGCGGTCAAGATCGGCAACGAACCGGCGGAGCTTCAGGCCGAAGCCAACGCGCTGATGTCGCTCGACCGGCGCGAGCGGAAGCGCCCGCCTTTTTTGCTTGACGTGGACGACGCCGCCCTGCAGGGTCGCGACGTTCCTTTTTATGCGATGCAATACGTTCCGGGCGCTTCGGTCCGGTCCTATCTGAGGCGCCATGGCGCGCAGTGGTTCGGGGTGATCGGCTACCGGCTGCTGCGCCGCCTGGCGGAGCTTCACGATTCGGGACTGGTGTTCGGGGACCTCAAAAACGACAACGTTCTCGTAACCGATTACGGCCGGTTGGCGCTTGTCGATTACGGCGGGATGACGGCGGCCGGGCGGAGCGTGCGCCAATTCACGGAGATTTACGATCGCGGCTACTGGGGCGCGGGAAGCCGTACGGCCGATCCGGCTTACGACTGGTTCGCGGCGGCCGTGCTGTGGATTCACGTCCTGGACGGAAAGCGGCTGATGAGCCTTACCCGGACGGTGCTGCCGCAGAACCGGAGCCCGGAGGATTTGATGACGCTTGTCCGGACCCATACGGCGCTCAAGCCGATGGAGTCGTGGTTCGAGAAGGCGATACACGGCCGATTCGCCGATTCGAACGAAGCTTGCGATGTCTGGCGAGCTTGCCTTCATCGGACGGAAGACGTGCCCGCGGCCAAAATTCCCGGCTGGATCACGGGACTGTTCGTCTTTTCGGTCGCCTTGTGCGTTTCCGCCGCCGCCTACTTGCTACTTCAATTGTGACAAAGGAGAGAAAGCCGGTGGACGAGCTGCTGATGCGAATCGAGGAGGGCACTCGCGGGGATCCGTGGCGCTCCCCGGGCGCGATCGTCGTCGCGGCCGTGTCCGGGGGACCCGATTCGATGACGCTGCTTCACCTGCTCCGGCGGATGGCGGAGGCCGACGGCTTTGCGGTCGTCGCCGCCCACGTCAACCACCGGTTTCGCGGAGCCGAAGCGGACGCCGAAGAGGATTTGGTGAAGCGGACGGCGGCAAGCTGGGGAATTCCTTGCGAATCCGCGGCGATCGACGTCCCCGCCTACATCGCTTCGACCGGGATGAACACGCAGGAAGCGGCCCGCGAGAAGCGGTACGAATATTTGACCGAAGTCGCCCGCCGCCACGGCGCGAGAGCGATCGCGCTCGGCCATCACGCCGACGATCAGGCCGAGACGTTGCTGATGCGGCTCATCCGGGGAACCGGGATTGCCGGGCTGGCAGGAATTCCGGCACGCCGCGCCGAAAAGGAATTGGAACTCGTTCGCCCCTTGCTGCGTATACCCAAGAGAGAGCTCGTCGAATACGCGGAGAGGCATGGCGTTCCGTACGCCGTGGACAGCAGCAACGCCGACACCCACTATTTCCGAAATGAGGTGCGGCTCGCGGCGCTGCCCCTGCTGGAACGATACAATCCGCAGTTCCGGGCTTCGCTGCTGAGGCTGGCGGACATGGCGTCGGGCGAGAACGATTATATGGAAGCGGAGGCGGGAAAAGCGCTTGCCGAAACGGCCGCGCGCTCGGGGGAGGGCTGGACGCTGGACCGCAGGCGGTTCCGCGGCCTTCACGTCGCTTTACAACGAAGATTGATTAAACTAATATTGAAGTACGTTAAGCCGTCATGCGGATCTCCGGATTATGAGAGGATCGAGGAAGCGGTCGCCGCGATCGCCGCCGAGCGTCCCGCCGTCGCCCGAATCGATCTGGGCGGAGGCTGGGCGCTCGCCCGCGATTACGACGACGTGTACATCGGCCCGCCGAAGCCGGCGCGGGAACCGTTCGAGGCCCAGGTGCGCGAGCTCGACGGCGAAGTGGCCGTCGCGGACGCCCGGGCCGTTCTTCGATTCAGCCGCGAGGACGGCCCGGGCGCGGGCCCGCCGGCTTCCCGCTGGGAAGCGGCGTTCGACGAAGCGGAGCTTGCCCTCCCGCTGACCGTCCGCAGCCGGCGGCCCGGAGACCGGATCGAGCCGGTTGGACTAAACGGCTCCAAAAAAGTGCAAGATATGTTCGTCGACGCCAAGATTCCAAAGTCCGCCCGCGACGAATGGCCGCTGCTTGCCGACGCGGAAGGAAAGATTCTCTGGCTTCCCGGGTTAAGACGTTCGCGCCATGCGCTGCCGAACGCGGGCACCAGGACGACGGTCCGCGTCGTCCTGAACGGAGATTTTCGGACCGGCCGCGAGGAAAGGGCTGCATGTTCGGAGTAACGTCATCATACCGTGTATTAATCGGACTGGGAGGTCCTATCGTTGCAGAATGACATTCGGGAAGTTCTTTACCGGGCAGAACAGATTCAAGAGAAGGTCCGTGAATTGGGTGCCGCCGTCAGCCGCGATTACGAGGGGCGCAACCCGCTCGTCATCTGCGTGTTGAAGGGCGCCTTTATTTTTATGGCCGATTTGGCCAAGAATATCACTGTGCCGATCGCCCTCGACTTCATGGCCGTCTCCAGCTACGGCAACTCGACGAGGTCGTCCGGAGAAGTGAGAATCGTCAAGGATTTGGATACGTCGGTGGAGGGCCGGGACGTTCTCATCGTCGAGGACATTATCGACAGCGGACTCACGCTCAGCTACCTGATCGACGTGCTTGAGCGCCGCAACGCGCTGTCCGTTCGGGTCGTGGCCCTGTTCGACAAGCCGGGCCGCCGGACCGTCGATCTGAACGCCGACTACACCGGCTTCGTCATCCCCGACGCCTTCGTCGTCGGATACGGGCTCGATTACGCGGAGAAGTACCGCAATCTGCCGTATGTCGGCATTTTGAAACCGGAGATTTACTCGAGCTGACCGCGGAATAATCCGTCGTTCGCGCGTCAGCCGCTTCTATTGTGATGCCAAGACAGGCTATGGTAAAATGATGTAAGCGTGTCGGGAGGAGGTCAGGGATGAATCGGATCATCCGCAACACAGGCTTTTATTTGCTTATCTTTTTGGTGACCGTCGGTATCGTTCAATTCTTCATCAAGCAGAGCGAAACGACGGAGGAATTGAACTACAATCAGCTTGTCGCGATCATTCAGCAGGATAAAGTCAAGGACATCAGCCTGCAGATTGACAGCGGCTCCTACCTCATTACCGGTCACTATAAAGAGGATGCCAAACCAGCGACTCAGAAGAGCGATGCGTTCGGCGGACGATTCCCTCTTGCCGACTATGCAGTGCAGGATTTGACGAATACGGCCATGAACAACGGAGCCCAGATCACGTTCCACAAGATGAAGGGCGAGAGCTTCTGGCTGACGTTCCTGACATCGATCATCCCGTTCGTGATCATGTTCATCCTGTTCTTCTTCCTGATCAATCAGGCGCAAGGCGGCGGCGGCAAGGTAATGAATTTCGGCAAGAGCCGCGCCCGTCTTTATAATGAAGAGAAGAAACGAGTCACCTTCGAGGACGTGGCGGGCGCGGACGAAGAGAAGCAGGAACTGGTCGAAGTGGTCGAGTTCCTGAAGGATCCGCGCAAGTTCGCTTCCCTCGGCGCCCGCATTCCGAAGGGCGTCCTGCTCGTCGGTCCTCCGGGTACCGGTAAGACGCTGCTGGCGCGGGCGGTCGCGGGCGAAGCCGGAGTTCCGTTCTTCAGCATCTCCGGTTCCGACTTCGTCGAGATGTTCGTCGGCGTCGGCGCTTCCCGGGTTCGCGACTTGTTCGAGAACGCGAAGAAGAACGCGCCCTGTATCATCTTCATCGACGAGATCGACGCGGTCGGCCGTCAGCGGGGCGCGGGCCTCGGCGGCGGACACGACGAGCGCGAGCAGACGCTCAACCAATTGCTCGTCGAGATGGACGGCTTCGGCGCCAACGAAGGCATCATCATCGTGGCCGCGACCAACCGTCCCGACATTCTCGACCCGGCGCTTCTCCGCCCGGGCCGGTTCGACCGCCAGATCACGGTCGACCGTCCGGACGTCAAGGGCCGCGAAGCGGTGCTCAAGGTTCACGCCCGCAACAAGCCGCTGAACAAGGACGTTAAGCTGGACACGATCGCCAAGCGGACGACCGGCTTCACCGGCGCCGACCTGGAGAACCTTCTGAACGAAGCCGCGCTGCTCGCGGCGCGCCGGAACAAGAAGGACATCGCGATGCTCGAAGTCGACGAAGCGATCGACCGCGTCATTGTCGGCACGGAGAAGAAGAGCCGCGTCATCAGCGATCGCGAGAAGCGGATCGTGGCGTACCACGAATCCGGCCACACGATCGTCGGCTACTTCCTCGAGCATGCCGACATGGTGCACAAGGTCACGATCATTCCGCGCGGCCGCGCGGGCGGCTATGTCATCATGCTGCCGAAGGAAGACCGCATGCTGGTGACGAAGCAAGAGCTGCTCGACAAGGTCACTGGGCTGCTGGCCGGCCGGGTCGCCGAAGAGCTGTTCATCGGCGAGATCGGCACCGGCGCTTACAGCGACTTCAAGCAGGCGACGGGCATCGTGCGCAGCATGATCATGGAGTACGGCATGAGCGATAAGCTCGGGCCGATGCAGTTCGGCAGCTCGCAAGGGCAAGTGTTCCTCGGACGCGACCTGGGCCACGAGCAGAACTACTCCGACAAGATCGCCTACGAGATCGACCAGGAGATGCAGACGATCATCCAGGATTGCTACGCCCGGGCGAAGAAGCTTTTGACCGAGAAGAGCGCGGCGGTTCACCTGCTGGCGAACACCTTGCTGGAGCAGGAGACGCTCGAGCTCGAGCAGATCAAGAGCTTGATCGAGCGGGGCACGACGGAAGGCGGAGAAGGCGAAGGATCGAACGGTTCCTCTTCCGAATCCGAGCCGACGGCGCTCGAGCCGAACGTCGACACGATGGGCAACGTGCGGGTGCGCATCCAAACGCGCGAGGACGAACCCGTTCCGCCGCCCCCGGATCAACGGGTGGACGGCGACAACCCCGACGACCCGAAATAAGAAAGCACCGGAATCCGGCCGAACGTCGCCGCGATTCCTCGCTCCGAAGCCTCCGCCCCCCCAGTGGGGTCGCGGAGGCTTCGTTGCGTTCGCAGGACCCTGCCGGTCCGAAGTTCCGATTGCGGGCAAAGTCCTAAAATCACCTCCGCCTTTTTGTCAATCTTCAATTGACAGCGGTACATCGCGAGTGTAAATTTATTGTTAAACAGCGCCGCTCAGCGCACAATAGGGCTATAGATGCCCCCACCTTTGTGCCAATATTCACAAACTCAATGCGCGCCAAGCGGATCGCGTATTTACAACATTAGACCCCGGCGAAGAGCCGCAGGGAGGAGACTCATCATGGAAACATTGGCCTTGGAGCGAAAAGCGGAGCAGAACCGCGAGCTTCGCGAACGGCTGCTGAAGCTCAAGAAAGAGCGGAACGCCATTATTCTCGCCCATTACTACCAGCGCGACGAGATTCAGGAAGTGGCCGATTTCCGCGGCGACTCGTTCCTGCTGGCTCAGAAGGCGGCCCAGACGGACGCCGACGTGATCGTGTTTTGCGGCGTACACTTTATGGGAGAGAGCGCCAAAATTCTCGCCCCGAACAAAACGGTGCTCGTGCCCGACGAGCGCGCGGGCTGTCCGATGGCCGATATGGTCAACCCGATCGGGCTGCGCGAGCTCAAAGCGAAGCATCCGAACGCGAAGGTCGTCACCTATATCAACTCTTCCGCGGACGTGAAGGCGGAGACGGACATTTGCTGCACGTCGGCCAACGCGGTCAAAGTGGTCAATTCGGTGGACGCCGACGAGATCATCTGGTGCCCGGACAAAAACCTGGGCCACTACGTCTCCCAATTCACCGACAAGAAGATGATCATCTGGGAAGGCTATTGCAACACCCATGACATGCTGACGGTGAAGGACGTCGTCGAGATGCGCGAGAAATATCCGAACGCGGAATTTGTCGTCCATCCGGAATGCCGTCCGGAAGTCGTGGCCATGGCGGATTTCGTCGGCAGCACGACCGGCATTCTCAAATACTGCCGCGAATCGAGCCATAAGGAATTTATCGTCGGGACCGAGGACGGAACCGGCTACCAGCTGAGATTGGATAGTCCCGACAAGACGTTTCATTTTGCGTCCAAATTCCTGGTCTGTCCGAACATGAAAGTCAACAACCTGAAGAAAGTCGTGCGCGCCCTCGAGACGATGCAGCCGGAAATTTACGTGCCGGAGGACGTGGCCGACAAAGCCCGCCAGTCGCTGGAACGCATGCTGCTCGTCAAGTAACGCGGCTTTGCGCATCTTGGTTCGACGTGCGGCTTGCCGCCCGAATCCACTGGTTAGGAGTCCTCATACATGATCCCACGTTATTTGGTCGATTTTGAGCTGGACGGGCTTCCGGTCAAAGAGACCGACGTCATCGTGATCGGCGGGGGCATCGCCGGCATGTTCGCGGCGATGGGCGCCAGCGAGACGGAACGCGTTCTGATGATTACGAAGAAGTCGCTGTTCGACAGCAACACCCGGTATGCCCAAGGGGGTATCGCGGCGGTCATCTCCGAGGAAGACTCGCCCGAATTCCACCGCCAGGACACGCTGCTGGCGGGAGCGGGCCTCTGCGATCCCGCGGCCGTCGACGTGCTCGTGCATGAAGGGCCGGAAGGCGTGAAGGCGCTGATTCGGTACGGAACGATTTTCGACGAAGAAGACGGACACTTCGCGCTGACGAAAGAGGGAGCTCATAGTCAGCGCCGTATTTTGCACGCGAACGGAGATGCGACGGGATTCGAGATCGTCCGCGCGTTGGCGCAGAAAGTGCAGACGAACGACCGGATCGAGCTGTGGGATGAACACTTCGCGCTCGACTTGCTGACCGAGGACGGAACCTGCTACGGCGTTCTCGTGCAGCGTCCGGACGGGAGCCGCGTCGCGGTGCGCGGCAAGGCGGTCATCCTGTGTACGGGCGGCACGGGCCAGCTGTACCGGTATACGACCAACCCGGAGGTGGCGACCGGAGACGGCATCGCCATGGCTTACCGGGCGGGCGCGGTCATCCGGGACATGGAGTTCAATCAGTTCCATCCGACGTCGCTCTGCTATCCCGGCGCGCCGAGATTTCTCATTTCGGAAGCGGTTCGCGGCGAAGGAGCTTACCTGCGCAACATCCGGGGAGAGCGGTTCATGGACAAATATCATCCGCTGCTCGAATTGGCGCCGCGCGACGTCGTGGCCCGGGCCATCCTCAGCGAGATGGAAGAGACCCAGTCGACCTACGTGTATATCGACATTACGCACGAATCTCCGGAACTTATCCGGCACCGTTTTCCGACCATTTACGAATTCTGCCTGAACTACGGGCTCGATATGACGACGGATTGGATTCCGGTCGCTCCGGCGGCTCATTATATGATGGGCGGCGTTCGCGCGGACCTGAACGGCGAGACCAGTCTCAAGCGGCTGTTCGCCTGCGGGGAAGTGTCGTCGACCGGCGTTCACGGCGCGAACCGGCTGGCGAGCAATTCGCTCTCGGAAGCGATCGTATTCGGCCGGCGCATCGTAGACCGGATTCGGGAGCTTTCGCCGCTCCAAGGGAAGTTCTCCGCTGAATGCAAGGGCGGTCGCCAAGCCGCGCCGATGGGGGCTGTCGTGGAACGCCGGCTGAAGCTGCAGAAGACGATGGTCCGCTACGTCGGGCTTCGGCGGAACCGCCAAGGGCTGCTTAAAGGAATGGATGAGCTGAAGCGGCAGCTTCCCCTGTATCAGTCCGCACTGACGAAGCGGGAAGAGCTGGAATTCGCCAATTTGCTTACCTGCGCGCTGTTGATGACGGAAGCGGCCCTGAACCGGGAAGAAAGCCGAGGCGCTCATTATCGGGAAGATTTCCCTGAGCGGAACGACCGGGAATGGCAGAAACATACGATCATGGAACGGGAAAAAGCGATCGGCGAGGAGGCGCTGGAAAATGTTTGAACGCGAGAGCGACTGGAACGTCGCCGGGCCGGCGCTGGAAGCGGTGCGGGCTCAGATTCGCGCCTGGCTGGCCGAGGATATCGGGAGCGGGGACGTAACGACGATGGCGACGGTGCCGCAGGGCCATCAGTCGCGGGCGATCATTCATGCGAAAGCTTCCGGCATTCTGGCCGGGATGCCGGTCGCGCGGCTCGTCTTCGAAGTCGTCGACCCCTCGCTTCAAGTGGATTCGCAAGCGAAAGACGGGGAGCGGATCGAGCGCGGCCGCGTTCTCGCCGTGGTGGAAGGCTCGACGCACAGCATCCTCACCGGGGAGCGTCTGGCGCTGAACCTGCTGCAACGGATGTCGGGCATCGCCACGGTCACCCGCTCGTTCGTTGACGCGGCGGAAGGGTACCCCGCGCGCATTGCCGATACGCGCAAGACGACGCCGGGACACCGCACGTTGGAGAAGTATGCCGTGCGCGTCGGGGGCGGGGCGAATCACCGGTTCGGCCTGTTTGATGCGGTGCTGATCAAGGACAACCACATCAAGGCGGCGGGCGGCGTCTCCGCGGCCATTGCCGCCGCCAAACGGCGCATTCCCCATACGATGAAAGTCGAGATCGAAGCGGAATCGCTGGCCCAGGCGGAAGAAGGAGCGCGCGCCGGGGCCGACATCGTCATGCTGGACAATATGAATTCCGCAGCGATGACGGAAGCGGTCTCCGCCGTCCGGCGGATCGCGCCCCATGTCGTGCTCGAAGCTTCCGGGGGCATGCGCCGGGAGCGGGTCCGGGAAGTGGCCGCGACCGGCGTCGACGTCATCTCGGTGGGCGGGTTGACGCATTCGTTCGAAGCGCTCGACATCAGCTTGGACTTGAATGAGAAGAAAGCGGGGGACCCGGCGTGATTCTGGTCGTCGATGTGGGGAATACCAACATCGTGCTTGGCCTTTACGAAGGTTCCTCGCTCGGGCGCCACTGGCGATTGAGTACCAACCGTTCCGCCACCGCGGACGAATATGGGATTTTGCTGTCCAATCTGTTTCAGCTGGCGGGCGTCCGCAAGGAGGAGATCGAAGGCGTCATTCTCGCCTGCGTCGTCCCCCCGCTCGTTCCGACGCTGGAGCGGATGTTCCGCGAATATGCCGGACACGAGCCGATGGTGGTCGGGCCGGGCATCAAGACCGGGCTCAATCTTCGCTACGAGAATCCGAAAGAGATCGGAGCGGACCGGATCGTCAACGCGGTCGCCGGACTGGAGCGCTATGGAGCCCCGCTCGTCGTGGTCGACTTCGGCACGGCGACGACGTTCGATTATCTGGATCCGTCGGGCGCGTATTTGGGCGGCGTTATCATGCCGGGAATCGGCATCTCGGCGGAAGCGCTGTACGAACGGGCCTCGAAGCTGCCTCGCATCGAGCTGGTCAAGCCTCGTCAGGTCATCGGACGGAATACGGTGGCGGCGATGCAATCGGGTCTTATTTTCGGCTATGCCAGCCAAGTGGACGGCATCGTGCACCGCATTCGCCGCGAGCACCAGGTAAGGCCGAAAGTCGTGGCGACCGGGGGGTTGGCGGAGCTTATCGCGGAAGAGGCGGAGACGATCGATCATGTCGATCCGATGCTGACGCTGGAAGGGCTTCGTCTGCTTTACGAACGGAACGTTTAAAGCAAGACCGGACCGCCCCGCACCGGAAGGAACGACGAACGAAGGGGGCGGCTTCGGCAAAAAGAAAGGAAGGGGACGAAGCATGAACGATCTACTGGTGCGGGGAACCGCCTGGGACGGCGGAATCCGCGTGTTCGCCGCGCGGACGACGCAGCTCGTCGGAGAACTGCAGCGCAGGCACGGAACGTACCCGACCGCGACCGCCGCACTCGGACGGACGGCTACGGCCGCCGCGATGATGGGAGCGATGCTCAAGGGCGGCGAGAAGCTGACCGTGCAGATCAAGGGCGACGGACCGCTCGGCCAGATTGTCGTGGACGCCAACGCGGCGGCCGAGGTACGCGGGTACGTCGACGACCCGCGCGTTCATCTGCCAAGCAACGCGCAAGGCAAGCTGGACGTCGCCGGGGCGGTCGGTCGAACCGGATATCTTCACGTGACGAAGGACTTGGGGCTCAAGGAACCTTATCGCGGAAGCGTTCCGCTCATCTCGGGCGAGTTGGCCGAGGATTTCACTTATTATTTTGCATCGTCCGAGCAGACGCCGTCGGCGGTCGGGCTGGGCGTTCTCGTCGACACGGACGAGTCTGTCCTCCATGCCGGCGGCTTCATTGTGCAGGTCATGCCCGGTCTGTCCGAGGAGCAGCTTGCGAGGCTGGAACGTGCCGTCGCCGCGATGCCGCCGGTAACGGCGCTGCTGGATCAAGGGGAGTCTCCGGAAGAGATCCTTCGCTTCCTGGTCGGGGATGATCTGACGATTCACGAGACGGCGGAGCCGCGGTTCGTCTGCCAGTGCAGCCGGGAGCGGGTAGAGCGCACATTGATCAGCTTGGGATCGGAAGAATTGCGGAAAATGATCGAGGAAGACGGCCAAGCGGAAGCGCACTGCCACTTCTGCAATGAAACCTACCGATTTGACGCGGCCCAGCTCGAAGAGCTGAGAAGCCGCGCCATTCCCGAATCGTAAAGGGGGATGGAGATCATGGAGCGGACGAGGCGGCTGAGCGGGCCGTTCGTTCTGCTGGCCATCTTGTGCATCCTGTTGGGAGAGACCGGTTGCCAGTCGAATTCGGGCGGAGAGGCGGACTCCCCTTCTTCCGGGGGACCGCAGAGCGGAGCTCCCGGCATCGCCGGAGTGACCGGCGTCTCCGGAGTGGCCGGCGTCTCCGGAGACGCCGAGAGCGAAGGCGCGAAAGGCACGGCGGAAAATGCCGGCGAGGATGCGGTGGCGGCGATCGCGGGAACTTCCATTACCCGCGAGCAGCTGGTGAATGAGCTGATGGCGGAAGAAGGAGCGCAGACGCTGCGGGAGATGATGCTGCGGATTGCGGTCGAACAAGAAGCGGACGCAAAGGGGATCAAGATAACGGACGAGGAAGTGGATCAGGAGCTGCGCGCCAGAAGCGAGAACTACGGCGGCGAATCGTCGTTCTACGACGCGATGCAGACGCAGCTCGGCATGAACCGGGACGAGCTTCGCCGGGATGCCAAATACCAGCTGGAGCTTCAAGAGCTGGCGATTCGGTCGGTCAAGGTGGCGGATGCCGATATCGATCGGTATATCGACGAGCATCAAGCGGATTTCGGGCCGCGAATCGAATGGAAGCTGGCCCACATCGTGCTGCCGAGCGAGAAGCAGGCTCAGGCGTTGCTGAGCCGGTTGGAACAAGGAGAAGACTTCGCGAAGCTCGCGAAAGCTTATTCGACGGATAAGAATACATCGGACGGCGGAGGCGATCTCGGCTGGGTGGAAGCCGACGATCCTTTTGCGGACCAAGCTCTTCTCGAAGCCGCGGGAGAGCTGGACGTCGGGCAAGCGACAGGGCCGGTTCGAACGGAGAACGGTTACGAGATCGTTGAATTGAACGGCAAGAACGAGAAGCCCGGAATGGACGCCCAATCGGCCCGCCGGGAGGCCCGCCGCCAGGTTGCGCTTAGCCGCGCCGCGCCGATGGCGGATCTGGAGCAGTCGCTTCTGGACAAGTATCAGGCCGTGATTTTCGACAAAGAGCTGAAGCCTTAAACATATGCTTGATACAAGAAGGATCATCGCTATTGACAATCGTACTTATCGTTGATAAGATGGGAAAAGATGAATGCCGACTGATTTAGTCGGATTAAGGCACGGGAGCGTCGGTGGCGCTCCCTCATTTTGGGAGGGAATTGGTCATGGCAAGAATCGTACAGAGCGTCACCGAACTGATCGGCGATACTCCGCTTGTCCGCCTGAATCGCGTCGTGCCGGAAGGCATCGCGGAAGTTTACGTCAAGCTGGAATACCAGAACCCGGGCTCCAGCGTTAAAGATCGCATCGCGATCAGCATGATTGAAGTGGCGGAGCAGGAAGGCAAGCTGAAGCCGGGCGATACGATCGTCGAGCCGACGAGCGGCAACACCGGCATCGGTCTGGCGATGGTTGCCGCGGCCAAGGGCTACCGCGCCATTCTCGTGATGCCGGAAACGATGAGCTTGGAGCGCCGCAACCTGCTTCGCGCTTATGGGGCGGAGCTCGTTCTGACGCCGGGATCCGAAGGCATGAACGGCGCCGTCAAGAAAGCCGAAGAACTCGTAGCCGAGAATCCGGGCTATTTCCTCCCGCAGCAATTCAAGAACCCGGCCAACGTGAAGATCCACCGCGAGACGACCGGTCCAGAGATCGTGGAAGCGATCAATTCGCTGGACGGCAAGCTTGACGCGTTCGTTGCCGGTATCGGAACGGGCGGCACGATCTCCGGCGCGGGCGAAGTGCTGAAGAAGAACTTCCCGAACATCAAGATTGTCGCCGTCGAACCGGCCGCATCTCCGATTCTGTCGGGCGGCAAGCCGGGCCCGCACAAGATTCAAGGGCTGGGCGCGAACTTCATTCCGGACATTCTGAACCGGGAGATTTACGACGAGATCGTTACGATCGAGAACGAGGAAGCGTTCGAAATGGCTCGTACGGTCGCCAAGAAGGAAGGCCTGCTGGTGGGCATCTCCTCCGGCGCCGCCATTACGGCCGCAATCAAGGTTGCCAAGGAACTGGGCGCCGGCAAGCGCGTCGTCGCAGTCGTTCCGTCCAACGGCGAGCGCTACCTGAGCACGCCGCTGTTCAACTTCGATAACTAATATCGAGACCAGCTACGGCTACGGCCGCGATCCCGATCCGCTTCGCTGCGGGTCGGGATTTTTTATGAGCAGATCGGATCTAAATCGGGGGGCCCCCGAAAGTAATCGGAATAAGCTACGACGCACGGGGGATTTTATCGCGGGGGGATCGGCTTGGAGGCAGCATGGACGTCTAAGAGGCAATGGGAGCAATGGATTCGAGAGCCCGCAGGCTCGTTCACCAAGCTGCCTTATCTGCGCAAGTATCGGCTGGCTCCGGGAGAAGACCGGCCGTCCTTGTGGCGCAGCGCTTGGGAGGAAGCGGGGGAGCATGCATTCGTGCTGGAGAGCGGCCGGGCGGGCCGCTACTCCTTCCTCGGCCTGCGGCCGAGCGCCGTCATTCGCGGCACCGGCAGTCTCGCTTCGGCGTCCGTGCCGGACGAGCGAGAGAACGGCGGCTGGCGAACGGAGACGATGGAAGGGCCGCCGCTTGAGCTCGTGCGCGGCTGGATGGCTCGGCACCGGGCGCCCAGGATTCCGGATGCGCCGAAGTTCGTCGGCGGCTGCGTCGGCTTCTGGGGTTACGACGTCGTCCGCTCGCTGGAGCGCCTTCCGGATTTGGCGCTCGGCGATCTCGGGCTTCCCGATTACGCCTTTCTGCTGATGGATGAGTTATGGATCGTCGACCATGATTTGCGGGAGCTGATCTGCGCGATTCACGTTCCGGCGCCTTCGCTCGCCGAGCTGTCGTCCGCACACGAGGCCGCCGCCGCCCGCGTGGAAGAGATGAAGCGCTTCTGGGACGGAGTCGTCCGCGACTCGGAGAGCGAGGAGGCCCGGACGTTCCTCGAAAAGATGCGCGCGGCCATGGAACGGGATCGGATGCACATGGACGTGGAAGCCTATGAGGGAATTCGAACCGCTACTTCCAAAGACGATTTCATGAGGGCAGTCCGCCGCATTCAGGAGTACATCGCGCAAGGCGACGTTTTCCAGGTCAATCTGTCGCTGCGCCAGAGCCTTCCGGTCCGCAGCCGCCCCGAAGACTTGTACGAGTGGCTCCGCAAGGTCAATCCGTCCCCATACATGGGCTTTCTTCGCTTTCCGGATTTTACGCTCGTCTCCGGATCTCCGGAGCTGCTGGCGAAGCTGGAGGGAGAGCGGATGAGCGCCCGGCCGATCGCGGGAACAAGGCGGAGAGGCCGTACCGACGAAGAGGACCGGGAGCTGGCCGGCGAACTGCTCTCCAGCAGCAAGGAGCGGGCCGAGCACATCATGCTCGTGGATCTGATGCGCAACGATCTTGGCCGAGTCGCCGCCTACGGCACGGTGAAGGTGCCGGAGCTGCTTACGATCGAGCGCTACTCGCATGTCATGCACTTGGTATCGCAGGTGGAAGGGGCGCTGACCCCGGGCAAAGACGCATTCGACGTGCTGGCTTCGGCTTTTCCGGGCGGAACGATTACGGGCGCGCCGAAGATCCGCACGATGGAGATTATCGAGGAACTGGAGCCCGTCCGCAGAGGGCCGTACACGGGCTCGCTCGGGTGGATTGACTACTCGGGCAATATGGAATTTAATATTATTATCCGAACCATGGCGATCAAGGACGGCATCTGCCATATTCAGGCGGGAGCGGGCATCGTCATCGATTCCGATCCGCAGCGGGAGTTCTATGAATGCCTGAACAAGGCCAAGGCGCTTTGGAAAGCGGTGCAGTACGGAGAACGGCAGAGCGGCGAAGCTTAAGAAGGCGGACGGCACGGCGAGGCCGAAGGAGGAAGTTTCATGATTCTGGTCATCGACAATTACGATTCATTCACGTATAACCTGGTGCAATATCTCGGCGAGCTCGGGCAGGATATTCAAGTATTCCGCAACGACGAGATCGATCTGGACGGCATCGCGGAGCGGAAGCCGGACCATCTGCTGATCTCTCCCGGCCCCTGCACGCCGAACGAGGCGGGCGTCAGTCTGGGCTTGATCGAGCGGTTCAAGGGCGAGATTCCGATTCTCGGCGTTTGCCTCGGCCACCAATCGATCGGACAGGCGTTCGGCGGCGATGTCGTGCGGGCGGACGAGCTCATGCACGGGAAGACGTCGGACATCTTCCACGACGGCAAGACGATCTTTGCCGGTCTCGAAAATCCGTTCACGGCGACGAGATATCATTCGCTGATCGTCAAACGGGAGACGCTGCCGGACTGCCTGGAAGTCAGCGCGGAGACGGAGGGCGGCGTGATCATGGGACTTCGGCACAAAGAGTACGTCGTCGAGGGCGTTCAGTTTCATCCCGAGTCGATCATGACCGGCAGCGGAATGACGATTCTGCGCAATTTTCTGGACTACCGGTCGGGGATGCGCGCATGAAAGTTCTTCTGGACGGACAATTAAGAAGCAGCGAGCAAGCCGTGATCTCGGTTTTCGATCACGGCTTTCTGTATGGGATGGGCTTGTTCGAGACGTTCCGCACGTACGGGGGGCGTCCGTGGCTGCTGGAACGCCACGCCCGGCGGCTCGCCGAAGGCTGCCGGCTGCTCGGGTTCCGTTATGAGCCGGATCCGGCCCGCATGGCGGCGGATGTCGCCCGGCTGGCGGAAGCGAACGGCTTGACGGACGCCTACGTGCGCTGGAGCGTCTCGGCCGGGGACGGCGTACTCGGTCTTCCCGCAGGCGATTACGGCTCTCCCCGCGAGATCGTCTACGTCAAGCCGCTGGGGCCGGACGAGCCGGGGACCCGGTCTTGCAAGACGCTGCGTCTGCTGCGCCTGCGCAGGTCCGGACCGGAAGGAGAGTTCCGGTTGAAATCCTTCCATTATATGAACAATATTCTTGGCAAGCGGGAATTGGCCGCATCCGGAGCGGGTCCGAGCGTCGAAGGTTTGTTCCTGGACGAGAGCGGGTACGTATCGGAAGGACTGGTCAGCAACGTTCTTTGGATCGCGGATGAAACGCTGCATTCGCCGTCTGCGGAAGCGGGACCGCTCGCGGGCGTGACGGCGGCGTTCGTGCGGGAGCTGGCGGCCTCCCGCGGTCTGCGGACGCGGGAGGGACTGTATGCGTGGAACGACCTGCCGTCCGCCGAAGAGATTTTCGTCACCAACTCCATTCAGGAGATCGTGCCGGTCACGGCGTTGGAGAACGCGGGAGGGGAAGTCCTGAATACCTGGCCGCAAGTGGGAAAATGGACGAAGCTATTGATGGAAGAATACCGGAGCAAGGCGCAACAGGGGGGATGGTCTTGAGGCCTATCTTTTATGAACGGCTATACTCGCTTCCAGGAGGGGTGACGCTGGAGCTGGGTCGGCGGACGCTGATTATGGGCATTCTGAACGTCACGCCCGATTCCTTCTCGGACGGCGGACGCTACTACGATCTGGATGCCGCGGTGGAGCGGGCTCGAACGATGGCGGACGAAGGCGCGGACCTCATCGATATCGGCGGCGAATCGACACGTCCGGGGCACGAACCGGTCCCTTGGGAGGAGGAGGCGCGGCGTATCGTTCCCGTCATTCGCGCCGTCCGCGATGCGGTCGCGCTGCCGATCAGCGTCGATACGTATAAGCCCGAGACGGCCCGGCTGGCGCTGGAAGCGGGCGCCCACATCCTGAACGACATCTGGGGATTCCGGCGCGATGAAGGAATGGCGCGGCTGGCTGCGGAGTATGGATGCCCGGCCGTCCTTATGCACAACCGGAACGAACGGGACTACGCCGATTTCGTCCCGAACGTGCTGGACGATCTGAAGCGGAGCGTCGAACGGGCCCATGCCGCCGGCGTGGCCGACGAGAATATTTGGCTCGATCCCGGAATCGGCTTCGCCAAAGATTACGAAAAAGATCTCGAACTGCTCGGCCGCTTGGACGAGCTGGCCGCGCTCGGCTACCCGGTGCTTCTCGGCACTTCCCGCAAAAGGGTCATCCGCACGACGCTCGGTCTGCCGTCAGAGGATGTGGTTGAGGGCACGGCCGCGACGACGGCGCTCGGCATCATGCAGGGCTGCCAGATCGTAAGGGTGCACGACGTCAGACAGAACAAGCGTGTCGCGGCGATGACGGACGCGATCGCTTACCGTCAGAAGGCGAAGGAGGTTTGGTAACGATGGATCGGATGCTGCTGAAGCGAATGGTGTTTTATGGGTACCACGGCGTTTTTCCGGAAGAGAATAAGCTCGGTCAGAAATTCATCGTCGACTTGGATTTGCGGCTGGATCTCGCCCGCGCCGCGCGTTCCGACGACGTGAACGACACGGTCAACTATGCGGAGATCCACGAGCTGATCAAGAAGATCGTCCAAGGGGAACCCGTCAAGCTGATCGAGACGCTGGCCGGAAACATTGCAAGCGCGGTGCTCGGTACGTATACTATTATCATTGAAGCCGCCGTGTCGGTGACCAAGCCGAATCCTCCGTTCGACATTACGTTCGACGGCGTGACGGTCGAGCTTCGCAGAATCCGGGACGCAAGCGGCAACGTCGTTCCCGCAGAGGATTGAAGCAGTCGTGAAAGAAGCATATGCGGCGCTAGGCGCCAATCTGGGCGACCGGGAAGAGTCGCTGCGCGAGGCGATCCGCCGTCTCGGCGAGATTGAAGGCATCGAGGTGCGGCGGACCTCGTCCGTTTACGAGACCGACCCGGTCGGCTATACGGACCAGCCCGCTTTTCTCAATATGGCGGTTGCGCTTGGAACGAGCTTGTCCCCCCTGGAGCTGCTTCATGCGATGCTGGGCATCGAGCGGGAGATGGGTCGCGTGCGGAATATCCGATGGGGCCCTCGCTTGATCGACCTGGACCTGCTGCTCTATGAAGGCGTCCGTTCGGATACCGAAGAATTGACGCTCCCGCATCCCCGGATGGGGGAGCGGGCGTTCGTGCTGGTGCCGCTGAGCGACGTCTGGCCATCGGAAGGAGAACCGTTTCCGTGGCCGGAGGCCGTATCGGAAGAAGCCCGGAGACGGGATGGAATACGCAAATGGGAATCGGCCGAAAGCGCGGTTCCTATTCGAAAGGAGTGAGTATTGATGTTGAAGATTGGCGATATCGAGATGAACAACAACGTCGTCCTGGCACCGATGGCCGGCGTCTGCAACCCGGCTTTCCGTCTGATTGCCAAGGAGTTCGGCTGCGGCCTCGTGTGCGCCGAGATGGTCAGCGACAAAGCGATCCTGCACGGCAACAAGCGGACGCTGGAAATGCTGTTCGTCGACGAGCGCGAGAAACCGCTGAGCTTGCAAATTTTCGGCGGGGATAAGGAGTCGCTGGTGGAGGCGGTACGGTTTGTCGACCGGAACACGAACGCCGACATTATCGACATCAACATGGGCTGCCCCGTGCCGAAAGTCACGAAGTGCGACGCAGGAGCCCGCTGGCTGCTTGACCCGAACAAAATTTACGAGATGGTATCGTATGCGGTGGATGCCGCCAAGAAGCCGGTCACGGTGAAGATGCGCATCGGCTGGGACGATGAGCACATCTATGCGGTCGAGAACGCCCAAGCCGTCGAGCGCGCGGGCGGCGCGGCCGTCAGCGTGCACGGGCGTACCCGCGAGCAGCTGTATACCGGCCATGCGAACTGGGATATTATAAGGGACGTTAAACAGGCCGTATCCATTCCCGTGATCGGGAACGGGGACGTCTTCTCCCCCGAGGATGCGGAACGGATGCTTTCGTATACCGGCGTAGACGGCGTCATGATCGGGCGCGGCGCGCTCGGCAACCCGTGGATGCTCTATCGGACCGTCCACTATTTGACGACGGGAGAGATTCTTCCGGAGCCGTCCCCTGCCGAGAAGGTACGCATCGCGATGCTCCACCTCGACCGCTTGATCAATCTCAAGGGCGAGGCTCAGGCGGTTCGCGAGATGCGCAAGCATCTGGCCTGGTACCTGAAAGGGCTGCCGGATGCGGCCAAGGTCAAGAACGAGATCATGGAAATGACCGCGCGCTCGGCCGTCGAGACGAAGCTGGCGGAATATGTCGCCTCCCTCGGCGAAGCGGAAGCGGCCGAATCGGCGGCGGCTTCGGAGGACGGACAGCTCGTTCACTAAAGCCGGAAAATCAGGTAAAGTTTACTGCGGAGGCAGGCTTTTCCGCTAATTGACATTTCCATGGGGTTGAAATATAATCGTTAACAATATTCGCAACCGGGTGCCATGTAATCGGTTGCTTTTGCTTTCCATCGTGTCGGTCCGTTACGGTCAAGCGATATACGGCGGTCCGCCCACACGCGCTGGATGCGGCCCCATCATGCTTCCGCATGGAAATTATACCTTCGACAGGAGATCGGTGAGATGAGCGATAAGGAAGTCCTTCTGACCCCGGACGGGTTGAAGAAGCTCGAAGAAGAACTGGAGAATCTCAAATCGGTCAAGCGGCGCGAAGTGGCCGAGCGAATCAAGATCGCCATCGGATATGGCGATATCAGCGAGAACTCGGAGTACGAAGACGCGAAAAACGAACAGGCCTTCATCGAAGGCCGCATCATTACGCTGGAGAAGATGCTTCGCAACGCGCGAATCATCAACAACGACGAGATCGATCTCGATACGGTCGGCATCGGGTCCACCGTTGTCGTGGAGGATTTGGAGTTCGGCGACGTGGTCGAGTACACGATCGTCGGAACCGCCGAATCCGATCCGCTGAAGAACCGAATATCCAATGAAAGCCCGGTCGGGCGCACGATTATCGGCAAGAAGAAAGGCACAACCGTCGAAGTCAACGTCCCCGCGGGCATCATTCAATACAAGATCGTCGATATCAAGAAATAAGACCGAAGCAAGTCAACGAATGGCGGTCAGCGAAGGGCGTCATGAACGGCCCGGCTGATCGCCCTTTTCACGATTCGGACAGCCGACGGCTCTGCCCGGGATTGACTGCGGCGCCATCTTCGCGTCCTCCCCGGTCGGAGCGGCCGGTTTGCTTGATTCGAAGCTTCCTTCGGAAGCTTTTTTGCAGTGTTGGCGCCATGCAACGGAATTTTAAGTAAAAACGGAATTTTTAAGTGAAGGGGAAGTTCACAGATGGAACAAGGCAATCTGACCGAAACGGTCGAACTCAGCGAATTGCTGCAGATTCGGCGCGGGAAGCTGGACGAGCTTCGCGGGCTCGGCATCGATCCGTTCGGCGTGAAGTTCGATCGCACGCACCAAGCGGGCCCGATTCTGGCCGAATACGATGCGAAGTCGACCGAAGAGCTGGAGGAGCTGAACGTGCCGGTGGCCGTAGCCGGCCGCATTATGCAGAAGCGTGTCATGGGCAAGGCTTCGTTCGCGCACATCCAGGATTTGACCGGGAAAATCCAGATCTACGTACGGGCCGACTCGGTTCCGGAAGCGAAGTATAAGGCTTTTAACCTGCTCGACATCGGTGACGTTATCGGCGTTCAGGGCACGGTCTTCAAGACGAAAACGGGCGAGACCTCGATCAAGGTAAGCGACCTCGAGGTGTTGACCAAATCGCTGCTTCCGCTGCCGGACAAGTTCCACGGGCTGAAGGACGTCGAGACGCGGTACCGCCAGCGTTACGTGGATCTGATCGTCAATCCGGACGTGCAAAAAACGTTCATTACCCGCTCGCGAATCATCCAGTCGATGCGGCGTTACCTGGACGACCGCGGCTATCTGGAAGTGGAGACGCCGACGCTGCATGCGATCGCGGGGGGAGCGGCGGCCCGTCCGTTCATTACGCACCATAATGCGTTGGACATGCAGCTTTACATGCGGATCGCGATCGAGCTGCACCTCAAGCGGCTGATCGTCGGCGGCATGGAGAAAGTCTACGAGATCGGCCGCGTTTACCGGAACGAAGGGGTCTCCACCCGGCATAACCCCGAGTTTACGCTGCTGGAGCTTTACGAAGCGTACGCCGACTATGAAGACATCATGCGGCTGACGGAGGATTTGATCGTCCATCTGGCCCAGGACGTGCTCGGCACGACCCAAATCGTTTATCAAGGGCAAGAGGTCGATCTGTCGACGCCATGGCGCCGCGAATCGATGACCTCCCTCGTACAGAAAGCCGTCGGCATCGACTTTACCGCCGAGATGAGCGACGAGGAAGCGCATCGCCTCGCCAAGGAGCACAAAGTTCCTGTCGAGCCGCATATGACGTTCGGCCATATCGTCAACGCGTTTTTCGAGACGTTCGTGGAGCATACGCTCATTCAGCCGACGTTCGTCACGGGACATCCGGTCGCCATCTCTCCGCTCGCCAAGAAGAACGAGAAAGATCCTCGTTTTACCGACCGGTTCGAGCTGTTTATCGTTGCGCGCGAGCACGCCAACGCGTTCTCGGAGCTGAACGATCCGATCGACCAGCGCCAGCGCTTCGAGGCGCAGATGGTCGAGAAAGCCGCCGGCAACGACGAGGCGCAGGATTTGGACGAAGATTTCATCCGGGCCTTGGAATACGGACTTCCACCGACGGGCGGACTGGGCATCGGCATCGACCGCCTGATCATGCTGCTGACGGACTCGCCTTCGATTCGAGACGTTCTGCTGTTCCCGCATATGCGCGAAGAAGATTGATGATATCGGCCGCCGGACCGTCGGTTCGGACGGCCGATTCTGTCCTCTCTAGATCACTGGAACGGGTACCAACTATTCACTTCGCAAAAAATGTGCGGAAAGAGTTGCGAACGCCCCTTGGACTATGATATATTATTCAAGTCGCCGCTGAACGGCAGCGAAGAGAGACGAATGAAGCAAGAGATTGCAAGAAAGACCTTGTTCCTTGAAAAC
>NZ_JACJVO010000025.1 GCF_014212055.1 Cohnella zeiphila | reverse complement strand
CCCACGATGACTCCAATCCCACAGCTTCGCTTGTGATACGAGGTCGATGCCTCTACCAGCTCAAACATGGTCATTGGGGGTAGTGGGAGAACAGTTTTTTTGACGGGTTCTTTGACCCTGAGCCACCCACGTTCTCCCGGCTACCGCCATCTTAGAACAGCCATAAAAATAGGCCAACCAGAAATCTCTGGCTGACCTAATAATACGAAAAGGCACCCGGTCGGGTGCTGGAAAGACCGTTATATTACAGTAAGCTTATTCCTCGTCTTCTCTTTCGCACACGACTTCCGTGAACTGATTTAACGGAAACAGAGTAGGGACCCTTCGGCCCGGGGTCTTGATAAACTCCACAAAGTTTCTCCCGACGCGGATCAATCTCCCGTGAAGCTCGCCTATGTCTTCCGCGGTTGCCGTCAAGTCAAACGGCTTTGTCTTTTTAGCGGGCTCATTCAGGACGATAAAGAAGGATGTTTGGATGACCACTTCCGTTGTTCCCACCGTGAAAGAGGTCGAGGTCACTTGGGAAAGCTTGCCTGTCGTTCTCGTCAGCTGCGGAAATCCAGGCTGGAACACCGTTACCGTCCGGCCTACAAGAGGCTGCAGGCGCTGAACCAATGTGATGTTCTGAGGAGCGGGACAGCCTTGAATGTCGATATCGCTCAAAGAAACTCCTCCCGTGAGATATGGGTTAACTCTTAATTCTATTCTGATTCCGGGATGATGTTTGGGCTGCTTCCTGCTCCTCTGCCCGCCAGACGAAACAACCTGCCGGATCTCGCCGGCAGGTTGTATGGATCAAGTATTTTTAGCCAACAACCGGGATACCTGCTCCGCCATATATTGCGGAGGACGGGGCATCCGGCGCTGAATCCACCATTCGACGATTCCAACGAAGGACGAGGCCATAAATTGGGCGTTCAGCTCTTGGTCGATATCCGAGGGCCGGTCGCCGGCGGCAAGCTTCTTTCTCAGCTGGGCGGAAACGAACTCCGTCAGCCGCTCGCGGAACATAGAGCTGCTGCGATTCGCTAACAGCGTAGAGAAAAAGGGGTAGTTGGCTTCGAAATAATCGAATACCGGCTTCAGTTCGCCGGCCGGCAGGGTCTGTTCCGACTCGCCTTCGTGCAAAGTGCAATATTCGGCAAGCTTGCTCAAATGCCCGTGAATGATCTGATCCAACAGATCGAATTTGTCCAGGTAATGGTGGTAGACGGTTCCCCGGTTGACTTCGGCTCTGTCGGCAATGTCGTTAATCGTAATATGCTCAAAATCTTTCTCGCCGTACAGCTCCAGAAACGCCTTGTGAATCGCCCGCTTCGTCTTCATCACTCGCCTGTCGATTCTGACGGCAGTCTCCACGATTCCACGCCCTCCTTCCGTTATTGAACAATCCCCGGTGCCTTGTCGGATATTGAACGTTCGGGACCCGATTGGCGATTGAACGGTTTTATGCGGCTACCTATAATGATAATCAACAAACGTCAGATTTTCAACAACTGTTGAATCTTGGCGTTGAATCCTATAAAGGAGAGGGAAAGGAACCATGGAAAATATCGAATCGAAAGTTGTTGTCCTAACAGGGGCGTCCAGCGGCATCGGGAAAGCAACGGCCAAGCTGCTCGCGCAGCAAGGCGCAAAGGTGGTGCTGGCGGCACGGCGAGAGGATCGTCTTAAGGAGATCGTCGGCGAAATCGTGCAAGCGGGCGGAGAAGCCTCGCCGTTCAAGGCTGACGTTGTTTCCCCCGAGGATATGAAAAAGCTGGCGGAGTTTGCGCTAACGAAATACGGCCGTATCGACGTGCTGGTGAACAATGCCGGAATCATGCCGGTTTCCCGGTTGAACGAGCTTCGAGTCCATGAATGGGATCAGATGATCGACGTGAATATTAAGGGGGTATTGTACGGCATTGCAGCGGTACTGCCCTCCATGCGGGAACGGCAATCCGGCCATATCATCAACGTCGCATCGGTTGCGGGGCATACCGTAAGCCCGGCCTCCGCGGTTTACAGCGCGACCAAATTCGCGGTACGGGCCATTACGGAAGGTCTTCGTCAGGAAGAGTCGGCGTCTTCCCGGATCCGCGCCACCGTCATCTCGCCGGGGATAACGGAGACGGAGCTCATGAATACGGTGACCAGCCCCGAGGTCCAAGCCATGGCTGCGCATTTGAAGGACATGAGCATCCCGCCCGAACGGATTGCCGGCGCCATCGCTTACGCCATCGATATGCCGGAGGACGCGGGCGTCAATGAGATCGTAATCCGGCCGACGCTGCAGAGCATGTGAGCCCATCCGGATCCGGCGATAAAACCGCGAGCATGCGGGTTATCGCCGGATTTTAGTTTCGGGCCGATTGCCAGTCCAACACTCGTAAAGCTCGGAGCGTGTTCCAACGGCTGGCCTTGCCTGTCTCTTCCATGTCGAAAGGAACTCGATCGGCCCAAAGCGTCAACCGGCGGTCAGCCGGCTTCCGAAGCGGCCAAAGCCCGTTCTGGTGCCGCCTCTTCCTCACAAGCCCGACAGCCTCTGCCATCCGTTCATCCGGTTCGACGCCGGCGCTGCGCAAGTAGTCGAGACCTCGCAGCACATCGTAATGAAAGGTGGTCGGAAACCAGAAACGCGTCCATTTGCGATCGATCACCTCTCCGGATGACAGAGAACGGAGCATGCGGCGCTCCAGAAGATACTCCTGCCCCCGAACGCGGGCATCCGTCACGGCGGCGGAGGCGCCCTCCGCCTTCTCGTACTCCAATAGTCCCTCCAGAACGCAAATGGTGCTGTGGAACGAAGACCTCCGACTTTGCGGGGCATCGCAATTCCAGCCCCCGTCCTCCAACTGCTCGTCGAGGAGCCGGTCGACCAGCCGATCGCTCGCAGCGCCGAAGTAAGCGCCCGCTGCCAGGATGCGTCCATTAATGCAGGGCTCGGTCTCGCCGTCGAAGAAGGGTTGTCCGTCGAACTTGGTCCAGGCCAGATGGTCCCGCACACGGCCGATCGCAATGCGGGCTCGCTCCCCCTTCGGATCCAATCCAAGGTCTCTCAACAGGATCAGGGTAAAGGCGGTGCACAACAGATCCCCCTCTTCCGCATCGCGCCCCCAATGGCCTTCCGGCGCCTGCAGGTCGAGAAGCCGGGCTCCCCAGCCTTCCGAGGCAACCCGGGACCGCTCGGCGGCAACGAGCTCTTCGGGCTCTTTGGCGAGGTCGCGCATGACCTGCCATCGGATCGCAGGGTCGGAATCAAGCAACCACTCGAGGACCGAACTTTTCGCTCTCATTCGATAGTTTCCCCCTCTTGCTTTGGTAAAGAGAAGATGGCCGGCGAATCCAATCAATGGCCTCGAATGCCGGAGTTCTTGCTGCTTTTCATAAGTCCTCCAACGATGACTGCCAGCAGAACGACGTTCAATCCCGCTAAAGAGTAGAGCCAGACTTCCTGTACCTTCACTACTTTCAAGAGAATACCCGAAGTGATAAGAAACCCTATGTTTTCCCTGTTATATTTGCTGAATTTATATTTAAATAATCTGTATATAACAATCCCAACAATGAAAATATAAAGCAGGAAGCCAAGAAGAAGAATCACGTTTGCACCTCTTCCAATTTGCTTATACACTCGGAAACGAGTTCGCTCATGCGCTATTCAGTGCCGCTCATGATAAGCATGATCCGCCGCGCGGTCGATGCCGGACCACAGCTGCCGGGAGGACCACGGCTCGTCCGGATCGCTCCAGAAGTCGTCCTCCGGCGGAAGGCCGAGCGGCAGGTAGACGGTCGAGCACAGATAGAGGCTCCCGGTGGAAATATAACCTTCGCCCAGGCCCGGCTGGCTGCCGGCCAAGCCGATCTTCAGCCAGCCGTTCGCGTCGAACGTGCCCGGCGCCTCCATGCAGCGGCGGATGACCGCCTGCAGCGCGCACCGGACCTGCGCCGGCCTCAGCGTCTCCGGCAGCTCCTTCCTTAAGGAGATTTGCGCGAGCGCCTGAAAAGCGCCGGTGCGGTACGTGATCGAACGGCCGATCGCCGGGTAGGTGCCCTCCGGGGAGATGAGCGCCTCCTGTACCGCCGCATACCGTTGGGCTCTTTCCAGCGTACGCTCCTTCATCCTCTCCCCGTCCGGATACGTATGGCCGACCGTGTGCACGATGTCGAGCAGCATCGGCTGAATCACGTAGCTGTTATAGTAGTCCCAGGCGAAGTGCTCTCCGTCCCCGTAGGTTCCGTCCCCTTTATACCATATCTCATGCATGTGAATCGCGTAATCGAGGCGGACCCGGTCGTAATCTTCCTCCATTCGAAACAGCGCCGTCTCGACCATGGCCGAGAACAGCAGCCAGTTGCTGCGGTAGGGACGGATGACGCGGGTGGCCCGAAGCGCGGCGGCCAGGTTGGCCCGAACCCGGCCGTCCAGCTTGCCGAGCAGCTCGTTAGGCGCCCGGACGATCGCATGCGCCAGAAAGGCCGCATCGACGAGCGTCTGGTCAACCTCTCCGAACCGGCCGTAATCCGGTGAGCCGGGATCGGTGATCGCATCGATCGAACGCCTCGCCAGATCCGCATACGCAAGCCGCAGTTCGCCCTCTTCCCCCTCCGAGAGCGGCAGCTCCAGCCACGGCGCCATGCCGCCGAGCAGCCGCCCCGCCGCCTCCAGGTATGTACAGACCGACCGGTCGGCGATCGACTCGACCGGCATCGTCATCTTCAGGCGTCTTGCCGCGAGCGCCGTCAGCACCGGATCGGCGATCCGAACGAGCATATCAAGCCAGTATTTCCGGTTCCCTCGTATCTCCATAAGCGCAGACTCCTCCATGACCGTTGAAGTGACAGACCCATTATATCCCTATTCACGGTGGAGAAGTTAGCATCTTTTTTACCTGAAATGCTCCTATTTTTCCCTGAAAATGAAGTACAATAGAACCGGAATTGAAGCGTTTTCTTAAGTAAGAAATGGATGATGATGACGGAGGAGGAGTCGCCATGCGACAGTTCGACAGGCAAGCGATACCCGCGGCGTTAAAGAGCCGATCGGGTCAAGCTATCGGATCCGCGGAGCAGTGGGAACGGGAGAGAAGGCCGGAGATTATCGGCTTGTTCGAGGAACTCGTCTATGGGAAAAACCCGATCGGGCGTCCCGAAACGTTAAGTTTCCGTTTGCTTAAAGAGGAAGCAGCGATGAACGGCGCCGCCGTGCGCAGAACCGTCGACATTTCTTACGAAGGCCCCGGAGGCCGAGGATCGTTCCCGCTCACGATGTTCGTTCCCGCGAATCGACCCAAGCCGGTTCCGGCCTGCTTGTTGATCGACAACCGGACCCAACCGTTCGACGATTCCGACCGGAGCGTCTCGGCCGATTTTTGGCCGGTCGAAGCGATCGTGGCGCGGGGATATGCGGCTGCGGTTTACCAGGTCCATGATCTCGATCCGGATCGCGACGACGGCTTCCGGAACGGCGTTCACGGCCTGTTCGACGAACCCGGACGGGAGCGGCCGGGCAACGCTTGGGGCACCATCGCCGCTTGGGCTTGGGGAGCCAGCCGGGCGATGGACTACCTGGAGACCGATCCCGACGCGGATGCTGGCCGGGTCATGCTGGTCGGGCACTCCCGGGGCGGCAAAACCGCGCTGTGGGCCGGGGCGCTGGACACTCGCTTCGCCATGGTCGTCAGCAACAACTCCGGCTGCACGGGAGCCGCTCTCTCGCGGGTGACCGAAGGCGAACGGATTCATCATATCAACGCTTCGTTCCCGCACTGGTTCAACGCCAACTATAAGAACTACAACGGGAAGGAAGACGAGCTGCCCGTCGATCAGCACCTGCTCCTCGCCGCGATCGCTCCCCGCGCCCTGTACGTGACAAGCGCGACGGAGGATGCTTGGGCGGATCCCCAAGCGGAATTCGCTTCGCTCGTTCTCGCGGAGGAAGCCTACCGGCTGAACGGATCGCAAGGACTCGGAACCGACGTCTTCCCTTCGCCCGACACGCCCGTTCACGGCGACAAACTGGGCTATCATCTCCGTACGGGCAAGCACGACTTGCTGCCGTACGATTGGCACTGCTTTCTCGATTTCGCCGATAAGCAGATCTAGCAAGTCATAGACCGTTCGAGAACTGGCTGGGAGACAGGCCAAGCTCGCTCTTGAAGGCGCGGCTGAATACGTGGATGCTCGTGAACCCGGTCTCGTCCGCGATCTCCGTCAGCGACTTCCCGCCTTCGACCATTCGCAGCTTGGCCTGCTCGATCCGAACGTGGGTCACATATTTGTGCAGCGTTATCCGAAGCTGATCCTTGAAGACGAACGACAAGTAATTCGCGGAGACCCCTACGTGCTCGCCGATTTCGCGATTGTTCAGACGGGGGTCGCCGTAGCGCTTGTTGATGTAATGGATCGCTTTCTCGATCATCGCCCAGCCCTTTGTTTTTCGGCCTTCCCGGAACCGGTCGGCGGACAGGCTGCCCAAATAATCGCAGATCAGCTCGATGCAGCAGGCTTTGAGCTTCAAGCAGCCGTACTTCTCCCCTTCGGCGAAAAGCTGGCGCATCCTGGCCAGTCTCGCCAGAAATTCCAGGCGGTTCGCGGGGAGCAGGCGGGAAGCGGGCGATACCGCGCTCAGCAGCCTTTCGCGGTCCGGAAGCCGTCCGGTCGTCCCGTTGATGACGGTGGTCTCTCTCCACTGCCGGCGTTCCGGATCGTCGTACAGGTCGAACTGAACGATATGCTGGATCAAGGGAACGGCCGATGTCGTCCGGATCAGATGCGGCATGAACGGCGGCATGAGGAAGACGTCGCCTTCTCCTGCGAGATACTTGACCCCGTTCAGGATGAACTCGGCTTCCCCTTGCTCGATATAGGTGAATACATGGTCGTAATCGATCCACTCGCCGGAGAGCGAGGACGACTTGACGATTTTGACCATCCGCACATGAGGCGAGATCGAATCCAGATCCAGCTCCACCGTTCCTCCCCCCCAACCGTTCAGCCAAACGGCGAACCTTGCAACGCTTCCTTCCATCGTAGCCGATCGAGGACAAGCTGCCAAGAAGCCGGGGCAGTCAGCTTCACCTCCAATCGAACAGAACGCCGTTGTATCGGTCCTTGTCGTTCCGCAGGCCTTGGTAAGCTTGCTCCGCCTCTTCCGGCTTGAGCACATGGCTGATCAGCGGCTCGATCCGCAATCGCCCGTCGGCCATCAGTTCGAGAATGATGCCGCAATTGCGCGCGAGCGAATGCTTGGCGAACCGGTCCGGCAGAACGGGATAGCGCCATTCGTGCGCGCCCTTGAACGTAAGGTTGCCGTAGCTGCCGTCGAGATGGATTCGGTTCAGCAGCTCCGTCACGTTCGTCTGGAAGTCGCCCCGCGGACTGCCGAGCAGGATCACCTCGCCGAACCGGCCGACCAGCGGCAGGTGATCGACCGCGACCTTCGGCACGCCCGTCGCTTCGATCAGCGCGGAGACTCCTTGCCCGTTCGTGATTCGCATCACTTCATCGCGAAGCTCCCCTTTGCCCCCGAGCAGAACATGATCCGCGCCGCATGCTTTCGCCAGCTGCAGCCGCTGCTCCGACAGATCGATCCCGATGACGGTCGCGCCCTGCAGTCTCGCCAGCTGAGAGGCCATGTTGCCGACGAGACCCAGCCCGGTCACGGCAACCGTATCGCCCAGCTCGATCTGCGAGACGCGCAGCGACGTCATCGCGACCGCCGCCATCCGGGCGAACGGAACCCACGGAAGCGGCAGCGAAGGCGGCACTTTCAGCCAGACGTGGCGTGTCGAGACAACCGAGTAGGCCGAATGGTCTCCGTAGTGGAACACAATGTCTCCGGCCGCGAAGCCTTCTACGTTATCGCCCGTTTGCAGCACTTCGCTGACGGAAGCGTAGCCGGGAATGCCCGGCATCCGAAACCAGCTTTCGTTGCCGGACAGGCAGGCCAGCTCCGTGCCGGGACTGACAAGCGTACAGATCTTCCTCACCCATGCCTCGTCGGGGCCGAGCGCCGGCGTCTCCAGCCGCTTTTGCCGGATTTCCGCTTTCCAAGGCGACGTAAACACGATTTGTTTGTTGTTCATTGAGGGTCGTCTCCATTCCTTTGTCCGAATCGGAACCGCCCCTTCATCTTACTGCTCTCTCCTCCGTCCGTCTTTGATGAGGACAACGACTTTTTACCAAAAACAACGATTTCCCGCCGCCGCTACCCCTTGATCGCCCCGGTGGCGATTCCTTTGACGAAGTACCTCTGCAGCAGCAGGAACACGATCAGGATCGGCACGATCGACAGCGCCGTTCCGGCGAAGATCATGTCCCACCTCGACGAGAATTCGCCGACGTAATAGAAGATCTCGACGACCATCGTCTTCGGCTTGCCCGAAGGCAGGACGAGCATCGGCATCAGGAAGTCGTTCCAGATGCCGAGGCCGTTGAGCACGACCATGCTGGCCGTGCACGGGCCGAGCAGCGGGAATACGATGCGGAAGAAGATGCCGTACTTGGAGCTGCCGTCGATCTCCGCCGACTCCTCGATCTCGCGCGGCACGCCCTTCAGGAAGCTCGTGTAGAGCAGCGCCCCGAAGCCGACCGAGCCGGAGACGTAAACGACGATCGGCCCGGCGAGATGGCCGTACAGGCCGAACATCTTCATCTCCTTGAACAGCGGGATCATGTACGCCTGGAACGGAATCATCATGCCGGCCAGGAAGTAGACGAACGCGTAGTTCGTCCACTTGGCGTTCGAGCGCTCGATCGCGTAACCCGCCATGGGGATGACCAGCACCATGAAGACGATCGAGACGGCCGTCAGAATGACGCTGTTGACGATGGAGCGGGGGAAGTCCGTCTCGGTCAGCAGATACTTGAAACTGTCGAGGTAGAACGATTTCGGAAAGGCGATGGCGTCGCGCATGATCTCCGGATTGCTCTTGAACGCCGACATCAGATTGAAGAAGATGGGAAAAAAGAACACGATCGCGACCGCCAGCGTAACGGCGAAAATCAGAATGTCGTGAAACCGCCTGCGCTTCTCCATCTACAGCTGCACCTCTCTTTTGCGCAGAAGCTTGACCTGGATGACGGTGATGATCAGGATGAGCAGGAACAGCACCATCGCCATCGCCGTGCCGAAGCCTTGACGCAGCTCGCCGAAGCCGACCTTGTACACGATATACGTCAGCGTCTCGGTCGCGAAGCCCGGGCCGCCGTCCGTCATGACCGCGATCTGATCGAAAATCTTCAGCGACGAGATCATCGACAGCACCGAGCAAACGGTGAGCGAGCCGGCGAGCAGCGGGAACGTGATGCTCTTGAACTGCTGCCAGCGGCCGGCCCCGTCGATGGCGGCGGCCTCGGTCAGCTCCTGCGGAATGCCCTGCAGGCCGGCGAGATAAATAATCATGTAATAGCCGGCCTGCTTCCAGACGGTCGACAGGATGATCGAGACGAGCGCGAATCGGGGGCTGCCCAGCCAATCCGCCTTAAGCGAACCGAGCCCGATCAGGTCGAGCAGCTGGTTCAGGACGCCGAAATTGTAATTCAGAATGATCGTCCAGACGAACCCCATCACGATGCCGCTGAGCAGCACGGGAAAATAAAACACGCTTCGGAACAGATTACGCGCCCACCGAACCTGATCGACCAGCATCGCCAGCGCGATCGCCGCCGCGTTCTCCAGGACGACCAGCACGGCCGTCAGGATGAGCGTGTTTTTGAGCGCGTTGCGGACGCGTTCGCTGTTCCAAATTTCCGCGAAATTGTCAAAGCCGATAAAATGGATCTTCGTGCTGACGCCGTCCCACGACGTAAAGCTGAGATACGCGCTGCTCAGCGTGGGAGCGATGACGAACAGCGTATACAGCGCAAGCGCCGGAATGAGGAAGACGAGCGTGTGGGTCGCCCGGCTTTTTCTTTTTGCAGCCATTCTCCGATTCCTCCATACGAGCCCTGGAAAAGATGAACCTTCGCCGTCCGCGAAGGTTCATCCCGTTTACGCGCTCCGTTATTGCTGGGCGTTCGCCTTTACTTCCGCGTCGTACTCGGCGTCGGCTCTCTTCATATACTCCTTGACGTCGCCGTTCTTGAGCACGAGCTCCTGCATCAGCTTGTAGTACCAGTCGCGGAACTGCGGCGGAATTTGGTTTTCTCCCCACCAATTGTTGATCGGAAGCGACTTCTTCACGTTCGGATCCGACATCAGCTTCAGTACGTCCTGCATCTGCGGCAGCGACTCGTACTGAACCTCCTCCTTGGTCGACGGGATGCCGTTAACGGTTTGCAAGTATTTGGAATACTGTTCCTTGGCGAAGAAGAATCGGATGAACGTCTTCATCGCTTCGACTTTATCCGCGTCCTTGGCCGCTTCCGCGGACAAGCTCCATCCCGCCGGGGACGGCAGGCCGACGACGTTAACGTTGCCCTGGCGGTCCGGCAGCGCGTAGAAGCCGAAGTCGAAGCTCGGATCGGCGTCGTGAATCTGCGTGAACATCCACGGGCCGGAGAAGAGCTGGGCCGCCTTGCCGGAGACGAGGATCGACGCGGTCTGGTTGTCTGCCGTGGACAGCCAGCCTTTGTCGACGTACTTCGAGAACAGCTCCTTGTAGTCGGTCATCGCCTGAACCGGTCCGGCGTCGGTGAAGCTGGTCATCTTCGCCGTCCGCTTGGAGTTCCAGTCCGGATCGCCGACGTACACTTCGTCGATCAAGAACTTGTTGAGCCAGAAGCCCATGTGGAAAATGTCCTTGCCTCCGACTACGATCGGCGTAATTCCGCTTGTCTTCAGCTTCTCCTGGTCGGCGAGGAATTCATCGTACGTCTTCGGAGGCTCGGTAATGCCGGCGTCGGCGTATGCTTTCTTGCTGTAGATAATCCCTTCCGGCGCGTTCAGCGTGATCGGCGCGTTGTACTTCTTCCCGTCCACCTCCGGAACGGAGGAGAACAGATCGACGAGATCGCTAGGCAGCTCGACGATCTTGCCGGAGTCGGCGAAGATCTTCGTGTCGCGCATCTCGACCAGGTCGGGGAACTCGCCGACCGCGTCCTTCGTCTTCAGCCAATCGAGATAGGAGGTCGTCGTTCCTTCGCTCATGTCCTTGATCTTGATGTGCGGATTCGCCTTCATGAAGGCGTCGATCGTATCCGCGATCGCCTTCTTGGTGGCCGGGTCGCCGGTCGCGTAGCCGATCGTGAACGTGACGTCCTTCGCCGGGGTCTCGGCGGACGAGCCGGCGGCCGCCGAGCTCGCCGGAGCGGATGACGACGAGCCGGATGAATCGGCAGCGCCGCCGTTGTTGCCGTTGCCGCTGCCGCAAGCGGACAGCATCAGGGCAAGCGCGAGGGCGGGCGCCGCCGTTTGTACGATGCGTTTCTGTGCCATTTCGGATGGAAACCTCCCTTTTTTCTGTCGGCAAGCTCCCGGACGTGCGCATCGTCCCGGTCGAAGCTTTTCCCGAACACTAGCGTACCACCCTCCGGCAGGGCAACCAATGCTATTTTTTAAGACGGATGTGCGCCGT
Source organism: Cohnella zeiphila (assembly GCF_014212055.1). GTDB lineage: Bacteria > Bacillota > Bacilli > Paenibacillales > Paenibacillaceae > Cohnella > Cohnella zeiphila. The sequence goes on along the minus strand of NZ_JACJVO010000025.1, from coordinate 129,921 downwards.
TTTTAAGATGAATGCGCGGGAAAAATACGACCTATGCACTTAGCAATTCGGTAGTGTCTCCTGTAAAATAAGACTTACTTCACCAAAGGAATCGATTCGAATGAACGCCTTAACGTTATGGAATCAAACGCAGGTCATGGTCTCCCATGCCTACTTTGAACGCAAGGAAAAGTTCGAAATGGACGAAGATTGCTACGCGGTGTGGGTTCTGTTCGCGGTCGAAGCGGGCAAATTCCGGTTTCGGATCGGAGAGGAACGAGGGGAAGCGGGTGCCGGGGATCTGGTGTATTGTCCGCCGGGAGTCGTTTTCCAGCGCGAGATGGTGTCGCCTTTGGAACTTCATTATATCGGATTCGAGTTTGCCGGCCGGGAGCAGACGGAGCTTATTCCCTTGCTGCCTTCGAGCCTGGCGCGGCCGCTGGACGGCAAGCGCCTGGCTTCGGACTTCGCCTATCTGCGCAAGCTTCACTTCGCGGCGGATTCCCGCAACGCCCTGCGCAAACAGATGATTCTCAACGACATCTGGCAGCTCGCCTGCGAGGTGTGGGAAGGCGAGCATCCGCAGGACGAGATGCTGCGCCTGGAAGATTCGGACGACGAGCTGATGAACCGCGCGGCCGATTGGTTATACAAGCATGCCTATACCCCGTTCGGCATGAGCACGCTCTCCGGTTCGCTCGGGCTGAGTCCCGTCCAGTTCACGCGCCGGTTCCGGAAGTCGTTCCGCTTAACGCCGTCGGATTTCGTCCGGTCGCTCCGTATCCGCAAAGTCGCGGAGCTGCTGCTCGACACCGACTTGACGCTCGATCAGATCGCCGCGCGCTGCGGCTACGAGAACGGCTTCTACTTAAGCCGCGTCTTCTCCAAGAGCATGGGCGCGAGCCCTTCGAAATATCGCGAAAAGAACCGGGTCTAACCGTGCCCGGCTCTTTTCGCTTTCCTGGCGTTATTCGCCGGACAGGTGCCGGACGCAGTCGTAAAGCAAGTAGTTCCATCTTCCGTCGCGGCGTTCGATCGTCGTGACGGACGTATTGCGCAGTTCGTTGCCGGTCGATTCGTCCTGCATGAGCGCCTTCAAGGTCTGGCCCAGGAAATAGCCGTGCGTGACGACCAGAATCCGTTTGCCCGCGAACCGGGACGAGACCTCCTCGACGAAGCTCACGCCGCGCGCGCGCATCGATTCATGGGTCTCCTGCTCCATATCGAGCTGCCGCCAGTCAACGCCCCACCGCTCGATTCGTTCCGATTCGGTCGTATCGGCAATCTTGCCCCGATCCATCTCGCGGAGCCGCCGGTCGTAGAAATCGACGGATTTGCCGATGGCCGCAGAGATCAGCTCGGACGTTTCCCGCGCCCGCCTCAGGTCGCTGGAGACGAACACATCCCACTCCGTTCCGGCGAGCCGCTTGGCCACCAGCGCCGCTTGGGCCCTCCCCGTCTCGTTCAGCGGATTCTGCGTGTGGCCCTGGGCTCTCTTCTCCACATTGTGATCGGTTATGCCGTGCCGGACAAATGTAATCGTAGCCAACCCAACGCTACCTCCTCTCTACGATTGAAGATACCGCCGCCGTCTCTCCCTTCGTCGGGCGGTAAGCCGGAATTCCTCTCGTGTTCTGCGAATCCGGGTACCGGCTGTGCAGCGTAATGACCGCTTGAGGCGCGATCCGTTCGATCATGTCGGACAAAGCCTCGGGGTGAGCGTGCCCTCCGTTGGACAGCGAGTGCCCCACGATCCCGAACGTTTGCAGGAATTTGGCCACGTCGGCTTGATCGATCTTCACGCTGTAATCCGATTGTATGAAATGCGAGGGTCCCGGCGCCTCGCCGAGCGTCTCCAATTCGATCAAGTGGGCGAGATCGGGAAACTTGTAAAAGTAAATATATTCGCCTTTGCGCTCCGCCATTTCCTCCAGAGAGATCGTCTCGTAAGGAAAAAAATCTCCTTCCGCAACGGTCGGCTCGACGATTCGAAGGGCCGTATCAAGCGCCGGATGGTCCTTCAGAATCCGCAAGCCTTCGCGGTTCGCGGCATGCCAGATGGCGGCATGGGAAGCGTCCATCGCGATTTTCCTTCCTTGCGCCGCCGCAATCGCGATCATGTCGGCCATCCGTTCCAGGTCCCTCGGCGACATCTGCAGGATCACGAGTCCGTCCGCCTCGCCTACGATCTCCGAGAAGCGGGACAGCAGCTCGGCTTCCGGCATCTGACCGCTCACCTCGGACGACGGATCGGAGGCCAGACGCGTTCCCTCCGTGATCAAGAGGTCGACCTGCCTGGCGCGGCATAGCTCGATGAAACGGTCGATGCGCTCCGGATGCTTGCCTTGCCGGCGCCAGTCCCCCGTATACGCGATTTTGTGAATTCCGTCGTCCAGGATCAGGCCGGCCGCGCCCGTCGCGTTATGGTCCATCTCGACGATCTGCATGGAGAACTCTCCGAAGTCGATCACGCTTAGATCATCGCAGACCGTGATCCGGGCTTTCGTATCGGCGCTATGCCTGCCCGCCACCATGCCCCGGAACAACGAATGGGAATCGTGGCTCATATAGACGGGAAGATCCGGGCGAGCGTAAGGAAGCACCGCCATATGATCCGTATGCATATGCCCGATAAACAGACGAATGTCGTCGTATCGGGGAAAATCGGCATCGTTCCAGACCCGCCGCCGTACCTTCGCCGCATCCAGCCCTTTCAAAGCATCGGGATCGTAAAGCTCCGTCAGGGGCGCCGTCATTCCGGCCAGCAGAAATTGCCGCAGCTCGCGCCCCGGCGTCGCGCCTACCGGTTCGCAGAGCGTAACCTGCTTGGGGAACAGCAGGCTGCTGTGCTCCACTCCGAAATCGAACAGCACCGCCTGTTTTCCTTTCCCGTAAAGAACCTGAACGCCTCCGGATTTGCCTACGCCGCCGAAAAAAGTCAGTCGGCTTCCCTGCAAAGCGATCGCCTCCCTCATGATATATAGATCAAGATCAAGCTTTATATTTGCGCGTTCGGAACGACATCCTCCATGGACAGAATCGCGCCGCGCTCGCGCAGCGTCCGCCGGATCGCCTGAACGTCGACATCCGCCGGATCCTTCCGCTGCTTAACGGCAAGCGCGGCTCCGATCCCGACGGCTTCGCCCACCGCGACGCAAGTCGGCATGACCCGCGATGAACCGAACACGACGGGATCGACGCTGATGCAGCGCCCGCTCAGCATCAGCCGTTTGACGTCTTTGGACAGGGTCGCCCCGTAGGTGATGCCGTAAGGACCCGCAAGCGAACGAATAACCGTAGAATCGCCGGAACCGCTATGAATGTCGATAATATACGAGCCGAGCGCGATCGTATCCTCCGGAATAACCCCGTTTACGGCCGCATTTTCGCGAATCATCTGCTTGCCGATCACCCGGCGCGTCTCGCGGATCCCGAGAAACGGCGCGATCGAGGACAGATAAATATGTTCAAAGCCCGGGATGTTCTCTTGCAACATCCGAATGAGAGGCAGGATTTGCAAGTAGGATTCGGTCTCTCCTCTGCTGAGCTCTTCGATGCTCGTGCCGTCAAAGTTCAGAATTCGGATGCAGTTTAACGCGATATAGCCTTCTCTCGGCAAATTGATATAGATAATCGTATCGCGGTCGATCGGGCACTTGCCCTCCCGCCGCAGCTTGGAGATCGTGTTTTTCAAGCCGACGAACACATGGTTCTCGCTGGCGCGCAAAAAACCGGCGGTATAGCCGGGACGGATCTTCATCGACGATCCATGCTTCAATTCGTCCGGGTGCTCCTCCAGGAAGTCCATAAACGTATTCAGATCGAAGCCCCCGACCGTGAACATGAGCGTCGGCGGCTGCGTCTCCCCGTTCGCGTACTGCCCTTTCTCGAAGCCGGCCCCCGCCATATACGCGACGTCGCCGTCGCCGGTCGCATCGACGAACACGTCGGCGAATACTTCCATCTCCTTGCCTTTCCCCTTTAACAGGACGGACTTCAACTCGCCGTTCTCGACGCGGGTGCCGATGATTTCGCAATGGAGCAAAGGTTTCACGCCGTATTCCTTCATCTTTTCGAAAACGACGATCTTCATCAGGTTCGGGTCGATCACGGTGGTCGAATTGTGCAGCGGACATTCCCGATGTCCGAACGATCCGCCGAGCTCGATCAGGCGGTCGACCAGTTCTTGGGCGAGGCCCCTGGTCACCTGGCGCCCTTGCGCGTCCAGGAACGCCAATAGGGGCAGCCCGATCGTCATGTTGCCGCCCAGAAACCCTTGCCGGTCGACGATCATCGTCTCCGCGCCTTCCCGGGCGGCCGCGATGGCCGCGCCCACCCCTCCGGCGCCTCCGCCGAGAACGAGCACCTGCGTTCTGATGACTTGTCTACTCGATCCGCTGTCCATACATGCCCTTCTTTCCATGGGATCTTTCATTCGTTTTCGATTATACGAAGGAGGGCAACGCCTGAACATGCAGATTTCCTTCATCCGAGATGCACTTTGTTTCAAGTGAAACAAAGTGCATGACGAATCCAAAAGAGCGTGCATGGACTCCCCAAATCGGGGTTGTTACCATGACTGTGTGTGAGCATGCCTCTCTTGCTTGCCAGTATGCCGGAACATTCCCCGAGGAGGAATCGAAGTGAGAATGCGAAAGAGAGAGCTTAGTTCATTGGCGTTGGTTCTGAGTACCGCGGCGCTGCTGGCCGGATGCGCCGGAAGCGGTAAATCGGGCGGCACGGCGAACGAAGACGATTTTCACGAGTCCGGCCTGCCGATCGTCGACAAGCCGATTACGCTCCGAATCGCCGGCACCTACGATGAGAGAACGGGGTCGAACTGGAACGAACTGGAGACCATCAAAGAATTGAACAAGGACACGAACGTTCAGGAGGACTGGAACCTCGTCCCCGGCACGGATTGGGCCAACAAACGGAAGATTACCCTGGCCAGCGGCGATCTTCCGGATGTGGTGCTGGATCTGACCAATTCGGAAGTCGTCACGGGCGGAGCGCAGGGCATGTTTATTCCGCTCGAAGACCTGATCGCGAAGTACGCGCCGAACCTCACCGCCTTCCTGGCCAAATACCCGGAGGTCAGACAGGCCATTACGGCTCCGGACGGGCATATTTATTCGCTTCCGCTGGCCAACATGTCGCAGTATAAGCATGCCGACGGCAATTCGCTGTGGATCAACAAGGAATGGTTGAAAAAAATCGGCATGGAGATGCCGACGACGACCGAGGATTTCAAGAAAATGCTGGAGGCTTTCAAAGCGCAGGATATGGACGGGGACGGCAATCCGAACAACGAGATTCCGCTGACCGGCATTTACGGCGACTCGCTTTACGGCCTCGGTTATCTGTTCGGCTCCTTCAATACGATGGACAATACGTTCATCGTCCAGGACGACAAGGTTCAGTTCGTCCGTTCGACGCCCGAATACAAGAATGCGATCGATTACCTCCATTCGCTGTACGCCGAAGGATTGATCGATCCCGAGACGTTCACGCAAAACTCCTCCCAGTTGATCGCCAAGATCTCTTCCGGCAAGAAGGCGTCGGTCGGAGCGTTCTTCGCCTGGAGCGCGGACCAGAATACGAACGCGGATTACCGCTGGGACTACGGTTCCCCCATCATCCCGCTTAAGGGACCCGACGGCTACCAGATCACCCCCAGAAACAACTTGCAGCTCAGCCCCGCCATGTTCGTCATCACGAAAGCCGACAAGCACCCGAAAGCGACGATGAGATGGGTCGACCGGGCATACGAGCCGGAGCTGTCGCTGAAGCTTCGCGAAGGTCCGAATCGCCTGAAGAAAATGGATGACGGCACCTACGACATCATCGAGAACCCGAAAAATTACACGGCCGGCGAATGGAAGGTCAAAGAGACGCCGTACAATTCCTTCGTATACGGCTTCTCGCAGGAGATGCGGGACAAGGAGCGGCTGCCCAAGCCGAAGCCCGGCCAATTGGATCCGGACTTCGACGAGTGGTATCAAGCTTTGATCCCGTATATGAAATCTTGGGTTTTCCCCGACATTCTGTTCACCAACGACCAGTACAAAACGATCGAGCAGTACCAGACCGATATCCAGGCGTATACCGACAAGATGGCGGCGCAATGGATTACCAAAGGCGGCATCGACAAGGATTGGGATGGCTATGTTCAGACGCTGAACAAGATGGGCCTGAGCGACTATATCAAGGTATATCAAGACGGCTACGACACGAACAAGAAAAACCTGGAGAAGTAAGCGAATGAAGACGAGCGTCGCATGGAAGCGCATCGTTCGCAACTGGCAAGTCTATGTCCTGCTGCTGCCCGTGCTGGTTCATTTCGCCGTCTTCCAGTACGCGCCGATGTACGGCTTGCAGATCGCCTTCAAGGATTTTATCGCCATCGACGGCATCTGGGGCAGTCCTTGGGTCGGCTTCGAGCATTTCGACCGCTTCTTTCATTCCTATCAGTTCTGGAACACCTTGAAGAATACGCTGCTTATCAATCTGTACGAGCTGATCTTCGATTTTCCGATCGCCATCGTCTTCGCCCTGATGCTGAACCAAGTGACCCGGCTGCGGTTCAAAAAGTGGGTGCAGACGATCACCTACGCGCCGCACTTCATTTCGGCGGTGGTGCTGGTCGGCATGCTGTTCATCTTCTTGTCTCCCCGAACGGGCATGATCAACAATCTGATCGCGCTCTTCGGGGGGGAACGAATCAATTTTCTCGGAGAGGCGGCTTGGTTCAAGCCGATCTATGTCCTGTCGGAAGTCTGGCAGACGACCGGGTGGAACGCGATCATTTATCTGGCCGCGCTGACGGCCGTGGATCCGCAGCATCACGAAGCCGCGATCGTGGACGGAGCCAGCAAGCTGCAGCGGGTCCGGCATATCGACTTGCCGAGCATCATGCCCGTCATCATGATTCTGCTGATCCTGAAGGTCGGCCACTTCGCTTCCCTCGGCTTCCAGAAGGTGCTGCTCATGCAGAACACGCTCAACATCGATTCTTCCGAGGTGGTGCAAACCTACGTCTACAAGACCGGCTTGCTCGGGACCCAGTTCAGCTATTCGGCGGCCATCGGTCTCTTCGACAACGTCATCAACTTCGTTCTGCTCATCCTGATGAACCAGCTGGCCAAACGACTGAAGCAGCAAAGCTTATTCTAGGGGGTGAGTCCGTCCATGGCCAAACCGGAAACGACCGGCCACGCGAAAATTCCGCGATCGCGCGCCGATAAGCTGTTCGACATCGTCAACTACACGCTGCTCACGGTCATTCTTCTGATCGTCTTGTATCCGCTTTATTTCGTCGTCATCTCGTCGTTCAGCGAGCCGACCGCGGTCAATTCCGGGAGCGTGGCCTTATGGCCGAAAGGGTTTACGTTGGAGGGTTACCGCATCATTCTGGAGAACGGCGACGTCTGGAGCGGGTACGCCCATACGATCCTCTATACCGCGCTTGACGTGGCGTTAGGTCTGGCGCTGATGATCCCGGCCGGCTACGCCTTGTCGCGGAGAGATCTGGTCGGCCGGAATTGGTTCATGTTCGGGATCGTGTTCACGATGTTCTTCAGCGGCGGCATGATTCCGACCTATATGATCGTCAAGGATCTGCACATGGTCAATACGATCTGGGCGCTGGTCGTGCCCTCGGCCGTCTCGGCTTATCACCTGATCGTAGTACGGACGTTTTTCCAGACCTCGATCCCGGAGGAGATGCTGGAAGCGGCAAAGATGGACGGCTGCTCGATGTTCCGCTTCTTCTTTCGCATGGCGGTCCCGCTCTCGGCGCCCATCATCGCGGTCATGGCTCTGTTCAACGCCGTGGCGCAGTGGAACTCTTATTTCCCGGCGCTGATTTATCTGCAGGACGGCAGCCTGTATCCGCTGCAGCTCATTCTGCGCGGCATTCTGATCTCCAGCCAGCTGTCGGCGCAGGGCGCCGATTCCGGAATCGCCGATCCCGATTCGATCGTCGAATCGCAGCGTTACGCGGAGCTCATCAAATACGCGCTGATCATGGTGGCCAGCGTTCCGGTGCTGGCGCTGTACCCGTTCCTGCAGCGATACTTCGTGAAAGGGATCATGATCGGTTCGATCAAAGGCTAACGGAGCGACTGCCGGTACTCGTTCGGAAGCCGGCCGAACGTCTTCTTGAACACGTCGCTGAAGTGTCGGGCGCTTAAGTAACCGACTTTCTCCGCGACCTCGTACATCATCAGGTCCGTGCCCGTAAGCAGACGGACCGCGTGCCGCATCCGGACTTCCGTCACGTACGGCTTGAAGTTCACGCCCATCTGCTTCTTGAAGAAGGCGCTGAAATAGTAAGGGTTCATATAAGCGACGGAAGCCGCCGATTCCAGCGTCAGCTCCTCGGCGTAATGCTCCTCGATGTACGTCTTGACGCGGGCGATCAGCATCTTGTCGCGGTTGCCCGCCCGGTTGTCGAGGCGCTCGTACAGCTCCTCGATCATGTCGCGGACGCCTTGGGCCATCTCGGCGAACGTCTCGCAATCGTCCAGACGCGTCTGCATGCCTTGGATGTCGAAGCCGCCGTCGCCGATCGCCGCTCCCGACTTGCGGATCTCTTGGACGACCGCCAGCATGGAGGAAAAGGCCGTCGTAACGGCCAACGTTTGGCTGCCTTCGGTCCCCGAACGGATCAAGGCGAGCAGTCGGTCCAGAGCGCCGAGCGCCAGCGCCCGGTTCCGTTCGGCTAGTCCCCGGACGATCTCCGTCCGCGCCTGGTACAGCTCGCCCTCGACCGATGCGGCAGGCGCGCCCTCCGCGTACGGAAGCACTTTGCCCAAGCCTTTGAAGTATTTCATCCCGAGCGCCTGCTCCGCCTGACGGCAGCTCTCCGCGAGGCGGCCGAGCTCCCGCACCGGCTGCCCGATGCCGAAGGACACCTCGAGCTTCAGGTAGTCTTTGATTTTGCCCTTGACGTCCTGCGCCGTCTCGTAAGGCTGGCCGGCGTCGGCGTGCGCGACCACCAGCATTATGCAATCGGGCTTGCCGAAAAAATGGCCGATGCGCGGCGCGACGACGAGCTCGCCCAGCATATTGTCGATGGCGAAATCGACCAGCTTCCGCTCCTGCTCGGTCCAACGGCCGGGGCTGCCCTTCAGCCGTTCGACGGAGAAAGCCAGCGCGGTGAAGAACGGCGCCCGGAACGCCTCGTTCAGCGCCTGGAAGGCGTCCGCTTGGGGAGACAGGGTGCCGTCCGCCAGCCGGCTTAAGCTCATCTGAAGCTCTTCCGTTCGGCTCTTCTCTTCCAGGCGGCTCAATCTGTCCTTGCGGCGAATCTCCTCCCCTTGTTCCCGGATGAGCGCCGCCGCTTTGTCCAGCGCGGCCCCGAGCTGCTCCTTCTCGATCGGCTTGATCAAGTAGTCGACCGCGCCGAGCGAGAGCGCCTCTTTCGCGTAAGCGAACTCCTGATACGCGCTGATGAAGATCATCTTGACCGGCAGCTCCCGCTCGCCGATCGTCCTTAAAATGTCGATGCCCGAACGATGCGGCATGCTGATGTCGCTGATGACGACGTCGGGCCCCAGCTCCGCGATCCTCTTCGCCAGCTCGTCTCCGTCGCCCGCCTGGCCCACGATCTCCATGCCGCGCTCCGCCCACGGGATCAGCTTGCGAAGACCTTTCAGAATCATCGGCTCGTCATCCGCGATCAGAACCCGGATCGCCATCTTACCCGCTCCCTTCTCGAATGGGCAGTATCATTCGGACCGACGTGCCGAGCGACGGCCGGCTGCCGATCGACAAGCCGTATTCCGGACCGTACATCGTCCGGATTCTCTCGTGCACGTTCTTCATTCCGATGCTGCGGGAGACCGGCGACGGTTCGTTCAGCCTGGACTCCAGTTTCTCCAGCGCGGCAGGGGAGAGTCCGACTCCGTCATCGGAAACGGTAAGAACGACGCGTTCCTCCGCTTTCCGAACCGTCAGGCGCACCGTTCCTTTTCCCCCGTTCGGCAGAATGCCGTGCTGGACCGCGTTCTCGACGATCGGCTGCAGCGACAGCTTCGGAATGAGCCACTCCGGATCGACGGCGTCGTCCGTCTCGCATTCCAAGCCGACGCGATTCTCGTAGCGCACCTTGATGATATCGAAGTAGTTGCGCAGGTGGTCCAGCTCGCGCCGAAGCGAGACCAGGTCCTCGCCGTAGTCGATCACGTACTTGAGCTGCTTGGACAGGGACAGGATCATGTCCCCGACCTCGTCGGCATCGCTTGCCACCGCGTTCATGCGGATCACTTCCAGCGTGTTGTACAGGTAGTGCGGACGAATCTGGCTTTTGAGCGCGTTCAGCTCGGTCTGCTTCTGCTTGATCTCGGCGACGTAGGCCTCTTCGATAAACGTACGCAGCCGCTCCACCATCCGGTTGAACCCGTGCGACAGCCGCCCGACCTCGTCCAATCCGCCGGGCAGCGGCTGCACGTCCAGATTGCCGGATTCGACGCGGGCCATCATGCGGATGACGCTGCGGATCGGACTCGACAGCCGCCGCGAGAACCAGACCCCCATCCCGATCAGCACCGCAGAGCAGATTCCGATGGCGATCAGCACCGCCGTGCGCGTCGAGGTGAGCCGCTCGTACAAGTCTCCCTTGGAAGCGCGCACGATCACCTTCCCGTTCAGGAACGGGATGTCCTGGCTGAACGTCAGCATGTCGGCCCTCGAATCCGCGCCGTCCGCGATTTGCTTGCCCGAATCCCCGCGGTTGCTGTAGAACACGAATCCGCTGCCGTCCACCACGTACAGTTCGTCCTTCGGGCCCAGATTCAGCTCGTGGAACAGGTCGTCGAAGACGGAGGCGTCCACGTCGAAGAACAGCGTTCCGACGACCTTCGGTACGCTGAGGTCCGTCCCCGACGTATCGATCAGGTTGCGCCCGACGGTCATTACCTTGCGTGCCGATCCCGCGTAATACGATTCGTCGTGCGTCGGAAACAGGGCGAGCTGCCGCGGGTTGTCCTTCACCGGTCCAAGCCAGCCGGTGAGCGGGAGCCGATTCGGCAGGAGCGCCTTGTTGTCGCGATTCTGCGAGTAGAGCTTCCCGTCGCTCGCCCGGACGAAGAAGACGTTGCGGATATAGGAATCGCTGTACATGACCGTCGTCAGGAAGTCGTCGATCGACATCTGGTTGATGCGCTCGTGCTCGTTCACGCTGACGCTGACGCTGTTGCCGGCTCCCAGGTTGGAGCCGTCCGTCGTCCTCAGGTACATCAGCTTCGTCACTTCGTTATACTTGGAATACAGATTGTCCAGGTTGGAACCCATGTAATAGACCATCTGATCCAGATTGTTGACCGTATTCCTCTCGACGTGGGTCGTGAACGTCCGCAGCGAGAAAACGCTAAGCGCGATAAGCGGCAGCAGCCCGACCAGCAGAAACGCCGCCGAGAAGCGGACAAACAGACTGTGCGACCATCTTCTCATGCGGTCTCTCTCCTCTGGCGGCGTATGACGATCGTCGTCCCGCTCTAGCATAACATAAGCGATTTCAGAAGGGACGGCGCTTTTTTAAGAGCGTTATGCTGTATCTTTAAGGCAATATCAGGGAGGCAAATGAAAAAAAGCCGGGAAGGAAGATCCCGGCTTTCGGCTCTTTCGAAGCGATGTCACTTGCCCGGCGCAAGCGGACAACCGGAGCGCGAAATCCCCGGTGCCGCTTGATGCTGCGCTTGCCCCGGTTTCAGAGAAACTCTGCAGGGCCGCCGATTCCCCATTGGACGAAATGCCAGTCGTCGCCGAGCGTCCGCTCCGGCGCGTCGGGCCGGTCGGCGTAATTTTTGACGCCTTCGTACTGGGCGGGACTGGTCACTTGGCGGTCTCCGTCGATATGGCGATGCGGACCGAATTTGTTGAACGTGCTCGGATACAATTCGACCGTGAGCGCATGTTCTCCAGGCGGCAGGCCGGCCGGCAGCGCAACCGACCAATCCGGCCCCCGGCACCAGCCAAGCTCGAGGTCGTCCAGCCGGACTCTCGCAGCGGCTCCCTTCACGCCGGTCAATCGCATAGCGCCCTCGGCGATCCCGCGCTCGCCTTGCAACGGGACTGTCTTGACGAAGGTCGCCGGTTCGTCCGCGAACGGATAGCCGGAAGCGATCAGGTCGGCAGGATCGGCCGGTCCGCAGGCCGTCAGCCGGAACGGCCCTTTCGTGCGCCATTGACGGGAATCCTTCGCAGCATAAGGCCCGGCGCTTGCAACTGCAAACGTCCCGTACAAAAATGCCGCCGGATTCGGTTCGCCGCCCGGCAGCGGCGTTACCTCCAGCCGCAGAACCGCTTGTCCCGCCGCCGTCCGAAGCTGCCCGGCCAGCGCTTCCGGAAGCCGCGCCACGGTAAGGCCGTCCTTTTCCGTCAATGGCAGGACGCTTCCGTTCGCCCGCACTTCCGCAACGGGATCGTGCAGATGAAGTCTCCAATCGGCCGCAGATAGCGCAGCGCCCGCATTCGTTCCCGGATCTCCGAGCGCAGGTCTTATCCCTTCACCGCCCCGGCCGTAATGCCGCTGATGATGAAGCGCTGAGCGAACAGATAAATCACGAGCATCGGCACGACAATGAGGCACACCCCGGCGAAGATGAGCGACCAATCGTTGTTGTACATTCCCTGAAACGCGGACAGCTGCACCGTGATCGTCCCTTTCTTGCTGTCGGACAAGTAGAGCATCGGCATCAGGAAGTCGTTCCACACGTTGAACAGGTTCAGTACCGTCACCGTCGTCACCGCGGGTTTGAGAAGCGGCAGCACGATGCGGAAGAACGTCTTGTACGTCCCCGATCCATCCACTAGCGCCGCCTCCTCCAGCTCTTTGGGCACTCCTTTGACGAAGCCGCTCAGAATGAACACCGAAAACGGAGCGAGCATGCCCAGATAGATGAAGACGACGCCGGGATACGTATTGATCAGATACAGCGTCTGCAGCACCTTGTACAGCGGAATCATCGCCATCTGGAACGGAATGATCATCCCGGCCAGGAATACGAGGTACATGGCGCGGTAGAACCGGTTGTCCCGGCGTGAGATGGCGTAGGCGGCCATCGCGGCCATGACGACGACGCCGGCGACCGACACGGCGGCAATGCCGACCGTGTTGAGCAGCGACCGAAAATAATGCATCGTATCGATCGCCTTGGAGAACGATTCGAACGTCCAGTGCTTCGGCCAGGAGAAAGGATGAATCGCCAGCTCGCTCTTGCTTTTGACGGCGGACAGCAGCACGAGAAGGATCGGATAGACGTACAGCAGCGTCAGCACCCACATCAGGCCTTGGCCGGCCGGTCTGCCGATCTTGCCCCAGGCTCGGTTCGTCACATCTCCACCTCCCTCTTGCGCAAGAACGTCACCAATATCGAGGTAAGAATCAGAATGCAGGCGAACAAAGTCACGGACAGCGCCGAACCGTAGCCCCAGCGGATGCCGTTGCCGAAGCCGAGCCGGTAGATCATCGTCGCCACCGATTCGGTCGCGTAGCCCGGACCGCCCCCGGTCAGCGCGAAGATCTGGTTGAACAGCTGCAGGTCTCCGATCAGGCACAGAACGACGTTGATCGTGAACGCCGGCGCCACGAGCGGGAACGTGATGTTCGCGAAGCGGCGCCAGCCGGTCGCTCCGTCCAGGTCGCCGCTCTCGTACAGATCCTTCGGAATGCCCTGCAAGCCGGCGATGTAGATGACCATCGAGTAGCCCATGCACTGCCAGATCGTCACGAACACGATCATCCAGCGGGCCGTTCCCGGATCGCTCAGCCATCCCATCTTCCAGGCGTCGAGCCCGAGAGCGTCCAGCACGTTGTTGACGACGCCGATATTGGGTTCGAGAATGAAGCCCCATACGTAGCCGATCAGCAGCGTCGAGAAAATATTCGGCATGAACAGCAGCGTGCGCATGACGTTAACGCCGCGAAACTTGCGAACGAGCAGGAGGGCGACGAGCAATCCGACGCCGTTCTGCAAGACCGTAATGCCGACCGTATAGAGGATCGTATTTCGAAAGGATGCCAGGATCATGCGATCGTGGAACATCTCCTTGTAGTTGTCCAGACCGATAAATTTGCTCGTGATCCCGTCCCAGTCGGTCAGGGAATAATAAGTCGAACTCAAGGTGGGCACCAAATAAAAGCCCAAATAGAAGAAAAGCGCCGGCAGCAGGAACGTCAGCCACTTCAGCTCCGCTCTCCATTTCCGTCTCGATCCCGGCATGACTCCTTGTCCTCCTCCTGTCCGCCAACGGCAATCGGCCGGCATTCGCGGGAAGCAATACCGACCGACCGTTTGGCTGATCTGTCTGTTGTCTGGCTCGCTTTCAGCGGGACTACCCTTCGATCATTGGCCCAGCGCTTTGGCGTTGGCGGCATCGAAATCGGCGATGAATTGATCCGGAGTCGTGCCCTTGGCCACCAAGCTTTGCTGCTCCTTCTCCATGCTGAACGTCGTGGTCAGCGGGTTGTACAACCCGCCCGTGCCCCACCAATCCGGCTGAACTTCCGTCTGGCCCATCGCATCCTGAACCTCCTTCGTGAAGGGATTGTCGACCTGGACTTTCGTATTGGTCGGAATGCCGTTCAAATCCTTCATGATGCGGGCCTGATTGTCCGCGCTCAAGTATTCGTCCATCGCTTGTTTGGCCGCTTCCAGATTTTTGGACTTGGCGTTCACGACCATGCCTTCGTCGGCGCTCGTGGGAAGAACCGTCTTCTCGCCCGGCGCGTTCAGAGGCAGCGCGAAAAATCCGATCTGGGCATCCGGGTTCGCGCTTTGGACCGCGCTGAGCTGCCAGGTGCCCGTCACCATCATCGCCGCTTTGCCGGTCGCGAGCAGCTGGCTGGCGACATTGACGTCCGTGCCGAGGAAGTTGTCGGTGAAGTAGCCTTTGTCGGCCCATTCGAGCTGGACGTTCAGCACCTTCTCGACGTCGGCCTTGATGTCCGCATACTTCAGCTCGCCGGTGGCGAGCTTCTCCTTGGCCGTCGGATCCTTCGTGTTGATATATTGGCCGAACGCGATGAACGGAATGATCTGCGTCGTCCACGCGTCCTTGAAGCCTGCGGCCATCGGAGCGATGCCGGCCGCCTTCAGCTTGTCGCAAGCGGCGACGAACTCGTCGATGTTCGTCGGGATCGCGATTCCGTTATCCGAGAAAATCTTTTTGTTGTACAGCACGCCCAGCGCATTGGTTGAGACCGGAACATAGTACAGCTTTCCTTCCTTGTTGTTTTTGCGGCTCTCGATGACGGAAGGAATGAAGTCCTGCACGGAAGGCAGATCGGACAAGTCCGCGAGCTGGTCCGGCTGCGCCGTCATCTTCTCGACGAAATTCAGATTTTTGTCGATGCCGTGCGTCATGAACAGGTCCGGCAGATCGTCCGAGGCAAACTTCGTCTTCAGCATCGTCGCATAAGGTTCGGACGGCACGTTCTGCATGTCGATCGTAATTTTGAACTTGTCTTTCAAATCCTTGATCCAGGCGTCCGTCGACGCCGTGCGGTCCGAATACGTCCACGTCAAGTATTTGAGCGTCGCCGGCGAGCCCGAGGACGAAGCGGCCGGCGTGCCGGCGGAAGCGTCGGCGGATGTGCTCGCTTGTGAGCCGCTATCGCTGTTGCCGCCGTTCGAACCGCACGCCGCAAGCAGCGATGCCGTCAGCGCCATTGCCAGCGCCGCCCCTGATGCGGACGCTTTCTTTCTTCCTTTCATGTTGATCCCCTCCCAGTTTGTTGGCTGCTGTTTCATTATAGAGAACGGCCGGGACACGCACACTCCAATCGTTTTACCGTTTTCCCTCTACTTTTTTGACATTCGATCCGGGCTCGTTATACAAAAATAGCCGATCACCGCGGAGAACGATGATCGGCCGGGAGTCAGCGGAAGTGCCGGTTGCGGTACTCCGACGGCGTGCAACCGTAGAAATCCTTGAATTTCTTGAGAAAATAGTTGGCGTTCTCATACCCGACGAGCGAGGCGATGTCGCTTACTTTGAGCTGCTCGTTACGCAAGAGCTCCACCGTGGCATCCAGCCGAACGCGGCTCAAGTAGTCGTTGAACGTCTGTCCCGTCTCGCTCTTGAACAGCCGGGACAAGTAAGCCGGATTCAGATGGAACCGCTCCGAGACGGCGTGCAGGGAGATCTCTTCCGCATAATGCCGCTGCAGGTATTGCACGATGTCTTCAATCGCTTTCCTGGCTCCCACCTTCCGGGAAGCGGACATATAGTCGGAGACGCGTTCGATCGTGCGAACGAGCCGTTGCCGCATCCGTTCGAACGAACGGTATTCCGCTCCATCCGCGTCGTACGCCGCCTCTCCCGTCACCTGCTCCAGCGCGACGCCGTGCTTTTTGAGCATTTTGCGAATGCCGACCTTCAGTTCGTCCATCGTCTCGCGAATGCTGCCGGGATGAATCGTCTCGCTGCCCGTCCACTCGCGGAACAGCTCGTCGATCATGTCCAGCGCCTGCTCCTTGTAGCCGTTCTCCAAACAGTGGAGCAGCATCTTCTCTTTGTCGACCGGATATCGATAATATTCGTTGCGCCCGCTCACTTCATCCGAATGCACGATCGGACCGCGATGAACGATGCCCGCGTTGCGGACCGCTTCATTCGCTTCCGCGTAAGATCCGGACGCTCCCCGCAACGAGGCGAATTCCCGGCCGACGCCGGCATAAAGGCGAAAGCCGGTCAGCTCCGTCAGCCTGGCGAGCATTCCCTCCAGCTTGCCGAAGAAGCCGTCGAATTCGGATTCGTCTTCCTCCGCCGGAATCGCGCGCAGCCAGACGAACTCGTTCTGCCGGCCGAAGCGCCGGAAGAAGACGCCCCGCCCGAACGGCTGAAGCAGTTCCTCCAGCACGTTCAACAGCGCGAAGCTGGCAAGCCCCTCGTCCCCGCCGTATTTCCGGGTCGCGACATCAGCAAAGTTGGCCGCCTCGAACGCAAGCGCCTGTCGTCTTCCTTCCGGTTCCTCAGCGAAGCCGCCTTTGCGAAGCGCCTGACGCCGAGCTTCTTCGCCGAGCCCGGGCTCCGTCACCAAACGCGTCAAAGCCCGCTCCTTGGTCAGCGGACCGCTCTCGTTGATCCGGATCTTCATCTCGACGAGCTCGTTCTTCCGGTTGTCCTCCTCGTTCAAGCGCTCCGCCGCTCTTCTCAGCGTCGCAGCGAGCTGCTCCTCGTCGATCGGCTTCAGGATATAGTCGAACACGCCATACACGATCGCTTTCTTCGCGTATTCGAATTCGGAGTAGCCGCTCAGCACGATCGGAACGATGCCGGGGAACTCCTGATGCACCTGTTCAAGCAGCGCCATGCCGTCCATGACCGGCATCCGGATGTCGGTCAGCAGAATGTCGGGCGGGCTCTGCCGAATCCCTTCGAGCGCCGCCCGGCCGTTTCGCGCCTCGCCCGCAACCTCCATGCCGAGGGCGGCCCAGTCGATCTGCTCTCTGATGCTGATGCGCGTCCATTCCTCGTCGTCGACGATCCATACTTTCCTCACGCCGTCTCGCCTCCTTCCTGAGCCGGAATCCGAATGACGACGCGCGTCCACTCGTTTTTGGCGCTATCGATCGCCAGGCCGTATTCCGGTCCGTAAATCATTTGGATCCGATGGTGAATGTTGCGCAGGCCGACGGAGTGCCCGCTTCCGGCGCTTCTCCCGTCTGCCGGCGGCCTGTCGGGGCCCGCTTCGGAGGACACGATCGACGCCATGAGGCTCTTCGTCTCTTCCGGCGTCATGCCGACTCCGTTGTCGTAAACCTCGAACCGAAGATGGCCGTCGTCCAGCCTGCCCGAAATTCGCACCCTTCCCCCCTGCTCTTTGCCTTCGAGCCCGTACGTCACCGAGTTTTCCACGATCGGCTGAAGGATGAGCTTCACGATGGTGTATCGGTACGCCTCTTCGTCGATGTCCAGATCGTAGTCGAAAAAACCGCGAAAACGAAGCTTTTGGATGTCCATGTAGCAGATGACGTTCTCGATCTCGTCGCGAATCGGCACCGTGCTCGTCTGCATGTTAATGCTGTACCGCAGCATCTTCGCCAGGCTTTTGGACACGGTGCCGATATCGGGCACTTTGTGCACCGCCGCCATGCCGCTGACAATCTGCAGCGTGTTAAAGATGAAATGCGGGTTGATCTGCGACTGGAGATATTTGAACTCCGCGTTTTTGCGGGCGAGCTGCTCTTCGTAATTTTCCACGATCAGTTTTCGGATGGTATCGACCATGACATTGAAGCTGAATACGAGCTGCCCGAGCTCGTCCTGAGACCTCTGTTCCAGCTGCACGTCGAAATTGCCCTGCTTGACCTGCACGATCCCTTTCTTCAGATGCTGAATCGGACGGAAGATCTTCTTGGAGAACAAGAAGGAGATGAATACGGTCAGTGCGAGCCCGGCCAGGCCCAGCAGGAGATAGACGGACAGCAGCCGGTTGCCCGCCTGATTGATCTCCGTATACGGCGTGAGCGTCGCCGATTTCCATCCGGTTACCGTCAACGTGCTGTAGGAGAGCAGGTACCGCTTCCCGGCGATGACCGCGCTGAACGACCCGTTCGGGGACCCGGACATTCGGCTAATCAGGGAAGGAGGCAGTTCGTCCAGTTCCGAATCGCTCGAATAAATCGTCCGGCCCGATTCGTTCAACAGCACGACGCCGGTTGTCTCGCCGAGCTTCGCCTTCTTGACGATATTCGTCAGCGCGTCCATCGACAGATCGATCAGGATGACGCCGTCATTCTCGTTCCCGTTCGACGAGAACCCTTTGAGCACGCGGGAAAACGAGATCACCTTCTTGTCGTAGCTCAGCTGGAACGGCAGGTGCGGAGCGGAAATGACGGTACGGCCGGCCGCAGCCTCCGTGCTGCGGTACCAATCTTCCCCGGTCGGATCGTACGGCCACTTCGCCCTTCCGTAAACCGAATACGAAAACTGCTTGTCCGGCGCGACGTAGATGTAAACGCTGTTAAAATCGCTCCTCAGATTGAGCAGCCGTTGAAAGAAGCTCTGCATCGCCAGATTGGCCGCGTATTGCTCGGGCAAGCTTCGGAACGGTTCCGGCGACAGCACCTCGCGCAAGCTGGTCTCCGAGTTGTTGTTCTCCGCGTCCGAATACATCGACATGATGATTCGATCGACCTGGTCCAGATTGTCCTCGAATCCCTGGTTGATGTTGTCGACCAGCCGGGCCGCTCCGGCGGCCGCCTGCTTCTCGAAGATGCCTCGGGTGTAGAGGTAGGATGCGGCGCTGGACAAAAGCAGGACGGAGAGCACGATCAGAATCGTTCCGTAAAAAAATTTGTAAAACAGGCTCATCTGGGAGAAGGAACGCCTCCACCAGCCCGACAATCGATATCCGTTCGCTGACGCCATCATACCCCTCCCGCGCCGCGGCCTCAACAAAAGCCGAAGAAATATTCTTATTTTAGCAGATGGCGGCAGCTTTAGGCAGACCGCCCCCCGAAAACGCGAAAAACCCGATCCGCAATGGATCGGGCGATGGACTTTCGCGCAGGAAGCTCTTGTCGAAGGCGCCGGGCGGGAATCCCGTCCGGCGCCTCCGCTTCTATCAGTACCCGTACGCCTTCCAAGACTCGACGTTCGTTCCTATCGGATCGGGGCTTCTCTTGTTCTTCTTCCGTTCGGACGGATCTTCGTCTCGAACCGTCTCGATCCGCTCCCTTTGCTTAACCGGCCGTAATGCTGGCTCCTTGAATCTCCTCGTTAAAGCTCTTCTCCATGATGCCGAGCGCCTTCTGCGGATCCAGTTCTCCCCGCAGCACGGACTGCACCGCCTGCTCCATGATGTCGTCCAGCTTCGGCGAGACGTAAGGCACGTCGGGGTCGGCCATGATCTTGCCCTTGGTCAACGAATCGAGCAGCGTCTGATACATCGGGAACTGCTGCTGAAGCTCGGGCCTCATGTAGTTGGACGTGCGGGTCGGGTCCATCTTGTCTTGAATCTTCAGCACTTCCATGTCTTTGGAAGTGACGTATTCGATGAACTTATAGGTCAAGTCCGCGTTTTTGGTGGAGGAGGTCATGGCGATCGACCAGCCGCCCATCGTCGGCGCTCCTCCCGGCGTTACCGCGTAGCCGACTTTCCCCTTCACCTTGGAGCCGTCCGCTTCGACCGTCTGCATCAGTCCCGGCCACTGCTCCATCATGGCCGCCTCGCCGTTCGCGAACAGCGTATTGGCCTCGTCCCAGCCGAGCGTCAGCAGTTCTTTGGGCGCATACTGCGTCAGCTGCTTCGCGAACTGGAGCGCCTTGAGCCCCGCTTCGTTATTGAACGCCGGCTTGAAATCTTTGTCCACGTCTTTGCCGCCGAACGCGGCGAGCCGGTTCGTCCAGATCCACCGGCTGGACGTGTTGTCCGCCATCGTGCTGTAGCCGTAGGTGACAGGCGAATCCGGGTTGAGGCTCTTGGTGAAGAATGCGGCCGCCTCGGCCATCTCGTCCGGCGTTTCCGGCACTTTCAGATCGTGGCCCGTCTTCGCTTTGAAGCTCGCCTGAAGCTTGGGATCCTCGAACAGATCTTTCCGGTAGAAGAAAATTTGCGCGTCGGGCTTGTACGGAAGCGCGACCAGCTTGGATTTGTAATTGCCGTAGATGTCGAGCAAGCTCGGGATGAAGTCGTCCAGGTCCAGATTCGGGCTGACGAGGTCCTTGTTGTCGATGTACGGCTTCAGGTCTTGAACCAGCCCGCCTTCCGCGTATCCGTGGATCAGCGCGACCGGCATGACGACGGAGTCGAAGGAATGGTTCGTCTGCAGATCCAGCTGGATCTTCTCCATGTAGGATTCCGCCGGGAAGCTCTGCACCTCGACCGTCGCGCCCGAAACCTTCTCGAAATAAGGAGCGGCGTCCTTGAGCGCTTTCTCCGTATCTCCGGCCATCGTGGCGACGACGATTTTCTGGCCCTTGTACTGCCCTTTCAGCGTGCCGCCGGCGTCCATATCCTGCAGCTTGATGCCGTATACCGTCGGCCCGTCCACTTGGACCGCGCTTCCCGTGCCCGAAGGAGATGCCGACGCGGAGCCCGAGGCTCCGGCCGAAGCCGCATTATCGTTGTTGTTCCCGCCCGAACATCCCGACAGTACGAGAACGGCGGCAAAGCCCATGCCCAGCACGGCGCGCGTTTTCTTTTGATTGGCGTTCAACATGGTTTCGTTATACCCCCTAATGGAATCCTAAACTTTTCTTGCCGCTGCCACAACCGCCTCCGCCAAGGTGCGTCCCGGCCGTCACCCCCTCTCCTTCCCGGCTTCATCCTTTCACCGCTCCGGCCGTAAAGCCGTCGACGATATATTTCTGGGTCGTCAGAGACAGCGCGATCGCCGGAAGCATCGCGAGCGTTCCCGCCGCGGCCAGCGTGCCGAGGGGCGTGTCCTTCTGCGTCTGGACCAGGCTGCTGATGGCCAGCGGCAGCAGCTTTTTGTCGTCCGAGAAGGTCAATATGAGGGAAAGCGAAAACTCGTTCCACGCTCCCATAAAGACGAGAATGGAGGTGACGACGATGCCCGGGACGACGAGCGGCAGCGCGATCCGCAGGAAGGTGCCATACTCCGAGCAGCCGTCGATGCGGGCCGATTCGAAGATCTCCGCCGGCATCTCGTTGTAGAAGCCGATGAACAGGTAGATCGCCAGCGGGATGGCGGCGGTGACGTAGACGATGACCAGCCCGGTCAGCGAGTCGAGCAGGCCGGCTTTTTGGAACATCAAGTAATAAGGAATGATCAGCAGCAGGCCCGGAATCATCCGCACGACGATCGTCGTATAGATCCACAGGTTGCGCCCGCTAAAGCGGAACCGCGAGAAGCCGTAGCCGCCGAGCGCGGTGACGAGCACCGTGACGGCGGTCGTGGCCGAAGCGACCAGGAGGCTGTTCAGGAACACCCGGCCGATGTGGTTCTGGGAGAACACCTCCGCATAGTTCGACCACGTAAAGCGGTGAGGGAACCATTCCGGCGGCAGCTTGATGATCGACCCCTTCGGTTTGATCGAAGTCGTAAGCGTCCAATAGATCGGGAACAAAAAGTAGAGGGCGAAAAGCCCGAGCAAGATGGAGACGACCGTTTTTTCCGTATTCTTTTTCATCGCGATGAACCTCCGTTAGCTCCGGTCCGGCTTGCGCTGCAGGAAGACGAAGGCAAGCAGGGAGAAGACGACGATAAACAGGAAATAAAGAATGGAACCCGCCGAGCCCGCGCCGATATCCGCATAGCGGAACGCCGTTTTGTACGTGACGGTGGCGAGCGTCTCGGTCGACTCTCCCGGCGCCCCGTTCGTCAGGGCGACGACGCTGTCGAACACGCGAAGCGCGTCCATGATTCGAATGGAGACGACGAGCGCCAGAAAATGGCGGATCTGCGGCAGCGTCACTTTGAAAAAACTGCCGAATCGCCCGGCTCCGTCGATGGCCGCCGCCTCGGTCAATTCCTTCGGCACCGTCTTGAGAGCGGCCAGCAGGATCAGCATGCAGAACGGCGCCGACTGCCAGATGTCGACCAGAATGATCGACAGCTTCGCCGGCAGCGGCTCCCCGCTCCAACTGACCCGGCCTGCACCGAGCGAGGAGAGAACGTAATTGATCGGGCCGTAGATGACCTGGAACAGCAGCGACCAGATCTTCGCGGAGACGATCGGCGCAAGCATGAGCGGCATGATGAACAAGCTCTTGAACACCGCCGTCCGGTTGCCGAACGCCGTGCTGCTCAGCGTCAAGGCCATGATCATCCCGAGCGTCACTTCGACCGCGACCGCGATGACGGAGAAGACGAACGTCCACTCCGTCGCTCTCAGGAAACTCGCGTTGTGCAGCATGTAACGGTAATTGTCGAGGCCGGCAAAATGGATGCTCGCGGCCGGAAGCGTCAGCTTGTACTTCAGCAAGCTCAAGTAAATGGAATAAAAAAACGGGAACACCATCAGCGTTACGATAAAGAGCAACGTCGGAGCGGTGAAGACGATCGGCGCCCATCGGTCCAACCGGCCGCCTCGAACGCTCGGGTCTGCGCGCTTCATGCGGATCTTCCTTTCTGCCTTGCCATCCGGTTCGTTCATGTCCCCATCTTAGCATCGGGCCGCCGCCGCCATAATCCGACGCCGTTGCCGAATCGGGTGGAACTTTTTGCGCGCGGCGCAAAGAAGAACCCCTTCTCCCGGAACCGGCGGTTCGCGGAAGAAGGGGCTGGAGCAAGTCGGGAATTCGTCGGTTGGCAGGCGTCCGGCCGACGGCCTTCGAGAGGAGAGAGTGAGCGCTAACGAATCCCAGAGGGTAGGCGCAACGAAACCAAGAGAGCTTATTGGCCTGTAATGGGAAGGTTTGAAATTGTAACGAAACTCAGAGATGCTATTCCTTGAATTCAGGTGTCTTTTGCCTGCCAATGGGGCAAATAGCGTCTTTACGTTTCGTTAGACTCGCCGAAGCACCGATATCGGGGCGTTAAGATTTGTACGTTTCGTTAGCACGTGAGCCCGGAGCACACCCCGCCGTGCCGCAAAGTCAGCCGGGGGACCAATCCGAGACGGGTCCGGCCTAACGTCGACATTCGATGCGCTCCTAAGCTTGGCTGCGGTATTCCGACGGCGTGAGACCTACGTGCTTCTTGAACACTTTGAAAAAGTATTTCGTCTCCTTGTATCCGACCAGGAAGGCGATATCCTGAACGGGCATGGCGCTGCCGCGCAAATAATCCTTCGCCTTCTCCATCTTCAGTTCGGTCAGGAACACGTGGAAATTCGTCCCGAACTCGCTTTTGAACAGGCGGCAGATCTGGTAGATATTCATGCCGAACTTGGAAGAGAGCATGCCCAGCGTGATTTCCTCGGACGTGAAATGTCGGGCCACGTACTCCTTCAAATCGCGGATCAGCGCCCGCGGATCCGAATAGATCGGATTGCCCCGGCTCAGCAGCTTGGCCAGCTCCTCGAAAAGCCACCCGCGGATCTGCGGCAAATCGTCGAGCGTCCTTACCCGGAACCGTTCGAACAGGTAGGGAACGTCCCGCTCCAGCGCTGGGGAGCCTGTGCGAGCCGCATGGTCCGCGAGATCGAGCATTCTCGCGGCGAAGGCGTACACTTGCCCCCGGGTCGCTTCTTCCGCTTCCGGAGAACGCAGCGCCGCGTCGAGCAGGGCGGCGGCTTTCTTCGCGTCCCTCTGCCTGCAAGCGGATTGGAACAGCTCCTCGAACTCGGCGGTCGCCAGCCGAGGCTCCGGTCCGCGTTCCGCCGCTTCCGCAGGGACGATGAGCAGGCTGCCGGACCGGAACGTCGTCCGCTCCGCCGCCTCGCACGCTTCGGCATACGAGCGGTGGATGCCGTCCCATCCTTCGTGCGAACGGCCCAGCCCCAGGCTGATTCGGAATTTGCCGAAACGCTTGAAATTCTCCAGCAGCCCGGCGCACTCCGCTTGGAATTCCCCGAGATCCTGCCCGCTGCCGGTCCCCGCGCTCCCCTGCAACAGCGTAATCTGCTTTTTCAAGCCGAGCTGGCGGAAGACGACCGTATCCGCGCCGACGGATTCCTCGCAGATGTTGACGGCGGTGAACAGCAGCGCCTCCTCGTCTCCCGCGTAGACGCCTTCGGCCAATTCTCCGTAGTTGTCGATACGCAGAACCGCGGCGGCATACCGGTCGTACGCGATTTCCTGCAAGTACGGATCCGGCATCGATTCGCGCAGCGGGGACAGATCCCCTTCCGTCAGCCGGCTAAGCAGAACATGATGAAGGACGCTTTCGCTTTTGCGCAGACGGGACGACGCCTCGATCTCGCGCCTCCGGGAGGTCTGAAGTTCGTCGAGCCTGGCCACCGCATTTTCCACGACCCGGATCAGCTCCTCCTCTTCCACCGGCTTCAGAAGATAGTCGAACAGACCGAGCTGCAGCGATTGACGGAAGTATTCGTAGTCCTTGTAGCCGCTGACGATGACGATCTTCGCGTCCGGGAGCAGCTTGACGGCTTGCTCTGCGAAGGCCAGCCCGTCCATCCCCGGCATCCGGACGTCGGCGAAGATCAGGTGCGGGCGAAGCAGCCGCGCGAGCGCCAGCCCGTCCGCCCCGTCCTTCGCCTCGCCGACGATCTCCAGCCCGAAGCTCTCCCATTCGATCGTTCGCTTGAACCCTTCCCGGATAATCTGTTCGTCCTCCACGATCAGAACGCGATACACGGCTCTCATCCTCCTTCGCTAAAGGTCTCGTTGCGGTTCTCGACCGGCAGCGTCAATTCAATCGCCGTTCCTTTGCCCTCCGCGCTCTCTAGCCGGAACGAAGCCTCTTCCCGATAAGCCAGCCATAGCCTCTCCTTTACATTTAACAGCCCGATGCCGCCCGAACCCGCCGATGATGAACGAGGCGCTTCCCCCGAGCTTTCCAGCTGCCATTGAAGCTCCATCAGCCGGTCGGTGGGAATGCCCACGCCGTCGTCCGCCACCGTCAGCCGAAGCTTGCCGTCTTCCAGGGAAGCGGTCACGCTCACTTGTCCGGGCTCCGTCTTCGGCTCGATTCCGTGCTGAACCGCGTTTTCCACGAGCGGCTGGAGAATCAGCTTCAACACTTTGCGCTCCAAGAGCGGCTCCGGCACGTCGATCCGGAATGTCATCCGGTCCCCGTACCGCACTTGAATGATGCGCAAATAATGCTCCACGCTGCGAATTTCGTACCGGAGCGGAACGATGTCCTCCTCTCCGGTGATGCTGTAGCGGAAAATGTGGGAGAGCGAAGCGGTCATCCGGCTGATGTCGCGAACGCCGTGAATTTTCGCCAGGCTGGAGATCGTCTCCAGCGTGTTGTACAGGAAATGGGGATTGATCTGCGCCTTCAGCGCCTTGATCTGCATCTCCTGTTGAACGACCTTCTCCCGGTACAGCTCGTTGATGACGTCGTTCAAGCGATCCACCATCCGGTCGTATGATGAGGTCAGCCGCTGAATCTCGTCCTTGCCCGTCGGTTCGAGATTCGTCAGTTGAAAATCGCCTTTCTCCAGGCTGCGCATCGAACGCATCAGCCGGTAAATGCCGCTGAAGATGCTGTTGAACACCAAGGCGGCGATATACGCCGACAGCAGCAGGAAGAAAGCGGCCGTGACGATCGTAAAGGTCAAAATTCTCCAGGTACTGTGCATCAAATAGGGATAAGGAACTTGGTTGACAACGGTCCAGCCGGTGCTTTTCATGCGGGTGAACGACATCAAATATTTCCGCCCGTCGTCGGACCGGTAATCGAAATGGGCGTTGTCGGCCGATTGCTTGGACAAGGCGACGGTCAGCTTCGGATCGGGAAGCGGCTCGCCCCATTGTCCTTCCTCTTCGCTGTAGATCACCACCCCGTTCTCGTCGAGAATGAACACCTTCCCTTGCTCCGACGCTCCGAGCGTGGACAGGATCGGGTGGAACGCGGCCGGCTTGACGGCAAGCGCGGCGATGCCGAAGTTCGTGCCCCGCCAACGGTCCTTGATCGGAACGGACAGCGTCAGCACCTTCTCTCCGGTCTGGAAGAAGCCCGCGACTTCGTTCAGATGGGGCGGCAGCCAGGTGAATCCCCCGTCCGCGCGGTTCAGCGTCTCCCGGTAAAGCCGCGTGCCGGCGTATGCCGGCGGCACCATCCGGTTGCCGACGAACATGCTGTATTGATTGTCGAGCAGCGCAACGGAGATGCCGGTCACCGCGAGATTGTTCATCATTTTCACGTTCAGCATCCGCTTGAGCTCGTCGTCCAGCCGGTATTGGCCCAGCTTGTCCAGCTCGGCCGCTCCCTTCAGGTCCGTCTGCACGACATCCTCGTTGACGACGGTCTGCAGCAGCGTCTCGTAATCGGAGACGACCGCGTCCGCGTTGATCTCGACCTGATGAATGATCTGCATCGAGAACGTTTCGATTTTCTGGGTCGCATCCCGGTAAGAATAGTAAAAAGACACCGTCGCCACGATGGCGAGCGGTGCGACGGAGATGATCAGGAACGTGAGGAACAGCCTTCGCTTGACCGTGAAGCGCCTCAGAATCCGGATTTGAGCTTGAAAAAAAGAGCGGATCAAAGCGCGAAGCATCGGCATTCCTCCCCGTTCGATCGGCAGGTTGAACATTGCTCATGCTGTCCGGCGAGACGGCGCGCGGTTCCGGCTTAGGCGAACGCCGCCCGGCGTTACAGATGCTCCACGAGCTCTCCCTCGTTGATGCGGCGGATGACGTCCAGCGGAATTTTCGGCTTGCGGTCCCATGTGAGCAAACCGCAAATTTCCGTCTCGGTGTCCGTCAGCTGCGTGTAGCAGTAGCCTTGAACGAGGCCGGAGACGACCATCGGATGGATGACGTCGACGACTTGCTTCAGGAACTGCTCCTCGTCTTCCGCGCAAGGCCTGACGACCGGCGACTCCTCGTGCCGCCGCAGGTTGGCGCCGCCGAACTCGGTCACCATGATCGGCTCGCCGTTATAGCGGTACCCCGGCGCATAAACGAATTTGCGGCCCGGCATGTCGTTCAGAATGCGTTCGAGATCGGCGTACCGTTCGAGCAGCGTGCCGCGATCTCTTGTGTAATCGTGTACGGTGCACAGATCGGACAGGCAGTGCTCCCAGCCGTCGTTGGACAGCACGAGCCGGGTCGAATCGACCGATTTGGTAAAATGGTACAGCGCCATCGCGTGGTTCCGCTGCTTCGGATCGATCAGCATGTCCGGCACGCCCCAGCTCTCGTTCAGCGGAACCCAGGCGACGATGCACGGGTGGTTGTAATCGCGTCGGATGATCTCTCCCCACTCCTTGGTCATCCGATAGGCATAGTCCTCGGAATACGCGTAGGCGTTGGCGGCTTCGCCCCACACGAGGACGCCCAGCTTATCGCACCAATACAAGTATCTCGGATCCGCGACCATCTGATGCTTGCGCATTCCGTTGAAGCCCATTTGCTTGCACAGCTCCACGTCGAGGCGGATCGCTTCGTCCGAAGGCGCGGTCAGGATACCGTCGTGGTAATAACCTTGATCGAGCACCAGCTTCATCGGATAAGGCTTGTTGTTCAAGCAGACTTTGCCGTTCTCTATAGAGATTTTACGCATTCCGAAGTAGCTTGTCACGCGGTCCGTCACCGTACCGTCCGCCGAAAGGACGAATTCGACGTCGTACAGGTTCGGCTTCTCCGGCGACCACCAGCGCCCGAAGCCGTGATCGTTGAAATCCTTCAGGTTCACGCGCCGCGTCTCCAGAGCGCCGGCCTCGATCCGTTCGCGGGCGATCGTCTTGCCGGCAAAGGAGATTTCGACGGCCAGCTCGGCGCGGGCTTCCTTGGCGAGTCCCTCGATGCGCGTCTCGATCTCGATCTCGTTCGTATCGAGGTGAGGCGTGAAGCGAACCCGGGAGAGGTGGACGGGAGCGGCGAACTCGAGCCATACCGTCTGCCAGATGCCGGTCATGTTGCGGAACCACATGACCTCGCCCTTTTCCTTCCAATACTGCTTGCCGCGGGGCAGCGCCAGGTCCTCGAAGTAATCTTGGGCGCGAACGACGATCGTATGCTCGTCCGTTCCTTCTTCGAGCGCATCGGTCACGTCCGCGGAGAAGGAGGCGTTGCCGCCCTCGTGGCTGCAAACCAGCCGTCCGTCGACCCATACTTCGGCGTCGTAATCGACCGCGCCGAAATGAAGAATCGCCCGCTTGCCCGCCGCTTCGCGGGGAAGCCGCACCGTCCGGCGGTACCAGACGACGTCATGGAATTCCGTCTCCCCGATGCCGCTCAGCGGGCTCTGGTAGCAGAACGGCACCTCGATCGTACGGTCGAACTCTCCGTTCTCGTACCACTTTTCGGCCAATCCCGCATTTTTATCGTCCATTCTAAATTCCCATGTTCCGTTTAAACTCATCCAAGCGTCCCTGACGAACTGAGGGCGCGGATATTCCGGTCTGCACGTCATGATCGTTCCCCTTTCCAGCGCATCATGCGAATGGAACTCATTGTACCACCCGCTCTCCCCGCGCTGAATCCGATTCGTTTGACCGGTTGGGTGTCATTTTTTGCGCAGGCCGAAGACCACGTGAGAGTATTACTTGATAACAATTACTTGATATCAAGTATTTATCTATTTATAATCAGTTACAAGGAAACAGGAGGGGGATTTATGGCCAAAAAACGCAAAGTGTCGAATCCGCTCGCCCTGGCCGCGCTGACCTATCTGCTGGCCAGGCCGATGCATCCCTATGAGCTGGGGCGGCTGCTTACCGAGCACGGGAAAGACCGCAACATCAAGTACAACCAAGGGTCCCTTTACATGGTGATGGAGCAGCTGCGCAAGTCGGGGTTCGTCGCCGAACAGGAAACGATTCGGGATACGCAGCGTCCGGAACGCACCATCTATGGGATAACCGAACTGGGGAGAACGGAATTATACGACTGGATGCGCGAGATCGTAACCGAACCGCGCAAGGAATTCCCGCACTTCGGCGTCGCCTTGTCGCTCATGATCATCCTCACGCCGGTCGAGTTGACGGAACTTCTGGGAAAGCGGCTGGAAGCATTGACCCGACAAGCCGAGGAGAGCCAGAACCTGATTCGCCAATCGACAGAGGACGGCGTGCAGTGGGTATTTCTGGCCGAAGAAGAGTACAGCCTCGCGTTGTTGAAAGCCGAGATCGGCTTCATCGCGAGACTCGTCGAATCGCTTCAAGATCCCGCCTATGACCGGGTACGGCAAGAGATCTGGGAGAAACAGTCTACTGAAGAGGGGTAATTAGAATGCCTCAACCGAATAAAAACACGTCGAGTGCCGTCTCCGGCTTTTCCCGCCGGGCCGCGCGGTTGTCGTTCGCGGTTACTCTCGCATTTGTCGCGATCCTTCTGGCGCTTCATGCGCTGGAGCCGGAATTCGCCCCTTCCTGGAGAATGATTAGCGAATATGAGCTTGGCGACTTCGGCTGGCTGATGCAGCTTGCGTTTTTTTGCTTGGGGCTCGGATGCCTGAGCTTGATAGCGGCAATGGAGCCGAGCCTTCGATCGATCGGCGGGTATATCGGGCTTTTCTTCCTGTTGATCGCCGCGGCGGGACTCGTGATGGCCGGCACGTTTCAGACGGATCCGATAACGGTCAGCCGCGATCAATGGTCGGCGCATGGCGAACTTCATGGCTGGGGATCCTTGATGGTGATTCCCGTTGCCCCGATCGCTTCTTCATTGATCACTTGGTCGTTTGGCCGCCGCGCGCAATTCGGCGCACAGGCTCGACGACTGCTTTGGACGGCAACGGCGGTCATTTGGCTTAGTCTGATCGCTTTTATCGCGGGAGGCGGAACCCAATTCGAAGGAACCCGAGGCCCGGGCGATTGGACGGGCTGGGCGAACCGGGTTTTTATCGTGGGGTTCAGTCTTTGGATGATGATCGTTGCTTGGAATCTGATGAAAGCTTATAAGGCAAAGTCCGGCCATTTCAATCTTCAAGCTTAAAAGTTTCAGCTATAAAAAAATCCCGTCTTGCCGGGAGGCGAGACGGGAAGGTGGGAGAATGAGGTCAGACGACGCCGATAAACGCCAGATCGAAGTTCGTGCCGGTGCAATCGGGACGGTTGCCGTGCACGACCTCCAGTTCGAATTCATGCCGGCCCGGCGGCAGGCCGTCGGCAATCGTCTCCAGCCTCAGCCAGCCGCTCGCGCCGCACCAGTCCGGCCGTTCGCGGTTGGACGTTGTCCATTCGCCGCCGTCGATGCGGTAGCGGAACTCGGCCGAGCTTTTGCCGAAGTCGAACGCCAGCGCCAGCACCGTTCCTTCGAAAGAGAACGCCAGCTTGGCTCCGACCGCGAACGTCGACAAGGCGCGGTCGATCCAGTGCAGCGTCACCCAGCGGCGGACCGTCCAAGGTCCCTCGGCGCGCACGTCCTCGAACGGCACGAAGCGGACGTTCTGCCAGTTGCCGGCATAGAGCGCTGAGGGAAGCGCGGCGGATGAAGCCTCAGCCGAAGCACCTTGCACTTCGATTCCAGACAAAGCTTCCTGCAGTAAAGCGATGACGCTCTCCCCGTAGCTCAGGCTGCCCCGCTGCGTCGGATGGAGGCCGTCCGGCAGCCATTCCTCCCAACGCAGCCGGCCGAGCTTCACCTCTTCGAGCGCGTGCTTGCCCATCCAGACCGAGCCGATACCGTAATGCTCCGCCAGCGCCTCAAACTCCGCGATGCTGTCCGGCAGGCGGCCGTCCATCATCGGCTCGTACATGTCCTGGCAATACGTATACGCCAGCACCACATCCCGCTTGCCGTCCGCCAGAAGCTGGCGCAGCAAGCCTTCTCTCGTCTTGTTCCGCCGTTCCGTCGGCTCGCCGTTATCGTTGACGGCGAACTCCACGAACACGAGATCGCAGCCCGTATCGATCAGATCCCGCTTCGCCCGGAACGCGGCCAGGTCGCTGCCCGTCGCCCCGATCCCCGCATTCTCTACGGCGATGCGGACGTCCGGATACGTCTCCGCCAGCCAGCGCGCGACCGGCTCCGGCCAATTGTGGCCCGGACGCCCGTCCGTGATCGAGCCTCCGATAAAACCGACGGTGAGCGAGCCTTCCTTCAATTTGGCCGCGGTGTTTCTCAAAGGTCCGCGAACTCTCACGATTTCCGATAGATTCAACATGTGTGGTAAGCCTCCGCTTTGGCAGTCCGTTTAACGGACAGATGCCGTATTCTTCCTTTCTCATCTTCCCGAATAGACTTCTGCCTGTCAATCGGGGAATCGTTTTTTCGCTTCCCCCGCCGAGGACGGATAATGCTGCCGCTCAATTCGTCCAGTAATTCACGTTAAAATCGCCATCCACATGAACTGAACAGATTCAACATGAAGGATATGACTTCATACAATGATCTCAAACCGGACGGCGCAAAGTCGACGATCGTATATCAAAAAGTCGGCCATTATAAACACTTACTGGGGGTGGAATCCAGCTATGATGAGAAAGAGAGTATTTAGTGACGGATCAGATAGTTCAGATTGCGATGATAAAAGAGATGGAAGCAATAAAATATTTTGCATTGGTTGCAATAAAACGGGAACGTCTTCCTTGAAAAAAACATTCGAAGATTTGGGCTACACCACCGGCGATCAACGTCGTGCCGAGCAGTTAATGAAAGATTATTTGTCTGGCAATTATCAAGCCATCATTCATTATTGCCAGTCAGCCGAAGTATTTCAGGATTTCCCATTTAGCATGCCTGGTACATTCAAACACCTTGATATGGCGTATCCAAATAGTAAATTTATTCTAAGTTTACGTGATGATCCTAAACAGTGGTATCGTTCACTCACAAAATTCCATAGCGCAGTATTTAATAATGGGAAAATAATGACCAAAGAGGATTTATTGAACAGTAATTATATATACAAGGGATGGTTATGGGAATACAATCGTTGTTTGTATGATATCCCCGAAAATGATCCTTATAACAAAAAAGCTTTAATCCGTCACTATCAAAAGTATAATCAAGAAATCATAGAATACTTTAAAGACCGGCCGAATGATTTACTAATTATTAATCTGTCCCAATTCGGTTCATTTCAAAAATTTTGCTCTTTTCTTGGTATAGAGAATCCCCCCTATAATGATTTTCCATGGTTAAATAAAACGGTCGACATTATCGAAAGAATGAAAGGCAACACTTAGTCGTGCTCAAAAGGTAAGGATGAATAATTTCTCCCGGGGTATGGGGAGAAGCCGAAGATCACTTCAAACGCTTTTAGTCGCCGCTGATTCGTTTTGGAGTGACAGCAGCGACTCGTTCATAGCGGACAGATGCATGCCGAGATACTCGAATTCGCCGTTCGTGTCGTTGGCCCGCCCGTTGTGTCGATCTATAACCGCTCGCCCCCACGATGCCGGCGAGACAGCGGAACCCGGCTTAATAGAACGCCCGGCGAGACGTCAACGGGAAAAGCTCCTTTCAGTCAGCCTCTCAGTGTCCTACTCCTCATCCAAACGGGAAAAGCTCCCCTTATTCCGCTCATTTCGCCCGTTTCGGGGATCTGTCGGCGGATATAGGGAGCTTTTCCGGTATATGGACCAAAAAAACGTTATCGCGTGAGCATATGTGGAGAATTTCCTGTTCAGGCGATGCGTCCTCCGGCCGCTAAAGTACCAAGAGTCCTTGATCGGGAGAGACGAACAAGCCGTCCGTGCCCATCGACTCCGTTTGGACGAGGCCAAGCGGCCGATCTCCTTCCGTCTTGTTGTCAGAAATGACAACCTCGCTGCAGGCCGTCAGAACGAACCTCGTCTTGGCTGCTTCCGAATCTTCCCCGGCATCCCGCACGGCCATCCGATTATGGCGAAAGATGAGCGTGCGGACGCTTCGGGCATGAAGCACGGCATTGTCCCGCATGAGGAAGCGATTGTTCTCGATGACGATGTTTTGATGGACGGGCGCGGTCGGGTCCGCCACCGCATTCTCCGGAACGACGGCGATCGCCGGGTGACCGAGCCAACCGCATTCGATCATTTCGTTGCCGCGGACGGCGAGGTCCCTGACCGGACCGGATTCGTACCAGCTCCGCGCGTCGTCGGCCACGAGAACGGCGCTCATGGGCATTCTTTCGAACCGGTTGTTCTCGATAACCGCCTTGCGGCGCGTTGTAACCAATACTCCCCTTGTCGGGATTCGCGCGAAAGTGTTGCCGACGATCGACACCTCGGGCGTCCATGTGACGTTGTCGACCGCATCCCCGGCCTTGACGCCGTCCGGCAGCGCCTCTTCAAGCGTAAGCCGGATTTCGCGCGGGCCGAGCCGTTCCGCCGTCTTGACAGCCCCGGCGCCATAGGCGACCAACGAGTCGCGGTCGACGAATTCGATCGCATCCCCCGGGAAAAAAGCTTCGAACCCGTAGCTCTGCGGATGCATGAACCGCACCGTCATCCGATTCGGCGGGGCGACGCCGACGATCCGCAGATGGGTGCCGTGCACGTTGACGCCGTCGTCGTGCAGCCCTTCGAACCGGCAGCCTTCGATGCGGATGCGCCCCCGGCAGCCGGACAGGTGGATGCCGTCGGCGAAGCCGGCGACGGTCCGCCCGGTCTCGGGCCGGGGCGCGATCGTCACGTCTTCGAAGCTCAGCTCCTCGCTGAACTGGCCCACGATGCCCAAACCATGCATGAAGTGCATGCCGACGCGCCGCCAGCGGATATTTCGGCTTCGATGGAGGAACGCGCCGACCTGGTCGCGAATGCCGTCGCGGGCTTGCAGCACATGGCCGGGGGCTACGTCCGGAGCGGGGCCGGCGAAACGCAGCCGCAGCCGCCCGACCCCCTGTTCCTCGACCCGGCTCGCCTGCACGACCCCATTGTCGATCCGCCAGGTCGTCCCCCGCTCAGGATCGTACTGCTGCATCGGACCGTCGCGGAAACGCCAGCCGTCGCCGAGCCAGACCAGCTTGCCGTCCTCGATGACATATCCGGCGTCGGGGTGCACGGCAAGGTCGAGCCAATTCTCGCCCCTTCCCGCTACGGTCATCTCCACGACCGTGGGCCGCTCATAGTCCATATGAACATCGCGGATTTCGATGTCCTCGCAGTCTTCCATCGCGAACATCGTCATTTTGCCGTGGAACACGAACAAGGAACCGTCACCGGCCAGGGTGAAGCCGCTCATCCGTTGCAGCCAAAGCGCGACCGTCTTGATCGTATCCGGGCACTCCTCTTCGCTGGCCGTATTGGAGATATACAGGGGAACACGCACCGCATCGCCGGGATAAAAGTCGTAGCGGCCGCGCGGGCACTGCAGCACGACCGGTCCGTCCACATCGGCCGCCGCCGACAGAGCACGCCTCATCGCAGGCAAAGCGTCCTCGCCCGAATCGGGCCTTGCGCCGAAGTCGGTCAGAAGGATGACAGTCGGTTCCGGATTGAATTCTCGCATCATCGCCAACCTTTCTCGTTTTTATTCCCGCTCGATAGAAACGCCCGCCGGCCCGGCAACATCGTCGGGGCACGGCGGGCCATAAGTCAAGCTAATTCTTTCTTTTCCAGAATCACCGGAACGCGGGGCTCCAGCCGAATCCGAACCGATTCGGCGCCGGCCGGGTATTCCCGCAGCCGCTTCTTGCCGTCGCCGGACATCCGATAAGCGGCGAATTCACAGGCTTGCCACTCTTCGGGAAGCGCCCATTCGCGGTCGCTTCCTTGACGGCTGTACAGATAGACCCGATCCCCGAGCGGAATGAAGCGATCCTCGTTGTCGGCGATCGTCAGCCGTCCCCAACGGACGTCGAGCCGCTCCGTCGCCTTCCCGATGTTCACCGTCGCCCCGTCCGCGTAACGGATATAGACGCGCTCCTCGTCTTCCCGCCACTCGACCATTTCTCTGGATAGATAGAACTGATAGAGCAAGGAGCCCAGATAGAGGATGTCGACGATCTGCTCCCACTTGGATTCGAAGTCGTTCGCCAGGAACTGTTCCCCAAGCAGCCGGGTCGGTTCTCCCCGGTAAAGAATGTCGGAATCGAAGGACGCCCCTTTTCCCCAGACGACCGCGTTCAGATCGACGCTGCCGCCTCCGACGATTTTCCCGTGGTACATCAAGGAAGGCGAATAATGCCAGTAAGCGCTGAACAGGCCGGCGTCCTCGATCGGCATGCCGTTCTGCCCTTCCGTCGACACGTCGATGCCTCGCTCGCGGAAGTACGCCAGGATCGGCTTCATCCCGCAGACCAGCTCCTCCAACGGACCGATATAGCCGCCGTCCGGCTCCCAGCTGGCGTTCGTATTGCGCAGCGCGTCCACCTGAACGGTGCGCGATACGGGCACAGCTTGCAGGAACTCGTCGATTCGCCGGAACACCTGGCCGCTCTCGACATCCTTGGTATGGTTGAGGTGATAGGCCCGCTGCTTGGGGGTATCGAGCCAAAGCCGCGGCGAGCCGTCGGGATCGCGGCTCAGCAGCGCCGGATCCCAGTCGGGCGAGTCGACGTACGCATCGTCCAGATTGATATGATAGCTGACGATGCAGTTGTATTCGTCCCGCGCGCGGCGGACGAGCTCCTCCAGCTCCTCCCGCGCGCGCTCCGGCTGCTCGGCGAGCTTCGGATTGATGCGGTTCAGCGAAGGGTAACCCGTATCGTGACCGTCGAACTGCCAGCCGATCAGATAGGCGATCTGGGGAACGCCTCCCGTGACGTTATGGATTTGACGGATGATTTCGAGCGTCTCCTTGAAGGTGGTCAGCACGCCCCGCTCCTTCTCCGCGTTGAACACCTGGTACCAGACCGCTTCCTTGTACAACGGATCGGCATCCGGGAACTGCCGGTTCATCCACAGGTGGTAATCGCACTCGTCCGCCGCCCCGTCGCCGTTGAGGTCTTCCAGGAACACCGTTCTCAGCCGCAGCGGCTCCATCGTCCGGTTGCGAACCCGGTATTGGTACGTTCCCGGCGAGATGGCGAATCCGCCCGACCGGCCGCGGTAGCGCCGATCCTCGGTCAACCGGCTGAGCAGCGGAAGCACCGGGTAATTCGTCTGCACGAAGCAGCACAGCTTCCCGTCGAACGCGCAGGCGTGCATGGTCGGGACGTCCGCCAGGTCCGGAACGGCGTCGCCGATCTTGTCGACGACCCGTTTGCGGTCGTACAAGCCTCTTCCGCCGCCCGGGATCAGCTTCCAGCTTTTCTGCCGAATCTCCGTCCGTTCAAAGCGGAATTCCGGATTCTCGCACGAGAGCAGCGGCTGATCGATCCAATCCAACCGGTTCAAGGGGGCGGAACGGTCGTCGATTACCGTGACCGTCAGTTCGACCGCTGCCCGCTCCAGCCGGTAATCCATGGCGATTTGCAGCCCCGTGCGCCTCAGACTCAGCCCGTAATTCGCAGCCGTCCGGTCGGGGGACATCGCAAATTCGATGTCCCACTCGCTCCAATCCGTCGTTGTCCCGTCTACGGCCAGCCTGCCGTCCGGTCCGGAACCCTGCATCTTCGTATCCGTCGGTGTGTGCGTATAATCTTGAACGCCCGGCCATTCGCGCAAGCGAACGGCCAGCGATTCATTTTCCAGCATGTACATGCGTTCTCCTCCAACCCTCAGCGCCGCTTACGGATTGCCGAGCTTCTGCTTCAATTCCGCGTACTGCCGCGTATATTCCGCCTCCAGCTTGGCGACTCCGAGCTGATCGGCCATCTTCTCGAAGCTGTTGAACGTCGACTCGAAGTTGGCGTCGGAGCTTGCGAACACCAGCTTGGTCACGTAATCTTCCTTCAACGATTTGAGCTTCGCGTCGATCACGCCGAGGTCGCTCGCGCTGTCGATCTTGAAGTTGAACTCGGGGAAGAACTTCATCTTGGGCGCCATCAGCTTGTCGTAAGCGGCCCGCTTCTCGTCCGACGGATTCCACTGCACCGTGTTGGCGATGGCCCAGTTGTCGATCAGCATGATGTGCTCTCCGAAATCGACCTGGTTCCACGTTCCGTTCCAATCCTTGTTTAGCGCGTCGCCGAAATTTTTCGTATACGTCGGCTTGCCTTCCGGGAAGTAGTCGTTCGGCACCGACGAGTCGTAGTAGAAGTGCGGGCCGTCGGCCAAGCTTTGGAAGTCGTCCGCGCTCTTCCCTTGAACGCCGAGAAAGAAGTCGGTCTGGCCTTCCTTGGAAGCCGCGTATTCGAGCAGCTTCATCGTGCGCTCCGGATTTTTGTTGCTCTTCGGAATGACGAGCGCCATCCAGCCGGTCGGAACCGTCGGATACATGTACGATTCGAACGGCTGCAGCATCTCGAACTTCGTATTCGGATTGTCTCTCGGCGGCGCGGCGTCCTCCGCCGTCGAGTTGTACGCCCAGACGATCGAATCGCCGGCCGCGACCTTCTGGGCCGTCACGTCGTTCGTGTTGACGAACGATTCCTTCGTCAGCAGTCCCTTGCCGGCCATCTCGTAGCCGAATTTGAGCATTTCCTTCCACTTCGGATCGTGGATGGTGTTCTTGACTTCGTTCCCGTCCAAGTAATAGGGTTCGATGCCGAACTGGGGAGCGAACCAGCTCAAATCTCCCGTATGCTGGCTTTTGTCTCCCAGGTAAGGAATTTTGTCGGGATGGTTTTTGGCCATTTGTTCAAGCGCGTCCAAGAACTTCTCGGGCGTGGAGGTGTCCGGCCGGCCGATCTCGTCGTAATAATCCTTGCGGACGACGAGCTGCGGCAGCCATACCGGTGCGAGCCCGGCATACTTCTTCGCCTCGTCCAAATATTTCTCCGTCTGGTAGCCGGAGATCAGCTTGTACGTCTTGCCGTCCTTCTCCTTGAAGTTCGTCAGCAGCTCCGGCCCGTATTGCTCGTTTAGAATGCTGCGGAGGTCGGGCGCGTACTTGTCGATCAATTCATCCATGGAGTACAAGTAATTGCCGTCGATCAATTGCTGAAGCATCTTGTTGTTCGCGTCGACCACCATCACGTCCGGCAGGCTGTTGCTCGCGATCATCAGCGCGATGTCCTTGCCGTCGCTGTCGTCCTGAACCGGCTTTTTGACGGTAAAGGAGACGCCCGTCTTCTGCTCGATCCGCTTGGCGCCCGGTCCCGTCCAGTCGCTATACCAAGCTCTGTCCGAATAAAGGCTCAGCGTCACCGGCGAGTTGTCGCCGCCCGCCGTCTCCGCCGGCGACGATGCCGCCGCCGATCCGGCCGGCTGCGACGCGCTGCCGGCGCTGCCTGCCGCATCGTTCCCCTTGCCCGAGCACCCCGCGAGCAAGGCTGCCCCTGCGCAGACCGTCAACAAGACGGACAAGCTCTTCGTCTTTTTCCCCATTGCTTCGTTTCCTCCCCTTTATCCCTTTCAAAGTATATATCAAAAGGCCCGCGAGCCTCCGATACCGTTCCCGGGCGCTACGCCTTGATCGCGCCGACCATCATGCCCTGCACGAAATATCTCTGAATGAACGGGTAGACGATCGTGATCGGCAGAATCGTGACGATCAAGGTGGCGTATTTGATCGCCTGGAGCGTGGACAGCGGGTCCATCCGCATGCCCGGGGACATATTCTTCATGTTGTCCATAATCGAGTTGTCCGAGAGCATCCGCACGATGATCGTCGGCATCGTCCACAGATTCTGGTTCGATACGTAATAGGCCGAGGAGAACCAGTCGTTCCAGTGGTTGACGGCCACGAACAGGGCGACGGTCGCCAGCACCGGCTTGGAGAGGGGCAGGATGATCCGGGCGAAAATATAGAAATCTCCCGCGCCGTCCACCTTGGCCGACTCCTCCAGCTCGGCCGGCATCTGCCGGAAGAAAGCCATGAACAGCAAGGCGTTGTAAATGCTGAACAGCGCCGGGATAATGTACACCCAGAACGTATTGAGCAGCTGCAGCTTCTGATAGAGCAAGTAATTCGGAATGAGGCCGCCGCTGAAATACATCGTGATCAGGCCGATGATCGAGTAAGCTTTGCGGAATCGCAGACGCTCCTTCGACAGCGCGTATGCCGCGGTTGCGGTGAACAGCACGCCGGCGGCCGTACCGAGCAAAGTGCGGGCAACGGTGACGAGAAACGAATGAAGCAGCTGATCGCTCTTGAACACGTAGCCGAAGTTTTCCAAAGTGAACTTTCGCGGGTACCAGTACAGTCCGCCGCCCGCCGCGTCGATCGGATCGTTGAGCGAGTAGATGAGCAGATAGTAAATCGGATAAAAGGTGGCCAGCAGCGCCAGGACGGACACGATCATCACAATCGCGTTTACGGCCTTGTCCTCCGCCGTCAGCCTGATGCGAGCGTGCATCAAACAATCCCTCCGTTCGGCTTGAATTAAAATAGGCGGTTGCCGGACGCCTTGCCGGAGAACCAGTTCGCGATCAGAACCAGCAGAACGGCCATGACCGATTGGAAAAAGCTGACCGCGGTCGCATAGGAATAGCGGGTAAGCTCCAGCCCCATCTGCAGGGAGTAGTATTCGA
Organism: Cohnella zeiphila; assembly: GCF_014212055.1. Lineage (GTDB taxonomy): Bacteria > Bacillota > Bacilli > Paenibacillales > Paenibacillaceae > Cohnella > Cohnella zeiphila. The sequence goes on along the minus strand of NZ_JACJVO010000025.1, from coordinate 90,057 downwards.
TCACGTACGACGTCTCCTTGTTGAAGGAGTTGCCGAGCAGCACCGACTGGTCCAGGTTGCCGCTGAACAGTGTCCCGATGTTCAGAATGAACAGAATCGAGAACAGCGGGATCAGATTCGGCAGCGTAATGTGGACGATTCGTTTGATTCGTCCCGCCCCGTCCATCTTGGCCGCTTCGTACAGGTCCGGATTAATGCCGGAGATCGCCGCCAGGTAGATGATCGCCCCCCAGCCGACTCCCTTCCAGATGCCGATCACGACGGACAACGGCCGGAACAGCCCCGGCTCCGTCCAGAATTCGATCGGATGCTTGACCAGGTGCAGCAGAAGCAGCGACTGATTCACCATTCCCTTCGGATCCAGCAGGAAAATCCACATCGAGGCGACCATCGCGAACGAGATGAAATTCGGCAGGTAGCTGCTCGTCTGCACCAGCTTCTTGAACCGCAGGAACGGAATTTCGTTGATAATCAGCGCGAACAGCAGCGGCGCCGGAAAGACGATCAGCATGTTCAGCAGGCTGAGAATAACCGTATTTTTCATCGCCATATAGAAGCTTGGATCCGCGAACATCTCCGAGAAATTCGCCAAACCGATGAACCGGCTGTGGAAAAAACCGGCCGACAGATTGAACTCTTGAAAGGCGATCACGTTCCCGGCGATCGGAACATAGGCGAAAATCAGCAGAAACAGCATGCATGGCAAAATCATCAGTTGAAGCGCCATTTGCGACTTGAACGTTTGCATCGTCCCTTCCCTCCCCGCAAACCAGCATAGCATCCGGTCCGCCGGCCCAGATACGAGACAAGTCTAAGGTTTACTGTTACGAATCTAATCCTTTGCCTTCTTGCGCGCGCAGCGAAAAAACGGCCTCCGCGGCGGAGACCGTTTTTCCGTAAAAGCTTGAAGAAGATTCGGCGTCTATTCCTCCGTCGCCGTCCATTCCGCCGAAAGGACCGGATGGCGCAGCACGATCGTCGTTCCTCTGCCTCGCTCACTGATCGCTTCAAGCCCGTAAGGCTCGCCGAAGTAATGCCGCAGCCGCTCATGGACATTGAGCAGCCCGAGCCCGCCCTCCCGTTCGCGCCGGTACGCCGCATCCGGGTCCAGCAGGCGCTCCCGGATGTCTTCGGGGATGCCGGGCCCGTTGTCGGTAATGCGGAAGACGATCTTCCCCTCCTCGAGGCCGCCTTGAACGAGAATTATGCCTTCGTCTCCTTTGACCGCGATCCCGTGCCGGATCGCGTTCTCGACCAGCGGCTGCAGAATGAGGCGCATAAGCGGCAGGTCCAGCATCTCCTCCTCCACCCGGAACGTGACCGGGATCGGCGCATCCTGACGCGCCTTCTCGATGCTCAGATAAGACTTCAGCAGCTCCAGCTCCCGGCGGACCGTCGTCATCTCCTTGCCCCGGTTCAGCGTCAGCCGGAACAGCGCGGCCAGCGAGCTGGCGATCTCCCCGATGTCTCCGGCGCCGCGCGCTTCCGCTTTCCAGCGAATCGTCTCCAGCGTGTTGTACAGGAAGTGAGGGTTGATCTGGTAGTTCAGCACTTCGAATTCGAGCTGCTTCTTGCGCTTCTCGGATTCCTTGGTCTCCTTCAGCAGCCGCTGAATCTCCCCGATCATGTTGTACATGCCCCGGTACAGCCAGCCGATCTCGTCGCGCCTGGACGCGAAGCGCGATTCGGTGACGGCCGCTTCGCTGAAGCTGTGGCGGACGAGAGCCCTCATCTCCCGGACGAGGGAGGAGATCGGGTTCGTGTACTTCACCGTTAGATAGACGGCCAGGGATATCGACAGCAAAAAGTAGAACAGCAGAAACGTATAGTTCAGCCGGCTCAAGACGGAGACGGGATTGTCCAGATCGCTGACCGGCGTAAGGCTGACGAGCTTCAGCTCGCCTTCGAGCAGGGACGTGACGTTGAGCAGCGATTTTTGTCCGCCATAGATCAAAGTCGTCGAACTCGCGGGATGCTCGAGCGCCCGGAGGAGTCCTCCTTCCAGCACCGAATCGTCGTACTTGCCGCTGGCCGAATAGACGAGCCGGTTGTCCTTGGTAAGCAGGAGAAGGTTCTGATGGGGAAACTGTTTGACCGGGTAGATGAAGTCGGCGAGGACGGAGGGCCGGATGTCCATGACCACCACGCCGAGCGGTTCGAACGTTTTGAGGCTGTGCAGTCTCTTGACGCTGCTCAGCGTCGGTTCCAGGATGACGCCCGGCAGCTCCGCAGGCTCGAACACCTTCCAGTACGACCGTCCGGTGGATACGATGTCCCGGTACCACGCCTGGGCGCCCACGTTCGTCATGCCGTACACGGACCCCAAGTACGTCGGCATGACGGTCGGATCGAGCGGAAGCACGCGGATTTTGAACAATTGGTTGGAGTAGTTGACGCCGTCGATATAGGAGAGCAGCTCGTCCGTGAAGGCGACGTCGTCCGTCTGCAGCTGTTTGGCGCGGCTCATGAGCCGCTGCATGTCTTCGCCGGCCATCAGCTTGTCCTGCTCGTTCTGAACGTAGTGGAAGTAGTAGTTCAGATTTTTCCCGGTCAGGACGACGGCGTCCAGGTTCGTCTGGCGGATCGTCTTCTCCGATTTGGACAGCGCGATATAACCGACCATCAGGAACGGAACGACGATCAGCACGAATAGAACGAACATGACCCAGAAGCGCATGGACCGCAAATTCCAGCGGAACCTCTCACTCATCCGTCCGAATCCCCTTCTGATTGCGGTACTCCTTCGGCGTCATTCCCGCATGCTTCCGGAACAGCCTGGAGAAATAGACCGTGTCCCGGTACCCGACCCTTCCTCCGATCTGGTAGATTTTGAGACCGACGTCCTGCAACAGCTCTTTGGCCTTCTCCATGCGCAGCCGGGTGATGTAATCGAGCACGGTCGAATCGTGGTGTTTCTTGAACAAAGTGCTGAGCCACTCCGGCGTCACGTAGGCGTGATCGGCAATCGCCTGGACGGTGAGCGGCTCCGTATAATGGTCCTGAATGTACCTCTCCGCCGCCTGCAGCACCTGATTCCGCGGCATCTCCCGCCATTCTTCGCCCACTTGGAGCAGCTGAGTTTCCACGAAGCTCTGCAGCGCCTCCACCGTGTCGAAGGCCTGAATCTTTTCCCAGAGCCGCAGCGGATCCCTTCTCCAATGGTCCTGCTTCCAGCCCGCTTTATGGGCCGCTTCGAAAATTTCAAGCAGCCACTCGAAAGCATGGCGATGCAGCTCCCCTCGCTTCGTTACGTTCCATTCCCGCACGAGCAGGGGAAATTGCGCCGCCGCCTCCGAGATGTCGCCCGGGCTTCCGTGCCGCAGCAAATCGACCAGCGCGGGAGCGCCCGACCGCAGATCGACTTCCCGGAACGTTTCCCCCGCTTCCCCTTCCTCGCCGTCCTCCGCGGAACCGTACAGGCGGATTCGCTCCAGCTTCTCCAGCGCCTCCTTATAGAGCGCGCCCGGCGACGCATCCGCTCCGCCCGCGACGAAGGCGATGCCGACATCGACTTTGACGTATTTGCTCATTCTCGCCTGTATCGATGATTCCCATTCGATCAGCTGCGCGCGGACGCCTTCCTTGTTTTCCGCGGGCTCCCCGAAGATGACGATCCACTTGTCGTGCCGGGAAGAGCGGAACCTCACGTACGGCCCGGCTTTTCCGACATATTCGTACAACGAATATTCCACCACGTTGCCGATGGCGAAAAAGACGAGGTCCCGATCGGCCGCGCTCTCTCCGGAGGCGGATGCCCGGAGATTGTTCGCTTCGAGAACCATGATGACGAGCGTATCTGACGCCAGCCAGGTCAAGCCGTACGAAGCCAGCTCCGTCCTCAAGCCCGGCAGCGCCCCGGCGTTCTCCGGCTCTTCGACCAGCCGCTGCAGCAGTTCCTCCTTCAGCTTCGGCATGGCGCTCTCCATGATGCGCAGGCTCTCGAGCTGCCGGCTCTCTTTCTCCAGCTGGACCAGCGCTCTGCCCGCCACCCGCGCCAGTTCGGCCATGTCGACCGGCTTGAGCAAATAATCCACGACGCCGTATTTCATGGCCGTTCGTGCGTATTGGAAATCGTCGTAACCGCTCAGAATGATCACTTTGCCTTGAAAATCAACCGTCTCGTACAGCTCCCGAATGAACTCGAGGCCCGACATCTTCTTCATGCGAATGTCGGTCAGCACGAGGCGAATCCCCGGTTCTTCGCGGACTCGCTCCAACGCGGACAAGCCGTCGTCCGCTTCCAGTACGCGGCCGGCTCCGAGTTCCTTCCAGACCGAATGCCGCGCGAGTCCGTTGCGGATACTCGGCTCGTCTTCGACGATCAGGATCGTATGCAAGGGCCATGCCCTCCTCTCGCAAGTCCGATTGGCCGTTACGGCCGTTCCTTATTGTTCTCCATGCGCAGGCGGAAGTCAAACGTTCCGAAGCGCGCGCCTGCGCTGTCTCCCCAGCATAGCACCGCGGGAAATCGGGACCTATGGGACAATTCTAAGGTTTGCTGGTACAAAAGCGAAGCAGGAGCGCCGAAAAACGTCCGCCATCATCGTGATCTTGAACGCCGCCGCGCTGCCTGAGCGCAATGTCTACCCGGATGCCGCCGGTTTTATGATATATTCATTATGATTTACGAACTAGTCGACCGACCTAAATAATGATATATTTAATATATGTATATTTTACCTTTATCAAAAAGGAGACTGCTCATGAACGATGTCCTGCGTCCTCCCGCCGTCCCCCTCGTCGCCGTCGATCCTTATTTCAGCGTTTGGTCGATGGCCGATCGGCTGACCGACGATTTCACCCGTCATTGGACGGGCAGACGGCATGCGATGACCGGTCTGATCCGGATCGACGGCAACGTCCGACGTTTCGCGGGCCGAGTCGAACCCGACGCCGAGCTTTATTATACCGAGCCGTCTCCGATGCGCCAGCTCGATGTCCGGGTCTCTCCGCTCACGACCCGCTACGAGTTCGAGGCGGACGGCGTCGCGCTGACCGTTCGCTTCACGACGCCGCTCCTGCCGGACGACCTGGACCTGCTCTCCCGCCCCGCTTCCTACGTCGCGTTCGATGTCCGGTCCGTCGACGGGCGGTCCCACGACGTGCAGCTTTACTTCGACGCAACGGGCGAATGGTGCGTCGATAGCGCGGATCAGCGCGTCGTCTGGGGCGAACGAAGAGAGAGCGGCTTGCGCCTGCTCCATATGGAGCACGAGCATCAACAGCCGCTCACCCGCTCCGGCGACGATCTGCGGATCGAATGGGGCCGTTTCTATCTGGCCGTTCCGGAAACCGCCGGCGCCGAGACGTTCATCGGCCCGGCTTCGATGCGCAAAAGCTTCGCGCGCGGAGAGGAGCCGGCCATCCGCGACGGCTTCGCCATGCCCCGCGCGGCTCGCGATGGCAGTCCGGTCCTGGCCGCTACCTTCGATCTGGGCGCGATCGGTTCTTCCCCGGCGTCCCGGCTGCTCGTTCTCGCCTACGACGACGTGCTGGCGATCGAATATTTCGGCGATCCCCGGCCCGCTTACTGGAAGCGCGAGGGCTTGTCCGCGGAAGCGATGATCGCCGCCGCGTTCGCGGAATACGAGTCTCTGCGCGAGCGCTGCGACGCGTTCGACCGGCAGCTGCTGGCGGACGCCGGGCGAGCCGGCGGCCCGCGCTACGCGGACCTGCTGGCGCTGACGTATCGCCAGGCGATCGCCGCGCACAAGCTGGTGACCGATTCCGGCGGGAACCTGCTGTTCATGTCCAAGGAATGCTACAGCAACGGCTGCATCGCCACCGTAGACGTCAGCTACCCGTCCATTCCGCTGTTCTTGCTTTATAACCCCGAGCTGGTGCGCGCCATGATGAGGCCGGTGTTCCGGTTCGCCGCCGGCGACGGCTGGGTGTTCGAATTCGCCCCGCACGACGTCGGCCAGTACCCGCTCGCGAACGGGCAGGTGTACGCGCACAATCTGGACGGCCAAATGCCCGTCGAGGAGTGCGGCAACATGCTGATCATGACCGCGGCGGCAACGCTGGCCGACGGGCAGATCGCGTTCGCGCTGGAGCAATGGGACGTTCTCGGAACGTGGGCCGACTACTTGGCCGAGCACGGCCTCGATCCCGAGAACCAGTTGTGCACCGACGACTTCGCCGGCCACCTCGCGCGCAACGCGAATTTGTCGGTCAAAGCGGTCATGGGCGTCGCCGCCTATTCCCTGCTATGCGGGCTTGCGGGCCATGAAGAGGAAGGCGCCCGCTACATGGCGAAGGCGCGCGAGATGGCGTCCGCCTGGGAGAAGCTGGCGGAGGACGAGGGGCATGCGAAGCTGGCCTTCGGCCAAGACGGCACCTGGAGCTTGAAATACAATCTGATCTGGGACGTCTTGTTCGGTACCGAACTGTTCAGCCCGAGCGTGCGGGAAAAGGAAGTCGGCTGGTATTCGCGGATGAGCCAGCGCTACGGCACGCCGCTCGACAGCCGGGAGAACTACACGAAGTCCGACTGGCTCGTCTGGGCCGCCGCGCTCGCGGACGACGATGCCGATTTCCGCGCCCTTGTCGAGCCGCTCTGGACGTACGCCGACGAGACGCCGGACCGCGTGCCGTATTCGGATTGGCACCGCACCGACAACGCGCGGCAGATGAACTTCCAGCACCGCAGCGTCGTCGGCGGCCTGTTCATTAAGTTGCTGAAGGACCGGCGGCTGCTCGTTTCCGGTTGATCCGGAGATTCCCGTTGTCTGCTGACGGCAGAGTTCGAGGGCAGTTTCCTCCATTCGCCGCCTATCCTCTACATTCCGAGTCAAAACTGCAAATCTGCAGTTTTTTCACCCGTCTACGTCTACACTCGGAGCCGAAACTGCAAATCTGCAGTTTTTGAGGTCGGAGCCGGTTTAACGGAGCCAAATGAGAGAAATGCCTGCACATTTGCAGGCATTTCTGCGTGAAGCCGCACAATCGGCTGAAAAGCCTGCACAGTTGCAGGTTTTCCGTTTGATTTAAAACGGTCCACGCAGACTAATTGGAAAAGGGTGAACGCTCTGCCCGATGCGCTGATGCCGCGACAGTACGCCCTGTCCGATGCGGAGAGGACGTTCATCAGGCAAGCCCGTTCGCTGCTGCACGGTCGATTGGCATCCTGTAAGCTTGCGGTACGGGGCTGAAGCTCCCCCGACGGTTACTCGGCCAGCTCATGCATATCCGAATGGGCGCTGTCGGAGAGCAGTTTCGCCCTCTTGACCATATGCCGCTCGATCAAGTTTGCGATTCGCGCCAATGCCATGCAGAGCGCCACCGCGAAGATGACGAGCGCGTAGAACCCCGCCCCGATGCCAATGCCAACGCCTCCGACGAACAAGATCATCGCGGCCGACGTCAGCCCTTTCACTTGCAAGCCGTCCTTCAGGATCACACCGGCTCCGAGGAAACCGAGCCCGGACACGATCTGTGCGGCCAGCCGCATCGGATCCATCATCGTATGCTCGAACAGGGAACTGAACCGTCCGGCGCTGTAAATGGACACCAGCGTAATGAGCGCGCTCGCGACGCAAACGTACATGTACGTTTTCAACCCGGCGGGTTTGCTCTTGGATTGGCGATCCCAACCGATAATGAATCCTAGAAAGGCGCTTAAACTTACTCGGACATAGATTTCGTAATGCTGGGAAAAATGCTCCGCCATCGTTTTAGAACCTCCTTCACCTTCTGCAGCTTTACGTCACGCCGTAAAAAAATCCTTCATTCCGTTCGGCCGGGCGGCCGCCTTGGCGCAGCCGCCCGCCCGCATAAACGAATGAAGGAAGTGCTCCGAACTTTAATTCTCGTCGGTAAGGACAAGCAGCGAGGAAAAGACGTCTCGCGGTACTCCCGGCGTATCGACTCCGTCCACTTTATTGATCGGCGTATTCCGAATCTCGTATTCGCCCGTGCCTTCGTTCAGCGTCACCGCCGTGGAAGAGCCGCCCCCATCCATGTTGAGCGCTTGATAGGCGCCGAGCTCTTTCATATAGAGCCCCAGTTCCTCGATATAAAAACCGGTGGAGCCGTTGGCGCCGCGCCCGTCGACGACGACGAAGAACACGTTGCCGTCGCTGCGGATGCCGACAGCGGTCCGCGGATGCCGGTCGGCATGGCGGTAATACGTCTGCTCGTCGTAATTCGGATCCGACGGATCGGAGATGACCAACCCGTTGAAGTCTTGCGCGACGCCGTTTTTCACCATCCAATACTGTCCGCCGGAAGCTTCGTACAGATCGTCCTTGTTGTTTTCCCAGTCGGCCGCGTAATTGCCGATCATCGCCGTCCCGTCGTCCTTGATGCCGAAAAATCCGTGGAACGGGTAATCCTTGCCGTCGGCTCCGGGAACGCGGACTCCGTTGATGATCGAGGATCCGTCTTTGATCATATACCCCTCCGGCCCTTGCTCCGTATAAAACTCGCCATTAACGCCCGCAACGACCTTCTCCCCCGGGATAACGGTCGTAGCCGCCTGCACGGCGACGTTCCCCTTAATGACGTCATGGCCTTCGGCATCGACCGTGCGGATGTAATCGCCGTTCGCGTCCGTCGGCGGAATTTGGTTGTCCTTCACTCCGACGATAATATGGTTTTGCGGCAGACTGATGTCGACATCGATGATATTGGCCTTCTGGACAAAACCGTTCGCATCGACGAAATCCATTTGTCTATGATCGACGCCGGTCGAGAGCAACTCCGTCTCGTCCCGCAGCACCCGGAAAATGATCGGATTATGCTCCGGTTCGGGAACGGCGCCGAAATATTGCAGCACCGGACGTTCCGTTGCGGCATCCATCTCCCATACCTGTTCGAAATTCCAGCCAAGCGTCGTTTCGTACGTGGACTGAAGGGCGAGCGCCGCATCGGTGACGGACAGCCCTTTGTTGTTGGTGGCGGTGCCGCCGGTCACAACCGCCCCCTGAACAAGCGCGTTCGACGAGGCGATATTGTTCAGGAACGTCGGCGTGCCGTTCACCCTTCCCGTGATTCGGGAAATCGTGCCGCCGCTTTCATTGTCGATAGTGCCGGCCAGCAGCGCGTTGTTCTTGATGACGGCGCCCGTATAGGCGTAAGCCGAGATGCCGCCCGTATTGTTCACTTCGGAGTAGACGTTCGGCTTCGCATAGGACGATTCCAGCGTCGAGCCGCTTTCCGATACCGCCACCAGCGATCCGCTCTCCACTTTCGCTTTGACGATGATGTCGGTGTAGCTGTTTTTGACGATGCCGAAATTATCGGCGGCGATACCGCCGCTACGATAGCCGCCGGTGACGACGCCGGTGACGAAGCTTTCCCGAATCGTGCCGTGATTTTCGGCAGCGATGCCGGCCGCCCAATGATCGGAAGCGCCGCTGTCGCCGACGACGGCCGCATCGACGAGCCCGAGCCTTTTGACAATGCCGTTATTGACCGCGATGAACGCCGCTTTCGGATGAGTCGAATCGGCCGTGACGGTCAATCCGTTAATCGTGTGCCCGTCTCCATCCAGCGTACCGCTGAAGGAGGCAATCGGCGTAAACTTGCCGGTCAGCTCGATATCGTCGGCCAGCTTGTAATCCCCGGCCGGATTGCTCCGGATCAGGTTCAGATCGGCCGCCGTCGCGATTTCGGTCGGCGCGCTCTCCTCCGCGCGCAGAATCGGCCGTCCCAAGGCGGCGCTCATTTCCCATACGGAGTAAAAATCCCAGCCCAGCGTCGTTTCATAGGTCGTTTCCGAACGAAGCGACGCGTCGGTAACGGACAAACCTTGGTTATTGCTTGCAGTGCCGCCGGACACGGCTGCGCCCTGGACGAGTGCATTCGATGAGGCGATGTTATTCTGGAACGTCGGGCTGCCGTTAAGCCGTCCCGTGATGCGGCCGATATTGCTGCCGCTGCCGTTGTCAATCGAGCCGGCCAGAAGCGCGTTGTTCCGAATGACCGCGCCCGTATAAGCATAAGCGCTGATGCCGCCCGTATTGTTCGTGTCGGAATGAACGTCCGGGACCGCATAGGAGGACTCCAGCGTCGAGCCGCTTTCGGACACCGCCACCAGCCCGCCGCTTTCCACCAGGGCGTCGACGGAAGCGACGGCGTAGACGTTTCGGACGATATGGCGGTTCGTAATCGCGATGCCCGCGCTGCGGTAGCCGCCGGAGATCGTGCCGGTCACGAAGCTTTCCTCGATCGTCCCGTTGTTCGTCCCGACGATGCCGCTCGCCCAGTAAGTCGAGTTCGTATCGAGACTGCTAATATCCACGTCGACGAAGCCGATTCCTTTGATCAACCCTTCGTTATCGACGATGAAGGCGGCTTTGGTCTGGCTTGCGTTCCCAGTAATGGTCAGGTCGGAAATGAGATGCCCGTTCCCGTCCAGCGTCCCGCTGAACGAGGCGATCGGCGTGAACGGTCCGGACATCTCGATATCAGCCGTCAACCGGAAGTCGCCGTCCGGATTGCTGCGGATCAATTCCAGGTCCGCCTGGCTGTCGATGGAGACGACGGCATCGGCGGAAGCTTTGTGTGGAAGCGGGCTAAACGAGATTAGGGATAGCATCAGTATGAGGGACAAGAGCCAAAGCGCCAATTTTCGTATCTGTTTCATTACTATTCCTCCCGGTTTTCTCAATTTGATACCGACAAACGGCCCGCAGTTCCGACACTGTCTCTCTTCCGTGCAGGGCCGCTTTCGTTTATTTCGACTCCAGCCACACCGGCGCCGTCGCCGCAAACTCGCCGTCCTCCTGATAAACCTTCGCCAATAGGTAGCGCTGTCCGCCCGGCAGCCGCACGAAGCATTCCAGCGTCTTGCCGTCATGCCGGATCGTATGCAGCACTTCTCCGCGCTCCCCGATCAGTTCCGCTTTGACGATTCGGTTGCCCGTATCGACGCCAAACAAAGCCTTGATCTCGATATCGAGACTGTCGGCCTGCGGGATACGCGATCCCATCACGGCGCCGTTCACCTTGAACCATACTTTGAGATGAAGCGCCGAAGTGAAGTAGACCCGCTGATGCCTGACGGCGTCGTAGAAATGCTCTCTCGTCAGCTCTTCGACGAGGATCGCCGTGCGCAGCGTGTTTTCCGTCCCCCACTGGCCATGATGGTTGTCCTGGCTGCCTACCGGCGCGACATGCCAGCCGTTGTCCAGCGCCTTGATATAATAATAGAGGCCGCCGAGCTCCTTCGATTCGATCGTGTTGATCTCGAGCATATGCAGCACCTCGTCCAGTTCCGCGTCGTAGGGAGCAAAGCCGTCCAGATGGCGGTCGCCGCAGGACCAAGGATGGTTCCACTGCTGGATCGAATCGGGATACTGCTTCACCGTCTCGTAATAGGTCGGAATATCGTTGTATTGCGTCTCGTAGGCATTGATAAAAAAGTCCATGTTGTACGTGTTCATATGTCCGAACTGGTTGTACCACGTCGTCTCTGCGCCGAACAGCGCGAGGAAGGCGCCGTTCTCCGTCTTGCGGTCGGCCGTCCGCCGGATGTCGGCCCATTTGCGGCTTTTCTCCCAGTCCAAATAATGATCGTACAAATTGCTATGTTCCGTAATCGCCAGAAAGTCGAGTCCGGCCGTATACCGCGCATAATCATATGCGTATTCCGGAACGCCAATGCCGTCCGAAAATCCGGTATGACTGTGCAGATTGCCGAAGAAAATCTGGTATTGGCCGTTCGCTGGAGCGGGCAGCGCAGCCGGGCGCGGCCGTGGCGACGGCAGAGGCGCTCTCTTTACAAAAGCCAACCAGTGAATCATCAGTTGCTGACCCGGAGAGGCCTCCGTGACGACCAGGCAGATGTCATGAACACCCGTGAGCATTCGCGGATCGTCATGCTCCAGCCGACCGGCCAAAATGGACCAACGCTTCCACTGCTTAAACAACACGAGCTCGCCGATACGTTCGCCGTCCGGCCCGCCTGCACGCACTTCCAGCGTCACCCTCTTCGATTTGTCGAGATCGGCGAAGCCGAATTGTCCGCGCAGCTGATTGACGCCGACTTCGGTAAAATCGACGCCGCGATAGATCAGATAGCTGCCGGCCTCGCCGCCCGCAAGCACACGGTCCCGCTGCCCCGGCTCGATATCGTCGACCACCGTCTCCTCGAAGCCGGACGATTCGTCAAAGTCCAGCGCGAAGAACTTGGAGGGCGTTATTTTAGGCTGCACGCCTTGCGCCCCTTGAGGTGAAGCGCTTTCCATACCGGTCCCGATCTTCCCTTTCGAATCCTCTTCCGCCCGTCCCGCTCCGCGCGGCCGCCCGTACGCTTCAAAGCGGCGGATTCGGGCAACTTCCCCCGAAGAGCAGTAAGTAACGGTCACCCGCACATACCGGGCCGCGAAGGAATCGTCGTACCGATCCCCCCCTTCCGGAGAGACCATCCCGTCCGCTTTCTCGACAACGGTTTCCCAGTTCAGATCGTCCGGACTGCATTCGATATAATAATGCGAGTAGCCGTCCGCCCCCGCTGTCGTGCCGATGACGATCCGTTCGATGTCGCAGATTCGGCCCAGGTCGAGCTTCCACCACTTGTAATAAGGCGCTCCCGCCCAGCAGGTATCGGTGCGCCCGTCGATCGCCTTCCCGGCCTCGCAGCCTTCGAGCTCGTGCTCGGCGGTGGCGGTTTTGCCGGCGCTGAGCAGAAGCGCTTCTTGTCCTGAATTGTCCTTCGGATAAACCTCTTTCATCGCAATTCACCCACTCAGCAATTTTGTCTTAGCCCTTAACGGCTCCCATCATCACGCCTTTGACGAAATGCCTTTGAACCAGCGGATAAAGCAGCAGCATCGGAAGGCTCGATACGACGATAACGGCGTATTTCATTCCTTCGACAAGCAGTTGCTGCTCGACAAGGCTCTCGCCTTCGCCCCCGGTCATGGAGCCCATGTCCTCCCGAATCAGAATGCTCCGGATGACCATCTGCAGCGGCTGCCGCCAATCGTCGTCCAAATAAATAAGCGCCGTAAAGTACGAATTCCAGTGCGCGACGCCGTAATACATCGTCATCACGGCGATGATCGGCATCGACAGGGGGAGCACGACGCTCGTCAGCGTGCGGACGTTGCTGCAGCCGTCGATGAACGCCGCCTCTTGCAGCTCGTACGGGATGGACGTCTGGAAGTAAGTCCGCATGATAATCAGATTCCAGACGCTGACGGCGCTCGGAATGACCATCACCCACAGATTGTTGTACAGGCCGAGCATATTTTTGTACACCAGATAGGTCGGAACGAGACCGCCGTTGAACAGCAGCGTAAACGTAAAAATCAGGACGAGTACGTAGCGGCCTCGCAAATCTTTCCGGGACAGCGCATAAGCGCCCATCGTTGTCATCATGATGTTGATGGCCGTACCGACGGCCAAATAGACTAAGGAATTCCGATAACCGATCAAGATGTCGCGATTTTGGAACACCTTCTCGTAAGCGCCTAGCGTCACATGCTTCGGCAGCAGCCACAGCTCTCCCTTGACGATAGAGAGCGGATCGCTGAAGGAGGCGCTGACGATATACAGCAGCGGGTATAGCGTTCCGAGCATGATGACCGTCAGAATCGCATAGATGACGAAATCGTAGAGACGATCTCCCCGGCTTGACGTTCTTCCGGCATGATCCATCGCTTTATCCTCCCTCCGTCACCATAAGCTGGTGCCGCCGGCTCTCTTGGCCAATTGATTGACGATAAGAATCAGTCCCAAATTGATAACCGAGTTGAACAGCCCGACCGCGGCGGAGAAGCTGAACTGCGATCCGAGCAGTCCCATCTCGTACACGTAGGTCGAAATGACGCTCGACGACGCGCGGTTCAAATCGTTCTGCATTAAATAAATTTTCTCGAAGCCGATATCCATGATCGTCCCGAACTGAAAAATAAACATGATCACCGCCGTCGGCACGAGGCAAGGAATCGCGATATGGACGAGCCGCTTCAGCTTGCTGGCGCCGTCTATCATCGCCGCCTCGTACAGATGCTTGTCGATGCCGGCCAGCACGGCGATATAGAGGACGGAGCTGAAGCCCATATTCTGCCATACGTCCGACAACACATAGATTGATTTGAACATCGCCGGCTCCGTCATAAAATAGACCGGCTCGCCGCCGAACAGGCGAATCACATGGTTTACGAGACCCGTCGACGGCGATAGAAATGCCATGACCATGCCGACCAACACGACGGTGGACAGAAAGTGCGGCATAAAAGCGATCGACTGCACGCTTTTCTTGAACCATCTGCCGCGAACCTCGTTGACGAGCAGGGCGAACAGAATCGGTATCGGAAATCCTACGAGAATTTGGAAGCCGCTGATTTCCACCGTGTTCCGGATCAGCGTCCAGAACTGGTAATTGTGGAAGAAGCGAATGAAATGCTTCATGCCCACCCAATCGCTGCCCCAAATGCCCTTCGAAGCGGAGAAATCCTTGAACGCGATCTGAATGCCGTACATCGGCAAATATTTAAGCAGGATAAAATAGACGACGACGGGCAATACGAGCAAATACAAATCCCAATTTTTGCGTATCGAACGAGGCAGCACGACTTTCCGATCTCCTCCTTCCGAGCCTAATGTCATGTCGGCGCTTTTCAATCCGTCAGCTCGCCCTGTAACGGTCGTATGCGGCTTTGTAAATCTTCTGCAGATCGCCCAACCCCATCTTCTTCAACTGGTCCACGTATTTGTCGAAGTCGTCGAGCGATGCTTTGCCCTGGACGAATTCCGCGGTGCGCTGCTTTACCAGCCCGTAAATATCCGATTCCAACGTCTGCTTGTCCGCCGCTTCCTCCGCCGTGAAGCTGAACGGCGCCCACAACTCTTCCGGCAGGAACGGTCTCAGATGCTCCGCCGCCGCCTTGGCCGAAGGTTCGGTCTCGCCGCCCTTGAAGTAATCCTCATAAATCAGCGTAGGCAAGGAACCGCCCGCATACGGAACGTATTTGGAGACGACCTGGTCGAAGGAAGAGCCCTCCGGAATCGTGCCGACGATTTCCGGCAGGAAGTCGTACTTGCCGTCCGCGTTTTTCTGATACGTCTTGCCTTCCAGCCCCAAGTACAGCATCCGGATGCCCTCATCGCCGTAGAAATAATCGATCCAGCGCATCGTCGCTTCGGGATAAGGATTCGTCTTGCTGATCATAAATGCGCCTCGCGAGCCGATATGGCCGCGCGCGCTTGTGAACAACCGGTCGCCGTTCGGACCGGCGAGCGCTGCGTCAAGACCGGCATAGTCGCCGGCATTCGCGTTGGCGCGGGCGATAACGTTGCTGAACGAGAAGCTTCCGACTTGATTCTGATCGTTCTTGGCCAGCACTTTCGTTCCGTCGTTGGTGAAAATTTCTTTGTCGATCAGGTTTTCCGAATACAGCTTGTGGAGGTAGGTCAGAAAATCCTTGTAGCTTTCGCTTGCGGGGAAGTAGCGCAGCTCGCCGGAAGCGGGATCGACATCCCAATTGCCGTTGCCCGTCCCTTTATTGCCGAGGCCGAAGGCGCCTTGCAGCACAAGCATGATGTCGTCGAGCGAATCGGCCGTCATCGGCACTTCATCCTGCTTGCCGTTTCCGTTCGGATCGCCGTCGCGGAAAGCCTTCAGCACGTCGTACAGCTCGTCCGTCGTCGTCGGCATCTTTTTGCCCGTCTTCTGCAGCCAGCTGTTGTTAACGAACAGCTTCTTCGTAATTTCGATGCTCGGCGAATCGGTCAGGCTCGGCAGAGCGTAGATGCTGCCGTCGGCGGTCGCGATTCCTTTCTTGACGTCCGGATATTTCTCCATGACCGCCTTGAAGTTCGGCGCGTATTTGTCGATGAGATCGTTCAATTTGAGGAAGGAACCGTCGGCGCCATACTTGTCGACATCGCTGTCGGGCATTTTCGTCCGGTAGAAAATATCCGGCAGTTGGTCGCTGGCGAGCGCAAGATTTCGTTTCTCCGTAATGTCCGCCGCCGTGTTCTCGTCCCAGTCGATATGAATGCCGGTCATCTTCTCGTATTCCTGCCATACAAGGATGTCGTTCCAATCCGTCGGCTGCGCCGGGCTGAGCAGCACCATCGCGGACAGCGAAATCGGCTCCTTGACGATCGGGAACCCGGTTTCGTTCACCGGACCTGCCGCTGTGCCGGCATTGCCGGCGCCCGAATTCGCCCCCGGATCGGAGGATGGAGCACTCGTGGCCGAGCCTGTACTGGCGTTAACGCTGCCGGTCGAAGTCGAATCGTTGTTGCTGCATGCGGTCAGGCAGACTGCAGACAAAAGCAGAATCGCCGTGACGCCGGAAAAAACCTTTTTCAAGCAAATACCTCCCAAAAAATTGGCTTTTTCATTTCGATCATGATTCTTTTCTTTTAGTTGTCATAATTTTCTGAAATTAGTTCCGCTTCCAATCGCGAATTTTGAAATTTGCGCCAAAAACACCTCCCCGGTCCAATGGTTATTTGGAAAAATCCGGTCGTTCTTCAGAACGACCTGGATTTGTTCTTTTCCCGCGCGTCCTGTTACTTCCCGTCCATGCGGTCCGCATAAGCGTCGTCGTAAAAAGCTTTCTTCCGCAGCGTCTGCTTGTACTTGTATTTGTACTTCTCGCTGCGGATGTAGCTTTCACAATATTCGACGCATCGGTTCTGGGCCGTCGTCACCCGCGTCAGGTGGAGAACGGCCGAGTTTTTTTTGAGCTGAAGCTGGGCGGCAATATCGGCAGGACAATTGACGGCCTCCGCCTCCACCTCGGCCTCCTCTGCCATTAACCCGGAGCAGCGGAAAATCGTGAAGTACAGCCCTTCCTTCTGCAGCTGTTCTTCGTCCGCTCCTTCCATAAGGGAACATGGCGTGTACGCTCGTTCCCAGGCAAACGGCTCGCTGCCGATCGACCGAAGACGCGTAATTTCGTACAGGCTGTCGGTAGCGGATAAGGCGAATACAGCCTTCAATTGTTGGGTTGGGCTGCATTTCCTGAAGCTGATCAGCTGGAAGTCGGACGACAGTCCTTCCTTCTCGATTTCCTGGGACAAGCTGTACGTGCTCGACAGTTCGTTGACGAATTTGGGCAACGAGACGAAGGTGCCCTTGCCCTGCTTGCGGACCAGGTAACCTTCCTGCACCAGTTCCTTGAGCGCTTCCCGCACGGTTATGCGGCTGACTCCGTATTCGTCGCACAGCTCCCGCTCGCTTGGAATTTGGGAGCCCGGAGACCAGAACCGGCTCTCAATCTTCTCCAACAGCTTGCTGCGCAGCTGATACTGCAGCGTCATCGGCAAATTGTCGTCCAGCAATAGCATTCCTCCATCGACATGATATCCGGACAGTATGTGTCCAATGGGCCTTAACTGGTTATAACATTATAACATCGAAATGGAGCTGTCAATCTCTTTCATGTTAAAAAATGTTATCGCTGCGTAAAAAAAAGCCGCATTTCGGCTGTCCGAAACGCGGCTTTTGTTTGATTCAATCGCAGATTTGGAAAAGTCAGCTTGCAGAGACGCGGATTCGGACGCCGTCCGGCCGGTGCTCATAGCGCAGAAGCAGCGTCCCCGTCTCCTCGTCCCATTCGAACGGGACCGGCTCGCTCGCGCGATCCCCTTCGGGGACAGAGGCCGAAGCCGGCCGAAACGGACAGCGGATGCGCGCGACCGCCGCAAGCTCCAAAGGCCCCTTGGCGGTAAAGGAAATGCCGTCGGCGTTCGCCTCGAACCGCTCGATTCGCGACGAGGCGGCGACGATCTCCCCGCCGCCGGCGTCCTCGGCATCCAGGTCGTAGAGCAGTCCCTGCTCGCCCGGACGCACCTCGAACTCCCGAACGATCGGCAGCGCGCGGTCGAGAAGATTGACGTAGCGCCCCTCCAGCCGAACAGGCCGGTCATGGACCGATTCTTCCATGACGGACACGATGACGTACGGCCCTCGTTGAAGCCGGAACGCGTTGTTCGGCTCCCATTCTCCGCCGGCGAACGCCAGCAGCTCGGCGGCAGACCGCCTGAGCCGTTCCGCCCCGTCGCGGCTGCCGGCCAAGCGGCTCGGCGCCTCGCGCAGGAACAGAACCGCGCCGTCTCCCACCCGCGTCAAGCCTTCGGGCGAGTCCCCCGACAAGCCGAGGCATTCGAACAAATGCTCCCGCGGATTCTCGTACTTGCGGCGTCCGGCGTTCCACCACTCGCGGACGCGATGGTACGGATCGCGGTCGTCGCCGACATAGAGCAGCGTTCCTCCTTCGCGCACCCATTGGGCCAACGTGGCGTGCAGATCCGGGTGCTCGGGCTTCATGAACTCGTAGCTGAGAACGAGCAGGCGATAGTCGTCCAGATAGCCGGGGAAGCGCCGGACGTTGTCCAGCTGCACCGGCCTCACGGGCAAGCCGTGCTTGACGAGCGGCAGCGTCAATCCGTAAAAGTCGGAAAAGTCGAGCAGCTCCGTCGCGGTCGCGTTCTTTTCCGCGATCCCGCCCTCGTTCGTACCGTCGTACTTGAGCAGGAAACCCGCCGTTTCCTTCCCGATCCGCATCCGCTGGAACATCGCCGAATCGGCCAGCAGCACGCCCGCGCGCGCCCCGCCGCCGACTTCGCCGCCGTTGCCGCCGCTCCCGTCCGAGAGCGGCTGGTCCGCCATGTTGCCCAGCGCGTGCATCAACGTCAGCAGAATCGTAGCGTAGTCGCCGGGAATGCCCGTCTTGACGCCGTCGTCTCCGGCGTACCGGCCCTCGAAAATCCGCCTCGGCCACGGAGCCACTTCGTAATGGGACACGCCCGGATGCAGCAGCGAAGCGATCAGCGTCTTGACGTAGTTCGTCCGATAATCGGTCCACGTCCGCTTCGGATCGTCCTCGATCGGGTCGTGCAGGAACCACATCCGCCGGCCCGTGCCTCGCGTCAGCTCCTGCATGATCCCGTACTCCAGGAACGCCGTCTCGAACGTCCGCTCGGCGCGCCGCCCCTCGTATACGTTCGCCGTCCGGGAAGTGCCGGTCCACACCTGCGCGATATATCCATCCACCGAAGGAAGCTCCAGCAGGCGCGACTCCGGGCTGACGATTCTCCATTGCGTATAGTTGATCAAGCTGTGCGTCGGAACGAAAAAGCGCAGCGGCCTGCCGTACCGCACGAGCGAATATTCCTTCAGCGCCGAGCAGATCCGGTCCAGGCATCTCGTATAAAGGAACGATTTCAGCTTCGAGGCGCGGTACTGCGCGTCCACGGAACCGTGCGGCGGCTGCCACTCCTCCCCGTAATAGATCCGCCACTCCCGCTTGAACGCCTCCGAGTAGCCGTCCTCGACCCAGATCTCCGGCTCCTCGAGATGGATCGCTTCCACGCCCGCGTCGACGGCGGGGCGAATGCTCTCCACGAGGAAGTCCGCATAGGACAGCGTCGGGATCATGTACGGAATATGCGCCGACGTGCCGTGGATGATGCGCTCGCCGTTTTTGTCCGTCTGGGCTTCGTCCCAGTGGGAGCGGCCGTCGAACCGGCCGTCCAAATAATCGACGTAGTTGCCCCAGGAGACGCCGGTCATCAGGTGAACGACGTACCCTGCCTCCTTCCAACGGCGGACCCGCTCCGGCATCGACTCCCCGATTCCGTACGCCATGACGAAGTCGGTCTGCAAATCGTAAGCGCCCCCGAAGGGTCTTCCTTCCTGAAAACCCGTCCGTTCTTCCTCGCGGCTTCTGGCCGTCATCCGCTTCTCCTCCTTCACTCAGTGAAAAGTAAAGTTCCGGGGTTCATTCATGCGCACGCGAATCGTCTTGATCTCGAACGGCCGGAACGAGAGCCGAATGCAGCCGCCCGCCAAGGGAAGCGGGGCGATCGCCTCTTCCATCAGGTTCGTCTCCTCCGCGTCGAGACACGGCAACCCGAAGGCGATCGTTCCTTCCGCGGAGGCGCCCGCGCTCTCGTACAGACGGACGATCAACCGGTCGTCGTCCTCCGCCTTCTTCACCGCTTCGACGATCAGATGCGGGTGATCGACCGCAATCCAAGCCAGCCCTTGCCGTCCTTCGACGCCGGCCTCCCCGGCCGCATGCTCGCCGGCCGCGATCCCGGCCGCTCCCGCGGCTGCCGGGCCGGACACGATCGCGGCGCGATCCGCCTTGCCGCCTACCGCCATAACGAGCGGCACGTTCATCTCGTAGCCTTTGCGCGCGACGCCTGCTTGGATAAAGTCTCCTTCGTGCGGCAGCAGCGCGTAACGGAACCGGTGCGTCGCCCGGTCTGCGTTCGGGTCGGGGCTGGAGGAGCTGCGAAGCAGGTTCAGGTCCAGCTCGCCGTCCGCCGCCCGATGCCCGTATTTGCAGTCGTTCAAGAGCGCGACGCCGAAGTCCGGCTGCGACAGGTCGATATAGCGGTGCGCGCAGATTTCGTCCTTCGCCATCTCCGTCAGCGAATTGCGCGTCGTCGGACGTTTGAGATAGCCGAACTGGATTTCGCAGGCCGCCGTGTCCGACGCGACGGCCGTGGCGAACGACGTGCGTAGCATTTTGCCCGATTCGCGCCAGTCGGCCTCGGTGTCGAACTCGACCGCGGCGCCGTTCTCCGTCACGAAGACCCGCTGGGTCAGCGTCGACTCGCCGAAGCGGTAGCGGTGCTCGGCCACCGCCCGGTGCCCGTCGACGAAATAGGCCGCCGCCTCCAGCCGCATCCGGCCGGCCGGCATGTCCCGGTAGTCGCGCGGGAAATCCCAGGCGTCCCCGTCGTCGTGGTAGACGGCGAGCACGTTGCCCGGTCCGCCGGGGCGCAGTGCCTCCCGGCCGGTCTTCCGATCGACGACCGACGCCAAGCTTCCGTCCGGCGCGAACGTCACCTGAAGGCGGGCGTTGGCGATCACGCCCTCTTCGGCGCGCAACCCGCTCAGCTCCGGCTGCCGAACCGCTTCATCCAGCGGAATGCCGCCCATCGCCGGAACGCGGACCGGATGCCAAGCGCCGTCCCATTCCACCCACTCCTCCCGCTCCCAAGGCAAGGAGTTGAATACGACGGCGCGTCCGGACCATCCCAGGCGGGCCGCCGCTTCCGCATATGCCGCATCGCGCAGCGCGCTTGTCTCCGCCAGCATGATGGCATAACGGTCCAGAGACTCGTCATAGACGCGGCCGATCGACGAGCCGGGCAGGATATCGTGGAATTGATAGAGCAGCGCTTCCTTCCAGATCCGCTCGATCCGCTGCGCCGGATAGCCGCTTCCGCCCAAGGCGAGCGCGAGCGAAGACGCGAACTCCAGCTCCCTCAGCTCCGTCTCCAGCTTGCGGTTATACCGCTTGTTGCGCGCCTGCGACGTCAGCGTGCCCTGGTGCCTCTCCAGATAAAGCTCGCCCCGGTAGCGCGCGAAGGCGGAAGCCTCCTTTTCCAGCCGTTCGAAAAACGCCAGGGACTTCTCCTGCACGACCGGAGGAAGTCCGGACAAGTTCTTCTCGCGCGCCAGCCGCTCCAGATGCTCTTCGCCCGGGCCGCCGCCTCCGTCCCCGATGCCGAACAGCATCAGCGCATTCCCGGACACGCTCTTGTCCAGGTACTCCCGCTCGATCTTCGCCAGCGACCGAGGCGCCGCCGGACTGTTGTATGTATCCTCCGGAGGCAGATGCGTCAGGACGCCGGTGCCGTCGATGCCTTCCCAGACGAAGCTGTGATGCTGAAATTTGTTGTACACGCTCCAGCTCAGCTTCTGCGTCATCATGTACGAGACGCCGGAGCCGGCCAGCAGCTGCGGCAGGCTGGCGGTGTAGCCGAACACGTCGGGCAGCCAGAGCGTCTTCACGTCTTCCCCGAATTCGTCCCGGAAAAACCGCTTGCCGTACAAAATCTGGCGAACGAGCGCTTCGCCGCCGGACACGTTCGTGTCGGGCTCCACCCACATCGCCCCCTGCAGTTCCCAGCGGCCTTCCCGAACCTTCTTCTTGATCTGCTCGTACAGCTTCGGATAGTGCTCCTTCATCCACTCGTACAGCTGCGGCTGGCTCGCGCCGAAAACGTAATCGGGGTACTTCTCCATATTGCGCAGGACGGTGGAGAACGTCCGGGCTCCTTTGCGGATCGTCTCCCGGATCGGCCACAGCCATGCCAGGTCGATATGGGCGTGTCCGATGGCGCTGACGCGAAGCTCCGCATCCCCGCCCCGGCGCTTAAGCTCCGGCGCCAGCAGCTCCGCCGCCCGGCGGACGGATTCCGGCGTCACTTCCGCGAGCGCGTTCGCCGCCTCGTAGAGCTTGCGCTCGATTCGGGCCCGGCGCGAGCTTCGTTCCGGCACATGGGCGCACAGCTCCAGCAGCACCTCGACGTCGTAGTAGAGCCGGCGGACGTCCTCGTCGCAGACGGCAATGTCCGCTTCCTTCAGCGTTCCGCTCCGGTAGCGGCCGAACAGGTCGTTGCAGCCCGCGTCGGCCCACAGCTCGAGGCGCTCGCCGCCCGCCGCTCTCCCGCTTACGTCGACCACCCGTTTACCGGGAAGGCCGAGCTCGAAGTCGAACTCCGAATTGACGTTGGTCAGCCCTTGACGCGGAACGCCATCTTCGTCGACGAGGCACAGTTCGCCGTTCACGTCGATAAGCAGCACGACCTTGAGCCCGGCCGCCGTCTCCGGGACAACGCCCTCGAAACGGAACCAGGCGCAGTCCCACAGCTTGCCCCACCGGTCGCCGGGCTCCAGCCGAAGATGCTTGCCCTGCATTCTGTCCGCGAACGGCATCGGTTCGTCCGTCACCCACGCTTCCGCCGACAGCGAGCCGACCGGCCGGTAGATCGCCTCTCGCAGCTTCGCCAGCATTTTCTCGGCCTTGCCTTTCATCACTTTGCTTATTTCGTACGGCATTCCGTTCACTCCCATCGTGTCGTCCCATGTCTAAGCGGCCTCGATCCGATCCGGTTCGAGCCCGGCCGTCCATCGGGGCCGGGGCCGAACCGGACAATCCAATCCCGTCCCCGCATCGCGTCGCCGACAACGGAGGAAGAGGGCTGGCACGGTCGGCCCTCCCTCCTCTTTCCAAGCGCAGGTGCAGCCGTCTCCGCAATGACTTCAGATTTGCTTCCGCCTTCGCCTGCGCGTCGTTCAGCAAGCTTCGTCGATCATTTGTTGGTGGAAATAGCCGAGTAAGTCGGGTTGATCGGCTGTCCGGGCATCCATGTGCCGGTGCGGACTCGCTCGGCTACGCGTTCGAAGGTGAGCTCTCCCCGTTCGACGGGTTCCCGCCGGACGGGCAGGAGGTCAAGCTCCGTACGGCCGCGAGCGGGGCAGCCGCCCGGAACGCATTCATATTGATCATTGGAATAGCCCTCCTTTAGAGGTTCGATCATCCTCATCAACACATTATCATACATAATATACATATTCAATATGTCAAATTAATTTGTGCACGAGAAAATAAAAACCCGCCGGAATTTCTCCCGCGGGTCCCGCCTGCATTCCGATTTTGCGAACGCGCCGATTACGAAAGTGGGCCGGTCGATCGGCGTACGATCAATTGCGGCTCCATAATGATTTTGCCGTATCCCCCCGCTCCCGCTTCGGCCGGCCTCTCCCCTTCCAGCATGCCGATCAGCATCCGGGCGGCCTGCTCTCCCATCTTTCCTTCCGACTGCGAAATATGGGAATAGACTCCTTCTTCGCCGAGCCCGGAAGCCGGATCGTCGAACGTGAGAATGGAGACCTCTTCCGGAACCCGAATCCCGAGTTGGCGGCAGATCGAGGAAATGTGAACGCCCAGCCGTCCGTTCAGCGTGATGTAGGCTGTGGCCATGCGGTTCTTGACGAAGCGGAAAAGCGGGTGTTCTTCGTCGCGGCGACGATAGTCCACGTTGAAATCCGTCAGGATCAGAGCGGGGTTGATGAGCGCCCCTCTCCGTTTGAGCCCTTCCATGTAGCCGTTGATCCGGTCTTCGACCGTGATGGTGGGCAGAACCGAATCGGAGCAGATCGCGATGTCCCGGTGGCCGAGCTCCCATAGGTAATCGACGGCTGTTTGTCCGCCCACGAACCCGTCGCTCCGGACGACGTTCGTCTCGATGCCGGGCAAGTACCGGTCGACGAGCACGAACGGATATCCCGCCGCTTTGAGGGACAGGATCTCTTCATTGTACGTTTCCGCGTCGCACGGGAAGATCAGCAGCCCGTCCGCGCCGGCGCGGATCATGTGCTGAATGGCTTCCTTCTCGCGGCGGATCGAGTTGCCGGTCACGATAATATGAAGCCGGTAGCCCTCGGCCTCGAGCACGGAATTGATGCCTTGTACGAGCCGCAGCGCGAAATGGTCGACGAGATCGGGCATGAGCAGCCCGATCGTGCGCGCGCCGGCCGCGAATCCGGCGCTTGCAGGCTGCGCGCCTTGCGGCCGGTTGCCCGGCGCGCGCGGTTCGCGGTCGCCCGCTTCCGGCTTCTCCGACAGAAGCGTCTCGATATCCGAGCTGACGAAGCTTCCCCGGCCCGGAATCCGGTATATCCAGCCTTCCTTGGCCAATTGGACGAGCGCGTTGGCGACCGTGATCCGGCTGACGTCGAACTGCTCCATCAACTCTTTTTCCGAAGGGATCTTGTCATTGCCCTTCAGCTTCTCCTGCGCGATCAAATCTTTGAAATAGCGCTTTATTTGCATATACAAAGGTTGCCGTTCCGTTGCCATCATCAGATCTCCCATGAACAATAGTTACTCATAAGATATATCATTTATGTCATTTCGTCAATCTCCGCCCTCTCATCGCTATTCCAGCATGCCTTTGCGCTGAATCTCGGCTTTCACCTGAACGTCGAACGTCTGCTCCGGGAACAGCCGCCGCAGCCACTCGTCCTTGTCGAGATGGCCGCCGTGCGCCAGCCGATACCTCTCCCCGAGGCCGATGGGATCGGCATGCAGGCGCTGCAGCTCCGCCAGAAGCTTCTCGATTTCTCCCTTCGCCTTCTCGTTCAGCTTCGCCTCCGCGTCGGCCAGGCGGTTCGCTTTCATCTCTCCGGCGGACGTCTGGTCCAAGTCCAGCTTCAGCTCCAGCCTGACCTTGAACCGGCCGTTCCGCCATGCGATCTTCGAATTTTCGTTCAACAGCACGAAGGAGATTTGCTCCTCGGGCAGCGTAAACGTCGTCGGCAGCACTTTCGAATTCCGGAGCAGGGACACGTATTTGACGTCCTCCGCCGGAATCGTTCCGAGAAGCTTGTCGCTGCCGAAGACCGCCATCTCCTTCGCCGTCAGCGTCTGTTCGTCCGGAAGCGGCTCGATCACCGCAGCGTAAGGAGTCGTGCCCGGCTCGAACATATAGTCGTAAAATTGGTACAGCATGATCGGAATGATCTCCGCCGTGTCCGATCCGGCTTGGGAGAAGATGTCGACCAGCCAGTCTCCGACCGCTTCCGGCGTCGCGGTCCGCATCTTCATGACGGGCACGGGGCTTCCCTTGGTTATCGCGATCCATAAGATCGACTGCAATTCTTCGCGCCGCATCAGGAAATCCATCTGGTTCGCCAAGCCTTGGCGGGCAAGCTCGTCCGAGAACAGAACGACCTTCGTATGGCCGAATTGGATGTCTCTCGCCGATTTGCGCTTGAGCTTGTATAGCGCGTCCGAGAGATCGGCACCTTCCGCCGAGAGGATGTAGTCCGGAGCGGAGGAAACCCCGGATGAGGCTCCGTCCGGAGACAAGGAGCCGTACTTGGCCGGAATCGCCGCCAACGCGTGGACGCGTACGCCCCCATCGGCACCGGGTTCCACGCCAAGCACCGTGACGAAGCTGATCCGGTTCACCTGCTTGACGCCCATGCACCCGGCGGGCATGACGGTGAGGACCGCCGCCAGCAGCAAAACCGGCCATTTTTTCGCCGTTCTCGGTCCGGAGCCCGTCATGGCTTGCGCCCCCGCGCCAGCATCCAGCCGTAGAGCAGAAGCGGATACGCGGCCAACATCAACATGCTGTAGCAGCCTACCCATATCGTGAAAGCGAGGAAAAATTGGGGCCTTGCCGCCTGACGAAGCAGCACGATCAGAATGGCGGCGAAAATCATCAGATGGTAGTGCTTCAGGCGTACGGACAGCATCTGCGCGAAGCAGAAAACGGCGCATCGGACCATGAACGCCGATGTCAGCACGCACATATATTCCCACATCAGCATGGCCAGAAACATGATGCGCTCGAACACGAAGTTTTCGATCCGGATCGTTCCGTACGTGCCGTGCGCCATAAAGGCGATCCTCTTTGTGACCGCCAGTCCTTGCGTGGCGATGCCCATCGCGTACATATAGCTGGCGAACAGCGCGACGGCCAGCATCAGAACCGTCAGGGAGCGGAACGATCGCTTGTCCTTCATTCTCGTCATCAGCAACGTGCTGGCGCCGAGCGGAATAAACATCGTCATGATCGCCGCCGTCCCGGCTACCGGATCGTGCCAGTCGGGCGGATCGACGACCGGGTACAAGTACGACCACTGTGCCGTCTTGAGCGGCAGAAGCGAGACGAACAGGAACAGCGGCAAGATGAAGAGCGTCATCAGATGGGCGTTGCGCGCGATCGACTCGATATTGAACGTGGCCGCCAGGCAGATCAGTATCGCCCCTAGCGTGATGAGCAGCTTCGAATCGCCGTAAAGCAGGGTGCGGGAGAAAAAATCGCCGCTCAGCAGCAGCATATAAGCGGATCCTCCCGCGAACAGAAGGCTGTACAGCAAATAAGACACGGGAGGCCACCATCTTGAACCCAAAGCGGCCCCCGCCGACATGAGGGAACCGGCTTGCGACCGCCGGACGATTCGCATTCCCAGCCACGTTCCGAACAGCACCAGCGCGACGCACGGAGCGAACAGCCATATTCCGTTGCGGCCGACGGAGATCGCCAGGCTGTTCTGAACGCCCCGCGTAATCGACAGGCAGATCGTCGAGATGAACAGCAGGATCGGGTAGTGAACCTCTCGTTCTCGCATCGGCAGCTTCATAGGCGATTCTCCCCTTCCTTCGGGTCGAAACGCCTGACCGCTCTCGATTTCTGCCGATACGTCGCCGGCAGCTTCTTGCGCTTCTGGATCGGCGCCCGGAAGAGGGCGTCGCGGAACAAATCCCCGTAGCGGAACGTATCGAACGGGGACAGGTAAGAGACGCCGAACGATTTGAGCTGGCACAGATAGAGGAACAGCACCGCCGTCCCCAGCACCATGCCGTACAGGCCGAACGGGACCGAGAGAATGATCAGCAGATAGCTCCACATCCGAAGGGCGATCCCGACCATGTAATTGGGCGTGGTGAAGCTCCCGATCGCGGTGGCGGCGGTGACGACGATCATGATGTTGCTGATCAGGTGTGCCTGCGCCGCGGCGGTTCCGATAATGAGGCCGCCGACGATGGTGGCCGTGCCGCCGATCACCCGGGGCAGCCGGACGCTCGCTTCGTTGATCAGCTCCAGCAGGATGGCCATCATGCTGACTTCGATGTAGGCCGGATACGGGACGCCTTCCCGGCTGGCGGCGACGGCGAGCATGAATTGAATGCGCAGCACGTCCTGGTTCAGGGTCGTGATGGAGACATAGAGGGCGGGCAAATAAAGCGTCATGATCAAGCCGATCATGCGGATAAAGCGGAGAAACGAGCCCGATAAGAACGGAAAATAGTAATCGTCCGCCGTCTGGTACAGCGCGGTCAGCGTAATCGGGAGAACGAGCCCGGTCGGCGAATTGCTCATCAGCAGAACGAACCGGCCTTCGAGAATGGCCGCCACCGCTTTGTCCGGCCGCTCCGTCGTCTGGATGATCGGGAAGGGAGACGTCCACTTCGTCTTCTCCAGCAGCAGCTGCCCGATCTGGCTCGTGTCGGTGACCCCGTCGATCTTCATTCGGTTCAGCCCGCTCTCGACTTTCTCCAATACTTGCCGCTCGGCTATTTCCGCAAGATAGAGAAGAATGACCTCCGTCCGCGTGCGGGTTCCGACGACGAAAGACTTCACGATGAGCTTCTCGTCCCGGAGCCTCGTCCGAATGAGCGACAGATTGATCTGCAGGTCTTCCACGAAAGCGTCGCGCGGGCCGATCAGCGAGCTTTCCGTCTCGGGCGGCGTAATCGCCCGATTCTGGCGGGCGGGAATGCAGACGGCGATCGCTTCGGATTCGCCGTCCAGCAGGAACAGGCAATGCCCCGTGTACAGCTTGGCGGCCAGCTCTTCCGAACGGAGCTCCACCCTGCTGCCGATCGCGGACAACAGGCGTATTCCCGCCTCGTACCCTTCCTGCGGATCTGCTCCTTCCGCCGTGCGAAGCACGTCCAGCAGAATCCGCTCGAGCAGCTCCCGATCGACCAGGCTCGTAAAGTAAAGAATGCTGCCCGCCGGCTCCTCCGTCCCCGGGATCGGGAAGCTCTTGCGCCGAAAGTCGGATGGGTTGTTCAACGTACGAACGAATGGATCGATGGAGAACATGTCCGTTTCACCTCGTTTTCCAATCTTTCAACGTAGGATAAACCCGGACTTGGCTCTCTATTCATTTTTTACTTTATGTGGTAAAAGTTTAAGAGGATGGAAGAGATGTCTCGTCATCATTTCCTTTGACGCTCTCTCCGTTAACCGGCCGGGAATTCGCCCGCTTTTGGCTCCAACGGACCAAACGTACAACGTCGTCCGCCCATGCGCCCCACAGAAGAAGCAGCGTCCCGACGGTCATGAACAGAATCGCAAACCGGGTGGGTGCCTCTCCAACCGTATTCTGCAAAGCCGTGCCGAATCGTCCCGGTGGCGTCGTCCACCCACCCAATGTCAGCGAGTAATCGGCGGCTCGCAGGTGCACCGGCAAATAAAGCGCGATGCCGCCCAGCAGCAAAACGGCGCCCGCAATGATTTTCTTCAAGCCGTTCAACCCCTTCCACTCCAAACAAGCAGCTTCCTTTATCAGAATACCATGAATGGAAAATTCCGCCATATCGATAGACATTATTGATCACCTATATAAAAATCATAAGATTTTCATTATCGATCGAATTTGATATGTTGATCTTAATCGACTCAATCGACAGACGGGAGGCGCCGAAAATGGCAAAAGTAACGGGTTTGGAAGGCGTGGTGGCGGCGGAGACGGACATCGGGCTGGTCGACGGAGCGCAGGGACGGCTCGTGTACCGGGGATACGCGGCCCGGGAATTGGCCATTCGGTACGGTTTCGAAGAAGCCGCTTACTTGCTATGGTACGGAGAACTGCCGGAGCGAAAGCAGCTGGAGGAGCTGCGGGAAAAGCTGGCCGCAGGCCGCGTGCTGACGCCGGATCTGCGCCGGCTGCTCGACGCGATGCCGCCAAACACGCCGCTCATGAACGTGCTGGAAGCGGCCGTGGCGGCGCTGACGGACGAGACGACGGCATGGCCGCCGACGGTGGAGCAGGCGATTCGGCTGACGGGACTCCTCCCCGTCATCATCGCCTATCGGCACCATCAGTCGAACGGAACGGCATGGCCGGAAGAGACGCAGGAGAAAGAACATGCGGCCCACTACCTTTATCTGCTGACCGGCCGTCCGGCGCAGCCTGCCCATGTTCGCGCGCTGAGCGCTTATTTGGTACTGGCGATGGAGCACGGCCTGAACGCCTCGACTTTCGCGGCCCGGGTCGTCGCTTCGACCGAATCGGACCTTCATTCGGCGGTCGCCGCCGCCATCGGCGCCATGAAAGGGCCGCTGCACGGCGGAGCGCCAGCGGGCGTCGTTCGACTGCTTGAGGAGATCGGGACCAAGGAGCGCGCGGAGACGGCGCTGCGGGAGAAGCTGGAGCGCGGCGAGCGGCTGATGGGGTTCGGCCATCGCGTCTACAAGACATTGGATCCGCGAGCGGAAGCGCTTCGTGCCGTCGCCGCCGAATTGGCCGGTGACGACCCTTGGCTCGATCTCGCCCGGCATGCGGAGCTTGTCGCCGTCCGGCTGTTGGAGGAATACAAGCCGGGCCGCAAGCTGCGCACGAACGTGGAATTTTACGCGGCGGCCGTCATGCGCGCCGTGCGGATGCCGGCGGAGCTGTTCACGCCCACCTTCACCGCGGCCCGCGTCGTCGGCTGGACCGCCCACGTGCTGGAGCAGGCGGGCCATAACCGGATTTTCCGGCCCCAGTCGGTTTACACCGGGCCGATGCCCGCGGAGGCGGACGCCGGAGAATAAGGCGCCCGCCCCTTTTCCGCTTCTATCTCCGGCACACTCGAATTTAGGAACCTGTGGCGATTCTATGGCCCTCATCCTGCCTCAAAGGTCAGGGGCTCGCTTCTCATGCCATAAGCATTTTCAGCAAAGACTTTGACGGTACAGCCCCGCGGAGCGTTGACTGCGAGGGTGACGGAGTCATAAGTCGGATAAGTCCAGTAATTATTTACCTGATAAACATGATCGATTTCATTCCCGTTCTCGTCAAAAACGATGGCTCTGTAAAGGAAGATGATATCGCCATCGGTACTTTTGGCTGCAGGAACGGTGATATAACGCCTGCTGCCCAGATCCGGGAAAACCGGTGCCGAAGAGGCAGCTTCCTGCTTATCGGGAGTAAACTGCCTGTTGGCGGCGTTTGCGGGCTCTTTTATGACATATTCGCACAGCTGGACCTCACTGTAAACATCATAGCCGCGCAAACGCACTTCATTCTGGGCGCTGACTTCGACAATCCAGGTTTGACCTGTTTTTTCGTAATGATCCGGATGGACACCTTTTTTACCGTCAACGGTAAACTCCATATATTTTATAGCACCGGTGCCAACCGCAGTGAAGCTTCCCTGCCATATGGATCTGGGGTCGTTCAGGGGATAATGGGAGTGACCGGAAAAGTGGATGATCTGAGGATACTCCTCAAAGACTGATTTCAGGTGATCTATTCCCCACTCCTTATCGCCGCTGCCATAGACGGTGTCGAGCACATGTTCATGATGGGTAACGAAAATCGGCTTCTCCGGGTCATCTGCAACAGCCTTGTCCAACTGCTCCTTAACCCAGCTTATCTGCTCGGGGTCATAGCGGTAATCGCTGTCGGCCGAAGCGGAAATTCCGATAAAATGGTAACCGTTGATAACATCATGCCAGTCGGTGTGAAGCCCTGTGAGAGATGAAAAATAGGAAAGAGCCCCTCTGCCCATCGATCCCCAGCAGTCGTGATTACTGGCAAGGATGGCAAGCAGCTTTGTCTCCTCCTTTAACGCTGAATCGACGGTGCTCTTGAATGCGATATACTGAGACATATCGCCTTTGTCGGTAATATCGCCGCAGAACATAACGGCATCCAGCGACTTGTAAACGGAATCACTTTGGGCATCGCTGTAACCGAGGGATATCGCCTTTTGGATACGGCTGCATCCGACATCTGCGAAGGTCTCAATGTGAGAGTCGCTCATGACAAGGAAGCGCACCACAGGCACAAAATCGCTCTTATCATCCGGATCGCCGAAAGTGTTGCGCGGGGCGATCATTGTCATAAAAGTGGCGAGATCCGATACAGGGAGCGATGTATTTAGTTTCATCGTAGGATAACCTGCTTTCCGTTTCATAAATTTCAACGCTTTTGACGAAACTCTGTAATTCCCCATTCTAAGGGAGATGAAGCTCTTGATCTATCCTTTCTCCGGTGTCCATACGGATCCAGGTCTCAAACGCGCGGCTGCCTTCGGTGAGCTTAATCAATCTCGCTCCCCGGTGCTCTCCGTTATAAGGACGGTTGTTAAAGGTGTTGTAGCCGGTCACCTTTCCGTACGCAAGCCGGATACCGTAAAGATCGCCCCAGTAATCGTTTTCGTGATCGTGGCCAACGAACGTGCCGATGATATCTCCCCGTTCCAGCATAGCGGCGAACAGGCCCGAATTGACGGAAGGGCAGCAAACATTTTCATTTTTCGTTCCATAGCAGGGAAAATGACTCCACACCGTCTCGTATTCCGGAAGCGGGATATGAAAAAAAGCCAGAGAGGGAACAGTCCGGCCACAAGCTTTCTCAAGCTCCTTGGAACGTTCCCTATACCAATGAACCTGCTCCGGCCTGATCCAATCATAGCCCTTATACGGCAAAAGCGCGTCCACCAGCTCCCCCAGCGAGTCGATCATATAAAGTGCGGCGGCACATTCCGTGCCGTCCGATCCGGCAACGGTCAGCATATAATTGCCTAAGCCCGGCAAATATTCGGGGCCCCGCTCGGTTAAACAGAGCGGGAAGCTCTGTTGCACCCGCATCAGCTCCTCGCGGGTCACCCTATACTCGGCATCGTGATTGCCGTAAACGGCCGCCCAGGGAATGCCATGCTCCTCGCTTACTCGCCCCACATCGGCAAAAGCTTCTAGGGCCCTGCCTTCGCACCGCCCGCTTTGGATGATGTCGCCCGTCAGAACGACCAAATCCGGTTTTTCCTCCAACAAGACAGCTTCCATCAAGTCCCGTGTCCGCCTATCCATTTCGTCTCCTGTTTTCCAATGAAGATCGGTGAACTGTACGATCGTAAAGCTATGGTCACCTCGAAACTGCAGTCTCTTCTTCACACATGCCACCTCTTAATCCCGCATTAAATTTCATATGTCGCTTGCCAAATATGCCGCTGGAAACCCCTTCTTCACTCTTTAACCGATCCGAGCATCGTTCCCGTAACGAAATACTTCTGCAGCCATGGATAGACGATTACGATCGGGACGATGGAAAAGATGATGCTTGCTGCCTTCAAACTTTCCGGGAGAATAGGATTCTCCAGCTGCGACAACCGTTCCGCCGCATCCTGACCGACCAACATGCTGTTCATGACGATCTGATACAATTTCAATTGCAGCGGATAAAGCTTCGGATCCGTAATGTAATACAGCGAGTCCGAGAATCCGTTCCATCGGCCGACCGCATAAAACAAACTTAACGTCACGAGTACGGGAACCGACAGCGGAAGAATAATCCGCATAAGAATGCCATTGAAGGAAGCGCCATCAATTTCCGCCGCTTCTTCCAGCCCCTGAGGGATTGAACGGAAGAACGACATCATGATGATCATATAGAACGGACTGATAAGTCCAGGCAGAATGAGCGCCCACATCGAATTGAGCAGATGCAGCCCTTTGGTCAGCATGTAGTCGGGTATGACACCGCCGCCAAAATACATCGTCAGCACGATGAAGTACAGGATGAACTTCCTTCCCTTCAAGCCCTTCTTGGTCAACGGATATGCGGCCAAAATCGTCATGAGCATGCACAGGACGGTGAACGTAACCGTCAGCACGACGGTAAACAGAAGCGACCGAAACATGCTGACGTCCTGCAGCATCTGCTGATAAGATTCGATATTGAACCCTCGCGGAAAGATGGTTACGCGTCCTGACGTTATTTCCGTGCCCGAGCTGAGCGACAGGGAGACGATATGCAGCAGAGGCGCCAGACATAGCACAGCCAATATAAACAGAAGCGTAATATTGAGCGATTCGAACAATCGCCCCGCATTCTTCTGCTTCATGGTCCAGTCTCCTTTCGAATGCAGGTCAAACGATGCTTTGATCTGCAAATTTTCTGGTAATCGTATTAGCGCCGAGCAAGAAGACCAGCGCGATGACGGACTGAAACAGACCTACCGCGGTCGCGATGGAGAACTCTCCGGTCTGCAGACCGATTTTGTATACGAAGGTGCTGAGCACCTCGGAGAAATCGCTTACCATTGAATTTCCGAGAACAAACGGCCGCTCGAAGCCGATCCTCGGCATCTCGCCAATCGCCAGAATGAGCAGCATGAGAATAGTGGGCCGAATGCCCGGCAGCGTGATGTGCCACATTCTCTTCATCCTTCCGGCGCCGTCCGTCTCGGCCGCTTCGTAAAGCTCCTTGTTGATGCCGGTTAATGCAGCCAAATAAATGATCGTTCCCCAACCGACGCTCTGCCACACCCCGGCGACCAGGTAAGTGGCCAACCACCAGTATTTGTTCGACAGGAACGGGATCGACTGGAATCCGGCATGGTTCAGCATCTGGTTGATGATTCCGCTGTTGGTCGCAAAAATTTGTAAGAATAACCCTCCGATGATAACCCAAGAGATGAAATGCGGAAAGTACATCACCGTCTGGAATACTCTCTTGACCCGCATCTGACGAACCTCGTTCAGCATGAGCGCCAGGATGATCGGCGCCGGAAACGAAACGGCGAGATCCAGAAAGTTCAGCAGGAACGTGTTTCGGAGCGCCGTCTTGAAGGTTTGCATATCGAAAATCTCTCGAAACGTTTCGGTCCCGTTCCACGGGCTTTGCCATATCCCCTGGAAGATGTTGTAATCTTTGAACGCGATCGTCACACCGTACATGGGGCCGTATTTGAACAAGGCAAAAAAGCTAACCGGAAGAAGCAGCATTGCGTACAATTGCCAAAACCTTCTGATGTATGAGCCGGTGCTCATTCGCCATTCCTCCTTTCACGCCGACGGTCCGCGAAATATTCCGCGGACCGTGCGGCTTTCAGTCATGTGAAATTAAGGCTTCATCGCCTTATAAGCTGCTTCTCTTTCTTTCTGGATCTCTGAACCGCCGCTTGCCATGTACTGTTTAAACAGATCATCATAGGTTTTATCGAAATCGGCCGGCTTGGCCATGATCGATTTGACCAGAAGTTCCTCGTATTTCCCCTTCAGCACTTGGGCGTACTTCGATTCGGCATCGATCGGCTTCGGGAAATAGTGAATCGGCTGCGCATCCGTTATGGACAGTTTGAAGGCCGCATCCGCCCTGGCGGTATAGGAAGGATCATAGCTTTGTTCGAGATATTTGATATTCAAATCTGTCGATCCGAGTTCGAGACCGTTGCTGATTATGGTCATATCCGAACTGTTGAATACATTATTCTCGGGCTTAATATCCGACTGCTTGATCTGGACCGGAATGCCGTCTTGCATTTGATACCCTGTTCCTTCCGGACCATTAAATTTATAGTAGAACAGGTTGTTCGACTGAACCAGCCAGTCCAGATATTGCACCGCTTGTGCCGCGGCCTTGCTCGTCTTCGGTATCATCAAGTACGCGCCTGTCGGAGGATTGAGTTCCTTCACGTGCTTGCCTGCATCGTTCGTGAACGGATCGACCGGAGTAACCGTTCCGCCGGGAACATTCTTCGCCAGCGTGGCCTGTTCCCCGGAATCGCCTCCTTCAAAGCTTTGAGAGGCTTGCTCGCTATACATGCCGACTTTTCCGGTCGAGACGCCCTCCTTTCGTACCTTCTGATCTTTGTCCAGACCGAAATCCGGGCTGATCAGACCTTCATTGTACCATTGGTTTAATGTTCGGATAGCGTCCTTGTGTCCATCGAACAGAATCGGATATTCGTGCACGCCGAGTCTTTGCATTTTGGTATAGTAATCTTCTTCCGTCGGGCTCTCCTTGATCAACCCCATAACCAGCGGAATGTATTCGTCTTCGTGCAGCGCAAGGCCGAGCGGAATCGTTCCCTGACCGCCGAGCTGCTTGTCTTTAAACCCTTTCAATGCTTGATAAGTCTCCTCCGTCGTTGCAGGAACGGCAAGCCCCAACTTGTCGAGCCAGTCTTGACGGATCATATACGATGTCATTCCCGTAAACGCCCGCTTGGCCGGAATGGAGAGTTGCTTGTTATCCCACAGGCCATATGCCAGCGTGTCGGCGCCAAGATAGGACTTGAGATTCGGGCCATACTGATCGATCAAGCTGCCAACATCCGTAAGCCCGCCTTGCTGCATATACTTATGAGCGACTCCCTCGTCATACGTGAAGACGATATCCGGGGCATTGCCGCTGGCCATTAACACATTCAGCTTATCGACTTCCTGACTTCGAGGGACTGGAACGAATTCCAATTTAATGTTGTTCGGATCTCCAAAGTTTTTCTGGGCATACCGGGTCCCGGCGTTGTCAGTCACTGTCAAACCAGCCGGAGCATTACCCCTATCGAAAACCTCCACCTTAAGAGTGACCTTCTCTTTCGATGCAGTGGATGCAGGGGCGCTAGCAGAAGCACTGGCCGTGGCGCCGGCATCGGAGCTGGCTTGGCTCGATTGCTCTGCATTCTCATCGCTTGAACACCCCGCGCTAACTGCGACTGTCGCCATGACCGCTGCAAGTGCAAGCGCCTGTAACCCTTTTCCTTTCCGCTTCAACATCATCTACCCTTTCTGAAGGTAATAGCACGGCGGCCGCCAGATAGCCGGTTGCGGTTACTCGCGGCGATGTTCCGGACTGTGCTTTAGTTATAAACTCGCCAATGGCAGCCGAGCAATCTACAAGATTCAGGCACCCAACCTTCATCAGAACGAGGCGACAGAAAGTACACAACCGGATTCAGTGACCCAACATTTCGGCAGATCCCGTTAGCGGCGCATGATTTTCCAGTTATTCTGCGGATTCTTCAATATCCGGATTGCGCATATATTTGCGATAATCGCTTGGCGTAACGCCAGTCGCCCGCTTGAAGGCGCGCCCGAATGAAATCGGATGGAGATAGCCGACTTTCAGCGCAATATCGTTTATCGAATCCTCGGTGTCGAGCAACATCCGTTTGGCATGGTCCATCCGCAGATTGATCAGAAAATCAACAAACGTCATGCCGAATTGCTGCTTAAAGAGTTGACTGGAATATTTCCCGTTGATACGAAATTTGTCCCCTATGTGATCCAGAGACAAATCCGGAGAATCGTAATGGTCCTCGATGTAATTCCGGATCTCGGAGAGAAGCTGGCGATTCGCATTCGCCTGGCGATAATCGATAGAGAACTTGAGCATCCGCTTCAAACTGGACGATAGAGGCGGCAGCATCGCCTCGAGCGTCTCAAGCTCCATAAGCTCGGTTAAATTCACTTGCGCAGACTGCCAATACTCCCGGATCTCCTCGGGCATGGTGTCGATCATGCGTTGAAATGAGCGAAGCATAAAGACGAACAAATGCCGGATCTCTTCTTTATTGAATAAGTCGGTTTCCAAATGGCGGAACAATTCGTCAAGTTGCGCTTCCCAATCGGATTTAAACATGCGAAACTCGTCAATGATGGAGCCGATTCTGGCGTAATATCGCGATAAATCGCCGCTTTGCCGCGCGCTCAGTTCCTCATGCCGGATCAACCGATTCATTCCTAGCGAGCATTTGTAATGAAGCGCCATTGCCGCTTGAGCAAAGGAGGCTGGAATTTCCCGCCACGAATTCGCTTGGCCTCCGATTCCGAGCGTGACGGAAAACCTCAAGTGAACGGCGACCCATGTGCGGAATTTCTCCCAGATCTCCTGATCCGCCTGGTCAGGGGAATGGCTCACGAGCAGCACCGTAAGCCGGTTAGCTTCTATCCACTCCGGCCAGAGAGTGTAATGATGACGATCGAAAAACTCATGCAGTACGTTCGTCAGCGAGAATCGCAGCAAATTTTGATCCTTCGTGTTATATTTGGCCTGAAAGTCCAGGTAACCGTCCATTTCCACAATTGCGGAGCGAATAGGGAGAGTTTCGGCTGATTCCTTCGACAAGCTGATATTGAACTTCGACAGATTGGCTCGCAATGCCGATTCCGTAAGAGACGGGTCGCCGGCGATCAGATCCATGAAGAACTGCTTCCGGCGTACGGGAAGATCCTGACGGCTCTGTTTTTCATAGGACAGATTCTGATCGATGACATTTTCCAGCACGGTGCTGATAAAAGCGAATT
This sequence comes from Cohnella zeiphila, assembly GCF_014212055.1. Lineage (GTDB taxonomy): Bacteria > Bacillota > Bacilli > Paenibacillales > Paenibacillaceae > Cohnella > Cohnella zeiphila. The sequence continues at coordinate 52,521 of NZ_JACJVO010000025.1, read as the reverse complement.
CGTCGTCTTCGGTTCCTTTCGACTCATTCTTACCGACCCAAGTCTGTATCTGTCCCAAGATTTGCTCGATGGGACGGTAGTTTCTTCTCGTGATATAAACGAGAGACATGAGGCTGAACAGAATGGCGGCAACGCCAAGGGCAACCCAGCCTCGAGAGATCACATGCATCCATTTGAAGAACCAGCCTCCCGTGATCCCGCTCTCGAATTGCATACTTGCATAGGGCGAATCGATTCGGGTCAGAATATCCCGTTGGTTTGGAAGGCTCTTACGGGATGGGTACATCATCGTTTGATCGCCGCTGTGTATAACCATGAACATAATGTCCGGGTTGATCATGTCGTTGGCGACGGACAGGAGCGAATCGAGCGAAACATTGATGACGACAACGCCCTGACTGCCAAGCGGAATCGGTGCTTTTTTCACAATGGAAATCACTTTCTTATCTTTTCCCCCGTTTAGATACTCCGGATAAAACCGCGCTTCGGACCAATGATCCTCCGGCGCCGACCGAATCGATTGCGACATGAACTCGTGGTCCGAAAAGAACGGCAGCTGTTGATACCGATCCTGCGTCAGGACGGAATTGTCGCTCGCCCTGTAAAGACAGATGGAGTAAATAACAGGAACATCCTTCATGATTTGCCGTATTTCGCTGGATGCTTCATAGTTGATCAAACGAGAATTCGATGAGGAGGAAGGCTCGAAAAAATCTTGAAAAGCTTGGTTGTCCTCAAGTTGCACCAGCACAACCCGTTCGGCTTCTTTAAGAGATTGCTCGATGGAATCGGAGACATAGGAGGCGGAGACGCGGTTTGCCTTTTCGGTTCCCCGGAACGAAACCTCGCTGATGACGAAACAGGATAGCAAGAGAATAATGGAAATTGTTGTGTATAACGCCTTCGCATAGGAAAAAAGCATTCTTTTGTACCAACTTTTCTTCAAACCGCATCTCTCCCGTTTCGAGCATTATTGAAAGCGAATACAATTATATTTATTTTATATCATACGATTATTCTCGCAAAATTAAGAAGTATTCTACTAAGCATTTGCCTCTGAATAAATAGATTTCTTTCTATATTTATTCGAAGCATGGTTCTTGATCTTATGGGGTTCTGGATATTTCGTGGGGCTGCTGTCAAACTTGGGGCTACGCATTTATTGTACCAAAATAACTCCGAATCGGCAGAGAGACTCTCAGCTCTCCAGACATGCAGAAAACCCGACCTCATTCGGTCGGGGGTGAAAAACGATCTTATCGGACGCTAATTAGAATGTCTCTCCTTATTGGGAATCCGGCCATATCAGACAGGCCGTAAGCGCGGCCGTCCAATGATAGTCCCGAATCGAATCGTATTTGTTCCGTATATCGTACGGCAATCGCCGAGGGCCCTTGCGATCGCAAGCAACCGGGGGAAGCTCGTCTTTAGAATCGTAATATTCGAACGTGACGCCGTATTGTTCATAATAGTTTTGGACCAGTTCCACCGTGCGCTCCTGCAGGATGTGAGCTTCTCCATGACGCTGATGCTTTCTAAGGCCGAGAATAATCAAATAATTCAAATTGATCCATACCGGACCTCTCCACATATCGGTCGACCACGTCGAATCCGAGATCGCGATACTGGGTAAAGGATATTTCGTAAGAAAATGCCTCTTGTCCTTCATCATGTCGACCAGTCGATCTATTTGCTCCTCGCGAATGCCATCAAGCAGCAAGGGAAGAAAACCACTGACAGCCTTTACCTTGGAAAAAGTCCGATCGAATTTGCGGTCGTAGAAAAAGCCGTCTTCTTTATCCCAAAGGTTTTCTAAGATTTGGCTTTCCATTGTTTGAGCCGACCTTTCCCAGAATAGGGTCTTGTCCGCAATTCCCAACTCTCGGCAGATTGCCGCTGTACAAGCCATGTCCTGTGCCATAAACACGTTAAAATCGACAGCGTCCAGCTTGCACGCCTCGTCGAATCGGCTGGAATTGTCCATCCCCGATTCGCCGGAACGACAATTTACATCTCCTTCGATCTCCCACTCCAAAAGCCCATTCCCGTTCGAGTCGCGATGATTCAAATTCCATTGCAAGTACGCTTCCAACCGCGGCAATGCTTGTTCCAACAGAACTTTTTGCTTATGGTATTGATAGTTTTGCCAAACTCCCCATGCCATAATAGGAGGCTGAGTAAGGGAAGAACGACTGCCATGCACTGAAATCTGATGAGGCAGCATCCCATCATCCAACTGTGACTCCAGCATGCTTGCCAAGCACTCCCATGAAAGGAAAGGGGAAAGTTTATTCATGGCAAGGGAGTGAAATACGGTGTCCCAGAGCCACATATCTTTATGCGGTACTCGATCCGGCGTGGACCAAAAGCGCTTTCTTGCTCCTTCTGGCGCCATCGTATTGACCTTCATGACACTGACACATTTATTCAGCAGCTCTGTGCGCCGAGTCGATGCCAATTGCGGTACGAGAGAGTAAATTTGCAATCGGCTCCCGATTGCAGAATCGATGTCGGACCGAATCCCCTCGCGCGCGCGATAACAGGCTTCTTCAGCCGAGTTTCCAAAAGCTAAAGCGAATCGATTGTTCGCCTGGAGCAGGACGACAACATCCCCTTTCACTTGATCGTACGAGATCTGAAAGCCGTCCTTGCGCATGACGCTGTCTTCAAGGCCGCCTTCCTCGAAAAGCCCGGTCTCTTCCGCCGCTGAACTTTCGCCGATGATTGTATGCCATGCGGTAAACACAAGCTTTGTCTCGCTTACCCCGTCTTCGAAAACACAAACATCGCCGGTGACAAATCGGAGCTTGGCCTCTTCCCGCAAAGGGACAATTAGCTTCCTGCGCAATGGGGTGTGAACCAGCAAGGATAAGCGCTCTTTCCCCCATGTTCCAACGAACTCCGCGCGTGCACAAGTCTCTCCGTCCCAGCCGGAATAAGCAAAAATGCCTCCTTCCCCAAGCACCTGAGGCAATGATTTGCGATCTACTGCAATCATCGCAACCCCCTCCTTTGTTTCTCATTTTGATTTCCCATATATCGATCTGTCATAAGACCACTTGCAAATCCTGTATACTCATCAAGGAACCATTCGGCTGCTTTCGTCATCAACCCAGTAGCCTTCAGCAGCTATTTGCCCTCTCCTCAATAATAAGAACCCATGCATACATAATTGTTCCCTGTCGATTCTCTCAAGAAAGTTAAGAATCGCCGAAGAAGGAATACCTACACTTTCAGGGGATAAAGCCGGCAAAAACACCTCACCTGAATTCATCATTTAAGCAATCTCCTTCCTTCGGCTCCATTCGTCGCATACCTTCACGTAGATGTAATCCGTTCGATACGCCCTTCCACGCCGCCGAAATGCTCGGTTTGTTCCATGCCGTTGACCGAGAGATGCCCTTCCCACGGCATGTGAAGGCTGCCATACTTCCGGTCTGCAATGGATACCTCGTAGGGCGAGAAGACCTTCCGTTCCATGGCGCATACATCATTCATAAATTGCTCAAAGGAGCCGCTCTCCCATCGATCCGACGCCCGCAAAAGCCATACGTTATCGTATCCTTCCGAGCGCAGCTCCCGGCCCCTGTCGGGACCAGTTTGCATAAGCTCACTTCCGTTCTGTGCGTATACGGCAATATAAGCGCCGTTTTTCTCGGCGAAATGCCATCCTCCTGCCTGCTCGGTTCGGTCGAACTCCGCAACCGGAAAATAGGCGTGAGTAAAATCGACGCTATGCTTAGGATCAATTCGGTACATCAGTATGCTTAACCCTTTGTATTGGGCCACTTTAGGCAGGTACCCGTTTCCGGCCCAAAAGCTTGGACGACCTGTTCCGAAGCAATTGCGCTCGCCGGGATGATTGACCCATACCTGCGCTTCCGGCGTAAAGAAGGCTTCAACGACATGTTCTTGATAACCCGGGAGCCCGGGTCGGAAATTATAAATAGAGGACATCGCATATCCGGCTCTTTTATACATGTACAGCTTGGCGTATCCATCTTTGCCTTGCTCATTTTTAAAGATGAGTTCTTCATTTACGTCCACTTTTAAGTAGGACTCGTACGTCTTAGGCGGCGCATAATCGGTTAGGCACAAAATAACGTTGCTTGTTGCGTAACTGTTCACATTGCCAACTCCATAGCCGATCCAGCATAGGGAAGTCGTTCCGACGATATAATGCCCTTTGATTTCTTTCTCGTTTGACCGTCCGAAGGTGGAGGCGACAAATCCTTGATGAGAGTTGATTGCAATATAGCCATAGAGCAAATCCATCGCTTGCTTCGCCATAGCCCGAAGCTTTTCGGATTCGGCCAAATCGTAAATATGCAATAGCCCGACGACGTCGATCGGAATATAAGTGCTAGAATTCCATTCCGTCAATCCTTCGGCAAAGAAGCGCTCGAACCATTGGGCCAACCGTTCTTCGCCCTTTTGTCGATGAATCAAGCCGCTCTCGCCGCTGTTTGTAAAGGTTTCCTCAGAAAACAGCTGGCCACCGAGTAATTCGCATGCATGGAACAACAGGGAGTGATTTTCGCTGAAAAACCACATGACATCGTCTCCGGGCTCGTCAATCCAATAGCGGAAATTCAGGACGCAGCTTTTGAGCTCCTCCCAGAAGTCAGGCTCGAACAGCTCCGTATGACGGTATTCCTTCCATAGCTTGAACAAGCCGATCAAATAGAAATCACTGCAGTCTCTGCGCTCGTTGATTCCCCGGATACCCTGCCTGATCATCGCTTTAGCTGCTCTAACATCGCGTCCAGTTTTGAGTTGCGCGATCGCTGTATGAATGCTCGGTCCTCCATGATCGGCTATGCAGGATAAAGCTAGCTGTTTACGCTCTTCGATCGTATTCGCCTGAATTTCCCCGTATGCCTGTGGAAACAGCTGCAACGCAGCGAGCTTCGAAATGTTGACTGAACCGACCTTCGTTTGGAAGCCCAAAACCGTAAAACCCATTTCGTAGCCCGATACTTTCCCCAGATTTATTTCGGCAGCACCTTGTCCTAGCATCACTACCTTTCTCACATTGCCATCAAACGATCTGCCATGTATGATGTTGAAGCTAAGCCGTTCCTTCAGAGGATTTGCCACCATCAACTTCACATCGCCTGAAGTTACAACATCCTTGGGAAAATAGGCATCTTCCAGTGCCCGCTCCACCGCTTTTACGTCTTCCGCCGAGGTGCCCAGGTCCAACGGAACCCGGATTCGTATGGCTTCCGGCCCTTCGTATTCGATATTGAAATAATACTGTGTGTCCCGCTCCGCCAGGTCCTCGCAGCATATGACCAATTCATTCAAGCCTTTCTGCAGCTCAACCGTCAGCTCTGTCTCCTGCTCGACGTTGCGTGTAAACGGAGCAAAATCGGTCACCAAACTGCCGTTCAGCCATAACGTCAATCCTCCGCACGTTCTCAAAATCAGTTTGGCCTGATGTGCGGACGAAGCGACGACGCCGGTGACGGCATAAGTGCACAAATGTGTAGGAACGAACCAGAACCCCGACCACTCTACACGCGGATTCCCCCAAGGGAAGTATACCTCCCACGGCTTCTCCTCGCCTCGCAGCGCCAGAGTGGAGCCCGGAAGCGCCCGTTCGATATCGATCTTGTCCGGCACATGGCTTCTGCGGTTCGTTACGAACTCCTTCCGGCAAGGATTTTCATGAATAGAGAACCCTTTGATAAGCCAGTCGTTGATATTGCCTTCCATCGTCATAGGAACGAACTTCATCTTCGTTTCGAAGATGCCGCTGGTGAGCCAGCGGTTAATGACGGTTCTCTTCAATTGCATAGGCTCGTATTGCAATCCGCTTGTCATGTCCTCTTGTCCTTTCATTGACGAATTTACGAAGTAAGTCCCCGGACGATTGCATTGTCCCGAACTGTACTTTTGTTATAAACTCGTCGACGGCAGGGGAGCAACCAACAAGATTCAGGCACCCATACTTCCTTCAGAGCGGGACGTCAGAAAGCATACAACCGGATTCAGCGCCCAAACATTTTGGAAGATTATAGCCGATATTTGGAACTTGAATCACAACCTTAATCCGCAGCAGTCCGCCAGCGAATCGCTTGCTGCTCGAGCAAGCACTTCCAATCCGCCGGAGGGGGCTGATCGCATACGACGCAGGCAATGTCCCGCAGTTCGCCGATTTTATACGAGAAGCGCACCCCCAGCTTGGAAGCGTCCGCAATGACGACCGGCTCTGCTGCATGCGCGATAGCTTTGCGGGAAAGCTCCGCCTTCCCGTCGTTCATGCTCGTAAGTCCCGAGTCCGGATCAAGTCCGTCGATCGAGATAAAAGCCTTGTCGACATAATGGCGATCCATCCATTCCACTGTCATCACCCCCGTACAACGGGCGTGCTTGGCGTGAATTTCCCCGCCTAGAAATACGACACGCCCGTCGAATCGTCCTTGATTGAGCCGATCGATCAGCAGCGAAGCCGCAGGGAACGAGTTCGTCAGTATAGTAAGTCCGCGCTGCTGCAAATACGGAATCATGCATAGCGGCGTCGTGCCCTCATCCAGAAATATCACCTCGCCGTCCCGGACGAGCTCCGCAGCTCGCCGGGCGACCCGGTCCTTCTCTTCCCGATGCAGCTCCATCCGTTCCAGGTGAGGCGGCTCCTCGCGGGTACCCTCGGGCTTGATTGCGCCGCCGTATACTTTCTTCAGCTTCCCTTCGCTCTCCAACTCGTCCATATATCGGCGCACCGACTCCTTGGACACGTCCAGCTGGCGAACCAGTTCCGCCGTCGTGACGTTCCCTTTGCTGTTCAGCAGCTCGAGAATCATTTTCTTCCGTTCTTCGCCGATGAGAGACACGATGTTTTCCCCTCCGAATTTTCACTGGCCTAATTACTTATAGCAATAGTGTAGCGGACCGGTTGCAGATTTTCAAGAAAATCCCAATAAATGTTTGTGTTATTAATTGATTTATGTTGTTTTATGTTGACAATCACCTTTATAGAGGAATAAGATTGGGAATGCTTGGAGCTAATGCCTGCGGTAAAGAATCTGTCTGCTTAACCAGACAGTTACCCGCACGGGGAAATTCGCGAGAAATGGCGGACACCGATTCGCGTAAATCAGGAGAGGATGCACGGAAACATGGGAGCGATTATCCGCTGGCTAAGACGATTTTCTGGGGCTGTACCGGCCCCGGGGTCAAGCCCGGAGCGACAATGCAATGCGGCATGAATCATCGACACGGCGGCTGTCGTTGTTCACGTGCTAGGATTGCCCGTACCCGGTACGTGGGAAGCCAAGCTGCCGGACGGTTTGTTTGCGAACTAATAAGAATCAGTCATGGGAAGAGACGGGCGACCGGCTATAACGTTTTCAGGCGGGAAGGCTTTCCCATGGAGTGCGTAGCATTCGGATGTTCGAAGGAGAACGTGAATTTGAGACCCGGGTAAGATTCGATGACGGCTCCCGGAATCTGATCCTTCGTCGCACTCGATTCACATTCTGAATAGGAGGAGATGGGGTTGTTATCCATTTCGTTGGTGCTTGTCCTATGTTCCGGCCTAGCCCATGCTATATGGAACTTTCTTGCCAAAAAAAATGAAGATAAAGCGGCATTTTTATGGATCATTCTAGTTCCGAGCAACGCAGTTCTCCTCGTTTATGCTTGTCTGGAAATCTCGCGGGTGGGGCTCCCGTGGAAGGGAATCGTACTTGCAATATTATCTATGGGGATACAAGCATTGTATGCCATCCTCTTGACCCAAACATACAAACAAGGCGATCTATCTCAGGTGTACCCGATCATGAGAGGCACGTCGACAGTGCTCACCCCGGTGCTGGGCGTAATCTTTCTCTCGGAGTCTCTACATGCAATGGGATGGCTGGGGATCATCTCCATGATATTCGGATTTATCGTCATGAGCGGGTGGTTCCCTGGCGTTCAGTCTGCAGGGCTTAGGTTTAAACCGGTTTTCCTGGCGATATCGGTAGGGCTGTGTACGACGGGGTATACGCTGATCGATAAGCTGTTTTTGCATTACCTCTCGCCGCTATCTCTGCTTGGCATTGCAAACATCGGATTTATGCTTGGCATTACGCGCTCCGTTATGCCCTTTGAGCGAATTCGGAGATCTTGGCAGAAATACCGGACAGTCCTTCTTATCGGCGCTATCCTTTCGCCTGGATCCTATCTTTTGTTTTTGTACGCCATGAATCAGGCTCCTGTCTCAAACATTGCCCCAATGCGCGAGGTCGGCATTGTTTTCGGCACCATTCTCGGTTTAACATTGTTAAAGGAGCGGCACGTTGGCAGAAGACTCGTCGCATCCATATTCATCGTATGCGGGATTTGGGTTATCGCTGCCTTTGGTTCGGGTTAGTTCGCTCGGCTTCGTGCTTGTCCGCGTTCAGAAAAGCCGAATATTCGGCTCCGAACGGACCTTCTCTTCCCTCATCGTCTCGCTCCTCTACCTGTCTTCATTTTCAACCCTCTAAATGGACTCCTATTCATTTCCATGCTATCAAAAGATCCGGTTTTTTAAAGCATGGAGTTGCTGTAGAATATATACATAATTTCATTCGGAGGAGTTTGGGAACGATGGCAAGCGATTGGAGCTTCGAGCCGGCGGCGGTCTCGAACGTTTTTTGGCAGCGGAAAAAGGAGTTCGAGCTGGCCTGCGACACGTACGGGGAGTGGGTGCTGTTCGCCGTGACCGACGGAGAGTTCCGCTATCGGATCGGGCAATCGGAAGGAGAGGCAGGGTTCGGGGATCTCGTGTTCTGCCCGCCGGAGACGGAGTTCCGACGGGAAGTCGTCCGCCCGCTGACGTTCCATTTCTACCGGTTCCGTTGGGTTCCGGTTCCCTGGACGCCGGAGCGGCAGGCCGAGGCGGATCCGGCATGGTCGCCTCCCCGCCCGTGCGGAGCCGTCGCCGTTCGGGATCATGCGCGGCTGTCTTCCGCTTACGCCTACCTGCAGCGCTTCGAGAACGCCGAAGAGCCCCGGCGGCTCGCCGTGGCGCAAGCGATGTTCCGGGACTTGTGGCAGCTCGTCTGCATCGAGGGGCTCGTGGAGCGAAGCGACGAACCGCAAGCGGACGCGCTCATGGCGGAAGCGGAGCAGTGGATTCGCCGCCATGCGTTCGAATCGCTGCGGCTGCGCGATTTCAGCGACCGCCACGGGCTCAGCGCCGTGCAGTTCACTCGCCGGTTCCAGGCGGCCTGGGGCCAGAGCCCGATCGACTTCGCCACCTCGCTGCGGCTGACCAAAGCGCGCTCGCTGCTGCTCGAGACCCGGCTGACGCTCGACGAGATCGCCAGGCAGTGCGGCTACGAGAACGGCTTTTATTTCAGCCGCATTTTCACCCGGAAGATGAACGTCAATCCTTCGCGCTTTCGGAAGATGAATCGGCTGTAGCGAGGCGATCACCGGGCGCTGCGATCGGCAACGAATCTGAGCGACGCTATTCGGACAAAATCATCGATTTGCAAAATGTAACGAATCCAGAAAACCTTATGGAGCGGATGATTGCCGTTTTTTCGACGATTTCGGGCCGATAAGAGCTTTCTGTTTCGTTAAAACGGACAACCGCTGCATTTTCGGGAAATAAGAATGTACAGATTCGTTAGCAGCTTCGAAATCCCCTTCCGTCAGGAAAAACGTCAAGCCGGATCTCCTGAGTTGCGGGGATAACGGGCCAAGAAACAGCCCTGCCGCACGAAGTGCAATCCCAGACTGGCATGACGGCCGCGCGAAGTTACTTCGCGGTCAGCCGGTATGTTCGTCCCGGCTGCGTCGGGAACGATAACGAACCGGTCGCCGATCGCTCCGCCGCAATCGATCGGTCCTCCTCGTCCGCAACGTCCAACTCGGCATCGGTCCGCAGGCGGCACAAGCCTCCAAGCGCGGAAATGATCTCCCCGCCAAGCAGCTTGCCGGCCGACCAGATCAGGCTAACCGTGAAGCCGCCCCGGGCGCGCAGGCCGCGCAGGCTGCCGTTCGGCCACGAGGACGGCAGCGCGGGCAGAAGCTCCAGTTCTCCGGCGTGCGATTGCAGCAGCATTTCGGCGATGGCCGCGGTAATGCCGAAATTGCCGTCGATCTGGAACGGCGGATGCGCGTCGAAGAGGTTCGGGTACACGCCGCCTCCGACGAAGTTATAGCCGCCATCGTCCTCCGCTGGCGTCAGCAGCCGGCCGATCAGCCGCAGGGCTCGATCCCCGTCGCGCAGCCGGGCCCAGAGCGCCGTTTTCCACGCCAGGCTCCAACCGGTGCCGACATCGCCCCGGCGTTCCAATGCGACGCAGGCCGCCTGTATCATCTCAGAAGAGTCGTCCTCCGTCTTCCATTCATTTCCCGGGAAAACTCCGTACAAATGAGACACATGGCGGTGGTGAACGTCTTCGTCCTCGTAATCTTCCAACCACTCCTGCAGCTGTCCATGCCTGCCGATCCGCACCGGCGGCAGCTTGCCGAGCGCCTCCCGCATCCGCTGTTCGAATGCCGACTCCTGCCCCAGCAGCTCCGCCGCCTCCAAACAATGGCCGAACAGCTCGCGTATGAGCAATAAATCCATCGTCGATGCCGTGCTGAGCGCGTTGGCCCGGCCGTCCGGCGTCACGAACCGATGCTCCGGGGAGGTCGAGGGGGACGTGATCAGGCGGCCGTCGCCGTCTTCGATCAGCCAATCCAGACAGAACAGCGCCGCTTCCCGCATGACCGGGTAGGCAACCTCCCACAAATAGCCCTCGTCCCCTCCGAAGGCGTAATGCTCCCATAGATGCTGACACAGCCATACGCCGCCCATCGGCCAGTTCGCCCACAGCGGATTGCCGTGTCCGTAATCTCCCGGCGGCGCGGACTGCCGCCACAGATCGGAATTGTGATGCGCCGTCCAGCCCCGGCAGCCGTAATTCACGGCTGCGGTCGCAGCTCCGTTCTCGGCCAGCTCGCCGATGAACCGAAGCAGCGGCTCGTGGCATTCGCCCAGGTTGCACGTCTCCGCCGGCCAGTAATTCATCTGGGCATTGATGTTCAAGGTATAGTTGCAGCTCCACACCGGCCGGACCTCATGGCTCCAGATGCCTTGAAGGTTCAACGGCTGCGTGCCCGGCCGCGATCCGGCGATCATCAGGTAGCGGCCGTACTGGAACAGCAGCTCGATCAGGCGCGGATCGCTTCCTCCGCGCTCGGCAATGAGCCGGTCCGTCGGCAGATCGGCGCCGCCGGGAGCGGCTGCCGAATCCGTCTCCTCCGGTCCGGACCTTCCGCTTGAAGCACCACCTTCAGCCCCGTTCCCGAGCAAGCGGAAGTCGACCCGGCCGAACAGCGCGCCGTGATCCTCCCGGTGCCGAAGGAGCAGTCGCCCGTACGGGATGTCCGCGGCGCGGTCCAGGCATTCGGCCGCCGCCAAGCCCGGGTCGCGGCCCTCCGTCCGCGGATCCGGCTCGCGGTCGAACCCGTTAAAGCTCGAAGCGGCGGACAGCAGCAGCACCGCCTCCGTCGCCCTTTCCACTCGCAGGCCGTCCGCGTCGTACGAGACGGCCGCTCCGGCATCCGCACGAACGCGCAGCCTCGCTTCGAATCGGATTGCTTTGCTCGTTTCCTCGTCCCCGTACTGTACCGGCTCGTCTGTCGCGTAATAGTTGGGTGCGACATTTTCCGGGCAGCGGCCTCTCAGCACCAGTGCGGCATCCTCGGCCTCGAGCCGGGAGCGCAGCGGACTGCTCAGCGCCGCTTTGAAGCTCAGCATTCCCGGACGGCTCGCCGCGAGGCGGACGACGAGCACCTGATCCGGGTACGAAACGAACGTCTCGCGAACGTATTCCGCCGATCCGATCCGGTAGCTCACCCGAGCGATCCCTTCGGCCAGATCGAGCTCCCGCCGGTATGCCTCCGTCCGGTTGCCGTGATAAAAGTTCAGCCACAAGTCGCCCAGCGGCATGTACGTTTGGGTATACGGCCCCATCATCGCTTCCCGGCTGAGCCGCTCGGCTTCCTCGTGCTCGCCGGCATCGATGAGCCGGCGAATGCGCGGGAGCGCCTCCTTCGCCAATGGATTGTTCCAATCCCGAGGAAATCCGGACCAGAGCGAATCCTCGTTCAACGCGAGCCGTTCCCGGTCCACGCCTCCAAACGCCATGGCGCCGATCCGCCCATTGCCGAGCGGCAGCGCCTCGGTCCACAGACGGGCGGGCTTGTCGTACCAGAGCTTCATCGGCTCGGCTCCAGGTATTCGTCGAGGACGTCCTGGATGCGGACGATGCGTCCGCCTTCGCGGATGCTGCGCTCCATCGCCACCATTACGGCCAGCGTGCGAATCGCCTCGTTCGCGTCCGGCAGCGGCGTGCGGCCCTCGTCCAAGCATTCGGCGAAATGCTCGATGTAGTTCTGATACTCGCCGGCATGATGGCTTTTGCCCTCGAAGCGGAAGAAGTAGTCGTGCAGGTGCTCCATCTCCGCCGTTGCCGGCTGTTCGCCCGCAAAGTGGGTATGGTAGACCAGGTTCGAATATTCTCCGCGCGTCGTGCCCGCCGAGCCGCGGATGACGCAGCCGATCGACGGTTCCACGCTTTGGCCGAGCGTCGGCAGCGTGTACGAGCCGGACACCTGGCCGATGCGACCGTCGCCGTCCCGCAGCAGGAACCGCATCGTGTCCCACGAATCGACGCCGTAGCCGCGGTTCGCCTCGCTGTTCAGGCCGAACCCCATGACTTCCGTCACTTCGGGCAAATACCAGCGCACCAGATCGACCGCATGGATCATGAAGCCGTACATCCAGCTGAATCCTTTTTGACGGCTCCAATCCTTCTCGAGGAACCAGCGACCGTCCGTAATGTAGTGCGCCTCCACCGTATGGATGTCGCCGTGCTTGCCCGCCTCGAAGTCCTGCCGCTGCCGCTTCATCGGCTCGAAATATCGGGTGCTCTGACCGACGAACACATGCTTCCCGCTCCGCTTCTGCGCCTCCAGCAGCTCGGCCGCCCCGTCCAGCGACGGCAGCAGCGGCTTCGTGCAGATGACGTGCTTGCCCGCCTCCAGCGCCATCTTGACATGCTTCAGGTGAAGCTGGTCCGGCGTGTAAATGGCGATCGCTTCGATCTCCGGATCGTTCAGCAGCTCGTCGTAGCTCGTCGTCCAGGCGGTGAAGCCGAACTCCTTCTCCCGCGAGCGGCACAGCTCCTCGTTCAGGTCGCACACCTTGCGCAGCTCCCACCGCTCGCTGGCCAGCGCCGCCGACATGATGCTGCGGCCTTCTCCCAATCCGACGACTCCCAGCTTGTAGGCTCGTTTCGTCATGATGTTCATCCTCCCTTGGCGTTCCCTTGATTCGAAGTATAGCGGTTCGACCGCCGGGAAACTTCTCCGGGACGCGGGAGGAATTTGCGATTTTGTCCGCTCCGTCGGCAAGCCTCCGGATCACTTGCCGCCGGTCACGCGGATCGCCTCTCCGTGGATGTTGCCGTTGGCCGCGGAGCCCAGAAAAACAACCAGGCTCGCGATATCGGAAGGAACGCTGTGTTTGCGGGTGGGAACCTGGAGCCGCTCCTGCTCGATCATGTCCGGCGGGAAAGCCGCGAGCGCCTTGTCGGTCATCGTCCAGCCGGGCATGACTACGTTCACGAGGATGCCTTCCGGCCCCAATTCCTTGGACAGCGAAGCGGTCAGTCCGTGCAGCCCCGCTTTGGCCGCGGTATACGTTCCGCCTCCCGGCATGCCGTCCTCCGCGAGCTCCGATGAAAGGTTGACGATCCTCCCCGCTCCCGACTTCCGCATATAGGGCAGCACCTTTTGAATCGTAAAATAATAACCTTCCAGGTTCGCGCGAAGCTCTTGCCGCCAAGCCTCCGGGGGAACGTCTTCGAACGGGAGCTGCCTTCGCTCCGGCCAGCGGACGGCATTGTTGACCAGCACGTCGATCGCCCCCCACCGGCTGCCGACCGCCTCGACCGCTTCGGACATGGACCGGTCGTCGCCCAGATCGTATCGGACGGCCAGCGCCTCCGTGCCCGTCGCTTCGATGTCTCGAGCGATTCGTTCAGCCGCGTCCGCATGGTTCGCATAGGTGAGCGCCACCTTCGCTCCCTCCGCCCCGAATTGTCTGGCAATGGCTTCGCCGATGCCGGAGGAGCCTCCGGTGACGAGGACGACCTTGTTTTCCAACCCTAAATTCATGCTTCTCCACTCTCCCTTTCTCCCCAATCTTAATTAGCCATTCATAATTTTAGGTAAACTAAATAAATGCCGAAAAAAAGCCGCTCCTTTCACTCCTCCTCTCGAAACACGCGCTCGACTTTTTTGAGCCACATCAGCATCATGGCCGTCTCTTCGGGAGCCAGGTCCTTCCGCGTACGCCGTTCGATCTCCGCGAGAATGTCCGCGCACACGCTCTCCTGGGCTTTGCCGGAATCGGTCAAATAAATCCGCTTGACCCGGGCGTCCTGCGCATCCTGCCTGCGGACGACCCAGCCGCCGGCGACGAGCAGGTCGAGCACGTTCGTCAGCGACGCCGGCCGGATGCGCAGCTTCTCGTGAAGCTCCTTCTGCGTAAGGCCGTCTCCGGAATTCCAGAGGATGGCAAGCACGCCGACCTGTGACGTCGACAACCCGTACTTGGCCAGCTTCTGATTGTACAGCTGCCCGGTCTCCTGATAGATTCGCTTGATCCAGTAGCTGATGCTGTCCTGCAATGAGAATTCCATTTATTTAGTCTCCCTAATAAATATAAAAAAACGTCCGGCGATTGTCAACGCGCCGTTCACCTTGATTTTATCCCTGTCCCTCCGCCCGATCAAGCGGCAGCGCCGCCAAATCAAATAGCCCCCGTCCCGGAAAGGAACGGAGGCCCTGCGCTTCCCGCGCTTATTTGAGAAAAAGCTCGATCACCGGAACCGCCGCGTTCGGTTTTTTCACGGGCAGTTGAAGCGTCAGCGTGCCGGACGGACGGCCTTCGTCGAAGGCGCCCGCCTCCATCGTCATCGTCTGCTCCCCGTCGACGAAGCGGATCTCCGACGCGTCGTTCAGCAGCTGCGCGTATTCGATTCGGCCCGCGAAGCCGGACAAGTGAAGCTGCTTGAACGGCCAGGCGAACAGATGAAGGTAAAGCCGATTCATCTCCGGGTTGAACGTGAACCGGCAGTCCGGCGGGCATTCGAACGAGTCGGGAGCGGCGGTGCAGCCGTAGATGGCGCGGTTGTGGCGTCTCATCCATTCCCCGATCCCTTTCAGCCGCTCGACGGCGCGCTCGTCGAACTCGCCGCGGCCGGTTGGCCCGACGTTAAGCAGCAGGTTGCCGCCCTTGGCGACCGTGTCGATCAGCATCCGCACGAGCATATCGACGCTTTTCCACGACTCCTCGTCGCGGTAGTAGCCCCACGAGCCGCTGAACGTATGGCACGCTTCCCAGACGACGCGCCGGCCGTCCACCTGAATCCACTCGCGCGGCTGATACTGCTCCGGCGTCGTGATGTCGCCCGGAATGCCCATCCGGTCGTTCATCAGAACGCCGGGCTGAAGCTCGCGAATCAGCTTCGCGAGCCTCTCGCTCTGCCACTCGTTTTTCCCTTTGCCCGCGAACCCTTCCTCGGCCGCGATCGAGAAGTCGTAGAACAGCAGATCGATCGGGCCGTAGCCGGTCAGCAGCTCTCTCGTTTGCCCGAACATATAATCGACATAACGCTGAAAATCCCGTTGCTTGCTGCTCTCGACGAACGCCGGATCATACCGCTGCGGGTGCTTGACGTCCGCCGTATAATGCGGATGGTGCCAATCCAGCAGCGAGTAGTACAATCCGGTCCGGATGTCCCGCTCGCGGAACGCCTCCAGCATCGGCCGCAGGACATCTCTCCCGGCCGGCGAGTTCGGCGCCTTGTAGCCGGTCAGCTGCGAATCCCACAGGCAGAACCCTTCGTGATGCTTCGCCGTGACGACCATATACTTCATCCCCGCTTCGTCCGCGAGCTGCGCCCACAGCTTCGGGTCGTACAGATCGGGATCGAAGCGGCGGAAATATTTCTCGTACTGCCCGTTGCTCAAAAATTCCCGCGACCGCATCCATTCGTGCCGCGCCCCAAGGGAATAGAGGCCCCAGTGAATGAACAGGCCGAACCGGGCCTGCGTGTACCATCGCGTCCTGTCTTCCGTCAATTCCGTTCTCTCCTTCCGTCCGGCCGGCTACATCGCTCTTCTGACCCGGTTGCGGTACTCGCGCGGCGAGATGTCCCGATACTGCTTGAAATGTTTGTTGAAATAAGGGATCGAGCTGTACCCGCACTCGAACGCGATGTCCGTAATCGACAGCTCGGTCGTCTTCAGCAGGTGCATCGCCACCTGCATGCGCAGCCGGTGGATGAACCGGTTCGGCGTCACCCCGACCGCCTGGCGAAAACGCGAATAGAAGCACGTCTTGCCTTTGCCGTACAGCGCGATCAGCTCCCGGACGTCGATGTCCTCGGTCAGATGCTTCAGGATGTGTTCCACCGCCGCCACCACGCCGGCGTCGACCGCAGGTTCGCTCTCCCCGGCGCTCTCGGCCTGCTCCAAGGAATAGCGGTACAAGTTGACGAGAATGTCGGTAAAATGCATGAACTGCTTCGACTCCCACCCGGGCAGCTGCTCCTCCTGCTCTTCGTACGCCGCCATCGCCGCCTCCCTAATCCGCGCCGCATAGGGCGAAGCGGCCGGCAGATGCGGGCAAACCTCCTGCGAATAGAACGGATAGAGCAGCCGGTACCCGCCGGGGATGAGCCGCACGACCGAGGCCGAGAACAGCACCAGAATCCAGCGGATCGGGCGCCGCGGGTCGGCGGCCAGATTGTAGTGCGGCTCGTAGGGCCGGAACAAGAACACGTCTCCCGCCGCTCCCCGGTATTCCCGGTCCAGCAGCTTGAACTTCGCCTCGTTTTCCAGAAGAACGCTGATCTCCAGCAGATCGTGGCGGTGCAGCTCGTGCTCTGCGTCGGCATCGATGCGGCATTCCAGCTTCAATTCCCGCTCCGGCTTCAAGTCGTGGTAAAAGATGCGAATCCCCTCCTGGCGCCTACCCTTTGACCGAGCCGGACGTCATGCCCGAGATGATGTACTTCTGTCCGAGCAGATAGATGACGATAACCGGCAGCGTCGTCAGCACGATGTCCGCCGACACGAGGTTCCAGTTGACCTGGAACCGTCCGAAAAAGTTGTACACCGCCAGCGTCATCGGCCATTTGTCCGAGCTGTTGAGGTAATAGAGCGGCAGCACGAAGTCGTTCCAGCCGCCCATGAAGTTCAGGATCGCGACCGTAACCAGCACCGGCGCGAGCAGCGGCAGCACGACCGCGAAAAACAGCTTGAGCGGCGAGCAGCCGTCGACGATGCCCGCTTCGTCCAGCTCCCGCGGCACCGAACCGACGAATCCGTAGATCAGGAACACGCTGAACGGAATCGAGATGACCGCGAGCAGCACGATGATGCCGAGCTGCGTGTTCATCAGATGCGTCAGCTGCATCACCTTGGTCGTCGTGACGAAGTTGATCGGCATGGCGATGCCGAGAATGACGAACAGGTACATGGCCCGGTTCAGCCTCGTCCGGTTGCGGGCGAACACGTAGGCCGCGATCGAGGCCAGCAGCAAGCCGAGCACGGTGGAGACGCTGGCGTAGAACAAGCTGTTGAAGAAGGAGGAAATAAGCTTGCCTTCCTTGATGACGACGGAGTAATTGCTCCACTCCAGCTTCCGGGGCAGCGCCATGCTCATGGTGTTCGCGTGAATTTTGTCCTTCAGCGAATTGAGGACGATAAGCAGCAGCGGGATGAACATGAGCAGGCTGAGCACCCAGGCGAAAACGTTGCGGAGCAGACCGAGACTTCGTTTGCGCAGCATCAATGGTCCGCCTCCTCTCGGGCCATCAGGCGAACGACGAAATAACCGACGATCGTCATCACGAGGAACAGCAGCGACGACAGGGCGGTTCCGACGCCGTACCGGCCCATCGAGAACTCCTTGAAAATCGCCGTATACAAAACGTCCGTCGCATAGCCCGGTCCGCCGTTGGTCAGCACGTACACCGCCTCGAACACTTTCAGCCCGTACAGCAGATTGAGCACCGTCGTCACGACGAGCGCAGGCGTCAGCAGCGGAACGGTGACCGCCCGGAACTTCTGCCAGGCGCCCGCGCCGTCGATCTCCGCCGCCTCGTAATACGTGCGGGAGATCGACTGCAGGCCGGCCAGCAGAATGATCATGATATAGCCGACGCCCTTCCACGTATCGACGCCGATGATCGATTTGAACGCCCAATGCACGTCGACGAGCCACTTCTGCGCCAGGAAGTCCAGCCCGACCGACCGCAAGCTCTCGTTCAGCAGCCCTGTGGCCGGGTTCAGCACCGATTTGAAAATCAGGCCGACGACGAGCATCGGAATGATCGACGGCATGAAGATCATGACGCGATGGAACCCTTTGAACTTGATGCCCTCGTTCAGCGCGAGAGCGAATAGAAGGCCGAACCCCGTTTTGAGCACGACGGTCGCGACCGTGAATTTCAACGTGTTCACGATGTAGCTCACGTAGTTCTCCCCGGAGGAGAACAGCGTCTTGAAGTTGTCGAGACCGATGAAGTTGATTTGATCCGAGTAGCTGTTCCAGTCGGTCAGGGCGTAATAGAAGCCGATCAATCCAGGTACGACGAAAAAGACGGCATAGAGCAGAAGCGTCGGCCACGTAAAGTAAAAAGGATACGTCTTGTTTCTCAGCATGAAGCCTCATCTCCACTCGCGATTTTTCCGCGTTAGAACGTTCGGTGGAACCGACGGTTCCCGACGAACGCGGTTATTCCGCGTTCGTCGGGAGCACGCCGCTGCGTTGGCGTCCGGTTAACTGTTCCAGGCCGGGTCTTTGGCGACCTTGGCCATGTCGGTGCGGCGCTTGTCAATGCTTTTCAGCACGTCGTCCACGTTCATCGCGCCTCCGAACATGGCGACGATGTCTTTGCCGATGTCCATCCATTGCGGGTTCACGTAGTTGACGTAGTCCTGGATGTCGGTTCCTTGCTCCGGATACATCTCGTGCAGCTTCTTCTGCTCGTCGGTGTATTTGTCTTTGAGGCCGGAGAAGTTGAGGTTGGAGACGGTCGGGTCGTTATCCAGCATGTATTGCAGGTTTTCCGGCTTGGCGAGGTAGGCGAGATACTCCTTGGCTTCCTCGATGTGCTTGCCGCCGGAATAAACGAACTTGCTCGGACCGCCCGGATTGATATAGTAGATTTGGTTGTCGGCGATCGGGGCGACGAAGAAGCCGAAATCGGTCGCCTTCATGTCCGGGTTCGCCTTCTCGATGTCGGTCACGAGGCTTTGGTTCGCGAGCGACATCGCGTACTGGCCGCTGGCCATCTTGTTGGCCGATTCGGCGCCCGTGTCGGACAACGCGTTGTCGCCGAAGAAGCCGAGATCGTACATCTCCTTGATCTGGGTCAAGGCCGTCTTCAGCGGACCGCTGGCCGCGAAATTCGTCTTGTTGGCGTTCAGATCGTCGTACAGGTTCGGCTGCAGCTTGTCATACTGCGGACCCGGCTCCGCGAACCAGAGCGTATGGTGCCAGCCGTCGGCGATCGGTTCGTACAGCGGAATGATGCCGGCTTTTTGCAGCTTCAGGCAGAGGTCCTTGAATTCCGCGTACGTCTTCGGCACGGTCAAACCTTGGTCGGCGAAAATCTTCTTGTTGTACACGACGACGAAGCTGCTCGACGTGTCCCAGATCGTCTGCGCGTACACTTTGCCGTTCAGAGACAGCTGATCCAGGGACAGCGGGTCTTCGCGCTTCGTCCACTCCTGGTCGGTCAGATCGACGGCGTTCTTCTCGACGTTGTAGTTGAGGCTGATCTCGCTTTTCCCGCTCTGTCCGCCGAACAGGTCCGGTCCTTCGCCCGCGTTCAGCTTCGTCTTCAGTACGTTGAAGTACTGGTCGGCCGGGATGATCTGATAGTCGATATGGATGCCGGTCTCTTCCTCGAACTTCTTGGCCAGCTGCATCTCCGCGTCCTTGATCCACCCTTGGCTGGCGATATAGGTCAAGGTGACGTCCTTCTTGCCGCCCGCGGAAGCGGAGCTGGAAGCCGCGGCCGAAGAAGCCGGAGCCGAAGCGGACGAACCGCCGTTGTCGCTGCTGCCGCCGTTGCCTCCGTTGCTGCCGTTGTTGCCGTCGTTTCCGCCGCCGCATCCTGCCAGCAGCCCGCCCGCCATCGCTAACGCGACGGAAGCCGATAACCATTTTTTCACGCGATCACTCCCCCTGCAGAATGAACCTTCGTTTTTGGGTTGAATCCGCTTGCACAATCCGATTATAAAAGGTCGGCGCCGCCGCCTCCATGGAGAAAACGGTTACATTTCATGTCTTTATTTAACCGAATCTTTTTTTTGCTTTTGACAAACGTTCGGGCAGCAAGCACAATAAATGCTGTAAGCGATCTCATTCGCCCGGAGGAGCCGTATGCCGAGCAAGCTTCGCAACATTCGGACGATTCTGTTCTCGACCTACTCGCTCATCATTATCGTCGTTTTCTCCATCCTTGTCGTCTGGTTTTATTGGTGGACTTCCGATCTGCTCAAGAAGAACGCGACCGCCTCGCTGGAGAGCATCGGCCAGTCGATCCAGGACCAGACCGATTCGGAGCTTCGCAAGATGAACGACGTCTCCTTGAACGTCATGTACTCCAATCTGGTGAAGGATCATTTCAAGAAGTATTTGGCCGATTCGGAGAACCATCGGACCGCCGTGCAGGATGCTCCGGCCAACGTGCCCGGAGACAGCAGCATCCAGAGCGCCAAGGAGCTGTCCGACATTCTGACCGCCGCCATCGGGCCTTCCCGGCCGGTCGAGCAGCTGTACTTGTACGACTTTCAGGGCCGGGTGTACGGCAACGGCTTCGACAACGGAGAACGCGCCTACGATCCGGCAGCCAAGCCGTGGTATGAAGCCGTGCGGAACGCCGCGGGCAAATATATCGACCTCCCCGTAGCGGATGCGGAAATGTCGAAGTATATTTCGTCCAGCGAGGAGCAGTATTCGGTCTCTTTATTTCGCCTGTTCTACGACAATTACAACGTCCCGATCGGCATCGTCGAGGTGAAGCAGTATGCGAACAAGATTTTCCAGGGCATTCTGAATTTCGCCAAAAAAAACGGCTACGACGAAAACGTCCTCGTCTTCGACGGCGCAGGCCGCATCGTCTATCCTTACAGCGCGGACGCCAAGCGCTACGAGCCGTACATCCAATTCGGGAACGAGCGCTTCGGCGCCGGCCTCGCGTCGTTCACCTCTTCGTTCCGCAACCCGGGAACGGGCGAGAGAGAGCTGCTGTCGTATCATCGCTCCGACTTTACCGGGTGGAATACGGTCATGATCGTCGGCGAACGGAAGCTGCTGAAGCCGCTGACCGCCTTTACAAGAACAATGGCATTCGTCGCGGTCGCCATCCTGCTGCTGGCCATCTTCCTGTCGTTCGCCGCCGCGAAGCGGATCACGCGTCCGATACTGAAGATTCACCGCACGATCCGAGGCATCCGCCTCGACGATCTCGGCTCCGGCCTGGTCACGGCCAAAGAGCTGAACAGCGGCTTGAACGAGCTCGATCAGCTTCACTCTTCGTTCGTGCAGATGAGCTCGCGGCTCAAGCAATCGATGGACCAGCTGCTGCTGTCGCAGGCGCAGGAGCTTCAATCCAAGATGGTCGCTCTGCAAGCGCAGATGAACCCGCATTTCCTGTACAACACGCTCGCGACGATCGGGGCGATGGCCGAGGAGAACATGAACGAGCAGATCGTCGCCATGGTAGGCAACTTGTCCGACATTCTGCGCTACATTACGTCCGACGAATCGACCGCCGACCTGGAGACCGAGCTCGAGCATACGAGTCGTTACTTGGAGGTAAACCGCATTCGGCACGGCGCCAAGCTGCAGTGCGAATTCGACGTCGACGAACGGCTGCTCCCCATCCGCGTTCCGAAGCTGATCGTCCAGCCGCTCGTCGAGAACGCGCTCAAGTTCGCGACGACCCGCGAGCCGCCCTGGGCCATCCGGGTCGCCGGCACCATGCAAGAGGAAGAATGGCGGATCGAAGTGACCGACAACGGCCCGGGATTCAGCGAGGAAGCGCTGGCCCGGCTGAAGGAGCGAATTGCCGAAGCCGAGCGGACGGGCGTTTTTCCGACCTTGAAGCTGGACGGCATGGGACTGATCAACGTGTACATCCGGATGAAGCTGGGCTATGGCGAGCGATTCCGCTTTGAAGCGTCGAACCGCCCGGGAGGCGGGGCCGCTGTCGTTATCGGAGGATCCGCAAGAATGGGAGGCTGAGAAATGATGGATGCGAAGCTGCCGATTCGAATCGTCGTCGCGGAGGACGAGGAATTGATCCGCAACAATCTGGTCAAAAAAATCGAGGCGACGGGCCCCGACTTTGCCATCGTCTGCACGGCGCAGGACGGTCGGGGCGCGCTCGAATTCGTGAGGAAAGAGCCGGTCGATCTCGTCGTCACCGACATCCGGATGCCGGTCATGGACGGTCTTGCGCTGATCAAGTCTCTCCATCTCCATTTCCCGCGCATCCGCAAGATCATCGCGACCGGCTACGCCGATTTCGAATACGCCCGCCAAGCGCTGCGCTACGACGTCAGCGAATACTTGCTGAAGCCGATCAAGCCGGCCGAGCTGAAGAAGGCGCTCGCCCATGCGCAGACGTCGATCGAGAACGAGCAGCGGCGCACGGGCAAAAACCTCGAAGGCGCCGCCGGCCGCGCCGACAAACCGGAGGCGATCGTCGAGCTCGTCCGGCACTATTTGCGCGAGAATTTCGCCCGAGATCTGAGCCTCGAGGAAATCTCGCGCAGCTTCAACTTCGCGCCGTCTTATCTGAGCAAAATCTTCCTCAAGCACACGGGGGAGCTACCGTCCAAATACTTGATCTCCCTTCGCATCCAGGAAGCGAAGTATTTGCTCTCCCGCCATCCGGAGCTGACCGTCAAGGAAGTCGCCGAGCGCGTCGGATATCCGGACCCGTTCTACTTCAGCCGCTTGTTCAAGCAAGTGACCGGCGTCGCTCCGAAGGAGTTCCATCTATAGGCGAGGCCGCGGGAGCGGAATGCAAGCCGGCGTCGCTCCCGCGGATTACTGCGGAAGAACTTTCTCGAGGTATGCCTTGAACTGCTCGAGATCCGTAAACATCTCATCCGGCTCCAGCTCTCTCAGACGCTCCGGCTCCGCCGTTTCGGCCCATGCGGCGGCGGCAATGGGCACCCCCGCTTCTCTCGAGGACACGATATCGCTTGGCGTGTCTCCTATGTACAAGCTCTCCTCGGGCGCGATTTCAAGGCTCTTCAGAACGTTCCCGATTCCCTGCACTTTCCGCGGTCCGTCCGGCGAGCCCGTCTCGACGATCTCGAAAAACTCGCGGATGCCGAATACGTCCAGCGTAATCACTGCGCTGCGAGCCCCCTTGCCGGTCACCATGGCCAGCCGCGCTCCCCGGCTTCGCGCCAGCTCCAGAATCTCCTTCATCCCGTCGAAGGGAGCCTCGCACATCGCGTGCAAGCCCCGGTAATGCGCCAAATAATCCTCGACTCCCCGTTCCTCGTGTTCGGGGATCAACGCCCGGATCGTTCCTTCCTCGGAGGGTCCGAACGTGTCGATGATCTCCTGATCGCTTACGCTTCGACCGGCCAGAGGCTCGATCGATTTCCGAAAAGCGGCGATGCACAGCGGCAGCGTATTGCCGATCGTTCCGTCCAAGTCGAAGATGAGACATTTCAGCATGCGGTTTCTCCCTTCCTCTCCCCGGCCGACCGTTCTCCTGGGATCCTTGTCGGCCTATTATTCGCTCTCTTATCGTACCATGCTTTTGCATCCGGCGAATCCCCCGGCATTCCTCTATTTGTTTCTTATCTTCGAAATCCCCGTCGCTCAGGACATCCTTTTTTTTCTCAACCTCGAATTCCCCTTCGCTCAGAACACTTTCTTTTTTCCCTTTACTTCGAAATCCCCGTCGCTCAGGAAGCCTTCTATTTTCCCTTTTCTTTCGAAATCCCCTTTGCTCAGGATTCCTTCAAAGGATTGGCTGTGCGAGAAAAAAGCCTCATACCGACCGCATCCTCATGGGACGGATCAATAGAAGCTTCCGAATAAATCGCAATATCTCCGAGGGCTAGGCGATCATTGCCGACTCCTGAGCCGATGGGATTTCGAAGCAAATGCGCAGGAGAGCAGCATGCCCCCTCCTGAGCCGACGGGATTTCGAAGTAAAGGCGCAGGAGAGCGGCAGGTTCCCTCCTGAGCCAGCGGGATTTCGACGCAAAGGCTCAGGAGAGCGGCATACCCTCTCCTGAGCCGACGGGATTTCGACTCAAAGGCGCAGAAGAGAGGCATTCTCCTTCCTGAGCCAGCGGGATTTCGGCGCAAAGGCGCAGAAGAGAGGCATTCACCTTCCTGAGCCAGCGGGATTTCGACGCAAAGGCGCTGAAGAGGGGGAAATGCTCCCTCCTGAGCCGACGGGATTTCGGCCATAAGTCGGTGCGAACGATTCCCGTCGCGCTCCGAGGGATTCGGCCATGAGTCGAACGGATTATCCTAGCACCGTACGCATAAACGATTCCGTCAACACCTGCTGTAATTCCGACTGGCGGGCGGCGTATTCCGGCTGATCGAAGCGATTGTCGAACTCGTTCGGGTCCCTATCCAGATCCAGCAGTTCGGCGAAGCGCTCGCCGGGCTTGTTTACTTGAACGTATTTGAGAACGCCGTCGCTGACGGCGGCGAATCCTTCGCCTTCGCAATGCACGTACCGGTGACCGCCCGCGGCGGCAACCTCGAGGAAATCCGCGCCGTCAACCGCCGGCCCCGCCAATCCCGCCGCCTTCCGAAAGGTCGGCATGATGTCGGTCAGCATCACTTTCGATTTCTCTTCCACTCCCGTTGGTCCGTTCGGATATTTGACAAGCAGCGGCACGTTCCACACATCCTCGTAGGCGCAGTTGTGCTTTCCCCAGATGCCGTGGTGACCCAGCATTTCGCCGTGATCCGCGGTAAAAACGATCAGCGTGTCCTCGCCCAATCGGGACTTGACCGCGGATGAGATGAGGCCGATTTGTTCGTCGATCTGCGAGACGTTCGCATAGTAGCTTCGCGTCAGTCGCTCCCAGTAGTCGTCGCCGTAATTTTTGCACGCCCGGCCGGGCGCGGATCCGGCGCCGTCAATTTTTCCGGGCCCGTGGTAGCTGGCGTGATGAATGCGGCCGGGATCGTCCAGTTCCCCCGCTTTCATCCGCCGCGGGCTCGCTCGGCTCAAGTCGACGCGGCCGTAATAGTCGGCCGGGGCGTCGAACGGGTAATGCGGCCCGCTGAACGAGATCCAAGCGAACAGCGGCTCTTCCCGGTCGTACGAGGCGATGTACGATTCCGCCTTGCGTCCGGTCCAGCTGTCCGGATGCCACTCCTTGGGCAGCGGATACGGATAGACCTTCTGCGCCGATTTGTCCCAGGCGGCCGCCCGATACGTCTCCAGCAAGCCGTTCGCGTCCAGCTCCTTGCTGAAATCGTCGTAATGCCATGCCGACACGAGCTTACCGTCCTGCAGCGCCAGGTCGTCGATGCCCAGCCCAAGATAATAATCGCGATGCCGATCATACGGCAGCGTCCGGTCCGGCCGCGCTTCGCCGTAGTTCACCGGGAGGAAATGGCATTTCCCGAACATCGCCGTCCGGTAGCCGGCCCGCTTCAGCTCGGAGAACAGCGTCGGCGTCCCCGTACCGATCCGGCATTCGCGGAAATTGCTGTAGGCGCCATTGCGTTGGGGCAGCTGTCCCGTCAAGATGGCGCAGCGGGAAGGCATGCACCACGGGCTGGCCGTGTAGGCACGTTCGAAGCGCAGCGATTCGGAAGCCAGCGCATCCAGATTCGGCGTCCGGATCGCCTCGTTGCCGTAGCAGCTCAGACTGTCCTTGCGCAGCTCATCCATCGTTATCAATACGATATGCGGCCGTTTCATCGCTTCCGTCGTCACTCCTTTTGGGGCGGAAAGCCGTAATTGCGCGGATATTTCAGCACCGGATACTCGGCGCTGTCCGGCTGCGACTCGTCCT
The DNA here is from genome assembly GCF_014212055.1 of Cohnella zeiphila. Taxonomy (GTDB): domain Bacteria; phylum Bacillota; class Bacilli; order Paenibacillales; family Paenibacillaceae; genus Cohnella; species Cohnella zeiphila. The sequence goes on along the minus strand of NZ_JACJVO010000025.1, from coordinate 26,433 downwards.
GCGTCCGCATCATCCACGCGCCGAGCTCGGCCAGCAAGTCGCGTTCGAGCTCGCGGTATTCGTCCCGACCGGACAAATCGGCAAGCTCGAGCGGATCGGCCTCGATATCGTACAGCTCGCGCTTGCCTCGCATATCCAGGTTCAGCTTCCACTTTCCTTTGCGAATCGTGCGCAGCCGGCCGGATTGCGTATACCGGCTCAATTCGTTGAACGACGAGACGCCGTCCCGGACCGAGCCGACGCCGCCGTAGTCGAACGGCTTGCGGTCGGTATGATATTCGCCGCCGTAACCGTGCTCGGCATAAGCGCTGGCGAATTCCCGCTCCGGGTACGCCTCGCCGGCAAGCAGCGGCCACAGGCTCCGTCCCTGAACGCCGCGCGGAATCGGAAGCTCCATCGCCTCGCACAGCGTCGGCATGATATCCGCGAGAGACACATGGGCCGGGTGCGGACCGGAATGGGGCCTGACCCCGGCGCCGCTGAACTGCATCGGAATGCGGGTCAGCAGTTCCGGCGCCTCCGGCCCCTTTTTCAACAGCTGGTATTCCCCGTGAAAATCGCCATGATCGGACAGGAAGACGAGCAACGTATTTTCCAGCAAACCGCTCTGTTCCAGGAAGGTCACGAATCTGCGGATCTGATCGTCGATCAGCCGGAGCATGCCCAAATAGTTCGCGCGGGCTTGCGGGATGCGCTCGCGGAAGTCGGGCAAGTAATGCGCCGTCTGTCCGCCATAGAACGCCCATTTGTCGCCTTTCGCGTCCCTGTCCTTCTCCGTCGCCCGAAGCGGCGGAAGCGACCCCGCCGGAAACATCGAGTAGTACGGCTCCGGCGCTTGGTACGGGTTATGCGGTTCCGCAAAGCTGAGCCACAGCAGAAAAGGCTTCCCTTCCAGCGTGCCGACCCAATCCTGCGCGGCCGATACGACGCGATAGGGCAGCTGGCATTCGAGCGGGAACGGCGCCGGCCCCGTGCTTGTCTGCGACAGGGTTTTCAGCCAATCGTCGAACGCCTTCTCCTCGGCGCTCCGCCCTTCGCCTCCTCCCCCCCAATGCCCGATCTCGTAGCAGTAATCGAGCTTGGCCCGGGCATCGATGTGCGAGTGGTTCTTGCCCGAGAGCGCCGTGGCGTAACCGCCCTCGCGGGCGACGTCGAACAAATCTTTCTCGTATCGGGCCAGCTTCAACTGCCCGTTCGTCTGAACGCCGTGCGCGGACGGGTACCGGCCGGTCAGCAAGCTCACGCGCGCGGCGCAGCAGATCGGCATGGTGGTGTAGGCCTTGTCGAACCAGGTTCCTTCCCGGGCCAACCGGTCCAGAAACGGCGTGGCGTCCAACGGGTAGCCCTCCAACGCCCGCAAATCGGCGCGCTGCTGGTCCGTCATGATGACGACGATGTTTTTCCGATCTATCATTCCATTCTACCTCCCAGTTGTGCCGGCTGCGCCCGGATCGCGCTCTTCCGGCCGAAGCCGCGGATGCGGTACCGTTCGGACGTTCTGCGCTGGAAAAGCATCAATGCCCAGCTCCTTCCGGATCTCCCGCTGATCGCGAAGCGCCCGCAGGCTGACCTCGTCCGGATCGCATACGGACCGAAGCCGCCTGTCGCCTTCCGCCGCCGCCTCCCGCGCCGCGGGCGAATTCCGAAGCGCCGGATCCTCCAGCATGTTGACCGTCTCCGCCGGATCGGCGGCCAGGTCGAACAGCTGCGCTCCATATCCGCTATAGATGACATATTTCCAGCGGTCCCAGCGAACCATGTACATCCCGGAAGGCACGCCGTGCGCGTGATATTCGCTAAAGGCGAAGTCGGCACGCTCCGCATCGCATTGTCCCCGGGCCAATGGCAGCAGCGACCGGCCCGGCAATCCGTCCGGAACCGGAACGCCGGCGGCGTCGCATACGGTCGGCAGCAGGTCGATCAGCGATACCGGCGCCTTCACCGCCGTTCCGCCGCGGATGCCCGGGCCGCGCATGAGCAGCGGAACGCGCGCCGACTCCTCGTACATGCAGCACTTCCACCACAGACCGTGATGGCCGAGCTGCTCGCCGTGATCGCTCGTATAGATCACCAGCGTATTTTCCTCGAATCCGCATTCGCGAAGCGTATCCAGCAGCAGGCCGACGCTGTCGTCCAGCCTTGAAGTCATCGCATAGTAGCCGACATGGGCCCGGCGCACCGTCTCCGCATCCGCTTCCTCGCCCCGAAAATGTCTCCGCAGAAGACGAAGCGGCTCGTTCAATTCCCCGAACGGCGGCCGGGCGACATCCGGAACGTCCGTTACGATGGCATTATAGCGCTTCCACCTCTCTTCGTCGACATAAAATGGAAAGTGCGGGTCGAGAAAGCCGGCGTACAGGATCCACGGCTCCTCGCTTCCCCGCTTGCTTCGAAGCCATTCGACCGCCCCCTGCAGCACCTTGTCGTCCCGGGGAGGACGGTCCGAGATCCCCATCTGCCGGAACCTCTGCGCCGAGTCGATCGGAATATCCTGTCCGCGGAAGAAGCTCTCGTATTGAGGATTGGTTCGCTGGAGCGGCAGATGCGCGTCCAGTCCCTCATATTCGCCGTCGGGATGAAAGTCCAGCTTGCCGAACGCCGTCAGCCGCTTGCCGTGCCCGGCCAGAACTTGCGACAGTCCCGGAACCGAGCCGTCGTAAGGGATCGCATTGTCCCACGTCCCTAACTGATGAACATATTTTCCCGTAAAAAAACCGGCTCTTGCCGGCGTACATACCGGACACGGCGTATAAGCATTCTCGAACATCGCGCCTTCGGCGGCCAGCCGGTCCATATTCGGCGTCCGAACGACCGGATGTCCCGCGCAGCCCATCGCCTGATGGGAATGCTCGTCGGACATGACGAGTAAAATATTCATCCGTTCCCCTCCGCTAGCCTTTGATCGCGCCGATCATGACGCCCTGCACGAAGTACCGCTGCACGAACGGATACAGCAGCAGAACGGGAATGCTCGCCACGACGATCAGCGCGTACTTGATGCTCTCCGCCATCATGATCCGGTCGGCGAAGTTCGGATCGTTCAGATCCGCGGTGGCTTGGTTCTGAATGAGAATCTCCCTAAGAATCAGCTGAAGCGGGTATTTGTCATGATCGTTCAGATAGATGAGCGCGTTGAAGAACGAGTTCCAGTGCGCTACGCCGTAATAGAGAAGCATAACCGCAAGAATGGGCTTGGACAGCGGCAGGACGACCGAGAGCAGGAGCCGCCCGTTCGTACAGCCGTCCATCGAGGCGGACTCCTGCAGTTCGACCGGGATGGTCTGGAAGAACGTCCGCATGATAATCAGATTGAACGTCGCGATCGCCGTCGGAACAATAAGCGCCCACATCGTATTGACCAAGCCGAGATCCCGCACGACCAAATAAGTGGGAATGAGCCCGCCGCTGAAAAACATCGTGAATACATAGCCGAACATAAAGACGTTCCGTCCCGGCAAATCCTGACGGGATAGCGGATAGGCCGCCAGCACCGTCATGACCAGATTGACGCAAACGCCGACGACGGCGTAGACGATCGTATTCAGGTACCCCCTCCAGACATCCCCGTTCTCGAAGACGAGCTTATAGGATTGAACGCTCCAGCCTTTGGGCCACAACCACATATGCCCGGCCACCACTTCCCCGGGATCGCTGAACGAGGCGCTGACGATGAAAACAAGCGGATACAGCACGATCGCGAGAATGACAGACGCGATGATGTAAATAGCGGTATCGAACGCTTTTTCGCCGGCGGCCCGGTTCGGCGCGCTCTTCTCCACGCGAATTCCTCCTCTCACCACAGGCTTGCGCCGCCCCTTCGCCTTGCCGCCCAGTTGACGGCGATCAGCAGAATGAAATTGATGACCGCGTTGAACAGGCCGACCGCCGCCGTATAGCTGTACTGCGCCTGCTGAATGCCGACGCGGTAGACGAAGGTGGCGATGACGTCGCTGGATTCCATGTTCAACTGGTTTTGCATGAGCAGGATTTTCTCGAAGCCGACGTTCATCAGATGCCCGATCTCCAGAATGAACAGAATCGTCATCGTCGGCAGGATGCCGGGAAGGGAGACGTGACGAACGCGCTGCAGGCGGCTCGCTCCGTCGATCATGGCCGCTTCGTATTGGGCGGGATCGATCCCGCTCAGCGCGGCGATGTAGATAATCGACGAGAAGCCCATCGTCTGCCAGATGTTCGACAGGATCAAGATCGGCTTGAACCATCCGGGACTTTGCAGGAAGGAGACGGCCGGCAGGCCGGCCTCCTTCAGCAACTGGTTGACGAAGCCGTGGTCGCCGTCCAGGAAGATGCCGAGCATGCCGACGACCACCACAAGCGAAATGAAGTGCGGAATATAGGTGACATTCTGCACCCACCGCTTGAAGCGCGAGCTGCCGATCTCGTTGATCAGCAGCGCCAGCAGAATCGGAACCGGGAAAGCGAAGATGAGCGAGAAGACGCTGATCGACAGCGTATTCCGAATCAAGCGCCAGAAATAGTAGGAGTCGAAAAACTGCGTGAACTGGTCCAGCCCGACCCACGGACTGCCGCCGATTCCCTTCGCCGCGATAAAATTTTTGAACGCGATCTGCATCCCGTACATCGGCGCGTATTGGAAGATCAAATAGTAAGCGGTCGGTAGCAGCAGCATCAAGTACAAGTCGTACCGGGTCGACATTCGTCTCCAAAGCGCGCTCCCGGACGATCTCGCGACGGCCGTCTCCGTTCGTTTCGCGTATCTCATAGGCGGTCTCCGTAACGTAAGTTATTTATACAGCTTGTCGAACGCCTGCTGATAGATTTGCTCCACTTCGTCCAGATGCATCTTTTTAAGCGTATTTACGTATTCGTCCCACTTGTCGAAGCTGAGATTGCCGACGATGAACTTGGCTTGGGACTCGTCCGCGTAAGTGTCGATATCGCGGCGCAAATTGTCCAGCCTATCGTTGGAGGAAGCATCCAGCAGCGGCGCGGCGTATACCTTCTTCGGCAAATAGGGCTGAAGCCTCTCGGTGGCCGCGATGCCTTCCGGCGAATTGATGCCGCTGGAGTTCTTGTCGTTGATCCATTCCGGCGAGCCTCCGCCCGGATACGGCGTAATTTGTCCTTCGGCGTTGCCGGCGCCGCGCGGATCGTTCAGGATGTCGTCGTTGAAATACGGGAGACCGTCGTCGCCGATATGATACGTCTTGCCCTCTACTCCGAAGCGGAAGAAAATCGAGCCCTCGTCCCCATAGAAATAATCCAGCCATTTCATCGTTTCGTCGGGGTACTTGTTAACCGAACTGATGGCGAACGCGCCGAAGGAACGGGCGATCGGGGCGACGCTTCCGACCATCTGGTCGCCGTTCGGCCCTTTGACCGGAATGGTGCCGATGTACTGGTCCTTCAATTTCTCGAACGCGGCGCCTTCCTGAATGTAGAACATGCCGACCTTGCCGGAATTCAGCTTGCTGAGCCAGGTCGGCTGATCCTGGGAGATGATCTCGTTGTCCAGCAGCTTCTCCTGATACAGCTGGTGCAGGTACATCAGCATCTGCTTGTAACGGTCGTCGGCCAGCCATACCTTGACCTTGCCTTCGTCATCGACATTGATGTGATACCCCATTTGGTTCTGCAAGCCGAACGATCCGCTGATCCCGCCCACCAGCGAACCGAGATCGGCCGCCAGAATGGGGATTTCGTCTTTCTGGCCATTGCCGTTCGGGTCGTTGTCCCGGAATGCCCGAAGCACATTGAGCAGCTCGTCGGTCGTCGTCGGCTCCTTCAAGCCGAGCTTCTGCAGCCATTGCCGGTTGATCCACGGCTTGAGCCCGATTCTCGCATTGTCGAGCGTCACGATATCGGACAGCGCATAGATATGGCCGTCCGGCGCCGTCAGCGCCTTCAAGACCTCCGGATATTGCTCGAACAGCTTCGAGATGTTGGGCGCGTCCTTGGCAATCAGATCCTCCAGCGGCATCAGCATGCCGGAAGTGCCGTATTTGATCGCCTCCGTCGGCGTGATGCCCGCTTTAAAGAACGCGTCCGGCAGTTCGTTGGAGGCGAACACCAGGTTTTTCTTCTCTGCGAACCCCGATGCCGGCACGTCGGTCCACTCGACATGAATGTTCGTCTTCTTCTCGTATTCCTGGAAGACGAGCATATCCTTGTACGGGCCGTTCTGGCCCGAACGCTGCGCCAGCATCGTCAGCGTGATCGGCTGTTTGCTTCCCGCCGCCTCTCCCGAACTTCCGGAAGAGGCGGACGCCGGTCCGGCGGACGAGCCGTTATCGGAATTGCTATTGTTGCCGCCGCCTCCGGCGCAGCCGGTCAAGGAAGCGGCCACCAGCAGCGCCGCGCCCAGTATGGCAATTTTCGGTGACACCTGCATTCGGTTCATCCCCTTTGGGTATCTTGTAAGCGATTGCGGACCGCTTGCCTCGATTATAAAGCAGCGCTTTTTTGGGAAAATTGCAAATTCTTTCGATTCGACTCCAAATTTTTTCGGCCGCTATCCGTTTTGTTCCAGCCTTCGCTTCAAATAAACGGAAGGGGTGACGCCCTCGTACTGCTTGAACACCTTGAAGAAGTAATTGTAGCTGGCGAACCCCGCCTTGCCGTAAATATCCTTGATCCGGCTCTCGCCGTCTTCGATCAGCCGCTTGCTTCGGCCGACCCGCAGCCGGTTCAAATATTCCGTAAAGGAGGTGCCGGTCTCTTCCTTGAACAGATGGCTCAGATACGCCGGCGTCACGCCGATGCGGCGCGCCGTCAGCTCCAGCGAGATGTCGTCCGGATAATTTTCGCGGACGTACAGAACCGCTTCCTTGATGACCGCCGAATGGATCGGCCGGTCCGAATCGGGAACGAGCCGCTCGATCAGCCTCCGGTACCGTTCCTTCAGCCACTGCAGCAAATCGTCCAAATGAAAGAGGCGGGTCAATTCCCCTCTCGACGCCCAATCGTCGGGCTCCGGCCCGCAGCCGCGCTCCGGGCGATGCTGCCAGAACTTGTCGGCGATCGCGAGCAATTCGGACAAGACCCCCTGGATCGATCGCGCGCTTGCCGGGCCCTCCCGCAAGGAGCGGACAATGCCGTCCAGCGCTTCGCCGACCGCATGGACATCCCTCGCCTCCACCGCATTCCGGATCGCTTTCTCCTGGCCTAGGGTCAAACTCGCCGGCTTCTCCCCGTCGGTTCGCGCCCCCGCACCTGATGGGCCCGCATGCAGCTGCCGCATTCGCTCCTCGGCGTTGCCCGCGGCCTTCCGAAAGCTGTCGCGAACGCCGCCGGCCTGACGAACAGGCGGGCCGATTCCGAAGACCGCCTTCATGCCGAGATATAGATCGATGGAATATTCGATTCGCCCGAGCCGCTCTTCCGCGTCCCGGACAACCGCCCGTTCGTCGCTTCCGTCGCAGTAGAAAAGCAGGGCGATGTCCCCGCGCGCCAGCGGAACCGGTATCATCAACGACGGATCGCCGGTTCCGCTCTGCTCGCAGAGATCGACAATCGAACGGACCAGCCCCGTTCTCTCCCCGTCCGGCAGCGTTTCCGTCAGCAGCCGGAAATTCGCGATCTGCATCACCGCCGCGAAGCCGTTCCGCGCGCGCTCGCGGCTCCAACGGCGTTCCAGCCAGCCGCGCACCGAGTCTCCGCAGGCGTCCAGCCCCTGCAGCCACTCCGCCACCGCCAGCAGCGACGGCGCCGGCTCCCGCTCCGAAGCGTCGCTTGCCGGCCCGGCGCCCGCGGCTGCAGCCGCGGAACCGATGTCGCTCCGGGCTTTTTCCAACACTTGCAGCAGGCTCTCTTCGTCCAACCGATGCTTGAGCAGATAGTCGACGGCGCCGTTCTTCAGCGTCTCCCGCACGTACTCGTACTTGTCGTAGCTGCTCAGAACGATCACTTTCATATCCGGATGATATTCGTGCAGGTAGCGGCACAAGGCGACGCCGTCCATGACCGGCATATTCATGTCGATGACGGCGATGTGGGGGCGATTCCGGTCGATGGCCCGCATCGCTTCGATTCCCCCTTCCGCCTCTCCGACGATGACGAAGCCGTGCCGCTCCCAGTCGATCAGCGAGCACACGTAATGGCGCGCCAACCGTTCGTCATCCACCAACAGCACGCGCAGCATCGCAAGCCCCCTCTCCCTCCGCCAACGGCAAACGCAGCTTGACCGTCGTGAATTCGCCTTGCACGCTGGAGATCTGCAGCTGACTCTCCGGCCCGCACGTCATGCGGATCCGTTCCCGGACGTTGGCGATGCCGATCCCGCTGAAGCTTGAGCGTCCGGAGCCCTCCGTTCCGCCTTTCCGCAGCAGGCGCTCGATCTGATCGCCGCTCATGCCGACGCCGTCGTCGGTCACGCTCACGACGAGGAAGCCGCCGTCCCTGAACCCTTCGATGGCGAGGGTCCCCCCCTGTCGGAGCGGCGCCAGTCCGTGGATCATCGCGTTCTCCACGATCGGCTGCACGATCATCTTCGGCAGAACGCAGCCGTACAGCTCCGGGTCGATCCGGATGCGCGCCTCGATCCGGTTGTTGAACCTGAGCTTCTGAATGTTGAGATAAGCCTGCACATAATCCAACTCCTCCCGAAGTGTGACGAATTCCTTCGTATTTCCCAGCACCGCCCGCAGCAGATCGATCAGCGACGCGACCGTCTCCTCGATGTTCGAGGCGTGACGCAGCCGCGCCAAATATTTGATCGAGTTCAGCGTGTTGTACAGGAAGTGGGGGCCGACCTGCGCCTGCAGAGCCTGTAATTCCGCTTCCCGCTTCTGCCGCTCGCCGCGCTTGATGTCGTTCATCAGGACTTTTAATTGCTCGACCATCCCGGAAAAGGCGCGATACAGGTGCCCGACTTCGTCCTTCGTTCGGATGGATGCCCGCACGGTCATTCGTCCCTGCTTGACATGCTGAATGTCTTGGTACAGACGGCGCAAATTCCGGGTAATGCCCGCGGCGACGCCCATCGATACGATCAATACGGCGAGAAAAACGGCAGCCGCGGTTTCCGCCATCTGCAGCCGCAATTGCTGGTACCGGGGCAGCAGCGTTCGGACCGGGATCGCGCTCTGCGCCGTCCATCCGGCATAAGGCATGGCGGAGCTGACGGTTATATACCGCTCGCCGTTTATTACGATGCGGCTTGACGCTTTGGGGACCGCCGGCGGTTCGGCCGCCAACGTATGCAGCGCCGCATCCGCCGGCAGCTGCGGATTGCCGCTCACGATGATGCGGCCGTCCTGCGCCACGACATCGTTGGCGACGCCGGGCGTCAACCCGGCCTGATAAATCCTCTCGATCTGCCGGTAATCGAGCTCGGTAATCACCGCTCCGATCGGCCGGTTGTTATAATGAATCGGCCGCCCGACCATCAGCGCTTCGGGCTCGCCATCCGCGCCGCGCCGCAGAATATAGACATGCTTGCCGGCGCCTTCGGACACCTGCCGGATCGCGTCGTCCGTCAGCCTTTGCTTCTCCACCCATTCCGGCGTTCCGCTCGTGTACATCTTGCCGTTCAAGCCGACGACCGCAATGCTCGTGATCGGCGTCTTATAGGCAATCAGGTTGGTCAGCAGCGCCGTCACGCCCTGCTTTTCCCGAAACCATTCATAGGACGGGTCGAACGCGTCGCTGCGCAGCGCGGCGATAACGTCGACCGATCCGGAATCCGCCACGACGACGGTATTGATGCGATCGACATCCTCCAGGATCATCTGCATCACCTCGTTCGAGTGCCGGAGATTGTCTGAAGCGAAGCGGGTGGCGTTCCTCGTCGCTTCTCCGCTCATATGAATGTACAGCACGGCGGAAACGGCCATGAGCGAGAGCGCCGTCACGCAGCTGAAGGCGAGAAAGATCTTGGCGCGAATGCTCTGTCTGGCGAAGAAAAAAGAGCGCAGCATGGCGGAAGCCTCCCGATCGATCATTTGAAAGCGGATTCATATTTCCCGTCGCTTCCTGCTGGAAAAAGCCGAAAAGCCGGAGGGCGCTGTGTCCTCCGACTCTGCCGTTTCCGCTTCGGCCGCCTTACACCGGTTCCCGCGTCGCCGTTTTCACGATGGCGCGATCGTCGGCCCAGTGCTCCCGATACCACGTGCAAATCTCGAACGTGTCTCCGAGCTGCTCCATCCGCGCTTGCAGCATGGCGCGGTATTTGCGCACCGCCTCGAGATGCTCCGGGTCTTCGGCCAGGTTGCGCATCTCGTAAGGGTCCGCTTCGTGGTCGAACAAATATTCCGAACGGTCATGCCGCATTACGGCGTACGTATATCGTTTATCCCGAACCGCGCGCCATTCGTCCCCGTCCACCCACAGATGGGTATGCCCCATCCCTTGCAGGAACGCCGCCTCGGGCTCCGGCCCGTCCGAGCCGAGCGCCTGATCTTTTAATGACATCCCCTCGACCGATCCGGGGATCGGCAGGTTCATCAGCTCGAGCAGCGTCGGCATAATGTCCGGCGTGTCGAGGCAGGCGTCGGTCGCATGCCCCTCGGGCGTATGGCCCTTCCAGCGAATCAGGAACGGGATGCGGACCGCTTCCTCGTAAAATATCTTTTTGGCGATGCGCCCTTGCGCGCCGAACATCTCGCCGTGATCGGAAGTGAAGACCACGATGGTATCCTCGTCCAGCCCCATCTCCCCGATCGCGCGGCGCAGGCGGCCGAAATTCCAGTCGAGATTGGCGGTCATGGCGTAGTACACCTGCAGGAAGCGCTCCCGGTTCGGCTTCCAATTGTCCAGGAACCACTGCTCGTTCATCCCCCCGGGACGTCCCCAATACCGGTCTGCCGATCCGTCCTTGTAATTCGGCGGCTCCGGGAACCGGACGTCGCGGAACAGCCGATTGAACTCCTCGGGGCAGTTGTCCCAATCCCATGGGTCGTGCGGCGTTCCGTAATTCAGGAACAGGGCGAACGGCTTGGAACGGTCGGCGCCGCGCAGCCATTCGATCGCGAGATCGGTCTGAAAATCCGGCTCGTAGCCGGGCGTCTCCCGCCGCTCGTCGGTGTCGTTGTAGTAGAATCCTTTATAGTAGTGATGATTGAAGTTGTAGCCGGACCAATAGCCGTCGAAGCCGAGCCGATACGGCCCGGGCGGCACGAACTGCTGCGAATGGTCCGCGCCGTAAAGGTGCCACTTGCCGATGTATGAGGTCTCGTAGCCATGGCGCGTGACGACATGGCCGATGGCGTCCGAATCGGGCAGGCACCGCAATTCGTTGATGACCATGCCGGTGCTGCTCGGGTATTTTCCGGTAAACAGGCTGTTGCGGTGAGGACCGCAGACCGGATAGCCGGAGATGGCTTGCCGGAAGCTGACGGCCTGCGCGGCGAACTCGTCGATGTTCGGCGTATGGGCCTTCTCGTCGCCGGCATAGCCGCACGAGAAGTAACGCAATTGATCGGCCAGCACGTAAATCAGGTTGGGCTGCTTGCTCATTTTCTAGAAATCCCTCGCTTCCCTTGGATTGAAGCCTCATCTCGCCTTGAGTATAATTCAGGGCAAACGGCGTTTGAATAGGAATTACTGCAGAAAGGATGAGGTTTAGTGCCATATCCGCTCAATCCTAGCGCCAAACGCGGCGAGCTCTATACGGTTCCGTATCGCAACCGGCTGCCTTTGCAGGTGTCGATGGCGGGAATCAACGACTGCGATCCGGCCTACCGCAATTTGCGCGAGTGCGCAAGCATAACGGTGCTGGGCCATGTCATCGCCGGGCAAGGCACCGTCCGCGTCGGGTCGTCCGTCTGGCATCCGGCCGAAGGCGAGACGTTCGTTCTGCCGAAGTACGCCCTTCACGAGGTCTATGCCGAGCCGGACGACCCGGTTCATTGGGTTTATCTCTGGATGAACGTAGAGGACGATTCGGTTCTGGAACTGCTGCGGGCTTGCGGGTTCCATCAAGGCGCGACGATCGGCTGCGCCGAAGCGAGAAGCTTGTTCGAACAAGGGCTGAAGCTTGCTTCGGCGGGGACGGAAGACCCGGACGAGCTGCAGCGGAAATTTTCCTTGCTGCTGTACGAGATAGTCTACCGGCTGGGCTCGGCCGCGGTGCGGGCGCAGCGGACGTTGTCGGGAACGGTTCAGACCGTGAAGGATTACTTGGACGGGCATGTGGAATACCGGGTCACGATGGACGAACTCTCCAGGCAAACCGGTAAAACGACCCGGCAGATCAACGATGCGTTCAAACGCGAAATGGGAATGACGCCTTACCATTATGTTTTGCAGGAGAAGGTGACCCTGGCCAAGAAGCTGCTGGAGCAGACGGAGCTGTCCGTGCAGGAGGTAGCCGGGCGATTGGGTTTTGCCGATATGTATTACTTTTCGAACCTGTTCAAGCTAAAGGCGGGAATGGCCCCGGCTCATTACCGGAAGGCTCGCCGCTCTTCGGCGGCCCCTCCTTCGGACCTGAGGTAGAATTTTTCGGCTGCGGCAAAGAACCCGCCCGGTTCTGCGACCCGGCGGGTTCGTTTTTCGAACGTCGATTGTCACTCACATGCCGATTCGTTCGGCGAACCAATCCCAGTTCGCGCCCACCTGATCGGGACGATGGGAGTCGGAGCCGTAGACCAGCTCGATGCCGCGCTCCCGGCAAGAGTTCATGAACCATTCCGGCACATAAACCTCCTCGCACGTCGCCGCCCGGAGGCCGGCCACGTTCACGTCCACGCCGATGCCCGCCGCCTTCAACTTCGGGAGAAGCCCCTCCAGCCTGCGGCGAATGAACGCCTGATCCATCTCCGGCAGCTCCTTGCGGAACTTGCGGATCAGGTTCACATGGCCGATCCGCTTCCGCATCGGCAGCTGCGCCGCCCATTCGATCTCCATCTCCACGTGGTTGAAGTACTCCTCCACGACTTTGTCGATCGAGCCGTAATAACCGAGGAAGGCGTCCTTGAAGTCGTCCGCCGTGTAATCGATGCAGCGCATCGCGCCGCCCCGGCTCGGCAGATAATGCACGGATACGACCGCATCTTCCATCTGCGCCGCCCACTTGTCGACGATGCGGTCCGAAAAGTCCTCCTGCCGGTAGAGATAATCCATCTCCAGCCCGATGGCGACGTCGAGCCGTCCTTCATACCTTGCCTTCATTTCCTTCATATAGGCGAAATAGTCCGGCAGCTCCCGCTCGGGCATCGCCAGCTCCAGCATCAGCTGCGGGTTGTCCACCAGCTTGTCCGGAAGCGGCGGATGCTCGGTTACGCTGTATCTCTCGAAGCCCATCTCAATCGCCCGCTCCAGATACTCCTGCTGCTCGGCCGGATGACCGTGATAGCAGAACTTGCTGTGCGTATGCCCATCCCACTTCATGCTTCGCTCATCTCCCCATGAATTCGTTCTCCCTTTCCAACAGCCTGCTTATTTTCGTCTCCGTATCGAAATCCGGCAGCGGCATGTTGATCATCACCTGCAATCCGGGTACGTCGACGGATTCGAACGACAGATGCTCGAACGCCAGAGGTCCCGCCTCGGGATGATAAATCAGCTTTCGTCCTTCCGGAGCGTTCAGCACGTCGTGCTCCGCCCACCAGGCTCGAAACTCGAAGCTTTCTCGAGTCAATTCCTCGATCATCCCGGTTCTCCACGGATCGCCGGCAAACTGCGCATAACCGGCGCGGAACTGCGCGAGCCGCATTCTGGCGTGCGCTTCCCAACCTTCGCGTTTGAGCTCCCTCAACTCCGGCGAACGAAAAGCGCGCCATACGGAGTTGCGTTCGCGCTCGCTCATCCGGGCGTAATCGCCGAATACGGAGCAGGCCGACCGATTCCATGCCACGATCGTCAGCCGCGAATCCATCACGCAAGCCGGAGCGGCCCCCTGCCGATCCAAATAGCGCTGCAGCGTCGGGCTCCCGACGGGGGACGGTTCGGCGTGCGGCAGCAGCGGCTGCGGGCTGGCCAGGACCAGAAGATGGCGGCGTTCAATGGGATCGAGACGCAGCGCGTTGGATAAGCTTTCGAGCACTTGCAGCGAAACCTGGATCGGTCGGCCTTGCTCCAAGCGCGTGTACCAGTCCGTGCTGACGCCGACCAACTGGGCGACTTCCTCGCGGCGCAGCCCCGGAGTCCGTCTGCGGCGGCCGGACGGCAATCCGGCCCGCTCGGGCGTCAATCGATCGCGGCGGCCCCGCAGAAAATCGGCAAGCTCGCGTCGGCGGGCTTCATCGGCGCCCGCCCCCGGACGGACGTCTCTCGGATCGGCCGCAATTGCCGCAGGAGCGGCTGTCTCGAGTCTGTCAGGCGTTCGCGCGCGAACGGTCTCTTTTTCCGAATCCGCCGCTTCCGTTGGCGCCGCTGCGAACGGCTTCACTCGCAACTCCCCCTTATTCCATGCCGGACAGCGTTATCCTAAGACTTTTTGTCCCCGGATAAACTCGCTTCTCGTTGTCGTTTTTTTCTCATTATACACTAAGCGTGTCTCCGAATTCAGCGGAAGGAGGAGTACGAGTGGCAGGGGAAAAAAAGGAGGGTTACGATGAATGCAAGAATCGTTCTGTTGGCTGTCGCTTCCTTCGTGGTGGGAACGGTGGAATTGGTTATTGCCGGAATTTTGAATCTGATTGCCACGGATCTGAACGTTTCTTTGGGTGCCGCGGGGCAGCTGGTGTCGGTATATTCGCTCATCTTCGCATTGGGATCGCCGATCCTGCTCGCCTTGACCGCCCGCTGGGAAAGAAAAAAACTGCTTCTTGCCGCCATGTCTCTCTTTGTTGTCGGCTGCGTCGTTTCAATGCTGGCTCCAAACTTTACCGTGCTGCTGCTTTCTCGCGTGCTTCTGGCGGCCAGTTGCTCGGTCGTCGTGGTCCTGTCCGTCACGATGGCGGCTCATTTGGCAGCCCCCGAAACGAAAGGGAGAGCGATCGGGATCATCTTCATGGGCATCAGCGCCTCGCTCGTGTTAGGAGTACCGCTCGGAACCTTCGTCGGAGAGAGAGCCGGCTGGCGAATGACCTTCGCGCTGATTGCCGGTCTTACGTTAACCGTACTGCTCGTTCTGGCGAAGGCGCTCCCCAAGCTCGAGTCCGAATCGGCCGAGCCGCTGCGGCGGCAGCTTCGAACGCTGCGGACGCCCAAGATCTGGTCCGCCCATCTAATTTCAGTGTTGCAGATGACCGGGCAATTCGCTATTTATGCTTACATTTCCCCTTTTCTGAAAACAACAATGAATTTGTCGACGCAAACGATCAGTCTGGTGTTGCTGGTGTATGGGGCGGCCGGCGTTGCCGGCGGCTGGATCGGAGGCTGGGCATCGGATAGGCTGGGGGCCCGGCGCACCATTCTGATCGCCCTTATGCTCCATGCGGCCGCCATCTTCTTGCTGCCGGTCGCTTCTGCCTCGATGCCGAGCCTGCTCGCGGCCGTCATCCTGTGGTGCGCGTTCAACATGGCGCCGAGCCCGGCGATTCAGAGCTATCTGCTCGCATCGAGCCCGGGCTCGGCGGGGGTGCAGCTCAGCTTTAACACTTCGGCGCTGCATATCGGAGTGGCGCTCGGCTCCGCGATCGGCGGGCTGATCGTCAACCGTTATGCCGTTACTCTGAACGCCTGGGCCGGAGGAGGAATCGTGCTGCTCGCGATCGGCTCCGCATTATTTTCGATGTATGCTTCAAAAGAAACAAAATTCGAAGAGATCAACCGCGAACCGGCTTGATTCGGACCGCGAACGTCATCGGCTCGGCGGGAAGAAGGTACTTCCCCAACGTCGGCGCATAGCCGCAGCTATGGTTACCGAGGCCGCTGTGGGCGGCATCGAGCCGAATGACGGTTTCGTCTAGGCGCGTGAGCCGATGAACGTGAGTCGCGGTCGACAAGTCTTCCGTCGCGTAATGGCTCGCTCCGATACCGAACCAACGGCCGTTCACGGCTTCGAACCGCAGTCCGATGCCGGCGGCGTTCGTCACCTCCGCCCAGCGGATATCGGCTTTGCGGCCGTTTTCCTGCGGCTTGATGTAAGGAACGAACTGGTCCTGCACCGCCCCGCTGAATATGCCGAGCTTGCCGCTCTCCTTCCGGTCCGGGTAGCACTCGTGCGGTCCCCGACCGAACCAGGCGATCCGGTCGAAGCCCTCCGGCATTCGCAGTTCAAACCCAAAACGCGGCAGGGGAGGAAGCCCTTCGCGGGGCTCGAGCTTCGCCTCCAGCAGCCATGCTCCATCCGCCGACAAGGTGTAGCTCACCGCGCAACGGAAGGCGACGCCCTCGCCTCTCGCCCCGAGCGCCAAGTCCCCGCGAACCTGCACGCCTCCTCCGTCCAAGCGCTCGACCGTCGCTCCCCGGGGCAGCGCGACGAGGCGGTCGTAGCCGGCTTTTTTCCACTCCTTCGCCAGATGGATGTCGTTGTCGACCGGCGCCCGCCAGATGCCGATCTCGGGACCGAAGAGCAGCAGCGGCCTTCCCGCAAGCTTCCAGTCGGTTAACGCGCCGCTCTCCAGGCAAAAGGTCAGCGCATCGTCCTCTGGGCCTACCCGCAGCAACGGTTTGGTCCGTTCCCAATCAAGAGGCGGCATTACGGCCGGATGAGCCGGTTGCGAGGTGGCGTTCTCGTCCGCGACTTTCACCGGAAGATCCGCCCAAGCGGTCTCGTGCCCGGCCTCCGCCCAGAGCGTCGCCTCGCGCGTCGTCCAGCGCATTTGCAGCCAATATTCTCCCGCCGCTCCCAAGCGGTCCGTAGGCAGCGGCACTTTCACCGTCTCCGCATCGCCCGGAGGCGTCCGCAGCAGGGGCAGCTCCCCTTCGCATGCTTTCTCGCCGTCTCGCATAAGCGCCCATTCTCCGCGCAGATGGGCCAGCGTCCGAAAATCGTACCGATTTTCCAACGTCAACCGGCCGGTCAGGGGGTCCCAATCCCGAACTTTGACAGGTTCGATCGCCTTGGCCAGCTCCAGCATCGACGCCTTCGGCGTCCGGTCCGGAAACAGCAGGCCGTCCAGGCAGAACGGGCCGCTGTGCGGCTCCTCGCCGAAATCGCCGCCGTACGCATACACAAGCTCCCCATCGTCCGAGCGGCGCATCACGGCCAGATCGGTCCACTCCCAGACGAGACCTCCCAGAAGCCGCGGATACTCGTAAACGGCATCCCAATATTCCTGCAGATTGCCTGTCGAGTTGCCCATGGCATGGCCGTATTCGACCATCAGGTACGGGCGAGGGTCGATCTTGCGGCCTTCCGCGATCAGCATGTCTACGGACGGGTACATCGAGCTGACGATGTCTACGACCGGAGCTTCATAGGCCCGTTCGTAATGGATCGGCCGCGTGCCGTCGGCCTGCCGGATCCACTCGGCCATCGCGTCGTGGTTCGGCCCGTAGCCCGATTCGTTGCCGAGCGACCACATGATGACGGACGGATGGTTTTTGTCGCGTTCGACCATCCGGCGCGCCCGGTCCACGAACGCTTCCTTCCATTCCGGCCGGCCTGCCAGTTCCCCTTCGTTCCCGACAAAATGGAACCCGTGCGTCTCCAGGTCCGCTTCATCGATCGCGTACAGGCCGTAACGGTCGCACAAGTCGAGCCAGCGGGGATCGTTCGGGTAGTGGGACAAGCGGACGGCGTTGAGCCCCCAGCTTTTCATCAGGCGAATGTCCCGCTCCATGCTCTCGTACGGGATCGCCGCTCCCGTCAAAGGCTCGAACTCGTTCCGGTTGACTCCCTTGATCGTAATGGGCCGATCGTTGACCAGAAGATGTCCTTCCCGAACGGCCACGCTGCGGAAGCCGACCATCACCCGCTTGACCTCCAGCGTCTCTCCGTCCGGGCCGCCCAATTCGAGCAGGAGCTCGTACAGATCCGGCGTTTCCGCCGTCCAGAGCCGAGGCGAAGCGATCCGTGCCCGGCAGGCGACGGCCGTCTCTTCCCCCGGCGACGGCGCATTCGGCAGCTCGTGAAACTGCTCCAGAACGGCACGCCCCTCCCTGTCCAGGAGCTTGAGCCGCAAGCGTGCCGACGGGACCGGCGAAGCCCTCACGCCGCCAGCGATTCGGACGTCCGCGTCCAGCTCCGCCTCCGCCCCTCCGCGACCGATATGCGTGCGGACCGTTGCATCCCGGATGTAGACGGGGGGCAGGGCGAGCAAGTAAACGTCGCGAAAAATGCCGCTCAGCCGCCACTTGTCCTGGCTCTCCAGGTAGCTGCCGTCCGACCATTGGTACACCCGCACCGCCAGCGTGTTGCTCCCCGGCCTCAGCAGCACCGTAATATCGAATTCGCTCGTCAGATGGCTCCCTTGGCCGTAGCCGGCCGGCTCCCCGTTCACCCACACGTGAAAGGCCGAGTCCACCCCTTCGAACACGAGACGGACATTTCGGTCCCGCCAGCTCTCTTCATAATGGAATTGCGTCCGGAAGCAGCCCGTGGGATTGTCGAGAGGAACGAGCGGGGGATCGATCGGAAAAGGATACGGACAGCTGCTGTAATGAGGCCGCCCGTATCCGTGAAGCTGCCAATGTCCCGGCACCGGGAGCTCGTCCCAGTCCGCGTCCGGGTAGGACGGGGACTCGAAACCGTCCGGCGCGTCGGACGGGCGTTTCGCGTACCGGAACTTCCATCTCCCGTTCAGCAATCGGAAAAAAGGCGATTGTTCGCGAGGTTGGCTTAACGCGCTCTCCGCGTCCGCGTAAGGGATCAAGTCGGCATGGGCGGGCTCCAGGCTTCGGCCCAGAACCCGAACGTTCATCCAATCCGGCGCTTCCGCTTCATGGCCGAACCGTTGCATATTCATCCTCCGTTCCGCACGTTCTCAAAAAAGCTTTCGCCTCCGACCTGCCCGCCTTTGAGCGCCAGCTCCAGTCCGTCCATCGGCGAATCTTCGGCGAAGGTCCGAATCAGAGGAACGCCGGGCGCGAGCGAAGACACGCACTCCAAGGCGCCGACGCCAAGCTCGCGGACGACGTACCCCGACGTGTCGCCTCCCGCGACGAGCAGCCGGCTCAGCCCGGTGTCGGCGATCAGCGTCCGGCTGAGCCTTCCCAATTCGGCTCCGAGCAGCCGGCTGCTGTCCTCGGCCTTCATCCCGAGTTCGCTCAACGTTTCGCGAAGCTCGGCGATGCCGGGATCCTCCGGGCCGGAAGCGGAGTACAGGATCACGCTGCGTCCGGCGTTCAATTTCTCCCGCGCCTCGTTCAGCAGCTCCGCCCGGGCTTGCGCCGCCGTGTCCGGCCGCGCAAGCCTGCCGGCCGGTACGCGGATGGCGGCGAAGCCCGCGGCGGTCGCCTGCTCGATCTGCCGGCCGGTTGCCGGCGAACAGCTGCCGGACACGACCAGCAGCCGATCCACGGGAGATACTTGCGGCGCAGAGACCGGTTGTTCCTGTTTTCCTCGACCGCCTCTTCCCCAGCAGGCGGCCAACGCATCCTCCACGCCGGACGAGCCGACGACGAACAGGCCCTCTTCCGAGCGGAGCGCCTCCTCCCAGATGAGCCTGCCCGCCGCCTCAAGATTCGCCTCGTCCAACGCATCGAACAGCACCAGCTCCGGCCGCTCCGTTCGCAGAAGCTCCTCCAGCCGTTCCGCCGTCTCCTCCGGCGCTCCGGCCAGCGCCAATACGTCCATCAGCGCGGAGCTCATCTCCGTCTGCAAACGCAGATGCCTTCGCAAATCTGCTTCCGCCATCGGCGTCACCGGGTGCCGCGCCATCGTCGGATGGCGGTCCAGCCGGTGTACCGTTCCCCCTGCCGCCGCGAAATGCTGCCCGAACACGGTGTAGCGGCCCAAGTAAGGCGCGCCGGCCAGTACCGGAACGTAACGGCACGCGGCAAAAAGCTCTCTTCCGAGCTCCGCCGCCTTGCCGATGCTGCCGATCCGCGGGGACGAGTCGAACGTCGAGCAAGTTTTGTAATGGACGACGGCGGCGCCCAAGATCTTCATCGTCCGAAAAATCGGACGCAGCTCCCGCTCCATCTCTTCCGGCGTCAGCGATCGGCCGACGCCGGCCACGCCGAATGCGTCGAGTCCCGCGAAGCGCCCTTCCAGCAGCGCTTCCGTCGGCGGTTCCAGGAACAGCGCCGCCTTCAAGCCGGCGTGGAACAGCGCCTCCAGCACGTCGGTCGACCCGGTGAAGTCGTCGCCGTAATAGGCGAGCAGCCGCTCCCGTCCCTTCGGCCGAGGGATCGGAGCCGAATTTGCCGTCGCGGCGGATTTCCCGGTTTTTGCCGGTTCGCCGTTTGAGCGATTTTCCGGCTCCCTTCCCCAATCGTTCCTTTCGTTCATTCTCCTCTCAACCTTTCCCGTACTTCTCGACGGCTCTCCGCAGCGCCGGATGCCGCTGCGCTTGACGCTCCAACGGAACGCCGGCGACAGCCGCTTCCCAGGCGAGCTTCATGCTCTCGAAGCCGGCCGCCGGACCGTCCGGATGGGCCAGCATGCCCCCGCCCGCCAGGTGCATGACGTCGACGCCGCCGGCCGCTTCGTAAGTGGGGGCCGCCATGCCGGCCCACTGTCCCGAGGAGACGACCGGTAGCGTCCGGTAGCCGCCGAACAGCGGCTCGCCGCAGGCCCGGATCGAGCGTTCGACCGATTCGTTCGTCTCGTAAAACTTGCTGTTCAGCCCGTTGACGTGCAGGTGATCCGCCCCGGCCAGCCGGCACAGCTTCTGGAAAGCCCCGAATTCGACGCCGAGCAGCGGGCAGCGGGTCAGCATTCCCCATTGGTTGCGGTGGCCGTGAATCGGCACCTCGCTGTAGCCGTTCAGGTGCGCCAGCCCGGCCAGCCCCACGCTGAGCACGCTGACCATCACGCACGTCCCTCCGGCCTTCACGACCGAGTCGTGGCGGCTTCGCAGCTCGTCGATCTCGCCGGTAATATTGAAGGCGTACATCAGCTTCCGCCCGGT
The DNA here is from genome assembly GCF_014212055.1 of Cohnella zeiphila. GTDB lineage: Bacteria > Bacillota > Bacilli > Paenibacillales > Paenibacillaceae > Cohnella > Cohnella zeiphila. The sequence goes on along the minus strand of NZ_JACJVO010000025.1, from coordinate 5,605 downwards.
AACGTCCGCCGCCCGTTCCACCGCCTCCGTCACCGCCCGCAGCTTTTGCTCGAACGGCAGGTAGAGCGGGCTCGCGTTCAGCTCGTCGTCCTTGATGAAGTCCATTCCCGCCACCGCGAGATCGTAAACCAGCCGGCCGAGCTCCTCCGCGGACAGACCGACGCTCGGCTTGACGATCGTGCCGAGAATCGGGCGATCGTAGACGCCGGTCAGCCGGCGGGTGCCTTCCACGCCGAACTTCGGTCCCGGATAGCGGTCCGCGAACGCGGCCGGCAGCTCCAGATCGAGCAGCCGGAGGCCCGAGAGCTCCTGCAGCTCGTACAGATTGCCCGCCACCGCCGACAGCAGGTTCGGAATCGACGGCCCGAAGTTCAGCAGCGGATACGAGATCGTAACCCGTCCCCGCCGGAATTTCCCGTCGTGGCCGGACGGCAGCTTCGCCCCCGGCAGCGCCGGAGAGGACGCCTCCTCCAACGCTTCGATCGCTTCGATCCGCGCGCCGTGGCGCTCCTTGAGCGCCTCCGTCTCCCCGGGGACCGCCGTAAACGTTCCCGTCGACTGCTCGCCCGCGATCACCGCGGCCGCCCTCTCCAACGAGTAGGGCGTCTCTACCAAATAGACCGCCCGGACGCGGTCCGTGCTGCGGCTGGCGCCGGTGTCCTCATCCCGTCCGGCGTCCCGGACCGCGTCGTAATCGTTCGCGGCGGCGCCTCCGGAACCGGCGGCTGCGCCCTTTTTCGCCCAGGTATCCCGTTCACTCATGAAGGCTCTTTCCCTTCGCTCGACCGCTCGCGCTCCAGCCGCGCAAGCTCCGCCTTCACCTGGGCGACGCCGAAGCGCGGGCTCGACAGCACCGGCTTGCCGGTAGCGGCGACCAGCGCTTTCTCCATGCGGGCCATCGAGCCTTGGGCCAGCACCAGCGCGTCCGCTTCGGAGGCCGCATTCACCGCGGCCTCGAGAAGCAGCCGGTCGTGCTCCTCCGGACGGCCGCCGACCAGCGCATCGAACGCTCCCGCCGCCAATCCGCTGACGATCGTCACTTTTCGGCCAGCCGCCTCCGCCTGCCTGCCGACCAGCCGCATCGTCGGCTCGAGCGTCGACGGAAGCGTGGCGAGCACCGCGATGCGGTCATAGCGGGCCGCCGCTTCCGCGGCCATCGCCTCGTCGATCTTGACGATCGGCACGCCGATCAGCTTGCGCGCGTCATCGGCCACCTCGCCCACCGACGAGCAGGTGTTCAGAATGACGTCGGCCCCGAGCTCCTCCCCGTTGTGAAAATATTGCACCAGCCTTCTCGCCACGCCTGGCGGCACGTGCCCGGCTCTCACGACGTCGCCGATCAGGCTGTCGTCGATAATGTTGACGAGCCGCACATCCGGCAGCAGCTCCCGAAAAACTTCCTTCAACGGATCGGCCAACCCTTGGCCGGTATAAACGGCAACGACCGTTCTCATTGCGGTCCCTCCTCCATGAAATTCCCTTTTAGCCTTCCACTCCGCCATACGCAGACCATGAACTGCTCATTTCTCTTCCTTACGCCGCATTTCCATCAAAGAGGGTAACTAGATTCGTCTCTTTCGCCAACCGCGCCGCATTTCCGTCAAAGAGAGTAACCAGGTTTGTCTCTTTCACCAACCACGTTGCATTTCCGTCAAAGAGAGCAATCAGATTCATCTCTTTCACACCCCGAGTCGAATTTCCATCAAAGAGAGTAACCAGATTCGTCTCTTTCACCAACCACGTTGCATTTCCGTCAAAGAGAGTAACCAGGTTTGTCTCTTTCACCAACCACGCTGCATTTCCGCCAAAGAGAGCAACCAGATTCGTCTCTTGCCCGCATGCAGCCCATTCCCCACCTGCGAAGTCAACCGTCCGCCTTCCTGCGGAAGCGAGAACGGGCGGCCGCCCCCTAGCTAAATCCTCCTTACCACACCAGCTCGCGTTCCGGACGGCGGTAGTCGCCTTCGCGCATCGGCGCCTTGTCGTATACCTTCCGGCCGCTGTAGAACGGATGATTCTCGCCTTCCGGAGAGATGCCGACGACGTCGTCGCCCCGCCATTGCGTCACGAACGTCTGGCCGACCGCCGTCTCGACCGTGGTGCGCATCGACAGCGGGAACGTTACCGTGATCGTCTCTCCGGCACGCGCCGGACCCAGCAGCAGGAAGCACCCTTTGACGAACCGGCTCGGGTCCATGCCCCCGCCCTCCGATCGCTCCCCTTCATGCTCGCGGACGAAACGCACCTTCGTATAGCCGGCCCATTCGGGAATGCGAATCTGCAGCTCTTTCAAATCCTGATGCACATGCAGCGTCACCTTGCCTTCATGCGGCAAGTAGCTGTCCACGTCCAGCCATTTCGAGCCCCGGCTCAGCAGCAGGTTGACGCTGACCGTCCCGGCGCTCTCCGTTACCGTGTTGCTCCAGCCCATGAACAGCCCGCGCGTTCCCGAGCCGAGGCAGCACAGCTGCAGGTCGTTCACATGCCCGCGGCCGTGGTTGACGTTGCAGCAAAAATCGTTCGGCGCCGAGTAGCCGGCGAATGCGCCGCGCGAGCGTTCGGCGACGTTCGTGTACGTAATCCGCCCCGGAACGTTGCGCGAGCGGTCGTCCGTCTCCTTCACCCAGCTCAGGTCGAGAAGCTGCGATTCCGCCAGATGGTTGCGCAGGAACCGCTCCACCGTTCCCCAATACTGCGTGTAGCCGCTCTTCGCCAGCGTGATGCCGGTGGAGATCAGGTCCACCAGCGAGCACGTCTCGTGCTCGTAAGCCTGCTCCTTCAGGTCGCCCGGCGTCCAGCCGAATCCCGTGCTGATCGTCAGCGCCCATGCGTAGCTCTTCTCCACGAAAGCGATCAGCGACGCGTCTCCCGTGAAGACGCCGAACCGGGCCAGCGCGTCCAGCGTGCCGACTCTCGTATGGAAGTGGCCGCTCCGGTAGGCGAGCGCGTCGTTGAAGCTGCCGTCCTTGTTGAACACGCCGCTGCGTTCCACGATAAGCGCCGCAAAAAAACGGCACAGCTCCAAAGCGTCCTCGTTGCCCGTCACCTCATGGTACTTGAGCAGCGGCATGATGAGCCGCCCGCAGAACGCCGCCGGGTCCGGAGCCAGCCGCAGCTGCACCGCGTTGGCGGACGGCCAGCCGCCTTCCTTGTATTCGGAGGCCGGATAGTACCACACTTCCCGTTCCTTGACCGCGATCCGCTTCAACGCGGCCACGTGCCGGTCCGCCGCCTCCTTCGCTTTCGGGTCGCCCGTCGCCATAAACCACGTCGTCAGCGAGAGAATGACCGCGCGTTGGTCGATCAGGTTGGCGTTCGGCTCCCACTTGTAATTCGGATTGATCTGCCGGTAGCTCAGCCCGTCTTCCTTGAAGAACGACAGCAGATTTTCGCGGTACCTTCTCTCGACGTCTTCGCCTTCCGTCGAACCCGACATGTGGCGCGCCAAGATCATCCCGTCGACCATGCGCCCGTGGGAAGATCCGAAGTCCCAATCCCCGTGCGTCAGGTGAGCCGGTTCCACCATCAGATTGGCGGCAAAAAACGGAATGCCCCCGTAATCCTCGTCCGCCATTCCCTTCATCGCGTTCAACGCCAGCCCCGCGCGCTCCTCCAGCAGCAGCGTGTCCGGAATTTGTCTTTTGCTCATCGTTTGCGCTCCTCCGTTCCCGAGCCGATCCGGCTGCGGTATTCTCCGATCGTCCGGCCCGTCTTCCGTTTGAAAATTTGGCTGAAATAACGGTAATCCTCGTAGCCGACTTTTTGCGCGATTTCGTAGTTTTTGTAAGACGGCACCTTCATCAACTCCAGAGACTTGCGAATGCGGACTTCGGTCAGGTAATCGACGAAGTTGCGCCCCGTCGTCTTCTTGAACAGCCGGCTCAAATAGTCCGGATGGAGAAAACGCGTATCGGCGATCTGCTGCAGCGACATCGGTTGATCGTAATGGTTCTCGATCAGCCCGACGATCTCCCGGACGATGCGGGCTCCCGATCGGGCTCCGGCGCGTTCGCGCTCGGCCAGCACGCCGGGAAGAATATCCCGCTCGAACAGGTCGCGCACCGACGCCGCGTCTCCCCGCTGCCTAACCGATTCGGCCGACGCCTGCGGATGTTGGCCGCAGATCGCTTTAAGGCTCGTTCCCTGCGCCTGAAGCTCCTTCTCCAGCGAGTGGATCAGCAGATCCGCGCTCCCGTGAAGCTGGTCCACGGTCGACTCCGGAGTAGCGACCGCCGAGAACCACCGCCCGAACGCCTCAAGCGCCTCCTCGCGGCCAAGCTGCAGCGCGAGCAGCAGCTCCGCTTCCCGCTCGCGCGGATAAGGCGCCGGCTGCGCCGCAGCCTCCGACGGCCGCAGCAGCGCCCCGCCCTCGCCCAGCCTGCGCCCGCCGAGCGCCGCCTTCGCCTGCCGGAACGCTTCGCGCAGCCGGCACGCCTCCTCCCCATCCGCCTCGCAGACGCCGAGGCTGACACTGACGCCCTGCCGCGCCTGCCAGGCGGCTTGAAGCTCGGCCAGCGCCCGGTTCACGCCGGCTTCGTCCAGCCGCTCCGCGGCGATCGCCCCCGCGAAGTCGGCGCCGCCGTCCGGACAGGCGACGATCGACAGCTCTCCGTCGCCGCCGAAGTGAAACGCCCGGCTTCGCGCCCATCGCTCGCGAAGCTCCTCCAGGGCGGCCCCGGCATCCGCCTCGCCGCCCCGGTAAACGTCCGCGCGAGCAACGAACGCCGCGCGCCGCTTGCCTCGCCAGGCGGGCGGCACTTCCGCGCCGCCGCCGGCCGTATCCGCCGCTTCCCGCTCCAGCAGCAGTCGCCGCAGCCAATCGTTCCCGTCGCCGCCCGAGCCCGCCCCGCTCCGGTTCATCTCGTCCCGGCGGTCCAGCTCCGCCAGCGCTTTTTCCAGCACGGCCCCGAGTTCTTCCCGCTTCACCGGCTTGAGCAAATAATCGAACGCCTTCTGGCGGATCGCTTCCTTCGTGTATTCGAAATCCGAATAGCCGCTGACGACGACGGTCAGCAGCTCCGGCAGCTCGCTCCGCAGCATGCCGAGCAGCTCTTTGCCGTCCAGTCCGGGCATGCGCATGTCGAGAAAAAGCACGTCCGGCTTCCGTTCCTTGGCCATCTCGAAGGCGTCGCTTCCGTCGCCCGCCTCGCCGACCAGGCGCAAGCCCATGGCGTCCCACGGGATCAGTTGGATCAGGCCGCGCCGGATCCATTTCTCGTCGTCGACCACCATCACGGTCCGCATGCGATTCCCCTCCTCAAGCAAGCTCCGAACTTGCCGCGTTTTGCCCGGCCTCTCTCCAACTCCGCTTCATGCCCTTGCAGCCCGCTCAGCACTCTCTAAGGCCGCTCCAACTTCACTTCGTGCACTTGCAGACCGCTCAGCTCCCGCTAACGCCGCTCTTAGTTCATTCCGTGCACTTGCAGCCCGCTCAGCTCCCTCTTACGCCGCTGCAACTTCACTCCGTGCACTTACAGCCCGCCCAGCTCCCTCTTACGCCGCTCCAACTTCTCTCCGTGCACTTACAGCCCGCCCTGGATCGTCTACACTAAGTTGGACAGAAAAAATGAGGGGGAGTAGAATCGATGAAACGATAAGGAGCGGA
>NZ_JACJVO010000024.1 GCF_014212055.1 Cohnella zeiphila | reverse complement strand
TGGTCAGCCCTTCACTCTAGCGCAAAGGACCTGGGCGGGCTCCGATCCCATGCCCCGCACAGAGGCATGGCAGGCCGCTTATCGTTGAGCCGGGCTGCTTATGCGGCCGGGTTTACATGTAATAGAGGGAATTTTTCTCTTTATTCGGTGCGGATGCTTCATTTGAAGAGAAATAATGGGAGATCATCCCGACCGGTCGTTCCGCACTTGGGGCCCGGTTATTTATTTCCGCTCCTTATGGAACCTATAAAATCATTTTCGTTGAAACTTAGACCTGATCATGATACGGTAGAAATCAATAACTTTTAAATAGCATAAGAATTGTCGGAAATACTTCTTACGGAGAAACGAGCGAGGTGCTTAGGTTGGTGCTGCAAGTCACGAACAGTCCGTTTGGGCAAGACCAGGTGGAGCTGCTGAACCGTCTGCTGCCCACTTTGACGGAAGGACAGCGAATATGGCTGAGCGGTTACTTGTCCGCTTTGCAGGGGCAGGGCGCAGGGATGCCCGCAGCGGCTGCGGCCGCGGGACAAACGGCGGTTCCGGCGGCGAGCGCGCCGGCCGTTCCCCAGGAAGCGACCGTGCTCTTCGGGTCGCAGACCGGGAACGCCCAGAAGCTGGCCAAGAAGTTCGCCGCGAAGCTGGAGGATCGGGGCGTTCAGGTGACGCTCTCTTCGATGGGCGACTTCAAGCCGAACACGCTGAAGAAGGTTCGGCAGTTGTTCATTCTGGTGAGCACGCAAGGGGAAGGCGATCCGCCGGACAATGCGATTTCCTTTTACGAATTCCTGCACAGCAAGCGGGCGCCGCAATTGGACGGCATGCCGTTCTCCGTGCTCGCGTTGGGCGATACTTCATACGAGTTCTTCTGCAAGATCGGCAAGGATTTCGACGAGCGGCTGAAAGCGCTGGGCGGCAAGCGGCTCGCTCCGCGCGTCGATTGCGACGTCGACTTCGAGGATGCGGCCGGCGAATGGATGGCGAGCGTGCTGTCCGCGCTCGCGGAATCGGCGGGAGCATCGGCGCCTGCGGGAGCAAGCGCAGCGGGAGACGCGGCGATCTCCGCCGGAGCCGAATCGGAATATTCCCGTTCCCGTCCGTTCCAGGCCGCGGTTCTGGAGAACCTCAATTTGAACGGACGCGGATCGGATCGGGAGACTCGTCACGTGGAGCTGTCGCTTGAAGGCTCCAACCTGCGTTACGAGCCGGGCGACAGTCTCGGCGTTTACCCGTCGAACCATCCTCGGTTGGTCGAGGAATTGATTGCGGAGCTCGGATTGAAAGCGGATGAGCCGGTGTCTCTGCCCAAGAGCGGAGAGAGCGTCTCCTTGCGCGAAGCGCTGACCGACCGGTTCGAGATCACCGTGCTGACGAAGCCGCTGATCGAGCAGGCGGCGCAGCTGTTCCCGGACAGCGGCGTGAAGGAACTGCTGGCGGCCGGCCGGGAGCAAGAGCTGCGGGAGTACGTCAAAGGCCGCGATCTGCTCGACCTCGTGCAGGATTACCGTCTGAAGGGCGCGTCCGCCCAAACGTTGATCTCGATCCTGCGGAAAATGCCGCCCCGGCTTTACTCGATCGCGAGCAGCCCGTCGGCGTATCCGGACGAAGTCCATCTAACCGTGCGCAAAGTCGCTTATGAGTCCTACGGGCGCATCCGTTACGGGGTCTGCTCGACGCAGCTGTCGGAGAGGCTGGAGATCGGCGGCTCGCTGCCGGTATTCGTGCAGGAGAACCCGAACTTCAAGCTTCCGGCCAATCCGGATACGCCGGTCATCATGATCGGTCCGGGCACGGGCGTCGCTCCGTTCCGCGCGTTCCTGGGCGAGCGGGAGGAGACGGGAGCGGAGGGCAAAACGTGGCTGTTCTACGGAGACCAGCACTTCGCCACCGACTTCCTGTACCAGATCGAATGGCAGCGCTGGCTGAAAGACGGCGTGCTGACGCGAATGGATGTCGCGTTCTCCCGCGATACGGATCGGAAAGTGTACGTGCAGCACCGGATGCTGGAGAAGAGCAAGGAGCTTTACCAATGGCTGCAGAACGGCGCGGCCGTATATGTATGCGGCGACGAGAAGAAGATGGCGCATGACGTGCATGCGGCGCTGCTCTCCATTCTGCGGCAAGAAGGCGGAATGAGCGAGGACGAGGCGGCGGACTACCTGACTCGTCTGCAGCAGGAGAAGCGTTACCAGCGGGACGTTTACTAAGTCCGCGGCCAAGACAGCGAGCCCGACAACCGATCCGTCAGCCTTCGGCTGGGCCGGCAACCGATCCATCAGCCTTCTGCTGACGATAACGGTTGCGGCCGGAGATAACGGTTGCGGGAAGGAGGAAGAGGAATGTCGGATAATAATTTATTGTCGCCGAACAGTGCGCCGCACAGCGACGTTGAAGATATCAAGCGCCGAAGCGACTATTTGCGTGGGACGCTGCGGGAGTCGCTCGAGGACCGGATTACCGGCTCGATCTCCGAGGACGACAACCGGCTGATGAAGTTCCACGGCAGCTACATGCAGGACGACCGCGACCTGCGCAACGAGCGGAGCAAGCAGAAGCTGGAGCCGGCTTACCAATTCATGGTGCGCGTGCGGGCGCCCGGCGGCGTTGTAACGCCGCAGCAATGGCTGATGATGGACCGGATCGCGCAGAAGTATGCCAACGACTCGATTCGCTTGACGACGCGGCAGTCGTTCCAGCTTCACGGCGTCATCAAGTGGAACATGAAGAGCGTCATTCAGGAAGTTCATCAGGAGCTGCTCAGCACGCTCGCGGCTTGCGGCGACGTCAACCGGAACGTCATGTGTAACCCGAACCCGTACCAGTCGGAGATTCACGAGCAGGTGTACGAGTGGGCCGAGAAGCTGAGCCGTCACCTGGAGCCGCGGACCCGGGCCTACCATGAGATCTGGCTGGACGAAGAGAAAGTCGCGGACAGCCGCGACGGGGAAGAGCAGGAGCCGATCTACGGCCCGGTTTACTTGCCGCGGAAGTTCAAGATCGGCATCGCGGTGCCTCCGGCCAACGAAGTGGACGTCTTCTCGCAGGATTTGGGCCTCATCGCGATTCACGAGAACGGGAAGCTGATCGGCTTCAACGTCGCGGTCGGCGGCGGCATGGGCATGACGCATGGAGATCCGAAGACGTATCCGCAAGTCGCTCGGGTCGTCGGCTTCGTCAAGCCGGAGCGGGTAGTCGACGTCGCGGAGAAGACGGTCACGATCCAACGGGACTACGGCGACCGTGCGGTGCGCAAGCATGCGCGCTTCAAATACACGATCGACGACCGCGGGATTGAGTGGTTCAAGGAGGAGCTGCACAAGCGTCTGGGTTGGGAGCTGGAGCCGGCCCGTCCGTACCATTTCGAGCATAACGGCGACCGGTACGGCTGGGCGAAGGGCAGCAACGGCAAATGGCACTTCACGCTGTTCATCCAGAACGGCCGGGTGAAGGATCAAGGCGATTACCGCCTCATGACCGGTCTGCGCGAGATCGCCAAAGCGCATACGGGCGATTTCCGGCTGACGCCGAACCAGAACCTGATTATCGGGAACGTCACGTCCCAGAAGAAAAAGAAAATCGAGCAACTGCTTGATGAATACAAGCTGACCGACGGAGCCGCTTACACCGCTCTGCGCCGGAACTCCATGGCCTGCGTGGCCTTTCCGACCTGCGGATTGGCGATGGCGGAGTCCGAGCGGTATCTGCCGACGCTGCTGGACAAGATCGATACGATTCTCGACGAGGCGGGCCTCCGCGAGGAAGAGATCGTCGTCCGCATGACCGGCTGCCCGAACGGCTGCGCGCGGCCGGCGCTGGCGGAGATGTCGTTCATTGGCAAGGCGCCGGGCAAGTACAACATGTACCTGGGCGGCGGGTTTACCGGCGAACGGCTCAACAAGCTGTATCGCGAGAATATCGGGGAGTCCGAAATTTTGGGCGAGCTGAAGCCGATTCTGAACCGGTACGCGAAGGAACGGGACGAAGGCGAGCATTTCGGCGACTTCTGCATCCGCGCCGGATACGTCAAGGAAGTTCATAACGGACTCGATTTTCACGCTTGATCATCCAAGAAACAGACGATCGCTAGCTTGGCGAAGTCTGTTTCTTTTTATATGTTTGTTTAATAAACAAACAAAGTTCAAGACGCCTGAGCAGCCATCACGCTTATCAACTTCGAGTCTGGGAGGAATGGAGATGAACGAAGCGTTGCTGGAAAAAGGGCTTGAGATCATTTCCCAATGCAAAAGTCGGACGGGCGATATCTGGGAAGCGCACATAGGCGCCGCCGCGATCGCCGGCTTTTTCCTGGCGCGCGATCATGCGGAATCGCCGGAAGCCGCCCGCCGAATCGCGGCCCAGGCCGAAGCGATGGCGGCCCTTCAGGCTAGTGGCTTTTCGGAGGACGCCTCCGGGGAAAAGACGGATTTCGCGATCGCCTCCGGACTCATCTTGGAGGCGTTGGACGCTTCGATCGACGGGCTCCACTGGGTCGGACACCATGTCATTTATTCCTCGGCAAGCCTGTTGGCCCTGCGCGAACTCGGGAGCTGGGGCTCCCGTGCGGACATCGAAGGCATCGTCGATCTGATCCGCTCGTTCAAGAACACGCCGCCCGGCCGGTCCTGGCTCGGGTATTCCGCTTCCGAAGTGAAGAAGCTGGAGATTGAAGCGGAGGACCGGATCCCCGAAATTGCCGGCGCCGACCAGCTGTCCGCGTTCGTCATCGGGGAACTGGCCTCTTTCGTTGCGATTTACAGGGCGGAAGCGCATCACGACCTGATCGGCCACCTGCTGACTTTCTCGCATGCGTTGAACGTGCTGGACGATCTCGGACATCCGGACATGTTCCGCCGCGGCCTTCCCGCGCTGCTGAAGCTGGCGAAGGCGCTGCGCCGCAGCCGCGATCTCGACCCGGAGCGTCCGCTTTCCCTGCGCTCGCCCGTCGACCGCTTGCCTCTCGTCAGAGCCCCTCGCTCCGAACGGCTGCCGGCCGAAGCCGAATATTGGGATCGGGACTATTCCGCCGAGCACTGGGATTTCGGCCATGCGTTCAAATTCCCTTTCAGCTTCTATGACCACCTTCGCCGGGTTTCCCATCCTCCGGCCGCCGCGGTCGAGAACTTCCGATACATCATTCTGTCCGAATGAGCGGAGAGGGAGGAGGCATGGAACCAGTTCACGTTTCGCAATTCGTCAACAGCTCATTAATCGCCGTCGGGAACAGCGGCTTGGAGATCTCCAGAATCGCCTTGGCGTAGTCCCGGATTTCCTGCTGGGCGTCATGCTCCAGGCGCTGGTTAAGGAAATGGGCGACCGATTGCAAGGAAGCGGTCCAGTACCAACGCACGTACAGCCCATAGGCCGCGAGGAACAACCTCGCCTGCTCGGCGCATATACCGTCGGCCAGCGCAGCCTCGTATTTTTGCAGTCCGAGTTCGGTGTAAGCCATCAGTTCGTGCGTATACTTCTCTCCGAGCTCCCAGGCGACGGCTGCTCCGCTGCCCTGCTTGGAGTGGTTCGGTTTGCCGCGCCATTCGCCGGCTTCGGGAATATGAAAGACCGGCTCTTCGGTCACGTAACGACGGCTGGATTCGTTCCACGCTTCCAGACTGTCTCCCGTACCTTCATAATGTGCCGAGCCAATAACGTATTTCCACCACTGCCTGGCAACTAGAAGCGGTGCGTAAATCTCGAATTGCAGGATGGCGTGCCGAAAAGGCGACGTATGCCCCTCCCGAGCCAGGAATTTGATGAGCCTGACGTCCTTGTCCGACAGCGCATCGGATTGCTTGGCGTACGACACCCGGGCTGCGTTGACCACCGTCAGGTCGCTTCCCATATGGCTTACCAGCCGGACGTAGCCTTTATCCAAAACATCGATGCGAGACAACGAGGTTCCCCCTTTCATGAAGAAGAATGTTGACCATTCGCGGCCGCAAGTCGTTCTTGGCGACGAAGACCGGGTTTCCGGTCGGATCGTAGCAATAGGCGATGGGGATCGACACTCCCGAATCCCCGTAAGAGCCGTCGGCATGGCTGGCGCCGATGACGACGGTCCGATAGTCCGCGGCAATCCGGTGCGCCGTTTCCGTTCATTCGGCGAATGGTTCCTCGCTGAACATCCCCACGCCGATCGGGTGAACAAGCACATCCAAGTCCGCCGCCTCCGCTCCTTGAACCCCCTGCAGAACAAGCTCGTCGCAGAGAAGGTGCCCGATCCGGAGACCTTCAATCTCTGCAACAGAGATGGAGCTGTACTTGGGGCGGTCTACGACGACGTCGCCGCCGCGGTCGATGAGAATCGCCCGGTCCTTCGGCCGTTCCCGGAGATTTCTGTAACCGCCAGCGAGGTTTGTACGGTAACGGCGAGCCGACTCGCGGGCTTGCTCGACATTCTCGTTCAAGTACCCTTCCGGTAAAACCGCAAGGTCAACCTCGGAATGGAAGGACAGCGCGTCCTCCAACTGTTCGAGCGACGATTCCAGTTTAGGTTGCGGCACGAGCAAATTCATGACATTCCTCCCCCCAGCCCATCGTAGCATCCCATGGAAAAAACGGGCAAAGCGCAAAAACAAACGTTCGTATTCGAGGGGATCCGCGGCAGGGAAGAGGGGACAAGCTTTCAACCTTTTTTCAGGAACGGCGATCTCCCTGAATCTCTTTCGGACGGGGGCAGGCACAGTTGGGTATAAAAAAGAGCCCCAATCGGACGCAGCCGATTGGGGGCGGGCAGAGAGCGACGTTACAAAGCGCCCGCGTCCCGAGCCGTGTAGAACGTCGGAAAGATGTGGCGGAAGCCCAGCTCGTCCCGAATCTTTGTCGTGTCCGCGATCATGAACCACGGATCGAGCGCCGGCGTTGCTTCCGTCGGCTGGGGAACGGCCTGGCCATGCAGGCGGAACAGCTCGGCGGCGGTGAGGGGCGCGTCGTCCGCGACGTTGTAGATTTGGCCGTCGATGCCCGCGGCGGAGGCGACAAGAAGCAGCGCTTGGCCGACATCCGCATGGTGGATCATTTGCAGCCGCTGGGCCGGATGCCAGCCGCGCATGACGCGCAGATAATCGACTGCATGGGGATCGCCTTCTCCATACACGAACGCCAGACGCAGGATGCGAAGGCCCAGATTCCGCTCACGGTACAGCCGGAGCAGCGCCTCTTCTGCGGCCACCTTCGACCGGGGGTAGGTGAAGGGCGGCCGAAGCTCGTCTTCTTCGCGGCCTGGCGCCGGCCGGCTCCCGGAGCCGTACACCAGGTTCGTGCTCGCCAGCACGAATCGGGGCACATTCGCCTGCAGCGCCGCCTCCGCCAGAATGACGCTGGCGTCGATATTGGCCCGCTGCGCAGTCGCTTCGTCCACGCCGCCGTGGAGCTGCGCAGCCAGGTGAACGACGGTATCGGCGCCTTGCAGCGTATCGGCCCAGCCGCCCGGTTCCAGAAGATCGCCTTCGACCGGTTCCGCTCCCATTCGGCGCAGCGGCTCCGCTCTCCCGGCGTCCCTTACCAATGCGGTTACGCGATGGCCGCGCTGCAGCAAACGCGGAACAAATCGGCTGCCGACTTTGCCGGTCGCTCCCGTTACCCATATCTTCATGTGGATCGACTCCTTTTGCGAGGGTGGAATGCTATACTGGCAGTATGACAAAAAGGAAAGCCCGCTGCCTTTCTGCGCGTAACGTACGACTGGCAGTGTCAGGATAAAGGAGGGCCTTGGATGGAAGAGACGTCGGCGCGCGGATTGCTGGGCGAGTTTTTGCGGGCGCACCGGGAGCGGCTGACGCCGGAAGAAGCAGGCTTGCCTTCATACGGCCGCCGCCGCACGCCCGGGCTCCGGCGGGAGGAAGTCGCCCAGCTCGCGCATATCGGAACGTCCTGGTACACCTCTCTCGAGCAGGGCAGGGACGTGAATCCATCGGCCGAGGTGCTGGATAGCCTGGCGGCCGCCCTGCGCTTGAACGAGGAGGAGCGCCGCTATCTTCACCGGCTGGCCAAACCGGACGAGCCTCCCCGGGAGAACCTGCCGGCGGAAAAGAGCGCCGGTCTTGCGCGCGCGGTGTTCGCGCTGGATCCGAATCCCGCCCTGCTGATGGCGCGGGATTGGGACCTGCTTCGCTGGAATCGGGCGGCCGAACGGGTGTTTCGGCTTCCGGCGTTCGCTCCGGGCATGTCCGGGCGCCCGAATTGGCTGCGGCGCTTTCTGGCGGACCCTACGGTTCGGAGGATCAATCCCGATTGGGAAGACAAGGCTCGAATTCTGATCGCGCGCTTCCGGGCGGACTTTGCCCGTTATCCGAACGATGTGCGCTTCCGGGAGCTGGTGGAAGAATTCACGCGGACCAGCGAGCTGTTTCGCCTTGCCTGGCCCCGCCATGCTGTCGAAGCCGCGGTCGATTGCCACAAGCGCTGGCGCGATCCGGAGATCGGGGAGATGGAATTCGAGCAGGTAACCCTGCAGCCGCCCGACCGGCCCGATTTGAAGCTCGTCATCTATTCCGCTTCGCCGGATACGGCGGAGGGAATCGAGCGGGCGATCGGCCCGAGAAGGTTTTTGGAAAATAGCGGCGAATGATCTTGCAGAACCAACCGAAAATAATTTTTAAAAAAATGTTCTTGATGTGTCGATTTGGCTGAAGTCTGTTCGTCGCATGAATAGAAGCCCGGGAAGAAGGGCTGACCAAACCCGCTCGAGAGGAGCCATTCAGATGCAATTTATGATGATCGTCAAGGCCACGAAGGATTCCGAGGCAGGCAAGCCGCCAAGCTTGGAGCTGATCAACGCGATGATGAAGTACAACGAGGAGCTGGCCAAGGCCGGCGTACTGGTGGCGGGCCAAGGGCTCCACCCGAGCTCCGACTCGATTCGCATCTCGTATCCCGAACCCGGAGGAAAGCCGAAGGTGACGGACGGTCCGTTCACGGAATCGAAGGAGCTGATCGCCGGGTTCACGATCATCGAGGTGAGCTCGCGGGAAGAGGCGATCGAGTGGGCGATGCGCATGCCGGACCCGCATGGCTTCGGCGAAGGGCAGATCGAGCTGCGCCAGATTTTCGAACCGGAAGAGCTGACCCAGGACCCGGAAGCGCTGGCGAAGGAAGCCGCGCTCCGCGAGCGGGTTGAACGTTCGAGAAAAGCGTGACGGCGATCGATGCCCACCGCACGATCGACGCCATTTGGCGGATCGAATCGACGAGGCTGATCGCGGGCCTGGCCCGGATGGTAAGGGACGTCGGCTTGGCCGAAGATTTGGCGCAGGATGCGCTCCTGATCGCGCTGGAGAAATGGCCGGAGACCGGCATCCCGGACAAGCCGGGCGCGTGGCTGATGGCCGCCGCCAAGCGGCGGGCGATCGATCAGATGCGCCGCAAAAAAAGGCTCGAACGCAAGTACGAGGAGCTGGGCCGGGAGAGCGAAAGCAACGTCGAGCCGTCCGAATTCGACGCGGTTCTGGAAGGGGATATCGGCGACGATATTCTTCGGCTGATTTTCACGACCTGCCACCCGATTCTCTCCTCCGACGCCCGCGTGGCGCTGACGCTCCGGCTGCTCGGAGGGCTGACGACGCAAGAGATCGCGCGGGCGTTTCTCGTGCCCGAGCCGACCGTCGCCCAGCGAATCGTCCGGGCGAAGCGGACGCTGGCGGAGGCGCGAGTTCCGTTCGAGATGCCCGAGGGGGCCGACCGGGAGGCGCGGCTGGCGTCCGTGCTCGAAGTGATCTACCTGATGTTCAACGAAGGATACGTCGCGACGTCCGGCGGAAGCTGGCTGAAGCCGACTCTTTGCTTCGAAGCGCTGAGGCTGGGAAGAATTCTGGCCGCCGCCGCGCCCGATGAGCCGGAGGTTCACGGATTGGTGGCGCTGATGGAGATTCAATCCTCCCGCTTCAAAGCGCGGGTCGGCCCGACCGGGGAACCGATCCTGCTCATGGACCAGAACCGCGGTCAGTGGGACCATCTGCTGATCCGCCGCGGTCTGGCCGCGCTCGAGCGGGCGGAGAAGCTCGGCCGGCCCTTCGGCCCGTATGCGCTGCAGGCGGCGATCGCCGCCTGCCACGCCCGGGCGGGCACCGCCGGCGAGACCAACTGGATTCGCATCGCGGCGCTGTACGATGCGCTCTCCCGGGTGGCGCCCTCGCCCGTCGTGGAGATCAACCGGGCCGTCGCGCTGTCCATGGCGTTCGGCCCGGAGGTCGGGCTGGAAGTCGTCGACGCGCTGGCGGCCGAGCCCTCTCTCAAGGAGTACCCTCTGCTGCCCGGCGTTCGCGGCGATCTGCTCGCGAAGCTGGGACGCAACGAGGAAGCGAGCGGGGAGTTCCTTCGCGCCGCGGAGTTGACGCGCAACGAGCGGGAGCGCGGCATTCTGCTGAAGCGCGCCGCCGAGTGCGGCGGATATGATGAGATTCCGGATTCGGAGGAGAAGCAGTCATGAAGATCGCGCATTCTCAAGACGGCACGAAGATCGCATACGAAGTTCAGGGTAGCGGCCCGCCGCTCATTCTGGTCGACGGCGCCCTCTGCAGCCGGACGAACGGGCCCAACGGCGCGCTTGCGGCTCTTCTTCGGGAGCGGTTTACCGTCTATACGTACGATCGGAGAGGAAGAGGCGACAGCGGGGACACGGCTCCTTACGCGATCGAACGCGAGGTGGAGGATCTCGCGGCGCTCATCGCGGAGGCCGGCGGTTCGGCGGATGTCTACGGCATCTCCTCGGGGGCGGCCCTCGTTCTGGAAGCGGCGGCCCGGCTTCCTTCCATTCGGAAGATCGCGCTGTACGAAGCGCCGTTCATCGTGGACGGCACCCGCCGGCCCGTGGCGGGAGACTATTTGAGCCGCATGGAGAGCCATCTTGCGTCCGGCCGCCGCGGCGCGGCTGTTAAGCAGTTCATGCGGCAGGGAGTCGGCGTGCCCGCTCCGTTCGTGGCCATGATGCAGCTGATGCCGGCCTGGCCGAAGCTGAAAGCGGTCGCGCATACGCTCCCTTACGATACGCTGCTGACGATCGATAGTCAGCAGGGCCGAGCTTTTCCCGCCGGCCGCTGGTCGAACGTGAAGATTCCCGCGCTGGTCGCGACGGGCGGGAAAAGTCCGGCCTGGATGCGAAACGCGATGCGTGCGCTCGCGGACGCCGTGCCGGGGGCGAAATTTCAGACGCTGGAAGGCCAGACGCATATCGTGAAGCCGGCTGCGCTCGCTCCGATACTGACGGAATTTTTCGCTCGTTAGGGCGCGGGGGGGACGAAAAGGCGGAGTTAGTCTGAAAACAGATCAAAAGCTGCGTACGCGGGGCGAGGATGACGAAGTTAGTCTGATAACAGATCAAAAGCTGCGTGTACGGGGTGAGAAAGGCAGAGTTAATCTGAAAACAGACTAAAAAGTTTTTTTCGAGGCTTCGGAGGGCGGAGTTAGTCTGAAATCCGATCAAAAGCTGTGTATGCGGGGCGAGGATGACGAAGTTAGTCTGAAATCAAACCATCATGCCAAAGGAGGTTCACCATCATGAAATTTCAAGCGGTTCTGAAGCAAAACGGCAAGACGGCGACCGGCATCGAAGTGCCGGAAGAGGTAATCGCCGCGCTTGGATCGGGCAAGAAGCCCGCGGTTCGCGTCAAGATCGGGAGCTATAGCTATCGCTCTACGGTGGGCGTGATGGGCGGGCAATCCATGATCCCCGTCAGCGCGGAGCACCGCAAGGGCGCCGGAATCGCGGCCGGCGACGAGTTGACGGTCGAGCTCGAACTCGATACCGAGCCGCGCGAGCTCGTGCTGCCGGACGATTTCAAGCAAGCGCTGGCCCAGGACGCGGCGGCGGAGAGGTTCTTCGAAGGGTTGTCCTACAGCAACAAACGCCGGCTGGTACTGCCGATCGAGGGAGCCAAAGCCGCCGAAACCCGGCAGCGCCGGATCGAGAAGACCGTCGGCCTTCTTCGGGAAGGAAGGACGGAATAGCCGCAGCGAGCTCTTCCCGCCGGGGCAAGAGCTCTATTTTTTGGCGTAACTCGTGTCGAACAATTGGGCGCGTAGAACGTCCATGGCGCGGTCGATGGCTTTCAGCCCTTCCTCGGGGACGGTCCGGATCCGTTCCTCAAACCGGCTATGGATCCGCCGGAAAATATCGTCCATCATTCGCTGCCCTTCCGGCGAAAGGCGAATATACTGCTTGCGCTGATCTTCGGCGGCGATCGATTTCTCGCACAAATTTTTCTCGGTCAGCTTCTTCAGCTCGCGGCTCGTATTCGGCATGGACATATGCTGGCAATCGCTGATCTCGCTAAGGGTAACCGGCTGATGCACCGCGATATATTCCAGAATGCCGTACTGAACCGGCGTAACGGAGCCAAGGGGCAGGTCTTTGGTCAATTCGTGCTTCACTTGATGCACGGCGGCGGTAAAATCCACCAGCTTGCGAAAGAACGCTTCCTGATCCATCCCAATCACCTCTTGACCCCACGATAACAAACCCCTTATCAGAAAACAATTATCATTTGACAACATAAAAAGGTCGTGCTACCCTTTTGTTATCAAATGATAAGGAAAGAGGGGCCGCCATGAACGTCCTGCTGGTCTACACGCATCCGAATCACCAGAGTCTGAGCTACGCCTTTTTGCAGAAAGTGATTCAAGGGAGCCGGGACAATCCCCGCATCACGGAGATCGAGGTGCTGGACTTGTATGAGGAAGGATTCGATCCCGTCCTCGTCTTTAACGAGAACAAACGCAGGAGGGACATGCACGCCGATCCCCGGCTGGAGAAGCATCGGCAGCAGCTGCTGCGCGCCGATCTGATCGTGTTCGTCTATCCGATCTGGTGGGGGCGGCCGCCGGCCATGCTGCTCGGCTACATCGACCAGATGTTCGCGGCCGGCTTCGCTTACCGGGATCGCGGCGGCCTATTCCCGGAAGGTCTGCTCAAGGGCAAGTCGGTCGTCTGCATCTCTACGATGAAAGGGCCCGCCCGCTACCCTCTGCTGTGGCTGCACGACGCCCACAAGGTGCTGATGCGCAAAGCGCTCTTCCGGTTCGTGGGCATCAAGAAGGTGAAGTTCTTCGAATTCGGCAGCATGGAGAGCCCGAAAGGCAGGCACGAGAAGAAGCTGGAGCGGGTCTACCGGCATTTTCAAAGCTTGGCTCGCTAAATCGGCCGAACCTGAACCTCATACTTCATAGCCAGCTCCCGAACTTGCCGTTTCAGCTCTTCGATCAACTCCGGCGGCCCGAGAAGGGTAGCGTGGCTACCGTAGCTAAGGACGTTCTGCAGCGCACGGTCCAGGGAAGAGTAAGGAGCCTTGACGCTCAGCGTTCCGTCCGGATTTTCCGTCACCTGTCCGAAGCCGAATTCGTCCCGCACCCGCGTTTTGACTTTCGGTCCGAATCGCAGCTCCGCTACGACTTTGGAGAAGTCCGCCCGGCTCATGAACTGCTCTTCGACGTCTTGAAGCGTATAGGCGCGGCGGACGAACGTCTCCGGCAGAACGCGAAGCTTCAGCATGCGCGTCAGCCGGAACACGCGAATATCGGAGCGGGTAAGGCAATAGGCGTAGAGATACCATACATATCCCTTCAGAAAAAGCCCCATCGGCTCGACCGTCCGCTCCGTCTCCGTCCCCTTGTTGTCCAAATATTCGAAGCGAACGAGGTGCAGCTCCCGGATCGCTTGATGAAGCGGCCCCATCTTCTCCTTGTCGCTGGGCGTCGGGGAGAAGTCCATATCGATCGGCATGTCTTGGCCCGCCGAGCCGGAGGTGCGGGGCATCAAGGCGCCGATCTTCTCCAGCAGCTCGTCGAGATTCGGGTTGTCCGTCGCGGAGCGGGTGCCACGCAAAGCCGAAAAGATCGCGGAGAAGTCGTCCAGAGAGAGCATCTGCCTATCGATGCGGAAGCCCGCCATAATCTCGTATCCTCCATCCGAACCGGGAAAAGAAACGATCGGAATGCCGGCTTGGTTGATCGATTCCATATCCCGGTAGATCGTGCGCAGCGAGACCTCGAACCGTTCGGCCAGTTCGGTCGCGCTGACGCGTGGCTGATTGAGCAAGGTCATCGTAATGGCGAGCAGCCGGTCCAGCTTCAAGGGATATTCCCTCCGTTCTTGTCGCGAAAGGTGAGGAGTTCGCCGCGGCGAACCCTCCTTCTTTTTCGACGGCGGACCGGCTTCGTCCTGCTTGCGCTCAGGTTAACGGAAGCGGCGGAAAAAGGTTCGGATATCGGGGGCCAGCAAATCCGGCGCGTCCATCGCGGCGAAGTGGGTGCCCCGGTCGAATTCCGACCAATGAACCACGTTGGCGTTGTCGCGAAGGGCGAACCGCTTGATCGACTTGAAGTCTTGGCCGCAAACCGCCACGCCGGTCGGCGCCGCGTTCCGGGCTTGCGGATCCTGCTCGGGGTTATGGGCGTTCTCGTAGTAGATCCGCGCGGACGACTCGGCGGTGTTGGTCAGCCAGTAGAGCATCACGTTCGTGAGCAAGGCGTCGCGGTCGATCGCATCCACATGGTCGCCGAACCCGTTGAACAGCTCCGCGATCCAAGTCAGTTGGCCGGCCGGCGAGTCGGACAGACCGAAGGACAGTGTCTGAGGGCGCGTCGATTGGATGACGTTGAAGCCGGCGCGCTCTTGGAAGTTCCCGAGGAATTGCAGCCGCGCCATTTCGTCGGCGGACAGATCGGCCATCTCGGCCGGATCGCCGGAAGGGAACGAGAACAGCTGCAGCACGTGGAGGCCGACCAGCCCTTCCGGCCGTTGGATTCCCAGCTCGCGCGACACCATCGCCCCGAGGTCGCTGCCATGGGTGCCGAACCGGTCGTATCCAAGCCGCTTCATTAATTCCGTCCAGGCTCTGGCGATGCGGGAGATGTTCCAGCCGCCTTCGAGGCCGGAGCCGGAGAAGCCGAAGCCGGGGACGGAGGGGATGACGAGATGGAACGCGTCGGCGGGGTCGCCTCCGTACGAGCGCGGATCGGCGAGCGGTCCGATCAGATCGAGGAACTCGACGATCGAGCTCGGCCAGCCGTGCGTCAGCAGCAGCGGGAGCGCGTTCGGCTCGGGCGAACGGACATGGATGAAGTGAATGTCGGCGCCGTCGATCGTCGTCCGGAACTGATGCAGCTCGTTCAGACGGGCTTCGTGCTTGCGCCAGTCGTAGCCGTCCTGCCAGTAAGCGGCGAGTTCCTGGACATACGCCAGCGGAACGCCGTACTTCCAGCCGGAGCCCTGCAGCGGGTTCGGCCAGCGGGTCCGGGACAGGCGGCTCTTCAGATCGTCCAGGTCGGCTTGCGGGATCGAGATGCGGAACGGACGGATTTCGGCGGATGCCGTTGCGTTTGCATTGGCGGCGGCGTTTGCGTTCAATTGAGTCATGGATAGGGCCTCCTTGGATTTGAGGAAGTGGATTGGCGTTCTTTACACTTCTCATTCTAAGGGGCCGACCCTGACAGCATCCTGTCAGGGTCGGAGAAGGGTGCTATCTTTTTTTTCACAACGACGGCTCATATGCATGCCCAATTCACAGGGCTTACCTGCCAGCCGGTACGCTAACGATGCAAATCATCGTATCAAGAGCCCATTGGCCAGAATTCGATGGTGTGCCGATCGTTAATGATGCCACCGTAATTTCAAAAAAATGAACGTGTCGCCGCCAGGCTCAAGCCCGCTTCGTGAACACCTGGAACACGACGCCGAACTTGTCCGTCACGACGCCGTAGGCAGGGCTGAAGTGCACGGGCTGCAGCGGGAAGTTCGCCTGTCCCTCCTCGAGCAGAGCCTCGTAAATCCGCCGCGTATGATCCGCGTCGGGCGCCGTGATGCAGATCTGTACCCGATTTCCTTCGCGGCCGCTCTGGCTCGCGGCGAAATCGGCCACGAACAGAGTCGCGCCGCCGACGTTCAGCACGGAATGCGCCAGCCGGTCCGCCGAGCCCTCCGGCACCGGATTCCGGTCGCGATCCGGCGCTTCTCCGAACTTCTGCTTGAAGAGAACCTGCGCCCCGAGCGCCTTTTCATAAAAAGCGATCGCCTCCTCGGCCTGTCCGTCCAACATAATAAAAGGGTTCAATTCCAGTGACGTCATCGACATCGTGAATCAGCTCCTTAACGATTATTTTGTTTACGGAGCTTATCGTAACCGATAATGGTGACAGGTATTGTCATCATCCTAGGCTATGATGGGGTTGATCCAATTAAAAAGGAGCCGATCGCTATGACCGAACTGATGAAAGCCCGAACGTTAACTGTCTCCATCGCTTGCCCGCCGGAAGCCGTTTACGATTATGTCGCCGATCTGCGAAATTTTCCTGTCTGGGTAACGTCTTTCTGCCGTTCGATCCGCGAAGAGCGGGGCGAATGGATCCTGGAGACGCCGGAAGGCCCGATGAAAATCCGATTCGCGGAGCGCAACGCTTACGGAGTGCTGGATCACATCGTGACTTCCACGGAGGGGACGGAGGCGCGAGTGCCGATGCGGGTCGTTCCGAACGGTACCGGGAGCGAGATCCTGATTACCTCGTTCCAGCTGCCGGGCATGTCGGACGAGCAGTTCCTCCGGGACGCCGGCATGGTGGAACAAGATTTGCAGACGCTCAAAAGAACGCTGGAAAGCTAATCTGCCAAGCCGGCGCCGGAGAAAGAATCCCCCATCGGGTTTAATCGATCCTCAATAAGCGAATAATTTCTAAAAATGGATTTGGAGATTGTTCCGGTGAAATCAAAACTTCGTTATCGCCCGCCCCGCCGCCAAGTTGCGTATGTAAGTTTGCTCGGGACGACTCAGCTTCACTTCCGGCATCCGTGGGTCATTGCATGGTGGTCCACGGCTTTCCCGGGATTCGGGCATCTTCTGTTGTCCAAATATTTAAGGGGCTTCCTTCTCATCGGATGGGAGATCCTGATCAACAGCCAGTCCCATCTCAACACCGCCATGGTCTATTCCTTCATGGGACGTTTCGCGCTGGCCAAGGAAACGCTTGACGTCAGATGGATGTCCCTGTACGCCCCGGTATACCTGTTCGCAATCTACGACAGCTACCGGACGACCATCGACCTCAATCATGTCTATACGCTGGCGAACCGGGAGAAATCGTACTTTCAAGTTTTCAAAATCGGCACCATGGAGATCAATTATCTGGATAAGCGCAATCCTTGGCTGGCGTTGGCATGGTCTTGCCTGATGCCCGGGATGGGACAGCTTTACATTCATCGAATCGTGACCGCGTTTTATTTGCTGACGGGATGGATCGGCGCCGTTTACATGTCCCATTTCCTGGAAGGACTGCATTACTCCTTGCTGGGAGATTTTCACCGGGCGACTCAAGTCGTCGATAAGGGATGGCTGCTTTTTCTGCCGTCCATGTTCGGTTTCGGGCTTTACGACGCTTATACGAATACGGTAGAGAACAACAAATTGTTCGACCAAGAGCAGAAGCGGTTCCTCCAATCGAATTATCAGAGGAAGAAGGAGGATTCTATGCGGATCGTTTCATCCTTCGATCATTCGACCTATCTGGAAATGGCGCTTACCCGATTGGAGGAGATCGGCGTCCGGAAGGAGGAGATTCTGGCGGTGCCGCTGGATCGCAGGGAAACTTCGCCCCGAATGCTGGATTCGCTGCACCGCTCGGACGGAGTCAGTCTGATCGACTTCGGGGTAGCCTGCGCTACCGCATTGGCCGTTGTCGGCTCATCCGTCGGATTCCTTCTTGAATGGGGGCCGGTCATTTGGGGAATTATCGGAGCGTTCGTCGGGTTCGGAATCGGCTTGGCCGTCGACCTGAGTATCGGAAGAAAAAAAACGAATCGGGAGAGTCGAAAGAAAGGCACGGAGGTTTTTGTCCTCGTGAACTGCGAGGAGCATCAAATCGAGCTGGTGGAGAAGATTCTCTGGCGGCATATGGCGCTTGGCGTGGCCAGACTGGCCTAAGGGGGATACATGTTGTTGAACTTGAACCTATCGGACTCGGAAACCCTCCAGGAAGTGCAGAAGCTGAGGGCCGAGATGCACCGGCTCGAGATCCTCAGGTGGAAGCAAGATGAGGTGTTTACCTGGCAATGGTGGCTCCTCGCGGCCCTTACCGTCATTCCCCTGATCCTTTGGTGGCTCGCCGTCGATAAGAAACGGGCCTATGAAATCGCGTTTTACGGCAGCATGATCGATCTCATGGCCTTGCTTCTGGATAATTTCGGAACGAATTTGTTGTGGTGGAGCTACCCGATCAAGCTGCTGCCGATCCTCCCTCCTCTGATCACGGCCGATTCCGTTCTGGTGCCGATCTTTCTTATGATGGTGTACCAGTATTTCTCCGTTACCTGGAAATCCCATTGGATCGCCAACCTGATTGCCGCCGCTTTCCTTGCTTTCATAGCCGAACCGATCTTCATCTGGATCGGCTACTACAAATTGAGCGGGTGGATGCTCGTTTACTCCTTCTTGTTCTATAACGCCTCCACAACGCTTGCCAAGCTGATCATCCGCGGATTCGCCAGGTCCGCTGCAACGCCGCCGGAAGCCCGTTGAGGCCGGCGGCGTTTTGCTATACAAAAGGTAGCAAATTACTTTTTCAAATCTTGATTTTGAGAGTATAATGTATCCGGGATAAAGAACGGACAAGGAGGGGCGGCAGTGGACGAAAGAGAACGGCGCCCGAGCCACGACATGGAGATGATCGTGACCTGGGGCGACTGCGATGCGGCGGGAATCTCCTATTACGCCAAAAATTTCGATTGGTTCACCAACGGGCGCATGAGGTTTATGGATGCGTACGAGCTTCCTTACATGGAGACGTTCCATGTGCTCGGAATCGCCCTTGTGTGCCTGACGGCGGACTGTCGGTACAAGCGGATGCTGCGGCCGGAAGAGAGAATTACGGTGCGCACGTCGCTGGCTTCTTTTACGCGCACCCGGATGGCGTTCGCTTACGAGATCTTCAAAAAAGACGGCGGGAAGGCGGCGGAAGGCCAGACATCCCATACGTTCGTAGACAGTGACGGGCTTCCGTTCAACTTCGAGAAGCGATATCCGGAGCTGTGGCGGCAAATGCAAGACAAGTGGGGCCGACGGACGGCGGACGGGAGCGGAGGAAATGGCTAAAGAGCGCGTCGTCATCACCGGAATGGGCGCGGTCACGCCGGTCGGCATCGGCGTCGCCGAATATTGGCGGCAGCTGCTCTCCGGTCAAGGGGGCATCGGCCGGATTACCCGATATGACGCGGAGGAATGGCCGGTCCGGATCGCCGCCGAGGTGAAGGGCTTCGACCCGGCGGCTTACATGCCGCGGAAGCTGGCGGGGCAGACGGACATCTTCATGCAGTTCGCGCTGGCGGCGGCGGCCGAAGCGCTAACGGACAGCAGGCCGGCGGCAAGCCCCGAACGGGTCGGCATCGTGCTCGGAACGGCGCTGGGCGGCATCTCCACCGCGGCGGACACCCAAGATCAGATCACCCGGAGCGGAAGCTTTCGGGTTTCTCCGCATTTGGTGCCCAAAGTGCTCGGGAACATCGCGGCCGCCCATATCGGCATCGTTCACGGCCTGCAAGGCCCGAGCTACACGGTGAACACCGCCTGCTCGTCCGGGGCGGATGCGGTCGGACTCGCTGCCATGCTGCTCCGGTCCGGACAAGCCGACGCAGTCGTCGCGGTCGGCGCGGAATCGATTCTGTGCGGCCTGATGGACGCGGGGCTCGCCGCGGCGCGCGCTCTCTCGGCCCGGAACGACGAGCCGGCGCGGGCCAGCCGTCCGTTCGAGCGGGACCGGGACGGCTTCGTCATGGGCGAAGGAGCGGGCGCGGTCGTGCTCGAGACGCTGGACGGCGCCAGGGCCCGCGGAGCCGGCATCAAGGCCGAGCTGCTCGGCCACGCCAACTGTACGGACGGGTACCACGTCACCTCGCCGGAGCCGGAAGGGCGCGGCGAGATTTATTGCATGCGCCAGGCGCTCGCGCAAGCGGGGCTGTCGCCCGATTCCGTGGACTACGTCAACGCCCACGGAACGTCGACGCCGCTCGGCGACCGGCTGGAGACGCGAGCGCTCAAGGCGGTGTTCGGCGAGCATGCGCGCCGGATTCCGATCAGCTCGACCAAGGGAGCGACCGGCCACCTGATGGGAGCCGGCGGCGTCACCGAGCTGATCGCGTGCGTGCAGGCCATCCGCGAAGGCGCGGTGCCGCCGACGCTGAACTACGAGCAGCCGGATCCGGAGTGCGACTTGGATTATGTGCCGAACGAAGCCCGCAAGGCGGACGTGCGGGTGGCGATGTCCAACTCGTTCGGCTTCGGCGGGCAGAACGCTTCCTTGATCGTGGGCAGATACGAGGAAGAGGCGTAAACGGCCGGCATGCCGGCCGGTCAACAATTCCCTATCGGAAGGGTGAAGCACCATGGAAGAGAGAGATTACACCTACGACATTCGCATGTTCAAAGACACGTTTGAATATGAATTCACCTACTTGAACGGTTTTCTGAGAAACGTGCATCGGTTCGCGAACCGCCCGGCTCTGACCTGCCCCATTCGCAACAGGACGTGGACGTACGCGGAATTGAACCGGGAAGTCAACCGATTCGCGGACGCGCTGATGCAGGACGACGTGGGCCATAACGACGTGGTCTTGTACCAGCTGCTCAACTCGGCCGAGTTCGTGTTCAGCTACCTGGCGCCGCAGAAGATCGGGGCGATCAACTGCCCGATCAACTTCCGGCTGTCCCCGGGCGAGACCGCGTTCATTCTCGACGACAGCAAGCCGACCGTCTACGTCTACGACGCGGAGAACAAGGAGACGGCCGAGAAGGCGCTCGCCATGGCGAAGCACCGGCCGCGCCGGATCGTGGCGGCGGACCTGAACGGCGACGCCGAGGTGCCGGAAGGCCATATTCGATACGACGACTACGTTCGCGGCCGTTCGGAGAACAACCCTCCCGTCGCCCGGCCTCATCACATCTATGACGAGACGACGCGGCTTTACACGTCGGGGACGACCGGCCGGCCCAAAGGCGTGCCCATGAACAATATCAACGACGTCATGTCGGCTCATGACGTGGCAATGCATTTTCCGCTGTCGCCGATGGACCGGACGATGAACATGAGCCCCTGGTTCCATCGCGGCGGCCTGCATTCCGGCGGCCCGACGCCGACGCTGTACGTCGGGGGCGAGATCGTCGTCATGCGCTACTTCAATCCGAAGACGACCCTGGAATATGCGGAGAAGTACGGGCTGACGTTCCTGATCGGGGCGCCGCCGATGCTGAAGATGCTGCACGACTCGCAGAAGAAGACGCCCGCGGACCTGTCGAAGCTCAAAGGAATCGTCACGATGGGCGCGCCTCTGTCGCGGGAAGATTGCATCAAGTTCCAGCAGACGCTGACCCCGAACATTTTCAACGGCTACGGCACGTCGGAAGCGTTCTGGAACACGTTCCTGCGCCCGTACGATCTGCCGGAGATGTCGGGCTCGGCGGGCCGCTCCTGTACGGACGACGAGGTGGCGGTCGTCAAGGTGTATCCGGATCGCCGGGCGGAGCCGGACGATCACGTGGCCAAGGACGGCTCCGAAGTCGGCGAGATCATCGTCAAAGCGCCGGCCAAAACGACGTATACCTATCTCAACAACGAGAAGGAAAGCGAGAAAGTTTTCTACAAAGGCTGGATTTACATCGGCGATATGGGCACGTGGGACGAGAACGAATTCGTCACGGTCGTGGGGCGCAAGAACGACATGATCGTCTCGTCCGGCGAGAACATCCACCCCGTGCAGATCGAAGAGATTCTGAACCAGCATCCGAGGGTCAAGGAATCGGTCGTCGTCGGCGTGCCGGACGAGCTGCGCGGCGAATCGGTCGTCGCCTACGTGATCAAGGCGGATCCCGAGCTGACGGCCAAGGAGCTGAACAAGTACTGCAGCGAGCATCCGATGCTGGCGACGTACAAGAAGCCGCGCTTCTATCGGTTTATCGACGAGCTTCCTTATACGGCGACGGGGAAAAAGCGGCACTTCATGGTACGCTCCATGGCGGTAGAAGACCAGAAGCAGGGGCTGTTCGAACGGTAAACGGGGGTTGGCTGCATGAACAAAACGGATCGGATGCTGGCCATCGTCGTCGAACTCCAGCGCAAGGGCGTTCTGCGCGCCGAGGATTTGGCCGCCCGGTTCGAGACGAGCGTGCGCACGATCTATCGGGACATGCAGGCGCTCAGCGAAGCCGGCGTCCCGGTGGCGGGCGCTCCGGGAACCGGTTATTCCCTGATGGAAGGCTACTTCCTGCCGCCTGTCAGCTTCACGGTGGAGGAAGCGGCGGCGCTGCTCATCGGGGCGGATTTCGT
This sequence comes from Cohnella zeiphila, assembly GCF_014212055.1. GTDB lineage: Bacteria > Bacillota > Bacilli > Paenibacillales > Paenibacillaceae > Cohnella > Cohnella zeiphila. The sequence continues at coordinate 281,574 of NZ_JACJVO010000024.1, read as the reverse complement.
CGAGTTCCGCTTCGACGCCGAATACGGCGCCAGGGCGCGAAGCGCCCGCGAGAAGATCGAAGCGATCCTGCCGGAGAGCGTGCGGGACGAGACGGTTCGGGTGCGGTCGGCAACCCGGCTGCTGAACGAAGGAACGGCGGGCATGTACGGACGGGAAAAAGCGGTGCTCGACCGGCTGCGGAGGGCGATTCTGGAGAAGCGGCGGGTGCGGTTCCGCTACGCGAAAAAGATACCGGGCGAGGACGGAACCCGGCTCAGCGAGCGAACGGCGGACCCTTACGGGCTCGTTTTCGCAGGCGGGACGTGGTCGCTGGTCGCGTTCTGCGGACTCCGGCAGGACATTCGCCATTTCCGGCTCTCGCGCATGAGCGAGCTGGCGGTGCTCGAGGAGACGTTCGAATTCCTGCCCGGCTTCCGTCTGGCGGACCATCGGCCGGCCGACGACCGGAACGTGCAGGTTCTGGCGCTGGTAAGTTCGGACATCGCGGATCGGGTCGGGGAAGAGAACAATTATTATCTGGAGTCCCTCGAACCGCGCGAGGACGGAGCCTGGCTGGCGACATTCCGCGTACGGCGGATCGAGGAGCTGCTCCAATGGGCGCTCGGCTGGGGGGCGGGCGTTCGAATCCTGGAGCCGGAATCGCTCAGGACTCGAATTCGCGAAGAAATCGGAAAAATGTTGGAACGCTACTGACAGATAGGTGTCAGTAGCGTTTTTGTATGCTGAGATCAGATTGCAGGATCGGCGGTTCGCCATGCAGGGCGCAAGAACAAGGCTTCATGCCTCGTCCCTTGCCGGGCATCCCGCCGGACCATCTTTAAGGAGCTGATCGGAAGAATGAATACGAAGGAAATTTTGCGTCAATTCGAGGAGACGGTGGCTGCTTACATCCGGGAATTGGATCGTTACGGCATGGAGCAGCTGACATGGGTGCCGGAGGAGGGCGAATGGTCGCTCGGCCAGATGTACATGCACTTGGCCCTTGCCGCACAGTTCATGCAGCTGCGCAACGCGCGGCTCTGCCTCGCGCCGGACGGAAACCCGGCCGTATCGGCAGGGGAGATGACGGAGGAAGGGAAAGCGATGTTCGCGGAGGGAAGCTTTCCTCCGACACGCGTTCGCGTCCCGCCTTCTCCGCAGTATACGCCTCCGCAGCCGAGCGGCAAGGAGCAGATCGTTCAGGCGCTGCAAGAGACCCTTCGCCAAATGCGGGAATTCGAGGGCCGTGTGGCCGCGGCTTTGGCGGATGTGGCCGATGCGGCTAAGGGGGCTGAGGTAGGATCGGCACCCGATTCCTCCGTTCTCCTCAACACGGTCGCGCACCCTCGCCTGGGCGGATTGAACGCGTTGCAGTGGTTCCGGCTCATCGAGATGCACTACCGCCATCATCTGCTCCAGAAGAAGCGTCTGGAGGACGCCTGGAGAGCCGCTCATGTCTGATATACGGCGGGAACAGACGCCTCCCCGGAGCGGCGGGGAGGTCCGAGGAAACGGTCGGGAAACCGGGAGAAGCGGGGAGATTCGGGGAGGCGGTCGGACATCCGGGAGAGGCGGGAAGATTCGGGGAACCGGTGGAGCTCCTGAGAAATTCCGGGGGGTTCAGGAAACCGGCGAGGCTCATGGGAGCGGCGGGGCTTCCAGGGCGCACAGCTTCGAAATCCCGCTCGCTCAGGGGAAGGACCGGCAGGAACTCTCTCTTCCGAGCGACACGGATAACCGAGGAATGGACGAGGCTCCAATGGGCGTTGAAGCGGGTATTGGAGCTAATGGGGCACCGGATATCGAAATCCCGTTCGCTCAGGAGAGAGGAGGGGCGCGCTTTTGGATCGGCGTCGTCTCCGCCTCGCACGTGCAGCGCGGCGTGCGGGGCGGCTTCGCTCAGCTGTGCCACGGCAAGGCCGCGCCGCTGCGAAGGATGCGGGCGGGCGATTGGCTCGTGTATTACTCCCCGCGCACCGAGATGGGAAGCGGCGAGCCGCTGCAGGCTTTCACCGCCATCGGGCGCGTGGCGGACGATCAAGTGTACGAGTACGCCATGTCCGAGACGTTCGTTCCGCTTCGCCGGAACATCTCGTATATTCCCTGCAAGCAAGCCCGAATCGCGGACCTGCTCGACCGTCTGAATTTGACACGAGGCAAGCGCAATTGGGGTTACCTGTTCCGCACCGGCCACTTCGAGATCGACCGCGAAGATTTCCGAACGATTGCCGAGGCGATGCTGGCGATCGTCCGCCAGGAGGCATGAGGCGTGGGACCCCGTCCAGCTCGGAATCCGATACGGACGTCCTCGGGCAGAATCGCACCCATACACGCACAAAAACCTGCAAATCTGCAGGTTTTTTCGCTGGATAGCCGTTTCGAGAGGAAATTCCTGCAAAAGTGCAGGAATTTCCCCTGCAAGCGGCCCGTTCCTTTGCTGCAAAGGCAAAAAAGATGCAGATTTGCAGGAATTCTATGCAGCCGTCATGCGCCTAGCCTCAAAAGATGCAGATTTGCAGGCTTTCGTATCGCCGCCGCCGCTCAGCTTGTTCTGGCAGACAAGCGTCACCTTCGGGTGCCGGGTGCTCCACACCTAATGACCGACGAGAAAATCGAACGCGTCCATCCCGTTCAACAGAGTCGCGAGCAGGGCCGCCTTGCCCTTGGAGGCGATCGCTTGCGCGCTTTTCATCGGGGGCTCCCCCAAAAGCAACCGGACTTGGCTTCGGAGCATCGCGTCACTTTGGGGAAGGGGTGGCCAGGTCGGGGGCCGCCTGCTCGTCCGCGTCTTCGCCCGAAGGGAAATCGATCGACACGCCGGGCTGGACAGCCGCCGATGCGGTTGCTGCTGCTGGCGCTGGCGTGAAGGAGACGACTTCCTTTCGCGTCTCGTCGGGAAGGGCGTACGCGATCGTTCCTTCCTGATTCGTGATGTCGCCTCCGACTTCGCGCTTATAGCCGAGCACCGTCGAATTGCCCTGAAGATCGATGCGGCTGACCGTTTCTTCATGGCTGTCTCCCCAACCGCCGGCTGCATAGGAATAGTAGACTTTTGAGATTGGCGGGTTATCGCCTCTTGCGTCCGTCCATTGGCCTTTGAGAAACTGCGCCACGGCGTCGTCCTCCTTGACATGGGCCTGCCACACCGCTACCGCCATACCGTCCGTGATCTCGATTCGCGTCGCGGTATCTCCGGTGATCGAATAATAGCGCAGCGCCTCTCCCTCCGGGAACAGAAAAGTCTCGCCCCAATACTCGCTGTCGTGGCGGACGGCCAACGGTTCGTGTTTATAACGAAGCTGGCCCAGATTCAGCATCAGCTGCCGCGCTTTGTCCAAAGAACCGGAAGCGAGAACGTTCTGTACGTTGACGCTGAACGGGGAGCGGACGCTGGCGGTCGCGCCGTCCCAGTCGACCCCGTAGCCGAACGTCTCCGAGACGAATCGCAGCGGGATATAGACTCGGTCGCGCACCAGCCTGGCCGGAGCGTCCAGCGAGACCGTTGCCGGCTTTTGGCCGTTGCGAACGAGCACCGCCTTTTTCTGCCCGACCGTCAGTTTTACGCTGTCCGACCACTTGCTCGCCGTCACGGTTCCCTTCGCCGCATCCCAGTTCACCGTTCCTCCGAGCTTCTCGGTCACGACGCGGATCGGAACGAGCACCCGACCCGACACCACGATCGGCGCGGAATCGCCTTGAACCGGCGTCCCCAGCACGGTAAGCTGCAGGGAACCCTGCGCATGGGCTCCCGCCAATCCGATCGAACCCATCGCCAGCATGCCGGTCATTACGCCGACCGCCACCCGCTTCTTCATCTTTGCCACGCCCTTCGCAGCGATCGTTAGGTTAAGCTGCCATATAGACGCGGACGGAGCGAAAAAGTTCCAGCTTTTCTTACAAATGAGAACCGCCGGTCGCGTCGATCATCTGTCCGGTGACCCAGCGGCCGTCCGGCGAGGCGAGGAAGGCGACGACGTCCGCGATGTCGGCGGGCTCGCCGACTCGGCCGAGCGCGGACATGCTCTCCGCGTGCTCCCGGCCTTCCGGCGTGTGCAGCCAGGAGGCGTTGACGTCCGTGTCGACGATGCCGGGGAGGACGGCGTTGACGGTGATGCCGCGCGGTCCGAGCAGCTGTGCGAGATGCAGCGTGAACGTGTTGAGCGCTCCCTTGGTCACGTTATACGCCATGATGTGCGGATAAGCGATCCGGGTGACGCCGGAGGAGATGTTGACGAGGCGCCCTCCGTCTCGAAGCAGCGGCAGCATTTTTTGAACGAGGAAAAACGGCGCCTTGACGTTCACCGCCAGCAGCTCGTCGAGCTGCTCCTCGGTCGTCTCTTCGAACGTGCTGGACGTGCCGATTCCCGCGTTGTTCACCAGAATGTCCAGCTTCCGGTCCGCAGAGAGGGAACCGAGTGCCTCTTCCGCCGATTGCGAGAGGCGCTCCACTCCCGCCATGTTGCCGAGCGAAGCGCCGACAGCGACCGCTCTTCCGCCGCGTTGCCCGATGGCACGAACGACTTCGGCCGCAGCGTCGGGCCGGCTGCCGTAATGAACGATCACCATAGCACCGTCTTCCGCCAGCCGCAGCGCAATTCCTCTCCCGATTCCCCGGCTGGCTCCGGTCACCAGCGCGATTTTTCCCTCTAATTTTCCCATCGTACTCACCCTTTCCGTCGGTATAGCTTGAAGCTACACCCTCCAGTAAAGGGGAGAGTCAAGCGGTTATTCGAGCGGAACGACGAGTTCGGCCCGCCGCCGCATTCCGTACATCTCTTGGTCCGGAGTCAGGTAGGTCTCGCGAAAAGGCTCCCGCTCGGACGGCGTCCAGCCGCGTGCCCGGATCCAAGCCCGCAGATCGGGGAAAGCTTGGCAGGAGTGGGCGTAAGGATCGCAAAAGTGCGTCAGCGAGACGGCGGCTTCAAGTCCGGGAAGCGTCTCGATCCGGACCCGGTCGCTTCCGGGAATCTCCCTCGTCAGCGGCAGCGCCACGGCAAGCTCGGCCGGTTCCGTCTCGGAACGGCCGTCGTCGCGCCACAGAAGGGAGAGCGAACGCCCGTCGCTCTCGCCGTGCGAAGCGGCGTATTGCAGTACTTCGTCCAGCAGCAGGCATCTCTGCGAGCGAGGGAGCCTGGCGCGAATGACGGCGGCAAGCCGCGGCGGTACGGAGCGAACGACCGGCTCCGCCCAGGCGTCTCCCGTCTCCGCTTCATCGTCCTCCAATCGGGACAAGCGGGATTCGATTCCTTGAAGCTGCTTGCGCGCCTCCCGGATGGTTCGAAGCAGCTCCGAGCGTTTGCCGGACAGGCTGATCTTTACTTGTTCGGGGCGAGCGCTCTCGGCAAGCAGGGCCTTAATCTGCTCCAGAGTGAATCCTTGATCTTTCAACGCGGCGATTCTTTTCACGCTGAGAAGCTGTTCCGCCGCATAGTATCGATATCCGCTTTGTTCGTCTATGGAAGCGGGTTTGAACAAACCCCGTTCATCGTAGTAGCGAAGCGTTTTGACGGATAAGCCGCTTAATCGGGAGAAATCCCCGATGGTCATCATTGCAAGGCCTCCTTTTCCCGGCCTCGGAATGAATACGGGCCCAACCTGATTTTACTCGCTCGGAAGCGGTCCGTCATCCGCCTGGCGCTCCGGTTATGGTATACTCGTTTTAAAGGCATAATTGAACGGGGTGACGGGAGGAACGGGGCTGCTCGTCCTGAATCGGAAGATGATGAATTCTCATACGCAACGGAATGAACAAGATACGGAGACGCGCGAGCAAGCGGATACGAAAATATGCGCGCAGTGCGGAGAACGGAAGCCGCTGTCGGAATTTCGGCGCCGAAGCGGACTGAGGGCGGGCAGCCGCAAGCGCCGCGGCACGTGCCGCAACTGCCGGCAACAGGCGGCGGCTCGCGCGGCGGAACCGGCGCCGGCGCAGGCGGCCGAGCCGGCGGCGCTCGAGCCGAAGGCGCCTGCGGGCGAGCCGCCCGCGACGCAGGCGGCAGCGCCCGTCTCGCAAGCGGCGGCGCCGGACGCGCCGGGCCGCAAAAAGCGCCGCAGGCGCAAGCGGCGCGGCGGCCAGGGAGCGAAGCTGCCCTCGCCGCTGGCCGCGGCGGAGCCGGCGCCGATCAAGCCGCACAAGATCGGCCCGCCGGACGCTTCGAGCCTGCGTCCGACGCGTCAGGGCTTTATCCGCATGCGCGGCAAAACCGACAACGGCCGCCGCTGGTACCAGGAGATCGACCTCGACTTGGCGACGACGCTGGTCCGCGAGCACGCAGCCGTCGTCGTGAACCGGCATACGATCCGGCGCCTCTACAGCAATAAGGAGTTCCGCAAGCTGATTTTGACGCGGGATCAGTATACGTGCCGCTTCTGCGGGGGTTACGGAGATACGATCGACCATGTGCTTCCCCGGGCCAAAGGCGGCCACACGACGCCGGATAACTGCGTCTGCGCCTGCAACGAGTGCAACCAGTCCAAGGCGGACCGCGACCTGGAGGAGTTCATCAACGCAGTGGATTAACGAGAGGTTCCGCCAAGCGCGGAACCTCTTTTTAGCACCTTGACGTCGGCGCTTTCCCAAAGAGAGTAACCACGTTACTCACTTAATCCGACTAAGCTGGCGGTGCGTCCAAAGAACACAACCCCATTGTTCACTTTAGCCGACTCCACTGGAGCTGCGCCTCAAAAATTTTTACGTTCCGCTTTTTTCCGCCCATCACCTTTTCCGTTTTCTCAAAACATTAATCTCTCTCCCACTGCCATTCCCTCCGGAACGTCCCCGACTGGAAGAAATAGGAGTAGAGAAGCCGAACCGGTTGCGCTATAATAAATTCCATTGAACATCGGCCCCGGCTTTCCTGAGAGTGGAGAGTCATTCGCAACATCCCGTACCAACAACCTGCATTGCGAGCGGAAAATACAATTAAAGGAGTGGAGCTTTTTTTGCTGTACCAAAAATTGAAAAACAGTTGGCTGTTCAACTTGCGAGCCGATATCCTGTCGGGGATGACGGTCGCTTTCGCCTTGATTCCGGAGGCGATCGCGTTCTCGATTCTGGCGGGCGTCGACCCGATGGTCGGCTTGTACGCGTCGTTCTGCATCGCCGTCACCATCTCGATCGTCGGCGGAAGAATGGGCATGATCTCGGCGGCGACAGGCGCGATGGCTTCGCTGATGGGGCCGATCATCACGAAGTACGGCATCGAGTACTTGTTCGCCGTGTCCATCCTGACGGGCATCATCCAATACCTGCTCGGCCTGCTCAAGTTCGGACGATTCATTACGTTTATTCCGCATTCCGTCATCACCGGCTTCGTCAACGCTTTGGCCATTATTATTTTTATGGCGCAATTAACGAATTTCAAAGGCGCCAACTGGCAGATGTACGCGATGGTGGCCGGAACGCTGGCGATCATTTACCTGTTCCCGCGGCTAACCAAGGCGGTTCCCTCCGCGCTCGTGGCCATTATCGTCATGACGGTTCTCGCGATCTCCCTGAACCTGGATCTGCGGACGGTCGGCGATATGGGCAAGCTGACGCAGGACATGCCTTCGTTCCATCTTCCGGACATCGATTGGTCGCTGCATACGCTCTGGATCGTGCTGCCGTACTCGCTCGCGCTTGCCGTGGTCGGCATGACCGAATCGCTCATGACCGCCACGCTCGTCGACGAGATCACCGAGACGAAGAGCGACAAGAACCGGGAAGTGAAAGGGCAGGGCATCGCCAACGTCGTGGCCGGCTTCTTCGGCGGCATGGCCGGCTGCGCGATGATCGGACAGACGATGGTGAACATGAAGTCGGGAGGCCGCTCGCGGCTGTCGACGTTCATAGCCGGCGTGTTCCTGATGTTCCTGATCCTCGTGCTCGGGGGCGTCGTGAAGCAGATTCCGATGGCGGCACTGGTCGGCGTCATGTTCATGGTATCGATCGGGACGTTCGATTGGAGCTCGCTGCGGACGCTGGCCAAAATTCCGCGCAGCGATGCACTCGTCATGATTGTCACGGTAGCGATCGTCGTGGCGACCTCGGACCTGGCGATCGGCGTCGTCTCCGGCGTCATTCTCAGCGCGCTGGTATTCGCCTGGCGTTCGGCCCGCATTCAGGCTCACGCGGAAACGAGCGGCGGGATGAAGATTTACCGGATTACCGGGCAGCTGTTCTTCGGCACGATGTCCCACTTCGTCGAGCTGTTCGATTACCGGAACGATCCCGACACCGTGACGATCGACTTCAGCGCCTCCCACGTCTGGGATCATTCGGCCGTGACGGCGATCGCGAAAGCGAAGGCGAAGTACGAGCAGCTCGGCAAGCAAGTGATCGTGGCCGGGCTGAACCACGACAGCCAGCGGCTGATCGACCAATCGGGGCTTTCCGCCCCGTCCGGCCATTGATCGGCAGGACCATTCGCATTAAGAAGAAGCGCTAGGGCCGCTTGCGGCCCTAGCGCTTCTTCTCGTCTTGCGGAGAGTCCGTACTTCCCGATCCTCACCCGATGCGAATCGAAGACCGATGGTTGCTGCTCCCGCGTAACAACAGGACCGCATAGGCAACATAATAGGCGAACATGATCATCATGAGCCCGGCTGCCCAGGAGCTGCCGCCCATGCCGGTGAAAGGGTTCGCTCCGGCGCCCGAGACGTTCTGCATCGCGTCTTGTCCGCTCCGCGAGAACATCCAATACATCCGGTAGGCCAGCCGGCCGAGAAACAGAACGGTTACGATCGTCCCCAGCCAAGGATTCGGCAGATACTGCAGCTTGCCTCCGCGCTGCTCGAACCGGGTCAAGCTTGCGCCGACGTAAGCGAGTACGATACCAAGCACGATGCCGATAATGTCGGAAACGAGGCTGACCGGATGCAGCCCGCCGAGCACCAGGAACAGCACGCCGAGGACGCAGAGGATGACGGAGCGGACGGTCATGCTCTTCGGACGAAGCGTCTGCCAGCCGACGGTGCGCCTCACCCGGCGGTAAACGGCGAACGCGACGAGACAAACAATGAGAACAAGTTGAACGCTGAAATGCATGGTTGATAACTCCTTCCGGTGTTTCGATCTGCTATTATCCTACGCGAAATGAGCGGGAGGCACGACCGACTGCAGGTAGAAGTTTGGCATCGCCCGGCTCTATCTGCAGATAGAAACATGCCGTTTCCGCTTGGCGCGCTGCCGAAATTCCCTTATGATAAGGCCGACGGCAGGAGAGGAACCGGGAATTTCCTGATCCTATTAGAGGGGGCGATCGCCGTGCAGCGGGCAATGTTCCAGGTTCACCGGAGATCGCTGATCAGCGCGGTCGTGATTCTGCTCCTTATGAATGTCAGCAAAATGTTCGAAGGACCTCCGGGGCAGGTTTGGCTCCATCTCGCTATCGGACTGTCTTATGCTTTCTTGCCGCTCTTGCCTAAGGGGTGGTGGACGCTGCCGCGGCTGCTCGCCGGTACCGGCATTCTGGCCGCAGAGACGGCGGCCGACTTGATTCTCTTTCAAGAGCCGGCCATGATTTATCTGTTCGCCGTCTGGATGGTGTCCCTGTCGGTCAGGCTCTCGATCACGCGATCTCCGATTCCGCTGATCTCGGTATTGTTTCTCGCGGCGATCCTGTATATCCGATACGGCAAGGACGACGTCATCAATATCTTGTCTTTTGTTCTGATGTCGGTGCTTTTCTATTTTTTCGTGCAAAGCCGCATTCAGCGCAACAAGATCTTCGAGGCCGACCAGCGCCATCTGGCCGAGCTCCAGGACGCTTATGTCCGGCTTCAGGACGCGTCGGCTCAAGTCATGCGCAACGCGGTGCTGGAAGAGCGGACGCGGATCGCCGGAGAGATCCATGACTCCGTCGGACACAGCCTGACTTCGCTGATCGTGCAGATGCAGGCGCTGCGCTACCGGGTCAAGCAGGATCCGGAAGGCTCGGTTCAGGCGCTGGACGAGATGCTGACCGTCGCCCGGCAGGGGCTTCAGGACATTCGCAACTCCGTTCACGCCATGGCCGGAGACCCGTCGCTTCCCGGCATCGCCGCGCTGCGGGCGCTGCTCGCCCGGGCCGATGCATCCGCCTCCATCGAATGCTCGTTCGAGACGGATCTGACGGACGAGGATCTGGACACAGCGGCTTTCGAGACGCTGTACCGGGTGCTTCAGGAAGCGGTGACGAACGTCATTCGCCACTCTCGCGCCACGCGGGTGGAGGTGCGGCTGTCGGAGAAGCGAGGGGGGCTGCGGCTGAGCATTCGAGACAACGGGATCGCGGAACCGGGACAGCCGTTCGAGGAAGGATTCGGTCTGCGCATGATGCGCAGAAGGCTGGAGGAGACGGGCGGCAGTCTGCATGTAACGGCGCAGTCTCCCCACGGGCTTATGATTGTCGCGGAATTGCCGGAGCCTGAAGCGCGGGAGGAGGAATAAGCATGCCGGCCGAAAAAATCATTCAGGTGCTGCTGGCGGACGATCAGAAGATGATTCGGCAGGGGTTCGGCTACATTATCGGGCTTCAGAACGATATGCGGCTCGCGGGGGAGGCGTCGGACGGGCAGGAGGCGGTGGAGATCGCCGGGAAGGTGAAGCCGGACGTCATTCTGATGGACGTTCGGATGCCGCGGATGTCCGGGATCGAGGCGACGGCCGAGATCGTGCGCCGCCTCCCCGAGACGAAGATCGTCATCTTGACCACTTTCGACGATCAGGAGTACATTTACCAGGGAATCCGCTCCGGCGCGGTCGGCTATCTGCTGAAGGACGAAGAGGCGGAATCGATGCTGGCGGCGATCCGGGCCGCCTCCCGCGGCGAGGCCGTCTTCAAGACCGGACGGGCGGCCCAGGCTTTGTCCCGCGTGGCCCAAACCTTCGGGAATTCCCGCAGGGAAGCAGGCCCGGACGGTTCCGGGATTCTGCTCGAGCCGCTGACGGAACGGGAGAAAGAGATTTTGCAGGAGATGTCCTATGGGCTGCGCAACGACGAGATTGCCCGGAAGCTGGTCATTACGGAAGGAACGGTCAAGTCGCACGTCCATCGGATCCTTCAGAAGTTCGGATGCGAGGATCGCACGCAGGCCGTGGTGGCGGCTCTGCGCAGCGGAATGGTCCGGTAAAGCAGGCGAGTACGGGAAAACGCATCTCATGATGAAAATAGGAGGAGAAGCACGATGAGCGTTACCATCCAGGAGGCGATCGACGCGATCGTCGCCCGTATTCCGGGGGCTCCCCGGGCGGATTCCGTCGACACCGTCAAAGTCGGAAATCCGGCCCTTCCGCTGACGGGAATCGCTACGGCTTTTACGGTCACGTTCGACGTGATGGAGAAGGCGAAGGAATCGGGCGCGAACCTCATCGTCACGCACGAGCCGACGTTCTACGACCATTACGACCGCATGGAGGATTGGGGCGGAGACCCGGTTCGGGAAGCGAAGCTCCGGAGGCTGGAGGAGCTCGGCCTTACGGTATGGAGATTCCATGACTACTGGCATGCGCACCGGCCGGACGGCATTCGGACCGGCGTCGCGCGGAAGCTCGGCTGGGAGAGCTACCTGGATCCGTCCCGCGAAGGAATGGCCGTCGTTCCGCCGACTACGCTGCGGAGCCTGGCCCAAGAGCTCAAAAGCAAGCTGTCGCTGCCGTACGTGCGCATCGCAGGCAACCCGGACATGACCTGCCGGGAGGTCGCCATGCTGCTCGGCGCTCCCGGCGGGGAGAGGCAGGTTCAGGCGCTGCGGCGCGACGACGTCGATGTCGTCGTCTGCGGAGAGACGGCCGAATGGCAGACGTGCGAATACGCCCGCGACGCCTCGGCGGCCGGGAGGCCGCGGGGGCTTGTCGTGCTCGGCCATTTCGCGAGCGAGGACGACGGCATGCGCTACCTGGTCGAATGGCTGCAGCCGCTGCTGCCGGGCGTCCGGATCGTCCACCTGGCATCGGGCGATCCTCTGTCGCTGGTTCTATAGCTGCTCTACAGGCCCAAAGCCGGCAGCCCACGCGCCTTTATGCGCTCCGGCTGCCGGCTTTTCGATTATTTTTTCACGATTGGAACCCACACTTCGCAGCGGTAGTCTTCCGCCGTCGTATCGCCGCGCGGGTAAGCCTCGATCTCGGGGCCTCCTGCATGCTCGTAGCCGGAGGAGGGGAACCATTCCTGGTAGATCCGTTGAAAGACGCCCTGGATCGATCCGGGAAGCGGTCCCGACGAGGGGAAGATCGCCCAAGTGAGGGCGGGAATCGTGCGCCGGCTGTACCCTTCCCCGGGCTCCGGGAGGTCGCTCCGGGCCGCGACCATGTAGGTCATTTCGTCTTGCCCCGCCTGCATGTCAAGGACGGCTCCGAGCAAGAGGCCGTCGGTCGTGACGGAGGCCAGACGATCCGTCGTGCCGTCGCGATGGCATTCCTCCCAGAACAGAGGGATGCGCCGCATTTGTTCTCCGTTCTCGCAAGTCGTCCGCAGGGCTTTTCCGACAATCGCAAAAGCTTCTTTTTCCTCAATCCGATAATTCATTTCCTGGTCTCCCTTCAGCGATAGGTGGAAGATGAGTCTCGGGAACGCTTTGAGGCCGACGCCCGGATTCCGCGCTTCGGACGGGGAGATGCCGTGAATTCTGCGGAACGCCTTGGCGAACGCTTCCGGCGAGTCGTAACCGTATTTCAGCGCGACGTCCAACACTTTGGCCGATGACGCGGCCAATTCTTGGGCCGCCAGCGTCAGCTTGCGCTTGCGCACGTAATCGGCGACGGTCATTCCGGTCAGCATATGGAACATCCGCTGGAAGTGGAACGGAGACGAGTAGGCCGCTTTCGCGATCTCGTCCAGATCCAACCGTTCTTCCATTCGCTCCTCGATCAGGTCAAGCGCGTTCTTCATCCGGTTCAGCCATTCCAAGCGCAACTCCTCCTCGGTTTCCATCCTATCTCCTCAGGATCGGGCTGTCCTGATCTTCCGTGCTTTTCGCGGACAGCATACGGACAGGATCTAAGGCCAGCATAAAGGAGACCTCCTTGCCTGGCAAGCGAATTGGCAAAACGGGAGACCTTATGACAGAATGAGACGAGAAGAGGCTTCGGGAGGGAACGATGCATGCTGATATCCCGTCATCTGCAAACGTATAGAGAGGCGATTCTTACCCTTCCCGGGGGCCGTTCCTGGACACGCGAGGAGCTGCTGACGGATGAATTCCGGATGGCGCGGCAAGGGGAACTGGAGACGTATTACGCTCCCCATAACGAATATCTCAACCCGGAAGCGCAGATCGCGATCGTCGGCATCACGCCGGGCTTGGCGCAGATGAGGATCTCGATTCGGGAGGCGCGCTTGGCGCTGCTCGAGGGATCAACGGACGAGGAGGCGTGCCGGCGAGCGAAAGAGGAGGCGAGCTTCGCGGGCAGCATGCGGTCCGATCTGACGGCCATGCTGGACGAGCTGGGACTTCCCGGACTGCTGGGGATCCGGTCCAGCCGGGAGCTGTTCGGGGAGCATCGGCCACTGCTGCACTCGACCTCGGTTCTGCGTTATCCGGCGTTCCGGAAACGGCAGAATTATACCGGATCGAGCCCGAGCTTGCTGACGACGCCGTTTTTGCTGGACCGGGCCGTGACCGATATGAAGCAGGAGTTTGGCCTTTTGCAGCGGTCCCTGATCGTTCCGCTCGGCAAAACCGTGGAGAAGGTCCTTCGCCTGCTCGAACGGGAGGGAACCTTGGACGGACGCCTGTGCCTGTGGGGATTCCCGCACCCTTCGGGAGCGAACGGGCACCGTTACCGGCAGTTCGCATCCGCCCGGGAAGCCATGGAACGGCAGCTTGCGGAGGCCGTCCGGTTATTTAAAAAATAAAAAAAGTATAAAAGCTCCCCAAGTGGCTATTGCAGTCCCATGGCGGGCCGAACGGATGCCGACAGCCGAAAAAATCGGCTAGCGGGACGTCGGGGCAGGCCGAACGGATGCCGATAGCCGAAAAAATCGGCTAACGGGGTCTCTGCCCCGCAAAGTACCTGAGTCCGCTTCGAAGAAAAGCCCCGCTTTGCGGGGTTATCTTAGCGGTTAATGTCGCACTTGTTCAGAATGAACGAGATCTGGTTCTCAAGCCGGTTGATCGCCTCTTGGTCTTCCGGGCTTTCCGAGCCCCGTCCGCGTAGCGAAGCCAGCTCTTGCTTCAGTTGGTGCAAGTCTTCTCCCGCATTGGAGCAGTCGTACGAACTTTCCAAGTTATCTGGCATAAGCCGCATCGCTCCTTCTTCGAAGTTGATCCCCGTTATTATGAAGGATGCGGCCGGGATTTATTCCGCGGCGCAAGCACTGTGAACATGAAGAAGCCCGTCTTCCGTAAGGGAAGGCGGGCTTCGGCGCGAAGCGAGGGCGGCCTGTACGGCTTACTCCCAAGGCTCCCTTTGAGACGAGAAGGCGTTGTCCTTCTTTCTCATGAACAGCATGCAGAAGCCGATCACGACCATGCCGAGCACGAGAAGCGGCTTCAGGCCGGACAAGTGGCCAAGCAGGGCTCCGACCGCGAAGACGGCGAAGAACAGAACCGACAGCACCGTCAGGATGTTGATCGGAATGAGCAGCCAGCGATTGCGGTTTCCGAACAGATACAGCTCCAGCAAGCCGGCCGCGGGCGCGAAAATGAAGCCCGGCCACATGATGTCCCAGCTGTCGAACAGGGTGGCGACCTGGCATACGAGGCCGACGGTCAGGATAACGCCGCCCGGCACGAGCAGTCCGACGCCGCGCTGGTTCAGGAAGAAATACAGCCAGTGGAAAAAGACGCCGACCGGGATCACGAAAATCGTGGGCCAGAAATACTCGAAGATCGAGCCGGCCGACCACGACCCGTGCAGCTTGAGGGCAATCAAGCCGGCAAGCGCGATCAGGAGGACGCCGGTTAGGGCGTTCCGGTTGACACTCATCTTGTTCACTCCTTCGTTATAAGACTCATTGTCTTAACTTTATCACGAAAGGAGAAAGATTAGCCTCCTGCTCTGGGGAAGTCGGCAGCCCGACTTAGGTCGGGGTCGGTCCTGGCCGGATCCGTCATCCCTCCTCTTTGCTGAATGTGTGGTTAAACTTGTTCAGCAGCTTGCCGAAGCTGCTCCGCTCTTCCTCGCTCCATTCTTCCAGCAGCGCCCGGAGCTGCGCGAGTCTCGCCTGCCTGTCCTCGTTCAGCGCCGCCGTTCCCGTCTCCGACAGCTGAAAGGTAAAGGCCCTTCCGTCCCTCGGGTCGGGTATGCGGATCACGAAGCCTTTCTGCTCCAGCGCGGCCGTCTGCCGGCTGACGGTGGAGATGTCGAGGCGAAGCTCCTCGGCGAGCGCCTTCACGCCGGACGGTCCAAGAAAGGAAATATGATTCAGCAGAAGGTAGGCGGAACGGTCGAGGGTGCCGAATCTTTTGTCCGACGCGATCGCGGTTATGCGACGCGCCAACAAGGTCATCTCTTGTTCGATCAATTCGAGCGAACGATCTTCCATGCGTTCATCACCTCGTTGCGCTGTTGCCCATATGGTATCACTACACCCCTTTTTTTTCAAAAAGGAATCCATGGCGCATTCGTGCATTTTTGGCGGATTTCCGTCATTTCCTGCAGTTGCTTATTGACTTCTCACACTCCGGTTGTATAATACAATTAAAATATTGTTTCATGATGCAGCTAGTTTAAGGGGGAGTCCTTGATGAAAGCTTGCGACATCATGATCTGCCGCGTTTACAAAGTTAAAGAGGAAGATACCGTCCGCTCCGTCATCGAGAAGTTCATCGAGCACGGCATCAGCGGTCTTCCGGTCGTCAACGACCGGAACGAGATCGTCGGCTACATCAGCGACGGGGATATTATGAGATATATCGGGAAGCATCAAGACCAGGTTCTCGACTTCTTCTACTTCTCGACGATTATCAAAGGGGATAACGAGGAGTTCGAGGATCGGGCGCGGAAGCTGCTCGGCTTGAACGTCATGGAGATCGCCCAGAAAAAAGTGATGAAGGTGGATTGGGAGGAAGAAGTCGACGAGATCGCGGCAATTCTCGGAAAAAAACGGATCAAGAAGCTGCCGGTGGAGCGAAACGGCGTGCTGGTCGGCATCATCAGCCGGGGCAACGTCATCCGGCACGCTTTTCAGAGCTTGCTCTAATATAAGGAAAATAAAGAAGAAGCCGGGCCCGCATCGGGGCTCGGCTTCTTCCGCGTGGAACGGCGCTTAACGCTGGGATTGCTCGGTACTGCAGCCGCAGGAAGAGGAGCTGCACTGTTCGAACGCTTCCGCCGCTTGTTCGGCGGAGAATTCCGTGTCCTGTTCCTCCGAAGGCATACGGTTCAGCTTGGTCGACTGGACTTCGGCCTTGGAGACTTCCTGACGGTTGCGCCCACGATGGTTCATCGTAAACCCCTCCCTCACCCTTGTACGCGAAAGCGACGCGCCGAAGGGTAGTATGCGCAAAAGTTGTTCAGAAATTGTAGAGGTTGGTCGGCTACGATGAATAGGGTCCAAATTCAATTACAGGGCGAAGGAGGGACATGACGCAGGGAGCGATGAAGGTCATTTTGCTGGACGACGAATATTTGGCATTAACCGCGCTGGAACACCATCTTGTTCAAATACCCGGCATCACCGTTGCGGGAAAGTTCGTGGATCCGCTGAAGGCTAAGGAGTATGTCCTTCATCACGATATTGATGCCGTTTTTTTGGACATTCGTCTGCCCGGAATGAACGGAATGGAGTGGACGAAGCAGATTTTGCGGATCAAACCGCGGCTTCTTGTCGTGTTCGTGACCGCCTACGCCGGATATGCGGTTCAAGCTTTCGAATTGAATGCGGTGGATTACCTGTTAAAGCCGGTTCCATCGGATCGGCTGCTCAAAACCGTGCAGCGTCTTCGGAAGCGTGCGGGGGTCCCTGTGTCGCGCGAGCCGGCAGCCGCAGCCGCAAAGCCCGTCCAAGTCCGACTGTTTCATCAAGTAGCCATCGAGGCCGGGGATTCGGCGGTTGCTCCGATTCGTTGGCGAACGGCCAGGGTGCAGGAACTGTTCCTGTATTTGCTGCAGCATCGGGGACAGCTTGTACGCAAGCCGGCGCTGGCCGACTTGATCTGGCCGGAATATGAACCGCGCAAGGCGTATTCGCAATTGTATACCGCGGTTTATCACATCCGAAAAACATTGGAGCCGTTTGGTTCTCATTTTCAAATCGCAAGCGCGGCGGAAGGCTACATCCTTCATCTGAAGGATGTGCGGTTGGATGTGGAAGAGTGGGAGCGCGGCATTAGGAACGGACCGCCGATGACCGCCGAAACGATCGATCAATATGAGAAGCTGATGTCGTTGCACGCGGGCGATTACTTGAGAGGATTCGAATACGAATGGGCGGAAAGCGAGCGCCAGCGTCTGCTCAAGTTATGGATCCGAACAGGCATGGAAATGGCGGAATGCTACTTGGCCGGCGGCCGGCCCGAGAAGGCGATCGCGAAATATCTCGAAATCTGCAATCGCCATCCGCAGGAGGAAGAGGCTCATTTTGCCTTGATGAAGCTGTATGCCGCCGCGAACGACCGCTCGTCGGTCATTCGTCAATACCGCTTGTTGTCGGAAGCGCTTTGGGAGTTGAACGAGAAGCCCGGTTCTTCTATTACCGAGTGGTATACGAACTGGGGTCGGGAGATATAAGAGTGAGCTGTATAGTTTTTGTATAGTTTCTATTCATATAATTCAGGTTGGAGAAAATTGTCGCTGCATAGCGAACGCTACGAGGAGGAAAGTAGATGGCAAGCGTAAAGAAGAGGACGGCGTTACCGTGGAAGCAGAAGCTCTCCGCGCTGATGAGCGCAGTCATCGTGGCCGGCAGCCTGGCCGCGGCGATCCCGGCTCCGGCGGCTTTTGCCGCGGGAGAGGGAACGGGCATTAAGACTTCCGATGGAGTTACGGCATTCGGTGCATCACCTGTGGCCATTGATCCCGGATTAACGATTGATCTTGACAGCACAATCCCATTGAATGGTGCGACAGTCGTCATTGATACCTATCAAAATGGCGATACGTTGACTCCTCCTTCAACTTTGCCGTCTGGCGTTTCAGTTGCAAGAAATGAGGATGGTATCTTAATTTTCAGCGGTGATGGAAGCGCAGAGGACTATCAAACTTTATTACGCAGCGTTGCGTTCTCGACAAATACTGCTGATGTGGCGAGAGAGGTCAAGTTCGGGCTTGGCAGCGCATTGCCTTTTAAAGTGAACGGAGAAGATCATTATTACGAATTTGTCGATAAGGGTGAGGAAAACAGCATTACTTGGTCTGCGGCTAGGACGGAGGCAGAGTCGAACGACAAGAAGTATTTCGGACGGCAGGGGTATCTTGCTACGATAACTAGCTCAGAGGAAAATAAATTCATAGCGGAAAAAGCGCAGGGACTCGGGTGGATTGGCGCTGCGGATATTGTCCGTTTAAACGATCCCAATGCTGATGTCAGCTCTGCCGGAGACTGGCGCTGGGTCACAGGCCCTGAAGGATTAGAGGACAACGACAAGGGCTTGAAGTTCTGGCAAGGTTATAACATTCCTCCGGAAACAGGAAGTGTTGATGACCAATATAGCAATTGGAATGTTGGTAATAGTGGGTATGAGCCTAACAACTCGGGCGGAGAGTACGTTGCACATATCTTTGGTCTAGATCCTCGAAATCCCGATCAGCTAGGAAAATGGAACGATTTTAATCCTTCAAATCCGGATGTTACGGGCTACGTCATTGAATATGGCGGTATGCCGGACGATGTCAATAGCATTCAAATCACCGCGACCAAAAACATTGTCGCCCTTGAACCGTTAAAGCTCGTAAAGGTAACGGTGTCGAACGAGGAGCCGAATAAGGCGACGTTGACGTTCAACCATCCGATCGATGTCAATTTAACGGCCGAAGATTTCAATGGAATGAAAATCAACGGACAAACCGTAACGGCTGTCGAGATCGATGGGGAGAATGTCAAAGTGACATTGTCCGAACCGCTGCCACCCGGCAATAATTATATTGCGGTTGAGTATGATCCGAGCGGAGGCAAAATTGCGGATAAAGAGCATCCGGAGAATGTACTCGGCAAGATTACCGCAGACAATCAGCCAGTGGTCGACAACGGAATCGTTCCGCTGCAACTGGTGACCGCAAAAGTAGAGCCGAACAACAAGATGCGGCTCGTATTCAACCAGGATGTCGACCCCGACAGCATCGATTTGACTGGCTTGACGGTAGCTGGCAAGCCAGTCACGGGGCCGTTTGAATTCGACGGCAACGAAGTTGTGGTCAACCTGCCGACCGGTTACAAGTCGGGCGATAAGCTGGCCTATGAAGATGCCGAGCCCAGCAACGTACACCAAGCCGGCAATGAGAACAATAAGTTGGGCGATATTGCAGAGACCGATCTTCCTTACCCGCTCAACAACCCGGACGGGAAATTGACAAATGACGGCTTCGGCCTTGTTAACGGCGCTCAAGATATCGCCCTGGAGCCGGCCTTCGATCCGAACGTACCGTCCGGTTACGTGGGCAATGTACCGAACGAGGTAGCGAGCATCGGCCTGTCTCCCGAAGCGCTGAACAAGGACGGGACGATCGTCAAGGTAAACCTCAATGGCGAAGAGGTGGCAGTCGGCGATTGGAGCAAGCTCCCGTTGCAGGTAGGCGTCAATACGATCAAGGTCGGCATTTATGACAAAAATAACCCGAATGTGCTGCTGGGCGAATACACGGTAACGATTAACCGCGGCTATCCGCCGGTTGTCTCGGCTCCGTCGACGCCTAACGTCGAGAAGATCACGGTCAATGTGGAAGCAAGCGGACATGGCGTCGTTGCGCAAACGGAGATCGAACGTACGACCAATACCGACGGCACGAAGAGCGACAAAGTAACCTTCGAGACGTCAAAGGCGCTCGAAGCGGTACAGAAGACGCTTGCGGCTAAGGCTCCAGCGGTGCGCATCGTCATTCCGGACGCCAAAGACGAAGTCAAGGACGTTCGCGTGGATCTGCCGGATGCGGCGACCAAAGCCGTAAAAGACGCGGGACTGGATCTGGAGATCTACACCGATAACGGGATGATCACCATCCCGAATGCGTCGCTTGGCAACCTGGATCCGAATCTCTATTTCCGTCTGGTACCGATCAAGAAGGAAGACGAGCGCAAGCAAGTCGAAGATCGGGCACGGACGGAGCAGCTTGTAAAGGACATGATGAAAGGCGGCAACGCGTATGTCGTGGACCGTCCGATGACGATCGAGACGAACATGAGCAGCCGTGCCGTGAAGATCACCTTGCCGCTGAGCGCCAGCCATGTACCGACGGATGCGAAGGCCAAAGAAGCTTACCTGGCGAGCCTGGCCGTATTCGTCGAGCATAGCGACGGCACAAAGGAATTGTTGAAGCCGACCATCGGGGATTATGCGGATGGCAAACTGGGTCTGACTATCTCGATCGGCAAGTTCAGCACCTTCACGATTCTTAACGTAGACGACGGAACGAACGGAAACTCCGGAAATGGGGCCGAAGGAAGCCATCAAGCTTACATCGTCGGTCTGCCGGACGGAACTTTCGGTCCGAATGTCGCCTTCACGAGAGCGCAAGTGGCTGCGATCCTGTCCCGTGTGGCTGACTTGCAGACAACGGGTACGGCGCCAAGCTTCCCGGATGTAAAGGCAAAGCACTGGGCATCTGCAGCGATTAGCAAGGTTGCTGCGTCGGGTCTTATGGTCGGTATGCCGGACGGTACGTTCAAACCGGATCAAAAGATCTCGAGAGCGGAATTGGCGGCGATTATCGCGCGCTGGAAGAAGCTTGAGGGCGGAACCAGCACCTTCGCTGACGTCAAAGGACATTGGGCAGCTGGAGTAATCGGCGAGGTTCAGCAAGCCGGTTATATGGAAGGAATGCCGAACGGCAGCTTCCAGCCGAACAAGGTACTGACCCGCGCCGAAGGCGTGACCGTGTTCAACCGGGCGCTGGGAAGAGGGCCTTTGTACGGCGAGACGAAGTCCACTTGGTCCGACGTACCGATGAGCCATTGGGCCTTCTATCAGATTGAAGAAGCGTCCCAAGTCCACAGCTACACCAGCCGTCCGGAAGGCGGCGAAACGATCGTTCAGTAATAATAGGGCAAAGTAACGTCAAGCACCTCCAACTTCACGAGCGCGTGGGGTTTGGGGGTGTTTTACATAGCATCATAGTTGGGATCATAGACATGGGGGCGGTATTGTCGATAGGAGAATGGGATGGTTCTTGTAGAGATTTTGTACAGTTTCTTTTTTTAAAATGAAGATTGGGGAAATTTGTCGCTACATCGCGAATATTACAAGAGTGCTCGATTGAAGGGAAGTGACTAAGTGTTGATCAACGCCCGTACAACCGGGGCCCTTATTCGGTCATCTGAAACGGCATAATATTTCATCAATGCCAGTTGCGCTGAGACAAGTAAAAAGCGTAAGGAGAGCTTAGACAATGAAACGAAGACGTCGTGCAAGAACATCTGTGCTATCTTTCTGTTTGGCGGTATTGCTTGCCTTGCAGGCGGTAACGCTCTCTCCTGCCGCATATGCGGAGAGCTCGTCAGATAGTTCCGGGATGGCAGAGGCGAGCGGAGCCGGCTCGCCGAGCGCGAACGAACCGTTATCGGTTCCTGAGGCGGTATATGGTGCGCCGGACAAACCATCCACGGTGCCTGAGGCGGTGTACGATGCGCCGGCCAAATCCGCAGCGATGGCGGCGGTCCCATCGGACAAAACGGCGGTGCTCAAGGGAGCGAATTCACCCTTTCCGCTGGAAGTCACACAGGACGGGAAAACTATACAGGACGATGGTACTGGTATCATTAACGGTAGACAGCCATTCACCCTGAGTCTGACCAACCTCAAGGTGCCGGTGCTTGGCGACAATCAAAGCGCTGAGCCTGATTCGATTATCCAGCAGGGCGACACGGTGATTTTTGACAAAGCCAATCACTTCCCCATGGTGAACCTGACGGGAACGGGCAGCAAGGACATCATGGTGGGTGGCCAGAAAATCGCAACCGCTACTTTTAGCGCGACTTCCGTCACCATTACCTTTGATGGCGATGAGGCGTTTTTTAACGGTATCAAAAGAGACGTCCTAATCAGTCTTACGTTCACTGCAAAAGCGGATTTGACGGACATAGACTACGGGACGAGCGGAAAAACAGAAATATTCGGCAAGAACTACATCATCGATAACCCGCCGCTGACGCCCGCGTATAGCATCGCCATAACCCCTCTGGACAGTAATAAGCCTAGTCAATATAGCTATGTTAATCTAGGTAAGAATTCGTTTGTAGAGGGAACAATCACGTGGAAAGTGGATGTCGCAGCTTTTGACCAGGATGATAACACGATTCCGCTGCCGCTGGACGGAAAGACATTTTATGACGACCTTAGCAAGGGCACTACCCTCAACGCTGCCGGTGTCTATGTGGAAGGTTCGTTCACGGTCGATGGGCAGTCGGCAACGCCTGTCTATGAAGACGGTGCGCTATCCTACACCTTCCCGGCGGGTTCTCGCGATAAGGCGACCCTTACTTTCAAGACGTGGATTCCCAAGGGACTGTACTACTATGAGTATCAGCCTGTCCCTGGAAATGATGGTGGTCAGAAGATGGAGACCACCGCTCAGTTGATGGAGAACGGGAATGTGTTGGTCAAGGCACTCTCTTATCGCGTCAACATCTATCCCGACTGGATTCAGCAATCCGGTGTGGTGAGCAAGCAGGGGAATGACACCCTTGTGACGTGGACCATCGATGCGAACAAAAATTACACCAAGCAGGGACTAAAGAACTTCACCATTACTGATGCTCTGCCGATCGGGCTGGAGTTCGTATCGGCTGCTTATCAGCTGTGGGATACCAACACGAATAACTGGTCTGTCACGACAACGCCAATTACCCCGACTGGCACTACTTATTCTATTCCTGGAGGGGAAAACAGCGCTGTCAGGCTGGTCATTGTGTCCAAGGTGGACAGCGGCAGCAGCTTCACGAATTGGGCTCGTGCCAACTGGGCGCTGGAAAATCCCCCAAACGGCCTGCAGGACAACGATGCGACTGAGGGGAATAACCCCAAAACCGTGAGTGCTTCCGCAATGGTCACCGTTGGCGCGCATGGTTTGACCAAGAGCGGCACATTCACCGCTGACGACCTCAAGATCGGTGCCAGTACATGGACAGTGACTCTGACACCGCAATATAATGACCCCGGTGCAGTGGTGTATGACCTGCTGGTGTACAACAGAACCCCCAACTTCATCGATCCCGAGAAGCTGGATTCGAAGGGCAAGGTTGCTCCAGCGGTTTTGACGGCACTTGCAAATGATGTTAAGGGTAATGCAGATTTGATTGGGCAGCAGTATCTTGAGGGCTCCCTTACCACCGGCAATGGTTTGCAAGGCGAAGTGATTCCTTTGTATCAGGACGGCGTGCAGGTGGCAGATCTATTGAAGGTCAGTGGTTACTCTGACCAGCAAGCGAGCTTCACTTTCCGTGCGTTGATGACCGACCCGGAGCAATTCGCAGGGCAGTATTCCAAAACAGGCTACGCAGCCCCCAGATATAACCGCGCCTATTTGTTTGACGGTGATAAATATACAAATATAAGTGCGCAAAATTATGTGAATCGTCACGGGAATATGCTTGAAAAGGACATGCTCTTCGCGTCCAAGCCTTTGAAAGCTGACGGTACACCTGAGAACGTTAAGCCTAACGATATCAACAGCTACATCGCGAACGACAGCAACGAGGCATGGACGATCGCGGGCTACGATCGGGTGACCAAGACGGTAACTTTCCGTCTTGGAGTCAATCATAAAGGCTTAGACACTGTAGCGATGGCTAAGTACGGCGGCAATCGGGTAGCCAGCGACATTAAGCTGGTGGACACCTTGCCCGAGGGCTGGGAATTTGTCCCCTATGATGCGAGCGGGAAGTTCTATGAGCTTTATCAAGGCTATTCGAGCAATAATTCAGATACGCAATACGGTACCCAAATTAAGGCTAACAATGTCATTCCGCCAGACTCCGATGCCCATGTGGTCAGCTTCTCCCATAGCGGCAACGTAGGCACTTTTACCTTCACCAAGCTGGAAGGTCCTTACGTTATTTTGGTGAAGGCAAGCCCTACGGCGGAGACGATAGGTGAAGATCTCGCGGCAGGCAAGACGAGGCATGAGGGATCTAATCAAGCTGAGTTGACGATCAAGTGGGGCGACGTTGAAACAAAGTATACTGAAAGCCGCAAGGTGATCGTTCCGCTCAGTTCGCTGACCAAGTCGGTGTCCAAGCCCTCCCCCGGCATTCAGGAATGGACGGTGAACTACGCCCCGTCTTACACGATGACGGATAGAGTCTATTTGCAGGACACCCTTGGGGCAGGGTTGAAGCTGCGCGAGGATGAGAACGGCAAGATATCGCTGACATCTCCCGATATGGCGATCTACCGTGCCACGATGACCCCGAGCGGAGCCCTCGTAAGGGATGGCGCGGCGCTCGATTTAACCGGTCCCGACCCTGAGATCACGGTGGAGATGCAAAAATCTGAGGGCAATCCTACCAAGCTGATCTTCAAGATGAAGGACCCGAACCAGTTCTACCAGTTCGTCTATCAGACCGAGTCGAGCGGGATGTCTCCTGGAAAAGTCGGAAACAAAATCGAGCTGTTAGGCGATGACAGCCTGCCGCCTATTGAGGCAAGCAGCGAAAGCACGTTGGATGTCAATGACGTAAGCGGCGGCGCGGGGTCCAACGGTGTGCTGTATATCCAAAAGGTTGATCCTGCAGAAAAGGCGCTGCCCGGCGTTAAGTTCACGCTGTATGAAGCCGATGGCAAAACACCGGCGAAAGACCAAAACGGCAAGGCCATCGAAGGGTTCACAGACGCAAACGGCAAGCTTATGCTGCTGATCCCTACACCGGGGCTCTATCAGTTGAAGCAGACCTATATTGATGAGAATACTTATCTGCCCACCACAACGGTTTACCCGGTGCGCGTTGCCAACGTGAAAGACAGCCCCACTTTTGCGGACGGTGAGCTCGTGACCTCATCCAATCCGCTGATTGTGCCGACCCCGGTGTGGGTGCCCGGCGATTTGAAGCTGGACACGGCGATAGAGGGGAAAGGGGCGGACCCGAACAAGGAATTTGAATATACGATTACCTTCAGCAACGGCAAGTCTTATGCCTATTCCGGCTCCATAAGCGGCACTGTGGCCAGCGGCGGAACCGTTAAGCTGAAAGGTGGCCAGACGATTACCATAAAGGATATTCCGGATGGCATCACCTACACCATTGACCAGATGGATTACACGGATGAGGGTTACGTTACCGATCCGGCGAGTCTGACACGTACTGGCAGCATTGTGGAGAACGAAACGGTCGAAGCGAAGTTCATCAACGCTAAGTACCTTCCAGGTAAGCTGACGATCGCGGAGACGGTCGCGGGCAACGGAGCGGACAAGAACAAGGCGTTCGAATTCTTCGTCACTTTCGAAGGCGCGGGTGCAGGCAAGACTTATTCTTATACGACGTCGGACGGTGCGACGGGAACCATCGAATCCGGTGGCAGGATCTTTCTCAAACATGGGGAATCTGCCGTCATCGATGAAATTCCCAAGGGTACGACCTACACCGTCACCGAAACCGATTACTCGGAAGACGGCTACACGACGACTTGGCCGGACTGGCAAACGACCGGTACCATCGTCGAGGAAGGCGACCATAGAGCAGAGGTCGTCAACACGCGGATGTTATACGGCGGCCTGCTGATCGGGCAGACGGTGGAAGGCAGCGGGGCGGACAAGAACAAGGATTTTGCGTTTACTGTCCAATTCCCTGACGCCGCTGCAGGCGAGGCGTACGCCTACACAAAGTCGGACGGCACGGTGGGAACGATTGAATCCGGCGAGACGATTACCCTTAAGCATGGGGAAACGGTCGCCATTGAAGGAATTCCGAGCGGCGATAGTTATATCGTCACCCAGGCCGATTATTCGGGCGAGGATTACACCGCCGCCCCGGCCAATCGGACGTATAGCGGTACGATCATAGAGAAGCAGATTGCCGAAGCCCGATTCGTCAATGCAAGGTATTTACCCGGCAAGCTGACGCTGACGGCGGATCCTGAGGTCGTTCCCGGCGACGGCAAGACGCCTTCGCAGCTAACGGCAACGTTGACCGATTATGAAGGCAAGCCGGTTGCGAACCAAGAGGTCGTCTTTATTCTGCCGGATCATTCGGAAGTCACAGCCACGACCGATGCGGAAGGGAAAGCGATCATCCCTTATACACCGCCGAAGCTGGACACAACAACGCCGGAGGATCACAATATCACGGCTAAGGTGGACAGTCTGACGGAAGGGAATCTGACCGCCGACACGAAGGTAACCGCCGTACCGGCGGCCATCACCGGGGTGCTGCGCGACAACACAACGGGCGAAGTGATTCCGAATGCGCCCATAGTCATCACCGACGAAACGAATGGCGATAAGTACATGATCACGACCGACATCGATGGCGCATACTTTCTCCCTGTGCCGTATGGCGGCGACTATACGATCAGCTTTACGAAAAACATCAAAGTGAATGGCGTCGACGAGCCGATCACTTTCACGCAAAAAGCGGAAGTTGACAATGATGTTAAGGGCGGAGAAGTGGTTCCGGCGGACATTACGGCTGTAGGCGTCGTGCTCCTGAAGCAGCCTGAAGGGCAGTCTTTGCTGCTGAACAACGAGCTCGCCGGCAAGATGCGCATTTATTTGCAGGATGCGAACGGCCAATATGTTGTGGATGAGAACGGCGCGCCGAAAGCATTCAGCTTGCAGCCGAACGGCGCATTCTCTGCGGATGGCTTATCCGCGGAGACCTACAAGATGGAAGTTCGTTACGAAGTTGCGCCGGGCAAGGAATTGACGATTATTCGGGATGCGAAGCTGGACGTGAAGGCGAACGGTGAACTGAATGTCTCCCAGGAGCTCATCGACCCCTATGGCACCGTTACGGACGCAACGACCGGCTTAGCGATCGAAGGCGCCGAAGTGACGCTGTACTATGCGGATACGCCGAAGAATAAAGCGAACGGCATTGAGCCGGGCACGAAAGTAACGCTGCCGGCGATTCCGGGCTTTGCGCCGAACGATAATGCCAGCCCGAGTCAGAACAGCGACGCAAACGGAGCCTATGCGTACATGGTGTTCCCGGACACGGATTACTATCTGGTTGTAACGAAAACCGGGTATGAGACGTATACGAGCACCACCATCTCGGTCGGAAGCGATATCGTACGTTATGATGTACAGTTGAAGCCGATAAGCTCCGGTGGCGGCGGCCCCGGTCCCGTCGGTCCCGGAACGGAAAACCCGGGGTCTGACCCGGTGAGCCCCGGAAACGGCAATCCCGGAACGGCGAACCCGGGGACTGATCCGGCGAACCCCGGAACCGACAATCCCGGAACGGAAAACCCGGGGACTGAGCCGGCGAATCCCGGGACCGCCAATCCCGGAACGGGGAACCCCGGGACTGATCCGGCGAACCCCGGAACCGCTAATCCCGGAACGGGGAACCCCGGGACCGCCAGTCCCGAACCTGGCAAACCCGGGTCAGGCAACAACGGCAATAACGAGTTGGACAACGTTCCTAAAACAGGGGATAACAGCGTGCCGCCAATCTTCTATCTGGCTCTGGCGCTGATGTCCTTGATTACGATCGGACTTTGTCTGCTCGGCGGCAAGAAGAAGAAAGTCATTCAGTAACCGGAAAGGCGGTAAGAAAATGAGTAAAACCAGAAAAATTCTTATCGCTTTTTCCCTGCTTCTGCTGGTGTTTTCCCTGGCCGCAATGGCAAGGTCCTCCATGCAGGATTTTGCCGAACGGAAGAAAATAAAAGAGATTGCACAGGTTTGGGAAGAAGAGTCGAATAAAGGCGGAGGGGAGGCCATCCCCTCTTCTTCGACCGCGAAGACGGATGCGCCGGCCATGCTTCCCGAATTCCAAGAGCTTTACCGGAGGAATCCGGACATTGCCGGTTGGCTGAAGATTGACGGCACCCGAATCAATTACCCGATCATGCAGAACCTGCAGGATGCACAGTTCTATCTCAACCATGATTTCGATAAAAAGAAAGACAAAGACGGACTTCCCTTTTTGGACGAGCACAGCAGGATAAACGGTTCGGACATCTTGCTGATTCATGGACATGACATGAAAAGCGGCCGGATGTTTGCAGACTTGTTGAAGTACAAGAAAGAAAGCTTCTATAAGGAGCATGCTGCGTTCCAGTTCGATACGCTTTACGAAAAGGAAGAGTATGAGATCGTTGCCGTTATTCTGTCAAAAGTTTATCGCAAATCAGACGACGTGTTTAAATACTACCAGATTGAGAAGGCCACAACGCCGGCCGAGTTCGAATCGTATGTTCAGAACATCAAGAAGCTCGCTCTTTACGACACGGGCGTGACAGCCCGGTATGGCGACAAGCTTATGGTACTGTCCACGTGCGAGTACTCGACAGCCAACGGTCGATTGGCGGTGGTCGCTCGAAGGCGTTCATGACGGTAGTGAGAAAAATACGGAATTCAGCCTCCAACCTCACGATACGTGGGTTGGGGGTGTTTTTTTTTGCCCATCCACATGGCCGTTGTCGTCCGAAAGCCACCAAGAGATGAGAGGAGGCGAGAGAATGAACGTCACGGTTACGGACGTTCGCCATGCGGTCAGCGCGACGCTGGCCGCGATCGACCCGGCGGTGCCGGTGTACGGGGAAGAGGTGGAAGCGACTCGCCCGTATTTCTTGGCGAAGCTGCACCGAGTCTGGCAAACCCGGATGACGGGCCGCAGGTACGTTCGTTCGTACAAGTTCGACGTGCAGTACTTTCCGTCCACCGCGGAGCCCTACGGAGAGTCGCACGCTGTCGCGGATAAGCTTTACGAAGCGCTGGAGCTCATTCCAATCGGCTCCGGAAAAATGCGCGGCGCCCGGATGCGGCACGTCATCATCGAGGGCATACTGCATTTCTTTTTCACGATCGAAGTGGAGATGTTCAAGCAAATCGCCCCGTCGCCGCTTATGGCTTCGGCGGACATGGAGGAAACGATCTTATGAGCAGGAAGCAAGCAGAGCCGACCAACGGGCCGGAGAATAAGCCGGAGGCGACGTTCCGCAAGGAGCAGTTGCTGGCGGCCAAGCGGTTCACTCCGCAGCAGAGGGACATTTTGTCGGCCGTACTGGCTGAAAATCAAACGTATACGATCGATGCGGCCGTACGGCTGATCGAAGACTTCGGAAAAAGGACGGTGAAATAAAATGGCGGGTGGAACTTGGGTTGCGCAAAATAAAGTACGTCCCGGCGTTTATATCAATTTCGCGAGCGAGGGCGCTTCTCTCGGAACGGTCGGGGATCGCGGCGTCGCGGCGCTCGGACTGACGCTTCCGTGGGGACCGGCCAAAACGATGATGAGCATCCAGTCGGGCGACGACGTAAGCGGGCTGCTCGGCTATGATATTTCTTCTCCGCAGCTGTTGCTCGTTCGGGAGGCGCTGAAGCGCGCCCAGACGCTGCTGCTCTACCGGCTCAACGCCGGAACGAAAGCGACGATCGCTATCGGCGGTTTGACGGCGACGGCGCTATACGGCGGCGTTCGCGGCAACGATCTCGCCATCGCCGTTCAGGCGAGCGCCGACGACGAGAACAAATTCGATGTCGTCACCCTGCTGAACGGGGAAGCGCAGGATACGCAGCCCGGCGTCTCCGTCGCCGAGGATCTGAAGCCGAACGCATGGGTGACCTGGTCCGGTACGGGCGCCCTGACGGAGTCTGCCGGCGCTACCCTGACCGGAGGGGCCGACGGAACGGCGACCAATGCCGATCACACCGATTTTCTGGCGGCGCTTGAGCTGGAGGATTTTCAGACGGTCGCTTTGTCCTCCACGGACAGTACGCTCAAAGGGGTGTACGCGGCCTTCGCCCGCCGCCTGCGGGACGACGAAGGGAAGAAGATCCAGGTCGTGCTGGAGAACGACCCGACGGCCGACCACGAAGGGGTCATCTCCGTCAAAAACGGCGTCGTGCTTACGGACGGCACAGTACTGACGGCAGCCCAGGCCACCGCTTGGGTAGCGGGCGCCACCGCCGCGGCCACGATCGCCGAGTCTTTGACTTACAAAGCCTATGACGATGCCACGGACGCCGCCCCCCGATACACGAACTCCCAGATCGAGGCCGCTCTCGAAGCGGGCGAGTTCCTGTTCACGTCGAGCAACGGGAAAGCGATCGTCGAGCAGGACATCAACAGCCTGACAAGCTTCACCCCGGACAAGGGCAAGCCGTTCCGCAAAAACCGCGTCATCCGGACGCTCGACGGCATCGCCAACGATTTCAAGCGCATTTTCGAATCCTATTATCTCGGCAAAGTGAACAACGACACCGACGGCCGTAGCCTGCTGCAGACGGAGATCGCGAGCTACCTGGAAAGCCTGCAGAACGCCGGCGCAATCCAGAACTTCGATGCCAAGACGGATGTCAGCGTGGCGGCCGGCACCGAATCGGACAGCGTGTACGTCGAGCTGCACGTTCAGCCGGTCGATTCGATCGAGAAAATTTACATGAAAGTGAAGGTGAAGTAACATGTCTTTTCTCAAGGCGAGCGACACGATCAACGGCCAGGAGGGCCGCGCTTACGCGACGATCAACGGCCAGGTCGAGGAGATGTTCTACATCAAGAAGCTCGAAGCGACCGTCGAAAAGGAGAAGGCCGACATCAAGACGCTCGGCCGGCGCGGCACGCAGCATAAGGCGACCGGCTGGTCCGGCAGCGGCACGATGACGATCTATTACGTCACGTCGCGGTTCCGCGAGTTGATGGTGGACTACATCCGGAGCGGCAAGGACACGTATTTCACCGTCCAGGTCGTCAACGAGGATCCCGGCTCCACCGTCGGCTACCAGACGGTGACGCTGAAGAACGTCAACCTGAACAAGGTCATCGTCGCCAAGCTGGACACGGACAGCGCGGCGCTGGACGAGGACATCGACTTCACCTTCGACGACGTGAGCGTCGACCACGATTTCAACGCGCCGGTGCTCGGCTAAAAATAAGAAGGAGGAATCACAGGCATGAGCGATTTGAGCGCTTTTTTCGCGGAGAATGCGGCGGGCGACGTGACGGAGACGCTCGTCGTCTCCGAACGGTTCCAGGACCGGGACGGCCATCCGGTGCCGTGGAAGCTGCGAAGCATTACCGCGGCCGAGGACGAAGAATGCCGGAAAGCGGCCACCCGGCGGGTGAAGGGAAAAGGCGGGCAGTATACGACCGAGACGAGCACGGAGGAGTACCTGGCCAAGATGGCCGTCGCCTGCGTCGTTTTCCCGAACCTGAAAGATGCGGAGCTGCAGAAGTCTTACGGCGTCCTGGGCGCCGAGAATCTGCTGCGCAAAATGCTGCGAGCCGGCGAATACGTGAACCTGATCCAGAAGGTTCAGGAGATCAACGGCTACGATAAAGATATGAACGAGCTGGTCGATGAGGTAAAAAACTGATCGAAGAGGGCGACGGGGAAGCGACCTACGCCTACTACGCCCTCCACGAGCTGCGCATTTTGCCTCACGAGCTGGTAAAGATGAGTCGCCGCGAAAAGGCGGCGATCTTCGCCATGATCGACATCCGCGTCGAGCAAGAGAGAAAGAGCCGGAAGAAGGCTCGTTAGTCCCGCATCGCGGGGAGCACGGACGGCGCCTCTCCTCCAGGAGAGGCGCTCTATTTTTCGGGGAAAAGAGGTGAATCGTGAAATGGCGACCGTCAGCATGGGGTTGAAAGTGTTCGATTCGTTCTTATCCCGGCTCGATTCCATCCAATCTATCAGCAAGGCCGTCGACTTTGCTCCATGGTCGGATTCGATTGCGAATGCCGCATTCCATCTCAACCTGGCTAACGACAGCACCAAGACGCAATTGCAATTGCAGCAAAAGGTGTTGGCCGTTGCAGACCAGACGCGCCAGTCTTATGCGGCAACGGCTCAGTTGATGACCCGGCTTGGCGCTTCCGGCCAAAGCGCGTTGAAGGACAACAGTCCCGTCGTTTCGGAGGCGGCCAGCGCAAGCCCCGGCCAGAAGATGACGGATGCTCTTAACTCCGGGAGTCAGGGCGGAGACGGGGCACAAGCCACGGCGCCGTCTCTACCGAAGGCGCTAACCGAAGGCATGAACGCTGCAAAAAGCTTTGAACAAGCGATCACAAAGGCGAAGGACAAAACAGCGGAGTGGGTCTCTCAGTTCAATGAGGCGAGCGAGCCTATTCGGAAGGTGACCGATTCGATCGGGCAACTCATCTCCGGGTTGAACAAGGATCAAGGGAAAGGCCTGTTCAGCGGGTTGACCGGCGGCATTCAGGCGGTCTCGAATGCACTGCCGATGCTGGCCGTTATGGGCGTTATCACTTTAATCCTAACTTACCTTGACAGCCTCGGTATCTCGGCTCAACAGGTTGTTCAAGGGATCGTTGACTTTTTCAACTGGGCATTTGAAATGATCGGACAGGGAATCTCCTTTGTCCAAGGCATCGCCCAAGGAATGTGGGACGCATTCTTATATGCGCTTCCGGTTATCGCTCCGCTCGTCATTGGAATCGTAGCCGCCTTTGGCGCATACTATGGGATTTTGCTTGCGGTCAGCGCCGCTCAAGCCATCTGGACGGGGCTCGTCGCCGCCTATCGCGCGGTAGTGACGATGGCAACCGCGATTCAGTTGGGCCTTAACATGGCCATGTGGGCGAATCCGATCCCTTTCATGATCGGATTGATTGTCGGTCTGATCACGGCGCTTCTGGCCTTGATCGCCACTTTGCAGCCTGTTCGCGACTATGTCGCGAACACGTTCAGGTCGTTAGGCGAAATCATTGCTCAAGCGGCCGGTTGGATTATCGACGTCATTACAGGCTTCGTAAATGGAGCGATTGATGCGATTAACCTGCTGCTGTCGGGGATCAACAAAGTCATTCATGCTGTGGGAAACTTCCTGGGATTATCCGTCGATGTCGATCTCCAACTTGAGAAGGTGGATAGCAGCAAGTTGAAAGCCGAGATGCAGAAGGGCATAACCGGAACGTTTGACGCGGCAGCCAACTTTACCGAAAACTTCAATGTCGATAATATCAAGAAGAAACTAGGCCTCGACTCGTTGGGAAAGATGGGGAAAATGACAGACCAGCAGAAACCTCCCGCTCTCCCCAAGAACCCTTATGAGGACATCAAACTGCCGGGAACCCCCTTGTCCGATATCAACAAGGTGAACGAGGTCGGCAAGATCAACGATTCGGTCGACGTCTCCTCCGAGGACTTGAAAACGATGCGCGAGCTGGCGGAGATGAAGAACATTCAGAACTTCGTCACGTTGCAGCCTTCTCTTTCCTTCGGAGATACACATGTTCGGCAGGACGGCCGTTCGGTGGACGAGATCATCGCCAACATTTCGGACAGGCTGCACGAACAGATCGCATCGTCGGCTCAGGGGGTGTACGGTTGATGGCGTATGGCATTTGGCTGAGCTGGAACAGTCAAGAAGAGGGCTTCGACCTCCCGGTGCTGCCGGAGGAGATTGGAGTCAGCATGGGCGGGGACGGAGCCGGACACGACGTGTACGGTCTCGGTAAAATCAACGTCATCAAGGACCGCAATCTTGCCGAGTACACGATCGATAGCTTTTTTCCGGCGCAGAATTATCCGTTCGTGACCGCGACGGTCTTGCTTCACCCGAAAGCCTATGTCGATTACATTATGCGCTGGTGGGAGTCCAAATGGCCGATTCGATTCGTATACAGGGGTTCCACCATGGAAGTCAACACGGCGGCCAGCATCGAGTCGTTCGAATGGAAGGAACGGGCCGGGGCGGCGGGAGATATCGAGTATTCTCTTAAGCTGAAGGAATATCGCTTCTACTCCGCCCTGAAGCCGACCGTTAAATCGTCAGGCGGAGCGGCAACCGTAACCAAGTCGGCGCCGAAGCGGCCGGACGACCGAGTTCCGCCGAAGACCTACACCGTCGTCTCCGGAGATTCGTTGTGGAAGATTGCCCAGATGACATTGGGGGACGGTTCGCGATGGAAAGAGATTCAGAAGTTGAACAAGATCAGCGACGCTCAGGTCAAATCGTTAAAAATCGGCCAGACGCTGAAGCTGCCGGCGGTGACAGGCAGTGGCGGTTGAACTGCTGATCGACAATAAAAACGGCAACGTCTGGGACCTCTCCTCCATCGCCGAGAGCATCTCCTGGACAACTTCGCGCGTCGGCAAGCCCGCATCGCTGGAATTCAAGATCGTCAATGACGGGATTACCCAAGACAAGCAATTCACAATCAACAACGGCGACATCGTGCGGTTCCGTTTTGACGGGACCAACGTATTTTACGGCTATGTATTCAAGCTCGGCCAGAATGCGGATCAGGAGATCAGCGTGAGCGCCTATGACCAGGTTCGGTATTTGCTCAACAAGGACACGTACTCTTTCAAAAACATGGAGACGGGAGACATTATCAAACGAATCGCGGCGGACTTCCAACTCAAGGTGGGGCGCATCGACAGCACGGGCTACCGAATTCCCAAATTGAACGCAGACGCTCAGACGTTGCTTGATATCATCGAACAGGCGAATACGCTGACGCTTGGCAGGGCAGGTCAGTTTTTCGTTTTTTTCGACGACTTCGGTGCACTCTCGCTTCGCCGCGTTCGCGATTTTAACGCCGAGTTTTACATTGGCGACGGAAGTCTGTTGACCGGTTACGACTACAGCGAGGATATCGACAGCGACACGTACAACCGAATCAAGCTCTACCGGGACGACAAGCAAACCGGCAAACACACTCCTTACCAGACTCCCGTAAATCCGAATATGGGCAGATGGGGCATACTCCAGCTCTATCAGAGCATAGACGATGATTTGAACGCTGCGCAGATCAACGAGATGCTTGCCCAGCTTCTCGCCCTCAAAAATCGCGAGCAGCGCGCGCTGAAGCTGGATGCGGTCGGAGACATCCGGGTTCGCGCCGGCATGTACTTGCCGATCGTCATCAAGTCGCTCGGCATCGCTAACCTAGTGATGGTCGAAGAAGTCAAGCACAGCTTCGACGGCGCCGAGCACACCATGTCCATTACATTGAAGGTGATATGATGCTTGAAGCCATTAAAAAGGCTGCCGTCGACGCGGTCACGGCATCCAGTCCCACGTCCCTCCTTTTTGGGACGGTGACCCAATCGGATCCGCTAGAGGTAAACGTTGATCAACGGTTTACGCTCGATGCGGATTTTTTAATTGTTCCGGAATCGCTAACGCGCTATGAACTCGATCTGTCTCATTCCCACACGTACACGGACGACGGTGCCTCAGGAACGACAGGAGCGGCGCTGGCCGAGAAAGTCGTCATACGAGAAGGACTGAACGGCGGAGACCAGGTCATTCTCCTTCGCTGGCAGGGCGGGCAGCAGTATTTAATTTTGGACAAGGTGGTGGTCAACCCATGATACCGGCAGGCGGCCAGATCACGCCCGATACCGTGGAAGCGACGCTGCCGTCGAGGACGTGGCGGCTCGATTCGGACCGCGGTCGCGCGGCGGGAATGATCGACGAGCTGGAGGCCGTCAAGCAGGCGGTCCATAAGATTCTCCGGACGGAGCGTTTTTTTTACCTGATCTATAATGCCGATTACGGTTCCGAGCTCTCCGGATTGTTCGGTCAGAGCTCGGGCCTTGCCGATTCCGAGCTTCGCAGGCGGGTACGCGAGGCTCTGACACAGGACGATCGGATCCGCGACGTCGTCGACTTCGACGTCTCAATTAGCGAGGACAGCGCGACTGTCGCTTTTACGGTGATCTCGACTTACGGCGATTTTAGAAATGAGGTGACGACCCGTGTATGAGTCCCAAACGGCCGACGCCATCCTGCAGCGAATGCTCGATCGCGTCCCGGACGACATCGACAAGCGGCAAGGCTCGGTGATTTACGATGCGCTGGCGCCGGCGGCCATCGAGCTCGCGCAAATGTACATCGAGCTCGACTTGAACGACAGTCTCTCTTTCGCCGACACGGCCTCCGGGGACGATCTCTCCCGACGCACGGCCGAGTTCGGGGTGAATCGGCAGTCGGCCACCGCCGCTCGCCGCGAGGGGCGTTTTTATGGGACTGGCGATGTTCTCCTGGACGTTCCGATCGGCAGCCGATTCGGCATTCAGGACCTAAATTACGAGGCCTCCGCCAAGATCGGCACCGGCGTCTACTCGTTGGAGTGCGAGACGGTCGGTATTGTCGGCAACCAGCTTTTCGGCACCCTGCTGCCGATTCAGTTCATTAATGGACTCGTTCGAGCAGAGTTGGGCCCGGTTCTGGTGCCCGGGGAGGACGAGGAGACCGACGATGCGCTACGCCAGCGTTATTACGAAGAGGTCAACAATCCTTCGTTCGGCGGAAATGTGGCCGACTACAAAAAAACGATCGGTGCGATGGACGGCGTCGGCGGCGTCAAGGTTTATCCGGTCTGGCAGGGAGGCGGGACCGTCAAATGCACGATCATTGCGTCGGACTGGTCCGCTCCTTCCGCGCAGCTCGTAGCGGATGTACAGGCCGCTGTCGATCCCACGATCAATAGCGGCCTAGGAAACGGCACAGCCCCGATCGGGCATAAGGTGACGGTCGCCGGAGCAAGCGCCGTTACGGTCAACGTCGTGACGACGGTCACGTTGGTCGACGGCGTAACCGTCGGTCAGGTTCAGGCCCCCATTGAGGCCGCCATTGGCGACTATCTGCTCGGCCTCCGCAAGTCCTGGGCGGCGCAGGATCAGATTATCGTGCGCATAGCGCTAATTGAGGCGGCGATTCTGACGGTGCCCGGCATGGTCGACGTAGGCGGCACGACGCTGAACGGCATTGCGGACAATCTCAAGCTCGAGAAAGATGAAATTCCGATGCTCGGGACGGTGACGATCCATGTCAGTGACTGATCACATCATGAAATATCTGCCGTCCTATTACCAGGACATCGAGGACTTTACTGCTATGGCCGCTGCCGAGAACTCCGAATTCGACAGCCTCGACACGGACGTTCAGCGGCTGCTTGATGATCAATTCGTCCTGACGGCCAGCACGGCGGCAATCGCTCGTCGGGAGGCGATGCTGGGTATTCAGGCGGACCCGTCTAAAGAAACGTTGGACTTTCGCAGGAAAAGAATCCTTAACCGTTACCAGACCAAGCCTCCGTTCACGGTTCGGTATCTCCAGCAGCAACTAGATCGATTGGTAGGCCCGGGGATGACGGTCGTTTCCGTCGACGTGCAGAATTTTATTCTCTACGTCACGACCAACATCGAGAACGCGAACGTGTTCAAAGAAATCATCCGGACGGTGGAGATGGTCAAGCCTGCGAATATCGTCTACCAGCAGAACACGGCCTTAAACATTACGCTCGAATTGGACGAATCCATTTCGAGGCAAACCATCGACTGGAATTACAAGCTTGACGGCTCTTGGAATCTCGGGGAGAAAGCTTTTTCGACGCTTGGAGTGGAGGTGCCCGTTATATGATCGAACCGAATCTTTTGCATGATGTCGCCACATACATTGACGGCCGTGTGGCAAAAGTTGTGCTCAACGGCAGTTATGAGATTGTGAATTTTGAGGTGAAGGAAGTTACGGATAACACTTTAGCTCTGAACTATATCGTACCGATAGCTGATGTGCAACTCATTACTCAGATCGACCTGCAAGATGCTTCGGGGACTGTTTTGACCAGCAACCCCGTCAACGTGCCGATCTCGTCAGACACGCTTATTTTGCAAACGATCAACGTGAAGGAGGGGACGAACTGATGGCAAAGACAGACTGGAGCAGAGACGACAAAGTTCAGCCTGCCGACATGAACCAGATCGGTACAGAAATAAATAACAAGCTTAACGCCTCCGCTTACACGGCCGCCGATGTCCTTGCCAAGATCAAGACAGTTGACGGGACAGGCAGCGGGCTGGATGCCGACATGGTGGATGGCTTGCATACGACAGAAGGCAGCATTAACGGCTCTATTGCGGTTAGACGTGCAATCGACGGATTTATTCAGGCAAACGGATTTAAGTCAACGGTCGCTAATGGCACTGCCCCGATAGGCGTAACATCTTCAACGATGGTTCCAAACCTTAACGCCGAAATGGTAGGCGGAAAGCACGCGAGCGATTTTGTGGGGAAGGTTGCGTCCGCAAGCGAAGTAAGCATAACGACAACCCAGCAACAGGTTGTGGGCTTTACGCCCGCGGCTCAGGGGAATTTCGTTGTATATGTATATTTGCGTGTTACTAGTTCAACAATCCTTTCTGGTAGCGTGCTGTATGCAGACGCGACTGGATACCAAACATCAAATTTCGTCCAATCTGCTCCCTTTGATGTCGGAAGCTATAGCCTATTCCCTATCTACTTCAATGCTACTGCACAATTTATTCAAGTGGTATTTACGTCCAATGTTCCGGGGGCCGTAAAAGTTTCCGCTTCAATCACGGAGGTGTAAAATGTCTCAGTTATGGCTTCCGGGAGACGCTACGCCCGCAGACGTGGCGGAAGGTAAATCATTTTGTGCAGGGTCGTACTACAATCGCGCGGGGACATTGCAACAAACTACCACGGTCGAAAAAATGGACCTAATTGCAAATATTATTACCAATACCACATCGAATGTACAGGGAACTATTACACTTACAAATGTAACATTCACAACGATAAATGATGTGGCGATAAAAATGACATCGGGAACCGTTACAACAAGTATGACAGACAATGCAAGGTGGTTCCCTGCTGCATTTAAATCGATATCTCCGCCATCATTAAGGGGATATTATAATTCAATGAACAATAATCAGGGTGGAAGTGTCGGGTTCGAAATTATGTCTGCTACTGTCAACGGAACGTCCATCACGGTAACGTTTCATTTTTATTCTACTAGCGGTCCGGCGATAACCTATGCAGGAGACACAATGGAATTTGCATGTATGGTAAGAGGATTGGTATGATGCCTAATACGTACGAGGAACAAATGCGGCTTATCATCATTGCGGATTGCCAGGCGAATAATATTCTCCCGTCCGTCATGATGGCGCAAGTGTAGTTAACAGTTTCGCAAACGCTTGGTAATTTGAGGTCGGGCAAAAGCTCGGCCTCTTTATGTTGGGGAAGGTGGGGCGCAGATGCCGGAAAATGAGACGAACGAAATCCTTCAGCGATTGACGCGGGTAGAGACGAAACTGGATTTGATGAACAACGCCCGAGAAATTGCCCAAGAAGGTGTGATGCTTGCGAAAGAAGCGCACCACCGAATCAAGGAGCTGCGGGAAGAATTGAACGCTTATAAGCAGACGGTCAAATGATTGATCGGAACGACAATAAGCCTCGGGAGTATGACAATCGCTGCCGTAGGACTCTTAATCAAGGCGGTGTCTTGAAAATGGATGGACAACTCTTCACCTGGCAGGCGCTCTCCGCAATGGGGGGCGCTTCTTTGTTGACGTTCTTTGTCGTTCAGTATTTTAAAAAGCTTCTCGATCGGTTTGTTCCAGGACTCCCGGCTGTAACAAGGCGCTGCAGGTGTTGCTGGCGTTGATGATGATTGACTACCTGACAGGCGTCACTGGCATAGCAAAGACCAAGTCGATCAACAGCGTCTTCACCTCTTGTCCGCAATTGCCTTGCTTGATCGACAGAAATGTCAAACAAATCGGCTACTTTTTCCAATAAGCAGTTTTATTGAGGGACTATTGTATGATGTCTTGTCGCTCCTCCTGTCGGTCTTATTTCAACCCTTCACCCAACCGATTCTCCAGCCTTCCTTCCAGGCTTCAGCTTCTTCCTTTGCCCACTTCACCCACACAGGCATCATTTCATTTCCACTTTTGCCGAAATCGCCTCCAGCTCCGTACCGGTTGTCGTCTTCCAGAAGCGCCGTGTAATCACCCTAGATCCTCGAAGTTTCCCGAACCGGACCGGTTTTCTTTTCCCCACCATATCGCTCCCCTCCCTTATTTTGCTATGATTATTCCAAAATGAGAGACGGAGCGCCGCGAATGGAACAAATGAGAGTCTACGACAACGAACTGGTACAAGTATTCAAAGAAGCGGAGTCTATCGTCGCCTCTTTCCCAGCACCTCTCGCGTTATACGGCCACCAACTGCTCCGCCGAATCAACCCGCAAAGCGAAGCCGGTCGCTCCAACATGCTGTTCGGCCTGCTTCCATTTTGGCTGCGGGAACGCTGGGGTGGATCGCTGGACCTATGCCGCGATCTGGCGGTCGGGAACGTCTGCGCGACGCTGCATTTCTCGCTCGTGGATGACGCGATGGACCGGGGGCCGGACAACGGACCGGGCACACGGCTCTCGCTGGCGCTTGGACAGTTGTGCCAGGAGGCATTCCGGGAGCGGTATGGCCGACATTTCCCGGACCGTTCCCCACTGTGGGAAAGATACCGAGCCTATGTCGCGGATTGGGCCTCTTACGTATCGCAAGAAGGGTCACGCCTGCGGGCCGATCCCCGCGAACCGGCCAAGCTCGCAGCCAAGTCAGCCCCCCTCAAAGTCAGTGCAGCAGCCATCCTGCTTGCCACCGGGCAAGAAAAGGAGCTTCTGGAGCTGGAAGAGGCGATGGACCTGGCGCTGGCGGTCTTACAGTTGGCCGACGATTGGGCCGACTGGAAGGACGATCTCGCAGAGGAGTCCAGCAACGCCTTCCTCGTGCTCGTCCGGGAGAAGCTCCACCTCCCCGACGGTCAGGCCTTAACGGAGAGAGCGGTCAAACAGGCGATTTTTCACCATGGGGCTCTTGACGCTCTTGGAGAGATAGTGGACGGATACGTGACGCGACTCCGAAATAACGATACCGCCCCCAATTTGCTAGTCTCTTTCACCGTAGGCATCGCCGAGGGAATTCGAGAGGATGCCCGGCGGGCGGCGGAGACGGTGGATCGTTTGGCGATTGGGGGCGGATGGTCCTACTTTTTGTCGAATTTTTCCTGAAAAATAGAGACTATTGGACGAGGTCCATGGTATGATGGAGGTGGTATTTGATCCGAAAATTGGAAAGGTCGTGTTCATTTTGTCGCTGGAATCGTTGAAAATTCGAGTTATCAAGAAAGCCTGGACCGATCCTGAATTCAAGAAGAGCCTGCTTTCGGATCCGAAGAAGGCGCTCCAGGAAAGCTTCGGCCTCGCCGTTCCGGAAGGAATCGAGCTCAAGGTCGTAGAAGAGACGCCGTCGTTGTACTATTTGACGATTCCCGCCAACCCGGAAGACGTAACCGACAGCGAGGACAACCTCAAAGAAGTGTGGTAATCGCCTCGCCGACGATTAGGACAGCAGAGGGAACCGGACGGTCGCTTCGGTTCCTTTTCCTTTTTCGCTGCGGAATTCGAGCGTCCCCTGCATCGCTTCGATAATGCGGAACGTGACGGTAAGACCCAGTCCTGTGCCTTTCGTCTTAGTTGAGAAATAAGGGACGCCAAGCTTGGCGACCTCATCCGGATTCATCCCATCCCCGTCGTCCGCGACTCGAATGCAGACGAATTTCCCTTCCGAATACGCATGAATCTCGATCCGGCCATCCTGTTTGATGGCTTCTATACTATTTTTGACAAGGTTGATGAAAGCTTGCTTGAACTTCGAAGAATTGCCTTTGATCGCCAGCCCTTCCGATGCGTTCAGCGTCAGAACGCCGCCGTGCAGCGTCGTCAGCGGGGTCATCATGCTCTCGATTCTCGTCAGTTCCTCCCTCACATCCAGCGACTCAAGCTGATCGATCTCCGGCTTCGCGAAGGTCAGGAAGTCCGTAATGATGCCCGAGGCCCGATCCAGCTCATTGATGGCGGTCGTGAACAAAGGCTGGTGCTTCTGGTCGGACCGTTCCGTCAACAGCTGCATGAAACCTCGTGTGACTTGCAAAGGATTGCGCACCTCATGGGCGACGGAAGCGGCCAGGTCGCTGATGACCTTCAGCTTCTCCGTTCGCTGAAGCTCGCGATTGAAGAGCTCCAGCTCTTTCGAATACGTCAGCAGCGTCGCATAATCGGCCGCGATCCGCCGGGCCAGAATAATGACCAACGACAAGATCAGAAGGACGACGCCGATTTTCCAAAGGAATAGAATGTACTGCGTACCGCTCGCGTAATAGAGAATCAGATCGATGATGCCGAGCAGCCCGAGCTGGAAAATGCCTGCCGACAGGATCAGCGAGTCTCTGTTCCCCGACATGGCGTTGCGCAGCGAAAACGCGATGATCAGGTTGAGCTGGACCAGAATGACGACGCCCAGAACGACGAGGGTGAACAGATGGTAGACGGGATAAAACCGCTCGCCCACGATGTGGTAGACGATCATGACCAATGTGCAGAAGATCGAGTAGGCGATCTGAAATTTTCGATATCTGGCGAACAGCCGCACTTTTCCTTCAAAAACCCAGTCGATATAGTAGCTTAACGCCGGGAATAAAGTGAACAGAGCCAGGTCGAACAGCACCAGAAGCCAAGACCCGTATTCCTTGAAAATCAGATAGGGAAGAGGAGAATAGCCGATGATCAGCGTACCGGTGGACAGGGCGATCAGGCAGAGAGAGATCCAGGACTTTCTCTGTTTGCGGTTCAAATAACCGGAGCAGACCAGCATGATCAACGCGAGAAAAGAGATGCAAGTCCCTAGCAGCACGTCCGGCAGATCCTTGCGCACATACCGTTCCGACAGGCCGGCGAAATCGCCGATGCGTATCGGCGAGATCATTCCCGCCCGATGGCCCGTCGTCAGAATGCGAATATCATACTCCGTCGCCCGCGAAGCCGGGGACAACGGAACGAGCATTTTGTTCAAATCGAACGCGAAATCCCGTTTGGCCTTGTAGACCAACTCGCCATTTTCGTACACGGCGAGATCGCGCCCATACAGGCGTTGAACGAGCAACCCCGGGCGGCTCCATCCATCGGTAGGAGGAACGGTGAGGCGGACCCAGGCGCCATTTGCCCCTTTCGGAAGATCCGTCAGCGGATGATCGGCGTTCGCCTCCAGCCAGGCGCCATCTTCCGAAGGTCGGCTGGAGGTACTCTCGCGATCCGACTCGATCCACTGAATTTGCCAATGCCTGATGACTTGATCGTCTGCATTGCTGCCGGCATGTGCGGACGGAGTCAAACCGAGAAACCATACTGTCGCAACGACCAACCAACCGGCCGCGACCCAACCGCGTCGCCTGCTCATCATCCACCTCGAACGATTCGTAAATGAGACTAAATTCCCCCTCTTAATTCGACATTAATTTTGAGGATCCTTTTTTGGCCGATCCATTTGAATCTTTGAAATAAGAAGAACAGAATATATTTCTTTGTTCAGAGAATGTTCATTGGACGCAAGTAGAATAAAAAGATAGTTGTGAAAATAGGCAAAGAGTGTCGAATCGGCGGGGAGGAGGATCAATAGGGAAGTCTTTGCTTTGACCGTATTTTTTTGCAAGTAATACTAATTGAGAAAGGAATTGCGGCTATGAGCAGAAGTAGGTTATTGTCTTTTAAACTACAAAAACGAATTGTTATTCAATTGACTTTACTTGCACTAATTTTCTTTCAGTTTCCATTCTTTACGGGGCTCGCCCATGCTACTGAACCGGAAAATGTTCTATTAGTCCCTCTTAACGATTCAGATTCCATGAGATTTCAAAATCCCGTACTGATCTTTGGAACAGCAGGTGCAGTGGATTCGCGATACAAATATACAAATGTTCTTTCAAAGAACATAAATGGTTCAAATGTTCAAGTCGATGCGATCGTCACAATTAAAGAAATTGTGAACGGGGCGAAACTTAATAGCAACCTGATTGATATCGACGATAGCTCAAGCACACCTAAA
The DNA here is from genome assembly GCF_014212055.1 of Cohnella zeiphila. Lineage (GTDB taxonomy): Bacteria > Bacillota > Bacilli > Paenibacillales > Paenibacillaceae > Cohnella > Cohnella zeiphila. The sequence goes on along the minus strand of NZ_JACJVO010000024.1, from coordinate 237,700 downwards.
AATAGATTCAACCCGCAGCTTAGCACACCAAATGGTGACGGATCGATCCAATTTCAATTTGATTTTGTGACGGGTTCATCGGAAACGCCTGTACTTCTTCAAAACTTTTATATGACCGCTGTGGATATAGACGGAGACGGTGGAGGTGGTAAAGAATATATCGGAGTCTCCGGTTATTCGAGCTATACCGTTGATGGCCAAAACAAGCTCCAAATTACAGATGCTACTCCTTCAACCGGCTGGACACAATTTATGGGAATACAAAAATCTTTGCAAGATGTATATTTTGAAAATACGGCGTCTTTTTTTGCTAACTTCCGTGCGCCTGTTAGCTCCGCCAAAGTGATTATTGGTTTTAGCGGGAATGGGAACGGAAGACTGTTTTCGCTAAATTTTGGAGCGAAGGATTTCTCGAACCCAGCGCCGGATGCAGGTGCGCTATATCCCCATCCTAACACCACGAATAATCCGGATTCGCCTCAGAACATAACAGTAGACTTGGTGGATGGCGAAGACCACCTTTTGTCGCGACAGGACGATGATCTGTCTAAGGCGGAGATTCGAGGTACAACGGAAATAACTGAGGCAGGGCAAACGGTCACGATCACCGTGACCCAAGAAATATCCGGCCAAATCAAGAGTCTGGTATTTAAAGCGACTGTTGATTCCGAAGGAAAATATAAACTCTTCGATGTCGATCTGTCATCGCTGTCGGATGGTCCCTTTACTGTTACGGCAAGCGTTGTTAATGAAAAGGGAAGCCCATCCGAGCCGGCGGTGGACGAATCTCAGATCAATCACACCCCATCGGGGAAAGATGACTCCTTTACAACGACGGAAGGACAACCCGTAACTGGGCAATTAACAGGTCAGGATGAGGACCCGGATAACGATTCTTTTACTTTTGACATAGTGGCGAATCCAGAAAAAGGAACGCTTCATTCCTTTGACCCCAATACTGGCTTGTTTACCTATGTACCGAATGTTGGAGTTGTTGGAGCGTCAGACACGTTCACCTACACTGTTAGCGACGGCACGTATACATCTCAACCGTACACGATTACTATTAAAATAAATGCGAAACCCGTTGCAGGTGATAAAGAAGTAGAGGTGGAGCAAGGCGGTAAACTTGAAAACCAAGCGTTTCCTGTAACGGATGCAGACGGCGATTCCTTGACGTATCAGTTGGAGGAAGAGCCCCTAAAGGGCACAGTTACATTTAATTCGGATGGCACGTATACATACGTACCGAATTCGAATTTTATTACGGGAGTAGACAGTTTCTCGTATACGGCTAATGATGGTACAGAAGTTTCAAACGTCGGCAAGATTACCATTATATTGAAAAATACTGCGCCGACGGCAACGGATGTAGCCATCGAAGGAACTGTACTAGTCGGCCAAACCTTAACCGGTAAGTATACGTATAACGATGTGAATCAGGATGAAGAAGAAGGCTCGACGTATAAATGGTATAGGGGAAGCAATGCAGACGGCAGCGACAAGCAAGCGATCGAAAACGCTACGGAACAAACGTACAAGATCACGCCTGACGATGTAGAGAAATACCTGTTCTTCGAAGTAACGCCGAAAGCGACATCCGGAGTCAAGGAAGGGACGCCGGCCACGAGCGCAAGCGCAGGACCGGTCGCGCAACGCGAGTCCTCCATCCAACTCACCGCCAACCCAAGCCAAATCGTCGGGGACGGCAAGTCCCAGACGACGTTGACCGCCGTGGTGACGGATGAGAACAATCAGCCGATTTCGGGCGTCGATGTCGTGTTTACGGCTCCGGAGGGAACGTTCGTAGGCCCGAGTCATGCGACGACGGACGAGAACGGCGTAGCGAAGGTGACGTATCAGTCCGCTGCGATTACAGGCACGGAATCGAAGGTCATCGCGGTGACGGCAACGGTCAACAATCCGGAAAAAGGGCTGAATGCGCAAAAAGAGATCCAGATCACCTTCCTCCCGGCCAGGATCCGCGGGGTCATCACGGACGGCAAGTCGAATACGCCGGTGCCGGGAGCGACGGTTCGGGTGACGCTGGACTTGAACGGCGACGGCAAGATTGAAGCCGGGGTCGATTTCGACGAGACGGTGACGACCGACGAGACGGGGGCTTATTCGCTGGCGGTGCCGAAAGGCAATGAGGAGTATACCCTTGAAGTCACGCGCACGGTCGATGTCGGCGGCGTTCCGACTTCCATTACGTACAGCCAGAACGCTTCGGTCGGCGAAGTGACCGGGACCGGCGATGAATCGTTCGAATCGGTCAAGACCGCGACCGGACTCGTTCTCTTCCAGAAGCCGGACGGCAAGACGAGCTTGCTCGGCTCCGAGCTGCTAAGCAAATCGAAGGTGTACCTGAAGGACAAGGACGGCAACTATGTAACCGAGGGCGGCGTGCCGAAGGCGTTCCCGCTCAACGCGCAGGGTATTTTCAACGCGGCGGGGCTGGCCGTCGGAGAATACACGATGGAAGTCCGCTATGAGGTCGAGTCCGGCCAGGAGCTGACGGTCGCGAGCGGCCCGGTCAGCGTACAAGAAGACGGCGAGCTGAACATTACCACGCAGCTGATCGACCCGTACGGAACGATCACGGACGCGGTAACAGGCAACGTTATCGAAGGTGCGACCGTAACGCTGTATTACGCGGATACCAAGAACAATCGAGATAATGGCATCACGCCAAACACGAAGGTGACGCTGCCTGCCATCGCCGGCTTCGCGCCGAACGACAACGACAGCCCGGAACAATTGACGGATGCCAGCGGCTTCTATGCTTATATGGTCTATCCGAACACGGACTACTATCTGATCGTCTCGAAGAACGGGTACCAGACGCTGACAAGTACGACGCTTAACGTGAAGACGGATATTATCAAGTACGACGCGGCGCTCAGCCCGTACATCGTATCGGGATCGGCTCCGGTTGTGCAGGATCCGAAGGTAACGGTGTCGGTATCCGCCGACAAGAACCTCGTGCAAGAAGGGGAACAATCGACCGTTACAGTCAATTACAAGAATGACGGAAGTCTTGCGATCAACTCCGGAAAAGTAACCGTCACGCTGCCGGAAGGCGTCAAAGTCGTCGACGCTGCGGGAGGAACGGTTGCCGGCAACACGATTACGTGGACGACGGCCTCGCTTCCGGCCGGCCAAAGCGGCAGCTTCAAAATCATCCTTCAGTGGCCGCAGCTGACGAAGGCCGAGCAGGAATTCGAGATCGCCGGCCAATTCGCGGCGGACGGCAGCAGCGCCGCTTCCGCAACCGCCAAGGCCTCGGCCAAGATCAACGTGTTCTCGAACCGGTTCGACGACCTGAAGCACCAGCGCTACATTCTCGGCTATCCGGACGGCACGTTCAAGCGGGATCACTCGCTCACGCGCGCCGAGCTGGCGGCGATCGTCGCCCGCCTGACCGAGAACGATACGGTTGCGGACCCGCTGCCGTTCTCCGACGTGCGCAGCGGCCACTGGGCGACGAATTACATCAAGATCGCGGTCAAGCACGGATACTTCAGCGGCTTCGCCGACGGCACGTTCCGTCCGGACCAGCAGATCACGAGAGGCGAACTGGCCGCCGTCATGGCTCGATTCCTCGGGCTGAGCACCGGCAAGCCTGTTACGAACCATTTCACGGATACGAAGGGCAACTGGGCCGAGAACGCGGTCGAAGCGCTGTATCTGGGCCACTACCTGAGCGGATACACGGACGGTACGTTCAAGCCCAACCAGAAGATTCGCCGCGACGAAGCGGTGACGTTGATCAACCGCATGCTGTATCGCGGTCCTCTGCAAGGTCTGGCTCCGGTATTCCCGGACGTTCCGGAAGACAACTGGAGCTTCGGAGACGTCCAGGAAGCGACGGTCTCGCATGAGGCGACGCGCAACGGCGACGGCAGCGAGACGTTCGTTCAGAAGCTGGAAGACGCCATTCAATAAGATTTCCAAAGCTAAGCGCCTCGCTCCGCACACACGCGGAGCGGGGCGTTTTTCCGTTGCTCGAGGCAGCGTCGTTCCGATCATTTATTGTTCAGATGCGGTTGATATAGTCCATCTTGAACGATGCAGACGTCTGGCGGAGGGATCGCAGGGTGAAAGTGATATTGGTCGACGATGAATGGCTGTCTTTAAGATACCTGATGTATATGCTGAAAAAAGAAGCTCCCGACATCCAGGTCGTCGGGACCTATTCGGATCCGTCGTCGCTGGTTGAGCAAGCCGCCAGGCTTCGCCCGGACGCCGTATTCCTGGACGTCCTCATGCCCGAGATCGACGGCCTGGACCTGGCCCGCCGGCTAAAGAAGGAAGTACCCGATATCGAGCTGATCTTCGTGACGGCCGATACCCAATACGCGATCGACGCGTTCGGCTTGCAGGCGCTGGATTATTTGACGAAGCCGGTCCAGGCGGAGCGGCTGGAGCGGGCCGTCCGGCGGCTGCGCCAAAGAAGGTCGGCGGTCGAAGCCCCTCGAGGAGAGCCCGGATCTCCGCTTGTCTGCTGCTTCCGGGCCCTCCGCGTCCGGTTTCCCGACCGGATGCCCCGAAGCATCCCGTGGCGGTCGGATACATCTTGCGAGCTGTTCGCGTATCTGCTGCACCATCGGGATCGGACCGTCGGTCTGGATGCGCTGGTCGGACTGTTGTGGCCGGGTCTCGGCCGGCCGGCATCGAAGCGGCTGGAAGCGGCGATCGATCAGACTCGCCAGACGCTGCGCGGCGCCGGATTGGGCATGATCTCGATCCATAGCGTCGACGGGCCGGAGCCCGGTTATAAATTAACGATAGGAGATGCCCGGGTCGATACGGAGATTTGGGAGTCCCGGCTGCGAGAGCTCGGCGATTCAGGCCTTGACAATGCGGAGGCCATCGGGCATATTCTGGAATCATACGAAGGGGATTACTTCGAAGAGGAAGGCTATCTCTGGGCCGATCGGGAGCGCGAGCGTCTGCGGCTGCTCTGGCTGGATCGGGCGCGGAGCTTGGGCCGGTTGTACGAGAACGGCGGCATGAAGCAGGCGGCGATCCGGGTTCATCTTCTCATTCAGCGGAAGTTCCCCTGCGACGACGAAAGCCGGTTGGCGCTGACGAAGCTCTATGCTTCATTGAAGCAGCACGTCCCGGAGGCGCACAGCCGTAAGGAAATGCCGAGTCCGCCGAATGCCGAAGGCTTTCGCCCCCGATACGGAGACTGAAAGGAGAGAAGGGAATGGCAGGTGCGGAAGACAATGCGGAGAGCGCGAACGCAGGCGGTCTTTTGGCGCCCGAATGGCGGCATTCCGCCTTGGTAACGATCGACGTTCAGAACGATTTCTCGCTGCCGGGAGCGCCGGCGGAAGTTCAAGGCACGCACGAGATTCTGCCGGCCTTGCGGCGGCTTCTGGAAGCCTATCGGACCGCGCGGCTTCCGATCGTGCACGTCATCCGGCTCTATAAGGAGGACGGGTCCAACGTCGACCTTTGCCGCCGGGAAGCGATCGAACGGGGGGCCCGGATCGTGGCGCCGGGCTCCGACGGCGCGGAATTGGTTGACGTCATCAAGCCGGAACCGTCCGTCCGGCTCGATGCGGACGAGCTGCTCAGCGGCCATTTTCAGAGGATCGGGCCCAACGAATGGATCGTGTACAAGCCGCGTTGGGGCGCGTTTTATCGGACGGATCTGGAGTTGTTCTTACGGGAACGGGGAATCTCGACGCTGACGTTCTGCGGCTGCAACTTCCCCAATTGCCCGAGAACGTCGATCTATGAAGCGAGCGAACGGGATTTCCGGGTCGTTCTGGCCGCGGATGCGGTGTCGGGCGTCTATGAGCGCGGATTGCGGGAATTGGCCGGCATCGGCGTGCAGGCGGCCGCGACGAAGATGATCGTCGCCGGACTGAACGCCGGTCCGGCCGATAAGCGTTCTGCGGAGCATTAAGGTACGACCGTTGGAAGGGGACTTCTCCACCTTCGAGTAGCGGCCCGGCCGTCACAAATCCTTCCGATTTCATGTGAGCGCAGTCACATAGCGCGGACTCTTCGTTGCCTATACTGGAGTCATGTCAAACAAAAAGGAAGCGGGGAGACGGAGATGCTTAGCCAGAAAACGATTGAGGTCATCAAGTCGACGGTGCCGGTTTTGGAGGTCCATGGAACGGCCATCACGAAGCGGTTTTATGAACGGTTATTCACGTCGCATCCGGAACTTCTCAACCTGTTCAACCACGCCAATCAGAAGCAGGGCAGGCAGCAGGCCGCGCTGGCGAACGCCGTCTATGCGGCCGCCGCTCATATCGACCGGCTGGAGGCCATTCTGCCGGCCGTGAAGCAGATCGCCCAGAAGCATCGGAGTCTGGGCGTGAAGCCGGAGCAGTATCCGATCGTAGGGGAGAACCTGCTGGCCGCGATCAAGGACGTTCTCGGAGACGCGGCGACGGACGAGATTCTTCAGGCTTGGGCGGAAGCTTACGGCGTCATAGCGGATGCGTTCATCGGCGTGGAGAAGGACATGTACGAGCAAGCGGAAAAGCAGCCGGGCGGCTGGGCGGACTTCCGTCCGTTCCGGGTGGACCGGAAAGTTCGGGAGAGCGAGGTCATCACGTCGTTCTACCTGGTTCCGCAGGACGGCGGAGAATTGGCGGACTTCCGGCCCGGCCAGTACATCAGCGTGAAGACGGGCATTCCCGGCGACCCGCATATTCACATCCGCCAATACAGCTTGTCCGACGCGCCCGGCAAGCCGTATTACCGAATCTCCGTCAAGCGCGAAGACGGGGGCGACAGCCGGCCGGACGGCAAGGTATCGAACTACCTCCATGAACAAGTACGCGAAGGCGACGCCCTGATGCTGTCGGCTCCCGCGGGAGAATTCGTGCTGGATACGGCGGACGAACGGCCGGTCGTGCTGCTCAGCGCCGGAGTCGGGCTGACGCCGATGATCAGCATGCTTGGCGCTCTGGCCGGGCAGGACGGCAGCCGGCCGATTACGTTCGTTCACGCGGCCCGGAGCGGCAGACATCATGCCTTCCGCAAACAGGTCGAGGAGTTGGCCGCTCGGCATCCGAACGTCAAAGCTTACTGGTGCTACAGCGAGCATGCGGAGGACGACGAGGTCGAAGGGATGGGGGCGCCGCACAAGCTGGGCTATGTCGATCTGCCCTGGCTGCGAGAGCTGCTTCCGAATCCGCAGAACGCCGTTTATTACTTCTGCGGCCCCGTTCCGTTCATGAAGGCCGTCAACGCGATGCTCAAGGAGCTGGGCGTTCCGGCGGGCGATCGGCGCTTTGAATTTTTCGGACCTGCCGGCGATTTGGAAGCTGCGGTAGATCCTGTTACCGCGTTGCGATAACAAGCCTCAAAACGGAAAAGAACGGTCTCCGGGCGATCCCCGGGGGCCGTTTTTTGTTGTGTAGGAAACGATGCGATTAAATTTCCTGTGAATAACCGGGGGCTCCCCCAAAAGGAATCGGATTTAACTTCAGAGCATTACTTCACTTTTGGGGGATTCTTATCGGGGGCTCCCCCAAAAGGAATCGGATTTAACTTCAGATCGGGTCGTCTGTGGAACTGGGCAGGTGTATTCTGGAAAAGTCGTATCCGCCAGTTGTCGTCATTCTTGACGACAACCAAAGTATGATACGTGTTGACTTTAGGATTGATGTCTGATTGTCCAGGGGGCACCATATTTGCAGTCGGATGGTGTTCAAGATACTCTCGCGAACTCCTCGCCTATACCGTCAACCGCTTCCATCCCCTCCAATTGCCCGGCGAACGGGATTTTCTCCTTTTATTGGTTCATGAAGGTGTACATTTCGGGATTGGACGGGAAAAGCTCCCTATAATCGGTCCCCGATTCGCAAAATCGCAGTTCTTGGCCCGAATAAGCGGAGCATTTCCCGTTCGTTCCGGGCAGGAAGCGTATATTTGCATCATGAAAGGGAGATTTTCCCGTTCACTGAGCGGTTTCGACTCGTAGAGGGGGTGTCGGCATAAAGGAAGGACGCGCGCGGGTGTGGAAATAGCGAGAAAACCAGCGAAAATCGGAAGGCCAATTCACGGCATGGCCCCTGCAGTGCTTGGATTACTGCGCGATGGAGTGGACGGATCCAGGGCGGCGCAGTCGTTTTCCTTGTTGCGGCCGGTCATGTCTCCGAGGCTTGCGCCCGCAGCAGCCGGTTAACCGTCTCCCGACGCAGGCCGATGAATTGCCCGATCTCGTCCTGGGTCAGCACTTCCGTCAGCGAGAACGGCGAGATGTAGTCTTGGAACCATAGCTGGAAAAGGCGAAGCTTTTCCGCCGGCGTCGTGGCCGTTAACTGGTCGATCCGCTTCTGCATCATTCGCAGCTTCTCCTGCAGCTGCAGGGCGACAGTTCGGCACTTGGCCGCGTCATCCTCCAGGGAGCGGTACCATTCGGCGGCGGACAACGTCTCCACTTCGCTTGCGATGAGCGCCACGGCCGTGCCGTGATAAGCGCCCGGGGTTATGAGCGAGTGGTGGGGGATCATCTCGCCCGGAACGATGATGTTCATCAGATGGACCGAACCGTCCTCGTGAGTTCGGACAATCTTGAGCAAGCCGCTTTTCAGATGGAAAAGCGGCCCTTCGTCGCCTTGACGGAACAACGTCTCTCCTTTGTGAAGCTGCATGAATGTCACCTCCGTCAGATCTGCTCGCCCGCGAACGTCTCCATAAAACGAAGGGCGCCGCGGGACAGGTGGCGGTCCTTCAGCCAGACGAGTCCGACTTCCGAACGGAATTCCGCCTGCTCGATCGCGCACATCCGGATGTTCGTCAGCGCCAGCGTGGAGGTGACCGATTTGGGCAGTATCGTCGCTCCGACGCCCGCGGACACGAAGGCAAGAATGAGCGCGACGCTGGAGCATTCGCACAGAATCCGCGGCGCAAGCCCGCTTCGCCGGAATTCGCCCTGAATCAGCTCGTGCATGGCGGTCGTATGCTCGGTTTTCAAGGCGAGGAACGGAAGCTGCGCCAATTCCTCCAGCCGAATCGCCTGGTCGGCCGGCGAGGGACCCCAGTCCGTGGGAAGAAGCGCGACGAACGGGTCGGACGGCAGCCGTCTCACGGCGTACTTGTCTGCATCGAAGGACGCCTCGAACGGAAGGCGGGTGATCGCCAGCTCGATCTTCCGCCGCTCCAGCAGCTCGCCCAGCAGGAAATGGTCGCCCTCCCGGATCTTGAACGTGACGAGCGGGTAAGCTTCCGCGAACCGGGCGATTCGTTCCGGAAGCAGGGAGATGCAGGAGACGGCGGAGCCGATCGAGAGCTCTCCGCGCACGCCGCCGTCCAGCTCCCGAATCTCCTGGACCGTCTCTCCAAGCTGCGCCAGCAGCCCCTCCGCGCGCCGGCGCAGCAGCTCTCCGGCGGGCGTCAGCTTGAACCGCTTGCCGCTTCGATCGAACAGAGTGACGTTCAGCTCTTCCTCCAACTGCTTCAACTGGCGGCTGAGCGGAGGCTGTTCCATATGCAGCAGCCTGGCCGCTCCGGTAACCTGCCCTTCCTGGGCGACGGCCAGGAAATAACGAAGCTGGCGAATGTCCATGGATTCCGATCTCCACCGTTCGATACTTTTTCGGTATGATATCCGTTCCAAACCGATATTTCAAATATAGTACGGCGGCTGATACGATTCAAGACAAGAACGATCGTACAGGAGGTAGCTTGCCATGCCTATCCGCCGCCCGGAGCCGATCGCGGTTCGCCGCAACCGGCGCCCCAAGCCGAAGCCCGAGACCGACGCGCTCGGATTCGGCCGCTTTTTTACCGACCATATGTTCATGATGGATTACGAAGATTCGCGAGGCTGGCACGATCCCCGCATCGTGCCGTACGGGCCGATCGAGCTGGACCCTGCCGCCAAAGTGCTTCACTACGGACAAATGACGTTCGAAGGGATGAAGGCTTATCGCTCGCCGTCGGGAGGCATCCGGTTGTTTCGGCCGGACATGAACCTGAAGCGGCTGAGCCGTTCCAATGTCAGGCTCGGCATCCCGCCGATCGACGAAGAGCTCGTATCGGAAGCGATCCGCCGGCTCGTGCTTCTCGACCGGGACTGGCTTCCGGCGGCGCCGGGCACGTCGCTGTACATTCGTCCGTTCATTCTCGCCGTCGAGCCGCTCCTCGGCGTCTCTCCTTCGCGGGAGTACCGGCTGATCATGATCATGACGCCGGTCGGCTCCTATTATGAAAAAGGCGGAGATCCGGTCTCCATTCGGATCGAGACGGAGTACGTCCGCGCGGTGCGCGGAGGCTTGGGTGGGGCGAAGACGGCCGGCAACTACGCCGCAAGCTTGAAGGCCCAGGAAGAAGCGGCTTCGCGCGGCTTCGCGCAAGTGCTATGGCTGGACGGCGTTCATCGCAAATATATCGAGGAAGTGGGGAGCATGAACGTTTTCTTCCGGATCGGGGAGAAAGTGGTGACGCCTGCCCTGAGCGGAAGCATTCTGGATGGAGTAACCCGGGATTCGGTCCTCCGGCTGCTGAACCATTGGGGGATCGGGACGGAAGAGCGGCGGATCGCCATCGACGAGGTGGCCGCAGCCTGCCGGAACGGGACGATGGCCGAGGCGTTCGGAACGGGAACCGCCGCCGTCGTCTCGCCTATCGGCGAACTGGATTGGGACGGGGAGCGGTTGCTCGTCGGAAACCCGGGCGAAGCGGGACCGCTGACTAGGCGGCTGTACGACGAGCTTACCGGGATTCAGACCGGCCGCGCTCCCGATCCGTTCGGCTGGACCGTGGCTTTGGACGGGAGCGAGGAGCCGGCAAAGCCCGGCCGGGATTAATTCGCCATCTTGTTCAGATCGGAGGCGAGCTTGTCCAACTGGAGGAAGCTGTCCACGATCTCGGAGATGCGGCCGTCCTGCGTCTGCATGCCGGCGGCCATCTGCTCGACCTGGGCCATGTTCTCTTCCGTAATCGCGGCGATCTGATCCATCCGTTCGGCGATTCTCGCATACTGCTCCCGCAGCTCGGCCGCGGAACGGTTCACCTGCTCGGACTGGCTCTCCACCCGTCCCGAGTCTTCGGTCAGAGTGCGCAGCGCCTCCGCCACGCGAGCGGCGGCCTCGCGGCTGGCCGCTACGGTCTGTTGGCCGCTGACGACCTGGGCGGACGCTTCCTCCGTTTTCAGCCGGATCGCATCGAGGATGCTTTCGATCTGCTCGGTCGACTCCTGAGAAGTCTCGGCCAGCTTGCGCACTTCGTGCGAGACGACCGCGAAGCCTTTGCCGTGCTCGCCCGCCCGGGCCGCTTCGATCGCGGCGTTCAGCGCCAGCAGGTTGGTCTGGGTCGAGATGTGCTTGATCGTGGCGACGATCTCGCCGATTCGCTGGCTCTGTTCGTTCAGCTGGCGCATCAGCAGAACGGAAGCGTCGATCGTCTCCCCGAGAACGTTCATCCGCTCGCCCAGCTCGCGCGCCTCCTCGCTGCCTGACTTCGTCAGCCTGGCGGATTGAAGCGACAGCTGCCGCATGTCCGTCGACCGCCGGGCCAAGTCGCCGGCCGCTTCGTCGATGGCTCGGGACGACTCGCCGATCTCGGCGATCGCCGCCGCCTGATGTTGACTGCCGGCCGTAATCTCGGCGAAGGCGGCGGTCACTTCTTTGGAGATCGCGCCGGTGGACGTCATGTTCGTCTTCAGGCCGGCGCTGAAGTTGTTGAGCTCTTGCAGCGAGGAGGCCACGTTCCGGGCGAGGTCCTGAGCCCGGTTCCGCTCTTCCAGCGCTTTCTCGCGGCCGTCGGCGGCCGCTTTCTGCAGCCTTTCGCTGAACTTGGCGGAAGCGAGCAGCGGCGCGGCGATCATCGCCAGGTACAGGAAGACGGTCAGCGGCGCGTTGTCCGCGAACATCTCGTGCCGATAGTCGCTTGCGAACAGATAGCCGGTCAGCCCGGCCCCCAGGACGGCCGAGAACACGATCGACCGGAAGTTGCCGTAGAGCGTCATGATGGCCAGATTGACGTAAACCAGGAAGTAGGTCGTAATGACCGGTCCCGTCAGGATGAGCAGAACGGTCAGAGCGGTAATGATGGCGGAGATGATGTACATCACGTAATTTTCCAGCCAGCGCTTGTAGGTCAGCAAGGTCGCCGCCGCGCACGCGACGAAGCCGACGGCGGCCAGAACATAGATGGAATTCGTCGGAGCGCCCGTGATCAGGTCGACTCCGATTCCCAGAATCAGCATTCCCCAGATGATCTTGACGAGCAGTTTATTTCTCTGGAACAACGTATCGTCGGACTTCACCCATCTCCATCCTTCCAATGATTGTCTCTCTCCATGACTATCATACCAGACAACCTTCCATAGTTCTCCTAAAAACTTCCCAAAGGAATCGAAAATATCGGCATAAAGTCCCATATTCGGCAAAACCGAAACCGGGCGCCCGCTCCCGATTGGAGGAACGAGCGCCCGGCGCGGCGGAAAAAATCAGGTTAGGGAACGTTGACGAGCTTATCCGGATTGGCGACCAGGTAGATCCGCTTGATACGGCCGTCTTCCATGAGGAAGGAGAAGACGCTCTGCGGCTTCCCGTCCACGTAGGTAACGAAGCCGGGCTCGCCGCCGACTTCCGCGGAGCGGGAAGAGAAGCCGGGCGGAATCTTCTCCAGCAGCCCTGCCAAAAACCGCATGATCCGGTCCGGGCCGAGAATCGGGCGAGTGGCGGCGGTAACCTTGCCGCCTCCATCCGAGAGGAGAACGGCATCGCTCGTCAGCAGATCCATCAGCTTGCCGACATTCCCGGTCGCCAGCGCGCCGATGAACTGGTCCACGACCGTACCCGGCAGCTCCGCATGGGGAGCCGTCTTCGCATCCGGATCGGTCCGGGGCAGTTCCCCGAGCGACCGCTTCGCCCGGTGATAAATCTGGCGGCAGTTGGCGGGGCTCTTGTCGACGATAGCCGCAATCTCCGCGTAATCGTACTGAAGCGCCTCGCGCAGCAGAAATACGGCGCGTTCCACCGCCGATAGCTGATCCAGCAGCAGCAGGAAGGCGGTGGACAACGACTCGCGGCGGGCATACGTGCCGTAGGGGTCGTCCTCGCCGTCCGGGCGCGAGACGAGCGGCTCGGGCAGCCAAGGGCCCACGTAGACTTCGCGCTTCGCCTGCGACGACCGGAGCCGGTCGATGCACCGGTTCGTAACGGTCTTGCACAGATACGCCTTCGGATTGCGGATGCGTTCCGGGTCGCTCGTCTCGTTCAGCGAGAGGAACGCTTCCTGGGCCGCGTCCTCGGCGTCCATCACGCTGCCCAGCATTCGGTAGGCGAGCGTGAACAGGAGCGGTTTATAAGAAGCATAAAGGCCGGAGAGCAGGGCGTCCTCCAAAACATCGCCCCCTTTCGTTCGAGATCAGTCTGCCAACATCGTTTATACCTTGAGAAGCCGATCGTTCGCGTCGGCGCCCACAGCGTTCGCCGCCGTGCCGGCCAGCTCGGCGAGAGCGGCCCGGGATGCGCGTCTGGCGCTGGCCGCGGCCGCATCCACTAGCATTTCTCCATGGCTGGCCCAATCCCCTGCTACGTACAGCCCCGGAATTTCCGGAACGGACGGTCCGGGAAGAGGGCCGCTGCGGCCCACGCGAATCTGGTCGTGAACGACGGTCAGGTTCGGCAGGAAGCGCTTCGCGATCAATTCCCGCTGCCAATTCGGCTGCATCAGCGTCGTCAGATCTTCCAGCATGCGCTCATCCCGCTTCGGATCGCTGCCCTCCGCGCCGTGGTACTTGGTAACGTGAATGACCATGCTTCCATTGTCGCTCAGTTTGGCTACCCTCGAGTGGTTGGAAAAGAACAGCGGCTGATCCAGAGCGATCGCGAAGTGGCGATCCGGCACCGGCAGCCGGCGCATGACCAAATCAAGGCTGGCGACGCGAACCGGCCGCGCCTGCCGCTTCCAGAAGCCCAGTGCCGTGTCCTCTCCGTTCGGAACGAGCCCGCACGTCTCGGCGGGAGGAAGCGCGCTGATGACTTGACGGGCATTCAGCAGCTCTCCGCTCGCCAGCCGCACGCCTCGGACCCGTCCATCCTCCGAGACGATTTCCGCGGCGCCGGCTCGGCACCGGATGTCGGCTCCCGCCCGCACCGCCGCGTCCCGCAGCGAATCGACGATCGTCTGCCATCCTCCGTCCAAGTAGAGCACGCCGTTCTTGAGCGAGCGCTGTACCTGCCGTACGACCGCGCCGGCTTGCTGACTGTCGATCTCCATGCTGTACGTGCCCGTGCGGGCAAGCGCGTAGAAGAGGTGGCGCACCATCGGATCGCGCAGCTGCCGCTCGGCCCAGTCCCGAACGCTCAGATGCGCCAGCGAGGCCGGATCGATCCGGCCCAGCTTCATCATGAGCGAGCCGAACTCCATTTTTCCGGAAAGGGTCATCAGCTTCGACGACATCAGCCGAAACGCGTTATCGGGCAGCGGCATCAAGCCGCCGCGCCAGACCGCCGATCCGTCGGTCAAAGGTTTGCTCCCCGCCGGCTTTACTCCCAATTCGCCGAGGATGGAGTAAGCCTCTCCTCCCAAGTACAACGCATGGCCGCCCAGATTGAACAAAGCTCCGTCTTTCCTCGCGGTCGTTCCCCGTCCGCCCAGCCGTTCCCCCCGTTCGAGCAACATCACGCGGCGACCCGCCCGTGCCAGATCCGCCGCGGCGACGAGTCCCGCGATTCCTCCGCCGATGACGATCGTTTCGTAAGCTTGCATGCGCCTCAACCTCCGTTTTTTGGTTTTCACCCCACAGGACGGGGAGGCCCCCTCATCTGTGACAAAGCTCGCGTAAAAAAACGGCGGATTTTTTTCGGCGGCAAAAACGGCGCGATTTTGGGCGGAAGAGGTGGTGGCCGAGCCGCGGCGCTCATATAATAAGCCAGGAACGTTTCGCCAGAAGGATCGAAGATCGGGAGGGAGCGGAATGGGAACCCGGCTTTTATCGGAAAGTCTGATTCGTAAGCGCTTTCCGCATCTGAGATACGTTCGCGTCCATACGGGCGGCAAGCATACCGCCACCATCTATGCGTGGAACGAGGAGCTCAGACTGGAAGATGCGGACCGGACGGCGCTCCGGAAGTTCGCCGCCAGCGAGTTGGTGCCGTACGTCTGCTTCAAGGTGAGGGAATATTCGATGATTCGGCTGGAAAGCGTGCCCGAGGTGGGGGAAGTGCCCGATCTGATCCGGCAGGCGGCGATGAATCGCAGCCTGGATCTTCCCGGCATCGTGGCGGTCATGAGCGGCATGTTCGCCGGAGGGCGCATCTCCTTCCACGAATACGATCCGTGGACGGGAACGATCTATCTGGACGTAAGGACGCCGTCCCCGCTCATAACGGTCGAGAAGGAGCTGATCGGACGCTACTTGTATGAGTTGATGCCGCTCGGAGCGACGTTTGAAGTGGATTACGGCTGAGAGGCGGAGACCGCGGCGCGCACTCATCCCCTGCAGCAGCAAGAAGCCCCGGCGGCCGATCGGTCCGCGCGGGGCTTCTTCGTCTTGCTTCGCTTTAGGCGTTGCGAGGCTCCGACATATGCTTGAGATAGAGCGACAAGTCCAGCTTCAGCCGCTCGGCCAGCTGCATTCCGAGCTCCTCGTCGGCCCGATAGAAGTTGCACACCGCCCGCAGCTGAGTATGTTCCGATACCGGTGCCAGGTCGGCGGCCAGATTGTTCAGGACGGCCGCCTTCTCCTCGTCGGAATAGCGGTTCCACACTTGCCCGGCCTGACCGAAGTCGTTCGTCTTGGCGATCTTCTCCCGGCCGGCCGCTCCTTGAAGCGGGCTAGGAGCGTCGGCATAAGCCGTTTCCTCCTTCGGAGCGGTCTGGTAGCGGTTCGGCTCGTAGTTGATGTGCCCGTTCTGCTGCTTGAACGGCATCGCGCCGTCGCGCTGGTAGTTGTTCACCTGGGCATAGGGGCAGTTGATCGGAAGCTGCAGATAGTTGGTTCCGATGCGGTAGCGCTGCGTATCCGAGTAAGAGAACAGGCGCCCTTGCAGCAATTTGTCCTCGGACGGCTCGATGCCCGGAACGACGACGCCGGGGTTGAACCCGACCGACTCGGTCTCGGCGAATACGTTGTCCGGGTTGCGGTTCAGCGTCATCGTGCCGACCGGCTGATAAGGGATAACGTCCTCGAACCAATCCTTGGTCGCGTCGAGCGGGTCGAAGTCGAAGCTGTCCATGTCGGCCGGGTCGAGGATTTGCGCATAGAGGTCCCACTCGGGAAAATCCCCGCGTTCGATCGCCTCGTACAGGTCGCGGCTCGCGTGGTTGAAGTCGACGGCCTGAATCGCCGAGGCTTCGGCGGCCGACAGGTTGCGGACTCCCTGCTTCGGCACCCACCGCAGCTTGACGTACACCATGTTGCCGAACGCGTTGATCCACTTGAACGCATGCACGCTGGAGCCCCGGATGTGGCGGTAGCCGGAGGGCGTTCCTTCGTCCGAGAAAACGTGAAGCAGCATGTTCGTCGATTCCGGAGTGAGCGACATAAAGTCCCAATAGCGGTCGTTCCGTTGGATGTTGGTCCGCGGATCGGGCTTCAGCGAGTGAACCATGTCCGGGAATTTCATCGCGTCGCGAATGAAGAATACCGGAAGGTTGTTGCCGACGAAGTCGTAGTTTCCTTCCGAGGTGTAGAACTTCACGGCGAAGCCGCGGGGATCGCGCAGCGTCTCCGGCGAGTGCTGGCCGTGAATGACGGTGGAGAAGCGGACGAAGACAGGCGTCTCCGTTCCTTCATCCTGGAGGAAAGCGGCCTTCGTATACCGCTTCATGCTGTGCTTCAGCCGGAACACGCCGTGGGCTCCGGCCCCCCGGGCGTGCACGACCCGTTCGGGAACCCGTTCCCGGTCGAAGTGGGCCAGCTTCTCGAGCAGTTGGTAGTCCTCCAGCAGCGTCGGTCCGTTCTGTCCGGCCGTTCGGGAGTTCTGGTTGTCGCCGATGGGCACGCCTTGGTTGGTGGTCAGTCGGTCCATGAATCGTTTCCCCTTCCGTTCATAGGTCCGAATCTTCTTGCGCAGCCGTTTGGCTTATCAACAGATGTTTATGCGAAAGGTAGGGACGCTATGAGTTGGAAAAAGCTTGGAAACGGGAGGAGGAAGCATTTTACTTGAAGGTGCCTTGGGCATACAGGCCGAGCTTCTTGAGGAGGCGCGCCGCTTCCCGCTGCTCTTCGGGGGACAAGCCGGCGACCGCTTGCTCGATGATCCGCGCGTGCGAGGGGAACACCTCTTCGATGAACGCGCAGCCCGCATCGGTAATCTCCGCGAAAATCAGCCGACGGTCTTCGGTCGAGACGTTGCGCCGTACATAGCCTTTGTGCTCGAGCTTGTCCACCACGTAGGTGATGTTGCCGCTGCTCATCAGCACCTTGCTGCCGATCTGCTGGATCGGCTGCGATCCTTTATGGTAGAGAAGCTCCAGCACGCCGAATTCGGTCCGGTTCAGGCCGTGCCGCTTGATGTCGCGGTCGGCGTGGGCGTTGACCCATTGGCTGGCTCTGGAGAGCGTAATGTAGAGCTGAAGTGCGTCTTCCCGGCCGGTATTCATCCTGCCGCTCACGACCTTTCGGTTCATCTTCATTTAAAGGTATGACGCAGATCGGCAAAAGTCAATCGGACCCGGAAAAGTCAGGCATGCTTCGGCGCTCATTGGGAAATCGTATAGGCGGATCAATCGAAACCGAGGAGAAGATCGCATGAACATTCGCCAAAAGTGGCTGCTGGCGGCGCTCGCCGCGGCGCTGACGCTGGGAGCGGGCATCGGGACGGCGTCCGCGGCGAAGGATGCGCCGCTGCGCGCCGCGTACGTCCGCGGCGGGGACCTGTGGATTCGGGAAGGCTCGGTAGAACGGCAATTGACGACGGGCCAGAGAGCGGCCGGCCCGAAGTGGTCGTTCGATGCCCGCTGGATCGCGTATGCGGCCGGGGAGAACGGAAGGGAGCTCTGGGTTCGGCCGGCGGGAGAAGGAGAAGGGCATCTCGTCTCACGGGTGGCGGGAGACCGATTCGAATGGGCGCCTTCCCTCAATCGCCTCGCCTACCGGGAAGGCAACCGCATCGACTGGATCGACGCCGAGCGGCCCGGGCAGCCGATCAACGCGGCTTCCGGCATCGGCAACTTCTCGTGGCTGCCCGGCGGCGGCGGCTTCGTCGCTTCGTCGGAATCGGAATTGAAGCCGGACGGCGGCTGGACGCCGGTTCGCATCTTGAAGATCCCCTTGTCGGCGCAAGGCGATGCCGCACGCTTTCGAACGCTGTACACGCTGCCCGACAGATCGGACGATTTCTTCGCGGTGGGCACGAGCTTCTTCCGGTGGTCGGCGGACGGCCGCTGGATGGCGTTCCTGGCGAAGCCGACCGCTTCGCTGTCGGCGGACAGCAACACGCTCTGCGTGCTTTCGGCCGACGGCTCGTCGTTTCAGCAGCTCGACAAGATGGCCGGCGGCGAGCAGCAGTTCGCTTGGGCGGAGGGGGACGACCGGCTGGCCTACATCGCGGGGGAAGGTCGTGAGGCGACGTCGAACAAGCGGTTGGAGACGGCGGACATTCCGCTGGGGAGGCCGACGATTCATACGCCGGCAGGCTTCGTCGATCAGACGCCGGCCTGGAAGGGCGATCGGAGGATTCTCGTATCGCGGGCGCGCGAGCAGAAGGAATGGGCTACGGAGCCTGCGAAGCGGCCGTTTCCGTATTTGGTCGAGGTCGGGCTTCGCGGCAAGAGGGAGAGGCGGGTCACGTCGCCTTCCTCCGCGCACGGCGACTACGCGCCCGTCTATCTTCCGGCGTCGCGGACGCTGGCCTGGGTGCGCTCCGATCGCCGAAGCGCCGACGTGATGATCGTCGGAGCCGGGGGCGGGCCGGCTCGCGTCTGGATCCGCCGCATCGACCTTGGAGCCAATTACTACGAGCAGTGGAATTGGGGCGCCGTGCTGCAATTTTATGAAGACAGAAGAAAGGCGAGCCGGTAACGGCCCGCCTTCCTTCTGCTATACGATGTTTTGTATCGCGGGATTAGAGAGAGTGGCCGAACTTGCCCCGGAAGGCGATCTCCCCGACCGGGACGCGGGGGGACGGCACTTCTCGCGCCTGCAGCTGTTCCGGCAGAGCCTCCTTCGGCCCTTGGTAGCCGAGCGCCACGAGCGCTTGAATGGCGTACTCTTCCGGAACGCCGAGCGTCTCGCGGGCCTGGGCGTGATCGAAGCCGGCCATCGGATGCGTGACCAGCCCTAGCTTCGTCGCTTCCAGAGCAAGATAGCCCCAGGCGGATCCGGTGTCGAAGGCATGGGACGCCACTTCGCCGCGTTCCCAGACGGTCTTCGAGAGGACCAGGATCAGAACGGGAGCTTTCTCGCACCAGATGCGATTGAACTCGCTAATAAAAGGAAGGAACGTTTCGCGCTCCTCCCGGGTCCTTGCGACGATAAAACGCCAAGGCTGAACGTTGAAGGCGGACGGCGCCCAACGGGCCGCTTCCAATACGCTCATGAGGACGTTGTCGGGAACCTCTTTTTCCAGGAAGGACCGGGGAGACCAGCGATGTACGATGTCCGGGTCGATCGGATAGGCTGGCTGACGTTGCGGCACGGCAGGGGATGAAGCGTTGCTCATGATGGAATCCTCCATTCCAAAGTGGTTTTTTCTCTACTCGGATAGTATAAACTAGCTTCTTACTTATGTATAGTAACTGTGCTAATCATAAGCGCATGTCGGCCGGAAAATCCCTCCATAGCGAATGTCCCGCGCGGATCGGGGGCAGTTTATGACGGTGTCCAACCATTCCAAATTCCCCGAGAGGTGCAAGCTTATGACCACGAGTCATCCGACCGCTTCTTCCGGGGGGCGGCTCGATGGGCAGAATCGGTTGCTGCTCACGGTTAACGGGCTGTTTATTACGGCCAGCGCCTTGTCCGGCACGTTCCTGGGCGTTTATATCTGGAAGGCGAGCAAGAACTTCGCGCTGCTGGGCTGGTTCACGCTGCTGAGCTATCTGTGCATGGCGCTCACGTTCTGGATCGCGGGCGCCGCGGTCAAGAGCGGGCGCAAGCGGCTCGTGCTGCGGCTCGGCATTTGCGCGTCCGCCGTCTTCTATGCGCTGGTGCTGCTGCTCGGCCACCGCTGCATCGCGTATATCGCGCCGCTCGGCGTCCTCCAAGGCATGGCCAACGGGCTCTTCTGGGTCTCCTTCAACGTCCTGTATTTCGAAGTGACGGACGCGGCCAACCGGGACCGCTTCAACGGGCTGGCCGGCGTAATCGGCGCATTGGCGGGCATGATCGCCCCTTGGAGCTCCGGCTTCCTGATCTCGCACATGACCGCGGAGAGAGGCTACCGCATCATCTTCATGGTCTCCCTCGGCATCTTCGTCGTCGGCGCGATCGTCAGCTTCTGGCTGCGCAACCGTCCTCCCGGCGAGTCCTACGATTGGCGCCATCCGATTCGCATCTGGCATACCCCGAACTCGCCCTGGCATTCGGTGCTGTCGGCTCTTGCCGTGCAGGGAGTCCGCGAGAGCGTCTTCGGCCTGATGATCGGTCTGCTCGTCTACATCCAGACCGGAAGCGAGCTGAAGCTGGGCAACTTCACCTTGCTGACGTCGGCCGTGTCGTTCATCAGCTATTATGCGGTCGGCCGCTGGCTCAAGCCGGCCTGGCGCGTGAAAGGAATGTTAGTCGGCGCCGTCGTCATTACGGCGGTCGTGCTGCCGTTTTTCTTCGGCATCCGCTACGGTACGATGCTGGCGTTCGGGGTCGGGATCGGACTTTTCTTCCCGCTGTACGGCATTCCGATGACATCCGCCGTCTTCGACCTGATCGGCCAGAACGAGGACAGCGCCCGCCTCAGGGAAGAATACGTCGTCGTCCGGGAGCTGGCGCTGAACGTCGGCCGTATCTTCGGAATGGCCGTCTTTCTGGTGACGATCGAGATCAGCCGTTCGCCGACCGTTCTCAACGTACTGCTGTTCGTCGTAGGCAGCGCGCCGATCTTCAGCTGGCTGCTGATGCGGGGCAATCTGCGCCTGTCGCCGGGCCGCTGACCAACATTTACCCTCTTGACGCGAAACCAAATGGTGTCGTAAACTTATTACGAAACCATTTGGTTTCGCTTTTGAGCGAACCCTATGAAGGAGGATTTTTGCCGAAATGTCCCAAACCGAGCAGCTCCCCGATATTAGACGTACGCAAGTGCTGAACGCGCCCATCGCCAAAGTATGGGATGCCGTCGCCACGGCGGAAGGCATCGCCGCCTGGTTCATGCCCAGCGATTTTCAGCCGGTCGTCGGCCATGAGTTCCATCTTGAGGCGGGACCGTACGGCCAGTCTCCCTGCAAAGTGACCGAGATCGAACCGATGCGCCGCTTGTCGTTCCGTTGGGGCAAGGACTGGACGCTGACGTTCGAATTGAAGGATCTGGGGGATCAGACCGAATTCACGCTTATCCACGGCGGCTGGGATCCCGACAAGGTCACCGAATTCGGCCAACCCCACAAGATGGTCCGCGAACGGATGGCTCAAGGCTGGGGCGACCTCGAGAAGCTTCGCCGCTATGTCGAAGGCTGACGGTTCCGCCGCCGCGGCGAAGCACGACGTCTTTCAGGCGATCGCCGATCCGACGCGCCGCAGCCTGCTCAGGCTGTTAAGCGACCGGGAGATGCCGGTTACCGTCATCAGCAACCATTACGAGATGACGAGAACCGCCGTCTCCAAGCATTTGCGCATTCTGGCCGACGCGGGCCTCGTGCGGGAGCGGAAGGTCGGGCGGGAGACGAGATACCGCTTCGAACCGGAGCCCCTTCGCGAGCTGAAGAAGTGGCTCGACTACTACGAGCGCTTCTGGGACAACAAGATGGCTGCTCTCAAGCGCTTCGTCGAGTCGGGGCCCGATGGTCCGGACGATCCGGCGCCCTTGGCGGCCGCGGAGCCGCCGACGGACGAGTAGCCGTTCCTGGCGAATGGCAAAGACCTCCAAGCGGCTTGATGCCGGCTTGGAGGTCTTTTTTCCTTACAGCACTCTGCGAGCGGTTATATAACGGCTTGTATAGCTGCTCAGATTACTGATGAGAATGCCGTTCCACGAAGAGCCGATCGTGTTGTGAATGAACTTGCCGTTGCCGATGTAGATGCCGACGTGGCCGATGACGCCCTTGGTGCCCGTGCTGAAGAAAATGAGATCGCCCTTCTTCAGATTGCTCTTCGAGACATATGTACCTTCCTTGCTCTGATATTTCGTTCCCCACTTCAGGCTGACCCCGTATTTGCCGAACACGTATTTCGTGAACGACGAGCAATCGAAGATCAGCTTGCTCGGATTGTTCACTCCGTATGTATAGTGAACCTTGCCCTTCAGGGACTCCGCTAGAGCGATGATTTTGTCCGCCTTCTGGCTGGCCGTCATGCTGGCTTGGACAGTCGCCGCCGAGGCTTGTCCGGTGCCCGCGCCGAGGGTGACGCCGGCTCCGGCGAAGACGGTCAGGCAGGCAAGCGCAATAACTGTTTTCTTCCAATGAATTTGCATGGTCTATGATGTCCTCCTATGAATTGAGAATTGAGAATGATTCCCGACTCAGGGAAGTATAGCACGGCGAATTTAGGGAAGATGCCAAATTGAGACGATCTTCATACTTCCAAATTTACGGTATTATGAGGGAAAATTGGAGCATTCCGGAGGATGTAAGCCGTTGCATGAGAATATCCTCGAAACCTGGGGGAATACTTCCAACAAGGAAGCGCCACCATCGGAAAAATCAGTTGAAGTTCAACTTGTTACGCTATAATATTTACAAATAGAACACTTTTGTACAAGCCAGATTAACACTTCGTTGACAGAGAGCTGGTATAATAGGTTCAGTTTTGAGAAATTTGACCAAAAGTGGGGGTTACCGAATTTGAAGAACAAGTTAATGCTTTTTGCTGCATGCGCACTGTCTCTGGGCCTGATTGCGGGCTGCGGCTCCAACAACAACAATAACGCAGGCAGCAGCGCATCCGGCAGTCCTTCCGCTTCTCCTTCCGGAAGCGCGGCAGCCAGCCCTTCGGCCAGCGCCGGCGGCGCCGCCCAAGAGATCAAGGAGCTCAAAGTCAGCTTCGTTCCTTCGAAGGATCCGGACCAGATCATCACGGCGACCGATCCGCTCAAAGACCTGCTCAAGAAGCAACTGGCCACCGAAGGCTACAATGTCGATAAAGTAACGATTGATGTCGGTACGACCTACGAAGCGGTCGGGGAAGCCTTGACGGCGGGCACGACGGACATCGGCTTTATCCCGGGCGGCACGTACGTCCTGTATGACGACGGAGCCGACGTCATTCTGACGGCGACCCGCGCCGGACTGTCGAACGACTCGGATAACCCGAAGGATTGGAACGACAACAAGCCGACCCAGCCGACCGATCAGCAAGCGACTTACTACCGCGCGCTCGTCATCGCAGGCCCGTCCAAGAAAGGCCAAGAGCTGTCCGCGAAAGTCAACAACGGCGAGCAGCTGACCTGGGACGATCTGAACGGCGCGAACTGGGCCGTCATGTCCACGTCTTCTTCGGCCGGATACATCTATCCGACCTTGTGGCTGCAGAAGAACTTCGATAACAAGACCATTCCGGACCTGTCCCATGTCGTCACGTCCGACTCTTACGGAAGCTCGTTCGCTCGTCTGGCTAACGGACAAGTCGACGTCGTCGTCGCTTATGCCGACGCTAGAAGGGATTACGAGAAGCAATGGACGAGCGACTGGAGCCGCAGCAAGTCGATCTGGGACGAGACGAACGTGATCGGCGTCACGCAAGGCATCTACAACGACACGATCAGCGTCAGCAAGAAAGACCCGCTCATGACCGACGAATTCAAGAAGGCGCTGCAAGACGCGTTCATCGCCATCGCCCAAACGGACGAAGGCAAGAAGGTCATCGCGGTTTACAGCCATGAAGGCTACCAGCCGGCGAAGTCCTCCGACTACGACGGCGAGCGCCAAGCTCAAGAAGTCATCAAGAACGCGAAGAAGTAAACCGCGTTTCCCATAACTTCATACCGATTAAAGATGAGAGCATCATGTTCCGTGATGTTCTCATCTTTTCCTAAAAGGGGAATTTTTCCATGATCGAGTTCAACCAGGTGGAGAAGAAATACGCCAACGGAACGATCGCGCTGCAGAATATCAATCTGAAAATTGAGCAGGGCGAATTCGTTGCGGTCATCGGTTTGTCCGGCGCGGGCAAATCCACGCTGATCCGCTGCATCAACCGCATGCACGACATCACCGGCGGAAGGCTGAGCGTCGATGATGTCGACGTGGCC
Source organism: Cohnella zeiphila (assembly GCF_014212055.1). GTDB lineage: Bacteria > Bacillota > Bacilli > Paenibacillales > Paenibacillaceae > Cohnella > Cohnella zeiphila. Next base: position 213,419 of record NZ_JACJVO010000024.1, on the reverse strand, counting down.
AAGCTGAGGGGCAAGCAAATCCGACGCTTCCGCAGAAGGATCGGGATGATCTTCCAATCCTTCAACCTGGTCACGAGAACGACCGTCATCAAGAACGTTCTCGTCTCCTTCGTTCCGGATCTGTCTTGGTGGCGCAAGGTTACGGGCGTCTTCACGACGGAACAGAAGCTAAAAGCCCTGGAAGCGCTTGACAAAGTCGGCATCCTGGACAAGGCGTACGTTCGCGTGGACCAACTGTCGGGCGGACAGCAGCAGCGCGTCGCGCTGGCCCGCACCCTGGCCCAGAATCCGGACATCATCCTGGCCGACGAGCCGATCGCTTCGCTCGACCCGGTCACCGCGAAGATGGTCATGGACGATTTCAAGCGGATCAATAAAGACATGAGCATCTCCGTCATCATGAACATCCACCATGTGGAGGTCGCGCTGGAGTATGCCGACCGGATCATCGGCATCCGCAAGGGAGAAGTGGTATTCGACGGGGAGTCGAACCGGGTGACCAAGCAGATTCTGGACGAAATCTACGGCGGCCAGGTCGAAGAAATGAAATCCTCGGCGGAGGAGAGCTCGGCGAATGTACGATAAAATTTTCCCGCCCAAGAAAATGCTGCTGCCGAACGGCAAAATCGTTTACGAGAAAAGATCGCGGACGCCGCTCGTCCTGCTCGTCTTAATCGTCGCGACGATTCTGTCCGCCAATTTCACGAATTTCAGCTTTAAAGTTCTGTTTACGCAGATCGGCCAATTTTTCGTCCTCATCGGGGATATGATTCCTCCGAAGTGGAGCTACATGTCCACCTTGTGGAGCGCTTTGTTCGCGACGCTGCAGATGTCTTTGCTCGGCTCGATGATCGGGGCGGTGCTCGCTCTCCCGTTGGCCGTGCTGGCGTCCTCCAACATTATCCGGAACCGTGTCGTCACCGCAGTGTTCAAAGTGATCCTGAGCTTGCTTCGAACGCTGCCGACGCTGGTGACCGCCTTGATTGCGACCTTTGTTTTCGGACTGGGGCCTACGGCCGGTGTCGTAGCCATTCTATTGTTCACTCTCTCGTACGTAGGCAAGCTGCTGTACGAACAAATCGAGAACGTCGATATGGGATCGTTCGAAGCGATGGAATCGACCGGCATGACGCGCATTCAGGCGTTTCGTTACGCGGTCTTTCCCCAGGTGCTTCCGGGCTATCTGTCCAACTCGCTGTTCTGCTTCGAAGGGAATGTGCGTTATGCGGCCATTCTCGGTTTCGTAGGGGCAGGCGGCGTCGGGCTTCTGATCAACGAGAATCTCGGCTGGCGCGATTATCCGAGAGTGGGGATGATCATTCTGGCGCTGGTCGTTACCGTATATTTGATCGAAACCATTAGCGAGCATTTCCGCAAAAAGCTCATTTAAGGAGAATAGGGCGCTATGACGACCGTAGAGAAGCAGCTTCGCGCTTCCCCGCGCAATTACCGTTATTTCCTGAGCGTTTCTTTGATCGTGGCCTTCCTGTTCGTGTGGTCGTTGTGGGTGGTTAACCTCAAGGACATGAACCAGAGCGGCTTCAAGATGGCGCTGAATATTTTGAAAGGGATCGTCCACCCGGATCTCGATCTTCTGTTGAGCGTGTCTAAGCAGAGCGTCCTGTACTTGCTCCTCGAGACGGTCGCCATTGCTTTCCTGGGCACGATCGTAGGGGCGGTGCTGTCGATTCCGCTGGCCTTCCTGGCCGCGTCCAATATCGTTCCCAAGCCGGTCGCTTGGCTGACCAGACTGTTGCTCATCTTGATCCGGACGATTCCGGCTCTCGTCTATGGCCTGATGTTCATTCGCGTATCGGGCATGGGGGCGTTCGCGGGGGTGCTGACGGTAGCGCTGACCTCCATCGGGATGCTTGCAAAGCTGTACGTGGATGCGATCGAGGAGCTGGATACGAGGGTGCTGGAGTCGATGACGTCGATCGGGTGCACGACGTTCGAGAAGATTCGCTACGGAATCTTTCCGCAGCTGCTGTCGATCTTCATGTCCGTCACGATCTACCGCTTCGACATGAACATGCGCGAGGCTTCGATTCTGGGCCTGGTCGGAGCGGGGGGGATCGGCGCGCCGCTGATCTTCGCCATGAACAGCTACAAATGGAACCAGGTCGGCTCGCTGCTGATCGGCTTGGTCGTCTTGATCCTGATTATCGAACTGATCTCCAACAAGCTCCGCGCCAAGCTGATTAAAGGATGAGCGATCAGTGGCCGCGAAGCCGGAATTCGGTCGGCGTCATCTCGAACTTCCGGCGGAACACCTGGGTGAAGTGGCGGACGTCCTGGTAGCCGATCCGTTCGGCGATGTCCGCCAGCTTCAGGTTCGGATTGTCGAGCAGCCGCTTGGCCTGTTCCATGCGCAGGGAGATGACGTAGTCCTTGTAGCCGTGGCCGGTCTTCTGCTTGAACAGCTGGCTGAAGTAGATCGGATTGAGGAAAACGATCGAGGCGACCTTCTCGAGGGACAAGTCTTCGTGAAAATGGCTGTCGATGAAGCGCAGCGCCACGTCGATCGCCTTCTCGCCGCCTCCTTCCAACGGGACGTACGCGCCCGAAGCCGATGCCTGACGGAAGTGCCCCACGACCTGGGGCACTTTTCTCATGTCTGTCAGTTCGTCGGAGTGCAGCACCTGAAACGGGATTTTGAGATAATGCCGGAGATGAGACTTGAGTTCGCCGAGCAGCGTCTCGATCGCGACGCCTTCGTTCAGCGTGACGAGGCCGAGCAGACTTTGGCGGTCGAAGCTGACGACGAATCCGGCGCCGAAGAGACCGATCAGCTCGGTCAACACGTTATCGATGATGAAATGCTCCAGATGGACGTTTTTGCTGCCGGCATCCATCGTCACCATGACGAGCCGGAAGCGCGGGTGAGCGTCCGCGATCGGTCCCAAGTCCAGCTTGCCGATGTCGAGACCCGCCGCCAGCCGCTGGAATACCGCTTCACGAAGATATTTCAGGCTGGAGCGGAGGAATTCTTCCTGCTGCGAGTGGACCTTCTCGTTGCGAATTTCCTCGGAGAGGGAGGAGATCAGCTCCATCAGCTTCTTCTTGCCGATCGGCTTCAGCAGGTAATCGCGCGCTCCGAGCCGGACCGCCTTCTGAGCGTACGAGAATTCGGAATGCGCGGAGATGACCACCCAACGGACGTTCGGATACTTGCCCCGGGACACCTTCATGAACTCCAGACCGTCCATTCCCGGCATCAGGATGTCGGTGAGCACGATGTCGATCGGGTGCCGGTCCATCTCGGCGGCCGCTTCGTCAGCTGACGAAGCGACGATGACGCCGTATTCGGGCGCGAAGTTCCGGATCGTCCGCCGGACGCCTTCGCGAATGACGCCTTCGTCGTCCACGATCAGAATGTTCATGGGCTATTGTTCTCCTTCCATGGGTAGCGGCAGCGGCAGAATGACCGAGGTTCCTTCGTCCGGAGAGCTCTTCACCTGCAGGCTATAGGCTTCCCCGTACATATGCTGCCACCTCCGATTCAAATTTTGCATGCCGATGCCTCTTCTCCCTTTGCCGCTCTGTTTGCCGCCGCCGTTGACGGATTCCGTCAGGCTGCAGAGCTGTTCCTCCGTCATGCCGACGCCATTGTCCCGGACGACGAGATTCAGATGGCTTGCGTCCCGCTCGGCGAAGACCTTCAGCTCACCCGGACGCTTCAACGGCTCCAGGCCGTGCTTGACGGCGTTCTCGATGATGGGCTGCAGCGTCATCTTCGGCAGCTTGATGTCCATCCAGCGCGGATCGATGTCGATCTCCACCTGCAGCCGGTTATCGAGCCGCGTCAGAATGATTCTTAAATAATGCCCGATCTGCTCCACTTCTTCCCGGAGCGTCACTTCCATCCCGTCCTCCCAGTTGCTGCTGTAGCGGAACATGGCGGAGAGGGAAAGGATCACTTCGCCGAGGCGTTCGTCGCCTTTCTCGTCCATCATCCAATAGATCATGTCCAGCGTGTTGTACAGGAAGTGCGGGTTTACCTGCGATTGCAGGGCGTGCAGCTCCGCGTTCTTCTCGCTGACCGACGAGATTTTCACCCGCTCGATCAGCTCCGAGATTCTGCCCACCATTCGGTTGAACGACGCGGTGAGCTGATTGATCTCCTTGTACGACGAAATGTCGAGCATGCCGTTAAAATTCCCGCTTTCGACCTTCTTCATCTCGCGAATCATCCGCTTGAGAGGGGACGAGATCGAGCGCGCGACGAGCGAAGCGATGAACGCGGAGAACGCGATCAGAGCGGCGACCACCACGAACAGGAAGCGACGCGTCTGATTCAATTCGGCATTGACGTCGGCATCGGGCGTTCGGCTCGTGATCGTCCAGCCGCCGAAGGGAAGCTTCGAGACGATCACGAGATGTCCGTCCGTGTCCTGGGTGAAAATATCCTGATCGCTTCCCGGAGCCGGAAGCCCCTGCAGGGGCTTCGGTATCTCCGTGACGTTCGGTTCGGTCGAAGCGAGGATGGAGCCCTGGTCGGATTCCACGTAAATTTCGGTATGATCGCTCAGCTTCAGGTTGGCCATCGCATCGAGAATCGACTGGGGCTCCACTTCGATCAGCACGATTCCGATCGGCGTGTGCTCGTTCAAATCGTAGATGAGCCGCCCGAAGGCGAACACCGGCCGGGTCTCGGCCCGATCGATGACGGACTGCGCCGATACGCCGATCCACGACATCTTGCCGGCGGCCGCCCGGATCATGCTGAACCAGTCGGATGCCGCATAGTCGGTGTCGATGGCGCTCATGGCGTTACCGTAATTATAGATCTTGCCGTTGAAGTTCATGACGTGAATCCCGATCAAGTCTTCCCTGGAATAGTAAATAGCGCCGATCATATTGGTGATCGTGCGCTCGTTGATAAAGTCGATGGCGGCGTTATCCGGCTTCTCCTGCAGAAGCCGGATGAGATCCATGTTGGAACTGATGGACTTGGACAAGCTGTCGTATCCCCGCAGCAGGAGATCGAACAAAGCGTCGGTCTGTGAGACGTTCTTCTGCGTGATGTCGTTCAACCTCTGGTGGTACTGGGCGATCGTCCGGTTATACACCAGAACGCTGATCAAGAGCAGAACGGCGGTCATGCAGAACACGATCAAGAAGAACAGCCTCATGCTGATGGAATGCTGGCCCCTGAACACGGCTTGTGGTCTCCTTCCGCGGCGGTCCGTCGCGGGTCCTTATCCTTTGACGGCTCCGGCCACCATGCCTTTCGTAATCCGGTTCGACAGAACAAAGTATATCAGAATAACCGGGGCCGCGCCCATGACCATGTAGGCGCCGATGTCGCCGTAATTGACGCTGTACTGGCTGACGAACGAATAGATGCCGAACGGGAGCGTCTTCATGCTCTCGGAGCTGGTGAATGTCGCCGCCATAATGTATTCGTTCCAGATCGAGATGAAGGTCAGGATGCACACCGTCATGACGGGCGGAACGGTGATCGGCAGAATGATCGAGCGGAAGATTCGATAGACGCTCGCGCCGTCGATGAACGCCGACTCCTCCATTTCGGTCGGAATCGACCGCATGAACCCGCTCAGGATGAAGATGGAGATCGGGAGCTGAAAGGCAACGTAAGGAAGAATGAGCGCCCAATACGTCCCGAGCACGTGAACGAACTTGAAGATCTTCATGAGCGGCAGCAGGGTCGTCTGGAGCGGAATCATCATGCCTACGAGGAAGACGAGCATGACCGCCGGGCCGTACCGGAATTTGAAGCGGGTAATCGCGTACGCCACCATGGCGCTGAGCAGAATGACGCACAGCATCGTGACGCCGGTGACGAGTACGCTGTTGCCTAAATATTTGATGTAGTGCCCGCCGGTATACGCCTCGCGGTAATTGGTCCACTTCCAGCTCTCCGGCAGGGCGAAAAACTTGCCGCTCAGAATCTCGTCGTTCGTCTTTACCGAATACAGCAGCAGCCAGACAAGCGGATACAGCTGGGTAACGACCAGGACGGCGATGAGCAGGTAAACGAGCCATTTGACCGGTTGAAATTTCATGTTCGCGCGCCCCCTTTAGCTGAACTTTTTGTCGACTCTGTTCATGACGGTATTGATGGCAACGGTGAAGACGAGGCACAGAATGACCAGGAACGACGCGATCGCGCTTCCGTAGCCGAATTGCTGCGAGTTGAACGAAGTTTTGTACATATAAGTGGCGAGCACGTCCGTCGCGTTGCCGGGTCCGCCTCCGGTCATGATCCAGATCATGTCGAACGATTGCAACGATCCGATAAAAGCGAGCACGATCGATATTTTAAAGATCGGGACGATCAGCGGGAACGTAATGTACCGGTCGGCCTTGAAACCGTCCGCTCCGTCGATCTTCGCCGCTTCGTAAATTTCGCTGGGAATGTTCTGGACGCCGGTAAATTGAATGAGCAGGTGATAGCCGAAGTATTGCCACAACGAGACAAAGAAGATGCAGTAGATGGCGATCTTCGGTTCCGACAGCCAGGTATGCGTCCAGCTGTCCAGGCCGAACGTCGTCAGCGCCTGGTTGAGCATGCCGCCTAGCGATGCCGGGTTGTAGATCGTTTTCCACAGCTGCCCGATAATGACGACGGACAGGATGACCGGCGTGAAGTAGATGGAGACAAGCGTATTGCCTTTGCGGACGTAGCGGTTGAGCAGGACGGCCATCATCAGGCAGAACGGGATTTCGATCATGGACGCGACCGCATACAGCAGCGTGCGGCGCACGGCCGGCCAGAACACTTTGTCGTGGAAAAGCAGGTTATGGAAGTTGTCGAAGCCGACGAACTTGGCTTCGCCGATGCCGTTCCAGTCGAGCATGCCCGTGTAGAAGGACACTACGATCGGAATGAACACGATGCAAATATAAATGATCAGGGCAGGTAAAACGAACACGCCGAGGGTCAGCGCAGAGACTTTCAGTACGTTCAAGGTCGTCGCCTCCGTATCGCCGGAAAACGAGAGGCGAAGAAGCGCTTGGCCCCTTCGCACTCCCGGCTGCCGATGATGCTAGATTTTACTTGTCTTTGTTAGCGTCGTAAGCCGATTGATGTTCTTTGGCGACTTGGGCGGGATCGACCTTCTGGACGAACAGATTTTGCAGGCTGGTCAAGTGGGCTTGAGACACTGCCGGGTTCATCGTGTTGTCGAAGGAGATGTCGCCGCCGTTCACCTTGGAGAACAGATCCATGACGCTGATGGCGAGATCGGAGTAGCCGGCTGCCTTCAGATCGCCGTCGACCTTCTGCGGAAGACCGACTGCGTTCTTGTTCTCGAACTGGACCTTCGGGAAGTTCAAGCAATAGTAGTTCAGGAAGTCTTTGGCTTCTTGAATGTGTTCGCTGTTGGCCGCGATCGCGTAGCCCGTGCCCGGAGCGAGCATGAACTGGTTGACGTCGCCCTTGCCGTCGACCGTCGGGAATTGGAACGCCGCGACTTTGGGGCCGACCGGGGAAGCGTCGATCGAGCCGGTCTCCCAGGTGCCGAGCATATACATGGCGGCTTTGCCCGTCGTGAACAGCGAGCGGCCCGTATCGGCGTCGATCGAGGTCGCGCCGTCTTCGAACGCGCCGGCTTGGATCAGATCCTGGAAGCGTTGAACCGCTTCGGTGAAGGCCGGATCTTCGAACGTTTTCTTGCCGTCGGCGACGTCCTGCAGGAAGCCCGGGCCGTTCGTGCGGAGCAGGATGTTCATGAAGATGAACGAGCCGGTCCACGTATCTTTCTCCCCGATTGCCATCGGGATGATGCCCTTGGCTTTGAGCGCCTTCACGTCGGCAAGCAGCTCGTCGAACGTCGTCGGCGGCGCGGAGATGCCGGCTTGCTGGAACAGGTCCTTGTTATAGTAGACGACCTCGATGTTGTTGCCGTCCGGCAGCGCGTACGTGTTGCCGTTGAAGCTGTAATAGTCGAGAAGACCGGATTGATACGTATCCTTCAGGCCGTTCTGGTCGAGCATATCGTTGAGCGGCACGAACAGGTTGGCGTCGACGAAGGGCTTCATCTGGGCGGCCGGATTGACCATCGTGATATCCGGAATTTCCTTGGAGTTGGCCTGCGTCTTCAGCTTCAGCTTCTGTTGATCGGTGTTCAGCGTATCGAGCTCGATCGTAATGTTCGGATGATCCTTCTGATATTGGTCGATCAGCTGATGAAGCGTCTTGTATGTCGGCGTGTTCGGGTCCGGGTAGATGTTCTGGAACGTGAGCTTCACTTTCTTGCCGGAATCGGCGCTCGGCGAGGATGCCGCCGGAGAGCTGGCCGGGCTGGACGATGTTGCGCTGGAGCTGGGACTGCTGCCGGCACTGCTGCCGCTGTTATCGTTATTGTTGCTGCTGCCGCAAGCGGCGAGGCTGAGTGACAGAGCCCCGGCCACGGCGACCGCGAGCGCTTTCTTAGCTTTCGTTTCCAATTGCATTGCCCCCTTGTTTGAAGTGTATCCTCATTATGAGACAGCCAGACCGGAGCAACAATGTGTGAACTTTATATTTCAGGTTTGCTTTTTCAAGATGTTGGGAGGATCCTTTTGTTGCGTTTTGCTAGAAATTCCACTACAATGGTGATATTGATAACCATTCTCAATTGTAGAGAAGATAGGACGAGGAGAGAGACGGAATGAAGAGAAACAAAATGGCGGGGTTCATTCTGCCGGTATTGCTGATGGGAACGATTCTGAGTGCCTGCGGGGCCGACAATGGAAGCAATGGAGGGAATGCGAGCGGGTCGGCTTCGCCGTCTTCGTCGGCCGGAGCGGCGTCTCCGTCCGCATCCGCTGCTGCGTCAGCGTCTTCGTCGGCTTCGGCGGACTCGGGCGTTAAGACGTATAAAGATGCGCTGAACCGCGAGGTGGAAGTGCCGGCGAATCCGCAGCGCATCGTGGCGCTGACCAACTACGGGGAGCTGGCTTCCCTGGGCGTGAAGCCGGCGGGAACGCTGGACTATTATCTGGACAAGTATTCGGCGGACGAGACCGCCGGGGTTCAAAGCGTAGGCGACCAGGAAGCGGATCTGGAAAAGGTGGCGGCCGTGAATCCCGATCTGATCGTGCTGAGCAGCTACTTTAAGCCGGAAGTGATCGAGAGCCTGCAGAAGATCGCGCCGACGATCGCCACGCCTTGGGGACAGCCGCCTTTGACGGAGCTCGATACGCTGGCCGGCCTGCTTGGCAAGGAAGACGCGGAGAAGGCCTGGCAGGACGCTTACAAGGCCAAAGCGGCGGAAGTGAAGGCGAAGATTCAGCCGAACGTGAAGGAGGGCAGCACGGCCGTCGTTCTGCAATTCTGGAGCAAGGCGATCTACCAGCATGCGACGCAGGTATTCTCGCCGCTGTTCGACGATCTCGGCTTCGTCCCGACGGAGAAGGAGAAGGCGCTGACCGCGTCTGCCGAAATCTCGGAAGAAGGGGTCGTCGATTACGCCGGCGATGCCGATTACCTGTTCATCCTCGTGGATGGCGATGCCGACAAACAGCGGGTGTCCGAGCTGGAAGCGTCCGCCTGGAAGAACCTTCCGGCCGTGAAGAACAAGCATGTCTATCTGGTGGACAGCGCCAGATGGAACGACTACAGCACGGCCGCGATGGAATGGATCTTGGAAGACGTAGAGAAGATGCTCGGCTGATCGTTCAAAAAGAGGCTGGAGGGCATTCGCTGCGACGGAAATCGTCGCCGCGGATGCCCTTTTTCGATGCTTGGTGTCGATTTCGTGCAAAAAATCACAAAAAATTGCCGATCAGGCCGTTTTCGGCAAATATTTTTATTTTATGTTTGCAAGGAATCGGTGTAAAATAGACGGGGATGGTTCAGCTTCGATCCTGTCATGGCTTTGTGTACGGAAGGGCGGAGTCGGGAACGGCTGCGGAATGCTTGACGGCAATCGCATGGAGAGACGTCGTAAATCGCTATTCCATGTGAAAAATGTTACAAAGTGTTCTTCTGTCTACTCGTTCCGGCTGCCTGGCGTGTCAGGCGGGGAGAACGCAACCGATTAGGATATTACTGCAAAGGAGGACACTCTCGCATGTCACAAATTTCGCAAGAGGCGGTCGCCAGCGACGCCGCAGTGGAACGGAACTCGCAAGATATGCTGGATCAATTGTTGAAGCCGGAGGTTCAGGAGTCCCTTACCGTATTGGTGGATAACCTGCCCAAGCTGGCCGAGATGGTCACTTTCCTGACCAAGGCCTACGACTTCGCGCAAGGAATCGTTACCGACAAGGTGCTGATCAACGATTTCGCGCACGGTTTCGGCGAGATGGCGAAGCCGGTCGTCGAGAAGACCAAGGAGATCGCGGCGGCGGCTATCGAAGCCGGCGATCGTTCCCAAGCGGAAGCGAGCGGCACGATCGGATTGTTCGGCATTCTCCGAATGCTGAAGGATCCGCAGGTTCAGAAGACGCTTCGCTTCACGCAAGCGTTCCTGGGCGCGCTGGCCGAGAAGAACAACAAGGCAGAATAAACCCGATACGGATTAGAACGGAGGACTGGACATGTCAAAACATATTGTGATTCTGGGCGGCGGCTACGGCGGTCTGCTGACCGCGCTGACGGCGCGTCAGCACCTGAGTGCCGAGGAAGCGCGGATTACGCTCATCAACCGTTTTCCGACCCATCAGATCATCACCGAGCTTCACCGTCTCGCCGGCGGCACGATCAAGGAGAAGGCCGTCGCTCTGCCGCTCGAGAAGCTGCTGAGCGGCAAGGACGTTCACCTGGTCGTCGACTCGGTATCCGAGATCAAGCCCGCCGACAAGAAAGTTCTTCTCGCCAGCGGTTCGGTTTACGCTTATGACGCTCTCGTCGTCGCCCTCGGCAGCGAGACGGCGTTCTTCGGCATTCCGGGACTGGAAGAGAACAGCTTCACGCTGAAGTCCGCAAACGATGCGAACCGCATTCGCGCTCACGTCGAAGCTCGACTGGACGCCTACAAGCAGTCCGGCAACAAAGCCGACGCGACCTTCGTAGTCGGCGGCGGCGGCTTGACCGGCGTCGAACTGGTCGGCGAATTCGCCGACAAGCTTCCGGAAGTATGCCGCGCCAAGGGCATCGACTTCGCCGACATCAAGCTCTACGTCGTCGAAGCGGCTCCGTCCGTACTGCCGATCTTCCCGCCCGAACTGATTCAGCGCGCCGTCGAGAGCCTCGAGAAGCGCGGCGTCGAATTCATCACGGGCGTTGCCATTACCGAAGCGACGAAGTCGACCGTCTCCCTCAAGGACGGACGCGTTATCGACACCAACACGCTGATCTGGACCGGCGGCGTTCAAGGCCATCCGGTCGTTGCGAACAGCGGCGTCGAAGTCAACCGCGGCCGCGCTACCGTCAGCGAGACGCTTCAATCCACGTCGCATCCGGAAGTGTTCCTGGCCGGCGACTGCGCCGTCGTCTTCCCGAGCGGCGGCGAGCGTCCGTACCCGCCGACCGCCCAGCTTGCTTGGCAGATGGGCGAGACGGTCGGCTACAACCTGTCCGCCTTCTTCAAGGGCGGCAAGATGGACGCCTTCGTGCCGGTATTCTCCGGTACGCTCGGAAGCCTGGGCCGCAAGGACGCGGTCGGCACGATCGGCGGCAACAACACCCGCCTGAAAGGCCTGCCGGCTTCGCTGATGAAGGAAGCGAGCAACATTCGCTATCTGTCCCATATTCAAGGTCTGTTCGCTCTGGCTTACTAAGCCGAAGCGAGCTTCAAAGAGGAGCGCCCGATGCGGCGCTCCTTTTTGCATGAAGTAATCTATCATTTCCGAAGGTCCCCGCAAAGCACTTGAGTAAGCTTCGCATAAAAAAAGTACCTTCCGTCTCCTGTGGAAGGTACTTTTTTTGTCCCCTTATTCGATCAGATCGGGCGGAGCGTTGAGTACCGCGGACATCAGCCCCGGAAACAGCTGATCCAATTCCTCCGTTCGCAGCGAGTAGAAGTGCTGCGTCCCTTCGATTCTTACCTTGGCCACCCCCGCTTCCCGAAGGACCTTCAGATGATGGGTCAGCGTCGATTTGGGCATCAGCTCATGATACACCGCGCAGTTTTGCTCCGCCTGATCCTTGAGGCTCTGAACGATCTGCAACCGACGCGGGTCGCTCAGGGCATAAAGGACGGCTGACAACCGGATGTCGCTTGCGGCAGGCTGATAAGGTTTTCTCATAGGTCCAGCATAGCACGTTCGACAGAGGAATTCAAACTACTAATGTACCATAAAACTAGAATATTAAAATAACCGTTGACTTCTCAAAGAGATGACGATATCATCCTATTGTACTAAAAAACTGGAACAATAAAACAAAGGAACAAACAAACAGGTTTAAGGAGAGAGGGACCATGACAAAATCGAAATCATTGATCGTTTACATCCTTACGTTCGGCGTCTTCGGCATCATCAATACGGAGATGGGCGTGATCGGCATCTTGCCGCGAATCGCCGAGCAATTCGGCATCAGCGCTTCCCAGGCGGGACTGCTCGTCAGCTTGTTCGCGCTCGCGGTCGCGATCGCCGGACCGGTGCTGCCCTTGCTGTTCTCGGGCATGAACCGCAAGACGGCCATGCTCTTGGTCATCGGACTATTCGTCGTCACCAATGTCGTCTCCGTGTACGCGCCCAACTTCGCCGTACTCTTGATCGCCCGAATCGTTCCGGCGTTTCTCCATCCCGTTTACTTTTCGGTCGCCTTCGTCGCGGCGGCCAATACCGTCAGCAAGGAGCAGGTTACCCGGGTAACGGCCAAAGTGTTCATGGGCGTCACGGCCGGGATGGTCATCGGAACGCCGATTACTTCCTTTATCGCCGACACGGTCTCGCTGGAAGCCGCGCTCTGGTTTTTCGCCGTCGTCAACGCGGTGACGTTCGCCGCCATTCTCCTCTTCGTTCCTTCGATGCCGGTCCGGGAAAAGCTGACCTACGGCGAGCAACTGGGCGTTCTGAAGAAGCCTCTCGTCTGGCTCAGCATTGCGACCGTCATTGCCATCAATTCCGCCATGTACGCTGCGTATAGCTTCTTCGCAGAGTATCTGGATGCGGTGACGCATATGTCCGGCAAACAAATCAGCCTCATGCTGGTGCTGTTCGGCTTGACCGGCATCGCCGGCAACCTGGCGGCCGGCAAATCGCTTCACCGCAGGGCGATACCGACCGCGCTCGTTTATCCGTTCGCGTTCGGAGCCGTCTATGCGCTCGTATTCGCCCTGGGCGATTTCACGGTTCCGATGATGATCCTGATCGCGGTATGGGGGGTGTTGTTCACCCTGGGATTGAACATCTCGCAGTATTGGATTACTTCCGCGGCATCGGAAGCGCCCGACTTCGCCAACGGTTTGTTCGTGGCTTTCGCCAATCTTGGCATTACGGTCGGCACGTCGATCGGCGGGGCGTTCATGGCGGGAATGGGAGCCCGGTACGTCGTGATAGCCGGCATTTCGTTCCTCGCGCTCGGCCTCGTTCTGATCGCGGCAAGAGCCGCGCTCTATGGTCCGCGGAAGCGCCAAGCCGGCCGGCGCTCGGCTGCTTGAAGCGGGAGGGAGGGGAGCCCGGTCGGGAAAACAAAGAGGGAAGAGCCTTCCGGCGCTTCCCTCTTCCCATTATGGCTTTATGCTTGCGGCCGCGGCCCGACGATGCGGAACGTCGCCGTTCCGAACGCCAGCCGCTCGCCGTCCTCCGATCGAACGAAGCCTTGCGCGGTAATCGATTTGCGCGATTGGTGAACGATCTCCGCGGCAGCGAATACCCGTCCCTCCGAACGCGAAGCCAAGTAGTGCATATTGAGGTTGGTCGTGACGATGTCTTCTTCCCCGCGAACGATCATGATAAGCATGCCGATCGCCGTATCGATCAGAGAGGCGTGAACGCCGCCGTGCAGCAGGCCGCCCAGGTTGAGCAGCTCCGGGCGAATGTCCACCGAGATGGTGACGCCGCGATCGCTCCATTCCTCCATGCGGAGGCCGAGGTGTCCCCAGAACAACTTGCTGCCGTTCTCTTCCCAACGCTTGATCTTCTCCGCCAGTTCAGCCGAGTCCGAGTCGGCCAGAGGCTCCAACGTCTTGTTCTCCATGCGGATCCATCCTCCTATCCCATCGTTTACTCTCTATGCGCTCGAGCGCTTCTGCTTATTATTCTACCAGAGCCAAGGATTTTTCGCCCGTAGAGCCAGTCCCCAATGCAACCCGCAGAACGGGCGCGGACGTCGAAGCTCCGTGAACCTCTCTTTAAAAGGAATATCAACCCGATCGTCGAATTACACTAGTGATAGAAACAACAAAACGTTGGGAAACGGGGTTTGCGGTATGTTCGGGATCTTGGGAGTGTCGGGCTTGTCTTTTTTGCTGGTTACGGCATTGACGCCGCTGCTGATCTGGGTGCTGCGCAGCCTGAAACTGACGCAACCGATCCGCGCCGAATTGCCGCCCGATCACCAGGCCAAGCGGGGGACTCCGTTAATGGCGGGCCTGATCTTGTTGATCGGTCTGGCGACCTCGCTGCCGTACCATCCCGCTCCGCTCATGGTGTTTCTCTGCGCCACCTTTCTTCTGTTCAGTTCGGTCGGCTTTATGGACGATTTCAAAAAAGCATTTTGGCAGGACCCCGGAGGCATTTCCGGCCGCATGAAGCTGGTCTTGCAATTTCTGTTTACGGGCGCGCTGCTGCTCGTCCTTTATCGTTCATTCGGGCTGACCAGCGATATCCGGCTGTTCCACGGCTTTCAGCTGCATCTGCCTATCTACGTGTACATTGCCGTCATGCTGCTGTTCATCGTCGGCTCCGCGAACGCCATCAACTTTACGGACGGACTGGACGGACTGCTGATCAATGTGGCGATCCCTACTTACTTTTTCTTTTTCCTCATTTCGGACAAGCCCGAGGTGAAGACGTTCTCTCTTGTCATGATCGGGTGCTTGCTCGGACTTTTTCTGTACAATATCTACCCTGCCCGGGCGTTCATGGGCGATACCGGATCGCTCGCCATCGGAGGCTCCCTTTCGATTCTGGCCGTGATCGAGAAGGTCGAAATCTTGATTCCGATTTTGTTCTCCGTCTACCTGGCGGAACAATTGTCGGTCATTCTGCAAGTGTGGTACTTCAAGCGCACGAGGCTGCGGATTTTCCGAATGACGCCGATTCATTTTCATTTCAGCCTCAAATACGGCTGGAGCGAGAACAAGATCGTGATGGTTTTCGGGTTCATATCCTGGCTGTCCGTCGGAGTTTGTTGGCTGATCTGGAGGTACGTTCTGTAGCTTCGCGAGTTGAACGGATTTGGCAGACCATGCGAGAGGGGAAGATGGCTCATGCAGCCTTTTACCGAACGAGTCATCGCCATCATAAAAGGAATTCCGCCCGGCTCGGTCATGACGTACGGACAAATCGCGGCTTGCGCGGGAAGTCCGCGAGCCGCGCGCCAAGTCGTGCGCATCCTTCACTCGATGAGCGGGAAGCACGATCTGCCGTGGCATCGGGTCGTCAATTCCAAAGGAGAGATCGCGATTCAAGGAGAAGAGGGAAGATATACGCAGCAGCTTCTCTTGCAGGAAGAGGGCGTCGAACCGTCGCTGGGACGAATCATTGATCTGGAGAGCTTCCAGCACCATCCCGCACCGGAATCCGGGAAAGCCGAATAGGCGGGAATGGTTGCGGATCGCCAATTTGCTCGGATAGACAAGCTGAACGCGACGGTCTACGGGATACTCGTCGATTGAAGCGCGAAATGGCGGCGCGGGGTTATTCACCTCGCGCCGCCATCGCTTTGTCGTCGCGGCGGAAGAAGCCTAGGCCTTGCTCTCGAACAGCCTAGCGATCTCGACGACGACTTGCGTCGCTTTGAGCATATTGTCCACCGAAGCGTACTCGTACCGTCCGTGGTAATTCTCGCCGCCGGTGAACAGGTTCGGAGTCGGCAATCCCATATAAGACAGCTGCGAACCGTCCGTGCCGCCGCGGACCGGCTCGATGACCGGCTCGATCCCGAGTCCGAGCATCGCTTCGCGGGCGACGCCTACGATCTCCGGCACCGGTTCGATTTTCTCGCGCATGTTGAAGTACTGGTCCTTGATCGCAAGCTCGATCCGATCTTCCCCGTACACGCTTCGCAGGTCGTTCGCAATGGCGGTCATTTCGTCCTTGCGCTTCTGGAACCGCTCCTTGTCGAAGTCCCGGACGATGTAGCTGAGCTTGGTCTCCTCCACGTCGCCGTTGACGGAGAGCAGGTGGTAGAAGCCTTCGTATCCTTCGGTATGCTCCGGCGCTTCGGCCGCAGGCAGCCGGGCGTGAAATTCCATGGCGATCTTGGCCGAGTTCACCATCTTGCCTTTCGCCGTGCCGGGGTGCACGTTCTTGCCGTGCACGGTGATCTTGGCGGAAGCCGCGTTGAAGCTCTCATACTGCAGCTCGCCCAGCGGCCCGCCGTCGACGGTATAAGCGAACTTCGCGCCGAAGGCGGCGACGTCGAACCGGTGCGGCCCGCGGCCGATCTCCTCGTCCGGCGTGAAGGCGACCCGGATCCTGCCGTGCTTGATATCCGGGTTCCGGATCAGATGCTCCATCGCCGTCATGATCTCGGCGATCCCCGCCTTGTTGTCCGCGCCCAGCAGCGTCGTGCCGTCCGTCACGATCAGCGTGTGGCCCCGGTAGCCGCCCAGCTCGGGAAAATCCTTCGGAGACAGCACGATCCGCTTCTCCTCGTTCAAGACGATGTCGGCTCCGTCGTAGTTCTCGACAAGCCGCGGCTTGACGCCGGCGCCGGTAAAGTCGGTCGCCGTATCGAGGTGCGCCAGGAAGCCGATCGTCGGCACATCCTTGTCCGTATTGGACGGAAGCGTGGCCATAACGTAGCCGTTCCCGTCCATCGTCACTTCCTGCATGCCGATGCTCTTCAGCTCATCCATCAGCATCTTGCCCAGCGTCAGCTGGCCGGGCGTGGACGGGCAGGTCTCGCTGTCGGCGTTCGACTGCGTATCCACCTGCACGTAAGAAACAAAGCGGCGAACCATCTCATCTCTCATGTCGAGATTTCCTCCTTATTATCCTCACAGAATGGCGTAGCGGGATCGCAGCGTTTCGGCCATCGTTCGAACGTCCTCCGGAGACGGCATGCGCAGGGAAGCCGCGGCGGCGGCAAGTCCCGCTTCCGTCTGTCCGGCGCGAAGCACGCGCTTCACTTCCTGCGCGAACACGGCCGAGGCGCCCTTGCCGATCCCGATCAGCTCGCTCAGGCTGGCCGTGCTCGCTTCCTCCACTTGCGGGAACCTCGAAGGATCGGCGTCTCCGGCCGCCAGACGGTAAAACTCGCGGACGAGTCCCGCGCGGCCCGCCCCCGAGCCCTCGGCGACGATGAACGCCTGCACGATCAGCGCTTTCGTCTGGCGCCGCTGCGCAATCCCGCAAAACTTAAAGCCGCCGATGCTTAAATCGTAATCGCCGGGGCAGTAGGCTCCGCCGATCTCGCCTTTGTTCACCGCATGGCCGGTTCCGCTCAGCGCCTCGGCGATCAAGGCGTACATCCGCTCGAAATCGTCGTGGAAATCGCCGGAGTTCGAAGCGCCCGAAGGCCGGGGCAGAATGAGCGATAAGTTGACGACGCCCGGGTCCAGCGGAACGGCGGCGCCTCCCGAGTGGCGGACGACGACTTCGAAGCCTTCCGCCGCGAACTGTCGTGCCGCTTCGGCCGCTTGCGGCAGCCGGCTGTCGCGCAGCCCGAGCACGAGCGCGCGAGGATGCCGCCACAGGTGGCAGACGGCGGGGCCGCCTTCGCCCGCTTGGCGGCACAGCAGTTCGTCCAGCGCGAAAGAGTCCAGCACGCTGACCTCGGACGGCTCGTTCATGCGATCCAGGATGAGCGCGTTATCGGGTATGTACGGCTTGTTACGGTCCACGTCGGCAGTCCCCTTCCCTGCCTCTATCATACCTCAAACGTCGGCGATCGCCCAAATGAACATCGTCCGGGGAGCGGGCGAATATCGGGTTCCCGCAAAGGGGACGCCGAGCTATCGTTTCAGCCGTTCAGGCTGCGGTCAGCGGCAGGCAAAGGCCGCAGCCGGGCGTCGCGGAGGATATGGCCGACGCCTTCGCGGCACAGGCCGAGCGGCTCCCATCGGCAATCCGCGCACAGGCCGGCGATGTCCCCGGGCTCGACGCGCGTCCGAACCCGTTCGCAGACGTCCGCCCAGCTTAGCGAGGCGCCGATCGTCAAGCCCAACTGCGCCAGAATGGCTTCGTCTTTCTCATAGACGCTGACGTTCTCGCAGTGCGCAGGTTGATCGGAAGGGAACGCCGCGCAGATGTCGTCCGGCCCATCGATCAGCTCGATCGGGGTATCCGGCGTTTCCCTCAACGTCTCGTATACGTTCGTCATGTTGGCGCAAAAGCCTTCGGAGTAACCTTTTCCCCGGTACCCGAGCAAGCAGAGCAGATGATGGCCGCGCAATCGGATCGCCATCCGGATTCCTCCTTTGGGGTGGATGCTGTATTGTAAACCCCATTTTAACATGGAGGTTAACATAATGGCGAACAAACTGCGGATTTACAACGGACCGGAGGGAGCTTTATGATGGGAATCAAGCAAACGGGAGGCGGACAGCTTGAAGGAATGGATTCCATGGGGGAACGGCGGCGGAGATCGGCGGCGCATCGTGCGGAGAGAATTATTGCACACGGGCAATAACGGCCATCCGGTGGAGAGAATCTGGCTGTCGGAGGGCGAGAGCTTCATCCGCAAGCCGCTCACCAACGACGCCCAGGCCGGGCTGGAGCGGTGGGTGTACGAGAATGTGCTTCCTTCGCTTCCGCCGATCTATCCGCGTCTGATCGGCTGCTCGCCGGAGAGAGAAGAAGGGGGCGGCTGGCTGCTGTTCGAAGATCTCGGACCGTTGGACCACTCGTTCCGGGAGAGCACGGCCCGCGAGCTCGTCAAGCGGATCGCCGAGTGGCACCGCCTGCCGGCTGAGCGATGGGCGAATGCGCCGTTGAGCGGACCGAAGCCGGCGGTGAATCAAATGGTGCGCGAATTGCTGGATTCGGCGAAGGAGGAGAAGGAACGGAAGTGGCTGAGAGAGGCGGAAGCGAGAATGGCCGAACTTGGCGAATGGGGGCGGCGTCCGGTCCTCTCGCACGGAGATCTTCACCCGGGCAACTTCGCCGTCGCGGGCGGGCGAATCCGCGTGCTCGACTGGGAGCATGCCCACCTGAACAGCCCTTACTGGGACCTGTACCACGCGATCGACCTGTCGCATCCGCTCCATCCCAGAGGCCCGATCGTGGACTCGGTGCGGGCCGGATTGCTGCAGGCTTACGCGGAGGAGGCCGCCCGGCTGGGCGACGGGCTGATTCCGGAGAAAGAAACCTTCCTGCGGGAATACCGGCTGTTCGCCGCCGTTTTCTCCCTGTGGATGCTCAAGCTGATCGAGAAAGATCTTCGCGAAGACCGCGGCATCTGGCCGACCGAGCGCCTCCGCGGGCAGCGCCTGGAGACGCTGGCGGTGTGGGAGCGGTGCTCCACGGGGGCGTTTTGAGCGAACGGGTGAGCCTGGAAGGGAATATCTCCTTACAATAGCCGTATAAACGAGAATTCAAAGGATTAAAGCGGAAAATCTCCTTATCTTTAGCGTCCGGAGGCTCTTATGACCTCAAGAAGCGAAAAGATAAGGAGATTTTCCTGTTCAGGGCGGCGATCAAATCGACTGCTAATAATTATAAGTAGGTTTTCCCGTTCGAGGCGGCGGGTTGGATCCATCCCATACACCTGCCAACCGCCGAAACCCCGCAGCGGCACCGGGCCCGGAAGATTCCGAAGCTTGTTTGCAGCCGCTGCCGGATTCCCCAATCCCCGACCTTCGCTGTCAATGCCGACCAGAAACCGCCGAATATCGCCCTGCCGGGTTCTCGCCTCCGGGCAACCCGGCGGACATTCGGCCTCAGCCCTTGACCGCCCCCGCAACGACGCCTTTCACGACGTACTTCTGCAGGATGATAAAGACGATGATCGACGGCAGCACGGCCATGACCATGGCGGTCATCGCATATTGCCAGTCGGACGTGTACTGGCCGACGAACGTGTATGCGGCGAGCGTCAGCGTCTTGGTCGTCGGCGAGCCGTTGACCATGAGCAGCGGAAGCAGAAAGTCGTTCCAGATCCACATCACGTCGATGATGATGATCGTGGCGGTGACCGACTTCAGCAGCGGGAAGATGATCGAGAAGAACAGCCGGAAGCCGGAAGCTCCGTCGATCGTGGCGCTCTCGTCGAGCTCGCGCGGAATGCCTTTGACGAAGCCGTGGTAGATGAACACGGCGAGCGGAGCTCCGAATCCCCAGTACAGCAGGCCGAGCCCCCACGTGCTGTTGGACAGGTGAAGGAATTGGGCCGTCTTGAGGACGGTCAGCATGATCGACTGGAACGGAATGAGCATCGGCATGATGCACAGGAAATAGAGAACCATGCTGAGCCGCGATCTCGTCCGCGACAGCTTGTAAGCCGCGACCGAGGAGACGAGGATAATGCCGAGCAGTCCGAGAACGGTAATGACGAAGTTGTTCAGGAACAGCCGCGGGTAGTTGATGAATTTCCAGACGTACGAATAGTTGGCGAACATCAGATGCTTCGGCAGGGCAATGACGTCGGTCAACACTTCCTGGAAGGTCTTCAGGGAGTTGAAAATGGCAAGGAACAGCGGGTAGAGGAACAGAAGCGCGATGACGATCATCACGACTTCCCCGATGATCCGGCCGGCCGTATTGCTGCTGCGCATTAGCTCTCAACCTCCCTGCGTTTGAAGATCGTCAACTGAACGACCGTAATGATGAGCACCGCGACGAACAGAACGAGCGCTTTGGCGGTACCGTAGCCGTACAGATTGTTCGTGAACGTGTCCTGATAGATGTCGAAGGCGACGCTGTAGGTCGAGCTGCCCGGACCTCCGCCCGTCAGGGACAGGATGACGTCGAACACCTTGATCGAGTTGGTCAGCGCCATGAATACGGCGATCGTGATCGAAGGCGCGAGAAGCGGCAGCGTTACGCTGAAGAACCTCCGGATCGGCCCGGCGCCGTCGACGACGGCCGCCTCCTTCAGATCGTCCGGTACCGACTGCAGCCCCGCGATGTAGATGACGAGGTAGAAGCCGATCGACTGCCAGATCGACACTGCGAGCACCGAGATGAACGCCAGCCTTGGCGTCCCCAGCCAGCTCCAGCCGAAGATCGACCAGCCCGTGCTGTTCCCCAGCGATTCGAAGCCCTGCATGAAGATGAACTTCCAGATGAACCCTACGATGACCAGGCTCAGAATGTAAGGGATGAAGAACGCCGCCCTCAAAAACGCTTTTGACTTCAGCTTCGAGTCCAGCACGAGCGCCAGCAGGATAGCCAGCACGTTGATCAGGATAATATACAGGATCGTATATTTGACGGTGAACCAGGACGAGCTGGCGAAGAGGTCGTCGCCCGTGAAAATCTGCTTGAAATTGTCCATTCCGATAAACTTCGGATGCTTGGAAATGCCGTTCCACTTGGTCAGCGAATAGCGGACCGTCAGGACGAACGGGATGTAAAAAGCAACCGCTACGCATATCAGAACGGGCAAGGTGAAGATGCCGAACTCCACTTTCTCGGTCAATCGTCTGCCCCATTTGTTCATCGTCCGCACCTCATTGTCGTATAGCATGGATTTGTCGGTTGGCACCGGAGGCCTGGCTGTACAGACCTATGCCGGTTAGGCTATAGTGCATTATAAAACAGCCCAACCAGCCGAAAAATGGATTTAAGTAAACAGTTAAGGGTAATAAGGTGAACTGGATCCGCCCGGGAGGAGGACCGATGGGGAACGTACGAGAATGGACGGGAACGGCGCTGCGCCGCCTGCGGGATCTGGCCACGCGCCGGCTCGTCAACAAGCTTATTTTGCTCTTCACCTCCATAATCATTCTGATCGTGGCATCGCTTACGTTTATTTCCTACAAGATCATCGAGCGGGAATCGGTTCAGAACAGCATCGCGAGCAATACGAACAACCTGAAGCTCGTGAACCAGAACTTCGAGAAGTACTTCTCCGAGATCGAACAGCTCTCGCTGCCCCAGATCAAATACGACGAGATCATCGACGCCATCAAGCACGAATCGGTCGATTACGCTTCGCGGCTTTATCTGGAGGACTATCTTCGAACCCTTTATTATTCCCGCACCGATATCGAACGGATTTACTTGTACTTGGTGGACGAAGGCAAATACATTTACATCTCGCGGGAAGCAAGCAACGTGACGGTCAGCGCGGGACTGGATGACAGCATTCCGCGCCAGGCGTGGTACCGGGAGGCGATGGCCAGCGGGAAGAACCGCGCGATCCAGTCTTTGATTTTCCCCGCGGAGATCGGCTATCCGTTCGACGGGGAGAACTGCTTCATGGCCTATCATCGGGTCATAAGGTCGCTGGCGGACCGGCAGCCTCGGGCGGTGTTGTCGTTCTATTTCAACGATTCGGTCAAAAACCAGATCGTCCAGGACGTTCCGTTCGCCGGCGGAGAGCACCTGATGTTTCTCGATTCCGGCAACGTTCCGTTCCATGTGGACGACAAGACGTTTTACAAGGCGATCGGGACGTCCGCTTTTCTCGCCAACGTCGATCCGTCCATGGCCAAGCCCCAGTTCACTTGGGAAGAGGGGAGCAGAAAGTATCTCGTCGTCTACAACGTGAGCGGGACTGACGGTTGGAAGCTGATCAAGCCGATCCCGTACAGCGAGATTTACGCCGCCGCCCGGACCGCCCGCCTTATCGGCATCTGGACCGGCTTCGGCTTCCTGCTGCTCGCGATCGTGCTCGTCACCTTGACGTCGAACGCCATTACGAGCCCGCTCAAGAAGCTGTCCCGGCAGATGAGCCGGTTCAGCACCGGGGAGTTCGACGCGGCGGCCGAAGTGAGAGGACGCGACGAGATCGCCTATCTGTCGAAGCACTTCAACCTGATGGTCCGGCGCACGAACGAGCTGATCAACGAGCGCTACAAGATGAAGCTGGTCGAGAAGAACGCGATTCTCAAAGCGCTGGAGGCTGAGATCAATCCCCACTTCCTGTACAACGCGCTGCAGGCGATCTCGACGAAAGCTCTCAAGGGCGGGATGGACGAGATTGCCGATATGGTGGACGCGCTGGCGATGACGCTAAGATATTGCATAAGCGGCAAGGACATCGTTCATGCTAAGGACGAATTGAAGCATATCGAGCGGTATCTCGTTCTTCAGAAAGCCCGGTTCGGCCGGCGGCTTCAGGTCGTCTACGATTTCGACGAATCGCAGACGGACATCGCCGTTCCGAAGCTGTCGATTCAATCCCTGGTGGAAAATTCGATCAAGCATGCGCTCGAGAAAGTATCCAGCGCCATCACCATCGTCATCCGCATCCATCTGACCGAGCTGCAAGCCGTCATCTCGGTTCGGGACAACGGCCCCGGCATCGCGCCGGACCGGCTGCGGGACATCCTTCGCTCGTTCCGCGCCGAATGGGAGGACCGCGAAGGGGAGAGCATCGGACTCAAAAATCTGAACGCCCGCCTGAAGCTGATCTACGGAGATGAGGCGGGCCTCGAGATTGAGACGGACGAGTCCGGTACCGAGATGAGCATGATCATTCCGAGGGGAGGCGGCGTTCATGTATAAAGCGCTGATTATCGACGACGAAGAGCCTTCGCGCGAAGCGATTCGAATTCTGGGAGACTGGGAAGGGCTGGGCGTGCGAGAAGTGAGAGAGGCCGGCGACGGCCGCGCGGGGCTGGCGATGCTTCAGGAGTGGAAGCCCGACCTGGTGCTCGTGGACATGAAGATGCCCGAGATGAACGGGATGGAATTCCTGCAGAACGTGGAGCGGGACTATCCGAATCTGTTCACGATCGTCATCAGCGGCTACAACGATTTCGAGTTCACGAGGCAGGCGATCCGCTCGAGAGTCGTCGACTACCTGCTCAAGCCGGTCAACCGCGCCGACCTGAACCAGGCGCTGCGCAAGGCGATCGGGGTGCTGGAAGCGCGCAAAGAGAGCGAGAACGAGGATATCAACCGCAACATTACGCTCAATCTGTCGGTGCCGAAACTGAAGGAGAACATCATCTTTCAGATCATCGAGCGAAACCTCAAGGTTCGCAGCAACGAGTCGTTCCTCCGGTTGATCGGGGCCGACGATCCGGACAAGCGGTTTGGAACGTCGGCGGTGCTCCTGCTTAACCCGGAGGCGACGGCCGCGGCGCGGTTCAAACGGGAACGGGACTTGCTCTCGTTCGCCGTAACGAACGTGATCCACGATTTCGCCGAGGAGGGTTTCCAGAGCTTCAGCTTCCCTCATCCGAAGCGGGAGCGGGAAATCGTCGTCTTTCACACGTTGACCGGCGGGCATACGGGCGATTTGGGCTTTCGATCGGCGCATTTTATGAAAAAGGTCGTCGCCGCGCTCCGCGATCTATTCGGCTTGACGGTCGTCGTCGGCATCGGCGCTCCCGCCCCGGATATCTCCAAGCTGGCGGATTCGTTCGAGAGCGCCGAAGCGGCGGCGGGCGAGATCGATCTGCTCAAGCTGGGCGGGGGCGGGACGGTGGTCCAAGCCGCGCCTCGGGCGGATTCCCCGCCGCCGAAGGAGACGCCTTCGTTCGCCGGCCGGATCGGCCAGCTCCGCGGCGCGATCGACGGCGGCCATGCGAATCAGGCCCGCACCGTCGTGGCCGATTACGTCAAGAAACTGCGTTCTCTGGATGCGCTCAGCCTTAGGGAGGCCGGCCGGCTGCTCGGGGAATTCGTCTTCCTGCTAGGCGACCTGGCGCTGGAGTACGGCGTGCAAGAGAATAAGCTCGCCGATGCAGGGGAGAGTTCCTTGAGAGCGATCGGTCTTTCGTCCGATTATGCCGATATCGACCAATACGAGGCGCTGCTGCTGGACATTCTGACTTATTACGCCGGACAGATCCGTGCCGTCTCCTCCGCGGAGAGGCCGTTCGACGTTCACGAGATCAAGGAATACATCGACCAGCATTACTTCGAGGATATCAAGATCTCGATGTTCACCGAGAAGTATTATTTGAGCCGGGAATACCTGATGAAGCTGTTCAAGCAGCAGTACGGCTTCGGCATTCACGAATACGTGCAGAAGATCCGGATGGAGAAGGCCAAGGAGCTGCTCGGCCACTCCGATCTGAAGATCCAGGAAATCTCGGAGATGCTCGGCTACAAGGACAAAAATTACTTCAGCAAGGCGTTCCGGAATTACTATTCCTTGTCCCCTTCCGAATACCGGACAGGCCGGACGGATGGATAAAAGCGAACAGGCCGGATTACACTTTTTTACCCTTAAGAGGCCACTTATCTACATTTTTCTCCTTCCCCGAAATCTTTAGAATTAGCTTCAAGCTCAAAAACAATCAAGATTGGAAATGGGGGCGCAACATGGTAAAGAAAGCACTGGGGTTGACAGCCGGCATCGCGCTGACGGCCGGACTGCTGGCCGCTTGCGGCAGCAGCAACAACGCCAACAACGCAGGCAACGCCGCGACGGGAACGGCATCCGCTCCGGCATCTTCGGCGGCAAGCGGAGAAACGTCGAACAAGCCGGTCACGATCAACATGTTCACGGCTTCTCCGGAATATACCGACGCTTTCAACGCTTATATCGCGGAATACAAGAAGGTCAAGCCGAACGTCACGATCAACCTCGAGATCATGCAGGCGGACTACAACACCGTCCTGAAGTCGCGGATCGCTTCCGGCAACGTGCCGGACGTATTCCAGACGACGGCGGGCGGCGATATCGACACCTACGAGGAATACAGCCAGGACCTGACGAACGAGCCGCTGGCCGCCGCGATGACGGACTCCGTGCGCGCCAACATGACCTCGACCGACGGCAAGGTGCTCGGGCTTCCGGTCAAGGGCAACCTGTTCACGATGATCTACAACAAGAAGCTGTTCGCCGACGCCGGCATCACGGAAGTGCCCAAGACGACCGCGCAGCTGGACGACGCCATCGCGAAGCTGGAGGCCAAAGGCATTACGCCGTTCGCCAACGCCTACAAAGAATGGTGGGTGTGGAAGCACATCTTCCAGCATTTCGTAGACGCGGCCGCGCAGGACGCGAACGAGGAGCCGAAGCAGCTCGTCGCCGACTTCATCGCCGGCAAGACGACGTTCGCCGACCATCCTTTGCTGGAGAACAACTTCTTCGATTTCATCGACAAGACGGTCAAGCACGGCACCGACAAGCCGCTTGAACGCGACAGCAACGCCGAGATCAGCGACTTCGCATCCGGCAAGGCGGCGATGATGACCGGCAAGGGCGCCTGGGACGAAGAAGCGATCAAGAAGATCAACCCGGACATTCAGATCGGCATCATGGGCTACCCGGTCAGCGACAAGGCCGACCAAGCGGTTATCATTACCGGCGCCGACCAAGCCCTGCGGATCAGCAAAGACTCCAAGAACGTGAAGGACGTCGTCGACTTCTTCAACTGGCTGTACACGTCCGACTACGGCAAGAACTGGTTCTCCACCGTGGCGAAGGTCATTCCGCCGATCAAGGACGCTCCGCTGCCGGCCCTCGACATGCCGAAGGAGATGGACGAGATTCTCAAGACGGAGAAATCCGGCGACCTGTCCATCAACTATTCGACCGACTCGTTCCATCAGAAGTTCGGCGAGATCATGCAGTCTTATATCGGCGGCAGCCTGAAGAAAGACGCTGCGATCAAGCAGATCGAGCAAGCCTGGCAGCAACTGGGCTCCTCGCAATAAGAATCGGCAGCGCCGGGATACCGGTCCGCCTGAGGCGTCCGCCCGAGGCGGGACCGCCCGTACAACGTCCGCGCTTAACTCAGTCCCGTGCGGGGCTGAGTTAAGTCGCGTTATACGGGGGCGCCGGGTTGGTCGGGGAAGCGCGGGGGGCCGCTCGGTTGGTCGCGGCGGCGCCAGGGCGATACGGGGGCGTTGGAGTGATCGGAGCAGCTCCCAGGTCAGGTTGGAGCAGCGCAAAGGCTGGTCGGGGAGCAAGCCGGAGCTTTGGGGAGGCTGTTGCGGCCCCGCTGCGGCAAGCGCGAGCAAAGTTGATGCGATGCAAAACATCGCTAGCGCAAGGCTGGACGAGCCCGAAGAGCTCGCTTGCGATATCAATCATCGCATCAGCGTTACTTGAGCTCGGCCAGCGGCTTTGCTGCAAGCTTATGCGATACAAAACATCGCAAGCGCAAGGCTGCGCTAGTCCGAAGAGCGCGCTTGCGATATAAATCATCGTATCCGCTGCACCTGTGCCCGGCGCTTGGCCTATCGGAGACACGTTATTTTGAATATGAGGAAAGCGGGTGCTCAGGTGGCAAACCGAATCGAGATCGAGGAAAACGGACTTTATATCGCTCTTCATATTACGGACGAGCTGGACGTACGGCTGCTGCATTTGGGCGCGGTGCCGTACGATCCTTCCACGGTGAGCGCTAATCAGGAACAAGGCTTCCGCTTGCTGGAGCTGCAGCTGACGGGGGACGATCGGGCGGAGTACCACGGCCGCACGCACCGGGCGACGTTTCCCGGGCTTCGCATGCAGTACCGCGCGCATCGCGACGAACGCAACGAGACGGGGCGCAAGCTGGAGATCGAGCTGGCCGATCCGGAGACGGGGCTGGTCTCGACGTCCCATTGGCAATTTTTCGACGGGATCTCGGCGCTTCGGTGCTGGACGATGCTGCGGAACGAAGGGGCCGGGCCGGTCGGGGTCGAGTACGTGTCCACGTTCGCCCTCACGGGGCTGGACAAAGAGGGAGCGAAGGACCGCGACGAGAAAATGACGCTGTTCATCCCTCACACCGGCTGGCAGAGCGAGCTGCAATGGCGCCAATACTCGCTGCCCGAGCTCGGCTTGTCCCATCTCACCGACCGCACTTCGAAGCGGATCTCCTGCAGCAACACCGGCTCCTGGTCGGCGGCCGAACATATCCCGATGGCGGTGCTGAAGAACGAGGAAGCGGGGACGAGCCTGATCTGGCAGATCGAACATAACGGCTCATGGCATTGGGAGATCATCGATCAGTTCGATCATCTGACGCTGCTGGTCAGCGGTCCGACCGAGCATGACAACCATTGGTGGAAGCAGCTCGCTCCGGGCGAGGAGTTCGCTTCCGTTCCGGTTGCGGTCGGCGCCGTGCGGGGAGGCTTCGACGAAGCGATCGGACAGTTCACCGTCTATCGCCGCGCCATCCGGAGGCCAAACGAGGATAATCGTCTGCTTCGGGTTATTTTCAACGATTACATGAATTGTCTGTGGGGAAGCCCGACGACGGAAAAACTGCTTCCTCTCATCGACGCCGCAGCCGAAGTCGGGAGCGAATACTTCTGCATCGACGCGGGCTGGTACGCGGCCGGAGAATGGTGGGACGGCGTCGGCGAGTGGCTTCCTTCCGAAGAACGGTTCCCGGAAGGAATCAAATACGTGCTCGACTACATCCGGAGCAAAGGGATGATTCCCGGCCTTTGGCTGGAGCTTGAGGTGATGGGCATCCGCAGTCCGAAGCTCCGCGATGCGGACGACAGCTGGTTTTTCATTCGGCATGGGAAGCGGATCAAGGACCGCAGCCGGTATCAGCTGGACTATCGGAATCCTAATGTCATCGCCCACGCCAACGAGGTCATTCGCCGGCTCGTCGAGGATTACGGAGTCGGCTATATCAAGATGGACTACAACATCAACGCCGGTATCGGCACCGAGACGGACGCGGACAGCTTCGGCGATGGGCTGCTGCAGCACAACCGCGCCTATCTCGCCTGGCTGGATTCGATCTTCGCCAAATATCCGGACCTCGTCATCGAGAACTGCTCGAGCGGGGGCATGCGGATGGATTATGCAATGCTTAGTCGCCACAGCATTCAATCCACCAGCGACCAGGAGGATTACGTCAACTACGCGGCGATCGCCGCCAGCTCGCCTTCGGCGCTGACGCCCGAGCAATCGGCGATCTGGTCGTATCCGCTGCGCGAAGGGGACGACGAGGAGGTCGTCTTCAACATGGTGAACGCGATGCTGCTGCGGGTTCACCAGAGCGGCTATCTGGCCGAGCTCAGCCCGCGCCGGCGGGCGCTCGTGAAGGAGGCGCTCGACTACTACAAAACGATCCGCGCCGACATCCGCGAGTCGCTGCCGTTCTGGCCGATCGGACTGCCGAAATCGGAGGACGACTGGGTCTGCTTCGGGCTGCGAAATGGCAACCGCGCCTACGTAGCGGTTTGGCGGATCGGTGGAGACGAAACGGACATCGCGCTGCCGATCCCGCAGCTTGCGGGAGCCGAGGCCGCGGCGCGAATTGCGTATCCAAGCGAGCACGACAGCCGTGCGGTATGGGATGCCGCATCGGGCACACTGGCGGTTACGCTGCCCCGCGCCCGCACGGCGCGGCTGATAGAGCTTCAGATTCGCCGCCGAAACCCGCTGTAACGCAGAAAAAAGGCCATTGCCGCAGGGGCGGAGACGCCCCTGCGGCGATGGCCTTTTGTATCTCGACAAACTCTATCAAAAGGTTCCAGAAAATGATAGAATCGAACCGGCACAATTGAATAAGCTCGCAAGGGCGGTCGGCTAGTCTCCCGGAAGGGAGGTGATGCCATGGAAGTGTATCAGGCCTTGACGCTGATGATCTCATTCGCGACATTGGTCGTACTTATTCTATCCTTCCATAAAAGGAAATAGACCGCCCTTCCCCAAGGCCGCGGTCTATTTCAATTAGCCAAGCCTAGCTTACCGCCCTTAAAAGCGGCAATTGTGTCAGAGAGGCGCTGTGTTCCCGCACAGCGTTTTTCGCTTTTATTTTATTACGTATCCTAGTATCATGCAACCTGTAATTCCCTATATGTTTCCCATCACTCGCCGAGAATGATCAGACGGAAGCCGCGCTGCGGTATTGAACGCGCTGCTTCTCCCGCTCGGTCTCCTTCAGCCTGGGGCAGGAGAAGCAGTAATCCCCGCCTTCGGTGCAATAGAAGCGGCAGCAGGCGTTCTTGAGCAGCGTTTGCCGGCCGGGATCCGTCAGGCTTTCGGTGTAGCGGGGCTTGACGTCGAACGGGTTTTTGGGGCGGCCGAACGCTTCTTGCGGATCCAAACCGTATCTGAGGAACGCGTAATCCGCCTCGAAGACGTCCAGATAGGGCTGCATGTCGGGGTCTTCCCGGTAAACATCCGAATAATATTGGAAAAGAGTCGGAAGTTGTCCCCACAGATGCACCTCCGGCAGGCCGGTCAACGATTGCATCGTTTGAACGAGGGGACGGATGGTGCCGCGGTAGAAGCGGGTGAGCATTTCGCCCAGCCAATTCTCCCGGGCGGCCGGATCGCCGGGCGCCGCCTCGTCCTCCCAGGAATGAACGACGAACCAGAGCCGATCGTACCCGTTGTCCGGGACCAGTTGAATCGTCAAATTTTCCAAAGGCAGAAGGAGAGCCCGGTCGTACACCGACACTCCGTATTGCAGGGCAAAAGCGAGGGAACGGATATATCCGCAAAAATAAGTAGCCGCCGTCCCGTCCTCCGCCGCCTTGATTCGCGAACGGTACAAGGCAAGGAAAGAGCTCATCGTCTCCGGGCGGACCATATCCGAGGCGGAAGCGGTCCATAAAGCATTCGGCCGTTCCTTCGACACCACCGAAAAACTCTGTTCCAGCTTGCCTGCATCCCAATTCAAGGCGCTCACGCTCCATTTCGGTCTGTTACTATGATAATGATTTTCATTTGCGTTTGTCAATGACGGATCCCGTAAGTGGCTGGGGCTGATCCGGCGCCGATTCCTTTTCCTTAGACCGGAAGTGCTATAATGTTGAAGGGATTATCGGGCATTTCAAGGCGCAGGTGAAGATCAGGGGAGGAAAAACAAGATGGCAGCTAGACCGATCATTCTGGACGTCGATACCGGCGTGGACGACGCGCTCGCGATTGCGTACGCGGTTCGTTCTCCCGAGCTGGACCTTCTGGGGCTGACGACGACTTTCGGCAACATCACGGTGAAGGAAGCAGCCCGCAACTCGCTGATCGTGCTGGACAAGCTGGGCTCCGACGCGCCGGTCTACGAGGGGGCGGCGCAGCCGCTCGTTCGCGTCAAGACGGAGTATCCGCGTCATATTCACGGGGCGGACGGGCTGGGCGGCGCCAGCTGGACGGAGCCGTCGCGGAAGCCCGCGCCCGGGCACGCCGCGGATTTTATGATCGAGCAGGTTCGCCGGCGCCCGTATCAGATAACGCTTGTTTGCGTCGGACCGCTTACCAATCTGGCGACGGCGGTTCGCAAGGACCCGGGCATCGTCCCGCTCGTCGATCGCGTCGTAATCATGGGAGGAGCCGTCCGCGCGCCGGGCAACGTAACCCCGTACGCCGAGGCGAATATTTTCAGCGACCCCGAGGCGGCCGATCTCGTGTTCAGCGCGGGCTTGCCGCTTACGGTGGTCGGCCTGGACGTGACGCTGAAGACGCTGCTGCCGCGTTCCGAGGTGCGGGAATGGCGGCGGACGGCGGGAGAGCTCGGCGACTTTTTCGCGGATATGACGGAGTTCTATATCGACTTCTACGAGGCGGACTATCCCGGCATCGGAGGCTGCGCTTTGCACGATCCGCTGGCGATCGGCGTGGCGATCGATTCCCGCTTCGTCGCGACGGAGGAGCTTAGCGTCGGCGTCGACACCGAAGGAGAGAAGCTGGGGCGGACCTATGAACGGGAAGGCGAGCCGAACGCCCGCGTCTGCCTCGGGGTGGAAAGCGAAAGGTTCCTTAAGCATTTCTTGAGCCGTGTGCTGTAACGCATGTCGGCTCCGGACGCTCCCAAACGCCAAACATCATCTCGAAGCTAAGCTTCTCCTTGCCGGGTCCGGCCCGGGGGAAGCTTAGCTTCTTTTTGGGCGGGAACAAGCATATAAAAATAAACCCGGCCGTTTTTTCTTATGGTAAAATGTAGCTGATATCGAAGGAAGAGGGAACTGCGGCGACTCGCGGAGGAGGTCTCACAATGGGGGCATTGGTATGGGGGCTGCTGGCGGTTTGCTGCTTGTCGGGTTTCCTGTTGTTCCGCAGGCGAACGCTTCCCGCCGGCTTGGAAGGAACGGAGCCCGCACGCAGGCTGTCGATCGTCATTCCGGCCCGCAACGAAGAGGCGAACCTGCCGAGCCTGCTCGAATCTCTGCGTTCGCAAACGTTCCGGCCATGGGAGATCGTCGTCGTGAACGACGGTTCGGAGGACCGGACGAAGGAGATCGCCTTGAGCTTCGGCTGCACCGTGCTGGACTCCCCGGAGCTTCCGGAAGGCTGGACGGGGAAGAACTGGGCGGTCTGGAACGGCTACCAGCGGACTTCCGGCGATCTGATCGCGTTCCTCGACTCCGACATCCGCCTGGCGCCTACGGCTTTGGCATCGCTTGTCCGCGCGCGGGAACGGGCGGGCGGGGCGATCTCCGTCGTTCCTTTTCACGCGGCCGGCAAGTTCTACGAGAAGCTGGCGCTCCTGTTGAACCTGCTCGGGGTGTTCGCGTTCACGTCGTTCTTCGAGCGGTCCAATCCGCGGCAAGGCTTGTACGGCTCCTGCATCGTCGTCTCGCGGGAGGATTACGACAGGATGGGCGGCCATGCCGGCGTAAGGTCGGAGGTGCTGGACGATCTGAGCCTCGGCGCCCGGTTCGGAGAAGCCGGCATCCCCGTCGCGAACTTCATCGGAGCGGGACTTGTCTCCTTCCGCATGTACCCCCAGGGCATCGTCAGCGAAATACAGGGCTTTGCCAAAAGCGCCGTTCTCAGCACGGGCTCGCTCCGCCCGGGAACGATCGCGCTGGTCGCGGCATGGGTCGTCGGGCTGATCGCTTCGGAATCGTTCTTCATCTTCCTCGGCAGTTCCTGGGCCATTCCGCTCGCGGCAGGCTATCTGCTGTTTACGCTCCAGATCGTCTACTTCACTCGTTACGTCGGCCGATTCGGCGCGGCGGCGATCGTGCTTCACCCGCTGTCCACGCTGTTTTTCCTGATCGTCATGGCGTATTCCGCCTACCAGGTCGTGTTCCGCAAGCAGGTGATATGGAAAGGGAGACAGGTTAAAGTGGGAGGCAAGCTCAGCGTATGATCGTCATCTGGACGGCTCTTGCGGGGTTGTCGGGCTCGCTCATGTTCTCTTACTGGCTCGGGCTGATCGCCCGGCACAACCTGAAGAACGTCGGCGACGGCAACCCCGGGGCGCTTAACTTGTGGAAAGCCGCCGGCTTCCCGCTCGGGCTTGCCGGCATCGCCCTCGATTTCCTGAAAGGCTACGTTCCGGTTCTGCTCCTGACGCAGAACGGCTATGTTCAAGGCGCGGCGACGATTCCCGTCGCGTTGGCGCCGCTCGCGGGCCATGCGTTCTCCCCTTTCCTTAAAGGGAAGGGAGGCAAGGCGATCGCGGTCACGTTCGGTGTATGGAGCGCGCTTACCGCCTTCGAAGCTTCTCTGGCGTACGCCGTCATCCAAGCGGCGCTGCTCGCGATTATCCGGTTCGCGGTCCGAGGCCGCGCCGGCGGCTCCACGGAGACCGACGCTTTCCAGGTCGTCTTCGGCTTGCTGCTGGTTGGCGTCTATCTGTACGTCAGGTCTTTTCCCAAACCGCTGCTGTGGGTTTGGCTCGGCAACTTCCTGCTGCTGGCCTATACGCATCGCCGGTCGCTGCTGGCCTTGTACCACGGGCGCTTCAAGCATTCGGCGTAAGGGGGAACGGCCGACGTTGCAGTCCGGCCCGCCCCGGCCGTCTCCTCCTCAGCCCGCGTTCTGTTCGCTTTCCTCCGAAGGCTCGCCGATCGGCAGCCGGATCTCGACTCTCGTTCCTTCGCCGAGCGTGCTTGCAAATCGCATCGAGCCTTTGTGATTGGCGATAATTTGTTGGCTGACCATCAGCCCCAGGCCGTTGCCGGTCGGTTTCGTCGAGTAGAACGGCTCCCCGAGGCGGGGAAGGTTCTCCTCCGCGATGCCGTGCCCGTGGTCGGTAATCCGGATGAGGATGCCTTGCTGGTCCTCCAGCGCCTCCGCCTCGACCTCGAGCGTACCTCCTTCGTGCATGGCTTCCATGCCGTTCTTCATCAAGTTAAGCAGCACTTGCTTGAGCTGGTTGGTCTCGCACCGGATCTCGGGAAGCGGCTGCTTGAAGCGGGTGACGATGTCGATGCCGCTCAATCTCGCCTGAGATTCCAGCAGAAGCGCCAGATCGCGGACGATGACGGGGACCGGGGCAAGCCGGAAACGATCCGCCTGCGGTTTGGCGAAGATGAGCAGCTCGCTCACGATATAGTTGATTCGGTCCAGCTCCGAGAGCATGATCTCCAGATGGGTCGGCGGCAAATTTCCTTGCTTCTGAAGCAGCTGCACGAACCCCCGCAGCGTCGTAAGCGGATTGCGAATCTCGTGCGCGACCCCGGCGGCGAGCTGGCCGACGACCGACAGCTTCTCCGATCGGCGCAGAACCTCCTCGGTCTGCTTCCGGGCGGTAATGTTGCGCGAGATGGTAGCGACCGCGACGATCTTGCCCGCCTCGTCCCGTATAGAGGAGACGGTCAGGCTCACGTCGATTCTGCTGCCGTCCTTGGCGTAACGGACCGTCTCGAGATCGGCGACCGCTCCCCCTTGGAGCACCTTGCCCACGACCTCCTGATGCTCTTTTTTGTATGCTTGGGGAACGTTGCGGAGCGGCATTTCCAGAATCTCGTCCGCGCTCCAGCCGTACATCGTTTCGAACGCGTGGTTCACCTGCGTAACGCGGCCTTGCAGGTCGGACACGTGAATCGCGTCGGACGTGTGGTTGACGAACGACTCCAGGTACTGCTTCGTGCTGCGCAGCTCTTCGGCGGATTCCTGAATCCTGGACAAATAGTGGCGCATGCTGCTGCTCATCGCGTTGATACGGGAGGCGAGCAGGCCGAGTTCGTCCTTCGAGCGGACATGGATTCTTCCGTCCAGCCTGCCGGCGGCAATCTCGTTGACCGTGTTCAAGATTCGGTTGATCGGCCGCAGCATCACCCCTGCGAGCAAGTAGCTGGCCACGATCGCGGCGGCGGCCAGGACGGCGGAGATGACGACTTGAATAAGCAGTTGATGGTTCAATTGCTGCTGAATCGAATCGCGGTTGAAGCTGAATTCGATCACATAAGGATTGTCCGCGTTGATCGGAATAAAGCTGCGAATGACGGACTGGCCCGCGATTACCTTCTGAACGGATACCATCTGTCCGGTCCGGAGCGCGAGGTTCATCTCCTCCGCGTCGTTCGGATCCGGAAGACTGTAGTCCCCGAATACGATATCGCGGACGTCCAGGTTGTAAACCGGCATGCCTTGCTTGTATTTGATAATCTTCTCTTTGCCGAAAAACGGGGGGTTCAGACCGGATATATCGAGGATATCGGGATTCTCCTTCATGATCTTGGCAATCACCGCGTCGGTGCCGGAAGATCTCTCGAAGCGGATAAACTGCTGCGCGTCGATAATCGGATTGATGATATAGTTCGTGGTGCCGTCGTAGTAATAGCCCCATTTATTGACATGCTCCGGATCGGAGGAAGCGTAGTTGATCGGGCCGGACCAGAAGTGCTCGAGCTTCTGTCCTTGAGGAATCGACACGCTGCCGCGATCCAGAAGCTGCTGAAAGGCGGTGTTCCAGTAATCCCAGGTCTTCGAGCTGATTCCGAGCTCCTTCGGGTCGGACGAGCGGGCCACGACGATCTCGCCGTTCGGTTGGCGGACCCATAAGCTGATCCCGTCGACGCCGAGCTCGCGGCTGAGCGCGGGCAGCTGCCCGTTGTCGATGTTCGCGATGTCCGGGCTCAGCTTGTCCTTGGCGGCAAGCGCCACGGACCGAAGCATGACGCCGGCCGTATCCTCCATATATTGGCGGGATTGCTGCGTGGACTGCACCGTTGCGCCGATTTGCTTGG
The DNA here is from genome assembly GCF_014212055.1 of Cohnella zeiphila. Classification (GTDB taxonomy): domain Bacteria; phylum Bacillota; class Bacilli; order Paenibacillales; family Paenibacillaceae; genus Cohnella; species Cohnella zeiphila. The sequence goes on along the minus strand of NZ_JACJVO010000024.1, from coordinate 177,524 downwards.
CGATAACGTTCATTTGCTGCTTCATCCGATTCTCCAAGTCGGATTTGCTGGATGCGTAGAAGATCGATAAATTGAGCAATAGAATGGCCGCCGACAAGGCGAACAGGAAGATGGAGAGTTTGGCTTTTATCGTCAACGGTGCTGCCTCCCGGTTCCGGATGTCTGAACTTCAATTAGACAACGGCGGTCTTGCCATGTCAATCGCGGAGTCTTTGCATTTTCAAAAGTATAAGCGATTATACTTTACCGTTGAACATTCCGAAGGGCTCGGATACAATGGAGGAGGTTTAAGGGGCGGAAGATATAGGCAGTAAACGTTTTCCTAAAAAATCCAGTCAGATCTTAAAGTTAAAGCGATTTAATTTTTGTGAACGGCTGTTTTCAAGCCGGAAGGGTTGCGGAACATGAAAGTGAGCATATTCGACGTGGCGCGGCGGGCGGGCTTGTCCGTCGTTACCGTGTCCCGGGTGCTGAACGGCGCGGCTTCGGTCCGGGACAAGAACCGCGAGAAAGTTCTGCAAGCGATGAAGGAGCTGGACTACCGCCCGAACGCGTCGGCGCGCAGCCTGGCGAAGGGAAAGACGGGCATCATCGGGCTGACGCTGCGGACGCTCCAAGATTCTTTCTTCGACGCGGTGGCGAAGGAGATCAACGATCGGCTCGCGGAAAGGGGCTATTACCTCGCGCTGTCGGTCTCTCCGGAAGGGGAGGGTTCGCCGGCCCATTCCACGTTCAAGGAAGATCGCGTCGACGGGGTGCTGCTGCTGTCGCCGATCCGGGAAGACGAGTCGGTCCTCGAACTCAAAAGAAGGAAAATACCGGTTGTCCTGCTGGATAACCAGATGCGGCATTCGCCGGCTCCTTCCGTGATCGTGGACAATTTCAAGGGGGGCTTCGATGCCGCATGCCATCTGATCGGGCTGGGGCACCGGCGGATCTCGCACATCGCCGGCCCCGGGCCGTTCCTCAGCAGCCGGGAACGCGAGCGCGGGTTCCGGGCGGCGATGGCGGAAGCCGGACTGCAGCCTTTCTCCGTCGAGCGGGGAACGTTCCGCATCTCGTCCGGCTATGAGATCGCGGAGCGCTGGATCCGCGCGGATCGCCTGCCGACCGCCGTCTTCGCGGCGGACGACAACATCGCGCTCGGCGTCATGGATGCGTGCAAGAACGCAGGGCTGAGGCTGCCGCGGGATTTGTCGGTCGTCGGGTTCGACGACCAGCCTTACGCGGCGGAGTTCCGGCCGGGGCTGACGACGGTCCGCCAGCCGGCCGGGCAGATCGCCAGGCATGGGGTGGAACTGCTGCTGAAGAGAATCGAAGGGGCGCCGCAGAGAAGCGTGACGGTGAAGCTGGAGCCGGAGCTGGTGGTTCGGGAGTCGGCGGCGCCGATCGCATAATCGGCCGGAGACGGCCGCGGGGGAGAAGATCAGGATGGCTTATTATTTGGGCGTGGACGGCGGAGGAAGCAAAACGTACGCTCTCGTCGCGGACGAGCGGGGCAACGTCGTCGGCAAAGGAGCGAGCGGAAACGGGAACCATCAGCTCGGAGCCGAGCGGGCCAAACGCCATCTATTCGAAGCGGTTGAGGCGGCGCTGGCGGAGGCGGGCGTGACGGCCGGGGAGATCGAGCGGGCCTGCTTCGGCCTCGCGGGAGCCGACCGGGAGGCGGATTTTCGCGTGCTGAGGCCGATGATCGCCGAGCTTGGAATTGCCCGAAGCGACATCGTATGCGATACGATGATTGGGCTGCGGGCGGGCACGAGCAGGCCTTGCGGCGTCGTGCTGATCTGCGGCAGCGGCACCAACGCGGCGGGACGCAACGCGTCGGGCGAGACGTTCCAGTGCGGCGGCTTCGAGTACGAGTACGGCGATTTCGGCGGCGGCCGGGATTTGGCGGTGGAAGCCTACCGCGCCGTCATTCGCGCGTGGGAAGGGCGCGAGGAGCCGACCTTGCTGACCGGGATGCTGCTCGAGCTGCTCGGCTACGGCACCGTGAACGAGATGTTCCACGACTTCCTGGATCACGGAAGAACGGTTCCGCTCGACGCGGTAAAGCTGCTGTTCCGGGCGTCCCTCCTCGGAGACGAGACTGCCCGCGCCATTTTGCGCAGGCAGGGCGAGGAGCTCGGCAAGTCCGCCCGTGCCGTCATTCGCAGGCTCGGAATGGAGGAGGAGACGTTCGACGTCGTCCTCGTCGGCAGCGTGTTGACCCGAGGCGAGGGAACTTTCGTAACGGGACCGATCGAGGAGGCCGTGCGCGGCATCGCTCCTTTCGCTTCCATCGTCAAGCTTGGAATCGAACCGGTCGTCGGAGCGGTCTGGACGGCCTGCGAAGCGGGCGGCGAATCTCTCCCGGACGAGTTGGAGGCCCGGCTGCGGCGAATTTCGGATTTCCGGCTGATCGGCCATAGCGGGCCGGTCTCCGGGTAATCCTATCAAAGCGAGTTGACAGTCGGGCGACATGTAACTAGAATGGTTACAATAGAACAATCATACCGGGGAGGAACGAAGCTATGAAAATCGCGGTCATCGCGGCAGGCGGCAAGGCGGGAAGCAACATCGCGAAAGAGGCGGCAAGCCGGGACCATGAGGTTACGGCGATCGTGCGGAATGCGGCCAAAGCGCCCGCAGAGGCTGCTCACGTCGTCGTGAAGGACATGTTCGAGCTGACGTCCGCCGATTTGACTTCTTACGATGTCGTCGTGAATGCCGCAGGATTTTTCGAGAAGCCGGAGCTTAACGTGGATGCGGGACGTCGACTGATTGAGGCGCTGAAAGGGTCGGACACCCGGCTTATCGTCGTCGGCGGCGCGGGCAGCTTGTTCGCCGATCCCGGGAAAACGGTTCGCTTGTTCGACACGCCGGAGTTCCCGGACGCGTTCCGGCCGCTGGCGAAGAGCCAGGGGCAGAATCTGGAGGATCTGCAGGCGGCGGCGGACTTGAAATGGACGTTCGTCAGCCCTTCCGCCCAGATCGCGCCGGGCAGGAGAACCGGCTCTTATCTGAAGGGCAAGGATCATCTGCTCGTCAATTCCCAAGGCGAGAGCTATGTCAGCTACGAGGACTACGCCGTCGCCGTCGTCGACGAGATCGAGCGGGCCGCGCACGTGAAGGAACGGATTACCGTCGCTTCCGAAAAATAATCGGACGTCAAGAAGGCCGGCATTCCTTTAGGGGAAGCCGGTTTTTTTGCGTTTTCTTTCGTTTCCCGGAGAAAATCGTCTTTGGCAAACATCTCGTTTTATGTCGAATTTTCCCGTATAATGGGTGAAAACAGGATGATTTTGGAACGGGGCGCCGTGGAATGGACAATGAGTGGAGAAAACAAGCGCGCTTTCTGATCGTCGACGACCAGGAAGTCAACATCGCCTTGCTGGAGCGGATTTTGCGCCGGGCGGGATTCGATTCCATCTATAGCACGACGAATCCGCGGGACTTCGGGCGGCTTTACCGGGAGGTGGAGCCCGATCTGGTGATGATCGACCTGCACATGCCGGGCGTCGACGGCTTCGACTTGCTCCGGCAGCTTGGGGAGCGGGGCGAGGACGGCTATTACGTGCCGGTCGTGGTTCTCACCGCCGACGTGACTCCGGAAGCCAGAAAGGAAGCGCTGCTTCTGGGCGCGAACGATTTTCTGACCAAGCCTCTGGACCGGGCCGAGGTAACGCTGCGGATTCAGAATTTGCTCAAAACCCGCTATCTTCATTTGCAGCTTCAGCATCAGAACCAGCATCTGGAGCAGATCGTGGAGGCGCGGACGGTCGAAGTTCTGCAAGCGAAGCAGGAAATCTTGGAGCTGCTCGCGCGGACGTCGGAATACCGGGACGACGATACGGGCCGCCATACGCAGCGGGTCGGCGAGTTGGCGTACCTGGTGGCCAGGGCGATGGGACTTGCCCCTTCGGAAGCCGCGCTCATCCGGCAGGCTTCCCCGCTGCACGATATCGGCAAGATCGGGATCCCCGACAGCATTTTGCTGAAGCCGGGCCGCTTCACGCCGGAGGAATTCGAGCAGATGAAGCATCATACGACGATCGGGGCGAGCATCCTGGACGGAAGCTCCTTTCCCGCGCTGCAGTTGGCCGGCACGATTGCCGCGTCCCATCACGAGAAGTGGGACGGCACGGGATATCCGAAAGGGTTGAGCGGCCATCAAATTCCGCTGGCGGGACGCATCGTGGCGATCGCCGATTTTTTCGACGCCCTTACCCACGAGCGGCCGTACAAGCGGGCTTGGACCCGGGAGGAAGCGGTGGCGGAGATCGAACGGCAGCGGGGAGCGCATTTCGACCCGGACGTGGTCGACGCTTTCTTAAGCGTAATCGGAGAGAGCAGGGCGAGGGAGCGGGAACATTCGGCTTGACCGGGCCGGAAAGCATGACATAACCGAGCGGAAGTGACCTATGGAAGCGACGGAAGAGGAGATTCGGCTGCTGCGCCGGGAGCTGGAGCGGGAAAGGGCGGCCCGCCAGGCGGCGGAGCGGCTCGCGGAGCAGAAGGGCCGCGAGATCGGCGCCATCAATCGGGAGCTGATCCGCATGAACGATCAGCTGGAGGAGCTGGTCCGGGAGCGGACGGAAGAATTGTCGCGCGCCCGGGACGAGGCGGTGGAAGCGAGCCGGATCAAGAGCCAGTTCCTTGCCAATATGAGCCATGAGCTGCGCACTCCGCTCAACGCCATTATCGGGTACAGCGAAATGCTGAAGGAAGAAGCCGAGGAGAAGGACGAGCCGGAGTTCGCGGCCGACCTGGGCCGCATTCACCATGCGGGCAAGCACCTGCTGATGCTGATCAACGACATCCTCGATTTGTCCAAGATCGAGGCGGGACGGATGAGCCTGTACCTCGAAGAATGCGATCTGCCTCAGCTGATCCGGGAGACGGTCACTACCGTAAGGCCGATGGTCGAGGCAGGCGGCAACCGGCTCGAGATCGAGGCGGCGCTCGGAAGGATGCGGACGGACACGACCAAGCTGCGCCAGATTTTGTACAATCTGCTCAGCAACGCCGCCAAGTTCACCCAAGGGGGCACGATTCGGCTGGAGCTGATTCCCGAGCCGGAACCGGAGACGGCGGGTGGACCGCCAGGGTACTCCTTCCGCGTCCGGGATACGGGGATCGGCATGACGGAGGATCAGGTGGATCGGCTTTTTCAAGCGTTCATTCAGGCGGATTCCTCGACGACCCGGCAGTACGGGGGAACGGGACTGGGTCTTGCGATCACCCGGAAGCTGTGCGAGATGCTCGGGGGATCGATCGCCGTCGAGAGCGCGCCGGGACGCGGCTCGGCCTTTACCGTGTGGCTTCCCGGCTCGCTTGAAGGGAGAGAGACGGAGCCCGGGACGCCGGCCGAAGCGGAGCCGGACGGAATGCTCGGGGATGGGCAGCCGACGGTGCTGGTCATCGACGACGATCCGACGATGCTGGGTCTCATGAAGAAGCTGCTCAACAGGGAAGGCTTCTCGGTGGCGCTGGCTTCGAGCGGATCTGAAGGCATTCGGCGGGCCAAGGAGCTGAGGCCGAGGCTGATCTCGCTGGACGTCATGATGCCGGGAATGGATGGCTGGTCCGTGCTGGCCACGCTGAAGAGCGACCCGGAGCTCGCCGGCATTCCGGTGGCGATGATCTCGATGACGGACGACAAGCAGCTCGGATACGCGCTCGGAGCTTCCGATTTCCTGATCAAGCCCATCTACCGGGAGAAGCTGGTCGCGCTGCTCGACAAGCATCTCAAGGAGCGCCGGACGCAGCCGGTGCTGGTGATCGAAGACGACGATGCGACCGGCGAGATGATGAGCCGGATGCTGCGGAGGGAGGGCTACCGGGTCGAGCGGGCCGAGGACGGGCGCGAGGCTCTGGAGAAGCTCGACCGGGTTGATCCGAAGCTGATTCTGCTGGATCTGATGATGCCGGAGATGGACGGCTTCCAATTCGTAACGGAACTGCGCTCGCGGAAGGAACGGCGGGAAATCCCGGTATTCGTCGTTACGGCCAAGGACCTTAGCGCGGAGGAGCGCAACCGTCTGAACGAATACGCGGCGAACATTATGCAGAAGGGGGACTTCCGCAAGGAGACGCTGCTGGAAGAGATTCGCCGGCTCCTGGCTTTATCGGGTCTGCCGGACGAGCGAGAGGAGCCTGTCCGCGATGGCTAGAATTTTGCTGGTGGAAGACAACGAGTTGAATCGGGATATGCTGTTCCGCCGCCTGACGCGCAAAGGGTTCGAAGTGTCGCTCGCGGCGGACGGCCGGGAAGCCGTGGAGAAGGCGCGGTCGGAAACGCCGGACCTGATCCTGATGGACATGAGCTTGCCCGTCATGGACGGCTGGAGCGCCACCCGCCTGCTCAAGCGGGAACCGGGCACGAGCGGGATCCCGGTCATCGCGCTGACGGCGCACGCCATGGCGGAAGACCGCCGGGAAGCGCTGGAGGCGGGCTGCGACGACTTCGACACGAAGCCGATCGATTGGCAGCGGCTGCTGGACAAGATTGCGGCGCTGCTTCCGCAGGAGGCATAAGAGAGCGGATCTTCGGGCATGATCAGGATCGAAGGAAATCGGCGGCGGTCCGCCCGAAGGAGGCAAGCCACATGTCCAGAAGAAGCGGAAGAAGACCGGTCGTTCCCGGCGCGGAACAAGGCCTTAGCGCCTTCAAGGCGGAAGTGATGAAGAAGGAAGGCTATGCAGTCGATCCGAATCGGCCCGACAACGTGAAGTACGAGGTGGCCAAGTCGCTCGGCGTTCCGCTGGAGCCCGGCGATAACGGGCAGCTGTCCACCGAATCGGTCGGCCACGTCGGCGGCAAGATCGGCGGCTCGATGGTGCGCGAGATGATCCGGCTCGCGCAGGAGAAGCTGGCGAACCGGTCGGAGCCGTAGGCGGAAAGGAAGAAATGGCGGTGCCGGGGAAGTCATCCCGGTGCCGCCATTTTGCGTTACTGATCTCTTTTCGAATAGTCCAAGTTCTCTTGCCGTGATATAGTTATAGCAGCTTCTACGAAAAATTATGGCAGACGAAGTGAGGCCGCGTTTATGATGACCTACTTCAAGGATTTTTTGTTGAACATTGTCGTCATCTATTTCCCTCTGGCATTGTACCCTCACATTTACAAGATTCGAGAGCGGAAACACTTCCAAAGCTTCCTGCTATTTATCTTTTTTGCGACTGAAATTGCGATCACGATGTATTCTCCGATTACCATTCAAGGAGTCGAAAACGATCTGCGGGCCGTACCGCTGGCGATCGGATCGCTATACGGCGGACCCTACGTATCCGCGGCGCTGTTCTTGACGGTCATCACGGTCCGCTTCGTGATGGGCTTGCCGAACGAATGGATTTACGCGGTGTCGATCCTGCCCGCATTCGTCTTCGGCCTGTTCCTTCACGGTCCGTTCCTCCGATCCCGCTTCGTTGGCCGATTGGGAATTGCCGCCCTCTACTCCGCTTTAATCAAATTTTCGACGTTAACCCTCTATTTCACGCTAACCGGCGCACCTTCCATGATCTTCAGATCTCCCAAGGCTATGCTGGACACTTACGCGCTGCAAATCCTGGTCGCTGGAGGATGCGTCTATTTGCTCGAATTCCTTAGACGGTATCTTCTTTTGCAGGACGAAGTGATCCGCAGCGAGAAAATGCAAATGGTCAGCGATATGGCCGCTTCCGTCGCCCACGAGATCCGCAACCCGCTCACGACGGTGAGAGGCTTCATCCAACTGTTTGGAACCGTCGATATGAATCCGCAGAAGAAGGCCGAGTACATGAGGCTGTGCCTGGACGAGCTGCATCGAGCGGAACAGATTATCTCCGATTATCTGTCGCTGGCGAAGCCCGATCCGGAACGGATGGAGGATATCGACCTGAACGAGGAGATTCTCTACCTGTCCAATGTCTTGCTCACCTACGCCAATTACAACAATATTCGAATCGAGATCGAGATTCCGCGGGACGGCAGCCTTTGCACGAGAGGCGACCGGTACAAATTTCGCCAGGCGCTGATCAATATCGGCAAGAATGCCATTGAAGCGATGCCGAGCGGCGGAACGCTTGAGCTGCAGGCGGAAAAGCGGCAGGGAGGCTTCGCGGTGATTATTCGGGATACCGGCGTCGGGATGTCCGACGAGCAGATCCGGCGGTTGGGCAGTCCCTATTATTCGACGAAGGAGAAAGGAACGGGACTCGGCACCATGGTCTCTTACAACATTATCAAGAGAATGAACGGCAGGATCGAAGTGGCCAGCCAAATTGGCCAAGGAACCGAGTTCAGCCTGATCTTTCCGAGTGCATAGGCGATCAGGACTTCGAAGAGACAGCCGCTTGCGAAGGGACTCTGCCGAGCAGCCGCAAGCCGGCGATCCGTACCGGACGGGCGAGCGCGTAGATGGCTTCGACGAGGGCAATCGCCCCGACTGCGTCCAGAAGCACGTGCTGCTTCACGAACAGGGTGGACAGAATGATCAAGATGGCGGACCCGGCGACCGCGTATCGGATCGGCCGGCGGATTCCGGGCGATGACAGGTACGCTCTGAGCAGGCAGTACGAAGTCAGTACGTGCGTGCTCGGAAAGCAGTTCACGGGTTCGTCGTTGCGGTATACCAAGAGGACGAGATGGTTCAGCCAGCTTGTGTCGGCGACGACTGGACGCGGCACGGTCGTCTGGCAGAACAGATAGACGACGTAGCAGGCGAGCAGGCCGATGTCGAAGCGCAGCAGCGTCCGAAGGTACAGGCGGCGGTCCCGGAACGCCAGATAGACGAAGGCGGCCAGCAGGAACGCGAACCAGCCCAAGTACGGCAGGATAAACGCCGGGACGAACGGGATTCGGCGGTCCAAGCCGGTCTCCAGGCTAAGAGCGGGCAGGTTCATTCGATTGACATATAGGTAGATAAGGCTCAGCAGCGGAACGGTCAGCAGCAGGCTGAGCGAGGCCCATCGGGATGTAAGGAAAAGACGGCCCACCATAATCTCCCCTTCCATACTCGTTGCTTGTTGCTTCATGCTACCACGGACGGATCGGGGGGAGGACGCCCTCGGGTCGGGAATGCCATGCGGCCCGGGTCGCACGCCGACTGGTCGGAGGACGGGCATTGAACGCCGGGCGGAACGGGTGCTATGATGGAACAACATGAATCGTAGGGGAGCCGCCATGAAATTTTCCATCCAATTCCTATCGTTCTTTGTCATTCATCAGGACAGCCAAGAGCAGGACCCGATCAAGCGGTATAAGCATTATCAGACGCTCGATCATTTCGGATACGAGGACAGCGAGATCAAGTCGTTCCTGGACAGCGAATTTACCCGAATCGGCAAGCGCAAGGCGGAGGTTCATTCCGAGACGGACAATGCGCCGACGAAGATCGGCCGGTTCATCCTGGAGCCGGGCCACGAACTGGACAGCAATCCGAACTATAATCTGTTCCGAAGGCTGCGGGAAGCGGCGGACAAGCAGCAGTTCCACGCGACCTGCGACGATATGCTGCGGATCTACATGGACACGAGCGCGGTTCGCGGCGGCGCTTTTATCGTGGCTTCGGCCAAGCTGAACGAGTTGTTCGACGAGCCGTTCGTGTTCGTGCTCAAGTGCGACTTCGAATCGAAGATCGCCCGCGTCTCCGACGAACGGAGCCTGATCTCCAAGGTCGAGATGGCGATCAGCGCCCGCAACATCAAGTCGATCCAATATCCGCACATGCCGGAGGAAGGGATGCTCGAGCCGTTCGAGCTGAAAATACACCAGGCTTCGCACGCTCGGTATTTCGAGGATTTTCTGAAGTACGTCACGTATGAGAAGTCGAAGCCGGAGATCGTGACGGACCAGGTGCTCGGAATGGTGCAGCAGTATATGGATTCGAAGTGGCAGGGCGACTTCGCGCCGGGAGCGGCCCCTGTTCCGGTCCCCGCGTACGAGGCTTCCCGCGAGTCCGAAGCGGGGGAAGGGGCGGAGCTGCCGGAACAACCGCAACCGCTCCTGGAGACCGATCCATATGAGACGCAGCGATCCGAGCCGCTATCGCAGGCTTCAGGCAGCTGGAGCCCGGAGCGCAGGAGAGAAGAGTCCCAGTTGGAAGTATGGGCGGCCGGGGAGAAGCGGCAGCTGCAGGAGAAGTGGACGCATGAAGACGTGGCGCAAGCGACGGCGCAATTGACCGAATACCAGCCGGAGCTGGATTTGAAGTTCAAGCTGGACGAGATCGCGGTCAAGGGGAAGCTGGCCCATTACGGGGATTGCGTGCATTTCGCCCGCATGAACGGCCGGTACGTCGTGCTGATCGAGGGGGATACGTTCCAATTCGAGAAAGGACTTTCGCCGGTCGAGCTGCTGTACCCGGACGAGATCGACGAGGTGCTGCGGCGGATGGACGAGCGGCAGCGGTCCCGCCGGTCGGAGCGGGACGACGATATGCCGTACTGACGTTGCCGCGGCGGGAGGGTTAGGCCGGCGAATTCGGCCGGGAAGGAAGCCAGCACGTGAAGGCGCTGCCGCGCCCCGGTTCGCTGCGGACCTCGATATCGCCGCCCATGCCGAGGCAGAAGCTTCGGCTGATGGCGAGACCGAGACCGGTGCCGCCGTATTTGCGCGTCGTCGACGAGTCCGCTTGGGTGAACGGTTGGAAAATCCTTTCCATCTGCTCGCCGCTCATGCCGATGCCGGTATCGGTCACCCGGAAGCGGTAGCCGGCGCGTCCCTCCCGGTCTTCCGGGGCGATGTCCAGCTCAATGTTCCCGTTCTTCGTGAATTTGGCGGCGTTGCTCAGCAGATTGATGAGAATTTGACGCAGCTTGACGACATCGGTCGTGAGAGTGCCCGGCTCGCAGCGGGAGGCGAACCGGTTGCCGGCGCCTTCGATCATCGGCGTCACGGTCGGAAGCAAGTTCCGGACGAGAGCGCTCAGATCGCATTCCTCGTAATAAAACTCCGTTTTGCCCGCTTCGATCTTGGAAATGTCGAGAATATCGCTGATCAGCGCCAGAAGATGCTTGCCCGACTGGCCGATCTTCTCCAAATCCCGGGAGAACTGCTCCAGCCCGGAATCCTCCGCTTCTTCGATGAGCATCTCGCTGTAGCCGATGATGGCATTAAGCGGCGTCCGCAGCTCGTGACTCATGTTGGCGAGAAATTGGCTCTTGATCCGGTTGGCCCGGATCGCTTCGTCGCGCGCGAGCAGAAGCTGTTCGGTTCGCTCCCGAACCAGCTCTTCCAGCCGGTCGTTAAGCTCCTGAAGCTCCCGGTTCTTGCGAACGACCTCCTCGCGAGTCTCGCGAATCTCGGAATCTTTGTACGAGAGCCGCTTGGAGATATAGATGCCGAGCAGCGACAGCCCGAGCGAGAGCAGCGTGCCCGCGGCGATGAAGTAGGCGAGCCAATGCTGCGCGAGAATCATGCCGGAAGCGGCGTGCGCCTTGTCCCCGGCGTGGAATCGGGCGGCTGCCATTCCGGTATAGTGCATGCCCACGACCGCGGCTCCCATGATCAGCCCGCTGGCGATCTTCTGGGAGACTTCGCGGAACGGGCGGCTTCCGCCGTTCTGAAAATATAAAGAAAGCCAAAGCGCGGCCAATGATGCTCCGAAAGCGATCAGAATGGAAAGCGCGAAGAAGGACGGGCGGTAGGCGATGTCGATCTGCACGGCGGACATGCCGATATAGTGCATCGCGGAAATGCCGCAGGCAAGCACCGTTCCCGCGCCGAACAGCCCGCGGGTCGTCAGCTTCGGGCGGCCGACGAAGCCGAGAGCGGCTAAGGAGCCGAAGATGGCGGGAAGCACGGACAGCGCCACAAGGCGCAGATCGTAGGCGACCGGGATCGGAAGCGAGAACGCGAGCATGCCGATAAAATGCATCGACCAGATGCCCAGCCCCATGACGCTGCCGCCGAACGCGATCCATCCCCATCGCCGCCCGCCGTTCGCCGCCCGGACGATGCCCGCGAGATCGAGCACGGTGTAGGAGACGACGACGGCGACGACGTAGGAGAAAACAACCAACATCATGTCGTAAGAGCCATGAATGTGATGCTGCATGCCGGTCCCGTCCTCGCTGTCACAGAGTTCCGTTCCGTTCACGAAATTGTCGGATTTTGCGGAGACGGCCTGCTCTGATTATACCTGCTCTTCAGGCGGGATTGGAAAATTTTTTTGTATCGGGTACGCCCATCAGGGCGGAATCCCGCGGCAGGAACAGCGCCAGCGCGCCGAGCAGCGGCAGAAACGCGCATACGTGGATCATGGAAGAGACCCCGACGGAGTCGGCCAGCTTGCCCAGCACGACCGAGCCGAGCCCGCCGAGTCCGAACGCCAGTCCGAAGAACAGGCCGGCGACCGTTCCGACGTGGCCGGGGAGCAGTTCCTGGGCGTAAACGATAATGACCGAGAAGCCGGACATCAGGATGAAGCCGATGGCCAGGCAGAGCAGCACGGCGCCGATCGGACCGGCATGAGGCAGAAGCAGCGAGAACGGCGCGGTTCCGAAGATCGAGAACCAGATGACGTTCTTGCGGCCGAACCGGTCGGCCAGCGGGCCGCCGACGAACGTGCCGACCATGCCGGCGAACTGCAGCGCGAACAGGCAGATCTGGGCGCGGCCGAGCGGCAGCTCATAGCGATCCATAAAGTAGAACGAGTAATACCCGGTCATGCCGGCCAGATAGACGAACTTGGAGAACAGCATCAGAATCAGGATCGCGAGCACGCTGCCGACGAACAGCTTGGTCCGAGGGACGGCTCCGGCCGCGGCCGCGTGCCGGGAGCCGCCTCGGCTCGCGGGACCGGACTGGCGACCGTACCAGCGGGCGATGCCGGACTGGATGAAGATGCCGGCGACGGCCAGCAGGATGAACCACAGAAAGCCGCGCTGGCCGAGCGGCGTCACGACGAAGGCGACGAGCAGCGGGGCGATCGCCTGCCCGGCATTGCCGCCGACCTGGAACACGGATTGGGCGAAGCCGCGGCTTCGCCCCGCCGCCAGATGGGCGACCCGGGACGATTCGGGATGCAGGACGGACGAGCCGATGCCGATGAGCGCGGAGGCGGCCAGCAGCAACCAGAGGCTCGGCGCGAAGGCCAAGCCGACCATGCCGAGCAGCGTGAACGCCATGCCTAAGGGAAGCAAGGCCGGCATCGGCCGGCGGTCGGTATAAGCCCCGATGAGCGGCTGAAGCACGGAGGCGGTGATGTTCAGCGTAAAAGCAACCCACCCCACTTCGGCGAAGCTGAGATGCATCGACTCCCGGAACAGCGGGAAGACGGACGGAACGACGGACTGCATGGCGTCGTTCAGCAGATGGGCCGCGCTGACGCCGAGCAGCATCCGGAAGGCGGTGCGGCTCGCGGCGCCGGCGGGGTCCGCGGCGGTTACGATCGGCATGGGAATCTCTCCTTCTCTTTGATTCCCTTATCTTAAAGGGGAAGAAAAGAGCCGTCGCCGAGATTATTGCCTGGCCGGGGCGCAACATTTGCTATAATGGAGGCGGTGATGCCGAATGCAAATGACCATAGCGACGCCGCGAATGCAGGTGTGGAGAATCGACGAGAAGTTCGAGAACACGCCTCATTTGCACGAAGACCAATTTCAGGTGTCGATTCCTCTATACGGAGCCTGCGCTTTTACCCATGAGAACGTCACCTACGATTTGACGGCGGGCGAGGCGCTCGTCCAATATCCGCAGGACCGGCATTCGTTCACGATCGAGGAAGGCTCGGGAATTCTGATCGTACAGGTGGACCGGGGAAGCTTGAACCGGATCGGCGCCGGAGCGCCGGTCGAGCTGTCGTTCCGCCAGTCGGTCGATCCGCGGCAAGCGCTGGACCATTTCCGCTCCTGGTCCGGGGAGATGTTCTCGCGCGATCGCCTCGATACGCTCGCCGTGGACGAACTGGAGACGCGCATTCTTCGCTTTCTGCACCGCGAGCTGCGGGGCAGCCATATGAACGGGGGGAACGAGGCGCCGATCTGGTCCGGCGCGGAAGGCCAAGAGCGTCACCTGGCCCGGGTGCTCGCCCACATTCGGGAGCATTTCGCCGAGCCGCTGCGGATCGACGAGCTGGCGGCGATCGCGCTGCAGAGCCGGTTCCATTTTATCCGTTCCTTCAAGGCGTTCACGGGCCTGTCTCCCTACCAATACGTTCTGCGCACGAGAATCGAGGACGCCAAACGGCGCCTGGCGGAGACGGACAGCACCGTCACCGACATCGGCCTCGAGACCGGCTTCTCCAGCCCCAGCCAGTTCTACCGGGCTTTCTTCAAGGCGTCCGGCATGACGCCGGAACAATTCCGGGTTCGCGGCGGGCGATAGGCATCCGGAGCTTGCGCCTTGCGAACGATTGCCGCTTCCTCTCTTTTGCGGCATGCCGCTTAGCGGATCAAGGATCCTCCGATGCGAGAATGGTTTCGGCTTTGCGTGATTTTTTTACCAGGTTTCCGAATCTGTGTTTTCTCGAACGATTTAAGTTTGATTTAAGCTGCGTTGCGTATATTTTTTGCATGGAACATCAAGTCCTATCAAACGAGGAATTCGTATGAACAACGAGACGATAGCGATAGATTATGCGCAACCGTCCGTGAAAAGGCGGCCCTGGCCGAGATGGGAGCTCAAGCGCCCGTACCGGCTGGACAGGGGCCTGTGGCGGGCCGTCTTCGGCGGGGTCTCGGTCGCCGGGGCGGCCGGAGCCGCCGTCGGCGTGCTCGGCGCGCCGACCGGACTGGGCGCCGGCGTCGATATCGCGGCGGCCGTGCTGCTTTATGCGGCCGGGTTGGCGCTGGCGGGCTGGGCCGTCGCCTGGCTGCACCGGCTCGTCGGCTGGCCGTTGCCCCCGCTGACGATCGCCGGGACCCTCTACTCGGCTGCGATTCTGATCTCCATTCTCGATTATGCCGATTTGGGCTTGCTTTTCTCCGTCGTCGCTGCCGTGCTTTACTTGCTGGCCGGAGCCGTCGCAGGCTGGCTGACCGGCATCGCCGCGAGCCGCCGGTTCGGCCCGCGCGAGAAGACAGCCGCCCTGCTTGTCCTCGCGCTCGGGATCGGCGTGCCGGTCGCCGCGGATGTATGGCCTTCGGGCGGAAGCGCGGCGCTCCCGGCGTCCTTCGACGCGGACGACTCCTACGCCGCGATCGAGGCCGTGGAGCCGCTGAGCGCCGCCGACCCTTCGGCCGAGGGAAGCTACGCGGTCCGGTCTTTCACTTACGGCAGCGGCAAAGACCGGCACCGCTCCGAATTCGGAGCGGATGCGACGCTCGTATCCTCGTCCGTCGACGCCTCTGCGTACATTCGGAATTGGTCGACGCTCAGAACCCTGTTCTGGGGCTTCGACCAGAAGAACCTGCCGCTGAACGGAAGAGTATGGATGCCGGAAGGAGACGGGCCGTTCCCCGTCGTGCTGATGGTACACGGCAACCATCTGATGGAGGACTTCTCGGACGCGGGCTACGCCTACCTCGGCGAACTGCTCGCGAGCCGCGGCTACATCGCGATCTCCGTCGACGAGAACTTCCTGAACTACTCCGTATGGTCTGGAATTCCGAAGGAGGATATGAAGCCGCGGGCCTGGATGCTGCTCCAGCATATCGGCCAGCTGGAACGGTTCGCCGCCGATCCGTCCACGCCGTTCTACGGCAAGATCGACTTCCGGTCGGTCGCTCTGCTCGGCCATTCGCGCGGCGGTCAGGCGGTCGCCATGGCGGCGGATGCCGACGAGTGGTTCGCGGGCGACCGCAGCCTGCCCGATTCTTCCGGATATCAAGTGCGGGCCGTAGCGGCGCTGGCCCCGACCGATACGATGGTGGACGGCAAGTTCGCCCGGCTGCACGACGTTTCGTACCTTGTGCTGCAGGGCGCGGCCGACGGCGACATCAGCTCGTTCTACGGCGAGCGGCAATACGGGAGAGCCGACTTCTCTTCCGCGGCGTCCGGCTTCAAGGCGGCGCTGCGGATCGGGGGGGCGAACCACGGCCAGTTCAACACGTCTTGGGGAGCGAAGGACGATTCGCTCCCGGCGAGCCTGTTCCTCCGCGATCCGGAGCTGTCCGGAGACGACCAGAGACAGATCGCCAAAGCTTACGTGTCGGCGTTTCTGGATACGGCGCTGGGACGAGGGGGAGATTACACGGCTTTGTTCCGGGACGCGCGGGCGGGGGCTTCCTTTCTGCCGGACACCGAATACGTGAGCCGGTACGAGAACGGCTCGTTCCAGGCGCTGGCCCGCTACGAGGACGGCGGAGGCCGGCAGCAGATCGTCTCCGCCGCCTCGCGGACGGACGGTTCGATCACGGCGGCGGTGGAAGACGCGCACGACCGGAACGGCGACGAGACGGCGAATCACGGCGTCGTGCTCCGCTGGTCGCCCGACGGCGGCTCGTATTCGCTGGTCGCCGACGGCACGTTCGCGATGCCGGATTCCTCCGAAGCAGGCGACGCGGCGAATGCAACCGGCACCGACGACGCCGTCGGCGCGGATTCGGCAGGCTTGGCCGTATCAACGAGCAAGACGGCTTCGGCGCCTGCGTCTTTCGTGGTCTTTTCCATGTCCGACCTGGCTTGGGACGGACAGCCGGGCAAGGGAAAGACGCCGCCTCTTCCCCAACTCACCGTCACGCTGAAGGACGATGGGGGCGAGACGGCGAGCGTGCCGCTCAGCCGCGTCATGTCCGTCCAGCCGTCGCCCCGCACGACGTTCACTTGGCTGGGCTGGCTGGAGAACACGATGGCGGACGGCAAGTACAGCCATTCGGTCGAGTCCGCCTTGCAGACGTATGAGATTCCCTTGAGCGAATTCCTACAGGCCAATCCTTCCCTGGACCCGAATCGGCTCAAGGAGATCGGCTTCGCGTTCTCCGGACATCAGGGACAAGCGATGCTGGACGATATCGGGCTTATGAATTAGTTAGCTGATGAAAAATAGACAAGCAGGTGCTATTCAAGGCGATAACGCAAAGCTTTATTTCGCCTTAAGTTCGAAATCCCCGTCCCTCAGGGAACCAGTCGAACGCAGGGACTTATCCGATGTGTTGAGGCGTTATCAAACCCGTTATAAAAAGTCAGTCAATCTTCTACGTATGGATACCTAATCCAGACGGCACTGAAGTTTCCCGTACGCATATTCATATTACAGGGAGGGTTATGACGATGCGATGATTTGCATCGTTAGCGCACGGTGCCAGGCTTCGGAATGTGCTGCTAACGATGTTTCGCATCGCAAGCGCACAGGCTCGCCGCCGAAGTCTGCCGAAGGGGCTCCCGATGCGATGATTTGCATCGTTAGCGCACGGTGCCAGGCTTCGGAATGTGCTGCTAACGATGTTTCGCATCGCAAGCGCACAGGCTCGCCGCCGAAGTCTGCCGAATGGGCTCACGATGCAATGATTTGCATCGTTAGCGCACGGTGCCAGGCTTCGGAATATGCTTCTAACGATGTTTCGCATCGCAAGCGCACAGGCTCGCCGCCGAAGTCTGCCGAAGGGGCTCCCGATGCGATGATTTGCATCGTTAGCGCACGGTGCCAGGCTTCGGAATGTGCTGCTAACGATGTTTCGCATCGCACTCCATGATAACTGTAAACGACATGTTCATGACTTCAAGAGAAACGAAGGAAAATCGAAGACCCTACTCAAAGCATTTCGCTGTTCTTAATGATTCAGAAAAGCCGATTCGCCCCGGTATAATTAACTCCTTTAATGAATATGAAGTGCAAACTATATGATGGTCGAAAAGAAGCGAGCATATTAATCAGCTAATGGGATAAGACCACTCCGGCATTAACTGTCGGAGTGGTTTTTTGATTAGCACGAACAACAAATCAAAATCATTTAAGCCGCGTCGTGTTCAGCGGTTGTTAAGAACGATCGTTCATAGTAGAAGGAGGGGGAGAGGCGGAGGGTGTCTCTTCCGGGACGGAGAAAGAGGCGAGGCAAGTGCCGGGCAAAATCATGATCGTCGACGAGACGGTTTCCATGCGTAAAATTCTCAAACGCTTTTTCGAATCGTCCGGCTACGACGTGGTGGCGGAGGCCGCGAACGGGCAGGACGCGGTTCGTCTCTACATGGAGCATCGCCCCGATCTGCTCACGTTGGATCTGGCGCTTCCCGTGCTGGACGGCTTTCAGGCGATGAAGACGATTCGTCGATTCGATCCTCAGGCGAAGATCGTGATCTGCTCGTCCATGGGCCAGCAGCAGACCGTCATCCAGGCGATTCACTCTGGCGCCAAGGACTACGTGGTGAAGCCGATTCTGCCCGGAAGGCTGGCGGAACTGGTCGAAAAATTGCTGTACCCGGTTCATGAGAAAAGGTAATCTAATTCTGAGGAAAACGCAGAGGATCGGCGGTGAGCGGATGAGGGCATGGATCGCGGATCGATACTTGGTCGTCGTGTCGCTTTGCGCCGCGCTCGCCATCGCGCTGATGTTCATCCTTGGCGGCGGCGGGACCGGCGCGCCGACGGCTCGCGGAGGCGATCTGGATTTGACCGGCTGGGACTTCGCCCGGCAAGGCGTTCTTCCCTTGAACGGCGAATGGGAATTCTATCCGAACCAGCTGCTGGGGCCGGAGGACTTGGCCGGCCGATCCGGTCCCGCGCCGGCTCATTTGCGGGTCCCTTCGGTCTGGAACGGCGATTCCGGCATGCGCGCGCATGGCTACGGAACGTACAGGCTGCGCGTCAAGGTCCGGCCGACGGACGAGCTGCTCGCCATCCAGAAGAAGATCATTCGCTTCTCGGACCGGATCTACGTGAACGGACGACTGATCGGCCAGTCCGGGCTTCCCGCGGCGAGCAGGGCGGAATACGAACCCGGCAACGCGCCCCATTTGGGTTCGTTTCCCGTCCCGGCCGACGGCACGCTCGACATCGTCGTGCAAGTGGCGAATTACGAATATAAGAGCGGCGGCATCGTGTCCCCGCTGACGCTCGGGCTGAGCAACGAGCTGGCGACCGTCCGACAGGCCCAAATCTCGCTTGAGTGGACGGGCGTCATCGTTCTGCTCATTTTCAGCGTCTTGTTCTTGGTGCTGTACGGGCTATTCAACCGCAACTCGACGTTTTTGTTTTTCGGTTTGTTCTTTTTCTTTTTCGGCATCGCGATCTGGTTCAACGGCGAGAGGACGTTCATGCAGATGTTCCCGGACGTGCCGTTCGAGCTTGCCTGGAAAATCAAAGATTTCACCATTTTCGCCACGTTCCCGCTATTGGCCGTTTATACGCTCCGTTCTTTCGAGCTTGGCGCGGGGCGCGGCATCATGGCCGGGCTCTCCGTCGCGTATGCGGCATACTGCGCGGCGATCGCGGTTCTTCCGTACCGGGTCTATACGCAGCTTCTGGAGACGTTCATGTATTCTTTTCCCGCGGCGTTCGGGCTGCTTCTGTTCCTGTTGGTCCGCTTATACGTCCAGGGCAGATACGGCCCCTACGGGAAAACGGAAATTCAAATGTTCATCCCGGCGATCGCCTGCCTGGCGCTGTTCCAGATCAATCTGTTTCTCTTCCAGGGCTTTCGTCCGGCGTCCACGGGGCTTACCTATTTCCTGGTTCTGCTCTTCGTCGTTCTTGTCATCGCGCAGCTGGCGTATCGCTATTATCGAACGTACACGTCCATGGTGGCCCTGACGAAGCGGCTGCAAATCGAGGATCAGAAAAAAGACGAGTTTCTGCTGCGAACGTCGCACGAGCTGAACACGCCGCTTCACGGCATCATCGGCTTGTCCCAGGCGGCGCTGGAGGAGCCCGCGCCGACGGCGGCGGGCCGGCGGGCCCGGGAGAAGGCTCTGACCATTCGGAATATCGCCTACCGAATGGCCAACATGGTGAACGATCTGATCGATCTTGCGAAGCTGAGGGAAGGAAGGCTGGTCGTGCGGCTGGAGCGGGTCGACCTCGAGGCTTGCGTTCGCACCGCATTCGAGGTGTACGGGTTTCAGGCCAAGGAGCAGGGCATCGCCTTGATGAGCGGGATCGACCCGGCCGCGCGCTACGTCCGGGCCGACGAGAGCCGGCTCATGCAAGTGCTTTCCAATCTGCTGGATCAGTGCATGCGCGGATCGGAGGGAGGAAGCGTGACGATCGCCGCCCGGATAGATGGCGAGAACGTGAAGGTCGAAATACGGGGCGAAGAAGGGGATAGACCCTACGGGAGACTGCAGAAGGGCGTCTCCGGGGTCCGGGAGGAGTCGATGCGCGAGGAAGATGCGGACGTCGGCCTGATGACGGCGATCGAGCTGGTTCGTCTGATGGACGGAGAACTGGTCGCATCGGCCTTCGATCCGGGCGTCGCTCCGCGTTTTCTGGTATCGATCCCAACGGAGCTCCCGCCGGCGATCCCGCCCGGAATCGGCGACGCCCGCGGCGAAACGGCAGCCGGGTCGGAGGCGGGTTGGGAGCCCGGTCCGGAAGAGGAGCCGGACGAAGAGCTCCGAGAAGGGCTTGCGGGAGGAGAGGCCGGCTGCGTTCTGGTAGCGGGGGATTTGAGCAGCCATCTGGAGTGGCTGACGGAGCTGCTCGCCATGGAAGGATACCGGGTCGTAACCGCCCATTCCGACACCGAGGTGTGGCGGGTCGTCGACTCGCCGCGGCGGCCGGACCTCGCGCTGCTCGACGTGATGCTTCCCGGATCCGGAGGCTTCGAGACCGGCCGAAGAATTCGGGAGGTCCATACGCCGATGGAGCTGCCGATTCTGTTCCTGATGTCCCGGAGCACGCCGGCCGACGTCTCCGCCGCCATCGCGGCCGGAGGCAACGACTTCGTATCGAAGCCGCTAGACGCCGGGGAGATCCGGGTGCGGATCCGCACGCTGCTGACGATGAAGCGGCTGGCCAAAGAAGCGGCGGCGAGCGAGATGGCGTTCCTGCAGTCGCAGATCAAGCCCCATTTCCTGTACAATGCGCTGGGCACGATCATGTCGCTCTGCTACACGGACGGCCCTCGCGCCGGCGAGCTTCTGGCCGTGTTCAGCCGGTATTTGCGCATGATCTTCCATCAGAACGGGCCGGACGAGACCGTGACGCTTCGCAAGGAGATGGAGCTCGTGCGGGCTTATGCCGATATTGAGAAGGAGCGCTTCGGCAAGCGGCTTACCCTCGAGATCGAGGCCGACGAGCGGCTGCTCGATACTCCGATTCCGCCGCTGACCGTTCAGCCGCTCGTCGAGAACGCGATCCGGCACGGAGTCGCTCCCAAGGTGGAAGGAGGGACGGTCCGGCTGCGGCTCGCCTTGCATCCGGGGCAGATCCGCATCACGGTGGAAGACGACGGCGTCGGCATGGCCGCCGAACGGCTGCAGGCGGTTCAACGGGACGGCGGGACCGGGGAAGGCGTCGGGCTGGCCAACATTATGCGAAGGGTTCGCCACCGGACGGGGCGCTTGCCGGAGCTGGCGAGCGTTCCCGGCCAAGGGACGAAAGTGACGATTTGGCTTCCGATTCCCGCGAAGATCGGGACGGACGATAGGCAAGGAGGGGAGAAGCGATGATCCGGGCTTTTCTTGTGGATGACGAAGAGCATGCGTTGAATTTGCTCCGCTTGTTCCTGGAGCGGACAGGGGAAGTCGAGGTCGTCGGCTCGGCGAGCAACGGGTTCGACGCGATGGAGCGGCTGCATGCCGCCAATCCGGACGTGGCGTTTCTGGACATCGAGATGCCCGGCATGAACGGGCTGGAGCTCGCGGAGAGGATGGGCAGCGAGAACCTGCGGGCGCAGATCGTGTTCGTAACGGCTTATGATCAATATGCGATATCCGCGTTCGACCGGGACGCGGTCGACTACCTGCTGAAGCCGCTGGAGACGGAGCGCCTGGCCAAAACCATTCAACGTTTGAAAAGGGATACGCGGCGGCCCGAGGAATCGGCTGCCGTTTCTGCGAAGCCTGCCGCCGCCGGCCACGCTCCGAACGTGCGGCTGATGGGCGAGATCGCCGTGGAAGGCGTCGGGCAGGAGCGGTTAAGGTGGCGGACGGGCAAAGAGAAGGAGCTGTTCGCGATGCTCGCTCTGCGCGGGCAGGAGCGGCTTCCGCGGGACCTCATCGTCGACGCGCTGTGGCCGGACGAGCATTACCAGAAGGCCAAAGTGTACTTGCATACTTGCGTCAGCTTTCTCCGGAAAGACCTGCGCCAGCTCGGATACGAGGATGCGCTGAAGTACGAAGGAGAGGCTTACTATCTTACGCCGGGACTGCTCAAGACGGACTACGATTGCCTGACGGGCGCCATCCGGGCGGCCAAGAGCTCGGCCGAACCGGAGACCGGGGAGCTGGAGCGCGCGCTGTCGCTGTACCAGGCCCCGCTGTTCCGGGCGGAAGATTACGTCTGGGCCGAAGAAGACAACCGGAAGCTCGAACAGGCCGTCAGCGAGCTGCGGCTGGAGCTGGCGAAGCGCTGCGAGCGGAACGCCGACTGGAACCGGCTGATCGCGGTCGCGCAGGAGCAGCTGGCCGCGTCCCCTTACGACGAAGAAGCGTACCGGCTGCTCATGAAAGGATATTCGGCGATCGGCAAGCACGACGAGGTGGCTCGGGTGTACCTACAGTTGACCGAGAAGCTCGGCGAGCTCGGCATCGGGCCGTCCGAAGTGACCCGGCGGCTGTACGGCGACATCAAGGGCGATTGAAGGTTTAGTGAATAAGCCGGCTCTCCCGCGCCTTGGCGACCATGCCGGCCGTCAGCCGTTCCATCGGCCGTTTCAGCGCGAGGCCGAGAACGAGCGCGCCGGCGGCGAAGGCGCATAGCCGGACGATGTCTTCGAAGGCCGCGTCCCACAGAATGCCGCCGACCGCTTCCCGCATGAGGCCGATGCCGTACGTGAACGGCAAAAAAGGATGAATGGCGCGGAAGAACGCCGGCGCGAGCTGGATCGGGAACGTCCCGCCGGCCCCGCCCAGCTGCAGCACGAGCAGGACGATGGCCATCGCCTTGCCGACGTTGCCGAAGACGGAGACCAGCGTGTATACCATCAGCATGAACAGCAGGCTGAGCCCGACTCCGAACAGGATGAACCAGCCCTTGGCGGCAACGTGCGTTCCGAGCAGCCAGATATCCCCGAGCGTAACGATCAGCGACTGCACCGCCGCCAATGTGGCAAAGGTGAGGTACCGCCCGAAGTATACGTCATGGGTCCGGTAAGCCGCGCCGGGCTCGTGCACGTCCACGGACAGCAGGGAGACGAGCAGCAGCGCCCCGACCCAGAGCGACAGCGTCGAGAAGAAGGGCGACATCGCGGAGCCGTAGCCGCCGACGGGGAACATCTGGTTTTCTTTCAGGACGACCGGTTTGGCGAAAAATTCGCTCTGCCGCTGCGCATTATGCCGCAGCAAGGCGATCAGCTCGCGCAGGTTGCCTTCCTGCCGGAACGCGCGGATCTTGTCCGCCAGCTCCCTGACTTTCTGTTCGGCGGCGGGAAGCTCGGCCCGGATGGCGGCAAGGCCCTTCGTTCCGACGGCCAGCCCTTGCGACGCGCGATTTAAAATATCCTGCACCTCGGGGAGGGCCTGAACGGCTTCCGCGAGCGCCTTCTGCGCGTTGCCTGCCACGGTCCCGGCCTGTTGGACGGCCTGATTGACGCGCGGGACGACGACGGTGTCGTAGCTCCCGATCCAGTCATCCAGCCGGCTGCGCGCTTGCTCGGCAGCGTTCGAGGCCCGGTCGGCAAGCTCCTTGGCCGGCGTCTGACCTTGCGAGACGGCGGTTTCCAGCGCTTTCAGCGCCGTCGCCTCGTTGCGAAAGCTGTCCCCGGCCTCCTTCAGCTTGGCGATCGGGCCGGCAAGCGGATGAGCGGACGCGAGGGCATCGACCTGTCCGAGCAGATCGGCGATCCGGCCGATCGCATCGGCGGCGGCCCCGGCCCGGTCGGCTGCGCCGGCCAGCGCCGCGCGGGCGGCTTGCGGGTCCGCGCTCGCGTTCGCCAACAGATGAGACGCGTCGGCCGCCGCGCCCGCAAGCCCGCGGAGCAGGACGAGGTCCTGCTTGATGCCGGGGGCAAGACCGCTCAGCGCGGCTCCGACCTGCTGCAGAGCGGTTTGCGCTTTGCCTGCCAGAGCCTGGCCGTCCGTGACCAGCTTGGCGGCTTCCGGCAGGCGCCGGCGCGCCGTCCCGACGATCCCGTTCAGCTTCTCCAAGTCCAACTGCGCCGTGTCCGCGGCCGCGCGGATCTCCGGAAATTTGTCCTCCAATTCGAAGATCAGCGACTCCAGCTTCTCGATCTCCGGAAGATTCGCCTCCAATTCGCTTCCTACCTGGTTAAAGATGTTGAAAATAATGCCGTTCGCCGTCTCCACGAACCGGCTGCTGACTTCCTCCACGATGCCGGTCGCCCCGCTCGACGTGATCTTGGGCGCAATGGCGTTGATTTTCTCGTTGACGTAATAATCGATCTCGGCGGCTTGCGGCGTCTCCTCCAGCACGGTGGCGAGCCGGGCCGAAAATTCGGGCGGAATGACGATGGCCGCATAGTCGTCCCCGTACTTCACTCCCCGCATCGCTTCCGCTTCGTCCTTGAATTCCCAGCCGATCTTCGGATTCTGCCGAAGGGCGGCGACGACCTCCTTGCCGACGTTGACCGGCGTTCCCCGCACGGTGGTGCCGGCATCCCGGTTCACCACCGCGACCGGCAGCCGGCCGGTCTGTCCATACGGGTCCCAGGACGCCTCGATATTGAACCATGCATAGAGCGAAGGCAGCGCGGCCAAGCCGGCGATGATGACGGCGGCGGCCGGATTCGTGACGATCCGGCGAAGATCGCCGGCATAAATTCGGGCGATGGCTTTCATGGGAGTCTCCTTGCCTGTAAGTTCTGGCGCTGCTTCTTACTATTTCCCGGCGGCGCTTCGAAAATTGACTCCGGGAAGAGATGGCGTACAATGGACGTAGAACTTCAGGGGAGAATCGCGACTGCGTCGGGGGCGGGGAAACCCGCTGCCGCAGCCGCGGCAAGACCGGACAAGGGGATAAGCGAATGAGCGGAACGAGCGAGGCCGGCTTGGGGCGGCCCAGGAGGAATATCGGCATTTTCGCCCACGTGGATGCGGGCAAAACGACGACGACCGAACAAATCTTATACCGCAGCGGCCGGATTCGCGAGCCGGGCAGCGTCGACGAAGGGACGGCGCAGACCGACTGGCTGGACGTGGAGCGGGAACGGGGCATTTCGGTAAGAGCGGCGGTCACGCGGTTCGAATGGCGGGGCGTCAGCGTCAACCTGGTGGACACGCCGGGGCACGTCGATTTCCTGTCGGAGGTGGAACGGTCGCTGCGCGTCATGGACGGCGCGGTGCTGATCGTCTCCGCGGCCGAAGGCGTCCAGGCGCAGACGGAAGTCGTCTGGCACGCCTTGCGGGAGATGGGCATTCCGACGCTGCTTTACGTTAACAAGCTGGACCGGATCGGAGCCGACCCGGCGGCGGCCTTGGTGCAGATTCGCCGCCTGCTGTCTCCGGGAGCGGTGCCGGTTCAGGCGCCGATCGGAACGGAGGCGGCTTTCGGCGGCTCGATCGAGCTGCTGCCGGAGCAGGGGGAGGCCGGGATGTCGGGCGGATTGTCTGTCTCCGTTTCGGCTACCGATTCGGACAGTTCCCCCTGGTACGAGCCGTTTCGTCGCCTTCTGCACGAAGCGGTGGCCGAGCGGGACGAGGGGCTTCTGCAGCGGTACTTCGAGCTCGGTGAGCTGACGGATGCCGAGACGGCCGCCGCGTTCGAGGCCAATGTGCGGGCTTCGGAGCTGTACCCGGTCCTGTTCGGCGCTTCGGGCCTGGGCATCGGCGTCGAGCGGCTGATGGACGCGATGGTCCGTTGGCTTCCGGCTCCGGCGGGAGACCCCGACGCGCCGGTGTCGGGACTCGTGTTCAAGCTGGAGCGCGATCCGGCGATGGGGCGGATCGCGTACGTTCGCCTGTTCGGCGGCACGATCCGCAACCGCGACACGGTCCGCAACGATTCGCTGGACGCGCCGGACAAGGTGACGCAAATCCGCAAAATCGACGGCCGGCGTTCGGAGGACGTCGGGGTGCTGGAGGCCGGCGATATCGCGGCGGTATACGGCTTGTCCCGGGCGCGGATCGGCGACATTCTCGGCGCGCCCGAGGGCGTTCCCGGCGAGCGGCGGCTGGCCGTTCCGCTGCTGACGGTGCAGGCGCGCTGGGGGAGCGAGGCGGAGTATCCCGCCGTCGTGGCCGCGTTCCAGGAGCTGGCGGACGAAGATCCGCTGCTCGATCTGCAGTGGCTGCAGGACGAGCGCGAACTGCATTTGAAGGTGATGGGGCCGATTCAGATCGAAGTGCTGACGCATGTCATGCACAGCCGTTTCGGTCTGGACGTGACGTTCGGCGAGCCTTCCGTCATTTATAAGGAGACGCTGGCCGGGGCGGGCGAAGGCTACGTTGCCTATCTGGCGCCGAAGCCGTGCTGGGCCATTCTGCGCTTTCGGATGGAACCGGGCGAGCGGGGCACCGGCGTGCGGTACGAATCGGCCGTCCGGCCGGAGCATCTGCTGGAGAGCTATCAGAACGAGGTGGCCCGCCGGGTGCCGGAGGCGCTGCAGCAAGGGCTGAAGGGTTGGGAAGTGACCGACTTGAAGGTCACGCTGGTCGAAGGCGAGCACCACGTCTGGCATACGCACCCGCTCGACTTTGTCGTGGCCACGCCGATGGGCATCATGAACGGCCTGGACCGGATCGGAACGAAGCTGTTGGAGCCGATTCTGCGCTTTAAGCTGTCGGTTCCGGAAGAGTTCGGGGGCAAATTGATGAACGAGCTGATGCTGATGCGGGGCTCTTTCGACAGTCCGGTTCTCGAACAGGGGAGAATGGAGCTCGAAGGGACGCTCCCGGTCGCGACCTCGCTTGATTTTCCGGCACGGCTCGGCTCGATGACCAAAGGACGCGGCGTGCTGTCCGTCTCGTTCGACGGGTACCGGGATTGCCCGCCCGACGTTGACGCGCGGCGGCCCCGCCGCGGCGTCAATCCGCTCGACCAAGCCAAGTACATTCTTGCGACGCGCAATGCGCTATCCTCGCAATAATAAGGGCAAGTCGGGCATCTAGGACAACAGTCTTTAGACCCTTACCAAATAAGAGGTCGCACTTAAATCAGTCTGTCGCCCGAAAAATACGGGATTTGACGGACTTTTTCTTTGATTCGCGCACGTGGAGCCAGCTCCAAACCTCGAGCGCCGCGCAAAGTGCATCCCGTGCACTTGGAGCTCGCTTCCCACTCCCGAACGCCGCGCTAGGTGCATCTCGTGCACTTGGATCCCGCTTCCCGCTCCCGAGTACCTCGCTAAGTGCATCTCGTGCACTTGGATCCCGTTCCCCGCTCCAGAACGCCGCTCTAAGTGCATCCCGTGCACTTGGATCCCGTTCCCCGCTCCCGAGCACCTCGCTAAGTGCATCCCGTGCACTTGCAGCAGCCCGCTATCCCCCATTGACTTATCAGAGTAGAGGTCGATCCCGATCGGCTGCCCGGCCGCGGGAACGTAAGCCGATAAGCGGCAGGGAAAGATGGAGCTTGCTGTATGATCGGGCGCCTGATCGGGCCAAACTAGGGGGGATTTGTTCGCAAGGGGAAGCGTTGGGAGGACAACAAGAATGACTCGAGGCTGGATGATCGTTCTCGTCGGAGCGGCCGCTTTCGCCGCGCAGATCGTATTGTTTAGCTTCAGCCTGTATCGGCTTGCGATACAACGCAACCGCAAACCGTTCCTTGCGACGGACCCCAACATGCCCAAAGTGGAGGACGAGCGGATACGGCAGATCGGCGAATGGTTCCGAAGCCAGCCGTTCGAGCCGGTAGAGATCGCGTCGGAGGAAGGGCTGAAGCTGCGAGGCCAATATCTCGAGCCGGAAGAGCCTTCGGACCGTGCGATCGTTCTCGCTCACGGCTATTCGGGAAAAGGCGAAGACATGGCGTACTTCGCCAAGGAATACAAGGAACGCGGGTTCCGGGTGCTCATGCCGGACAATCGCGGGCACGGGCAAAGCGAAGGGGCGTATATCGGATTCGGCTGGCACGACCGCAGAGATTACGCTGCCTGGATCGACTATTTGATCCGCCGGATCGGACCGCAGGCCCAGATCGTGCTGCACGGCGTGTCGATGGGGGGAGCGACCGTGCTGATGACCGCCGGAGAACCGCTTCCCGAGCAGGTCAAATGCGTCATCTCGGACTGCGCCTACAGTTCGGCGGTCGGCATTCTGGCCTATCAATTGCGGCAGATGTTCCGGCTTCCGCCTTTCCCGCTTCTTCCGCTGACCAGCATGATCTGCAAGCTGAGGGCGGGCTTTTTCTTCGGCGAAGCGTCGGCGGTCCGGCAGCTCCGGCAAAGCCGCCTGCCGATTCTGCTCATTCACGGCGGCGACGACACCTACGTTCCGACGGCGATGGCCGCCGAAATTTACGATGCGATTCCCGGCGACAAGGAGCGGCTGATCGTCCCGGGAGCCCAGCACGGCATGTCGATCCTTACCGATCCCGAAGCTTACTGGGAGACGGTTATGGGCTTTCTTCGCAAATATTTGAACCACGGCGCCGCCGCCTTTCCCGCCCGCGAGCCGGTCCAGCGCGGCGCTCCGCTTTCCGCTTGGGTTCCGGCCTGGAGCGGTCCGCCTACTCTTCGGAAAGAGTAAGGAGCCCTTACACGTCGTATTCCAGCTGCTTCCTTGCCAGCGCCAGAAATTCCAGCGGAGACTGGGAGGTCTCGGGATCGAACTGATAGGCTCCGATCCGCAGGTTCAGTTCCACGTTCCTTTTGCTTCTGTCCATGCTCTCGTTCATCTCCCGATTCCGCTGCCGAAGCCGCTCGATGACCACATTCGCGCCTTCCCGGTCGGTGAACAGCAGCAGCCCCCAAGTCGGATTATCGCTGTTCAGCATATAGAGCGAATCGTTGTTGCGAATGCTCGACAGGCTGAACTGGGTGATGGCGTAGACCGTTTCGGTCATCTGTTCCCGGGTGATCAACCGCTGAATCTCCTCCCAGTATTTGACGCCGATCACGACGAGCGTCAGCGGAATTTGATAGCGGGTCGACAGCGCGATGAACGTTTGGGCGTCTTTTTGGAAAGACAAGTTGTTTTTCAGATCGGTATGCTCGTCCATGGTGGCCAGCGAGCTGTTCAGCTTTTGAAGCCGTGCGTTCTCGTTTTGCAGCTTGTGGTTCGCTTGAGTCATCATCCAGGTGATCAGGGTGAGCATCGGGGTGAACAGCAGCCAGACGTAGTTTTGCGCGCTGACGAGCGCCCCTTGGACCACCGTGGTGTACAGAACATACGTGCCGTATCCGAAAATGAACAAGATGTTCAGAATAAGTCCTGTGGTAACGTTCGTGAAATAGGTGATGATGGCGATCAAGAACGCTACGTTCAGGAAAATAATATTGTACATGTAACGATCGGGATCCCCGGCCATGTACACGATGCAGATAAAGGAGAAAATAAACAGCAGCAGATAAGCCCCGTCCGACAGCAGTCCGCCCTGGTTGCGTCTCATCGCGCCTACCCCCTTCTCTTCCGGTGTTTGCGAATCATCAGAATCAACGACACGAGCACGAGTACCATGACGGCGACCGCCGCAGCGGTGAAGGTCAGCGCGTCCTTCCGCTGCAGAATATTCTGCACGACGGGGGCCTGATCGGTCTTCTCCAGCTTGAAGCGGTAAGCGGCGGTATGGCCGTCCTTATCGGTGACGGCGGCGTCGCCGTATACTTTCCACATCTCTGCCTGGCTCGCGATCAGCTTCGACGCCAGGTAGACGTACTCGTCGTCCGGCCCCGTCACGGCCAGCAGCCCGTGCCCGGACGCGTACGGAGAATCGATCAATTGCAGCGAGCCGAGCCGCTGGCCGTAGGTCTCGTCAATGCTCATTTTCTCGTTGGATACGAACCCGCTGCCATCTCCGTTATATTGGAAATACAGCTTGCCGTTCTGGTCGCGGATCACTTTATTGTTCCGGTAGGAGCCGATCGCGATCAGGTTGAATCCCGCCAGTTCGTCGGCCGAAGCGCCGTCCTCCAGGAACGCGACTTCCCCTGTGTTGCCCTCGGCATATTGGCCGAGCAGGTTGAACAAATTGCCGATGGCGCGGTACGTGTAGTCGCCGCGGTCTTCCGGCAGCACGACGCCGACGTGGTTGTAAATGCCGTCCCTCAGAAAAGGATAAGGATAGTTGTTGAACAACAGCTCCGTCCGATCCTTGGTATTCAACTGCAGAACGGATTCTTTGTCGATATAGGCCCACGGCATATCGGATTGCCGGTCGGCGCAAGTCGTGTTAAGAAGCTCGAGGTCGAACGCGACCGACACCGTGAAGTTGCCGGACAGATCCATGTTCTTCGGAATCGTCAAATTCAACGTGTCGCCGTCTGCCAGTTCGGAGGTCAGCTTCTTGCTGCCGATCGGCTTGTCGTTGATCAGCACGGTCACCATCGAGCGATCGAAGTCGAGATTCCGGGCGTACCGGAAATTCAGGCTCAGCTTGCTGGCCTCGGCGATAGAGCGGTTGGCCGGCAGCGCGATAAAGTAATTTTGCGCAAGGTGTCCGGGACCGGTCAGCTTGTCCCCGCTTGCGGTCAGATTCGTAATCTTCGCAATGGCGACAGGCGGAGTATCGGTGTCGGTTGCGGTTGTGATCTCCTTCGCGCCTTCGCTTTGCTGCGACAGGAGCGCCGGATTGCCGACGAACCTTCCGGCTTTGACCAGCAGATCGGGATTGTCGGAGGTAACGACCAGCGTCGGCTGGCTGTCCGGGCGGACGAGCCGGACGACGGCTTTGTCCGCCAGTCCGGAATCGCCGATTAGAGCGGACAGTCCGGCCGGCAGACGGCTGCGCAGCGCGACGACGACAAGGAGCTTCTTGCCGGAAGCGTCGTCGTCGCCCGCGGCTAGAAGAGGGATGCTGCCGCCGCCCGCCGTTTGGGCGAAGCCCGAGAGGGCGTAAACGGCCGCCTCCAGCTCGGAAGCTTCCGCGTCCTTCGGCACGACGATAGCGCCCTCTTCGCCTGAGATCGCATCCGGGCCGGTAAAGCGGGCGTTGAAGTCGCCGATCGTGCCGGTAAGAGGCAGCGCAACGTACCGCACGGTAACGGCGGACGTTTTGAACAGCTCGAGCCAGTTCTCGCTCTCGTTGTTCGGCGTGCAGATCTGCAGGTCGTCGCCGGTCGTGAGGTTGCCCTCGACGGTCAGCGTGTTGGCGCCGCGGACGAGGACGCTGCCGGGCACGTCGATGACCAGATGCTGCCTTTTCTGTCCGTCCGCGACCGGACGGAAGGAAGTGACGGCCGTGCCGTTGACGAGAACGGTGACGCTGGACCGGTTATTCTGCGTCAGCGGCGAGGCCAGATAGTCCAGCGAGACCTGGACGCCTGTTACTTTCCAATAAGATAAAATTTGGAAAAACTGCTGCTGCCGGGACGAGCTGCCGTTCAGCGAGATATCGGCGCTTGCGATTGGCGTGCGGTAGATCAGATCGCCGTTCGTGCCGCTAGTCTCCGCCAGGGCGGCGCCGGCCGGTACGAGCATGGCCAGCAGTACGGTCAGCAGCATGAGCTTCGCGAACTTTTTCAATTGGGAATCCCCCTTCATCTTCAGAAACGCTCGGTTTTGTACCATTTGGCTTCGCGCTTCAGCACCAGGTCTTTGAAGTAGTTGTATAGACCGAAAGCTGCGACGACCATCCATAATTGGCAGTAGGTGACGTACATCAGCATAATGATCCACAGATTGGACAGGTTCATCTCGCCTTTCTCCGTGATCAGCGTGATGTACGTCCCGACGACGAACAGAACGATGGCCAGCAGCCAGAGGAACGAGCTGAAGCTGGCGAGCGTAGTGGTCACGTAGCCGAGCGTGTGCAGCACGAGCAGTAGGTCGGATATGACGAGCGAAGTGACGAGCAGAAAGTAGATGGCGATAAAATACAAGATGTCGAACCGGATGCGCGACGCCGATCGTTTGAAGAGCAGCGGGATGTTTTTGACGATGACGTAGACGTTGCCCTTCGCCCACCGGGACCGCTGCTTGAACCAAACTTTGAGCGTCTGGGGTTCTTGTTCCCAGGTGACGGACTTGGGCTGGAACTTGATCCGGTAACCCATCAGATAGATGCGGAAGCTGATTTCGGTATCCTCCGCGATCGCCTTGACGTCCCAGCCGCCGATCGCCTCGATGATCTCCCTGCGCATGATAAAGTTCGTGCCCGGAATGGTGCACAGCTTAAACAGCCGCCAGCGGCCGGCCTGCGCCATCCACTGGAAAGACAGCGTTTCGACGTTGATGAAGCGGGTCAGCAAGCTCGCGTTGCGGTTGCGCGTCCGGAATTTGCCGATGACGGCCCCGAGCTTCGCGTCCGCCGAGATTTCGGCCGCCAGATAACGAAGCGCGTTTCGCTCCGGCGTGTTGTCCGCGTCGTAGATGGCGATCAGCTCGCCCTTGCTCCGAGCGAAGCCGATGTTAAGCGCGTTGGACTTGCCTTTGCCGCCGTTCGTCTTGTCCGTGTTGATGACGATCAGATTCCGCCCGAGGTGCCTGTCCTGAATCTTAGCGAGCAGTTCGGCGCTGTTGTCCGAAGAGTTGTCGTTGACGACGATGATCTCGTAGCGGTCGTGCGGGTAATCCAGAGCCAGAAGCGCCTCTACGGTCTGGACGATGACCTTGCCTTCGTTGTGCGCCGGAACCATGACCGAGACGAACGGGGCTGTTTCCGGCAGAGCCGGAACCGGCAAGTCGTCGGTCTGAATGTAGAAAAGATAGCCCGCGATCGTCAGCACGACGTTCACCAAGAGCAGCGACCAGATGCAGATGACCGAGATCAGCATCAGAATGTCATAAGGCGTCATTGCGGCCTCCGAAATGATAAAATTTGCGTTTGTAGCGGCGGTAGCCTAGGAACAGGAATAGGAAGAAGAGACTTAGCACCGCGAGGAAGACTACCATCAGAATCCGGTTCTGCACGCTAAAAAGCTTTTTGAGGCTCACGTCGGCTTGCTGCGTATAAGCGTAATCCCCGTCCACTTCCTCGGAGGCGCCGTTCAGGTCCACGCTCTTCCCGTTCACGAACAAAACGCCGCCGCCGGAATGCGTCTCCCGGTTTTCCGTCTGCACGGCATGAACTCCCGACTTGTAATCGGCGAACGGAATCCAGCTGTCCGACAGAGCCGCTACGGAATCGTCCAACTGCGCTTCGTCCCGGAAAAAATCGAAAGTCAGCGCGGTCTCCATCGGCAGCGGCTGCCGAACGGGGCCGCCCTCCGGCCGGTACTGCCGCAGCTGCTCGAACGGAATGCTGAAGGGCGAAGACGCGAAAGGGACGGTCGCTCCCGAAGCGGAGATCCCCAGCTGCGGGTCGTTCGGCTGCAGAAACACCGAGTCGAAAAATTTCATTCCCGCAGACCGGTATCCTTCGTCGTAAGCCCAGAACAACGGGGCGTTCATGCCGAGCGGAGCGATTCCGTTATCCGCCAGCAGGTCGAGAAAACCGGTCATTTTCCCGCCGAGCGACCGGTCGTCTTCGGTGGAAGTCGCGGCGACCGCGGGAGCGTCGACCACGACGGTACCGTTGCGCGACTGCGCGTAAGCCAGAGCCTGGAGGTACCGCTTCATCGCCGGATAATCCGTGTTGTAAAAGACCGGCTTGACGGCGATCAGGAACGGAATGCCCGCTCCGTACAGCTTGTCCGCCATCGATCTCAGCAGATGGAGATCGGAGAACGGATAGATCTCCTTGATCAGTACATACATACCCGGATCGCCGGAAGCCTTCAACCAATC
The DNA here is from genome assembly GCF_014212055.1 of Cohnella zeiphila. Taxonomy (GTDB): domain Bacteria; phylum Bacillota; class Bacilli; order Paenibacillales; family Paenibacillaceae; genus Cohnella; species Cohnella zeiphila. The sequence continues at coordinate 143,800 of NZ_JACJVO010000024.1, read as the reverse complement.
TTTCAGCAAATCGGCAAGCGCGATCTCCGTCAGGGTGCCGCTCTCCAGATCGGAGGCGTAGGCGACCGTTCCGTCCGAGACGGCATAGGGAGATGCCGCTCCGGTGCTCTCTGGTATGACTTGGCCGTAGGCTTGCCCGCCGGCACCGGCGATGGTGAAAGCGTCCGTCTCCGGCATGCCGGGCAGTAGTTGGCTGTAACCGCCTGCGGTCAGGCGATAGGCGGCAGACGGGGACGAAACGACGCGCAGGGCCAGCCGGTCCCGCACCCTCTTCGGGATATCTGTTCCGCCGATCTGGAGGTAGCTTCCGCCGTAGGCGGCCAAATCCCGGATGTAGTCCGGATTGCGCGGCTCCAGGTCGGGGGCGTTGCGGACGACCAGGACCCGGTCATAAGCCGACATTTCTCCGGAGCGGTAGTCGTCTTCCGATTGAACGGTCACGGCCTGACCGAACGAGGCGAGCAGCCGCTGCAGCGTCTCGATATTCCCTTCGTGCGGCGTGGACTTGGCTTCGCTGTCGTAAAGCAGCAAGGCCCCTTGCTGCGCCGCGGCGGCGCTCGCCGGTCGGCCGAAGCCGGAGAAGGAGACGACGGTTGCCAGAGCCAGCACAACAAGAGGGATCGTTCGCCAACGTATCATGCTATCCCTCCTTCAAGCTTCGGCCGCGCGGACGGCGACCGGCACGCGGCGCCACAGCCGGCCGAGCATGACATCGGCGACGGTTACGAAGGTGACGAGATCGAACGCGGCCGTAAAGGCGAATTCGTGCTTGCCCAGGTCGGCGTCGCCCGCGCCGACGATCGAGATCGCGATCCCTGCCAGACCGATCGTCATCATGAGCAGCACCATGGGCAGACGGAGCGCCTGCCGCCGGTCCCTGGACCGCAGAGCGGCGATAAACGAGGGCAGGTAGAGCCCGGCGACGATCAGGATCCAGAGGAAGATAAAGCCGAAAGTCTTCGGAGCGAGCGTCATCTTCAAGAAGCTGTACAAGCTGAAGAAATGCGTATGCGCTCCGAACGCTTTTCCTTCCGCCCGCTCGTAGTTGCCGATGGCGGGAGGGCGGGTGGTGAACGCGTCTTTGGCGGCCAGGTTCAGCATCCTCATCGCTTGGTCGGGATGGGCGATATAGTAGGCGAGAACCGAGCCGAAGCCGAATTTGCCGTAGAACTGCTGCAGCATCAGATTGGAATTGACGTCTACGGTCGTATACGGTTCGTAATAGATCGTGCCGCTCAGCAGCGAGAACTGCGGATCGATGCCGAGGCTCTTCAAGGATTGCTCCGGATCCTGGGAATCGGGCAGCACGCCGCGGGTGACGGCATGATACTTGTTGATGTTGACGAATTCCTGGGGGATCAGCGCGTACGAAGCGACCCCGGCCAGCAGAAGCAGAGTCATGCCGCCGCCCGCGGCAATCCTCCAGGTACGGCTTCGCCGGACGAATACGGCGAATAGGCCGGCCAGCGCGATTAGGACGCCCATAGGCGCGTTCTGCTGTTTGCCGGTCGTCAGGATCAAGGAGCAGACAAGCAGCAGCGCCAGCATGACGTAGTCGTTGTATCTTCCGCGATAGAGAAGCAAGCCGCAGGCGAAGATGAACATCATCATGACGAGCATCAAACCTTCGCCGTAGAAAGAATTGAAGTAAGCCGTATACGCGGTATCCCCGAACGCCAGCACCGCGATTGCGGCGACCGCGTAGCCGAGCTTGGCCGGAGCCTTCCAGGTCAGGCTCTCCACGAGCAAGTAGACGGCAGCCGTATACATGGCCAGATAGATCGCGGCCAGAAAACGGATATCGAACGTCTTCGAGTCGTAAAACCAGATGTTCAGCCAAAGAGCAAGCTTAATGAAGAGCGCCTGCGAAGAAGTGAGAGTGGCGCCGTTCTCGTTATAATACTGGAAAATGCCGTAATGTCTGACGAAATACCCGAAGTAGCTGCTATCGTAATCCGGCGCATTGAAGTAGATGCCGTTGCTGTACAGCGCTCGGAAATAGTCTCCGTTGTCGGCCATGCCTATGTACGGCTTTACGAACAGCGCGATGATCGCGATGATAAGGACCGCGCCCGCCGCGAAGACGGCAGGGGTGATGTGACGAAACGACGCATGGAAGAAAAGGCGGAGCCGAACGGCAGAAGGGGCCGATACCCGATTCATTGCGTTAACACCTCGATTGCGAATGCCTCATTGAGAATAATGGTAAGCAAGCAGGGCCGTCAGGTTGTCGAAGGAATAGGCTTGCCCGGCGACGGGATCGCCGAATCCGCCGTAGAGGGGGCTGCCTGTATCGGTAACGCGGAAGGATTCCATCCGTTGCAGCGCGGCATCGCGAAGTTCCGGGTCCTGGACGACGGAGCCGATCATCGCCGCGATGGCATAGAGGGCAGTGGAACGAATATCGTTCTGCGCTTCGCCGGCAGCGTTATACCGGCCGTACAGCTTGTCGGCGAGCACTTTCTCCTTCAGAAAGGAAATGCTGGCCGGGTGCTCGAGCCCCGCCTCGGACAGCGATAGAATCGTCAGCAGGGACTCTACGGTCTGAATGCCGCCTTCCGAAGAATAAGTTCCTTTCTCGTAATCGTAGCGGCCGGCATAGAACGGGAACCGGTCGCCCAGATAACCGCCGGTCGCCACGCTGCGCATCGAAGCCAGCAGATCTTGTCCGCCGGGCACGCGGTCCGCTATCAGACCGAGCGTCGGCAGGTCGATGTAGCACAGGGTGACGAACGAATTGTTCGTGCCGTATTTCTCGTCGTAAATGTCGTACATGCGGCCGTCCCGGACGTTGTGCGAGAGAAACCTGGCGGCATACCGGTCCGCTTCTTGCGTATACTCATCCCAGCCGAAAGCCTGACCCGCCTCATACAAAGCTCTGATGATCCGCAAGTCGTCGACCGCCGCGTTCAGCGGATAAAGCTTGCCCGTAGCGGGACTGAATCGGTAGCTGAACGCGGTCTTCATATCGAAAACGGACCGGGCGAGCCGCCAGGCGTCGTCGAAAGCCCCGCGTTCCCCGCTCAGCGCCTCATAGCGCATCAGCAAGCCGGCCGACTCGCTGAGGACTTCATGCCCGCTTGCGGCCTCTCCGTTCTGGTCCGTCTCGATCAGGTTGGTATAAACTCCCTCTTTGCCGGACAGGACGGTCGTGACGAACCGTTCCAGGTCCAGACGCTTCGGGTCGTCCGAAGCGTTCTCGTGCCGGACGGCAGAAGGCTCTGCCGTTCCGCTATCATTGGGAGCGGAAGCCCTGCCGCAGGCGCCGATCAGCACGGCGCAGATCGCCAGATAGAGTCCCGTCAACGTCAGCCGGCGATAGGTCATGGCGACGGCTCCTTCGCAATAATCGCTCCAAGTCACTCTACATTACTTTAACCGATCAAACTGAACATTTTCTAAAAAATACGCCAAAAAATCGATATTTGTCGAATAAATAGTACTTATACACTATAATTTAGCCTTCAATTTTTTTCATCAAGAAACTTTGGGTCTATTTTTTGGGCTAGCGGCTTCTTTCACTGAAGTGAATGATTTTTCGGATCTTGACAAAGTTCATGTATAAAACTATTCTACAGTAAAACAGTTAGAGGATGAAACAAAATGGACAACGCTTTGCTGAACCAGCTTATCGATCGATACAAAGAGGCCATGTTTACGGTCGAACGGCGTCTGCACGTGCTGCTGCGCGAAGCGATGCCGGAAGAGCTGACGCTGGAACAATACTGTATCCTGCAGTACGCCAAGTCGCGCGGGCGCTGCACGTCGACAGAGCTGTCCGAGCTTCTGTCGGTCGGCAAAAGCTCGATTACCGCCATGATCGGCCGGCTGTTCGATAAGCAGCTGATCCTGCGGATTCCGGACGACAAGGACCGGCGGGTTACCTATCTGGAACTGACCCTCGACGGAGAGCGGTTGACCCGAGAGGCGAACGACAGCATCGCCAAAGTGCTCAGCGGGTACTTGCTTCATTTCGACGAGGCGGAAGCGACGCAGTTCATCGAGACCTACGAGAAGCTGGCCCAGGCGCTGTCGCTGCCGACTCAGGAATAAAAAGAGGCCGATCGGAGAGCGGAGGGAACGAAGTAGATGAAGACGATTTTGCGAATGAGGTGGCTCGTGCTGGCCTTGTGGCTGGCGGCGGTCGCCGCGCTGGCGCTTACGGCGCCGAACATGGCCGATCTGGTCCGGGAGAAAGGGCAGATCACGGTGCCGAACGGCTACTCCTCGTCCAACGCGAACGAATGGCTGAACGAGATGAGCGCCCAGGATGACAGCGGCTCGAAGGGCCAATCGACGGCGCTTGTTTTTCATAGCGACCGGAAATTGACGCAGGACCAGCTTGACGAGATCAAGCAAGGAATCGAATCTCTAAAGGCGCAGGGGAGCCAGTTGGGCGTGACCGGCGTCACCTCCTCTTTCGACAATCCCGAACTGGCGGATCAGATGGTCTCCAAGGACGGCAAGACCGTGCTGGCGCTGGTGAACGTGGACCTGGAAGGCCGGGAAGCGTCCGCGGTCAGCGATTCTCTGTACGACGCGCTCAGCACCGTGAAGGTCGAGCATTATTTTACGGGCGGCTGGATGATCGAAGAAGATGTCGTCCAAAGCTCGGAGAGCGGGCTGAAAAAGACGGAGCTCATCACGGTCGGCTTCATCCTGATCATTCTGTTCGTCGTGTTCCGTTCCGCGATCGCGCCGTTTATCCCGCTGTTCGCGGTCGGGATCAGCTACGTGGCGGCTCAGTCGGTCGTATCGTATCTGGTTCGGTACCTCGATTTTCCGCTGTCCAATTTTACGCAGATCTTCATGGTCGCGATCATGTTCGGCATCGGGACCGACTACTGCATCTTGCTGATCAGCCGCTTCAAAGAAGAGCTGGCCCACAATGGCGGGGACAAGACACAAGCGATCCTGACAACTTACCGGACGGCCGGGCGCACGGTGCTGGTCTCGGGTCTGGCAGTGCTCGTCGGCTTCTCCGCCATCGGATTCTCCACGTTCGGGCTGTACCGGTCGGCCGTCGCGGTGGCGGTCGGCGTGGCGGTGCTGCTGATCGCGCTCGTCACGCTCGTTCCGTTCTTCATGGCGACGCTCGGCAAGGCGATCTTCTGGCCCTCCAGAGGAGCGCTGGAGCACAAGCCGAACGCGATGTGGGGGGCGCTGGGCTCCTTCTCGCTGAAACGGCCGCTCTGGGCGCTCGTCGTTCTCGCGGTGATTCTCGTCCCGTTCCTGAGTATGTATAAAGGCACCATCTCGTTCGACTCCCTGGACGAGATCGGCAGCAAGTACAATTCCGTCAAAGCGTTCAACGTGATCGCGGACAGCTTCGGCCCGGGCGAGGCGCTGCCGACGACGGTCGTGCTAAAGTCGGATAAACCGCTTGATTCCTCCGAAGGCTTGGCGGCGATCGAAGAAGCGACGCGCGAGCTGGGCAAGGTGGACGGCGTGGAGGCGGTCCGAAGCGCGACCCGGCCGACCGGCGAAGCGCTCGGCGATTTCCAGGTGTCGAACCAGGCAAGCGCGCTGGACGACGGCCTGACCCAAGGGGCGAACGGCATCGGGCAAGTGGCCCAAGGGCTGTCGGACGCCGGCAAGCAGCTGGAAGGGAATGCATCCAAGCTGAGCGGGGCGGCTTCCGGGGCCCGACAGCTGGCGAACGGCACGGAAGATTTGAAGAAAGGCATCGACCAGCTCGGCGACGGGCTGAAGCGGATCGAGCAAGGACTGAGGGACGGCTCTGCGGGAGCCGGGCAGCTGAAGCAGGGGCTTCGGGACGCGAAGGCCAGCGCCGACAAGCTGGCGGCGGCCGGCAAGGAGCTGTCCGCCAACTACGCCAAGCTGGAGAGCGGCCTGGGGACGTTGTCGAAGAGCTACGGCGACCTCGCCGCTTCGCAGAAGTCTCTCGTGAGCGGCTTGGCCGATCTGGGCCAAGGACTGGGAAGCCTGGCCGACCAGCATCCCGAACTTCAGCAGGACGACGGGTTCAAGCAAGCCCAGAGCGCATTGTCGCAGCTGCAGACGAACGCGTCCGGCATTCAGTCCGGCCTGGAGCGCCTGAACGGGCAGCTCGCCGGCGTGACCGCCGGGCTGACCCAGGCGAACGGCGCGCTGAGCCAGGCGGCCGCGGGGCAGGCGAAGCTGGCGGCCGGGCTGCAGACGTTGGCCGACGGAATCGCTTCGCTGCAGAGCGGCATCGACCAGGCGGCCGCCGGGCAGGGTCAGATTATCGCGCAGATTCCGGGCGTCTCCGGCGGAGCCGATAAGATCGCTTCCGGCCAGAAGGAGCTGGCCGACGGCTTCATACAGCTGAACAGCCAGCTGGATCAGCTGACAAGCGGGCTGAATCAGAGCGTGGACGGCTTGAACCAGGTCACGAGCGGCTTGTCGTCCGCCCAGGGGTATCTCGGCCAATTGTCGTCCGGTTCGAACGGAGAACTCGGCGGCTGGCTGGTCCCGAACGAGGCGCTGCAGAACGCCGATTTCCAGACCGCGCTCGATACCTACCTGTCCAAGGACCGCAAGCTGGCCAAGATCGACGTCGTCTTTTCCCAGAATCCGTACGCAAGCGAGACGCTGGACCACGTGGATGAACTGAAGGCGGCGGTCGACCGCGCCTTGAAGGGCTCCGCGTTCTCGCAAACGCAAGTGTCGATCGGCGGCGTGTCCAGCATGAACAACGATCTCCGCCACATCTCGTCGGGCGACTATTCGCGGACCGTCATTCTCATGCTGATCGGGATTGCGCTCATTCTGATCGCCTTGTTCCGTTCCATCGTCATCCCGCTTTACATCATCCTGTCGCTCATCGGCACTTATTACACGTCGATGGCCATGACGGAGCTGATCTTCGTCCGCATCCTGGGGCACGCGGGAGTGACATGGACGACGCCGTTCTTCGGCTTCGTGCTGCTGCTTGCTCTCGGGGTCGACTATAGCATTTTCCTGATGGACCGGTTCCGGGAAAATCGTCACTTGCCGCCGCAGGAAGCCATTCTCCAGGCGATGAAAAGCATGGGCTCGGTCATCCTGTCCGCAGCCGTCATTCTGGGAGGAACGTTCGCGGCCATGCTGCCGTCCGGGGTTATGACCCTGCTTCAAGTCGCGACGGTCGTTCTGTGCGGATTGTTCCTTTATGCGGTCGTCATCCTGCCGCTTTTCATCCCGGTCATGGTCCGCACGTTCGGCGAAGCGAACGGGTGGCCGTTCATGAATCGCCAAGGCCGCGACTCCTCGGACGGTTTCGCGCCGCCCGTTCCTTCCGCCCGCTCCGATGCCGGCAGGATCAACGGATAATGCCAATGAGATTATTGAGAAAAGAACCTCCAAGCCCGGAGAATCTTCCGGAGCTTTGGAGGTTCTTTTTGCTCTTAAAGGGTGAGCTTGCTTGGCAAGAGAGTAACCACATTACTTACATGGGCGGATAAACGATAGACGGTGGGCAAGAGAGTAACCACATTACTCACATGAGCGGAAAAGCGGCCGACAGCGAGCAAGGGTACAACCACATTACTCACATGGCCGGAAAAACGGGCGACGGCGAGCAAGAGAGTAACCGCCATACTCCTAAGGAATTCAAGAGACGCTATTCAAGCCAAAACGACGATTTGCAACACGTAACGAATCTGTAAGACCTTATCGGGCAAGCGACAGCCCTATTCGTGCTATTCTGGAACCGATAAGATCGCTCAGATTCTTTAAAAGCAAATCTCCGCTGTTTTGGGCCTGATAAGAGCTTAAGGATTCGTTACGCGGAGCCGATTGGCTTTGGAAGCACAATCGCCTGAACCGGCGGTCACATGCCGGTCTGCTCGGCAACAGAACCGACGCCGGCGGGGCGAACCTTCCGGTCGCGGCCGGACGCGAGTCCGAAGCCGAACAGGCAGACGGAGAGGGCGACCAGTACGGCGAGCGGCACCGTCCAGTTGCCGACGGAGTCATGGAGCAAGCCAAGCGCGATCGGACCGACGGAAGCGAGCAGATAGCCGACCGACTGGGCCATGCCGGACAGCTCGGCCGATTCTTGCGCTTGGTTCGTTCTTAGCGAGAAGAACAGGACGGACAAGCTGAAGGCGGCGCCGGCGGCAATCCCCAGCAGGACGACCCATACGGAAGCGAGCCACACCCGATCCCCCGCCAGCCATAGCCCTCCGTAGCCTATGAACAGAAGAAGGGCGATGGCGCCGGCAAAAACGTCCTGGCGACGATAACGGGAAGCCAGGATCGGAATAAGGAAGGTGGCCGGCAGGCTGACGAACTGCATGAGCGACAGCAGCCACCCCGACGTGGAGCCGGAGATGCCGCGGCTCTGGAGAATTTCCGGAAGCCAGGAGACGTTGATGTAGAACAGCAAGGACTGCAAGCCCATGAACAGAGAGATCTGCCAGGCCAGCTTCGAACGCCAGATGCCGGATGCGGCGGTCTTATGACGGCCTGCGGGGAAGGCGGTCCCGCGGGCTCGCAGCTGCGGCAGCCAGACGATCGTCGCCATGGCGGACAGAAGCGCCCAGCAGCCGAGCGAGCCGCGCCAGCCCCAGCCGGCGGATTCGGCCAGCGGAATGCTGAGGCCGGAGGCGACCGCCGCCCACAAGTTCATAGAGACGGAATAGAGGCCGGTCATCGGCCCCAGTCTGGCTGCGAAGTCCCGTTTGATCAAGGCCGGCACCAGGACGTTGCCGAGCGCGATGCCCATGCCGATCAGAGCGGTACCCGCAAACAAGGCCGATACATGGGAGAAGGTGCGGAGCAGGATGCCGGCCGTAATCAGGAGCAAGCTTGCCAGCAAAGTCGTTTCCATGCCGAATTTGCGGGCCAGACGCGGGGCGATCGGCGACAGCAAGCCGAAAAACAGCAGCGCCAGCGTCGTCAGAAAACCCGCCGCCCCGTTCGACAGGCTCATATCTGCGCGAACGTCCCCGATCAGCGGGCCGAGGGAGGTAATCGGCGCTCTCAAATTGGCGGCCAGCAGCAGAATGCCGACCAGCAGCAGAACGGAGCCTGCGCGCGCCGGACGTTGAGTTCGATTGCGAATGCGATTCATGATGGCGATGTCTCCTTATTCTCAAACGAGGTGGGATCTCGAGACGGATTGCCTGGACAGCCGGATATGCTCGCGAACGGCTTGGGCCGCCGCTTCGGGATTCCGCTCGAGGATGCTCCCGATCAAAACGGCGTGAATCCGTTCGTGCTCCTCCAGCTCCTCTCGGGTGCGGGCGATGGAGACGGAAGCTTCCAAAGCCTCGCTCAGATGGTCGTAAAGCTCCATGAGCAGCGTGTTGGACGTCGCGCGGACGATCTCCCTGTGAAGGTTCGTATCGGCTCGCACGAAGCCTTCCTCGTCTTCGGCCCGTGCCGCCTGGCGGAATTCGTCCAGGCGCCGGCGCAGCGCGGCGGCGTCCTCTTCCGTTCGGCGCTCCGCCGCCAGACGGGCGGCTTCCTGTTCCAATGCCGAACGAACTTCGAGCGTCTGCAGCAAGTCGGACTTGCCGAACCTTCGTCGAAGGGCCGGACCCAGCTCGCTGGTCGAGACGACGTACGTTCCGTCGCCCTGCCGGGCTTCCAGCATGCCGGCGTGAATGAGAGCCTTGACCGCTTCGCGCACCGTATTCCGGCTGACGCCGAGCTGGCGAACGAGCTCCGGTTCCGGAGGGATTTTCCCGTGAAGAGGCCATTCCCCGGACTGGATGAGCCGGTCCATCTGAGCGACGATCTGGTCGGTTAGGGTGAGGCGCGTAGCATTTTGAAGAACCATCGGCGATTCCTCCAAACATAGGATGATTGGTTCATTATATCATCTGGCGGGCAAAAGTAAACGGGAAAAGAAATTTTTCTAAAAATAAACGCGCAAAAAAAGGGCCGGCGAACCGGCCCCTGCCCTTGCCCTTGCTTCAATTCAGCTTGCCGACCATATCTTCCGGCTTCACGTATTGCTCGAATTGCTCCTCGCTCAGCAGGCCGGTCCGGACGGCGGCTTCCTTCAGCGAGAGGCCTTCCTTGTGGGCCAGCTTGGCGATCTTGGCCGCGTTCTCGTAGCCGATATGCGGGTTGAGCGCGGTGACGAGCATGAGCGACTGCTCCAGGTTGCGGCGGATGACCGTCTCGTTCGGTTCGATGCCGACGGCGCAATGCTCGTTGAAGGAGCGCATGGCATCGGAGAGCAAGCGGACCGTCTGCAGGAAATTGTGCAGGATGACCGGCTTGAACACGTTCAGCTCGAAGTTGCCTTGGCTGGCGGCGAAGCCGATGACGGCGTCGTTGCCCATCACCTGGCAGGCGACCATGGTCAGCGCCTCGCACTGGGTCGGATTCACTTTGCCGGGCATGATGGAGCTTCCCGGCTCGTTCTCGGGGATGGTCAGCTCCCCGATGCCGCACCGCGGGCCGCTGGCAAGCCAGCGCACGTCGTTGGCGATTTTCATCAAGTCGGCGGCCAACGCCTTGAGAGCGCCGTGGGCGTACACCATCTGGTCGTGGCTCGTGAGCGCGTGGAACTTGTTCGCGGAGGAGACGAACGTCTTGCCGGTCTCCAGGCTGAGCGTCTCCGCGACCTTGTCGCCGAACGAGGGAGGAGCGTTGATGCCGGTGCCGACGGCCGTTCCCCCGATGGCCAGTTCGGCTAACGACTTGGCACTTTCGTGAATCATCAGGCCGGACCGGTCGAGCATCGCCCGCCAGCCGCTGATCTCCTGGCCGAGCGTAAGCGGGGTGGCGTCCTGCAAATGGGTACGGCCGATTTTGACGATCCGGCCGAAAGCTTCCATCTTCACCCGCAGCGTCTCTTTCAACTCGTCCAACGCGGGCAGAAGCTGATCCTCTACGGCGATCAATCCGGCGATATGCATGGCGGTCGGAAACGTATCGTTCGAGCTCTGGGACCGGTTGACGTCGTCGTTCGGGTGCACTTTCTGCGAGCTGCCCGCTTTTTCCAGCAATTGATTGGCCCTGCGGGCGAGGACTTCGTTCACGTTCATATTGGACTGCGTGCCGCTGCCGGTCTGCCAGACGACGAGCGGGAAGTGCTCGTTCCAACGGCCTTCGTACACCTCGTCCGCCGCTTCGGCGATCGCCTGCGCTTTCTCCGGATCAAGCGTTCCCAGCTCGCGGTTGACGTTAGCGGCCGCCTTCTTGAGCAAGGCGAAAGCGCGAATCAGCTCCAGCGGCATTCGCTCCGACCCGATTCGGAAATGCTGCCGGCTCCGCTCGGTTTGCGCTCCCCACATCGCATCGGCGGGGACTTGGATTTCTCCCATCGTATCGTGCTCCGTGCGAAATTCCATGATCGATCCATCCTCCCGTTGATCTCATGAGTACCCTTCATGCATTCTTACCCTTCGCCGTTGTTTTATTGCGCATCCGTAGGCAGATATTCCTTGTTTTGCGAAAATGCGGCTTCGGACACGGCGTCCGGATGCATGTATCCGCCTCTCATCTTGCGAAGATGATCAGGGTCTTCCGATACGCCGAATTAGTCGGATAGCCCCTGACCTCGCTATAACAATTAGGGAATTCGAATGATTTTCTTCCATTTTAAAACAAATGAGCTTTTCCTCTAACCGTCCGTTTACATTTCCCATCTATATTCTGATCGAATTCCAAATCATATTGCCAGAAGAAGGAGAGGGAATTGATGAAGCGGAAAAAAGTAAGCAAGCGAAAGACACTGCTCGTATTGTCGGCAGCGTCTCTCGTTCTCGGCGCCGGAAGCGTTTACGCGGCTGTCGGGAATCCTTTCGAGACGGATCTGGTCGGGCGCCAGTCCGACGGTTCGGTGTTGACGCCCGTCAATCAGTATGTAACGCCGGCGGGCCGGCAGGTGGAGTTCGGCGGCAATCCGATCTCGGTCAAGGTGCGTCCGGACGGCAAAACCGCCGCGGCCATTGTCGGTCGAAGCGATTACGGCGGCAAGGGAATCAACGTCGTGGATCTGAGGACCGGGAATCTGATTCAGAACAGTCTCAATCTGAGCCTGAGCCACATGTGGGGATTGGCTTACTCTTCGGACGGCAGCCGTCTTTACGCGACGGGCTCGTCGGGCACTACGGGCAAAGTGGTCGTTCTGTCCGTCGCCGAAGACGGCACTCTCGCCATTCTTCAGACGATCGACCTGCCCTTGGCGACCGTGGGCGGCAACATCAACCCGCAGGACATCGCGATGGGTCCGGACGGCAAAACCTTGCTCGTCGCGCTGAATCGCGACAACAGTCTGGGCGTCATCGATCTGCAGAGCAATCAGCTCGTCGCGCGCATCCCGGTCGGCAATTCCCCGACCAGCGTCGTCGTTAGCGGCAACACGGCTTACGTCACGAACGTGGGCGGCAGAACGGCGGAGTCCGGCGATCTCACCGTCGACTCTTCCGGCGTGCCCGTCGTGGCGGAGCAAACGGGAAGCTCGGCGTCCGGCACGGTGTCGGTGGTCGATCTGTCGTCCGGCTCCGTCGCCAAGTCGATCGACGTCGGCCTCCAGCCCGCCCGAATGACCGTTTCCGGCTCCTTCGTTTTCGTCGCGAACACGAACAGCGACACGGTGTCGGTCATCGACACGGCAAAGAATGAAGTCGTGCAGACCATCGATGTGGAGCCCTATCCGGATGCGCCCAAGGGATCGGCCCCCAACGCCGTGGCGATGATCGGCGACGGACAGCTCGCGGTCAGCCTAGGCCGCAACAACGCGTTGGCGGTCTACGATTGGAAGGGGCCGTCGGAAGCGCCGCGGCTTCAGGGGCTGGTGCCGACCGCTTGGTTCCCGGTCGATCTGGCGGTCGATTCGGCCGGCGGCCGGGTGCTCGTCGCCAACGCCGACGGGGTCGGCTCCCTCGGTCCGGAGCGCACCTTGACGATCCAGGGGATCAGCGCCGAAGGCCATTCCTCCTACGCGCAGCAGGGCTCGGTCTCGATCGTCCCTTTCCCCTTCGCCAAGAACGATCTCGTGCATTGGACGGACGATGTGTACGCCAACAACAACTGGTTCGGGGTCGCCGGCCGCAACGCCAAGCCCCGCAACAACAAGAAGCCGGCGGCCATGCCGGAACGGGTCGGGGAGCCTTCCCCGATCAAGCATATTTTCTATATTATCAAGGAGAACCGCACCTACGACCAGATTCATGGCGACATGGGCAAAGGCAATTCGGATCCGACGCTCACCCAATTCGGAGAGAACGTCACGCCCAACTTCCACAAGCTCGCAAGCACGTTTCCGCTATTGGACAACTTTTACGTGTCCGGCATCCAGTCCGCGAGCGGACACCAATGGGTCATGCAGGCCACGAACACCGATTATGAGGATAAGGAAACGGACACGGGCAACGTTCGGAGCTATCCGGGCGGCGCGGGAGATTCCCTGGCGTACGCGTCGACGGGGCATCTCTGGGACAACGCGTTGAGCCACGGCCGGTCGGTCGTCAATTTCGGGGAAGACACGACCGCCTTCGCCGGTCCCGAGAACTTCGGTACCTGGACGGACTGGTACAACGATTATTTGATCCTGTCGGGACAGAAGCAGGGGGACCTTCACGTGCCCGTCGGGGACTACGAAGCGAAGACCGATATTCCTTCGCTGGATCCGATCACGTACAAGCCTTTCCCGACGTTCGATTCCGGTATTCCGGACCAATACCGGTTCGAGATTTTCAAGCAAAGATTCGAGCAGTACGTCCAGAACGGGGACTTGCCGGATCTCGTTCAAATGTGGGTGATGAACGACCACACCGCGGGAACGTCCACCGGCTTCCCGACGCCGCAAGCGCAAGTGGCGGACAACGATCTGGCGGTCGGCAAAATCGTCGACCTGATCTCCCACAGTCCGTATTGGAAAGATTCGCTCATCCTGGTGACCGAGGACGACGCCCAGAACGGCGTGGATCATGTGGACGGGCACCGCGCGCCCGCTTATGTCATCAGCCCCTGGGTGAAGCGGGACGTCGTCGACAGCCATTACTGGACGGTCATCAATATGGTCCGGACGATCGAACAGGTTCTCGGCCTTCCGGCAATGAACCAGAACGATGCGGCGGCCGTACCGATGAGCGAGCTGTTCACCGATACGCCCGACTTCACGCCGTACGACTTCGAGCCGAACCGGATTCCGCTCGATACGTTGAACGGGCAGCCCGGAGCGAACGCCGCGGCGCTTGCCAATACGGCCGAGGCGACGCCGGAGGTCCAAGAGCTGGAGAAGCTGTGGACGGAATGGTCCAATCAGAACAAGGACAAATTCAGCGGCAGCAACGCCTCGCCGGACGAGACGAACGCCAACATGCTCAACCACTTGACCTGGTACGCGACGAAAGGCTTCGATCAGCCGTACCCGGGAGAGGATAAGGTGCTGACGCCCGCGGAAGCCGCGGAGCAGCCGGCAAGCAAAGCGGAGCAATAATCCGCCCGCGATACCGAATCGATCCCCATCGTTCCGGGCGTTCCCCGCCCGGGACATGGGGATTGTCCATAGAAGCGGAGGTAAGATGATGCACAGATTGATCGAGGCGGCGAAGAAGCGCACCGTGCTGATCTTGATTTCGCTGGCCGTGATCTTGGTGTGGGGAGGAGCGTCCGCTTATCGCATGCAGCGGGACTACCTTCCCTCGATCAGCAATCCGACCCTCATGATTACGGTGCAGGCGCAGCACGATCGCGCCGACCAGATCCGAACGTCCGTCGCCGGGCCGATCGAGCAGGCGGTTCGCGGGGTGCGGGAGCTTCAATCGATGGAAACGAACAGCTTTGAAGGCGGGCTTCTGCTCAGCCTCGCCTTCCCTTTGAATTACGACATGGATCGGGCGGAGCGAGAAGTGGCGGACGCTTTGCTCCCCGTATCGCTTCCCGAAGAAGTCGGCAGGCCGACGGTCACGCGCGTCAGCACGGGCTCTTTTCCGATGATGAGGTTGACGCTGACAAGCCCCTCGGGCCAAGTCGATGAAAATACGCTGCGGACGGCCGTTCAAGCCCGCGTATCGGACGAAGTGCTTCACGCGCCCGGCGTCGGCGAAGTCCGGGTTACCGGCGCCGCCAAGAACGGCTACGTGCTGACGATTCGAATGGACGATTTGATCAAGGCCGGCCTGACGATAGACGACGTGAAGCGGGCTTTGGCCGGATTCTCGTTCCCGTCCGTTCAAGGCAATCTCACCGACAGTCAAATGTCCGTCCCTCTCGAAGCTTCGGGCTGGGCTCCGGAAGTCGCCGATTTGGAGCGCCTTTCCGTACGGGGGGCGGACGGCTCCTCCGTTCCTCTCTCTTCGGTCGCGGACGTGTCGAAGTCGCTTGTCGATCTGCAGACGATCTCTCGGACCGACGGAGCCGCCAGCGTCGTGCTGGACGTCCTCAAGAAGCCGTCCGCCAACATCACGGAAGTGTCGAAGAACGTCCGGGACCGAATCTCGGACGTCTCGCTAGCGCTGCCGGGCGACGCGAAGCTGGCGATCGCGTACGATCAAGGGAAAGAAGTCCAATCCTCGCTAAACGGATTGTTGCGCGAAGGACTGCTGGGCTGCCTTTTTTCCATGGTTTCGGTCTGGCTTTTTTTCCGCAACACGAGGTCTACTTTGCTCATCGCGCTGTCGCTGCCGATCTGCATCCTGGCGACCGCGGGGCTGCTTGGCGCAATGGGCTTCAGCCTGAACCTCCTGACCGTCTCGGGGCTGGTGGTGGCCATGGGGAGGGTCATCGACGATACGATCGTTATTCTCGACAACGCGCATCGCAAGCTTCAGCAGTCCGGCCGCCCTTTCTTGTCCTCGGCGCTGATGGCGGAAGCGGCAGGGGAAATGCTGCCCGCCATCGTCTCGTCGACGGCGACGACCGTGGCGGTATTCATTCCGATCGCGCTCGTCGGAGGCATGATCGGGGCCGCTTTCTCCGGCTTCGCGTGGTCCGTCGTCCTCTCTTTGCTGATTTCTCTTCTGGTGGCTGCCGTGATCGTTCCCGTTCTCTATTATGCGTGGCAGAGAGGGCGTCCGGGCGCCGCGGCCGTATCCGTCGAACCGTTCTCGGAGCGGCTGCTGCAATGGGCGATTCCGCATAAAGGGAAATGGATCGCCGGCTTCGCGGCGCTTCTGCTGGCCGCCGTCGCCGGAGCGCTGCTTCTGCCGATCAACTTCCTGCCCGCCCAGACGTCCGGACAGATCAATGTCCAGCTGGAATATCCCGAAAGGACGACCCTTGCGCAAATCGACGCGTCCGTCAAGCGGATGGAGCAAGCGCTGAAGGCGGACCCCGGAGTCGAGACGTTCTCTTCCGTGCTCGGCTCCTCGTTCACCCCGCAATTCGACGATGTGTTCGACGCCGGGGGAGGATGGATCCAAGGCGGCAATATCGCCAACATCGCCGTATCGGTCCGGGAGGATGAGGATGTCGATGCGGTAACGGACCGGCTGAAGGATCGCCTTGTCTCCCTGTCCGACAGCGCGGTCGTCACGGTAACGAACCAGAACATATCCGGCGACGACTCCCAGCTCAGGATCGATCTGACCGGAGCGGACGAAGCGACGCTCGCGCAAGCGGCCGCCCTCGTCCGCAACGGCCTGAAGGACATTCCGAATCTGAGCGTCATGGGCGAGGCCGACGACGAGGCCGGAGCACCCGGCTATCGGGTGGCGCTGGACCGGGCCAAGCTGGAGCAGGCAGGGGTTCAGCCGGATCAAGTGTTGGAACGGGTGCGGAACTATTTGTCCGGAGGGACGAGGGTGGAGGTGAACGCCGGAGACCGGACGACCGTTCCCCTCGAGATTCGGACGAAGCTCCCGGCCATGCCGGAAGATGCTTCGGGCCTTCAGCTTCCGGAGACGGAAGCGCTCGCGCTGCTCGGCCGGGAAACGTTCCGGGGCAAGGACGGCAAGGACGTTCCGCTTGAGCAGTTGGCCACGTTGACGCGGGACGATCGGCCTTCCGTCTTGCGGGAACGCGACGGAACGCCGTTCGCCGTCGTGACCGCCAATATGACGTCGCGGGACATCGAGGGGGTCGCCCAAGAGGTCCGCAAACAGCTGAGCCGGCTGACGCTGCCCGCAGGCGTCCGATATTCGACGAACGGCATTACCGCGCAGGTGGAGCAGATGATCTGGGAGATGGGAATCGCCATCTCCGTCTCCGTCATCTTGATTCTTCTCATTCTGAGCATGATGTTTCGCGGATGGCGGGCTCCCCTTGTCGTGCTCTGCTGCATTCCGTTTGCCTTCATCGGGTCCGTCGCGGGGATGCTCTTGGCCGGCGGAGAGTGGAACTTGGCCACGCTGGTCGGCCTTCTGATGCTGACCGGAATCGCGGCGACGAACGGAATCGTGCTCGTGGATCGGGTGGAGCGCCGGCTGGCGTCGGGAATGCCTCCTCGGGAAGCGATTCTGACGGGGGCCGCGTCCCGGGTCCGGCCGGTGCTCATGACGGCGGTCACGACCGTGCTGACGCTGCTTCCGTTATGCTTCTCGAGCGACGGCGATACGGTTATCTCCCGATCGCTCGGCATCGTCGTCGTTTGCGGAATGATCAGCTCTACCTTGATCAGCCTGCTCGTCATTCCGCTGCTGTACGATTGGCTGCTCGTGCGCGGATCCCGTCCGGTGACGGTCGGCCGCCCTGCGGGAAAGCTGCTGGAAACTCCCTGATCTTAAACCTCGGCGATACTGGACCCTGAAGGCGAGACGCTCGAAAACCGCCAAACAAAAGGTTAGGGGAAGACGTGCCTCCGAAAAGCTTCTTATGGTATGCTTAGGAAGAAGATGTGCGTACAAGTTTTGCGGAGGAGGACGGACGTTGGTGGAAGCGACGAACAAAGCCTATGAAGGCGAATATCAGGGTGAACAGGCGATTTGGCTTCGATCGGGGCCGTACGAAGCGGCGGTTCTGCCGCAGATCGGGGCGAACCTGATCGCTTTCCGGGATACGAGCAGAGGATACGCGTTCCTGCGGGAACCGGCGGAAGACGGGATGGAAGCGTTCAAGGCGAATCCCGGGGTGCACGGCATTCCCGTGCTGTTCCCGCCCAACCGCTATGATGCGGGCAAATTCCCGTGGGAAGGGACGACATACCAATTCCCGGTCAACGAGACGGCGCGGGGCAATCATCTGCACGGCTTCGCCCATACGACGCCGTGGCGCGTAGACAGCTACGGAGCGGACGACCGGGAGAGCCGCGTCACGCTCTCGTTGACCGTAGGGGAAGGCCATCCGGTGTATGCCTACATGCCGTTCGAATTTACGTTGAAGCTGCAATATGCGCTTAGCGAAGAAGGACTGCTGCAGCGCGTAAGCGTACGCAACAATGGCGCGAAAAGATTGCCTTGCCTGCTCGCGTTCCATACGGCGGTCAATGCGCCGTTCGCGCCGGGCAGCCAAACGTCGGATGTCGGCTTCAAGCTGACGATCGGCAAGCGCTGGGAGCTGAGCGGAGACCGGATGCTGCCGACCGGCCGCTTCCAGCCGCTGACCGCGGGCGAGGAGAAGATGAGGGACGGCGGCCAATCGCCCTTTTTCGAAGCGATGGACAACCATTACACCTCGCAGACGCAGAACGGCCGCAATTATATGGAGCTGACCGACTCCCGCGCAGGCGTCAAGCTCGTCTACGATGTCGGCGTCGGCTACAAGATGTGGATGATCTGGAACAACTTCGCCCAAGGCGGCTTTTTCTGTCCGGAACCCCAAGTGAATCTGGTCAACGCGCCGAACGTCGACCTGCCGGCCGAAGACATCGGGCTGATCGGGCTGGAGAAGGGCGAGATCTGGGAAGAGACGAGCCGGCTGTATACGATCGATATCGGGTAACGCGGGCTAGGAGAATGGAATGCGGACGGAGTTCCGACGAGGCGGCTGCCTGCGGCGGAACTCCTTTTTTCTTCCGCGAACGAGGAGCCGTTTTTGAATGGTTTCCCGGAATGCAAGGAATTTTAAGGACAATCGCTGCCGGCGTCCGCCGCATGTCTACGGAAGCGGGCGGACTCCCGCGGCTAGGAAAGGAAAAAGTCGGGATGGAGCTTTTCCTCATCGTATTGGGCTTGCTGGCCTTGATCGCGCTCTCCAACGTGCTGAACCGGATCGTTCCGGCCGTCCCGGTGCCCCTGTTCCAGATCGCGCTGGGTGCCGTATTGGCCGCGAATCCGTTCGGCATTCACATGGAATTCGACCCCGAGCTCTTCTTCGTGCTGTTCGTCGCGCCGCTTCTGTTCAACGACGGCAGGAGGACGCCGCGGGACGAGCTTTGGCAGCTTCGCGGGTCGATCCTGCTGCTGGCCGTCGGGCTCGTGTTCGCGACGGTGCTGATCGGCGGCTACGCCATTCACGGGATGATTCCGACGATTCCGCTCTCCGCGGCGTTCGCGCTGGCGGCCATTCTGTCGCCGACCGACGCGGTGGCGGTCAGCTCGCTTGCGGGACGCATTCGGCTGCCCGAAGGGATCCTAAGATTGCTCGAGGGCGAAGCGCTCATGAACGACGCATCGGGTCTCGTGGCGTTCAAATTCGCGGTCGCGGCTACCGTGACCGGTATCTTCTCGCTGCCGAGAGCTTCCCTTAGCTTCGTGCTGATCGCGGTCGGGGGCTTGCTGGCCGGCGTCGTGCTGTCCGCGCTGATCATCGTGCTTCGCACGTTCCTCCGCCGACTCGGCATCGAGGACGTAACGATGCACGTGCTCATCCAGATTCTGACCCCGTTCGTCATCTATCTGCTGGCGGAAGAAGCCGGCGTATCCGGCGTGCTGGCGGTGGTGGCGGGAGGCATCTTCCATGCGGTCGCCAAGGACCGGATGGAGCCCTACGCCACGAAGCTTCAAGTGGTGTCGGCCAGCACATGGTCGGTGCTTCTGTTCGTTCTGAACGGCCTCGTGTTTTTGCTGCTCGGATTGCAGATTCCGGACGTAGCCGCCGTTATTTTCCGTTCGCCGGACTTCAATAATTATCAAGCGATCGGATATATCGTCGTCATTACCTTATTGCTGTATGCCCTCCGCTTCGTCTGGGTGTTTTTGTTCTCGGCGCTGGCGCGCGAAGGAAAGACGGGGCGGCAGCGGTTCAAAATCTCTCTGCTTACCACACTGTCCGGCGTCCGCGGGGCGGTGACGCTGGCCGGCGCGTTCTCCATCCCGCTGTGGCTGAATAACGGAAGTCCTTTTCCCGTCCGGGATCTCATCCTGTTCCTGTCCGCCGGCGTGATCCTGCTAACGCTGCTTGCGGCAAGCGTCGTTCTGCCGCTCCTGTCGGGTCGTGCGGGGCCGGCAGCCGAGAGCAAGCATCTGTCGGAACACGAAGCGCAGATGCGCATTCTGAGCCGAACGGTCGCGGCTTTGCGGGAAGAGATCGACGAGGACAACAAGGAAGTCGTGCAGGCCGTGATCGGCGATTACAACCGCAAGCTGAACCAAATTCGAATGCAGGCGGGAGGAATCGGGCCGGAATGGCGGGAGGCGATGCGCGAGATTTGGATGGAGGCGCTCAAGGCGGAGCGCGAAGAGCTTGGCGGATTGGTCCGGGCGGGGCTTGCCGGCGGCGAACCGGCCGGCATGCTGGAAGCGCAGCTGTCGCGAACGGAATCGCTGCTTGCCGGCGGACGCGTCCGCATGCTGGCGCGCACGGCGAAGATCGCGGCACGCCGCTTGCGGCGGAAGCTGAAGGGGACTCGGCCGATGGCGGACGGCTACGCCGAGCGGGAGCAGATTCGGCGATTGAAGGTGCAGACGTGCAAGGCGGCTCTGAAAAAGCTCGGCGAGGAAACAGACAACAGCCGAAAGGAATCGGCGCTGCCCGTCATCGTGCAATATCAAGAAATCGTCGAGCGGCTGTCGCATGACCTGGGAGCGCCTCATCGGCGGGAAGAGTTCGACCGCTGCAAGAAGGAGTACGAGCGCAAAGCGATTCAGATGGAACGGGACGCGCTGCAGTCGATGTACGAAGCCGGGGAAGTGTCCTACGGCATGATGAACGGCTTGCGTTTCTTCATCAACACGATGGAAGCGTCCGTGACGGAAGAAGTGCTGGAGGATTAGGCGGCGAAAATTTTCCGTGACTATGATAATTATTCTCACTGGCGGATATAATGAGAAAGGAAGCGGCCATGCCCGGCCGCTCCCCCTGTCCCGCTCCGGCTTGCGGATGCGGATTAAATTTTCGCTTCGAACGTTTTGCAGTCGGTTTCTTCGGAATTTTTGGCGTCCTTGCCCCGGTTGTTCACGACATAGATCGAGGAAGCGGAGCATTGGTTGCCTGCTGCCCAAAACTTGCAGGAGTTGACTTCGCACAGCACGTCCTTGGCCATGATCTCACCTCCCTTCACCGAATAGGATGGGTGAAAAACCGGACGTTCATACCCTGCGCAAGCACCGGAAAGGGAGTTTCGGTGTTTCTTGCCGTTCCTTCGTTCATGTATAATAGGAACAAGATTCAGGATGACGGAGGCTGGAGCATGTTCCATACGACAAAAATGATGCTGCTGGGATCGGGAGAACTCGGCAAGGAAGTCATTATCGAAGCCCAACGGCTCGGCATCGAGACGGTGGCCGTCGACCGCTATGACGGCGCCCCGGCGATGCATGTCGCCGACCGGTCCTACGTGATCGACATGATGGACAAGCAGGCGCTGCGAGACGTCGTCGAGCGGGAAAAGCCGGACGTGATCGTGCCGGAGATCGAAGCGATCGCGACCTCCGAGCTGGAGAAGCTGGAGGAGGAAGGCTTCCGGGTCGTTCCGACGGCGAGAGCGGCGCGGCTGACGATGGACCGCGAAGGCATTCGCCGCCTGGCCGCCGAGACGCTCGGCTTGCCGACCGCGCGCTACCGCTTCGCCGACACGTATGAGCAGTTTGCGGACGCAGCCGGGGAGATGGGCTTTCCGTGCGTCGTCAAGCCTTTGATGAGCTCCTCCGGCAAAGGGCAGAGCGTCTGCCGGTCCGAGCAGGAGCTGGACAGAAGCTGGCGGATCGCGATGGAGGGAGGACGCGTTCAGCAGGGTCGGGTCATCGTGGAGCAATTCATCCGCTTCGAGTCGGAGATTACGCTGCTGACCGTCCGTTCGGCCCAAGGGACTTTGTTCTGCGCTCCGATCGGCCATATCCAGCAGGACGGGGACTATATCGAATCGTGGCAGCCCCATGAGATGTCGGCTTCCCAACTGGAAGAAGCGAAGCGGATCGCCCGCGCCATCACCGATGCGCTCGGCGGAACCGGCATTTTCGGCGTCGAGCTGTTTCTGGCCGCGGACAAGGTTTACTTCAGCGAGGTATCGCCGCGGCCTCACGATACGGGTCTGGTGACGCTCGCCAGCCAGAACCTGTCCGAGTTCGCGCTTCACGTACGGGCCATTCTCGGGCTGCCGATTCCCGAGATCAAGCTCGTCTCCGCGGGCGCCAGCCGCCCGCTCAAGTCGGACGTCGAAGCGCAATCCTACCGAATCGCCGGCTCGGGAGACGCACTCGCGCTGCCGGACACGCAGCTTCGCGTCTTCGGCAAGCCGGTTGCCAAGCCCGGCCGCCGGCTGGCCGTGGCGCTGGCGGCGGCCGATACGGCGGAAGAAGCTCGCCGGATAGCCGCGGAAGCGCTCGGGAAGCTGCGCGTCCTGCCGGATCCGGGGGACGTTGAAGGCTGATATATATCTAACGGCAACGAATGACGGGAGGCGAGAAAAGTGGCGATCAGCAGCAAGTTTTCCGTGGCCGCTCACCTGTTATCGCTCATCGCCTTGAACCCGAACGAACGGCTGTCTTCCGAGACGATGGCGGGAAGCGTCAATACGAATCCCGTCGTCGTGCGGCGGATTATCGGGATGCTCGTCAAAGCCGGGCTCGTGCGAACCGTCGCCGGCGTAGCCGGCGCGACGCTGGCCCGGGACTTGGACGAGATCACGCTGCTCGACGTCTATCGCGCCGTGCGTTCGGACGAGGAGCTGTTCTCCATGCATGAGAATCCGAATCCCGACTGCCAGGTTGGAAGGAATATCCAGGGCGCTCTGGATCGGGTGTTCGCGAGGGCGCAGACGGCGATGGAACGGGAGCTGGCCGGCATCACGATGCGGCAGGTGGCTCGCGACATCGCGGAACGGGACGAGAACAGCCTATAATCCGGTAGGTATACAACGGACCTCCTTTGACATAATAAATGCGGTTCTAAACTCAAAGGAGGAATACCAAACCGTGTACGAATCCAACAGCGCCAACTGGTCGCAGCAAATTCACCAATGCGAGCAAATCGTTCAGCAGCTGATCAACCAAACGAACCAAGCCAGCCAGAACTATCAGCAGCTGCTGCAGCAAGAGCAGCAAAACGCCCAGCGTCTTGAAGAATTGGCGGCCCGGGAGCAAAGAGCCGCTCAGATCATTCAAACGGCGCTGCAAGGCCATCAATCGGTGGTTCAACAGCTGCAGCAAATTTCCGGCTTGTGCCATCAAGCGGAGCAAAGCTTTCAAGCTCAATCCCGCATGGCCATGGCTCAAACGAACCAAACTCATTTCTCCGCTCCTTCTTACGTCAGCCAGTCTTCCATGAGCCAACCGTCGAATTTCGGCGGTTCCCACTATGCGTCGCAGAACTACGGCTCTTCCGCTTCCGGTTACGGTTCTTCCAACATCGGCTCCCATTACGGCACGTCCGCTACGGCTTCGAATTCATACGGCATGTCCGCTTCGGGTTCGCAGCAGCACGGTACGTCCGCGACCGGTTCTTCCGGTTTCGCAGCCGGCATGAGCTCGACGAGCTCGCGCTCGATGCAATAACGATAAGCGTCGCAATATGGCGAGAACCCCCCCGAATCGGAAATTCGGGGGGGTTCTCGTTTGTCGTTTCAGAAATTGTTCAGCGGGCCATGTTACAAATGAAGAAGACGGAAATCAGGGAGGAACCAAATGTTGCAAAGCGAGAGGAAAGAGTCCCGTCACTGGCCGGAAGCGGCTGTCGAAACGACGGTACAGGTCGTCGGAGGCAAGTGGAAAGGGATCATTCTCTACCATCTCGCCGCCGGCGAATTGCGATTCAACCAAATCCGCCGGGTCATCCCCGGCATTACCCAAAGAATGCTGACGCTGCAACTGCGGGAGCTGGAGCGGAGCGGCGTCGTTCACAGGCGGGTTTACTCGGAGATGCCCACGCGGGTCGGCTACAGCCTAACCGAGCTCGGCCGGACGCTGATCCCGCTCATCTCGATGATGCAGGAATGGGGCGAGCACTACCTTGCGTCATTCGGCGAGGGCGTCTCGGACTAACGGGATCCTTGCCGCCACTCTTCGAACCAGGCTAAGATCTCCCGTGCCGGTTCGGCGCCGTATTCTTCTTCGGTCATGGCGCGCAGACGATTGTACTGCTGCACGACAAGAACGCGTTCGTCCCGGCCGGCGTGCAGCTTCATCAGGGCAAAGTACGGCTCCTCCAAATACGGAGCCCGCTGCTGCACGGAAGCGTACCAGTCCGCGGCGGAAGTCCGGTCCCCGCTCTCCTCCAGCAGCTTGCCCAACCGCAGGGCGTGATGCTGCCATAGGTCGCGCAGCCGCTGACGTTCGTTCTCCGCCCATACGTAGTCATGTTCTTCGAAGTAATCCCCGCGATAAAGCCCTAGCAGTTCCGCATACCGCTCCGTGGTGATCGTATCGGATTCCGCTTCCGCCTTCAGGTTCGCTTCCCACTGCTCGGCGTCGCTCTCGAGTTCGCCCAGATCGAGGGAGTAGCTGTTCCCGGAATTGACGATGCGAATCGGCAGCTTGGCCGCATCGAGCGACCGGCGAAGCTGATAAATTGTCGTGTAGAGCTGGGTGTATGCCTTCTTGGCATCCGCTTCCGGCCACAGGATATCGACCAGCATGTCCTTGCGCACCGGCTGATGGCGCCGGAACAGCAAGTAGGCAAACAGCTCTTGCGCTTTCGCGGTTCGCCAAGGCAGCTGCTCGCGCTGGTGGTACTCGATTTGCATTCTCTGGAAGCTGTAGATGGCGATCGGGCCGGAGACCGGGGCGAGAGACTCCTCTGTCCGGAACCGGGATGCGATGCGCTCCACTGTCAAGCGCAGCCTCTCCGCGCGGACGGGCTTCAGTATATAATCGAGCGCCTGCAGCTCGAACGCTTTCACGGCATACTCTTCGTAGGCGGTAACGAAAACGATCTGGATGGACGGAAGAAGGTCGTGAAACCGCTCGGCCGCTTCCAATCCGCCGATCTCCGGCATGTCGATATCCAGGAAGACGACGTCCGGCTTGAGCCGTTCGGCCGCTTCGAGGGCATCGTGCACGTTCTGATAGGTCCCGACGATCTCGATTCCGCCGACCTTGCCCAATTGCTTCTCCAAATCCAACAGCGCCAGCGCCTCGTCGTCGACCAACAAGCCTTTCATTCTTAAACCTCCGTAGATCCGTGCATTCCTTGTAATCCGATGGTTCTTCCGTCATTCATGCCATCGGCTTTTGGGCAGCTTCAATGAATAGGTCCTATCGCCCAATTTCCGGGCATTCTCATTCCACCGGGCAGATCGGCAAAAAAGGGAGGATAAACGCCCGCACGCCGGCTGGGATGATGTGCGGAGCGAAGCGAATAAGGCGGGACATTCCGCAACCGGGCCGCGGCCGGCCCGGTTTGGGGCAAAACGAAGCGGGGCGCCCGCCCGTTCAGAACGATGCGTCCCCGATCAGTTTATCGGCTTCGGGATCGGTCAGCTTGCGGTAGAACAGGACCATCGAATGGACTTCGTCTTCGGTAAGCGGATTGAACAGCTTCTCCATCAAGGCGATTCGCTTCTCCTGGGCTTCTTCCAGCGCGGCTTTGCCGGCTTCGGTAATCTCCAGCTTGACGACCCGGCGGTCGTTGGCGTCGCTGATCCGCTGCGCCAATTCCTGCCGGACGAGTTTATCCGAGATGACGGTCATGCCTCCCGACGTTACGCCGAGCATCTGGGACAGGTAAGTGCTGGGCCGGGGGCCTTCCGACATCAGAATATCCAAAGTTTGAAGCTGGCTGAACGAGATATCTTGGGGATTGTCCTTCTCCCACTCGTTCCGCCACAGACGGGTATGGAGCCGTATCAGTCCGAAAAGTTCGACCAAATCCTCATGCTTTGCCACGCTTTGGCCTCCATATGTCAACGTTACTCTCATTTTCTCACAAAAGGTCTTTTCTTACTAGAGCGGGGCAAAAAATGTTGCCCGGGGAGTCCGTTCGGAGGCGCGTCAAAAACATCGGGCGGGCCTCACGGCCCGCCCGATCGCTTGCTTATTCGTCCGTCGTGCTGACGCGGATGCTGCCGCTGTCGGTGCGGACTTTGATTTTTTCGCCGGACGTTCCTTTGGCTTCGGGGGCGTGAACCGATCCCGAGTCCGTCTTCAGGTCGTAGAAGCCGGCGAACGAAGACGGAAGCTGAACGCTCACGCTGCCGGAATCGGTCTTGATGTCGGCCGAGGACGTATCGTCCTTGAGCAGCCCTACGCTTCCCGATTCGACGCTGAGTTGGGCCGCGCCCGTCAGGTGCTCCACGTGAATGCTTCCGGAATCGACCGTGACCGTCAAGGCGCCGACCAGCTGCTCTCCGCTGAAGCCGCCGGAATCGTTCTTGACTTTCAGATCGGCATGAATATTCGCCGCGTGGATTTTGCCGGAGTCGTTGGCCAGCGAAAGCTGCTTGCCTTCATATCCGGAGATGTCGATACTCCCCGAATCCGTCGAAATCTCGGCGGTCCGAGCCTTGGCGCCGCTCACGTGCATGGAGCCGGAGTCATTGCTGAGGTTCAGCGTCTCCAGGGCGTTCTCGGCTTCGGGGGTCAGAGAGACGGTCACGATCTGCCGCGTGCGGAACGATTTGAAATCCAGGTTGAAAATCCGCTGCTTTGCCGGCTTCAACCGCACATCCAACGAACCGTTCTGAAGCCGGGCTTCCTTCATACTCCGGACGACGTCTTCATCCGCTCGCCCTTCGATCTTGACGGAATTGACGCCGTTCGCGCTGGGCTGGAACCGTACTTCCATCGACCCCTGATCGCCGACTACGTTCAGGCGGTGGAGCTCATTCGCGTTGAATGTCCATTGCTGGCTGTAGGTCGGAAGGTCTTTGCCGAAATTGAAGCCGTACAACGCGGCGCCGCCGATCCCGACGAGGATTAAGCCGATGCCGATGCTTGCCAATCGTTTTGCCATGTGATTACCAGCCTCTCCACGTTCTCAAATTCCATCTGGCGTATGCCGCGGTTGCCCGGCACGCGGCCTTGAAGAGCAGAACGAACAGCGCCATCATCAGCAGTCCTGCTCCGGTAGCTGCAATGGAGGCGAACAGCGTCGCCGGATAAAATTCCTGTATTCTGACCCAGTCGAGCAGCACGGCGAAGGGAGCGAACAGGGCGGCCACGGAGGCGGCGCCGAAGCTCGCCAAGGCGGACCAAAGCCCGATGCCGGTCGGAACGGCCGCCAGGTTAAGGAAGAACAGGACGATCCCCATTCCCAACCAGCGTGCCGGGCCTCCCGTCCGCGGAGCGGGCGGTTCGATCGGATAAGGGGCCGGAGGCGGCATGGGCCGCGGATCCGGCCGAGGCGGAGTCTGGCGCGCGCCGCGGATTCGAAGGGCCAATTCGCTCGGGTCCCCAAGCTCACGGTAAAGTTCTTCCTCGCTGCGTCCCTGCCTAAGGGAGCTTTCGATATAATCGTCGTAGCTCCGAACGAGCGCAAGGCGTTCCTCATCGGGTAAGAAAGTTAGGGAATGATAAAGAACGTTCAAATATTCGTTTCTCGTCATGTTACTCTCCCTTGGAACTTGCGGAGTCGTCCGCAACTGATAATTGCATTATAAATTACCGGAAAGTGGATCGGCACGGTCGGGAGTTGGGAACCATCCCCGACCTCCGGTGGGGATGGCAAGGAGGTAAAGGCGCTGATTAAACCACAAGCGCATAGGGGCAGTCAACTATTTTTTTAGAAGTACATGATTTCGTCAAATTTCTGTGATATAATGTTCACATATAGCGCTTCCAGAATGGAGTGAGCTCGGGATGAAGGGTTTTGACATGTTCAGAGCGTTGAAATGGATCTCCGCCATCGTGATCGCCTGCGGTATCGTTTGCTGCGTATGGAACCTGTCTCAGTTCAATGATCGGAACCTCGGCCTGATGGTCGGAATCGGTTTTTTGGTCGGAGGCATTCAAATTTTGATGTTCGGCATGGTCGCTCCGCTGATGCAGAAGAAGACGGAGGAGCTTCCGCTCGATACGACCGAAGAGCTCGTCTGAACGCGGCTCTCCAGCTTAAATGAAATCTCGTCGGGACTGCCGGCGCGGACCTTCCGGTCCGCTCTCCGGCAGTCTTTTTGCGTTTAAGATTCGACTTACGTCAAATCGGTGAACAAAGTATTGCAAATTATCAACGGTTCATTGACGCATTTGTTAACTGAGGAGCCGAAGCCCGATCTTTCTGGTATCTTAGGTTCAGCAGCGCAGAAGGAGCAGTCCGTCTGCGCAATGACGATGCCGTCAGGCATGCAAGGAGATGAGCAAGGATGAAGAAGAAGGGATGGTATCGTCGCCTCGCTGCCGCGATTCCGCTTGCCGCGATGGCATTCCTTCTGTCGGGATGCAGCGTGAACATGGGCGTGCTGGACCCGAAAGGAACCATCGCGAAGCAGCAGTTGGACCTGATGATCATCGCGTCCATACTGTGCTTGATTATTCTGGTGCCGGTACTCGTGATGACGTTCTGGTTCGCTTGGCGCTATCGCCAGAAAGCCCGGAACAACGACTCCGATTACAAGCCGAACTGGGCGCATAGCGGGAAGATCGAGGCGGTGATGTGGGGCGTGCCGATCGTCATCATTCTGATCCTTGCGATTATTACCGTTCAGTACACGCACAAGCTGGAGCCTTCCAAGGCGATCCAGTCCGACTCGAAGGCGATTACGATCGAGGTCACTTCCCTCGACTGGAAATGGCTGTTCACGTATCCGGATCAAGGAATCGCCACCGTCAACTACTTCGAGTTCCCCGCGAACGTGCCCGTTCACTTTAAACTGACGGCCGATTCCCCGATGAACTCGTTCTGGATTCCGCAGCTCGGCGGTCAGATCTACACGATGTCGGGCATGGCGATGAACCTGAACTTGATGGCGGATGAGCCGGGCGAATATCCGGGCAAAGGCGCGAACTTTACAGGCGAGCATTTCGGCAAGATGGGCTTTATCGCCAAGGCGACCACCCAGGACGAATTCGACAAATGGGTGTCGGACGTCAAAGCGAATTCCCCGGCGCTCAGCCAGCAAGGGTACGACGAGCTGGCCGAACCCGGCGTCGTGGACACGGCGAAATCGTACTCTTCCTTCCCGGACGGCCTGTTCGACCGGATCGTGAACAAGTACAATGTCGGCGCCGAATCGGGACATCAACACGGCGGAGATTCGAGCGGATCCGATTCGTCGGATATGAGCGGTATGGATATGAGCGGCATGGACATGGGTTCATCCGCGGGTTCCGCCGCTCACGACTCGAGCTCGTCCCATTAAAGAAAAGGAGGCTGTTCCATGCTGGATCGAATCAAAGACTTCGCCTCCGGCTTCTTCGTTACCGGGGATCCGCTGATCTATGGCGCCGACGTGGCGATTGTGCTGACGATGATCGCGGTCGTCGCGGTCCTTTCCTACTTCAAGAAGTGGGGTTGGCTCTGGAAAGAGTGGCTGACCTCTGTCGACCATAAAAAGATCGGCATCATGTATATCATCGCGGCGCTGCTGATGCTGTTCCGCGGAGGCGTGGACGCGCTGCTCATGCGGACGCAGCTCGTCATGCCGGACAACGACTTTTTGAAGCCGGAACATTATAATGAGATTTTCACGACGCACGGCGTGATCATGATTCTGTTCATGGCCATGCCGCTGATGTTCGGCTTGTTCAACATCGCCGTTCCGCTGCAGATCGGGGCGCGCGACGTAGCGTTCCCGTTTCTGAACTCCTTAAGCTTCTGGCTGTTCTTCATGGGCGCCATGCTGTTCAACCTGTCGTTCGTCATCGGGGGCTCCCCGAACGGCGGCTGGCTCGCCTATCCGCCGCTGACCGAGAAGATGTTCAGTCCGGGCGTCGGACAGGACTTCTATATCTGGGGCATTCAGATCTCCGGGATCGGGAGCTTGATGACGGGCATCAACTTCATCATCACGATTCTGAAGATGCGCGCGCCGGGCATGAAGCTGATGAAAATGCCGATGTTCAGCTGGTCGGTGCTTGCCAGCAGCCTGACGATCATTCTGGCGTTCCCGATTCTGACCGTGACGCTGGCGCTGCTGTTCCTCGACCGGTTCCTCGGGGCCCACTTCTTCTCGCTGGACGCCGGCGGCAATCCGATGATGTATATCAACCTCATCTGGATGTGGGGTCACCCCGAAGTGTATATCGTCGTCCTGCCCGCGTTCGGGATTTTCTCCGAAGTGGTCTCGACGTTCTCGAAGAAGAAGCTGTTCGGCTACAAATCGATGGTGTTCGCGCTGATGAGCATCAGCGTCGTCTCGTTCTTCACCTGGGCGCACCACTTCTTCACCATGGGCTCGGGCGCCGACGTCAACGCGTTCTTCGCGGTGTCGACGATGATTATCGCGATTCCGACCGGGGTCAAGATATTCAACTGGCTCTTGACCATGTACAAAGGAAAGATCAGCTTCAAATTGCCGATGCTGTGGACGATGGCCTTCATTCCCTGCTTCGTCATCGGCGGCATGACCGGGGTGCTGCTCTCCGTGGCGCCCGCCGACTTCCAGTTCCATAACAGCTACTTCTTGATCGCGCACTTCCACCAGGTGTTGATCGGGGGCGTCGCCTTCGGGTATTTCGCGGGGCTGTATTACTGGTGGCCGAAAATGTTCGGGTTCACCCTGAACGAGAAGCTCGGCAAGTGGGCGTTCTGGCTCTGGAACATTGGTTTCTACGTTTGTTTCATGCCGCAATATTTGCTCGGCCTGATGGGAATGACCCGCCGCTACAGCACGTACGGCTGGGACACCGGCTGGTTCGGCCTGAACCTCGTGTCGACGATCGGCGGCTTCCTGATGGGCATCGGCTTCCTGTTCCAGGTATGGCAGATCCTGCACAGCATCCGGTTCATGCAGAAAGACAAGACGGGCGACCCGTGGGACGGCCGCACGCTCGAATGGTCGATTCCGTCCCCGGCGCCGATGTACAACTTCGCCACCGAGCCTCGCGTCGGCGAAGTCGACGATTGGTGGGAAGAGAAGCAGCGGCTGGCGGCAGGCCAAGCTCCGCAGCCGAAGCCGGCGCTGGAGCCGATCCACATGCCGAAGAACTCCGGCATTCCGATTATCAAAGCGGCCTGCTGGTTCGTCGCCGGCTTCGGTTTCGTCTTCGATTGGCTGTGGCTCGCCATTCCGGGTCTGGTCGGCGTCGCGGTCTGCATGCTGGCGCATTCCTTCAATTACGATACCGATTATTACATTCCGGTGGATGAGATCAAACGGACGGAAGCTGCCGCAAGGAGGGGTGTCTGATGGCGAATCACGGAAACGAAGCTGCGGCCGTTCATCACGGCCATGGCCACGATCACGGGCACGAGGGCCATCACGACCTCGAAGCCCTGCGGCAGATGGGCTTCTGGCTGTTCCTGATCACCGACTGTATCTTGTTCGGCACACTGTTTGCGACCTATATCGTGCTTCATCACAATACGGCAGGGGGACCGACGGCTTCCGAGCTGTTCGAGATGCCGGGCGTTATCGCCGAGACTTTCATCCTGCTGACGAGCAGCTTCACCAGCGGCCTCGCGGTTCTGAGCATGAACCGCGGCGATCGCAAGGGGCTGATCGGCTGGCTGATCGTCACCGCCATTCTCGGGGCTTCCTTTATCGGACTGGAGCTGTCCGAGTTCATCAAGATGGTAGGCGACGGGGCGAAGATCTCCACGAGCGCCTTCCTGTCCGGATTCTTCACGCTGGTCGGCACCCACGGCTTGCACGTGTCGGTCGGCCTGTGCTGGATGATCGCGCTCATGATTCAGCTGTCGAGGCGCGGCATCACGCCGGTTACCCGGCGCAAGGTCAACATCATCAGCCTGTACTGGCACTTTCTCGACGTTGTCTGGATCTTCGTCTTTACCATCGTCTACATGATGGGGGTGATGTAAGATGTCGCAGCAGCCTCATTCGCACGGCATCAACGACGGTTCCCACGAGTCTCACGGCTCGCTCAAGTCTTATATCATCGGGTTCGTGCTGTCGCTGGTTCTGACCGTCATTCCTCTTGTGGCCGTCCTGAACGACATGGTGAACGGCAACGCGGCGCTTGTCGTGCTGCTCGTCACGGCCGTCCTTCAGTTCATCGTACAGCTCGTGTTCTTCATGCATCTGCGCGAAGAGAAGAAGCCGCGCTGGAACTTGATGGCGCTCATTCTCGGCATCGTCATCGTGCTGACGATCGTGCTCGGCTCGGTGTGGATCATGGAGTACAACAATATCGTGTAACGAGGAAAAGACAAGAAACCCCGGTATCCGACAAGGATTTCGGGGCTTCTTTTTTTTTGCCCGAAGGAGGACAAAACCATTATTGACATGATACAGATTGTATCTTATATTGGCTATATCAATACAAAACGTTTCATAGATGGGGGGATATTGGCGCTTTCGCTTGGCAAAACGGCTGACTAGGCAAAAGAGGTGAGAGTATGGGATTTCAGATTTTGAATTCGATTCGCAAGCATATGATTACGTTCGCGTTAACCGTCATCTGCTTCGTGGCGATCGGGTTCGGATTGAATACGGTAATGTCGCCCCAGTACGAGGCCAAGGCTACGCTCGTGGCCAACTTCGCTCCGACGGACAGCAATTCGGATAATAAGTATAACGAGATTTTGGCCAACCAAATGCTGACGAAGTCCTACGAGGAAATGATCCAGAGCTTATATATCGCCCAGATCGTCAAGACGGACCTGTCCAGCTCTCTATCCGTAACGGAGCTGCTCAGCAAAATTCAAGTGAAGACGGATCCCGGCGCCTTGCTGCTCTCGATCTACGTTAGGGACGGCACTCCCAAGGGAGCGGTGGACATCGCAAACGCGTTCGCCCAGTCGTTCGCCGATCACGCGGCGACGATCATGAACAACGCGAACGTCACGATTCTCGACTTGGCCAGTTACGAGAACAGCCTGGACCCCGTCAGTCCCCAGAAGACGTTCAACTTGGCCATCTGCCTTTTCATCGGGATGTTCGCCGGTTCCAGCTTCTCCTTGCTGCTCGACAAGCGCAAGGCGGTGCGGACGAAGAAAGCGGCGGCTTATGTCTTGAATTCGTGAAAGTCCAATCGGGTCTGAGGAGCGAACAAGATGAATTTTGCGATCATTGGCTGGGGCCACATTGCGTACAAGCATAAGGAAGCGATCGAGAACGTGCCGGGCGCGAGGCTGGCGGCCGTATGCGACAGCAACCCGGACAGGCTCCGGGAACTCGAGGGAGAGCCGGGACTATCCTTGTTTACCGATATTACGCGGATGCTGGAAGAGAGACCGGACCTCGACGTCGTCTGCGTATGCACCCCGAGCGGGCTGCATGCGGATCATGCGATACGGGCGGCAGCGGCCGGCAAGCATCTGATCGTCGAGAAGCCGGTCGCCCTGACGATCGAAGACGCCCGGGCCATCCGGAAGGCGGCGTTCCTGAACGGCGTGAAAGCGGCGGCGGTACACCCCAACCGGTACCGCCCGGCGATCCGCAAGCTCAAGCTGGCGCTGGATCGGGGATGGTTCGGCAAGCTGAGCCACGTGAGCGCGACCGTTCGCTGGAGTCGAAGCCAAGCTTATTACGATCAGGCTCCTTGGCGCGGAACCCGGGCGATGGACGGCGGCGTGCTGCTGAACCAGGCGGTCCATAGTCTGGACTTGCTGCTCTGGCTGGCCGGTCCGGTCGCGGAAGTGAGGTCCGTGGCCGACACCCGGATCCGGCGCATGGAGGCCGAAGACGCGGCGATGGCGGCGCTCCGGTTTGCAAGCGGCACGCTTGGCGTCGTGGAGGCGTCGACGACCGTGTACGAGCGCAATCTCGAAGAGTCGATCGCCGTCTTCGGGGAGCAGGGCTGCGCGGTAGTGGGCGGCCCGACCGCCCATTGGTTCAAGCATCTGAACCTGGCGGCCCTGTCGCATGAAGAGATCGTGACGTGGAAACGGGAGATCGATCGCGATCCGTACGGTACCCCGGGTCATGAGGAGATCGTCCGGGACATGGTCGAAGCGATCCGCGACAACCGGCAGCCGAGCGTGACCCTCGAGGACGGCATGGCGGCGGTCCAACTGGCGCTCGACATCGCCGAAGGCGGCATAAGGCGGGCAGAAGTCCAAAGAGCGGGAGGATTGCTATGATTCTCAAGACAGATCGGCCAACGGGCGCTTACGGCACCGCGCTCATTCAGAAGTTCCGGAACAAGACGGCGACGATCGGCGTCATCGGGCTCGGCTACGTCGGGCTGCCGTTGGCGGTGGAGAAAGCCAAGGCCGGCTATCGGGTCATCGGCTTCGACGTTCAGCAGTCGAAGGTGGAGATGGTGAACGCGGGAGTCAACTTTATCGGCGACGTCGTGGACGAAGACCTGCGCGCGATCGTCCGGGACGGCTTCCTCCAGGCGACGACGGACTACTCCTTCCTGAACGAAGTGGATGCCGTGGCGATCTGCGTGCCGACGCCGCTGGACATGTACCAGCAGCCCGACACGAGCTACGTCGTCAATTCGGCCCGCGCAATCGCGCGTTATTTGCACAAAGGGATGCTGGTCGTCCTGGAGAGCACGACATACCCCGGCACGACGGAGGAACTGGTCAAGCCGATTCTGGAGGAGACGGGCCTGACGTGCGGGGAGGACTTCTTCCTGGCCTACTCTCCGGAGAGAGTCGATCCCGGCAACAAGTTTTTCAACACGCGCAATACGCCCAAGGTGGTCGGAGGCGTCACGGAAGCTTGCCTGCAGACGGCGGTCGCGCTTTACGAGGAAGTGCTGGAAGGAGAGGTTCACCCCGTCTCCAGCCCGTCGGTGGCCGAGATGGAGAAAATTTACGAGAACACGTTCCGCCATATCAACATCGCGTTGGCCAACGAGATGGCAATCTTGTGCGATCGCATGGGCATCAACGTCTGGGAGGTCATCGACGCCGCGAAGTCCAAGCCGTACGGGTTTATGGCGTTCTATCCCGGGCCGGGACTCGGCGGGCACTGCATCCCGATCGATCCGTTCTATCTGACGTGGAAGGCGAGGGAGTTCAATTACCATACCCGGCTGATCGAGCTGGCGGGAGAGATCAACAATTCGATGCCGGAGTTCGTCGTTCAGCGCATCGGAGAGATCTTGAACGAGCGGCAGAAGTCGGTTCGCGGATCCGTCATTTACTTGCTCGGCGTCGCCTACAAGAAGGACATTGACGACTATCGCGAGTCCCCCGTCCTGAAGATCGTGGATCTTCTGGAGGAGAAGGGGGCGTCCGTTGTCGTCAGCGATCCGCATATCGCGACGTTCAAGCACCGCCAGAAGCTGTACGACTGCGTCGAGCTGACCGAACGGCAGCTGCGGCAAGCGGATCTTGCCGTCATTACGACGGACCACTCCAAATTTGATTACAACCTGATCGCGGGAACGGTCGATTGCCTGCTGGATACGCGGAACGCGCTGAGAAACCGCGAGAAGCCGGCGCGATACTTCCTGCTGTAGCGAGGTGCGCGGGCCGTGGATTACTTCAAGCATGATACCGCCGTCGTCGACGAAGGGGCGACGGTCGGAACCGGGACGAAGGTGTGGCACTTCTCCCACGTCTCTTCGCGCGCCGTGATCGGCGACCGCTGTTCCCTGGGGCAGAACGTATACGTCGCCGGCAACGTCCGGATCGGGAACGGCGTGAAAATCCAAAACAACGTCTCCGTCTACGAAGGAGTCGTTCTGGAAGACGACGTTTTCTGCGGGCCGAGCATGGTTTTCACGAATGTGAGAACGCCTCGGTCGGCTTTTCCCCGCAACAAGAGCGAGGATTATGCCCCGACGATCGTCCGCAAGGGCGCTTCCATCGGAGCGAACGCCACGGTCGTGTGCGGAGTCACGATCGGGCCGTGGTCGTTCGTTGCGGCAGGGGCGGTCGTCACCAGGGACACGCTCCCCTACTCGCTCGTCGCCGGCATCCCCGCCAGAAGAATCGGCTGGGTCTGCGAATGCGGCCATACGCTCGCGCTGTCGGGCGGCCGTGCCGCTTGTCCGCATTGCCGGCGGAGGTACGAGCTGGTTCAAGAATCGCTTCATAAGGTCGGGGAGGAATGACTTGATGAACTCGTTGAACATGCTCAGGCAGGTGCCGCTGCTGGACCTGAGCCGGGAAATCCGGGAAATGAAGCCTCAGCTGCTTCAAGCGATCGAAGGCGTGCTCGATTCCGGCGTCTTCATCATGGGGACGCAGGTGAAGGAATTCGAACGGGAAGCGGCAGAATATTTGGGCGTGAGGCATGCGATCGGCCTGAATTCGGGAACGGACGCGCTCGTCATCGGCCTGATGGCCGCCGGAATCGGTCCCGGCGACGAAGTCGTCACGACGCCGTTCACGTTCTTCGCGACGGCCGAAGCGATCAGTCAGGTCGGGGCGCGTCCGGTGTTCGTCGACGTCGACGAACGGACCGGCAACTTGGACGTCGAGCGGCTGGAGGCGGCGGTAACCGCCAGCACGAAGGCGATCGTGCCCGTTCATCTGTTCGGACAGCCGGTGAACATGGATCGGGTCGCGGCCGTCGCGAAGAAATACGGGCTCCTCGTGCTGGAGGACACGGCACAGGCGTTCGGAGCGGAGTTCCGGGGCCGCAAGGCCGGTACGATCGGCGATATCGGCTGCTTCTCCTTTTTCCCTTCGAAAAACCTGGGCGCGTACGGGGATGGAGGCCTGCTCGCGACGAATGACGACGAGTATGCGGCTAAGGCGGCCATGCTGAGAGCGCATGGCTCCAAGGTGAAGTACCATAACGAAGCGGTCGGCTTCAATTCCCGGCTGGACGAGCTCCAGGCCGCGATTCTGCGCTTGAAGCTGCCCCGGCTGGAGGAATGGAACGAGAGCCGAAGAGGCGCGGCGGACGTCTATCGGGAGCTGCTGGACGGCGTTCCCGGCATCGCGCTTCCGGAGGCGGAAGAAGGAACGAAGCACAGCTTCCACCAATATACGATCCGGGTGCTCGGCGGCAAGCGCAACGAAGTGCAGGCCGCGCTGAAGCGGCGGGGGATCAGCACGATGGTGTACTACCCGATTCCCGTCCACCGGCTTCCGGTTTACGAAGCTTTGGACGTGCGGCTGCCCACGGCCGAGAGGCTGGCCGGCGAGGTGCTGAGCTTGCCGCTCTGGCCGGGAATGGACCGGGAAGTCCAGGAACACGTAGCCTCTCAACTGATCGAATCCTTATGAAGACAGCCGCGCTGAAATACCTGAAGCGGCTGGTGCACGAACAATTTGTCCGCAACGTATTCGTTCTGGCTTCCGGGACGCTGTTCAGCCAAGTGCTCATTCTGGCGACGCTGCCGATCGTTACGCATCTGTACAGCCCGAGCGATTACGGAATATTTGCCGTCTATTCGTCCGTCATCTCCATCGTCCTGGTCGTCGTCTCCTTATCCTACGAAGTCACGATTCCGATCGCCAAGGACGACAGAACCGCATCGAGCATGGTTCATCTTTGCCTTTATCTGTGCATCTTGATGAGCCTGATTTTCGGAGGCGCCTTCTATGGACTGCATGACAAGCTGGCCGTATGGCTGGACGCGCCGGATCTGCGAAAGTACTATTATCTGTTCGCCGCCAGCCTGTTGTGCGCCGGCGTCTACAACGTGCTCAACTTCTGGTCCATCCGCAAAGAGTACTTCAAACCGATCTCCCGCACGAAATACTTCCAGAGCATGAACCAAGTATCGACCCAATTATTGCTCAGCTTGACGCATACCGGCCCGCTCGGACTGATGTACGGCGATCTCATCGGCCGGATGACGGGGATCTGGAACCAATGGAAGCTGTGGCGCAAGGATGTCCGTAACGCCGGGATTCGCACGACCTGGGCGGAAATCAAGAGCAATGCTTCGCGCTACAAGCGATTCCCGCTGCTGTCGAGCGGCTCGCATATTCTGAACAGCCTTGGCTTGTACCTGCCCAATATTCTTCTGGCCTGGATGTACGGGCCGAACGTGGCGGGACTGTTCACGCTGGCCCAGCGGCTGCTGGGCGCTCCGACCACGCTTGTCTCGATCTCGGTCAGCCAGGTCTATCTGTCCAACTTCGCCATTCACGCCAACCAGAATCCGGAGAAGGTTGTCCCGTTATTCATGGGTACGCTGCGAAAGGTTCTGATAACCGGGATCGTCATTATCGGCGCGGTGACCGTCGCGTCCCCGTACCTGTTCCATTACCTGTTCGGGAAACAGTGGGAAGGGACGGAGCCGTACCTGCGGATCATGTCGATTATGTATCTCAGCCAATTCGTCGCCAATGCGGTCGGCGCGACGATCGACGTGATGGAGAGACAGGATCTGCATCTGATTCGCGAGGTCGTTCGGATCCTGATGGTGCTGGCCGCCTTGCTGTCCGCAAGGTATACGCATCAGAACGCGCTGACGGCCGCGACGATGCTGAGCGCCGCCTCCACGCTCGGTTACGCCTTGCATTTGACCCTGTCCTGGATTTCCGTCCGGAAATACCGAACGCGAAATTCGATTCCTGAAGTCGCTACCGCACTAAACGACTAAAACTTACCCTCTCTAGGAGTGAATCCAATGCTGCAGGAGCAAGAGGCGTTGCAGAAGTGGGCCGAGTTCAATCGACAGAAATGGAAATGCAGGGTTGAAGTCAAACGGTTCCAGGCGCCCTCCTCGGAAGCCTATTGCGAGAGTCTGTTCTTCCTGGATCGGAAAGGGAAGCTGATTATGCCCCCTATCAATTACTACTATCCTATTATCTTCACGCCGACACCGACTCAAAATAACCTCCGTATCAACAAGCAATGGCTCAAAGTGGCGGAAGTGATGCTGCAGGAAATGGACCGGGCCGGCGGCTCCGTCGATATTGCTTTGCCGCCGGACATCCAGGACATCCGGCCCTGGAGATGGGCGAATTTCATCACGAACGTCAAATATACCTATCGTCTGGAGCTTCCCTATCAAGACCATCTGATGGAAGGCTCAATTCGGCGAAGGTTGAACAAAGCCAAGCTGGCCGGCTACGAGACCCGGCTCACGGACAACATGGAGGACGTCTACTCGTGCCTCGTCGAGACGGAACAACGCAAAGGAATTACTCATCACTTAAGTCTGGCGGACTTGGAGATGGCCCGGGAAATGCTCGGACCGGACATCTTCCGGACGTACGTCTGCTACTCCAAGGACGGGGAGCCGGCAAGCGCCAGCGTCGAACTCGTTCTCAGCAAGAAGCGCGCGCTCGGACTGGCGCTCGGCTCCAAACGGGCGCATCTGACGAGCGGCGCTAACCAGCTTATGACCTACTTCATGTTCCAGGATTTGTCCGCGATGGGGGTCAAGGGCTTCGACTTCTGCGGCGCGAACGTTCCTTCGGTGGCGGAGTCGAAGTCGGTGTGGGGAGCCGAACTGGTGCCTTATTTCACCGTTCGCAAGAGGGGCCTCCGAGACGTGTTCCGGGAAGGGAAAATGTGGCTTCGGCACATGGTGCTGATCGGCGGCATTTGCGGAATTGGTCAGATCGTCGGAATCGGAGGGGTTTAGCATGCTGATCGTCAGATCGCCGGCAAACCGCAGGCCGGAACGCGAGTACATCTACAAGGTCATGCTGGAACAATTTCTCGGCGTTCCGTATTCGGTCGTCTTCGAACAGCGGGACGGCATCGAGATCCGTTTAAGCGGCGACGATTCCCGCCTATTGCGGGTGGAGGATCTGTTCTTGCGAACGGACGAGAGCGGCTGGCTGCGGCCGCAATCTCTGCCGGCGACGCCGCTGCGGCGTTTCGACCATCCGCGGCTCGGAGCGGTTCCGGCGATCTTCGGACGGCCGACCGAAGGCGGAGCGTATTTCGAGCGGCGGACGGGCGAGATCGTCTGTCGTCTGGACGTGTTCGGCAGCGCCTTCTTCATGCTGACGCGATACGAGGAATGCGTCCCGGCGAAGCGGGACGCCATCGACCGGTTCCCGGCCGCGGGTTCGCTGGCATACCGGGAAGGATTTCTGCACCGCCCCATCGTGAACGAATATTTGGAGCTGCTGTGGGAGTGTATCGCGGAGCTGTGGCCGGGCTTGCCGAGAAAGCCCCGCCAGTCCTCCATCACGCTGAGTCACGATGTGGATTGGCCATTCTACACGTTCGGCAAAAACCGCGCGAGAATGCTGAAGGATGCTCTCGCGGATGCGGTAAAGAGGCAGGATTTCCAATCGGCCTACTGGAAGACCCGCGCATTCTGGCTGACGCGGAACGGGGATTTGTCCGGCGACCCCTTCAACACGTTCCATTGGATCATGGAGAACAGCGAGAAGGCCGGGATGAGAAGCGCCTTCTACTTTATCACGGAAGAGACCGTCCGGGGCAAGGACGGCAATTACTCGATCGCCGATCGGGAGATCGAGCGGCTCATGCGGGAGATCCATTCCCGCGGTCACGAGATCGGGCTTCATCCCAGCTTCGATACGTATACGAGTCCGGAACGGATCAAACGCCAGTTCGAGACGCTTCTCGAATCGGCAAGCAAGAACGGAATCCGCCAGGAGCGGTGGGGCGGCCGCCAGCATTTCTTGCGCTGGAAAGCCCCGGATACTTGGCAGCATTGGGAAGATGCGGGTCTTAGCTACGACAGCACGCTGGGGTACGAGGATACGCCCGGATTCCGCTGCGGCGTCTGCTACGAATATCCCGTTTTCAACCTCCGCGCCCGCAAGACGCTCCGGCTTCAGGAACGGCCGCTTGTCGTCATGGAACAAGCCGTTTTCCAGTCCGGATCCGGGCCGGTGCGCCCGAGCGAACAGCTCGCGGCCATCGATGCCCTGAACCGGCAGTGCAAGCGCTACGGCGGAAATTTCTCGCTGCTCTGGCATAACAGCCAATTCGTCCGCAAGGAGCAGCGGTTGTTATATACGGAATGTTTGAGCTTATGACATCAACCGTTGAAGGTGGCGGGAGCATGAAGATCGCATATTTGTTTCATTGGAACGAAGGTCCGGAGAGCGGCGTGTACAAGAAGATCGTCTCGCAAGTCAAAGTGTGGAGCGACTTGGGTCACGAAGTGCGGCTGTTCGTATTCACGGGCGGAAGGCTGGCCGACTGGCAAGCGCCGCAGAAGGAGATCGAGACGGTGGCGGTCGCCTATGAGAGTCTGAGCGATCGTTTCCCCAAGTTCCGCAGGCTGGCCCGCCAAGTGGAAGCGTGGCAGCCCGACGTCATTTACCACCGCTACGATATGTTCTATCCCCCCATGCAACGGCTGCTGCAGCGCCACCCGATCGTTCTGGAGATCAATTCGAACGATTTGACGGAGATGAAGCGGTTCGGCAAGCTGCGTTACTGGTATCACCGGATGACGCGGGCCCGGGTGCTGAAGGGAAGCAAAGGACACGTGTTCGTCAGCCAGGAGCTCTCGGAGGAGCGGCTGTACCATCGGTATACGAGGCAGCCCATCGTCATCGGCAACGGAATCGAGCTGGACAGCTACTCTCCCTTGGACCGGCGGGAAGCCAGGGATACCCGCCTCGTATTCATCGGATCGCCGGGACAACCCTGGCACGGGGTGGATAAGATCGTCCAGCTCGCGGCCCGCGAGCCCGGGTGGGCGTTCGACCTGATCGGCCTGCAGGCCAAGGACGCCGCGGGATCGGGGGAGAAGCTTCCGACGAACCTGGTGTTCCATGGCCGCATGTCGAGAGAGCAGTACCAGCCGATCATGGAGCAGGCGACCGCCGCCATCGGCTCTCTGGCCATGCACCGGACGTCTTTGAAAGAAGGATCGCCGCTTAAAGTTCGGGAGTATCTCGCATATGGAATTCCCGTTATCGTGGGATACCGCGACACCGACTTCCCGGGCGGCCAGCCGTTCCTTCTCGAACTGCCGAACGAGCAGGACAACGTCGTCCCGCACCTGGAGCGGATCCGAAGCTTCGTCCTGGAATGGGCGGGGAAGCGGATCGAGCGGGAGGCGATCCGTCATCTGGATACGAAGGAGAAGGAGAGGATCCGGATCGACTACATGAAGCGGCTCGTAACGGCGGGGGAACGGCCGTGACGATCGGTCTGATTCTGATCCTGCTGCTCGGCGGCAGCGTCGCCTTGCTTCTTCTGCAGTGCGTGGCGCAGCTGAAGATGAAGGTCGACGCGGGGCTCATTTTCGGCTTCAGCATCTTTTTCGATTTTACCGGCTTCTATTATAAGCGTTACGTGCACGGAAGCTCGCTGTTCCTGCTGATCGCCATTCCGTTCCTGCTCGGCGCGGCGGCGGTGCTGTTCCGCAAGGCGGAGAAGCCGATGAGCCCGGTCGCGTTCAAAGGATTCGCGCTG
Source organism: Cohnella zeiphila (assembly GCF_014212055.1). Taxonomy (GTDB): domain Bacteria; phylum Bacillota; class Bacilli; order Paenibacillales; family Paenibacillaceae; genus Cohnella; species Cohnella zeiphila. The sequence continues at coordinate 101,391 of NZ_JACJVO010000024.1, read as the reverse complement.
TGGGGAATTTTCTTCTTCTATACCATCCTGTCGCTGGCGTGGGCGCTGGACTCGGACTACGGCATGTATAAGGAGAAAATGCTGTTTATTCACGGGATTTTCCCCGGCATCTGCGCGTACTTGGCGTACCGGCGGTACCGGGTGTTCTCCTGGACCTGGGTCGCCGTCTTCGGACTCGGGTACTCCGTCACGCACCAGCTGTTCGGCCAATACACCCAGGAATACCCGGACCGGCTCACGCTGCCGGGCGGCAACCCGATCTTCGACGCGAGAATGCTGTTTATCGCCGTGACGGTCGCCCTCTGGGGCAAGCGCATCCCGCTCCTGCTCCGGCTCGCCGTGATCGGCTTCGGCATGACGTCGGCGCTGGCCACCCAATCGCGCGGGCCGCTGGTATCGTTCATCGGGGCGAACCTGCTCGTCCTGCTGCTCACCGTGATCCGCAAGCGCCGAAACGGGCAGTGGCGGCTGCCTCCCGCCTGGGCCAACGCAGTCGGTTACGCGTTCGTGGGCGCGGCGGCCGCGGCTTGGTTGTTGAAGGATCAGCTGCTCGAATCGCTCGGAGGATCGAGATTTACCGTTCTGGTCAGCGGGAGCCAGTTGGCCGGGGACGCCAACTTCGTCGACCGCAGATACTTGCAGGAGATCGCGCTGGGCCGCTTTATCGCGCATCCCTTCTTCGGCACCGGCATGGGAGGACCCGACCTGAACGGCTATCTTAACTATCCGCACAACCTGATTCTGGAGATGGCCGGCGAGCTCGGGATGGTCGGGCTGCTGCTGTGGGCGATCGCTTTCGCGTTCACCTGCCGGGTCGCCTGGCATCACGCGGCGGTGCTCGCCCTGCTCGTTCAGACGTTCGCGTCGACGCTGTTCAGCGGCGATTTCGGCTTCAATTACGAGTACATGATGGTGGCGGTTGCCGCGCTGGCGTTGTGGCGCGAGCCGAAGGACAAAGAAGAGAAAGAGGAGGCGGGAGATGGGCATGAGCGACGGGAGCAACGGGAGAAAAATTTTGTTCCTCATTACCAGCCTCGATTACGCAGGAGCTGAGATGCAGACCGTGCAGCTCGCCTCCGGGCTCAGGCGCAGAGGCTGGAACGTCAAGATCGTCTCCATGACCCGGCCGGTCGCCTTGGAGGACGAAGTCGCGGGCGCCGGCATCGAGCTGCATTCGCTGGAGATGAGCAAGGGCGTGCCGGATCCGCGGGCGATCGCCAAACTAAAGCGGCTCATCGAATCGTTCCGCCCGGATGTCGTGCACAGCCACATGGTTCACGCCAACCTGCTCGCCCGCGTGACCCGCTTGTTCGCGCCGGTGCCCGCGATGATCTCGACCGCGCACACGGCGAACGAAGGCGGCAAGCTGCGGATGCTGCTGTACCGCCTGACGGATCCCCTGTGCGAGCTGACCACGAGCGTCAGCCGGGAGGGGGTCGATCGCTACATTCGGCAGAAAGCGAGCCCGAAGCATAAGATCGTGCTGATGCCGAACGGCATCAGCCTGAAGGGCTTCGGGAGGAATCCTTCCGAAGGCGGCCGGCTGCGCGCCGAATTGGGAATCGGCGATGCGTTCGTCTGGCTGGCGGTCGGCCGGTTCGTCGAGGCGAAGGATTATCCGAACCTGATCCGGGCCTGGGCTCAAGTGCTGCGCGTCAATGCGGGCGGGGTGCTTCTCATCGTCGGGGACGGAGGGGAGCGGGAAGCGACCATGCGGCTCGCGGACTCCATCGGCGTCGGGGCCCAGGTCCGCTTCCTGGGCATTCGGCGGGACATCCCGCGCCTAATGGGCGCATGCGACGCCTTCGTGCTGTCTTCCCGCTACGAAGGCATGCCGATGGTGCTGCTGGAAGCGTCGGCGAGCGGACTCCCGATCGTGGCGACGGACGTCGGCGGCAACCGGGAGGTCGTGAGAGACGGCATCTCCGGCTTCCTGTCCGGTCCCGGCGACCCGGATCTCCTGGCGCGAAAGATGCTCTCGATGATGGTGCTCAAGCCGGAGGAACGGGCGGAGATGGGCGAACGCGGCCGGCAGTTCGCGATGGCGCACTACGAGATGGACGCGATCGTCTCGAAGTGGGAATCCCTCTACGGCAAGTACGGGCAGCACGGCAAGCAAGTCCGATACGGCAAACGGGCCAGGCCGGAAGACCGGCTTGTCGCGGAAGAAGGCAGGTGAGCGGAATACGATGAACGGTCCGAAAACGGCGTACGTCGCCACTGTCTATTCCCACTTGGCGAACTTCCACATCCCGTTCATGAAGATGCTGCAGAGCCGGGGATGCGAAGTCCACGCTTACGCGAGCCCCGATCACTGCAAGCATGAGGTGGAAGGAGCCGCCATACCGTGCCGGGACATTTCCTTCAGCCGCAGCCCCCTCTCTCTCGACAACGCGAAAGCGCTCCGGGAGCTGACCCGGTGGCTTCGGCGGGAGAAATACGACATCGTTCATGTCCATACGCCCAACGCGAGCGTCGTTTGCCGGATCGCCGCCAGGCTGGCCGGCTGCCCGCTCGTCGTCTACACGGCGCACGGCTTCCACTTCTACCGGGGAGCGCCCCGCTTGAATTGGCTGCTGTACTACTCGATGGAGCGGATCCTGTCGAGGTGGACCGACGTGCTGATCACGATCAACGGAGAAGATTACCGGCGAGCCCGAACGTTCCCGGTGCGCGGGCGGGTCGCCTACATTCCCGGCGTCGGCGTGGACGCGGGCAAGTTCGGCGCTTCGGGCGCCGGCAGGTCCGACGCGCTGCGAGCGGAGCTCGGCGCGGACGAGATGACGTTCGTCGTCCTGTGCGTGGCCGAGCTGAACGACAACAAGAACCAGCGGCAGCTGATCCTGGCGATCCAAGAGCTCGCGCGGCGCGGCGTTCCGGCGATCGCCGTGCTGGCCGGCGTCGGGGAACGGGAGGCCGAGCTGAGGTCACTCGCGAAGGAGTGCCGGGTGGAGGAACGCGTCCGGTTCGCGGGCTTCCGTCGGGACATTCCGGAGCTGATGCGGGCGGCGGATGCCGTCGTCCTGCTGTCCAAACGGGAAGGGCTGCCCAAGGCGGTGCTGGAAGCGATGGCGGCCGGCAAGCCGATTGTCGTGACGGACGTGCGGGGCAGCCGGGACTTGGTCGCAAGCGGAGAGAACGGCTTTGTCGTTCCCGTCGGGGACGCGGCGGCAACCGCGGACGCCTTGGGCAGGCTGTGCGCCGATCCGGCGATGAGGAAAGAGTTCGGCGCCCAAAGCTTGAGCCGGGCGGAGAGATACGATATCGAGCGGATCAAGGGATTGCTGATGGAGGCCTATTCGGGCAAAACGCTGCCTCCGGAGCTTGCGGATTCCAAATCTTCGGAGAGGGTAGGGGTGTATGAGCAGACTCTTTCGGTTAAGTAGATCCACTTGGTTTATCGCCGCGCTCGACTTCGTCCTGATTTTCCTGTGCTACTTGGCGGCATACGAGGTTCGGTTCCGCGGAGACATCCCCGTTCAAGAATTCGATTCGTTCATGCGGTTCGTCCCTTTGCTGGGCGCGATGGGAATCGGAACGTACTACCTGTTCAACCTGTACAACTTCTCAAGCCGGTTCGAATACTCCCGCTACTTCTATAATCTCGTCGTCGCGCACGTCATGGTGGTCATCGAGCTGATCTTCCTGAACTTCTGGGTGCAGCACTACATTATTCCGAGAAGCATCGTGCTGCTCGCGATCGTCCTGCAGCCTTGCCTGATGGCCGTCTTTCGCATGGCGATCTTCTCGATTCAGGCGATCGGGAACGGCAAGAAGCGGGCCGTTCTCATCGTGAAGGATTCGGAGTCGGACTTCTCGATCATCGAGAAAGTCATCCTCAAGGGAGACAAGTGGATGGAGGTCGTCCGCATCGAGGAGACGGCGAAGCGGGTTCCGGTACCGGGCGAAGCGTACGCCGATATCGATCTGTTCCTGCTCAGCCCCGGCGTCGAGCCGGGAGTCAAGGCGGAATTCATGCGATTCGCCGGGCGCAACCACAAGGAGATCCTGCTCATTCCGGAATTTTACGAGCTGTTCCTCATGAAGGCGGAATCCCAGCAGATCGACGACATGCTCGTCTACTCGATTATTCCGCCGCGGCTGAGTCCGCTGGAGAAGATGATCAAGCGGGCGTTCGACCTGCTCGTGGCCAGCTTGCTTCTGATCGCGTCCTCGCCGGTGATGCTGCTGTTCTGGATCCTGATCCCGCTCACCTCTCCGGGCAAGGCGCTGTATCGGCAGGAGCGGGTCGGCATCGACGAGCGGCCTTTTATGGTTCTGAAGTTCCGAAGCATGGTCAACGACGCGGAGAATGTGACCGGCCCCGTCCTGGCAGGCGAACGGGACGCCCGGATCACGAAGCTGGGGAGGCTCATGCGCGCGACCCGGATCGACGAGCTGCCGCAATTGTTCAACGTGCTGCGGGGCGAGATGAGCATCGTCGGCCCGCGGCCGGAGAGAGAGTTCTTCATCAACCAATTCAAACAAACGCTTCCGCATTATCCTTACCGGTTCATGGTGAAGCCGGGCCTTACCGGCTTGGCCCAGGTGATGGGCAATTACAGCACGCTGTCGTCGGACAAGCTTCGGTACGATCTGATGTATATCAATAACTACTCTCTGCTTTTCGACCTGAAGATTCTGTTCCAGACGGTCGTGGTCGTCCTTCAGCGCGAACAGTCCAAAGGGGTAAGCGAAGGCGAATCTCCGGTCGGACAAGCGATGAAACGCCTGCTCGGCTCCCAGAAAGAAATGGCCGCATCGCACGAGTCTCCCACATATTTCTCCTAAAAAGAGAGGGTCCTATGGAAAAAATCGTAACCATCGTCGGGGCGCGTCCCCAGTTCATCAAGGTGGCGCCCGTATCCCGGGCGCTCCGGCAATCGTTCCGGGAAGTCATCGTCAACACCGGGCAGCATTACGACTTCAATATGGCGGGGCAATTCTTCGACGAACTGGAGATTCCCCGTCCGGACTACGATCTGGAGGTCGGCTCCCATTCCCACGGCAAGCAGACCGGCCTGATGCTGCAGGCGATCGAAGAGGTTCTTCTGCAAGAGAAGCCGGACGGGGTTATCGTATACGGGGATACCAACTCCACGCTCGCCGGCGCGCTGGCCGCCAGCAAGCTGCATATTCCGCTTTTCCATGTGGAGGCGGGGCTTCGAAGCTACAACAAGGCGATGCCGGAAGAGATCAACCGGGTGCTCACGGATCATGTATCCGACCTTCTGTTCGCGCCGACGGAGACGGCGGTGAAGAACCTGGAGCGGGAGAGCATCGCCGACCCCGTTCGGCTGTGCGGCGACGTCATGTACGACGCCGTCGTGTACAACCGCGAGATCGCCGGCAGAAGGTACGGCCCGGAGCGGTACGGAGTCGAGCGCAAAGCGTACTATTTATGCACGATCCATCGCGCGGAGAACACGGATCGTCCGGAGCGGCTGGGGGCGATCATCGATTCCCTGATCCGGCTCGAAGCCCCGGTTCTGCTGCCGCTTCATCCGCGAACGCAGAAGGTGCTGCGGGAGCTCGGACGGTTGGACGTCCTGGCCCGGCATGATCATATCCGCCTGATCGAACCGGTCTCCTATATGGAGATGCTGGCGCTGGAGACCGAAGCGGCCGCCATCGTCACCGATTCGGGCGGCGTGCAGAAGGAAGCTTATTTCGCCCGCGTGCCCTGCTTCACGCTACGCGACGAGACGGAATGGATGGAGACCGTGGAGGCGGGGTGGAACAAGCTGATCGACCCGCTTCGGATGGATCTCAAATCGGAGATCGAGCGGCTGGAGATCGCGGCTTATCAAGACCGGCTGTACGGCGACGGGCGCGCTTCGGAGAAGATCGTCGGGGCGATTCAAGCCTATTACCATAGCAAAGTATCCGAATGCTGGTTCTAAGGGAGGTGTCCATGTGAACAAATCGTTGAATTCTCCGAAGAAAGTCCTGCTGACGTTCGACTACGAAGTTTATTTCCGCGAGTCCGGGTCATTCCAACAATGCATTCAGAAGCCGGTAGACGAGTTGGCGAAGCTGATGAAGGAGCATCGGATCGTCGCTACGTTCTTCGTGGACATTCTCTACTACTTGCGGATGCTGGAACGGGAAGAGACGCGGAGCGACGCCGAGTCGATGAAGCGGCAGCTCCAGAGATTGGTGCGTGCAGGCAATCGTATCGAGCCCCATCTTCATCCGCATTGGCTGGACGCGGAGTTCAAGGACGGGGCTTGGAGCTTCCCCCACTACGAACGATACCGGCTGCAGGCTCTCGGCCAGGAGCAGATTATGTCGCTGTTCCGCCAAGGCTGCCGCGAGCTCGAGCAGATCGCCAAGGAGGTACGGCCCGATTACCGGGTGATGGCGTATCGGGCGGGAGGCTGGTGCATTCAGCCGTTCGACAAGCTGAAGAAGGCATTCGCCGAATGCCATATTCTCGTGGACAGTTCCGTCGCTCCCCGAATGAGAGGGATGAGCGACGTTCACTATTTCGACTTTACGGGCGTACCCGACCGGAGTCACTATTCCTTCGATTCGGATCCGACCCAGTGGAACCGGAAGGGCCATCTGACCGAGATTCCGATCAGCACCTATCGGCGAACGAGTCTGTTCAAGATCAAGAGGAAGATCGTCAACCGCTTTTACCGGGACGAGCTGCTGCCTTACGGAGACGGATCCGGAATTCCGCTGAAAGAAGATTTTCGCAAAAAATGGCTGTCGACCTACGAGATGATCACGCTGGAGCGGATGTTCCCCAAGGATCTGATCGAGATCGTCGGCAAGACACCGCAGGACGCGGTGAACATCATCTCGCATCCGAAGGGAATGTCCCGCATGTCGATGCGGTGCATACAGGAATTGGCCTCGCAAGACCATCACTTTTTGACGTTGGAGCAATACTATAAGCGGGAGATTGCAGCCGAGAGCCGGTAAGCGAGAAAGAGCGGAGTTCCGGGGCGCTGAAGCCGTACCGGAACTCCGCTCTTTTCGCGGCGCGCGGGCCCTCTCTCACTCCGTCGGGGCGTGCACGTCGAACTCTTTGGCGCTGATAAGATTGCCGGCGATCTGAATATTCTTCTCGCGGCTGTCCGCCACATAAGACGACATTTCGATACCGCCTCCGTTCGGCATCGAGATGTCGTTATTCTCGATGGTTCCCTGCTCCGCGTTCTGCCAGATCCAGATTCCCTTCGCGCTGTTCTGCAGAACGTTGGACGACACCGTGAAGTCTTCGATGTTGCCGATTCGGATCGCCGTCGCGTCCTTAATGTTGCTGCTTGCCCCCATCTCGATCCGGTTGCCGGTGACGACGATATTCCGGATCGTCCGGGAGGAGGACAGCTCGATCGCCGCGTAGAAGCTCCCGCTGCCGCTCAGCACGTTGTCTTTTACCGTATTGTTATCCGCATAGATGCTGATGCCCGCATACATGTCGGGGGCCAGCTTCCCTTTGTTCTCTCCCCGGTAATAGTTGTCGTTCAAATAATTGTTCAGGATCCGGTTGCCGCTGACCGTTACGCCTTCGGCATAAATCTTGACGGCGCGCTTCGCGTTGTTCTCGAACCGGTTGTCCTCGATCCTGCTGCCGGTATTCTCCGCGTCGCCGGTCTCCAGCCGCCGGTCCTCGTAATAGATGCCGTCGCCGTCGTCGGCAGGCCCTACGTCGTGGATATCATTGTTCGTAATCCGAATGTTCTTGCCGACATGCTCGTTCGAGCCCTCGGTCGTGGTGATGTAAATGCCTCTTGCGATAACGCTGCCGCCGAGCAGATGAAGCGCCTGGACATGGCCGATGTCGGTCCGTTCGATGTCGATGTCGCTTGTATCGCCGTAAATCCATATCCCCGAGACGACCGAGTTGTAGTAATCCCCGTCCGACGGCCGGCTGCTCTGGGAAGCCCGTTCCACGCCGCTGTCCGCGATCGAGATGCGGGAGCTTCCCGACTCGATCGTCAAGACTCGATTGACGGCGTCGTTCCCGTTCAGGCGCATGCCTTCGATGCGGATGTTCGTGCCGGACAGGGAGACGAGAGTCGATCCGAAAGAGGCGGTATCGCCGATCAGGACCGAACGTTCCCCCGTTCCCTTCACCGTTGTATTCGATTGCACGGACAGCGGCTTGGCAGGATCGACCAAGTACGTGCCGGGCGGAAAATAGACGGTCGCATGGCGCGAGGAAGCCCGATCGAGCGCTTGCTGGATCGCCGCGGTATCGTCGCTGCGTCCGTCTCCTTTGGCACCGAAGTCCATGACATTGTAAGTCCGATCGGCTGCGCGGTGCAGAACGAACGTCCCCAGCCCTGCTGCGAGCAGAAAAGAGGCGATGAGATAAAATTTGATTTTTCCCGAACTGCGGCGTCGGCGGCGCATGGAAGCTCCTCCTCCAAACGACACGATATGTATTGGGGTTCTCTATTAATTATACATATTGTATCACTAATGTACTAGAGAAGATTGCAACAAATCCAACAAATGCACGGGGGGTTAAGTCCAATCAGGAGTGGATATCCGCCATAAGATGAAATATCCGATAGGGAAGGAGGCATTACCAAATGGCAACCTCTTTGAATGTGCAAACGGCAGGGGCCAAAGGCGACGGCAAAACGAACGACACCGCCGCGCTGCAGAAGGCTTTCGCATCTGCGGCCGCTTCCGGCGTCGCCGTGTTCATCCCCGCCGGGACGTACCTGATCAACGCCACGCTGACCACGACCGTATCGATTCTGGCAGACCCCGGCGCGGTTCTGAAGGCGAACGCGAATTTCGAAGGCGCCATGGTGGCGATCAACGCTTCCAATCTTATCGTCGAGAAGCTGAAACTCAACGGGAATGGCAAGACGAACAACGGATTCCGAATCGCGACCGGCAACAACCACGTTACCATTCGCGACTGCGAAGTTTACGGCTTGATACAGTTGAAGGGCTTCACGTCGGAGACGGTCGGCATTCGGATCCAGAGCAACGTGCATCACGTGCTGATCGACGGATGCTACCTTCACAACCTGAACGCTCCGGTTAACGGAATCTGTCGCGGCGTCCTCGCGAACGCGAGCGGCGGCGGGGGGGACTCCACGAACCTGACGATCGTGAACAGCCGCTTCGAAGAGATCGCTCCCGTGGACAACGGAGACGGCATCGTCGTTCAGGACTATACGGGAAACGTCTCGCTTGTCATCGCCAACAACTACTTCTATCGCTGCTACAAACGCTCGATTAAAGTTCAGGTGGACGGCTTTTCCGTAATCGGCAACATTATCGACAGCCCGTTCCTGGGGACGGCCAAAAAAGACGTCCAGCCGTACTCGGCGATCTCCGCTTACGGGAGCAACGGGGTCATTGCCAGCAATACGTGCTTGATCGCGACCGCTCTCAATCCGATCGAGCTGGGCATCTCCGGAACGACGACATCGAACGTGTCCATCATCGGGAATGTGGTGCGCCAGAACAAAACGACGGCGGATCTTAGCAATGCGGACTGCATTCGGATTTACGGACAGGCGGATCACACGATCATCAAGGGGAACAACCTGAAGGACGGACGGATGGGCATCCATCTGAACACGAACGGCAACGGGCTCATCATCAGCGAAAATACGATCGACAACGTGGATTCCATCGCCGTCTATATCGACGACAACTTCGCCGGCGCTTACCCCGACAACGTGTCGATCGTCGGCAACGCCTTCACCAACTGCAACAACATCGGCATCGCCGCGAAATCGGCGGGCGGATTGAACGGCAAGCATATCGCCTGCGCCGGAAACGTCGGAACGACCAAAGGGCAGCTGATCGACGCCGGCTTGCTCCGTTATGTTTCCGCAGCCGCTAATGCCGGCAATGCATAGGGAGTGCTGAACGAAGGCAGATATCCGCTTGCGCAGGAGCGAAGACTTCAGGAGTCCTCCACATCTCCTTGGGTTACCGGCCTTTACTTTCGTTCAGCAAGCTCTGCGCGAGGACGGGTCAGCTGCCTTGGCGTCAACGAAAAGGAAGAAGCCCCGGACCGATTCGGTCCGGGGCGTTGTTATGCCTCTTGATTTTCCGGTTTAGATGAAGCTTCTCCCTCGTTCCAAGGATTCAAGTGCACCAGGACCTCGACGACGTCGGGATCGTTCTCCATGATGCACTGTTTCACCTGACGGCCGATGTCATGGCCCTGCTGGATCGTGTAATGGCTCGGTACGCCGACGCGCACGTCGACGATGATGTAGTGGCCGTGTTCCCGCGCGCGCACCCGGTCGATTCGCTTGATGCCGTTCTGTTTCGCGATCAGCGCCTCGTATTTGGCGAGCTGCTCGGCGGGAATCGTCCGTTCCATCAGAATATCCACCGCGTCCTTGCCGATCTCGTAAGCGAGCCGAAGCACGAGCAGCGACACGATAATGCCGGCGATCGGGTCTCCGTAGGCGGTCCAATGCCAGCCGATCCGCGAGCCGAACAGGGCGAGTCCGATTCCCAGGACGGCGGCCAGCGAGGCGTAGACGTCGGCGAGATGATCGTAAGCGGTGGCCATGACGCTCTTGCTCTTCTCCGCGCGTCCGATCCGGATCGTGTATAGATACAGAAGCTGCTTCCAGACCATGGAGACCGCCGCGGCGACCAGCGGAATCCAGTTCTCCGTCTCCGGCGTTCCGAACAGCGCGAGAACCGACTGATAGCCGATCCAGAACGCGGCCAGCGCCAAGATCACCGCCACCATCGCGGAGGCGATCACTTCGGCTTTGCCGTGGCCGTACGGATGGTCTTCGTCCGCCGGCTTCTTCGACACCATCGACGAGGTGAGCGCCGCGACGGTGGCGATGATGTCCCCGGCGTTGTGCACGCCGTCCGCTACGAGAACCGGGCTGGCGAACAGTAGCCCGACCGTGATCTTGAGAACGGTCAGGGCGACGTTGCTGACCAGGCTGACCCAGATGGCTCGCAAGCTGGCGGGCCGTGAATCCGTCATAAGATGACTCCCTCTAAAAGTGTTTGCCGCGCGCAAAAATAAAAGAAAGCCTTCAACCGGCGCTGGTTGAAGGCACTTGCGGTATGGGTCGGATCGTTCGAGTATGCCGTTGCATGGGCAGGGATCACCTTCCCTTGTCCTTTGTAACCATATTGTAGCATATTCGGTCCGACAATCCTAATGTGCGCCCGAAAAGCGGGTTTGCCCCTTCCGAAGATCGCGTTTACAATAGAGAGGTGAAGGGACGCGCAAGGCGTTCATGCCGGAAAGGGGTTCAAAAGCGCAATGTCGACATCACTTCCTCAAATCCTGTCGCTGCTCGTCTCGGTCGTTGCCGGAGGCCTCATCATCGCCTTGCGGCTGCGGGGAACGAGCAAGCCGACCAACTTGCGCAAGATTATCGCGCCCCCGCTCGGGATGTCCACGGGCTTTCTCATGTTCATTGCCCCGATCGTTCGGGTGCCATGGCTGTGGGGCCTCGGGGCGGTGGCGGTCGGAGCGGTTTTTTTCTCGTACCCGTTGATTCTGACTTCGCACTTCGAGACGGTCGACGGCGAAATTTATTTGAAGCGCTCGAAAATTTTTATCGTCATCATCATCGCCCTGCTCGTGGTGCGAATCCTGCTTCATGACGTCGTGGAGGAGCACGTGACGATCCCGCAGACGGGAGCGCTGTTCTTCCTGCTCGCCTTCGGGATGCTGCTTCCATGGCGAATCGCGATGGCCCGAAGGTTCATGGCGCTGAAGCGGAAGACGGATGCGGGGGTTCAGGGGTAGGATCGAAATAATGTTCGTCTTTTTGTTAATCAAAGATGAGATGGTCGTAGGAAATAAGAATCCGCATGACGAAAGACGAATAATTAAACTGTATTCCTCTTGACGCGTACGGATAAAAAGAGTAGCATTTGGGATGCGCGAGGCTTTGCCTTGCATCGAATATGCTGATCTCTATTCGTATATCCTTGGCGATTGGGCCGGGGGTTTCTACCGGGAGCCGTAAATTCCCGACTACGAAGGAGGCGGAACCAGGCGTTCCGCTTTCGTTCGCGGTCGGGTTTTTTGCGTCTGTTTTTTGTTTCGACTGCGTACGGAGCCTGCCGCCCATCCCAAGCCAAGGAGATGAACTTGTTGAACCGATATGACGTAATCGTGGTCGGCGCCGGCCCCGCCGGCATTTTCGCCTGTTACGAATTGACCCGCATCGCTCCCGGGCTGAAGGTGCTGTTGGTGGACAAGGGGCACGAGATCCGCCGCCGCAACTGCCCGATTTTGGAGGAAAAGATCAAGCTGTGTCCTCCGCCCGCCGGCAAGAAGGAGTTCGCCGGCTGTCTCCCCGCCTGCTCCATTACGGCGGGATTCGGCGGGGCGGGCGCATACAGCGACGGCAAATTCAACATCACGACCGAGTTCGGAGGCTGGCTGACCGACTATTTGCCCGCGTCGCAGGTGCTCTCTCTAATCCGTTACGTAGATGAGGTGAACTTGGCGCACGGGGCCGCCGATACGATCACCGACCCGACGACCGAGACCGTGCGGGGGATCGAGCGGCGGGCCTATGCCGCCGGGTTGAAGCTGCTGCGCGCCCAAGTCCGGCATCTCGGGACGGAGCGGAACCTGGAGATTATGAAGTCGATCTCCGACGATCTGGAGCCGCGGATCGAGATGCGGTTCAAGACGGAAGCGGCCGACCTGCTGACCGAGAAAATCGACGGCAAGCACCGCGTGCGGGGCATCGTGCTGAAGAACGGAGAGGAGATCGAAGCCGGCACGGTCGTCGTCGCCCCCGGGCGGGACGGCTCCGCCTGGCTGACGGAGGTGCTGAAGAAGCGCCGTCTCAAAATGCACAACAACCAAGTCGACGTCGGCGTGCGCGTGGAGACGTCGGATGTCGTGATGCGCGAGATCAACGAGCATCTGTATGAAGGCAAGTTCGTGTTCAACACGTCGGTGGGGACGCGGGTACGGACGTTCTGCAGCAACCCGTCCGGACACGTCGTCGTCGAGAATCACAGCGGCGTCATGGCCGCCAACGGCCATGCGTTCAAGGATCCGGCGCTCGGCTCGGAGAATACGAACTTCGCGCTGCTCGTCTCGCACAAGTTCACCGAGCCTTTCGACAAGCCGAACGAATACGCGCGGGAAATTTGCAAGCGTGCCAACGATCTGTCCGGAGGCGGGGTCATCGTCCAGAAGTACGGCGACATCTTGCGCGGGCGAAGGTCGACGGAGTCCCGCATCAAGGAGGGTTTCCTGGAGCCGACGCTGAAGGAAGCGGTGCCGGGAGATCTCGGCCTTGTGCTCCCGTATAACACCATGCGGAGCCTCCTGGAGATGATGGAGGCGCTGGATCGGGTGACTCCGGGCATCGCGTCCGAGCACACGTTGTTCTACGGCGTGGAGGCGAAGTTTTATTCGGCCCGGCCGCAGCTGACCGACCGGCTGGAATCGGAGATCGCCGGTCTTTATTGCGGCGGCGACGGCGCGGGGGTGACGCGCGGACTGGCCCAAGCCGGCGCCGCGGGCGTCTGGATCGCCCGCGGCATCGCGGAGCGTTTTTCCCGGCCATGATTCAGCTGAGAAACCGAAGGGGGAGAAATCTCTTCTTCGGTTTTCTTTTTTTGGGGCCGTTCAGCCCTCCGTCCATGCTTTCCTTCGAAATCCCCGTCCCTCAGGTCCGGTGGATGTCTCTCCATTTTCGACCCCTATTTCGAAAACCCCGTCGCTCAGGTAACGCCCGGCGATCTCCACCGCGCCATACGGTTCGCCGAGCGCGTTCCCCGGCTAGTTGCCATTTCCCCGCTCACGATTGCTCCGGTTTTCCTCGGAAGCAGCCGCTTGGCTCGCTTCTCTTTTCCATGCGCAATGGTAAAAAGATAACGCTCGGGCAGCCCTCTCCTGAGGGACGGGGATTTTGAGGTTAAGCCGCGATAAGAGGTATTGAGGTACCCGGCATTTTAACACAAAGTTATCATTTCGATCATACTGCTCGAATAAACTCCCTATAAAGTAGGGGATGTGAGATCGTTCCCATGTGGGATCGCTCCCATCCGATCAGGAAAGGAACGAAGGGTATGCTGATCGACCGAATGCAGACGCTGAAACCCGAGGATTCCCGTTCTCATATTCGCTGCCCGTTCCAATTGGAACAATCGGCGTCGAAAATGTTCATTCACTTCTCCTACGGCCCGAAGCTGCTGGACGACCGGCAGCAGGCCCGCGAACTGATGGAGGAGTGCGTCGAGCGGTACATTGAGCCGGAGCGAAGATCGCTCGTTCTCGGCAGCATGGACCGGTATTTTCCTCTTAGCAATCTGATTACCGTATCCGTGGACGATCCCGAGACGTACCGCGGAGCCTGCCATCGGCACGATCCGGAGCAGCAGCTGTTCCTGGGCGAATCGGCGTCTTCCCCCGGCTTGACGAAAGGGCGGCTGCCGTCGGGGCTGTGGTCCGTCACGCTTAGCGTCCATTCGATCGTAACGGATACCTGCGAATACCGGCTGCGGATCTGGACGGAAGACCCGACAACCGATCAATCAGCTTTCAGCTGACGATAACGGTTGCGGAGAGGAGGGGGACGCATGAGATGGTTGGCCTGCGAGCTGCACACCCATACGAACCATAGTGACGGCAAGCAGACGCTGGAGGAACTGACGGCCGGAGCCAGGAGGCTAGGTTTCGACTGCATCGCGCTGACCGACCATAACACGATGTCGGGCCTGAAGGACCGGGAACGGATCGAAAGCGAGACGGGGCTGACGATCATTCCGGGCATGGAGTGGACGACATTCTACGGGCACATGGTGACGGTCGGCTCGATGTCTTTGGCGGCCGCGGATTGGCGGCGGGCCACGCCGGGCAACATCGCGGAAGGGGTCGCCGAGGTGCACCGCCTTGGAGGCCTCGCGGGTCTCGCTCATCCGTACCGGATCGGGAACCCGGTCTGTACCGGATGCTATTGGGAGTTCGAAATCCAGGATTGGCGGGAGATCGATTACATCGAGGTGTGGTCGAAAACGTTCGCCCCGATCCAAGCGGATAATCATCGGGCGTTCGGATTGTGGACCGAGCTGCTGAACGCGGGCGTCCGAATCGCGGCAACATCCGGCCGAGACTGGCACGAACAGACGGAGACGGACGACCCGCTGTCCGTAACGTATCTAGGCCTGGAAGAGAGATCCGACGAGCCGCTGACGGTAGCGGCTGCCGCGATGGCGGCGCTCGGAGCGGGACGCGCGTCCGTGACGATCGGGCCGCTGCTGACGATGGAGGTCCGGTCGGAGGCCGGCCGCGCTTACGGCATCGGCGAAGCCGTCCCGGCCGGGGCGAACGGTTTCGAGGCCCGTGCCCAAATCTTATTTTCCGTGCGGCAGGGACTGTGGGAATTGGAGCCTCAGCCGTTCCGGCTCCTGATCACCGGATCGGCCGGCACGATAGCCGAACGAACCATCGAGCCGGCGGACGGCGATTACGCGCTGCCATTTCCTCCGGATGCCTCCCGTCCCCTCTGGATTCGTGCCGAACTGTGGGGCGTCGTTCGGGGGGCGAGCGTACGGATCGCTTTCACCAATGCCATCTATTTCGACTAGGAGGAGTGAAGCTGCATGAAAGCGCCCCCATTCCCGTTGATAACCGCTCATGCCGGCTGCATGGATACGCCGCAGAACTCCATCGAATCGATTTTCGCGGGCTTGAAGCATGGGGCGGACATCGTCGAGGACGACATCCGGGCGACCAAAGACGGCGCTCTCGTGCTTAGCCACGATGACGCCATCCAACTGTCGGACGGCCGCCAGCTCCGCATCTCGGCGCTGACTCTTCAGGAGCTGAGCACTTTGCCGCAGTCTCCGATCGTCGAGCTCAGGAGCGCGCTGCGGATCGTGAAGGAAACGGGCGTGCTTATGAACCTGGACGTAAAAGACGATGCGTCGTTGGAACCGCTCGCCGATCTGATCGCCGCACTAGGGATGACCGATCAAGTTTTCCTGACCGGGTGCGAGCATCCGCGGGCGATGCTGGCTCGAAGCCGAGCGCCCTTGCTGCGGAAGCTGCTGAACGTGCAGGCCGTCAGCTTCGCTGCGAAGGCTCCAGAGGAAGCCGTCCGGCAAGCGTGCGAGGAAGCCGAATCGGCGGGTTGCTTCGGCCTGAACGTGCCGTACCCGCTCGTCTCCGACAACTTGCTGAAGCGAGCCGAGGAAGCAGGCCTGCCTCTTTACGTTTGGACCGTCGACGAACCGATGCGGATGAAGCGCTGCGCCGAATGGGGCGTACAGTCGATTACGACCCGCAACGTCGCAACGCTGCAAGCCGTCAAAGCCCACTGGAACCAGGAGACCTGTCGTTTATGAACCACAACATCAAGGAGATCGCCGAACTGGCGGGCGTATCCCGCTCGACCGCTTCCCGGGTCATCTCCGGCAAAGGCTATGTCAGTCAAGAGGTGCGCCAGCGCGTAACGGCCGTCATTGAAGAGCTTCAATATAAACCGAGCGCCGTGGCGCGGGCCATGGTCTCGCAGCGTACGCACAATATCGGCGTCATCGTGTTCCGCGAGTGGCAGCCGATCGTCTCCCATCCGCTGTACGGCAAGCTGATCGACGCGATCCTGTTGGCGGCGGAAGCCCGGGGCTATTCGGTCTTCCTGAAGACCGACCAGGAGATGTCGCTTCGCTCGACCGGCTATCTGATGGAGCAGCGGGTCGACGGTCTGATCCTGATCAGCCGCCTGCGGAAGAACGTCATCGATTACGTCAAGAAGTTCAACGTGCCTTACCTGATGGTGAACGGTTCTACCGACGATCCGGAAGTGATCCATCTGGTCAGCAACGACGAAGAAGGCGGACAGCGGGTGGCAGAGCATCTTCACGGCCTTGGACATCGCCGGTTTCTCGTCATCGCGGGGCCGCAGGAGCATCGCAGCCACAACTTGCGTCTGGAAGGCTTCAAGCGAGGCCTCGCCAAGCTAGGCGGCGCGGAAAACGTCGAAATCGCCCCTTCCCCGGAATCCGGCTTCGAGCACGGTTACCGGCTGATGGCGGAACGGGCGGACGATTTTCTGCGGGACGGACGTACCGCCGTGTTCGCGACGAACGACATGCTGGCGCTCGGCGTCATGAAAGCCTTGCTGGAACGCGGCATCGACGTTCCCGGTCGGGCATCCGTCATGGGCTTCGACGACGTCGCTTCCGCCGCCATGTTCGCTCCCGCCCTGACAACGGTGAGAGTGGACACGGAGCGGATGGGGCGGGATGCCGTCGGTCTGCTCGACCGGCTGATCCGCAAGGAGGAAGGCGTTCCCATGCTGAACGAATACGCGAGCGAGCTGATCGTCCGGCAGTCGACGAGGCCCGGGCCTTCGGGCCATGAGACGGCAGCGGCGCCGCCTGAAGGAGAGGGGTGATTTACCGGTGCTATGGTATTTCCGTTCAGTGGGTTTGCGCCGCATCATCGAATTTATTTTGCTTACCGTATTCGCGGTCTTTTTCGCCGGCCCCTTGCTCAATCTGGCCGTTCTCGCCTTCAGCGGACAGTGGACCTACCCCGACGCGCTGCCGCATCAATGGTCGCTCAAGTGGTGGAGCTTCGTGCTGCAGAAGGAAGATATCGCGCAGTCGATCAGCTTGTCGTTCCTGATCGCCGCGATCGTCACGGGGCTGTCCATCGTCCTCTGCATTCCGGCCGCTTACGCATTCGCGCGTATCCGGTTCCCGTTCAAGCGGTTTTTCCTGTTCTCGTTCCTTCTCACTCATGCGTTCCCGAAAATGGGCCTGTACGTGTCGATCGCCGTTCTCTTCTATCGGCTGGGGCTCATGAACACGCTGCTCGGCGTCGTGCTGATCCACATGATCAACGTGCTGATGTTCATGACGTGGATTCCGACGGCGGCCTTCCGCAACGTGCACGCCGCGCAGGAGGAATCCGCGCGGGACGTCGGAGCTTCGCCGCTGCGCGTCTTTCGCAGCGTGACGCTGCCGATGGCGATGCCCGGCATCGCGGTCGCATCGGTGTTCACGTTCCTCAATTCGCTGGACGAAGCGCAAGGCACGTTCCTCGTTGGGATTCCGGATTACAAGACGATGCCGATCGTCATGTATTCGATCATCTCGGACTTTCCGAGCAGCGCGGGCGCCGTCTTCTCCATCATTCTTACCGCTCCGACGCTCATTCTGCTGCTGGCGGCGCAGCGGCTCGTAAGCGCGGACGTGCTGGCGAGCGGCTTCCAAGTCAAATAAACGGACCTTACCGGTTCGAAAGCGGAGGATCCTATGAGCATTCAGCTATCGATCAAAGACTTGTCGAAGCGCTACAGGACGGGCGAGGGCGTCTCCGACATCAATCTGGACGTGGCCAAAGGAGAGCTGGTCACGCTGCTCGGGCCTTCCGGCTGCGGCAAAACGACTGTGCTGCGCAGCATCGGCGGATTTCTCGAGCCGGACTCGGGAGACATCCAGATCGAAGGCCGCAGCGTCGTGAAGCTTCCCCCGGAGAAACGTCCGACCACCATGGTGTTCCAAAGCTACAATCTATGGCCGCATATGTCGGTGTACGAGAACCTGGCATTCGGTCTTAAAATACGCAAGAAATCGAAGGCGGAGATCCGCGAAGCGGTAGCCGGCGCGCTGCGTCTCGTACGGTTGCCCGGCGCGGAGAAGAAGCTGCCGGGCCAGCTCTCGGGCGGCCAGCAGCAGCGCGTCGCGCTCGCCCGGTCTCTGCTGCTGCAGCCTGCGGTGCTGCTGCTCGATGAGCCGTTCTCCGCGCTCGACGCCAAGCTTCGCCACGAGATGAGGGAGGAGCTGAGGGAGATTCAGGCGCAGACCGGCCTGACCATGGTGTTCGTGACCCACGACCAGGAGGAAGCGCTGGCGCTGTCCGATCGGATTGTCGTCATGAACAACGGCCGCGTCGAGCAGATCGGCGAGCCTCAGCGCATCTACGACGATCCCGCATCGCTTTATGTCGCCCGGTTTATCGGCAAGATGAACTTTCTGGACGGGACGGCGCAAGGGGAGTTCATCCGGGTCGGGCGGGGCGAGTTCCCGAATCCCAAAGGATTGGCGGGCCCGGTTATCGCGGCGGTTCGCCCGGAAGACGTTCGGATCGGCGCAGCGGACGATCGGGCGCTAAGCGGGCGAATCAAGCAATCGATGGTGCTCGGTCATTATGCGGAGGTATCGATCGAGACCGAGACGGGCGGCACGGTTCGGAGTTTCCTGCCCAAGGACGCCGTCCGCGAGCTGGACATCGGGCAGAATGTCGGCATTTCTTTTGCCAAAACGATAGCTTATCCCCATACGAACGAATCCACGGGAGGATGATGATCAACATGTTCCAAAAGAATCAAAAGCCTGCGGCGATCGCCGCCCTGACCCTGTCGCTTGCCGTTCTTGCGGCCGGTTGCGGCAGCTCCAACAATTCCGGCTCCGACGCGAGCGGCAGTTCGAATTCCGCATCTCCTTCGCCTTCCTCGTCTGCTTCTTCTTCCGCGTCTCCCTCCGCCTCCGCTTCCTCGTCCGCGACAACCGCGTCCGGCGATCCGGTCAAATTCCATTTCTACTTTACCGGTTCCCAGAACGTGAAGGATCTGTGGGATACGCTCATTCCGATGTTCGAGAAGGAGAATCCGAACGTCAAAGTCGACGAAGTGTATATTCCGTCCGGCACGGGCGCACAGCCGACGTACGACCGCATTCTGGCCGCCAAGAAGGCGGGCAAAGGCGCCGGCGACATCGACCTTTACGAGGACGGCATCAACGTCGTCACCCAAGGAGGCAAGGACGACGTCTGGCAGACGCTCAGCACGAGCGACATTGCGAACCTGGCGAACGTCAACGCCCAGACGATGAGCGACGTGTCCAATCTGGCCATTCCCTATCGCTCTTCGGCGGTTCTCCTTGCTTACAACAGCGACAAAGTAACGAATCCGCCCAAGACGCTGGACGAGCTGCTGGACTGGATTCGACAGCATCCGGGCAAGTTCGCCTATAACGATCCGTCCACCGGCGGCGCAGGCAGCTCGTTCGTCCAGACCGTCATTTACAAGGATCTGCCGGCAGACGCGATTCACAACAGCGATCCCTCCATCATGTCGCAGTGGGATGCCGGCTTCAAAACGTTGAAGGACCTGGGACCGGTCGTGTACGGAAAAGGGATCTATCCCAAGAAAAACCAGGGAACGATCGATCTGCTGCAGAACGGGGAAGTCGACATGATCCCGGCCTGGTCGGATATGATCCTCCAGCAGCAAAGCGAGAACCTGCTGTCCGCGAACGTGAAGATGCAGCAGATTACCCCCGGGTTCAACGGCGGCCCGACTTATCTGATGGTGAACAAACTGTCCGACAAGAAAGACGCCATCTACCAATTCCTGAACTTCGTCCTCTCTTCGGAGGCGCAGGAAGTTATCGTGGGCAAGATGAACGGATTCCCGGGCATCGAGCTGTCCCACATGTCCCAGGAGATGCAGGATAAATTCAAAGGCGTGTCCGACGGCTTCCGGACGTTCAACATCGGCGACCTCGGCACCGAAATCAACAAGCGCTGGCAAAGCGACGTCGCGGCCCAATGACGAAGGAGCGGAAGCAAGCCCTGTGGGGGCTGGTCCTCGTCACCCCTTCGTTCCTGCTTCTTCTCGTCGTCGTCGTGATCCCGATCGTGCAATCCTTCATCGAGAGCTTGCGGAACGAGGCCGGCGGCTACGACTTGAGCCGTTACGAGTGGCTGTTCACGGACAAAGGGATGCGGAACAACATTTGGTTCACGCTGAAGATCACGGTGATCTCCTGCGCGCTTGTCCTTCTGATCGGCTACGCGCTGGCATTGTACCTGCGGTTCAGCCCCGGCAAGCTGGCCGGGTGGATCCGCCGGACGTATATGATCCCGATGTTCATTCCCGGCGTCATCGCCACGTACGGCTTGATGAACCTGCTCGGCAATCACGGCTGGCTGTCGAGACTGCTTCTTCCTTTCGGGGTGACGCTGCCGCGGATCATTTTCGACGAGAAGGGGCTCATTATCGCGAACCTGTGGTTTAACATCCCGTTCACCACCATGCTGCTCAGCTCGGCGATCGCAGGCATTCCGGGCTCCGTCATCGAGAGCGCCAGAGACGTCGGAGCGGGAAAGCTCGGCATCTTTTTCCGAATTATTCTCCCGCTGTCCTACAAGACGTTCCTAGTTGCGCTGACGTTCGTGTTCATGGGCGTGATCGGCTCCTTCACCGCTCCGTTCCTCATCGGCCAGAATTCTCCGCAGATGCTGGGCGTCGCGATGGAGCAAGTGTTCGGCGTGTTCCAGGAACGGGAGCAAGCGGCCGCCATCGCCGTCTTCACGTTTCTCCTCTGCTCGGTTCTCGGATTTTTCTACATTCGTTCGATGGCCAAGGAAGAAGCCGCCCGTATGTAGGGGGCTTCTTCTTTTTGTGCTCCTGTCCTTGGGGGTTATCCCTCTAGCTCAGGTCAACCAGCGCCCATTGCCTCTTATTTTTGCTTTCTTTCGAAATCCCTCTCGCTCAGGACGCCTCCGAGGACGTTCTGTTTTTCCTTAACTTCGAAATCCCCGTCGCTCAGGAGCCGGCTCTTTCGTATTACTTGTTCTCCTTCCGTCGAAATCCCCGTTAATCAGGCTGCTTTCGCACATTTGCTTAACCCTCCGAAATCCCCTTCGATCAGGAAACGGTTGGAAAAGTTTTGGTTACAATTGGGAACATATGTTTGGTATAATTAAAAAGGGAACATACATTCGCGTTTGAGGTGATTGAGGATGTCCGAAGCGTTCGATTCCTTTGAAAAGGTGCGCGCCCTGCTGCAGGATGAAGAAGCGTGCGCTCGCGTACTGTATGAGGCCAAATGGCCGAACGGCTTCCGCTGCCCGAGCTGCGGCCACGATCATGCTTATCCGATCGCCACGCGCAGACTTCCTCTTTATGAATGTTCCCGCTGCTCCAAGCAAACGTCGCTGATCGTCGGCACCGTTTTCCAAGGGACGCGCACGCCGCTGCATCTGTGGTTTCAGGCGATCTGGCTGCATTCCCGTCCCGGGAGCATCAACGCCCTTCAATTGTCCAAAGAGATCCATGTTACTTATAAAACCGCGTGGCTCATCTGCCACAAGCTGCGCCATGCGATGAGCGGGGCGGATGCCGACGAGCTGCTCACCGGCGCGGTCCGGCTGACCGACGCTTGCATCTATCACCGGGTTTCATCGAATATGAAATGGCATCGGCAGGAGCAATCCGTTCTGATCGGGGCCACGGACGGGGAGAACGGAGAACCGGAGAACGTGAAGATCAAGAAGCAGGATAAGAGCTTGCTGAGGCATCGGTTGGAGGCGCCCGGGACGAGCTCTTTTATCATCCAGCATGTCGCGCCGGAAGCGAGAATGAGTATAAATTTCGTCCGTCAATATAGCAGAGAACGCCATCACGCGCTGCTGAAAATCGGAAGAGAGGTGGAAAAATGGCTGGCGGAGCTGTTCCGGGGGATCGGTCCGAAGCATTTCCAGGCCTATCTCAACCACTATTGCTATGACTGGAATCGGCGGAAAACGTCACGGTTCGGCGATCTGCTGAGATGGTGCGCGGCGACGCGGACCATCACGTATCCGGTGTTGACGAAGCGGCCATCGAAGGCCCGTTCCGGCCGGCGCCCGCGGTCCGCAACTGCTATCAAGGCGGTTGGGTAATGCAAATTGTAAATACAAGGGACACATCCGCTATTTCCGCATAAGCACTTGACGTCCCTTTCCTGAGGGACGGGGATTTCGAAATAAAGAGAAAAAAAGAGTTTGCCGCCCACGCCGCTTACCGATCGAGAGCCATCTGTCCGCCTCGTGAAAGCGGGGATGACTGGAGAACGAGCGGACGAAGACAGTCGAGGACATAGCGACCGGCCGGGCGGGATGTTGAAGCTTATAGAAGCGAGACGAAAACGGCAGCCGACAGCAGAATCGAGACGGTCAGCAAGACAGCCAAAGGGCGGAGGGCATACCGCAGCTCCCGCACGTTGACGCTGAGGCCGAACGCGGCCATGGCCATGACGAGGAGAGTCGTCGTCAGTTGGGCTGCCGCGCTCTCCCAGCCGGAAGGCAGAGGGAGCCAGTTGTCCGGATGAGTCGAGGCGAACAGGCTCATGGCCACAAAACCGAGAAGATACCAGGGCAGTCCGCGAAGGCCCGAACGGCGGGACATATCAGCCGAAGCAGCGCTCGAACGGAGCGCGTTGCCGTCGTGGGCGCGCGAATGACGGCGCTGCCGGAGGATGTTGAGAACGTGCAGCGCGAAGGTGAGCGGGACGAGCAGCAGAACCCGGCTAAGCTTGGCGAGCATTCCTTGGCTCAAGGCGTCCGGCCCTCCGGCGGCGGAAGCAAGTGCGACGTGAGCGATCTCATGGAGAGAGAGGCCGGACCAGATGCCGTAGGTGACGCCGTTGATCGGAAGCACCGGCTCGAGCAGGGTATAGGCGACCGCGAACAAGGTGCCGGTCGCGGCGATCAGGCCGGCGCTCAGCGCGGTCTTTTGCTCTTTGGAACCGAGCAGCGGGGCGGTGGCCGCAATCGCGGCGGCGCCGCAGATGCCGGTCCCGATGGCCAGCAGCAGGCTCAGCTCGCGGTCGGCTTTGAACAAGCGGCTTAGAGCGGCACTGGCGGCCAGCGCGAACGCAAGCGTGCCGGCGGCACGGGCGAGATACGGCAAGCCTTGGCCGAGCACGACGTCGATCGGCAGCTTGAGGCCGAACAGGATGATGGCGGTTCGCAGCAGCCTGGTTCCGGCGAAGGCGATGCCCGGCCGCAGCTCCTCGGGATAGCCGTACAGGTTGCGATAGACGATGGCGAGCAGCAGCGTGCAGGCCATCGGTCCGGCGAGTGCCAGGCCCGGAACGCGGGACAGCTGCCAGCCGGCCAGCGTCAGCAAGGCGATAAGCGCCAGGCCGCCGATCAGGCCTTTGCGCCGCGCGGCTCCCTCGGCCGTCAGCACGGCCGGCAGGCGAAACGGTTGAGCGTTCATCATGATGGCACCTCGAATCAGGATGTCGGAATGTGGTTTTAGCATAACTCCGTTGAATGAATAAGGAAAATTGATTATCATTATGGTTATCATAAGCATTATATAATAATAGAAAGAGGAATTCGGATGGACGCTCAGCTGAACGTGTTTCAGACCGTCGCCGAACTGAAGCATTTTTCTCGCGCGGCGGAGAAGCTGCATATGACGCAGCCGGCCGTGAGCCAGCAGATCCGGGCGCTGGAGGATTCGCTCGGCGTTCGCCTGATGGAGCGGAATAACAAGGGGGTTTCGCTGACCAACGCAGGCGAACTTGTGCTTCATTATGCGAAGGAAATTAACGGGCAATACCGTAAAATGAGGGAAATGATCGACGAGCTGCTGCATTTTACGGGAGGGCCTCTGGCGATCGGAGCCAGCTATACGTTCGGGGAATATGCGCTGCCGGCCACGATTGCCCGGCTCCATCTCGAATTTCCCGGGATCAGGCCGTCCATTGCGATCGGCAACACGGCCGACATTGCCGATCGGCTGCGCGCACGGGAGCTGGACCTCGCTATCGTGGAAGGAAGCGAGTACGGAACGGGAGTGGAAGCTGAAAGGCTGGCGAACGATCGGATGTATATCGCCGCGGGAGCGGGCCATCCTTTGGCGGGCGGGGAGCCGGTGGGTCCGGAGCGATTATCCGAGGAGATATGGATGGTGCGGGAGGAAGGTTCGGGAACGCGGGCGGCCACGGACCGGATGTTCGCGTCGCTGGGCATTCGCCCGGCCCGCCTGATGGAGCTGGGCAGTACCCAGCTCATCAAGGAGACGGTGGAAGCGGGGCTCGGCGTCACGCTGCAATCCCGTTTGGCCCTTCGCAAGGAGCTGGGGCTCGGCTCGCTGAAGCTGCTGCTCGTGGAAGGAATCCCGGTAAAACGGGATTTTTACGTTCTTCTTCGAAAGGGAGAGCTGAGAACCCGCACGATGGAAGTGTTCCTGCAGACGCTTCAAGAGGAGACGGAGCGGCTGCTGATCGATTGACGGGTGTGTTGCGAGGCACTCAGGCGCCTTGGGCGATCCTCTCGAAAGCCCGCACGAAGTCGGCAACGGGATAAGCGCCGGACAGTCCGTATTTGTTGTCGATGACGAAGAACGGAACGCCGGAGATGCCCATCTTTCGGGCCTGCTCCAAGTCTTGGCGAACGGCTTCGTCTCCGCCTCCTTCATCCAGGCCGGCGGACAGTTCGTCCGCATCCAGCCCAAGATCGCCCGCCAACTCTAGAAGCACGTCTTTTCGGGCAATGTCGCGGCCGTATTCGAAGTGCGCGATCATGACCGTTTCCACCCATTCATGTCGGCGTTCTTCCGGCACCATCGCGGTGATCCGATGGGCCAGCATCGTGTTCGGCATTCGGGTCACGCGGTCCCAGCGGAACGTGACGCCGACGGCGGCGCCGGCCTCCCGGACTTTCTCGAGCATGACCTTTACGTTCTCGGGGCCGCCCATTTTGGCCGCCATGGAGCTGTTGAACGGCAGCCCTTCTTCCGGCAGCGTCGGGTCCAGCAGGAATGCGTGTTCGCTCACGGCAACCTTCGCGCCCGATCTCTCCTCCCACTCGCGGATGGCATCGGACAAATTCTTTTTTCCAATTCGGCACCAGGGGCAGATCATATCGGAATAAACGGCAATGTGCATCGTGGACACCTCTTCGTCGGTCGGTTACCGCCTAGTATGACAGACGGAAGAGGAGGTGACAATGTGCGGCGCGCGCCGGCGCATGATAAAATCGGAACATCATGCATAAGCGAAGAAAGGAAGATCCATCATGAACGTAAACGTTCCGCAAACGGTGGAGCTGTTGAACGGCGTCCTTATGCCGAAGCTAGGCCTGGGCGTCTGGAGATCCCAAGAGGGGGAAGAGACGGAGAACGCGGTCGCAGCCGCGCTGAAGGCCGGCTATCGCCTGATCGATACGGCCTCCCTGTACGAGAATGAAGCCAGTGTCGGCCGAGCCGTCCGGGCTTCCGGTCTTCCGAGAGACCAGGTGTTCGTGACGACGAAAATGTGGAACAACGAGCAGGGGTACGACGAGACGCTGAAGGCTTTCGAGCGGAGCATGGAGCGCCTGAAGCTGGATTACGTTGATTTGTACCTGGTCCATTGGCCGGTTCCGGGGAAATATAAGACGACCTATCGGGCGCTGGAGAAGCTTTATGAGGTAGGAAAAGTGCGGGCGATCGGCGTCAGCAACTTCCTCGAGCATCATTTGGAGGATCTGATGGGCTCCTGCCGGATCAAGCCGATGGTCAACCAGGTGGAGATGCATCCGCTGCTGACCCGCAAGCCGCTGCTGGAATTTTGCAAGCGGGAGGGCATCCAGGTCGAGAGCTGGCGGCCGCTGATGAAGGGCGGCCTCGATCTTCCCCTGCTCCGGGAGCTCGCGGACAAGTACGGCAAAACGCCGGCCCAAATCGTCATTCGCTGGCACTTGCAGCTCGGCGTCGTCACGATTCCCAAGTCCGTACATGCCGACCGCATTCGCGAGAACGGGCAAGTGTTCGATTTTCGCTTGTCCCGGGAAGATATGGAACGCATCGATGCGTTGAATGAAGACCATCGGTTCGGGGCCGATCCGGACCACGTGGATTTCTAATGGGAATTCATCCGCCGAGACCGCTTGACAACGCCAACTGTAACTGATAATATTACAGTACGAACCGGGGAGGCGGAAAGCGATGAACAGCGAATTTATCATAGCTGTCCACAGTCTCGTGTTCATGGCTTACCGACCGGACGGCATGGCATCCAGCGAGGAGATCGCGGCGAATGTGTGCACGCATCCCGCGCGGATTCGGAAAGTGCTCGGCTGCCTGCGCAAGGAAGGCTTCGTGGCGACGCGCGAAGGATCCGGCGGAGGGTACCGGCTCGTTCGGGATCCGGCAAGCGTCACGCTCGCGGATGTGTACCGCGCCATGGCGGCCGGCACGCTCACGCCGAGCTGGTGCTCGGGCGATCCGGACATGGACTGCATGGTCGGCTCGAACATGCAGGAAGTCATGAACGCCGTTTTTTGCGGGGCGGAGACCAGGCTGGAGAGCTACTTTTCCGAGATCACGATCGGCTCCATGCTGAACCGGATCAAAGAACGCCAGCAAGTCTGACGGGCGGCCGCCGAAGAAGGATGCAGCGGGGAGGCTTTGCCGACTCGATCATCATATAGCCAGATTGGATGGTACCCATTATAGATTCTTTGAAGGAGTGGATTAGGATGTCTGCAACCGTAACGAAAGACAACTTCAATTCGACCGTCTCCGAAGGCGTCTCTTTGCTGGACTTCTGGGCGCCTTGGTGCGGACCTTGCAAAATGCAAGGCCCGATCGTGGATGAACTGGCCGAGGAATTGAAAGGCAAAGCGACGATCGCGAAGGTGAACGTGGACGAAGAGCCGGAACTGGCTTCGCAATTCGGAGTCATGAGCATTCCGACGCTGATCGTCTTCAAGAACGGCCAGCCGGTCGACAAGCTGGTCGGTCTGCAAAGCAAAGACTCGCTCAAGACGAAGATCCAGAACCAACTGTAAGCCGCGATAAAAACAAGCGCCCGAAGCCGTGAGGCTAAGGGCGCTCGTTTTTTTGCGTCAGAAGCGAAATGCCCCTTGGCGCTCGCCCGGATCAACAGTTTACCGGGAAGGCTGCTCGGCGGAAGTGAGCGGCAGGCTGACCCGGTTGCGTCCGTCTCTCTTGGACGAGTAAAGCGCCTCATCGGCTTCGCGGAGGAGCTGCTTGAGCGAATCCTCGACGCGAGAAGCTTCCGCGACGCCGAAGCTGGCCGTAATCGCGATCGGTCCGTGCGCGCTCTCGAGCGGACGCTCCGCGATCGCCAGACGGAGCCGCTCGGCCGTGGCCGCGGCTTTTCCGATCGATGCGCCGGGAAGGCATACGACGAACTCTTCTCCCCCATACCGGGCGAACAAATCGTCCGCGCCGAGCTTGTCCCGGCAGGATGAGACGACATGGCGCAGCGCCTCGTCGCCGGTCTCGTGCCCGTAGGTGTCGTTGATCCGTTTGAAATGATCGATGTCGAACAGCACGAGCGAGATCGGGATTCCCGCATCCCGCATTCGCTCCAGCAATTGTTTCCCGAGACGTATAAAATGCCCGCGGTTGTAGATGCGCGTCAGATCGTCGTAATAGGCCAACTGCTGCAAGCGATCCTGAAGCCGTTTCTGTTCGGTCATGTTGAGCATGACGATGATTCGGGCGGATTCCCTGCGTTTCCCCCTGACGACCGGGGAAGACCGCAGCGAGTAGTGGGAGCGGCCGTTCGCATCCGCCCAGTCGATCTGGCGCTCGTCCCGCTCGTTGCCGTCGGCGTCGCGGGGCAGCGGGAAGTCGCCTCCCTGTTCTTTTTTCCAGATGCGGTCGATCGATTGCCCGATGGACGATAAGGCGAGGGAAGGAAGAATGGCTGCCGCGGCTTGATTGTAGTCGATCAGACGATCCGCGGAGTCGAGCACCATGACGCCGTCGCGCATGCTGTCGAAGATCGTGTCCCGGGCGACGGGGACGACGGTCAGCATGTCGTTGCGGAAGATCGACCAGGCCATGGCCAGCGAGGTCAGGCAAGTGAGCGGAGGCACGGGATCCATGCCGTTCGGCGTCGCTCCGACCAGATAGAGGAAGGCGGCCAGCACCGGAAGCAGCACGCTGAAGATCAAGGCGAGCAGCTGTTTCCGGTAGGTCTTTTTCGTTTTTTTCCAATGCCGGCCCAGAAGGAAGACCGATCCGAGCAGACAGGCGACGGTGTAAACCCCATGCACGATATACCAATCGCCGAGTTGAAGATCGACCATGGGAGAAGGCGTGCCGGCACGCAGGAAGACGGAGCGGTAAAACAAATGATGGAAGTCGTTCGTCGATACCGCCAGCAGGGTAAGGGCCGGAATCATGAGCAGCAGCGAGACGGTTCGCCGGTTAAACAGCTTGCCCAGCCCGATATAATGGCAGGAGAGAATGAGGCACAAGGGCGGGATAAACGGCATGCCGACGTATTCGACCCCGATCCAGAACTTGATTTCCCTCAGAGAACCGCTGGCCAGTTCGAAGGAGTACCCAAGAACGTAGACGGCGGATGCGATCGTAATCCAGACGTAATATTTGATGCCGGAAAAATCGGCCTTCTTCATGCCGGCGTAGATGCCGAGAAGAACGTTCAGCACGGCCGAAAGCGCGGCGATTGTGATAAAAGGGGCATTTGGCGTTCCCATGTCGGATCGGTCCCTTGCGTGGATTCGTTATATCGATGGTATCACAGTTATTCGTCGGCAAGGAACCGCCCGGCAAGACGCACGCCCTGTCCCCGGCGGATTCAGATCGTCCACTGCGCATGGGTGACGGCGCAAAGACGCCAGTCGCGGCCGGACGGGACGAAGGTCAGAATGAGACTCTCCCAATCCTGGCCTTCCAGCTTGTCGTCAAAACCCGGATAATGAAATTCCACGAACGAGGATCCGGGGTAAACCTCCTGCCCGTTATAGGCCGAGTTGCCTTTGCCCTTTAGCTTGTTCTCGTTCATGTCGGGAGCGTCGGCAAAATCCTGGTCGTAGACGAATTTCTCGAAATAGTCGCGGAACGTCAGGCTGATCGGTTCGCCCGAGCCGTCGTAAACTCCCCACTCCAGCTTGTCGGCGTCCCGGAAACTCGGGAGTTGGCCGGCTTTGAACACCAGGCCGCTCTTCGCATCCAGATGAGCATACGGAGAGAAACGAAGACCGCGTTCGCCGTCGATCCAGCCGGCGAGCCGCTTTAAGTCCCGGTCGCGTAAAGCTTCAACCACATCCTTGGCGGCATCGTGAAGGGCGGATTTCTCTTCGGAGACCCTGGGCGATTCCGAGTGCTCGGAAGAAAGGGTCGGTTGTCCCGCCGAAGGGGATGGGGCAGGTACGGCGTGGTTATGGCTAGGAGACGCTGACTGACTGGCTTCCGCATCGGCTCCGGGCGAGCTTGCGGTCGAACGATCGTTCCCGGCGCCGCACCCGGCCAATTGCAGCGCGAGAAGGGCTACCGCGAGCAGCGGGAGCAATCTGCGCATCATTTACATTCCTCCTACTTCGTATGTTCGATGGCATTGTGTCATAGGGTTAAACGCAAAAGACGTCCAGATGTTCCGAGCGATCCGCGATGGAAAATATTTTTGTGCAATCGGTTCCCTTGCGAGGGCGATCGTCATTTTTTCGTAAGAAATGTTTAATTATTTCGTTCCTTTTCGGTTAGAGCTCCGTTAGCAATGGGCGATATCGTAAGAGGCGTCCATAATTCGAAGAAGGGACCGATGATGGGAACCAAGCGAGCATGGGGAGCCAATAAAGCATTGCGTTCATCTTGCGGACATATGAGTATGCTATAATTTGGGCAGAAAAAAGGGTTTGCCGGGGTGACGAAGCAAATGGCGGGTACGGTGTTGGTCGCAGACGACGAGCGGGAGATTACGGACGTATGCCGAAGATATCTGGAACGGGAAGGCTACGAGGTTCTGGTCGCCGATAACGGGGAGGAAGCTTATCGGCTGTGGAAGGACTCTCGCCCGCGCCCCGATCTGCTCATCCTCGATCTGATGATGCCGGGGCGCTCGGGGCTCGACGTCTGCTCGGCGATTCGGGACGAGGAAGACGTCCCGATCATCATGCTGACAGCCAGAGGGGAAGAGAGCGACCGGCTCATCGGCCTGACGCTCGGAGCCGACGATTACGTGGTGAAGCCGTTCAGCCCCCGCGAGCTGGTGCTGCGCGTCCGCAACCTGCTCCGCCGCGCCGCTCCTAGGCCGGCTTCGGGAGACCAGGAGACTCCTTCCGGAGGAGGCGCTCCGTCTTCCGATCTCCATTTTGAAGGAATGTCCATCTTCCGCGATCAGCGCAGGGTAACGGTGAACGGCATCGACGAGGAGCTGACCGTGAAGGAGTTCGACTTGCTGGAATGGATGGCTCGGCATCCGGGACAGGTTTTTTCGAGAAGCCAGCTGCTGAGCAGGGTGTGGAACATTGACTTTGAAGGCGACTCCACGACGGTGACCGTACATATGCGAAGGCTGCGGGAGAAGATCGAGCCGAACCCGTCCGAGCCTACATTTGTGAAAACCGTTTGGGGAATCGGCTACAAGTTCGAAGGGCGGCCATTATGATGAAACGGAGAACGGTCAAGTTCCGCACGTACTTGCTGCTGGCCAACGCGTTCAGCCTTGCGGCCATCCTTGCCGTTCTCTTCTATTGCTATAGCCACATGCTGCTCAAGGCTTCCGCTTTCGCGTGGCTCGGGGGCGCGACCGTTGCGGCGGGGGCGCTTTCTTTTCTGCTGCACGTCATGCTGACGCACCCTCTGGAAAGGGCCATTGCCCGGATCGGAGAGGCGTCCGCCCAGATCGCGTCAGGCTCCCTCGGCACCGAGGTGCCGATCGTCGGACCCGCCGAATTCCGTCTCCTCGCCGAGCAGTTCAACGCGATGAGCCGCCAGCTCAAAGAAAGCTTCGACCGGATCGCCCGCTCCGAAGCCGCACGCGGAGAGCTGGTCGCGAACGTGGCGCACGACCTGCGCACGCCTCTCGCCTTGCTGCAGTCTCATTCCGAGGCTCTTCTCGACGGAATCGTCGAGGAGGAGGAGACCGTGCGAAGCTACCTGAACGTCATTCGCAAAGAGACGGTCCGGCTGGGGGAACTTGTGAAAGATTTGTTCGACCTGTCCCGGCTCGATGCGGGCGCCGAATCGTTCGAGGCTCGTGCGGTGCCGCTCGAGGACGTGCTGGTCGACACGCTGAACGCGTACCGGCTCAAGCTGGAGAATAAGCGGCTCGAAGTGTCCGTCCAGCTCCCCGAGGCTTCCCCTATCGTTCTCGGCGTGGAGAGCGAGCTGCGGAGAATCGTCGGCAATTTGCTGGATAACGGCATTCGGCATTCTCCGATCGGGGGGCGGCTCGTCTGGTCGGTCGAACCGGAAGGGGAGACGGCGGTGGCGGTGACGCTGCGGGATGAAGGCGAAGGAATTCCGGAGGCGGAGAGGGAACGGATTTTCGAGCGATTTTACCGATCCGATTCCGCTCGACGGCGCGACGAGGGCGGAGCGGGATTGGGCCTGGCGATCGCGAAGTCGCTCGTCGGGCGGCACGGAGGGACGATCGGCGTGGCATCAAGGCCGGGAGAAGGAAGCGAATTCCGGTTTACGCTTCGGACGGCGTCCGGCAAGGCGAGATAAGCGCGCGGGGAGGGATCGGAACATGAGCGGTCGCAAAAAACCGGGGTTCGGCAAGCAACTGGCGGATTTGCATCGATGGAACGCTTGGCTGGTCGTCTTTCTCGCCTTAAGCGGGCTGCTGCTGTCCTGGGGCGCGGCGCGCGGATGGCTGGGCGGGGGACGGGTATGGCTGAAGCAGCTGCACATTTATATCGGTCTGATTACGGCGATTTTTCTTGCTCTTTACGGCCCGCTCATGCGGAAGCACCTGAAGCAGCTTCGCCAACGTCCCCGCCAGCGGGGCAACTTGGGCTTCGTACTGCTGCTGCTGATCGGGTGGCTGCTGTCCGGCATCGTTCTGTGGCAGTTCCGCCATCTTCCGCCCCGATGGGCCAGCAACGCGCTGCTCGTGCACGATCTGCTCACCTGGGCCGGCCTGCCGTATATCGCGTACCATTCGCTCGTGCGGCTGCGCTGGATGCGGAGGCCGGAGCGGCGGGCGATCCGGACGGACATTCCGGAGCCCGAAGAGACGAACGTTCCATCCGGCGAGCGCTCGCCCGCCCTTCACCCCGCGGCGCACCCGCAGCCTTGGATGACCCGGCGGCAATTCGTCAAATGGTCGGTCGGCATCGCCTTGACCGCGGCCGTCGCGCCGTCCTTCTTCCGCTGGATGGGCAAGTCGGTTCTCGGCGTCGGTTTGCCGGGGGGCATGGCGGATGGGGAGGATGCGAACCATATGGTGCCGGAGCCGGTGCCGCTCCCCGATTCGGCGAACGTCGTGGGCGGAGGCGCTAAGGGCAGCTACCGGGTCTATACGGTAACGCCGCTCCCCAAGTTCGACTCCCAAAATTGGACGTTCACGCTGGACGGCCTGGTCGACAAGCCGGGGAGCTGGAACTGGCAGCAGTTCCTCGCGCTTCGGCGCCGCGTGCAGGTCAGCGACTTCCACTGCGTCACCGGCTGGTCGGTGTACAAGAATACGTGGGAGGGCATCCCCCTCGCTCAGCTGCTGGCGCAGGCGGGCGTCAAGCCGGAAGCCAAATTCGTGAAGTTCTATTCCGGCGACGGCGTCTACACCGACGCCCTGTCGCTGGAGCAGGCGGCGATGGACGACATCATGGTCGCCGTCCTGCATGACGGCAAGCCGATCGGACGCGACTACGGCGGCCCGGCGAGGCTGATCGTGCCGAAGATGTACGGCTACAAGTCGGTGAAATGGCTGGTGCGGATCGAACTGATCGACAAGTCTCACATCGGCTATTGGGAAAACCTTGGATATGACAATGACGCTTGGGTTTAACTGCGCGAGCGGATCAAATAGAAAACGGCGGCACCTTGTCGGGGTGCCGCCGTCGCCGTTCAGTCGGACTTTTTGTTTTTCTGGGGAACCGGAGCGACCGACTTGGTGTTCTCCAGCGTATCGTTGACGAACGCCATGTCCTGGTTCTCGGCGTGCATGTTCGTCGTTCCTTTGTAATTGCCGCGGTGCTTTTTGTTCTCCACTCGGATAGCCTCCTCTGGCATAGTGGCTGAGCCGCGGATAAGTCGCGGCCGCCGTGCATGGGGAGCGGAGCTCCCTGACGTCATTGTTCTCCCGTGGGCCTGCCGCTATCCGCGTCCCGCGAGAGTAACGGCCGTCGCGGCCCGAGTAGACGAAGCCGAGCGGATTCCGGTATAATGACGTGAGAATTGAACAGGGGCCGCGGGCGGCGGGATCGCCGCCGGCCGCCGCCAAGTCAGGAGTGTTGTACGCATGCCACTGTCCTGCGGGATCGTCGGGCTGCCGAACGTCGGCAAGTCCACTTTATTCAATGCCATCACCCAAGCCGGGGCCGAATCCGCCAATTACCCGTTTTGTACGATCGATCCGAACGTCGGGGTCGTGGAGGTGCCGGACGAACGGCTTCAGAAGCTGGCCGACATCGTCACGCCGAACCGGATCGTGCCGACCGCATTCGAATTCGTCGACATCGCCGGCCTGGTCAAAGGCGCCAGCCGGGGCGAAGGTCTCGGGAACAAGTTTCTCGCCAACATTCGCGAGGTCGACGCCATCGTGCACGTCGTCCGCTGCTTCGTGGACGAGAACATCACCCACGTGTCCGGCAAGATCGACCCGATTAACGATATCGAAGTGATCAACCTGGAGCTCATCCTGGCGGACATCGATTCCGTCGAGAAGCGGATGGACCGCTCTCGCAAGAACATGAAGGGCGGAGACAAGAAGTACGCCCAAGAGCTTGAAGTGCTGGAGCGCATCCACGCCGCGTTGACGGCGGAGAAGCCGGCGCGGAGCGTCGAGCTGTCCGACGAGGAAAAGCTGATCGTCCGCGATCTTCACCTGCTTACGATCAAGCCGGTGCTCTATGCGGCGAACGTGCATGAGAGCGAAGCGGCGAACGCGGACGCCAACGAGTATGTCGAGCGGGTTCGCCGATTCGCCGCGGCGGAAGGCTCCGAGGTCGTGCCGATCAGCGCGAAGGTGGAATCGGAGATCGCCGAGCTCGAAGGCGAGGACAAGGCGATGTTCCTGGAGGAGCTCGGCTTGCAAGAATCCGGGCTCGATCGTCTGATCCGCGCGGCCTACAAGCTGCTCGGCCTGTACACGTATTTCACGGCCGGCGTTCAGGAAGTGCGCGCCTGGACGATCCGCAAAGGGACCAAAGCGCCCCAGGCGGCCGCCGTCATTCACACCGACTTCGAACGCGGCTTTATCCGCGCCGAAGTCGTCTCCTACGACGACCTTGTCGCCGCCGGCTCGATGGCCGCCGCGCGCGACAAAGGCCAGCTTCGCCTGGAAGGCAAAGAATACGTCGTCGCCGACGGCGACGTCATGCATTTCCGCTTCAACGTATAACCTGCTCGAGACCCCATAAGCTCCAAGCCCGAAAGCCCCGGTCCTCCTGACCGGGGCTTTCTCCGTTCCCTCCCCTAGGTAGACAACGGTTCGATGAGGGTAGAAATTCGTTCTCCTTCCGAAAACGTTTTTCCCGAACGCCGCACCGTTTTGCCTCCCACGGTTACCGATAACTCCGTAAAATGAAAGTACCGGTCGAAAGGCAAGAGGCCGGGTCCGGTCCGAAAAAGAAAACGGTTTCGACAAATTCTTTGACGCGAGCCGCAAAACCAAGAAGTTCAGCAGGAGGGGTCCCATGGAACCGATCGTCCGCGCTTCCGGAGAGTCCGTCGTCCGAAGATCGAGAGGGTTGCCAGAGCGTTACCGGTTGTTTTTGTATGCGCTTCCTTTTATCGTGCTCGTCTTTCTTTTCAGCTACTTGCCGCTCTACGGATGGATCTATTCGCTTTACAACTACCGGCCGGGCTTCAAGCTGTCCGATACGCCGTTCGTCGGGCTGCAATGGTTCCGTTCGATCTTCGCGAACCCGACGCAGACCGCGGAAGTCGGACGGGTCATGAAAAATACGATCGCCATGAGCTCGCTCGGCATTCTCACCTCGGTGCTCCCGGTCGCGTTCGCGATTCTGCTGAGCGAGATCCGGGCCATGCGCTTCAAGAAGCTCGTTCAGATTCTGACGACGCTGCCGAACTTCATCAGTTGGGTCCTCGTCTACGCCATCGCGTTCGCCATGTTCAACGTGGACAACGGGCTCATCAACAAGATCATGATCGGATTGGGCTGGCAGGATCGCGGCATCAACTACCTGGCCACCGACAGCCACACGTGGCTTGCGATGATTCTGTGGGGGACCTGGAAGGGGCTTGGCTGGGGCGCCATCATGTACATCGCGGCGATCACCTCGATCGACCAGGAGCTGTACGACGCCGCCAAGGTCGACGGCGCCGGCCGGTTCCGGATGATGTGGAACATCACGGTGCCCGGCATTCTTCCGACCTACTTCGTTCTGCTGATGCTCTCGATCGCGAACTTCATCAACAACGGGATGGAGCAGTACTTCGTTTTCCAGAATCCGATCAACAAAGACCACATCGAAGTGCTCGACCTGTACGTGTACAACACGGGGATGCTCGGAACGAACTTCTCGTTCGCGACGGCCGTCAGCATGCTCAAGTCGCTCATCAGCATCGGCCTGCTCTTGTTCGCCAACCGGTTGTCCAAGCTCGTCCGCGGCGAATCCATCATTTGATTAACGGAAGAGGTGACGCACATGCGAATTCGCCGCTCGATGGGCGACCGAACGTTTATGACGTTAAATTATGCCTTCTTTGTCCTCTTTACGCTGCTTTGCGTATTCCCGTTCTACTACCTGTTCATCAACACGATCAGCAGCAACGATCTCAGCGCCAGAGGCCTCGTGACCTGGTATCCGAGGGAGATCCATTTCGGGAACTATGTCCAGATCCTTAAGCTGAAAGGCTTGTCCCAAGCCGCATTCATCTCCGTGGCGCGCACCGTCGTCGGAACGGCGGCGACCGTGCTCGGCTCGGCGTTTCTCGGGTTCATTTTCACCAAGCGAAAAATGTGGGGCCGCAGCTTCTGGTATCGCTTCGTCGTCGTCACGATGTACTTTAACGCCGGGATTATTCCCTGGTACGTCATCATGATGAAGCTGCACATGACGAACAACTTCCTCGCTTACGTGCTGCCCACGATCGTCTCGCCGTTCTACATCATTCTCGTCAAGACGTTCGTCGAATCGATTCCCGAGGTGTTGCAGGAATCCGCGGAGATGGACGGAGCCGGCACCATGACGATCTTCACCCGGATCGTTCTGCCGCTCATCATGCCGATCGCGGCCACGATCGCCATTTTCGCCGCGGTGTCGCAGTGGAATTCGTTTATCGATACCGTCTTCCTGATGACCGAGCAGAAATATTACACGCTGCAATTCGTGCTCTACAAATATTTGAACGAATCCAATTCGCTCGCGGCCATTATCCGCAGCGGCGGCGGCACGGCGAATATCGATCTGTCCAAAATGCAGACGGCCACTTCGGTCCGAACGACCGTGTCCATGGTCGTGGTCATCCCCATTCTGTTCGTCTACCCGTTCTTCCAGCGCTTCTTCGTGAAGGGCATCATGATCGGCGCCGTCAAGGGGTGAAGCACGAGGCTTATCGGCTTCTTGAAGGAGGTGATCGGGAGGGGGCGCGCGGCGCGGCCGCGCATGCGATTCACGCAACGTTCAAGCACGGCCACAATCGGGAACAAACAAGGGAGGCAAACCAGTTGACCAAGATGAGAAAAACGGGACTTGCGTCTACCGCCGTTCTGCTGGCGCTGAGCCTGGCGGCTTGCTCGTCGAACAAGGATAACGGCAACTCATCCCCATCCGCATCGCAGGCCGCATCGCCGTCCGGATCGGCGGCAAGCTCTTCCGCATCCGCATCGCCTTCGGCTTCGCAGAACCGGGACGAATACAAAGTCGACGTCTTCTCCATGCTGTCCAACTTCTCCGGCGAGCAGCAAGGCTGGTTCGCCAAAGTCGTCAAGGACAAGTTCAACCTCGACCTGAACATCATCTCCTCGAACCTGGAGGGCGGCGGCGACGTCAAGTTCTCCGCGATGATGTCGGCCGGCAACCTCGGCGATCTCGTCGTGTTCGGCGACGACGGCCAAAAGTATCAGGACGCCATCAAGGCCGGCATGCTGCTGGATTGGACGCAGGACGGCCTGCTCGACAAGTACGGGCAGAACATCTTGAAGTATGCGCCGAAGGCGATCGAGAAGAACAAAGTCAACTTCGGCGGCGGCTCCAAGGTGTACGGCATCGGCTTCGACGTCGGCGACGACAAGCCGGGCCCGTCCGAGGCGAGAGACCTGACCTACCACCCGAACCTCCGCTTCGACCTGTACCAGAAGATCGGCAGCCCGCCCATCAAGACGATGGAAGATTATTTGCCGGTGCTTAAGAAAATGCAGGAGCTCGAGCCGAAGAGCGATTCCGGCCGACCGACCTACGCCTTCTCGATGTGGAAGGACTGGGACGGCAACATGATGATGAACGCGAAGGCTTGGGCGGGGCTTAACGGCTTCGACGAAGGCGACGGCTTCAACAACGGCGGCTTCACGCTCATCTCGGCCGACAAGGACGAGGTGCAGGGCGTTCTCGACGAAGACGGCTACTATCTGCGCGGCCTTCATCTGTACTATGAAGCGAACCAAATGGGCCTCGTCGATCCGGATTCGCTCACCCAGACGTTCGACGACGTCGTCAACAAGATGACGGACGGACAGCTGCTGTTCACGTGGTTCCCGTGGATGAACACGTACAACACGCCGGAACGCCTCGCGGAAGGCAAGGGCTTCGCGCTCGTGCCGTTCCAGGAAGAGCGCACGTTCTCGTACGGCTACAACCCGTACGGCGGCAACCGGATCTGGGCGATCGGCGCCAAGGCGAAGCATCCGGAGCGGATCATGGAGTTCCTCGACTGGCTGTACAGCCCGGAAGGCGTTACCGTGGCCAACTACGGTCCGGAAGGTCTCGCCTGGAAGAAAAACGCCGACGGCAAGTACGAGCTGACGGACTTCGGCAACCAAGCGCTGCCTTCGAACCCGACGCCGGTGCCGGAAGAGTTCGGCGGCGGTACCTGGAAGGACGGCCAGAACCAGATCAACAACACGACGCTGAAGCTGACCGATACGAACCCGGATACGGGCGAGCCGTACGAGTACGACCTGTGGTCGTCTTATCTGTCGAAAGCTCCGACCAAGTTCGATGAGAGCTGGCGCGCGGCGATGGGCGGAGCGACGACGGCCAAGGAGTATCTGGAGAAGAACAACATGCTCGCGGTCAACCCGCAGATCTTCACCGGCACGGCGCCCGAAGTGATCAGCGATTCGCTGTCGCAGAAGCAGAGCCAGGCGGCACAGGTGATCAAGCAGTATTCATGGAAGATGGTGTTCGCGAAGAACGACGCCGAATACGACAAGCTGAAGAACGAGATGATCGCCAAGGCCAAAGGGCTCGGCTACGACGAAGTGCTGGCTTGGAACAAGGAGCAGAACGAGAAAGTGTTCGGGTACCGCAAGCAAAAATAAGCGAAGACATTCCGAACGGAAAGGTATGGGGGACGCTTGCCGTCATCCATGCCTTTCTCTATTCCCTAAAGACCGCGAACGTTGCTAAAATAGCAGATGAACATTCCGCATCACGTGAGCCGGGAAGGAGGAACGCCAGCTGTCCGCGCTGCGATTTTTTCGGATGCCCCATCCATTCAAGCCCGGTACGTTAAGACGGACGCTGGTCGTTTATTTGCTCATCGCCTGCCTGTTCCCGCCTGTCCTGTTCTCCGTCTATACCTACTCTTCGCTGCACGCGATTCTGACCAACAAGATTCGCAGCGGCATCGACGCGAGCCTGAAGCAGGAAGCGACGGGGCTGGAGAACGTGCTGAACGACCTGGATTTCGTCTCGAAGCAGTTCGCGCTCGACGGGCGTATCGCCGATCTGATGAACCGGTACCTTGCCACCGACCGGACGTACGACAAAGGAGAAATCAAGAAAGACATCGAAGAGAGCATGAACGTCGTCAACTTTACGAACCCGAACCTGGGGCTGACGGTGTACTACATGCCGCAGGCCGACAATCCGGTCTTGTTCACCAATCTGGCCGTGGCGCCGACGTTCCGCATCGACGATTTGCCGGCTTTCGTTCATTACAAGGGAGCCACTTTCCAAGGGCCGCATCGGACGCAGTACAAAGACAGCGACAATACCGTGTTCTCGTCCCTGCGGGTCGTGCGGACGGATCAGGAGCAGTCCGTCTACATTTATCTGGAGACGAACTACAACCTGTTCCGGAAGATCATGAACAACTCCTGGTACGGCATGAAGGTGTCCCATTATTTGATCAACGAGAGCGGCCAAGCGCTGTTCGCGGACGATGGCGAGGCGCCGCTCGATCCGCAGAACGTCCGTTGGGAGATGGCGCAGTCCGCGGACAATCCCGAGATGAAAACCGAGCACGGGTATTATTTGTTCGGCTACGACAGCCCGCAAGGATGGAAGCTCGTGACGGCCGTTAGCAAAAGCGCTTTCAACCGCGAGATCGACAACTGGCTGTGGCGCATGGCCGCGTTGTTCGTCGGCGCGTTCGCGTTCGCCATCGTGCTGGCGATGTTGATCTGGCGCAAGGTGTACGGTTCGATTCGCAAGGTAAACCTGGAGATCGTTCGCATGACGGGCGAGCGAGAGGCGCCCGTTCAATATATGAACGTCGAGGAATTCGACCAGCTGCTCGGCAATTTTCAGACGATGAAGACGACCGTCAATCAGCTGATCGCCGAGGTCGGCAGCAACGAGCGCATGAAGTATCAGCTCGAGACGGAGAAGCTGCTCAGCCAGATCAATCCGCATTTTCTGCACAATACGCTGAATACGGTGCAATGGGTGGCCCGAGCCAACGGCCAGGAGGAGATCGATACGATCGTCACGCTTCTGGTCAAGGTGCTGCAGTACAATATGGGCAAGCAAAGCTTGATCGTTACGGTCCGGGAGGAGATCGAGGCGCTCCGTCATTATTTGGAGCTGCAGCGGTACCGGTACGAAGACGAACTGCGATTCCGCATCGAGGTGGACCCGGAGACGGAAATGTGCGCGATCCCGAGATTCCTGCTGCAGCCGATGGTGGAGAACGCGATCTACCACGGGAAAAACGAAGAGGACGGCGAGATCGTCGTCACGGTGCGCCGGGTGAAGCCCGCCGGCCTGCGGCTGCAAGTGTCGGACAACGGTCCGGGCATGGACGAGGATACGATCCGCAAGCTGTTCGAAGAGGACGGCGAGCGGCCGCGCAGAGGCATGGGCATCGGCTTGCGCTACGTGCGCAGGCTGCTGGACAGCTTCTACGGAAGCGGGGAGCGGCTGCAGATTCGCAGCGCGCCCGGAGAAGGGACGACTCTTACGGTAGACATTCCGATGCGAAACGAGGGCGAGCTCCATGATCAAAGCTTTGGTGGTCGATGACGAGAAGCGCGTGCGCAAAGGGTTCATCTCG
This sequence comes from Cohnella zeiphila, assembly GCF_014212055.1. Lineage (GTDB taxonomy): Bacteria > Bacillota > Bacilli > Paenibacillales > Paenibacillaceae > Cohnella > Cohnella zeiphila. Next base: position 60,322 of record NZ_JACJVO010000024.1, on the reverse strand, counting down.
CTCGCGAACTGGGCTTCCTACGGAATCCGGATCGTCGGGGAAGCGAAGGACGGCGCGTCCGCCCTGGAGGCGCTCGGCCAGGAGCCGATCGACCTCATGTTCGTCGACATCGGCATGCCCGGCATGTCGGGCTTCGAGCTGATCGAGCAAGCGAGAGGACGATATCCGGGGACGAAGTCGGTCATCCTGACCTGCCACCACGAGTTCGATTACGTGCAGGAGGCGCTGCGGCTCGGGGCGATCGATTACATCGTCAAGACGCTGCTTAACAAAAATAACGTGGACGAGACGATGCACCGGATCGCGAAGCGGTACGCCTGGGAGACGAGGGATGCCGCCCCCGTCCGTGCCGCGGCTTTCGAGACGGGGGTCGTGTTCGTCCCGCTGCGCAAGTCGTCGCGAACGGACGCCCTCCATGACGGCGTGCCGTCCTCCCATTCGCTCAGGCCGCTGTCCGGCGGCCTCTGGTTGGCGCCGGGCGAAGGGAAATCGCATGCGGACTGGCTGAGAGACCTGCCGGCCTACGTAACGGCCGACTGGCAGGCCGTTCAGGCGGTCTCGGTGACAGGCATGGCCCGGCGCGAAGCGGAATCGCTGATCTCCTCCCGGCTGCCTTCCTACCTGTTCTACCTGCCCGTCGCGGAGACGGCGGCCCGTGTCGCGCTGGAAGACTTGAAGCGGCTCGACCCGCCGTCCGAATCGGAGCTGGCGGCGGCGGAAGATGCCTGGCGAGAGCTGAAATGGCTCATTTTCACCGAGGATTGGAAACGATTCATCGAATGGGTCGAAGCGCGGCGGATCGATCCGGACCGCCTCCGCCGCTTCGCGGGGGAGATCGCCTGCGAATGGGCCGGGCTGCTCGGCTGGGAGCCGGAAGGGGCGTCCTTCGAAGCGGAGCTTCGGCAGATGCGAAGGTGGGAGCCGCTCAAAGGCTGGTTCTCGAAGGCGGCGCTGCGGGTTCAGCAGCGTATGGCGGAGCTGTCGCTCAGCCGGGAAGTGTTTTTCAGCCTCGTCCGTGCGATCCGTTACATGAAGGACCATCTGGGCGAGGAGCTGAGCCAGGACGATATCGCCCGCCGCGTCGGCATGAGCCGCAGCTATTTCAGCCAGTGCTTCAAAAAGTTCGCCGGCGGCGAGCTGTTCGGGGACACGCTTCGCAAGCTGCGGATCGACCGGGCGCGGGAGCTGCTCGTCCGCTCGGAGCTGCCGGTCCGGGAGGTCGCGGGCCGGGTCGGGTTCGTCGACGAGAAGTATTTCAGCCGGGTGTTCCGGGATAAGCTCGGCTGTCTGCCGTCCGAGCTCCGAAAGACGACCGGCGCGGGAGGAGGCGAAGGGCGGTGAGCCTCGGGAGAGCGGAAGGGGCGCGAAAGGAGACGAGCCTCGGCAGAGCGGAACGGTGGCGACAAGAGGCAAGCCTTGGGAAAGCGGCACGGGCGCTGACGGCGGCCGGGTTCGCGCTGCTGCTGCTCGGCTCCTGCACGGGCCGGGGCGGAGCGCCCGCTTCCGGGAGCCCGACGGACGATGCCGATCGGTTCGCGTACGAACGCTACGAATCCCCGGTGACGCTTCGCATCCCCCACCAATATTCGGACATTCAGCTTCCGGAAGGGGATACGAGCGAGAACAATTTTCTGACCCGGTATTTGACGAAGATGACGGGCATCACGATCCGCTACGCCTGGGAGGCGCCCAACGACGCCCAGTACGCCTCCAAAATGGATCTGTCGATCCGCAGCGGCGACCTGCCGGACGCATTCGTGGCGAATCGCGCCCAGTTTCTGGAGCTCGCCCGCTCGGGGCAGCTCGCGGACTTGACCGACATCTACGGACAGTATGCTTCCACTCTCGTGAAGTCCCTGTACGGCTCGACCGGAGGGAAGGCGCTGAAGGAAGCGTCGCTGAACGGGAGGCTGTACGGGTTCCCGAACGTGGCGATCGAGGCGGACGAGCCGACGTACTTATGGGTCCGGCAGGATTGGCTGGACCGGCTCGGCCTGCCGGCCCCGCAATCGCTGCAGGACATAGCCTCCATCGCGAAGGCATTCCGCTCGGCGGATTTCGACGGCGACGGCAAGGCCGATACGGCCGGCATTCCGGTGGACCGCTCGCTCGTCTACGACGAGAAGACCGGCAATAACGGCCTGAACGGTGTTTTCGCCGCCTTCGGGGCGTTCCCGAAGCGGTGGATTCGGGGCTCGGACGGCAAGCCGGTCTACGGCTCGGTCCAGCCTGAGGCGAAGCGGGCGCTGAGCCTGCTGGCGGAATGGTACAAGGACGGCGTCCTCGACGAGCAGTTCATGCTGCGGCAGGACGCTCAGGATCTGGTCGCCGAGAACAAGACGGGGCTGTTTTTCGGCCCGTGGTGGGCGCCGTATTATCCGCTCTCGAAGTCCATCTCGGACGACACGAAAGCGGAATGGCAGGTGTATGCGGCTCCGGAAAACGACCAGGGAGCGTTCGTCACCGGAACTTCCCCGGTAACCGATCGGTATCTGGTCGTCCGCAGCGGATATGCCCATCCGGAAGCGGCTTTGAAATTGCTGAACACGTTCACCCGGATGGAGCGGAACCTCGATCCGAACGCGCCCGCACTGATCGCCTTGACCGATCAGTTGGGCACGCAGCTGCGCAATTATTATCCGTTCGATCTGCTGCTCGATCGGCCCGACGCCGTCATCACCAGGCACGACCGGCTCGTTCAGGCGCTGAACGGGGAGATCCAGCCCGGTCAGCTGGACGCCGAGACGAAGCAGCTGTACGACAGCGCAGTGACCGAACGCGAGTCGCCCAGGAAGAATCTGGAGGCCTGGAGCGCCACGCAAGCTTATTTGCTGGGCGGGGCGGTCAGCAAGACGAAGATGGAGAAGGTTCAGAGCCTGTTCGTCGATCCGACGTCGACGATGACCGAGAAGTGGGCCGCGCTGCAAAAGCTTGAGCAGGAAACATACGCCAAAATCATCACCGGCGAGCTGCCCTTGAGCGCCTTCGACACGTTCGTCGAGCAGTGGAATGCCCAAGGGGGAGACCGGATCATGGCGGAGGTGGCCGTGTCGGTCCGGGCGAAGGCATAATCCGGGAAGAGGCCGTTTCGGCCTCGCTTCCCGCCAAAAGTTGTCCGGTTGCGGACCTCCGCCGCCGGAAGTATAATCGGTTTATTCGTAGGAATGGAGGGATCGTGCTTTGATGATGGCCGTTTTCTTGACAGTCGTTATCGGTTGACTCATCAACTGAATAACGAAAGCTGCAGGGGCGCGACCCGGCCGACGGCTTGGGTTTATTAATCCGCGCTGCTTGCCGCCGACTGTCTGGAAACGAATCTTCAATCACGCTCTTATTTCGAGAGGCCCTCATGGCGGGGGTCTTCCTCGTGCGCATAGGAGACGCGGAAGAACATCGGTTCTTCCGCGTCTTTTTTGCGTTTTTCCATTCCATGCGAAAGGTCTTGATCTTCGATGACTTCTTATTTTGCGACCGTATTGCCGGGGCTGGAACCCGTTCTGATGGACGAGATTCGGGCGAAGCTGCCGGATGCCCGGCTTCAGGGAGAGGAACGGGGGAAAATCTATTTCGCTTCGCGCAGCTCCCTGGAGCGGTTGATGGAGCTGCGAACCGCGGACAATCTGTACCGGCCTCTTCGCCGCTTCCGGGTCGGCCCCCGCAAGGCGGATCTGCTCGGCATCGAGCGGGAACTGTCCGCGTTGGATTTCGGATGGACCGCGGGGCGGGGCCGGGCGCATGCCGGAACGGTCCGGTTCAAGGTGAACGCCAGCCGGATGGGGAAACACAGCTATTCCCGCTTCGATGCGGCGGCCGCGGCTGAGCGGGGACTGGAGACGCGCCATACCCGCTGGCGCAGCGATCCGTCCGGCGGCCACGAGCTGGAGTTCCGTCTGGATCTTATAGATGACCAAGCCGTCTTCGCCTTGAGGATGACCGGCGCTTCCTACCGCTATCGCTCGGCGCAGAGGGCATTCGCTCCCGCCGCATTGCGGCCCACCGTCGCGCACGCGCTCGTCTGGCTGTCCCGCCCGGACGCCGCGGATACGTTCGTCGATCCGTGCTGCGGCTCCGGCACGATCTTGTCCGAGCGGCTCGCCTACCCGTACGCTCGGATCGTAGGCGGCGATCGGTCCGGCGAAGCCGTCGCGGCGGCGCGGGCCAATCTCGAGCCCTGTGAACGCGTTCGTCTCCGCACTTGGGACGCCCGCCGGCTCCCGCTCGATGCCGGCAGCGTAGACAAGATGGCGGCCAACCTGCCGTTCGGCCGGCAGATCGCCGCGGACGAGCCGCTCTCCGACCTCTACTTCGGCATGCTGCGGGAAGCGGGGCGGGTGTTGGCGGGAAGCGGAACGTTTCTCTGCCTGACCGACGCGGAAGCCGCGCTGCTTGAAGCCGCGGAGCGTGCGGGGCTATCCTGCGCGAAGGGGATGACGCTGTCTTTGAAGGGGCTTCACCCTTCCATCTTTACGCTGCGGCGCTAGCGATTGCCCGCTTTCGGACGGCCGCCCGTCCGGATTTGCGGCACATCGCCCCATGCTGGTATTCGAACAAGCCCAATTCTCCCTCGCTAACGAATCCAAGAGTTCTTATTTGACGAAAAAGAGGCGGGTTTGCGTTCTAACGAATCGGAGGAAGCTTATTTGCCCGTTTCATCCGGCAAACGGCCGTCATCCGCCTCCATAAGGTCTATCCGTTTCGTTACGTTTGGCCCGAGCTTGATTTTGGCGAAATAACGTCGCTGAAATTCGTTAGCGGCAGAGCGTGCCGCAAACGGGACCTGCGCGCCTCCGCGCGGAGCGCATAGCGGCAGCGCGTGCCGCAAACGGCGCCTGTGCGCCTCCACGTGGGTAGCGTCAAGAAGTTTGTGTAAGTAGGTTTTTCCATCGGGACGATGGAAAGTCGTTTGTTGAAGTGCTGTTGGAGGGCATCGCCCAAGCGAAGGTGCGGGCGCTTATTTCCCTCCATATTTTTCGCCGTACATCTCATTGAACGCAGCTTTCGTTTCCGGATCAACGAAGCCGCGAATGGCTCTTCCAATGGGCGGCCGGCTTCCAGCGTTTTGGCGGCGGACTGCAATCGTTGGCCGACGGAGCGAAGCGGCTGGACACCGGCTCGGAGCAGCTGGCGCAAGGCTTCGTAAGCCTGGCGAACGGCTCCGAACAGCTGTCGGAGAGCCTGAAGGAGGCGGCCGCCCAATCGGCCGGCGTCAAAGCCGACGATCCGACGCTGCAAATGTACGCGCAGCCGGTTCAACTGGTCGAGCAGAAGATGAACGCCGTGCCCAACTACGGCACCGGTTCGACGCCTTACTTCCTGGCGCTGGGGCTGCTTGTGGGAAGCCTGCTGGCGGCCAACATCATCCCGCTGCATCTCCCGGCCGCCCCGAAAGTAAACGGATGGAGGTACATGTTCGGCAAGCTGGGCCTTTTCTACTCGGTCGGCTTGATCCAGACGTTGCTCGCGAACGGCGTTCTGATCTTCGCGTTCGGAATCCGTCCGGTCAGCGTTCCGCTTATGCTGCTGTATAGTTTGATCGTCTCGTTCGCTTTTATGACGCTCATCGTCATGCTCGTCTCGCTGTTCGGCACGTTCGGCCGGCTGCTCGGCATCTTCCTGGTCGTCACCCAGCTGGCGACGAGCGGCGGCACGTTCCCGTTCCCACTGGCGCCGGAATGGATTCAGGCGATCGGCCGGTGCCTGCCGATGACCTACGCGCTGCGCGGGTTCCATGCGGTCGTCTCGACCGGCAACTGGGACCTGCTCTGGCGCGAGACGGGCGTCATGATCGCCTATATCGCCGGTTTCGCCGCCGTGATGCTGATCCGCATCCTGACCCAATCGGCGAACGGCACGCTTTATCCGCAAGCGTCGGCCGCGCACGGCTGATTCGCCTAACCGCGCAGACATGAAAGCCGCACCTCCCTCGGGGGAGATGCGGCTTTTCGGCTTTCCGATATCCCGTTCCGTCAGGCGCGGAAAAGGTCCGCGGCAGGCTCCGCAGCCGACGCCAGCTGCTCCATCAACAGCCGAAGGGGCCGGCTGAGAAAAGCGTCCTTGCGCCAGACGAAGCTCGTATCGACATAGCGGGCTTCCTCCGGGAATTCGTGCGCCCTCAGATAGCCTTCCTCGACCCCTTTGGCCACGACCGTGCGGGGAAGAAGGGAGATGCCGAGTCCCGCCGACACCCCTCCGAGGATCGCTTCCAGCGTTCCGAACTCCATCGTTTGCGGACTTTTCCACGAATTCTGCTTGAGCCACGACTCCAGAGCGGACCGGTAATAACAGCCCCCGGCGAACACGAGGATCGGCTTGGCCGGAGCCTCCTCCAATTCCTCCAGTCCGGCTTCCGAGACGAGTACCATTTCCTCCTCGAACATGGGAATCGCCGCGAGTTCGTCATGATCGAACGGACCGGACAGGAAGGCTCCGTCCAACTCGTAACGCAAGATCCCCTCCGTCAGTTCGTCGGAGTTGCCGGTCGTCAGGGACAGCGCCACCTCGGGATATTGCCGGTGGTAGCGGGCCAGCAATTTGGGCAGCCGCACCGCCGCGCACGTCTGCGAGGACCCGATGGAGAGCGGGCCGCGCGGCTCATGGGCCGAAGTGACCGCTTTGGCGGCTTCGTCCAGCAAGCCGAGAATCTGGTTCGCATATTCCAGCAGCGATTTGCCGCCGGCGGTCAGAACCATTCCCCGGTTATGCCGGTGGAACAGCACGGTTTGCAAGTCGGCTTCGAGCTGCCGGATGCGGGCGGTCACGTTCGACTGCACGTAGCCGAGCCGGTTCGCCGCCTTCGTAATGGACCCTTCCGTCGCCACCGCCTGAAAAACGCGCAGATCCCCGCTCTCCACCGCGAACACCTCTCCATCACTCATAATGATTGCAAACATCGATAATGTTTATTTTAACTGAACGCCAAACGGGAGTACAATACAAACAGCATCGAGAGGAGGAAAACGCTATGAGCCGGATGACTTACGCCATTCTTGTTCTGGCCGCGACGCTGATGATGGGGCTCGCCTTTCCGATCGGAAGGATCGGATTGGACGAAGCAAGCCCGTTCCTGCTCATGGGAATTCGCTTCGTTCTGGGCGGAGCGATCATGACGTTCGCCATGAGGAAGCGGACACAGCCGCGTACCCCGAAGCAGTGGGGACAGGCGGCGCTGATCGGCGTCCTGAACTCCGCGGGAGTCATGGGCTGCGCTTACTATAGCATGAGGTGGATCACTTCGGGAGAATCGGCCATTCTGACATTCGTCAGCCCTCTGCTCGTCATCGTGCTGAGCGCGCTGTTCGCCGGGGTCCGATACTCGGCCAGGCAATGGATCGGCGCAGCCGTCGGTCTTGCGGGCGTGGTCGAGACGTTCGGCACCGGTTTCCATGTGTCGCCCGGGACGTTCATCGGTTTGCTGGGCGCCCTGTTTTTCGCCTCGGCGACGCTGCTGACCAAGCGTTGGGGAGGCGGCTTCGACAGCTTCGTGCTGACCGGATATCAGATGCTCGCCGGCGGCATCGTGCTGCTTGCCTTGAGCGTCGTCTCGGAGCATCCGCATCTGACCGTGAACGGGACGACGATCGGCGTGCTGCTGTGGCTCGTGCTGATCAGCTCGATCGGCCAATTCTCCATTTGGTTCTACCTGCTTCGTACGACCGATCCCGCCCGAACGAGCGCGTTCCTGTTTCTGGCTCCGTTCTTCGGCGTGCTTGGCGGCTGGGCGCTCGTGGGAGAACCGTTGCACTGGTACGTCGGGGCGGGCGGCGCGCTCATCTGCCTGGGCATCTTTCTCGTCAATTGGCGGACCAAGCCGGCCGTTCGGGCGACGGAAGCCGCCGCAAAGATTGCGGGAGTGTGATATAATATTCTCAGTTCATTCTGAAAAAGACGGCAAGGATCGATCGAAGCGGGAGAAACGTTCCGCCAAGACGCGCAGGTGCATGAGTGCCGGGCGTTCGCGGATCGGGTTTTCTGATCGCAACGGTTTTCCGGGCCGGACTATTTACGGAGGCTGAGGAACGTGCTGGACCGTCTTCAAGCATTGGCGGACCGATATGAGAAGCTGAGCGAACTGTTATGCGACCCGGACGTGGTGAACGATCCGGCGCGGCTGCGCTCCTATGCGAAGGAACAATCGGACCTTAACGAAGCCTATCAGGCTTATCAGGAATATAAATCGGTCGTGGAGCAGCTCGGCAGCGCCAAGGCGATGCAGGAAGAGAAGCTGGACGACGAAATGCGCGAAATGGTCAAAATGGAAATCGAGGAGCTGACCGAGCGCCAGGGAGAGCTGGAGGAGCAAATCCGCATTCTGCTGCTGCCCAAGGATCCGAACGACAGCAAGAACGTCATCGTCGAGATTCGCGGCGCGGCCGGCGGGGAGGAAGCGAACCTGTTCGCCGCCGAGCTGTACCGGATGTACGCGAAGTACGCGGACAGCCAAGGCTGGCGGACCGAGATGCTCGAAGCGAGCGTCAGCGATCTCGGCGGCTTCAAGGAGGTCATCTTCACGATCAACGGCCAAGGCGCGTACAGCAAGATGAAGTTCGAGAGCGGCGCTCACCGCGTGCAGCGCGTGCCGGAGACCGAGTCGGGCGGACGCATCCATACGTCGACCTCGACCGTCGTCGTCATGCCGGAGGCGGAAGAGCTCGACATCGAGATTCTGGACAAAGACATTCGCGTCGATACGTTCTGCTCCAGCGGAGCGGGCGGCCAGTCGGTCAACACGACCAAGTCGGCGGTGCGGGTCACCCACCTTCCGACGGGCATCGTCGCCACCTGTCAGGACGGCAAATCGCAGAACGACAACAAAGCGAAGGCGCTCCAGGTGCTCCGGACGCGCATCATGGACATTAAGATGCAGGAAGAAGAAGCGAAGTACGCCGGCGAACGCAAGGAGAAGGTCGGCACCGGCGACCGCAGCGAGCGCATCCGCACGTACAACTTCCCGCAGAGCCGCGTCACCGACCATCGCATCGGCTTGACGCTGCACAAGCTGGATGCGGTGCTGGGCGGAGACATGAACGAGATCGTCCAGGCGCTGTCGCTGGCCGAACAGACCGAGATGCTCGCCCGCGAGGGCATGGCTTGAGCCAAGAAGGCTGCCGCACGGCCCTTGTCCGGCTTTGATATTCGAGCGGCCCATGCGGGAAAGGAGGCTGTCTCTCACGGCTTGATTGCCGGAGGGCAGCCTCTCGCTGCGAATTCGGCCGGAGCGCCTTCGGGCGCGGTCCCGAGCGGCTGTCGACGGACATCAGCCGGCGCTAGCCGAACCGTCCGGCGAGCTGAGCTGGCGTTAGCCGATTCGGCCTCCGACGAGGCGCGGTCGGGCGCAAGCCGAGCCGACTTCCGGTGAGCCTCAGCAGGCGCAAGTTGAACCGTCTTCCGGGGAGTTGCAGTCTTCGCAAGCCGAGCCGATTTCCGGGGAGCCGCAGCCGTCGCAAGCCGAACCAACTTCCGGTGAGCCGCAGCTGGCGCAAACCGAGCCGACTTCCGGGGAGTTGCAGCCGGCGCAAGCCGAACCGGATGCTGGGCGGATGCCGAAGCTGAGTTTGCCGGTCCGGCGGGCAACCTTGCCTGCCAACTTGCCGAAACCTGCAAAAATGCAGGTTTTTATGCAGAGAAAGCCGCAATAAGCCTTAATTCCTGCAAAAGTGCAGGAATTTCCTCCGTTAGCCCTCCAAATCAACCCGCCGACGCTAAAATGCCTGCATTTTTGCAGGATTGAGATACTGTCGCCGCGAGCGAGAGAGGAAAGCCTGCATTCTTGCAGTTTTTTTCGGAGATGCCAGGGCGTTCGGTAGAGAGCGGGCGTGACAGATGGCAGTGGGACGGACGTTTCGCGGCGGATAGGAGTCGTTGGATGACCATGGAACGGGAAAAGGAACCGATGCAAACGATCGGAGATGCGTGGAGGAAAGGGGCGGCGGCACTGCGGGAAGCAGGCGTGGACGAGGCCGAGGCGAACGCGGAGCTGCTGCTTCTGCATGCGCTGGGAATCGGCAAGGCCGAGCTTCTGCGCGACTTGCGCGAGCCGTTCCCGGATTCGCGCCGGGCGGAATGGGAGCGGCTGCTGGCGCGCAAGGCGGCGGGCGAGCCGGTGCAATATATCGTCGGCGGACAATCCTTCTGCGGGCGCCGGTTCGCGGTGACGCCGAGCGTGCTCATTCCGCGCCCGGAGACGGAGCTTCTGGCGGAAGCGGTGCTGCTGGAAGCGGAGCGATGGCAGGGCGCCGAGCTGACGGCGCTGGACGTCGGCACGGGAAGCGGCGCGCTCGCGGTCACGCTGGCCGCGGAGCGGCCCGCTTGGCGCGTCGTGGCGTCGGACTTGTCGCCGGACGCGCTGGAAGTCGCCCGCGGCAATGCGCGGGCGAACGGCGTGGAGCCGCGGATCGCCTTCGTTCAAGGCGATCTGCTGGAGCCTTTTATCGCCGCGGATCGCGGCGGCGCGGCGAGGGAAGGGCTGGCGGCGGACATTCTCGTGTCCAACCCGCCCTATATCCCTTCCGCCGACCTGCCCGGCCTCCAGCGGGAAGTGCGCGAGCATGAGCCCCGCCTGGCGCTGGACGGCGGGGCGGACGGCCTGGCCCCGTATCGGCGGATGGCGGAACGGATGAGCCTGCTGCCGCAGCTGCCCCGGCTCGTCGCCTGGGAAGTCGGAGCGGGCCAGGCGGAGGACGTCGCGGAGCTGCTCCGATCCGCCGCCGACTGGAGCGAGGTCCGTTTTGTCCGCGACTATGCGGGCATCGACCGGCATGTGATCGCGGTTCGCCGGTAACACGAGACAAGGAACTCCCCCGAAATCTCCTTTTGTTCGGCCTCGCCGGTCTCTCAGCCGGCCAAATGGCGGGACAAAGGGAGATTTTTCGTTTGAACGCAAATCCGCCGCCGTACCGCGAGCCGTCTTCGTTTTGAGAGGCTAATTATTCTCAGCCGCACGGGGAGCCTGGAGAAAATCTAGCAATCCGCCGAAATGGTAGGTTTATCGTTTTGCGAGGAGGACATACTAGGGCTAAGACGTTCCGGAACGCATCGAGCGGCGCCGACGGGCGCTCACGAGGAGCGAATCACGATGCGTGGTCTTGGCCCGGCAATCCTATTATTTTTTCTTCTTCTTATCGGCGGTACGACGTTGATCGCTCAGACCAATCCGGCCTATGCCGGCAATGATAGGGAACCTATTCCGGACGATGCGATCCGGATTCGAATTATCGCGCAGTCCGACAGCGCGGCAGACCAGGCGATCAAGCGCGGGGTGCGCGACCGCATGGCCGCGCTGATCGAGTCGTGGGGAAAGATGCCGACGACCGAGGACGAGGCGAAAGCTTTTCTCAAGGCTCGCCTTCCCGAAGTGAGGAAGGTCGCGGACGAAGCCCTGAAGGCGCAGAACGCGCCGTACGGAGCGTCGATCGATCTGGACGAAGTGCCGTTCCCGGCCAAAACGTTCCAAGGCAAAGCTTACCCGGCCGGCAAGTACGAAGCGCTGCGGATCACGCTCGGGAAGGGCGACGGCGCCAACTGGTGGTGCGTGCTGTTTCCGCCCCTATGCCTGACGGCGGCAACGGCGAAAGACGATGCGGACGAAGCCAAATCGGCCGATACCCATGTCGCAACCGCCAAGACGAACGCCAAATCCGGCTCGGTTCACGCGACGGAAGCGGTCGGGAAGGCGGACGCGCGGACGGTTGCGGCGATGGACGGGAAGACGGATGCCGCAGCCCCGGAGAAGCCGCACGCGGAGTTTTTCCTGATCGTGATTCTGAAAAAGCTGATCGCCTGGATCGCCTCGCTCTTCTCGTAAAAGCTGAAGGAGCCTGTGCTATAATAATAGTCAACTTCAGGATAACGTAAGGATGGACGGAGAACATGACGACTCATCAAACGATCTATTGGCCGCCGGAGCGGGAGAACGAGGGCGTGCGGGAAGCCGCCGCGCTCCTCGCCGCCGGCGGCGTTGTCGCGTTTCCGACCGAGACGGTGTACGGTCTCGGGGGAGACGCGCGGAACGAGGCGGCGGTGGAGCGGATTTTCGCGGCGAAGGGGCGGCCTTCGGACAACCCGCTGATCGTGCATGCGGCCTCCGCCGAAGAGGCGGAAGCGCTGGCGGCGGAGATCGGGCCGGCGGAACGGCGGCTGATGGACGCCTTCTGGCCCGGCCCGCTGACGCTGGTGCTGCCGGCGCGGCCGGGAGTGGTGTCCGCGCGCGTCACCGCGGGGCTCGATACGGTCGCGGTGCGCGTGCCCGGGCATGAGCTCGCCCGGCGGCTGATCGCCGCCGCCGGCTGCCCGATCGCCGCGCCGAGCGCGAACCGCTCCGGCCGGCCGAGCCCGACGCGGGCCGGCCACGTGCTCGAGGACCTGAACGGACGGATCGACGGCGTTCTGGACGGAGGACCGACCGGCGTCGGCGTGGAGTCGACGGTCGTGCGGATCGTGGACGGCGCGGCGCATGTGCTCCGCCCCGGCGGCGTCACTGCCGAGCAGCTGGAAGCCGCGCTCGGCGGCGAGGCGCACGTGGCGTCCCCGGCCCCGGATGCGGGGGACGCTGCCGCCGCGGACGCGGGCGCGCCGCGCTCGCCCGGCGTTAAGTACTCCCATTACGCCCCGAAGGGCGTCATGGTCGTCGTGGCGGGCGGCGACGCCGCCCGCGTCCGCGCGGCCGCCCAGGAGGCGGCCGACGCCCAGCGCTCGCGCGGCTTGCGCGTGGGCGTTCTCGCCTGCGACGAGAACGCCCCGGCTTACCGCGCGGACGCGGTGCTTCGGCTCGGGCCGCGGGCCGAGCCGGAACGGGCGGCGCAGGCGCTCTACGCCGCGCTGCGCGAATGCGACGAGCTCGGCGTCGGCTTTATCGTCGCCGAGGGTTATCCCGAGCGCGGCATCGGCGCCGCGCTCATGAACCGGATGCGCAAAGCCGCCGGCGGGCGCATCCATTACGTCTAGCGCTCCGGGCGCCAGGCCGCCCGCCCCGGCCGAGGCCTGCCGATCGGGCTTCCCGCCTATCGCAGGCCTGTCCGCTCACGACCTCATGCGGCTCTCCCGGAACGCAGCCGGCTCTTATGAGAGACGAAGTAGGCGATCGATCGTGTTCCTGAATGGCCTTACGGTCTTCCTATAGCCGCAGCCCATCCCCATGAAGCCATTCGCTCATGCGCTCGTTCGGCTGCCCCGACCTCGTCTCCCGCCGCCGCGAGATCCGCCCGTATCCGAGACCTCGGACAAGCACCGCGCACGGAACGGCGATTCCCCGAAGGACATGTTCCAAGGCCTGTTCGCATATGCTGGGGTATCGGCTTGTACGCCGGCCGATATTCGCCGCATTTCCGTCTGCAGGCAAGGGGGATTCGTCATGGAGGACTTCGCCGCCTCTTTGGGGCAATGGATTACGATTCTGATCATGGCCGTCGCGCTGGGCATGGACGCGTTCTCTCTGGGCGTCGGAATCGGACTGAAGGGCGTGCGCAGACTGGACATCCTGAAGCTGAGCTCGGTGATCGCGATTTTTCACGTGCTCATGCCGCTTGGGGGAATGGTGACCGGCCATTATGTCAGCGACCTGCTCGGGGGCGTGGCCACGTCGGCGGGAGGGGCGCTGCTCTTGCTGCTCGGCGGGCACATGGTGTACAGCTCGCTGCGCGGGGAAGCGGTGCAGTCGATCAACCACCGCACCTTATGGGGACTGCTGTTGTTCGCGCTGAGCGTAAGCGTGGACTCCTTTTCGGTCGGGGTGTCGCTCGGCATGTTCGCCTCCCACGTCATGGAAACCGTGCTGACGTTCGGATTTTTCGGAGGCGCGATGAGCGTGCTCGGGCTGATGCTGGGCAGAAGGATCAGCGGCAGGCTGGGCGGTTACGGGGAAGCGCTGGGCGGCGCTATTTTGTTTGCGTTCGGACTTCTTTTTCTGATATAACTAGGTAAATATAGCTCCTATGGTGCGAGACTCCGCGGCGATTCCCCTTTTGGCGGAGCTTCGGTATCCCACGAGATGAGCCGAAGGAGGCGGGCAAGTTGACGCGCATTCTGATCGTATGCACCGGCAACACCTGCCGAAGCCCGATGGCCGAAGCGATGCTGCGCAAGCTCGCGGGAGATAACGGCCTTCCGGTCGAAGTTCGTTCCGCGGGCGTATCCGCCATGAACGGGCTGCCGATCTCCCAACACGCGGCGGAGACGCTGCGCAAGCGCGGAGTGCCGCTGCCGGGCGCGTCCTCTTCGCTCACGTCCGCGGAAGCGGAGTGGGCCGACTGGATCCTGACCATGACGTCCGGGCACAAGCAGGCGGTTATCGAACGGTTCCCGGCCGCCGCGGGCAAGACGTACACGTTGAAGGAGTTCTCCTTAAACGGGGATCCGGCCATGGACGATATCGCCGAGATCGATCGGCTTTACGCGGAATGGCAGTTGAAGCGATCGCTCGGACAGAGGCTGTCGGAAGCGGATCTGGAACGGTTGCGCGAGCTTCAGCTGAAGCTGCCGGATTTCGATATCGCCGACCCTTACGGCGGGCCGCCGGAGCTGTACGAGCGTTGTGCCGACGAGATCTTCGAGGCGCTCGGGCGGGCGCTCGGCAGACTGCAAAAACCCGATTGATTTTTGCCGATTCCTTCGGTATGATGAGGATACAAGTTGCAGTTCCGATGTAACTGGCGACACAGGTGGACTTAACCACGGTGGAGCATCGGAATATCGGCCGGTCGCCTGGGCAAAGAGCAGCGTGCGTTTCTTCGCGCGCTTGCTCTTTTTTCGTCTTTTTTCGCAGGTTCAAGGTATAATATGGTGGACTGCAAGACAAGCCAAGGGAGGACATCAAGCATGAAAATCGCCATCGGAGCCGACCACGCGGGTTACCGTCTGAAGGATACGATCGTACCGTTCCTGCAGGCGCAGGGTCACGAGATTATCGATGTCGGCTGCAATTGCGCGGATTCCGTCGACTATCCCGATTACGCCGTGCCGGTATGCGACAAGGTGGTAAGCGGCGAAGCGGAGCGCGGCATCCTGATCTGCGGAACGGGCATCGGCATGTCCATCGCCGCCAACAAGACGCCGGGCATTCGCTGCGCCCTCGTGCACGACCTGTTCTCGGCCAAAGCGACCCGCGAGCATAACGACACGAACGTTCTCGCCATGGGCGAGCGCGTCATCGGCCCCGGCGTCGCCGAGGAGATCGTCCGCGTCTGGCTGGAGACTCCGTTCTCCCAAGGGCTGCGGCATCAAGGCCGGATCGACAAGGTCAAGGCGCTGGAATCGCAATATTCCCTTCATCCGTAACATTTTCGAACTCGCTGGCGAGGCCGGGAGGAGACGGGCATGACTACTGATCCGAAGGAGAAGGAACTTTCGATCGCGGAGCAGGTCGAGAGGTCGCTGACCGAGCTGGCGGAGGCCGGCGGGCTGCGTCCGGGGCGCATCGTGGCGATCGGCTGCAGCACGAGCGAAGTGCAGGGCCGCCGCATCGGCACGTCCGGCGCCGAATCGGTCGCCGAGCAGATCTATGAAGGCGTCGCCCGCGTTCGCGGCAAGATCGGCTTCGAGGTCGTCTGGCAGTGCTGCGAGCATTTGAACCGCGCGCTGGTCGCTCCCCGCGAGCTGGCGGAAGCGAGAGGCTGGGAGATCGTGTCGGCCGTCCCCGTTCGCCGGGCCGGAGGTTCCATGGCCGCTCTCGCTTACCGCAAGCTGTCCGATCCGTGCCTCGTCGAGTCCGTCCGGGCCGACGCGGGGCTCGACATCGGCGAGACGCTGATCGGCATGCACCTGCGCCCGGTCGCGGTGCCCGTACGCCCTTCCGTTCCTTGGATCGGGGAAGCGCGGCTTACGATGGCCTTCTCCCGTCCGAAGCTGATCGGCGGCGAACGCGCGGTATATGCGCTGCCGGACTCGCCGGATGCCGGAACCTGCGACTGAACGCCGAAGCTTCGAAAATTTTTCGCGTGTTTTTTGGCATGATCCCATACCCCGAGGAGGACCCCGAACATGGAACAATTGCGCAAGCAGGATCCCGAGATCGTCAAAGCTCTCAACCAGGAACTAACCCGCCAACGCGACAACCTGGAGCTGATCGCTTCCGAAAATATCGTCAGCGAAGCCGTTCTTCAAACGATGGGCACGGTTCTGACGAACAAGTACGCGGAAGGCTACCCGGGCAAACGGTACTATGGCGGCTGCGAATACGTGGACATTCCGGAAGAGATCGCCCGGAATCGCGCGAAGGAGCTGTTCGGCGCCGAGCACGCGAACGTTCAGCCCCATTCCGGCGCACAGGCGAACCTGGCCGTCTACCTGGCCGCCCTTAAGCCGGGCGACACCGTGCTCGGCATGAATCTGGCGCACGGCGGCCACTTGACCCACGGCAGCCCGGTCAACGCGTCCGGCCTGCTCTATAACTTCGTCGCTTACGGCGTGAACGAGCAGACGTTCACGATCGACTACGACGAGGTCCGCAAAGCGGCCTTCAAGCATCGCCCCCGCATGATCGTCGCCGGCGCGAGCGCCTATCCGCGCATCATCGACTTCGAAGCGCTGGGCCGGATCGCAAGCGACGTCGGCGCGTTGCTGATGGTCGACATGGCGCATATCGCCGGCCTCGTCGCGGGCGGCCAGCATCCGAGCCCGGTGCCGCACGCGCACTTCGTCACAACGACGACGCACAAGACGCTGCGCGGTCCGCGCGGCGGCATGATCCTGTGCCGGAAGCCGTGGGCTGCGGCGATCGACAAAGCGGTGTTCCCGGGCACGCAGGGCGGCCCGCTCATGCATATCATCGCGGCCAAGGCGGTCGCTCTCGGAGAGGCGCTGCAGCCGTCGTTCCGCGACTACGCCAAGAACGTCGTCGCCAACGCGAAGACGCTGGCCGACACGCTGCTGGCCGAAGGCCTCAACCTCGTCTCCGGCGGCACCGACAACCACCTGATGCTGGTTGACACCCGCAATCTGAACATTACCGGCAAGGACGCCGAGCACGTGCTCGATTCCGTCGGCATCACGGTCAACAAGAACGCGATTCCGTTCGACCCGACGAGCCCGTTCGTCACGAGCGGCATCCGGATCGGCACGCCGGCCGTCACGTCCCGCGGCATGGACGAGGAAGCGATGAAGACGATCGGCAAGGTGATCGCGCTCACGCTCAAGAATCCGCAAGACGGCGCGAAGCTGGAGCAAGCCCGCGGCATGGTTCGCGACTTGTCGGCGCAATACCCGCTGTATCCGGGATTGGAATATTGATTCGTTCCGGCCGTCCGGCCGGGAGGGGAGAGCCGCCTTCGGGCGGCTCTTGGCGTTTCTCTCGGGTTTGAGCCGGGATAGTGCGCGCGGCGACCTTCTCCGACTGGGCGGCCAGAAGTTTCCCCGCGCCGCCTCTCTGTGCCGGTGCGGCAGTTCGGTCGCCTAACGAATCCCAGAGACGTTATTCGCTCGAATTCAGCGGTTTGCAAAATGTAACGAAACGGAGAGATCTTATTTCGCACGCGATCGCCTTCTTTAAGATCATCCGAGATAAATAAGGCCGCTCAGATTCGTTAAAACGAAAATCCTTGCTTTTGCTGCCCGATAAGATCACACGGTTTCGTTAGATCGCGAAGGGGGAGTGGAGGGGGCGGGAACGCGACGCAATTGCGTGGGCGCCAGCGGTGCATGGCCGAAGGGCGGGACCGAGGCGCATTTGCGGGGCGCCAGCGGTGCATGGCCGAAGGGCGGGATCGCGATGCAATTGCGTGGGCGCAACGGTGCATGGCCGAAGGGCGGGACCGACGGGCGCATCGCCGGAGCCATTCCCGCAGCGATCGTTCTATCATCGCCGCAATATGGCCGAACCGATAGAGAGGCCGAGCGCGCCGAAAATTAGGCGGTTTTCGTTTGACGGTTTCAAAGGGTAAGGAGTATAATAGTACTACGCTTAATTCCCGGTGCCGATCGGGAAGCGGGGGAACCAATCATTGGGGCGAATTGCGGCGGCCGAGCGATCGGATGCGGCATAGGGTACCATCTGACCCGAGCCCGACAGCTAACCTCGTCAGCAGTGGATGGGTCAATTTCTTTCATTTATTCGCGAACATTTGACCCTTTGTGCAAGGGTCATTTTCTGTTTATTGACCCCTCGCTGGCAAGCGTATTTCGTTCCTGGGCGTCGGGGGCCCTATCGTCCTCTCCTCTCTCGGGAACCAACACCGGACAAGGAGGAATGAAGATGTCGCTGCCGCACGATTTTTGCGAGTCCGAATCCGCCGTCGACGCTCAAGCCCCTGTCGTGAACATGATCGGCCCGATGGCCTCGGCCGAGACCGTTCCCCAAGCCGCTGCCGGTTATTTGCATGTCGATCGTTCCACGCTGATTCTTCCGGCCTACGACGAGGCCGGCATATCTTCCTCGTTGCGGTATGTGGCCGATCACGAAGATATCAGCCACGTCCTGATTGACGGTCCGGACAGCCTGAGCCTGTCGGCGGCTTGCCTGCGTTCGATCGTGGAAGGGCTCGCGGAGCTGGACCACGTCCGGATGATCCGGTTCACCTCCCGGGTGCCGGCCGTGCAGCCGGAGAGAATAGTCCGGAACCGGGAATTGCTCGACCTGATCGCCGAATATTCCGGTTCGGAGAGAAGCATCTACGTCATGATGCGGTTCCATCATCCGGACGAAGTGAACGAGGCGGCGATCGAGGCGTTCCGGGCGCTGAGCGAAGCCGGAGCCGGCCTGCTGGCGGAAGTGCCGTTCCTGCCGGACCCCGCGGCGAACGCGGATACGATCGCGGAGCTGCTGAGCGGGCTGACCCAGGCAGGCGTCATTCCCTATCAATTCGTATTGGATGCAGGAGGTCAGGGGGCGATCACGCTGGAACGGGCATACCGGCTGGCGGAAGCGGCCAAATCCCGCGTATCCGGACCTGCGAGAAGGGCTCGGCTGACGATGAAGCACGAAACCGGCTTTTTCGAGATCCTGGCGATCGAGAACGGCAAAGCGTATATGAAAAGCCACCGTTCGCGCCATGATGCCAACGGCCGGTTCATGATCAAGGAATGCCCGCCCGGCGCGAAGTCGTTCGAAGATCTGGCCGGCGGACCGCTGTCCGAACGCACCGGCAAGACGCCGAGCAGCGCCACGTATCTCAAAGTTCCGTACGAGATTCCGGACTGATGCGATCGATAAGAGCGAGGCCCCGTTACCGGGGCCTCGCGATTTTTTTGCCTCGGCAAGATTAGGCGGTTGCGGCCCGAAATCGCAATTGAATTTTCCTAATCGTACCAACTATAATGAGAAGGGGCTTCGCGTCCCGGGTGGCAATTCGTAGGAAACGCAACCATTTTCCAACGGTCGAAAAAATGCGCGGCGAATGAAACCCGCACTCGATCCGTCCGTATGAAGAAGATATAAGACGGGGAAACCACCCCAAGGGAGGATACGTGAATATGTCTATTTTCAAACGCTTGCGCGACCTGACGCTGTCCAATGTGTACGCTCTGATCGAGAAAGCCGAAGATCCGGTCAAGATGACCGATCAATACCTTCGGGACATGCAGGACGACCTGGAGGATGCGGAGAAGGCGGTCGCCGCGCAAATCGCGCTGGAGAAGAAGTTCAAGCAGCTTTACGAAGAACAGGCGGCGCTCGTGCAGAAGCGCGACGAACAAGCGAACACGGCGGCGCAAGCCAAGAATATCGATCTGGCCCGCCGCGCGCTGGAAGAGAAGAAAGCCGCCGAGCAGAAGGCGGGCGAGTACAAAGCGAGCTACGACCAGAACAAGGCGGCGGCCGACCGGCTGCGCGAGAAGCTCGATGAGATGCGCAAGCAATTCGTCGATCTGAAGAACCGCCGGGAGACGCTGGTGGCGCGCGCGAACGCAGCCAAGGCTCAAGCGGAGATCAACAAGGCGATGACGGGCTTCGGATCCGATACGGCGCTGTCGGGGCTCAAGCGGATGGAAGAGAAAGTGCTCCAGATGGAAGCCCACGCCGAAGCGACGGAAGAACTCAGCGATTCCAAGGGCAAGTCGCTCGACGAGGAATTCGCCGCACTGGGGAAAGATAAAGCGGTCGAAGACGAATTGGCCGCGCTGATGAAGAAGTACGAATGATGGTGAAGCAAGAAGGGTAACCCCTGCGGGGGTTCCTTCTTTTTTCCTCCGCGCATGCGGCCGGGCAGACGGGACCGCGACAAGAGCCGGAGAGTCGGAGAGGAGAGACGGTCCTTTTGACGCTGAACGAAATACTGGGAACGCTACTATGGACGGCTGCGAGCGCGGTTCTGCTGTTCGTCCTGATGACCATCGACGCCTTGTTCACGAAATACCGCGATCTGGCCGAGATGAAGAACGGCAACACGGCGGTCATCGTCCGCTTCGTGATGAAGCTGGGAGCCCAAGGCTATATCCTGTCGAGGTCGATCGTGACATCCGACAATCTGGGCGAGGCGCTGATCGTATCGTTCGTGTCGTTCGTCATTCTGTTCGTGCTGGAATGGCTCGTGGAAGCCGTGCTGCGCGGACTGGCGGATCTTCGCCTGGAAGAAGGCGTCAAGAACGGGATCGTCGGCTATGGCTTGATCGCCGGAACGCTCCATCTCGTGGGCGCGCTCATTATCGGCGCTTGTCTGTAGAATCGGGCGGAAGGAGGATCGGACATGGGCTTGTTTCGACGCGCTAAAAATTTGTTTCAATCGCCGGAGCCGCTGAAGGCCGACCGGAGCCCGCTGACGATGGGGCCGGGAGACGTCTGCGAAGTTTCGCTGGTCACGTACCAGGTGGCCGGAAGGACGAAGCCGTTAAACCGGAACGCCGTCTGGTTGACGCTTCGCGACGGGGCGGACGTTCGCTATCTGTCCGTCGAAGAGCGGGCGCAGGCGACTTACGGGCTGTATTCCGCCATCGACGGGCGGCTCGATTCCGTTGACGAGGTGCCGACGGAGATCGAGCTGGACGGCGTTCTTTATTATTTGGATGAACAATACTCCACCCGGATTGCCGATGCGGGCCATACGCCGTTCACGGCATCGGGCGGGGAAGTGTACATTTGGCAGTACCAGTCGGACGGACGCAAGCTGCTGCGGGTCGAATGGCAGGACGGGCGCTTCATGCTTTACGAAGGAGAGTCGGTGCTGCCGGCTGACGTTCAGTGGCTGCGGGGGACTGCGGAATGAGCCCACGAATGCGCAAGTGGGCGACCCGTCTTCACCTGACGGTCATTCTGGCTCTGGTCGTCACGCTGTTGTCGGCTTGCGGCAGCGTGAACGTCTCGGAGACGTACCCGCTCGAGTCGGTGAACAAGACCGGCGGCGAGACTTCCTACGTCTACCGGGCGGCCGGCGAGACCGTTCAGGAGGTCGCCAAGGAACTGGCCGACCAGAAAAAGCCGGATCAGATATCCAAGGAAGATCCGGACCACATGTTCCTGGTCTATTCCGATCAGATCATTCATGTCCAGAAAGACGGGCAGAAGCCGGAAGATACGCTCGTCGAGGTGGACAGCAAGGAATACGTCCGGCAGAACTACAGCCCTTCCTTCCTCGAAGGCTACTTGCTGGCCAGCTTGATCGGCAGTCTGTTCGACTCGTCCCGCGCCGGAAGCTACGGAGATTACCGGGGCTACGGAAGCCTGAATCAAAGTCCGCCGAAGACGGGGACTTATCACGCGCCGACGGCGAGCGATACCAAGGCGGCTCCTCCGATCACGGTCCAGAAAAAAGGCTCGATCTTCAAACGAAGCAATTCGGGAGACGACGGAGGCGCCGGCTCCGGAGGCCTGTTCGGCAAGAAGAAAAGCACGTCGTCGGGGACAAGCGGCTCGATTACCCGCAATGACGGGAGCGGCTCCGGCAGCTCGAAATCGTCTTCCGGCTGGTTGAAGCCCCGCAAATCCACCGTCCCCCGAACGAAAGTCGGCGGCTTCGGCCGTATCTCGCGACGACGATGAAGCCTTCACGTTTGGAAAGACCCGAATTCCGACGCGGTTGTCCGCGGGGAACCGGGTCTTTTTTTGAAGCGCGGCTAACGGGGACGGGGATTCAGAATCGGTTTGCCGACATACGCGTAGGAGGGAGAGTGGGTCGTCTGCGTTCCTTTGACGACAAAAGCGTCGCCCTCGCCGTTTGGACGGGTAGGGATGGAGATCACGCGGTTGTCGCGAACCATCACGCCCCGCTCGCCGAGAGTCAGACGAGGGTTTCTGCCGTTAACCCGGCAGCGGGAGAACGGAACGGGAGACAGGCTTGCGAGCCGGGACAATGACGTTCCGACCTGCGGCGCTTCCACGACCCATTCGGCTGAACTCTGCGGCCCGTTGTAACGTCGAATGGTACGGAAGGTCCAATTGCGGGTCCGGTTGCGAAGAACGATCGACCAGCGGGACCGGCTGATCCGGGCGATAACGGCTTGAATACGGTCTCCGGGATGAACCGGCAGCCGAATGAGGGTCGCCGCGGCGGGAAGGATCTCCCACCAGGCGTAATAGTATGCTTTGCCGTTCACATAGTCGTGCCCGGTTCCCGTCTGGATCAAGCTGCTGTTGTTGAAGCCGTCGATTCCGATCCATGCGGAGGAGTAAGACGGGCTGGAGCTTGGCCGGACGAAAGGCACGGTCCAGCATGCGGAGACGCGGCGGAATGCGCCTTTCGCTCCGGAGAGAGCGTAGCCGCTCCAGTTGGACGAGGTCCATCCGTAGCTGCTGGCCTGGACTCGGTCCGACCCGGCCGTTAGACGGGGACGATGGTTCGGAATACGTGCGTTCGACATGGTCTGCTCACCGCCTGATTCGATTTTTCATGATTATTGAATGCGGCGGAGAGGGACGAGGCATGGGTAATCTGTCAAAAAAAAACGCCCGGCCTGGGCCGGGAGAGGAAATCTTGCGCCGGAAGTCCGGTTCCGTTGTCAGATCAGCAGCGTGATCACCAACAGCTCGTAAAGGACGAGAGTCAGGATGGCGTTGGAAGCGGATGGGCCGAAAAACCGGAAATCGCTCGGCGTCGGCCGGACCATCAGATGAATATGGCCGCCGTCGGAGCCGACGAGTACGCCTTCGTACGTATGGCCGTCGATCGTCTGAACCCGCACCGCGCGGTTCATGTGCTTGCTGCACAAGCTATTGAGCTGGCTTCGGGCTTGCTTGACCTGATCGACCCAACCGCTCTCTGCTTTATAGAGGACGGAGCTGTCCCTGGTCGTGCTCGCGCTCATGGGCATACCTCCCTATTGATCTTCGATAAGCTATGCGAATGCCCGGCAACGGGTGAATCGTTCGAAGCAATTCCTTATCGGGACCGGCATTTTTTTGAAAAAAAGGGGAGCGCGGGGGATGAGTTTCAGTTATAATCGGATAGGCTAAAACGGACAATAACTTTTTTGCCGCGGCGGAAGGGGCGGGGATGATCGGCCAAACGCCGACCGGACCCTCGACATAGGAAGGAGAGGAAGGAATGGGACGTTTTATCGTGTGCGATCACCCGCTGATCCAGCACAAAATGACCTTTCTGCGCGATAAGAATACGGATACCAAGCAGTTCCGCGAACTGGTAGACGAGCTGGCGACGATGATGGCGTACGAGGTGACGAAGGACATTCCGCTGGAGAAGATCCGCGTTCAGACGCCGGTCGCGGAGGCGGAAGGCTTCGTCGTCGGCCGAATGCTCGGTCTGGTGCCGATCCTGCGCGCCGGGCTCGGCATGGTGGACGGCATGCTGAAGCTGCTTCCTTCGGCCAAGGTCGGCCACATCGGAATGTACCGCGACCCGGAGACGCTTCAGCCGGTAGAGTATTATTTCAGCTTGCCTTCCGACGTGACCGAGCGGGAACTGATCGTGCTCGATCCGATGCTCGCGACAGGCGGTTCCGCCAACGCGGCGATCGCCTCGCTGAAGGCCAGGAGCTGCCGTCCGACGAAGCTCGTCTGCCTGATCGCCGCGCCCGAAGGCGTCAAGGCGGTGCAGGAGGCGCACCCGGACATCGACATTTACGTCGCCGCGCTGGACCGGCACCTGAACGGCCATGGATACATCGTTCCGGGACTGGGCGATGCCGGCGACCGTCTTTACGGCACGAAATAAAAGAGTTCGGCGGACAAGACCGGACAGGTAAGGAGAGAACCGACGTGAGCGCAATTAAAGTGATGAGCATCTTCGGCGTGCGCCCGGAAGCGATCAAGATGGCGCCGCTTGTCCTGGAACTGCAGAAATACCCGGGGCAGATCGAATCGATCGTCTGCGTGACCGCGCAGCATCGGCAGATGCTGGACCAGGTGCTGGAAGTATTCCGCATCCGGCCCGATTACGATCTGGACGTCATGCAGGCGCAGCAATCGTTGAACGAGGTTACGGTCCGCGTGCTGCAAGGGCTGGAGCCGGTTCTGAAAGAAGCGAAGCCCGATCTGGTGCTCGTTCACGGGGACACGCTGACGACATTCCTGGCCAGCTACGCTTCCTTCCTGCAGCAGGTTCAAGTCGGCCACGTGGAAGCGGGGCTGCGGACGTGGAACAAGCTGTCGCCGTATCCCGAAGAGATGAACCGGCAGCTGACCGGCGTTCTCGCCGACCTGCATTTCGCTCCGACCGATTGGTCGGCGGGCAATCTTCGCAAGGAGAACAAGCCGGAGGATAGAATCTACGTTACCGGCAATACGGTGACGGACGTGTTCCAGTACACGGTAAAGCCGGACTTCGCCCATCCCGTGCTCGACTGGGCGAAAGGCAAGCGGATGATCCTGATGACCGCTCACCGCCGCGAAGCGCTCGGCGAGCCCCATCGCCGCATCTTCCAAGCCGTTCGCCGGCTGGCGGATGAGTTCGAAGACATCGCGATCGTCTATCCGGTGCATCCCAACCCGGCGGTCAAGGGTCCGGCGGAAGAAATTCTCGGCGGGCACCCGCGCATTCGGCTGATCGATCCGCTGGACGTGGTCGAGCTTCACAACTTCTATCCCCATGCCCGCCTGATTTTGACCGACTCGGGCGGGCTGCAGGAAGAAGCGCCGTCGTTCGGCGTGCCGGTGCTCGTTCTCCGCGATACGACCGAACGGCCGGAAGGCATCGAGGCGGGGACGCTGGAGCTGGTCGGAACCGACGAAGATCGGGTTTACGGACGGGCCAAAGCGCTCCTGACCGATTCCGCTCTGTACGAGAGGATGAGCCAGGCGGCCAATCCGTACGGCGACGGTCAGGCCTCCAAGCGGATCGCCGAAGCGATCCTGCACCATTTCGGCCGGGGAGAGCGTCCGAAGCCGTTCTCGAGATAACGGAAGCGCCTTGCCGCAAGCTCCGGTCGACAGCGCTCGGAACCGCTCGATTTCCGGGCGCGAAGACGTCGGCCGGGTATGTGCGAAGAGCTGATTGGGGACGCTTGGAGGAGTTGGCAGATTATTTTGTGACGACGGCATACAGCATACAGTGAAACTGTACGGTTGGGAATCCTTGCAAATCGCGTAGTGGCGCGATTTTTCCGTATGCCGTTCACATAAAGTTTGAAATTGGACGAATTGACAAAGCAAGTGCCCCAACGATACAATATAACGGGAACCTTAGGAAGAAAGGGCTTACTTTAACGCCTTTTCTTCACTCCGAAAGACGTCGAAGGAGCGGATGCCAATTGCCAGATTCCCGACGTCAGCCGCCGATCCCCCCGGATGAGAATCCGTGGCGGGCCGCCGGACTGGTCACCGCGATCGGGATCGAACTCGCCGTTTGCGTCGGACTGGGCTGGTGGGTTGGTGCGGCTATGGATCGCGACAACGGGACGTCGTACTGGTACCTGGTCGGC
Organism: Cohnella zeiphila; assembly: GCF_014212055.1. GTDB lineage: Bacteria > Bacillota > Bacilli > Paenibacillales > Paenibacillaceae > Cohnella > Cohnella zeiphila. The sequence continues at coordinate 34,594 of NZ_JACJVO010000024.1, read as the reverse complement.
TTGGTCGTCGGCTTGGTGGCCGGGATCGGCTCGGCCGTCGCCCTGATTCGGAAGTTCGCAGGAGAAAGGCGTAAGCAGTAATGGATGAATTGCCCGCTCTGCTCAGAAGAGTTTCCAGAATCGCTTTCTTTTTTTTGTCCGCGGGTTGTCTGGGGTGGGCGATTCGGCCCGATCTCCAGAATGTATTCGGAGGGTTTATGATCGGCGTAATCGGCGGTCTGGCGATCTCCTGGCACTTGGCCTGGAAGCTCGCGAGGCTCGGCGATACCATCATCTCGGGACGCAAACCGCGCTCGGGGCTGGGATTTTTGACCCGGGCTTGCATCGGCCTTCTGGCCGGAGTCGTCTCGGTGCGAACGCTTCATTTCGATCTGGCGTCCACCGCGGCCGGTTTAATTGCGTCGCCGTTGGCAACACTCCTATTGGGTATTCTCTCCAGAAGGCGCCGATCCGGCAGCCATCCCACCGATGAAAGGGGTGAGAAGCACTAGCATGGAACATTTGGCGCCAATCGTCAAGTTCGGCGGCGGAGTCAACCTGGATTTTGCCGCTATCATCATGATCGTCGTGACAAGTCTCGTCGCGTTTATTTTGGCGCGCTTGTCCGTCCGCAACCTGTCGGTCGAGAACCCCGGCAAGCTGCAGAATTTCATGGAATGGGTCGTCGAGTTCGTCAGCAACGTCATCGGCATGGCAACCGATTTCAAGCGAGGACGGGTTTACTTGACTCTCGGCCTGACTTTGATTCTCTATATTTTTATAGGGAACATGCTCGGCCTGCCGTTTAACTTTATTACCGAAGCCCACCACGGACACGCGACGTTCCTCGGAATGGAGCTGTTCATGGACGGCAAGGACGAAGCGGAATTCGCCTGGTGGAAGTCTCCTACGGCTGACGCCTCGATGACGATGGCACTGGCCCTCACCGTCATCGTGATCTCCCACATTCAGGGGGTTCGGCATAACCGCAAGCATTATCTCAAGCACTACTTCGAACCGTGGCCTTTCTTCTTGCCGATCAATATCATCGAGACGTTGTCCAAACCGCTTACGCTCGGCCTGCGGCTTTTCGGCAACATCTATGCCGGCGAAGTTATGATCGGGGTTATTCTCGGCATGGGCTGGGTCGGAATTCCGGCACTGCTCTTATGGCAAGGCTTCAGCGTGTTCGTAGGCGCAATTCAAGCGTTCGTCTTTACAATGCTGACGATGGTCTATATCGGCCAGGCCAGCATTCATGAAGAGAATCACTAACTCTATAGAACGACCCCAAATCGAGGAGGATTTTAACAAATGGAAATTTATGCACTGCTTGCAGCGGCAATCGTATTCGGTCTTGGCGCACTCGGCGCCGGCATTGGTAACGGTCTGATCTTCAGCAAGACGGTAGAAGGCATCTCCCGCCAGCCGGAACTGCGCGGCGCGCTCCAAACGACGGCGTTCATCGGCGTCGGCCTGGTCGAAGCGCTGCCGATCATCTCGCTCGTCCTCGCCTTCATCTTCATGGCGAAATAAGAATCGAATCGATAACGGTAGGCGCGGAGGCCTTCTGCCTCCACGCCTTCCTTATGAAATCGGCGTTTGGGATTTATCTACGCAGTATGGCGAAAGGAGCGTGACTCTCGGTGGGAGGTCTCTTTAACTGGACCAGCTTTGTCATTCAAATCATCGCTTTCGGGATCTTGTACTTGCTGCTCTCGAAGTTTGCGTTCAAACCGCTGTTCGGCATCATGGAGAAGCGCCGTCAGATGGTCAAAGACCAGATGGACAGCGCCGAGAAGAACCGCGCGGACGCGGCTCAGTTCCTGGAAGATCAGAAGCAGGCGCTTCAGCAAGCCCGCAAGGAAGCGCACGATATTATCGAGCTCGCCAAGTCGACCGGCTCGAAGCAGGCTGACGAGATCGTAACCGCGGCCCGCAATGAGGCCGTTCGCCTCAAAGATGAGGCGCTGCGCGACATCGAAGCCGAGAAGAACAAGGCGATTGCCTCCCTGAAGGCGCAAGTCAGCGGGTTGTCCGTGCTGATCGCTTCCAAGATCATCGAGAAGCAGATCGACGAGCAGACGCAATCGCAATTGGTCGACCAATACCTCCAAGAGGTAGGGAAGAAGTCATGAGCCGCAGCAGTGTAGTCGCGAAGCGTTACGCGAAGGCGCTCTTCGAATTGGCCCGTGAACAAGGCAAAGTCTCCGAGACGGAAGAGCAGCTCCAATCGATCGTAACCGCGATCGGTCAGCTTCCGGAGTTCCGCGCTTTTCTGTCGGCACCGAACATTCAGCCGAATGCGAAGGTTGAAGCGGTCAACAAGGCGTTCGCGGGAGCGATGCTGCCGTTCGTGCTTCATACGGTCGGTTTGCTGATCGAGCGCGGGCGTCAGGGAGAACTGGACGCGGTGCTGGAAGCTTATCTGCAAGTTGCGGGCGAAGCGCTCGGCCGCGCCGATGCGCAAGTCACTTCCGCGAAGCCGCTTGCGGCGGGCGAGAAGGAACGGCTGGCAGCAAAGTTCAGCGAATTGCTTGGCAAAACGGTCCGAGTGCACGATACGGTCGATTCTTCCTTGCTTGGAGGACTGACGGTCCGCATCGGAGATACGTTGTACGACGGCAGCCTCCGCGGCAAGTTGGAACGGATGGACAAAGCGCTGCAAACGTCGGCAAATTAGACAGGGGTGAACGAATTGAGTATCCGGCCTGAAGAAATCAGCACTTTGATCAAGAAACAGATCGAACAATATCAATCCGATATTCAAGTCGTGGACGTCGGTACGGTCATCCAAGTCGGTGACGGTATTGCGCGCGTGCACGGACTCGAGAAATGTATGGCGGGCGAGCTGCTCGAGTTCGCCGACGGCACCGTGGGCATGGCCCTGAACCTCGAAGAGGACAACGTCGGCGTCGTCATCATGGGTCCGTACCTGGGCATCCGCGAAGGCGACCAAGTGAAGCGCACCGGGCGCATTATGGAAGTTCCGGTCGGCGATGAAATGCTCGGCCGCGTCGTCAACGCGCTGGGTCAGCCGATCGACGGCAACGGTCCGATCAACACGACGAAGTTCCGTCCGATCGAATCGCCGGCTCCGGGCGTTATGGCCCGTAAATCGGTTTTCGAACCGATGCAGACCGGCATCAAGGCGATCGACTCGATGATTCCGATCGGCCGCGGCCAACGGGAGCTCATCATCGGCGACCGCCAGACGGGCAAGACGACGATCGCGATCGACACGATCGTCAACCAGAAGGGCAACGGCGTCATCTGTATTTACGTCGCCATCGGCCAGAAGCAATCGACGGTTCGTACCGTCGTCGAATCGCTGCGCCGCCAAGGCGCCTTGGACTACACGATCGTCGTCTCGGCGAGCGCGTCCGAGCCGTCCCCGCTGCTCTACATCGCGCCTTACACCGGTTGCGCGATGGGCGAGTACTTCATGTACAACGGCAAGCACGTTCTGATCATCTATGACGACCTGTCCAAGCAAGCGGCCGCTTACCGCGAGCTCTCCTTGCTGCTCCGCCGCCCTCCGGGCCGCGAAGCGTATCCGGGCGACGTCTTCTATCTGCATTCCCGTCTGCTCGAGCGCGCCGCGAAGCTGAACGACGAACTCGGCGGCGGATCGCTGACCGCGCTTCCGTTCATCGAGACGCAAGCGGGCGACGTATCGGCATATATCCCGACCAACGTCATCTCCATCACGGACGGCCAGATCTTCCTGGAGTCCGACCTGTTCTACTCCGGCCAGCGTCCGGCGGTAAACGTCGGGATCTCGGTCTCCCGGGTCGGCAGCTCGGCTCAGATCAAGGCCATGAAGAAGGTCGCGGGCACGCTCAAGACCGACCTGGCCCAGTACCGCGAGCTGGCGGCGTTCGCCGCGTTCGGCTCCGACCTCGACAAGGTAACGCAATCCCGTCTCGACCGCGGGATTCGCACGCTCGAAATCTTGAAGCAAGGCATCAACGTTCCGATGCCGGTCGAGCGTCAAGTCGTGTCTCTGTTCATCGTAACGAGAGGCCATACCGACGACGTGCCGGTTCAGGACGTCCGCCGCTTCGAAGACGAATTCCTGGCCTACCTGGATGCGAACAAGCCGGAAGTGTTCGCTTCCATTCGCGATACGAAAGACCTGACCTCCGACAACGAGAAAGCCCTTGTCGAAGCGATCGGCACCTTCAAGAGGGGCTTCGCCACGACGGCCTAAGCTCATCTTACAACGTCCGAATAAGCTGGCGCCGGGAGCTGTCCGACCGTTCGGGCAGCCCGGCGATAAGGTGGTGACATGAATGGCTAAAGGAATGCGCGAGATCAAGCGCCAAATCAAGAGCACGCAGAATACGAAGCAGATCACGAAGGCGATGGAGATGGTCTCGGCCGCGAAGCTCAAGCGCGCCCAATCGGCGGCGCTGGCCAGCCGTCCCTACTCCGACAAGCTGCGGGAAGTCGTATCCAGCATTGCGACGGGAGGCGGAAGCGTCAGCCATCCGATGCTGCAAAGCCGAGAGATCAAGCGGACCGCTTACCTGGTCATCTCCTCGGACCGCGGGCTCGCCGGAGGCCTCAACACCAACTTGCTCAAGAAGCTGGTGGAGACGATCCGTTCGAAGCACAAGTCCGCGGACGAATTCGCTTTGTTCGTCATCGGCCGCAAAGGCCGCGATTATCTCAAGCGCCGGAACTTCGCCATCCGTCAGGAAGAGGTCGGCGTTCCGGACTCTCCGAAGTTCGCCGACATCAAGTCCATCGCTTCCAATGCGGTGCAAGGGTTTGAGACCGGCGAGTTCGACGAGCTGTACGTCGTCTATAACAAATTCGTCAACGCGATCTCGCAAATCCCGACGATCGGCCGGATGCTCCCTCTGGATGCGTCCCAGTTCTCCGGCGACAAGTCCGGCCCTTCGGCTCAGTACGAGTACGAGCCGTCGGCGGAGGAAGTGCTGAACGTTCTGCTGCCGAAGTATGCCGAGACGCTCGTGTACAGCGCGCTGCTGGACAACAAGGCGAGCGAGTTCGGTTCGCGGATGACCGCGATGGGCAACGCGACGAAGAACGCGACGAAGATGATTTCTCAATTGACCCTAAATTACAACCGTGCGCGCCAAGCGGCCATTACGCAAGAGATTGCGGAGATCGTCGGCGGCGCGAACGCGCTGAGCTAACGGATTCCAATCGAAGTTTCAGGAGGGACACGAATGAGCAAGGGGCGCATTGTCCAGGTAACGGGTCCTGTCGTCGACATCGAGTTCGACCAAGGGCACCTTCCGGACATTTACAACGCGATCAAGATTCAGCAATCCGGTGAGCGCGAGATCAACTTGACGGTTGAAGTCGCGCAGCACCTCGGCGATAACCTGGTTCGCGCCGTCGCCATGTCGTCGACGGACGGTCTGGTTCGCGGCATGGAAGCCGTCGACACCGGCAGGCCGATCTCGGTGCCGGTCGGTCCGGCGACGCTGGGCCGCGTTTTCAACGTGCTCGGCGATCCGATCGACGGCAACGGCGACGCAGACCGCACGAATACCAATCCGATTCACCGCAAGGCTCCGGAATTCGAAGCCCTGTCCACTTCCCAAGAGATGCTGGAGACGGGCATCAAGGTCATCGACCTGATCGCTCCTTACGCCAAGGGCGGTAAAGTCGGCCTGTTCGGCGGCGCCGGCGTCGGCAAGACGGTAACGATGCAGGAGCTGATCCACAACATCGCGCAGGAGCACGGCGGGATCTCGGTCTTCGCCGGCGTAGGCGAACGGACGCGCGAAGGGAACGACCTGTATCACGAAATGAGCGATTCCGGCGTTATCTCGAAGACCGCGATGGTCTTCGGCCAGATGAACGAACCGCCGGGCGCGCGTCTGCGCGTCGCGCTGACCGGCCTGACGATGGCCGAGTACTTCCGCGACGAGGAAGGCCGCGACGTTCTGCTCTTTATCGACAACATCTTCCGCTTCACCCAAGCGGGTTCGGAAGTATCCGCGCTGCTCGGCCGCATGCCGTCCGCGGTCGGTTACCAGCCGACGCTCGCAACGGAGATGGGCCAGCTGCAAGAGCGGATCACGTCCACGAAGAAAGGATCCGTAACCTCGATCCAAGCGATCTACGTACCGGCCGACGACTACACCGACCCGGCTCCGGCAACGGCGTTCGCGCACTTGGACTCGACGACGAACCTGGAGCGGAACATTGCCGCCATGGGTATTTTCCCGGCGGTCGACCCGCTCGCGTCTTCTTCCCGGATTCTCGCTCCGGAAATCCTGGGCGAAGAGCACTATAACGTCGCTCAAGGCGTCAAGAAGCTGCTGCAGCGCTACAAGGAACTGCTGGACATCATCGCCATCCTCGGGATGGACGAATTGTCCGAGGACGACAAGCTGGTCGTTCTTCGCGCCCGCCGCGTGCAACTGTTCCTGAGCCAGCCGCTGCACGTCGCGGAAGCGTTCAACGGCATTCCGGGCGTGTACGTGCCGGTTAAGGATACGGTTCGCAGCTTCAAGGAAATTTTGGATGGCAAGCACGACGATCTTCCGGAGCCGGCGTTCCACAACGTCGGTACGATCGAAGAAGCCGTCGAGAAGGCGAAAAAGCTCGCACAAGGGCTCTAATCCGCCGCTAAGGAGGAATACCCATGAGCACCTTACGGTTGGAGATCGTCACCCCGGAGCGGAAAGTTTACGAGCAAGACGTCAACATGGTCGTCGTACACGGCGTTGGCGGACAGCTCGGGATTCTGCCGCATCACGTGCCGCTGGTCACGCCGCTGAAGATTGCGCCGGTCAAAGCCAAGAAGGACAACTCGGAAGAGTTCATCGCCGTTCACGGCGGCTTCATGGAAGTGCGCAAGGACAAAGTGGTCATTCTGGCGGAGACGGCGGAGCTCGGGGCGGACATCGACGTCGCCCGCGCTCAGCAAGCCAAGGATCGCGCCGAGCATCGGCTGTCCAGCAAGCAGGACGAGATCGACCACAAGCGGGCCGAACTTGCGTTGCAGCGCGCCGTGACTCGTATCCAGACGTCCGGTCGTTGATATCCATCACCCGAATCGCCGAGAAGCGTTCGCCCCTCCAAGGGGCCGCTTCCCGGCGATTTTTGCCGTTCATCTGCCCGTTGGAGCATAAGGCGGCACGGGGGTCACTCGAAAGGCGGTGTTTAGCAACATGGAAAAGGAACAAGTCGTCGTGGTCGGAGCCGGCCCGTGCGGTTTGTCGGCTGCGGCCGAGCTTCAGGACCAGGGCTTCGATCCGCTCATCATCGAAAAGGAAAACGTCGCTTACTCGATCTCTCAATACCCGGTTCACATGCTTTTTTTCAGCAGCGCTGAAAATCTGGAGATCGCCGGCATCCCGTTCGTGACGCCGAACGACAAACCCTCTCGGCTGGAGGCGCTGAACTATTATCGGATCGTATCGGAACGGAGACAGCTTCGCATTCGCCGCTTTGAGAAAGTGACGTCGGTCGAGCGAACCGAAGACGGCGCATTTCGCGTCTCCTCGGTCAATCGGGCGGGCGAGACGCTGACAACGACGGCCGGCGCGGTCGTAGTGGCGACAGGCTATTTCGACCATCCGAATCGCATCGGCATCCCGGGCGAAGAGCTGCCGCACGTCAGCCATTTCTTTCGAGAGGCGCATCCCTACGCCGGCACGAAGGTGGTCATCATCGGCGGCAGCAACTCGGCGGTCGATGCCGCCCTGGAGCTCGTGCACGTAGGCGCTCGGGTGACGATCGTTTACCGCGGGGAGTCGGTGTCGGACAACGTGAAGCCGTGGGTTCGTCCGCTCCTGCTGTCGAGCGTGTCCAAGGGAAGAATCGACCTGCTTACCCGCTCGAGAGTGGTCGAGATCGAATACGGCCGGGTAATCGTTCGGTCAGAGGAGCAGGAGCCGGCGGGCGAGCCGATCTTACGGACGGTGGAAGCGGACTTTGTTCTGGCGCTTACCGGCTTTCGGCCGGATCGCGGCTTCTTGCGGGCGATGGGCGTCGAAGCGCCGGACGGGGAGATTCCGCCGACGCACGATCCCGAGACGATGGAGACGAACGTGCCCGGGCTCTACTTGGCCGGCGTCGTCTCGACCGGCCGGGACGCCAACGAGATTTTCATCGAGAGCGGACGCTATCACGGAACGAAGATTGCCGCCCATCTGGCGGCAAGCCGGAACGGCGCCTGAACATCGAAGCCATGGAAGATTTGGTTTAAACGACGGCTCCCGCGGGTACATTATTCTGGAACAAGCACTCGGGGAGGAATCGACCATGCACAAAATCATCGATAAAATGAACGTCCATCTGGCCGACTGGAACATTCTGTACACGAAGCTGCACCACTACCATTGGTACGTGACCGGGCCGCATTTTCTGGCGCTTCACGCCAAGTTCGAGGAGCTCTACGAGTTCGCCGCCGACTCGATGGATGCCGTAGCCGAGCGGATTCTCGCCATCGGCGGAGAGCCGGTCTCTTCGCTGAAGCAGTATCTCGACTTGACCATGCTGACCGAAGCTGGGAAGGAATCCAGAGACACGGAAATGCTCGAAGCCGTGATCGACGATTTCCGGAAGCTGGCCGCGGACCAGAAGGGGACGGCCAAGCTCGCGGACGAAGCCGGCGATGCCGTTACGTCGGATTTCCTGAACGCCTTGGTCGAGAGGCTGCAGAAGGAAATCTGGATGCTGACGGCCACGGCTAAAGGCTTGCCGGTTCGAGCCTGATCCCCGAACGTCCCAAAGCGCCGCTGCTTCTCCTAGGGAGAAGGGCGGCGCTTTTTTGCAATATAAGAATGAATAAGTTCCCCGGGGTCCCCGCAAAGTACCTGAGTAAGCTTCGAAGCCAAGCCCCACTTTGTGGGGTTATCTTGCGTTCTTTTGAAGGCTCCTACTTGCAGGCGACAAGGCCAATTTCCTATCTCAAGTCTGCGAAAATCCAACAAATTCCGCATGAATTCTAGTATAATCGGGAGTAGCTTGGGTATTTTTGCATATTTGCGCCAATCGCAGCGATTTCTCGCGCGTTTTTCTATTTTTAAGAGATGATAGAGGAGTGAACCGGGATGAGAAATTGGGCGAAAAGAGGGACCGCCGGTCTGGCGGCGATCGTGCTGGCGGCCCCGCTGGCGGCACAGGCCGCTTCCGCTGCGGATACGGGGTGGACGAGCGCTCGCGGCCTGTACGAGATTCGTACTTGGACGGGACAAGCGAAGTGGGGGAGCGACAACGGTTCGGCGGCCGAGGCGACGCTGTTTCATCCGTATTCGTTGGCTTCTCTGCCGGACGGCAGCGTGCTCGTGTCGGAGCGGGGGAACCACCTGCTGCGGAAGCTGACGGCGTCCGCGGTGTCTTCCTTCGCCGGGCTGCCGGTCGGCGACGACGATTCGGGGTTGCCGCTTGGAGCGTATCACGACGGCGCGGCGGCCGAGGCGGCATTTAACGAGCCGGGCGGCATTGCGGCCGACGCGAAAGGCAACGTCTATGTGGCCGATACAGGCAACAATGCCGTGAGGAAGATCGGGGCGGACGGCCAAGCGACGACTCTGGCCGGCAACGGCGAGATCGGGAGCGCGGACGGCAAAGGCAAGGATGCGCGATTCAATGCTCCTTCGGATGTCGCCGTTGACAGCGTGGGCAATGTTTATGTGGCGGACACGCTGAACAACGCGATTCGCAAAATTTCGGCCGACGGCGAAGTGACGACGCTCACGGCATCTTCGGACCGCGCCGTACAGTATCAGCCGGGCGCGGCGGAATCGTCGGGCGATTACGCGGACGGTCCGATCGCGCAGGCGAAGTTCAATGAGCCGAGCGCGCTGGCGTTGGACGGCAAGGGCAATCTGTACGTCAGCGACCGGGGCAACCAACGCATTCGCTATATCGATTTCGCGGCGGGCACGGTTACGACCGTGGCGGGGAGCGCGCCGGCGTATGCCGACGACGCCCTCTACGCCGAAGGCGGCTATGCGGACGGAGAAGCGCTGTCCGCCCGTTTCGACGCGCCGGAAGGGCTGGCGCTGGCGCCGGACGGCACGCTCGTGATCGCGGACAGCCTGAACCATGCGATCCGGCTGCTCAAGGATGGCCGAGTGACGACGCTGGCCGGCGTGGCGACGGAATACGGGACGAACGACGGCGTCACGTACGCGGCGCATTTCAACCGCCCGACGGATGTGGCGGTGCTGCCGGACGGCCGGATCGCGATCGCGGACGAAGACGGCAACAAGGTGCGGGTGCTGGAGAAGTATGCGAAGCCGGAGGGGCTTGCGGATGACGGGACCGTCCATACGATTCTGGACGGCAAGCTGGTCAAGACGGACGTTCCCGCCTACCAGACGAACGGCGCTACGCTTCTGCCGCTCCGCAGCGTCGGCGAGGCGCTCGGCTATGACGTATCCTACGACGAAAAAACGAAAAGCGGCAAGCTGACGCTGGGCGGCGTCGTCTATTCGATCGAAGCCGGACGTAAGGGAGTGACGCAGACCGCGAACGGCCGATCGGCCGAGCTCGTCCTGAACGGGGCGCCGGTCGTAAGAGACAAGCGTCTGTTCGTTCCGGTCCGCTTCTTCGCGGACGAAGCGAGCCTGGATATTCAATGGGACGCCGCGGCTTCCGCGGTCGTCCTCCGTCATAAAATTTTCTCGTAAGCCCGAGGATGGAAGACCGGCGGAAGGAAGCCGAAGCGCTGCGTTTTCGCCGGACTTTTTTTCAGACAAGAGGAGAGGAAAAACGGATCATGTTGCGTAGAGGTCTGGTTCAACTAATGGCGTTCCTGCTCGTGGCGCTTCCCGCGCTTGGCGTTCCGGCGAACGATTCGCACGCCGAATCGTCCCGGATTGCCGTCATCAAGGAGATGTCCGGCGACGTGAAAGTACAGAAAGCGGGGGGGTCGAAGGCGTTCCGCGCTTTCGCCAAGCTTAGCCTGAAGCAAGGGGATATTCTGACAACCGGAAAAGACGGCGAAGCGACGCTGGTCTTCTCCAACGGATCGTCTTCGGACGACTCGATGACCGTGTCGGGCAATACGACGCTTACCTTCTCGAAGCTGTCCGGCAAAAGCGGCTCGGTGACGAAGGTCAGCATGCTCAAGGGGACCGTCTGGTCCGACGTCAAGTCGATCAAGACGAAGGACGACGAGTTCCAGCTCGAGACGCCGACGGCCGTCATGGGCGTGAGAGGAACCGACTTTTTCACGACCGTCTCTCCCTTGACCGGGGGCACGAACCTGTTCGTTTTCGCGGGCGTCGTGCATACGGATTCTTCTTTGGCAGCAGGGAGTTTGCCGTCATCGGGAACGCCGAGCCAGGGGTACCTTGTGTATCCGACGCAGCAAATTTATCTGCCGGGGCAATCTTCGCCGGAGTCTCCGATCGTTACGTTCATCGATCCGGCCGACATCGTCGGGCAAGCGTCGCCCGAGGTCATCAAGGCGATCCTGATGAGCAAAGAGAAGATCGACGAAGAGAATCGGAGCTTGATCGACCAAATGAACCAGGATCAGAGTATCACCGGAATAGTCGGTATCGATCCCGACCTCTATATACAGAATCTCAACTCGATGATCGGGGCTATGCTTCAAGGAGCGGTCGCCGGCGGGGACATGACCCGGGCGCAATTGGATCTGTTGCTCAACCAAATTTTTCAACAGACCGGCAAAAAAGTCGACGTCTCCGATACGAATTATCGGTTGACAGACGATCAAAAGCTGTCGCTCGAGGAGCTCCAGAAGAGAAAGCTGGCGGACCAACAGGCCTCTCTGGAGAAAAAGAAACAGCAGGAAGGCGCCCCGTTCTCGCTGATCGAACAATTGCGAAGAGAACGCGAGCAACAGGAAGCCGCAAATCAAGCCTTGCTGGAAAAACTTCGTCTCCAAGCGGAGAGTCGGCTGCTTGATCAGCTGTCCGACGCCCAGAAGGCGGCGTACGAAGCGGCCAAGAAGTTGAACGAAGGCACCTCCGGCCCGGTCATTTCGCAGCCGACAACTCCGTCGCTATCGGCGAATTCCCTGCTCGGCAGTCTGGAGCTGACCGGCGCCGTGCTAAGTCCGGCATTCGATGCCTCGAAGACGGCTTATATGACGAGCGTGGCGAATAACGTCACGCAGCTGGCGCTGAAGCTGTCCGTTCAAGACAACAAGGCATCGGTGACGGTCAACGGCACCGCGCCGACCGGAGGCAGCGTATCCGTTCCGCTGAACGTGGGCAGCAATACGATCTCGATCGTCGTTACGGCCGAGAACGGCTCCAAGATGACGTACACGATTACGGCAACGAGAGCCGAAGCGCCTCCGTCCGGCAACACGGGACTGACGAGCCTGCAACTTGTCGAAGTTGGAGGCAGAGCGACTTACGATGCTACGTCGGACGGAAGCGACTGGTCGGTTCGTGTCCCTGCCTCCTGGCAGTACGCGAGCCTGAAGTTCGTCCCGGCAGACGCGTCCTCCAAGCTGGTGCTGAACGGCCGCGAGTATGCGGCGAGCGATCTTGTTCCGCTGTCCTTGGCCACGGAGACGGTCTCCTTTCAGATTAAGGCTTCGGATGGGACGAGTGCGGGTTATGAGCTGCATATCGCGAGGGAGGCTTCGTCCATTGCAACCGTAACCTCGGGTGCCTATACGGTGAGCGAAACCGGATCGGTTTCGGAAACTATCTCGAACGTTCCGTACGGAACCGCAAAAATTGACTTCCTTGCGGCTTTGATGAAAGGCGATCCGAATCAAACGTGGGATGAGACTGGGCTAAGCGATCCGATCGCAAACGGCGATATTTTGAAAGTTACGGCTGAGGACGGCGGAACGATCAAGCAGTACGCTATTTCTCTGAAGGTAGAAGTACCCTTAGGAATCAATCATTGGACGACGACTTTGGATGGAACGGAAACCTCGTGGAGCTACGACGGCGAGGAGTCTGGCACTAATGGAGAGATACCGTCCAAGACTCATTACTACAGCCTGTATTTGACCGCCATTCCGACATCGCTTCAGGTTGGTTTTGATTTTGCCGATAATGCAGCGGGTGCCATGTTATACAAAGAATACGACGAAAACCCGATTGCAAATTTTAGTCAGTCGCCAGACCCTGTGAGCTTGGAAGTTTATGAAGGGAATAATACATTCTCATTAAATTATCAGGTGGAAGACGATCAAGGAGAAGCAACGGAAATCAAGTTGATCCTGAATGTCTATGTGGGAGTTCCCGCGTTTGACGGGTTCAATGTCCTGTCGGAGAACGATTGGGAACACAACTATCAGAGCCCATCATTAACTGTCAATCCGACCGGGCCCCATTCTTTCTCCGCTTTTACCGGAAGCTATCTTAACCCAGATAACAACAGACTGGTTATGCGGGGCGGGATGATGGAAAGCGGCATGGAAGTATTGGTAAACGGCGCCGAAGCTTCGTCGGATGGGGTTTATTACATGGAATTAAACGAAGCCTGGAACACGATTACGGTCAGGCTTTACAACGGCCCCGATTGGACGGAGGCAAACCGGCACGGGACGGCTGCGGAGTATACTTTGGATGTCTACAACGGCGATCAATTCCCGGAAGACACCATGGGATTGGAATCGCTGAACGGGACCGACAGCTATGGCGAACCTAGGGAATTCGGGAAAGATGGACCGGAATGGTTCGGCTGGCTCCCGTCGGGTGCCGAATTTGTAGATCTAGCCCCGATAGCCCGATCTGGGGGAAGTGTCGAAGGGGCGCTCATTCCCATCCCGGGAACCGATGATTGGCAATGGGCAAAGAAGACTGGCGACCGTTACCGTATTCCACTGAACACTAATGAAGTTTACATTGTTACCGAACAGGACGGGCATTTGTGGTCCGAATCGGTGTCTATTTCCTGGGGCTCCCTCTGATCGTTTGAAAAGACGCTTGCTGCTTCAGAGGCCGCAAGCGTCTTTTCAAATGAAATGAATGAAACGAGTTAACGTCCTTAAACGTTCAGATTCACCGCGATCATGCCGTACTTTTGTTCCGAGTCGGCCGTTGCGCCGAACCAGATTTGACCGCCGCCGGCCATGACGCCTTTGTCGTTGACGAACATCTCGCGCGGCTTTTGGTCGGCCAAAGCCTTTTTGACGTCATCCGTGAAGATGAGATCGAATTTGGCCACGAAATCGTCCTTGTCTTGAATCGTCAGCGGTTCCTTGCCCCCATTCACGCGGAGCGGATACAGGACATACTTGGCTGCTTCTTCTTTGTCGCTATCGGCAACTGCCTTTTGCAAGGAGGAGAACATCTGCTCAAAAGCCGCGGGATCGTTGACGCCCGCCACCTCGTAGGGATTGCCGGACTCGGCGTCCGAGGAAGGAGAAGCGGAAGCAGGCGATTCCGGAGACGACGAAGCGGAAGGCGACGACTCCGGAGAAGCCGAAGGAGAAGCGGACGCTTCCGAAGAAGACGAAGCGGAGGACGACGCCGACGGGGGAGCCGAGCTCGATGCCCCCGCATTGGTGTTGCTGCTATTGCCGCTTCCGCAAGCCGAAGCGAAGACGAGCAAGGAGGCCAGCACAACGGATACGGCGAGATTTTTACGAATATGACGACCCCTGGGCATGAACCGGGACATAGACATAATCGATACTTCCTTTCCTGGTGTGATTAACTTTTTGAAGTCATCTTGTTGACGAACAAAGGCTGAAGAAAGTTACAGCAGGACGCCGGAAAACTTCTCAATGTCAGGCTTGCCTCATAAACTATGGTAAGTGCTCCAAACGCCGATTCCCCGCAAATGCAATAGTTGTCGAACCGTGTAACCGCTTTATCCATAGACGCCCTTGGGAGCTTTTGTTATAATTGTGTGGAAATTTACCCAGGGCTGTGGAGCGTTTCATCCCGTTCGCCGGAGGCGATGTTATGGAGAAATACGCGAACCAGTACGTGATCGTAGCTGTCTTTCTGATTCTGGGCATCGTGTTCCCGATTGTCGTACTGCAGCTTGGCAGGATACTCCGGCCGAGCAAACCGACTCCGGAGAAGGAGACCACCTACGAGAGCGGCAACGATCCGGTGGGCGATAGTCAGATTCGGTTTAACGTGAGGTATTATTTGTATGCTTTAATGTTCGTGGTGTTTGATGTCGAGACCGTCTTCCTCTATCCGTGGGCCGTAGCGTATAAGCAGCTTGGCCTTTTTGCGCTTGCGGAGATGTTCCTGTTTGTCGGCTTGCTTCTGATCGGACTTATTTATGCCTGGAGGAAGAAGGTGCTGCAGTGGAATTCGATCTGACGAAGATCTCTCCGGAGGATGTCAAGGAACTGGAACGCAACGTGTTTATCGGCAGTATCGAGTCTTTGAAAGGCTGGGTGCGAAGCAACTCGCTCTGGCCGCTTACGTTCGGGCTGGCGTGCTGTGCGATCGAGATGATGGCGGCGGGGGCGCCGCACTACGATCTGGACCGCTTTGGCGTCATGTTCCGCACGTCGCCAAGGCAGGCGGACGTTATGATCGTCTCGGGCACGGTGACGAAAAAGATGGGGCCGCTGCTGCGCCGGCTGTACGATCAGATGCCGGAACCGAAGTGGGTCATTGCGATGGGGTCTTGCGCGACGGCCGGCGGACCGTACGTCAAATCCTATTCCGTTATCAAGGGCGTGGACCAGATCGTCCCCGTCGATGTCTATATACCCGGCTGTCCGCCCAATCCGGCGGCGCTGATTTATGGCATTAATAAACTCCAGGAGAAAATCCGCTACGAAGCCAGAACCGGGAAGCGGGTGACGAATGCATGAGCGGGGAGGACCGGCGCGAGGAAAGTGCGAAGCTGAACGAAACAAAAGGCGAGGAGCGCCGCGAAACGGAAGAGGAGGCGCCGACGGAAGGTTCCGCAGGCACCTCGGCTGAAGGCGCCGGGACAACTCCGACGGACGCTCCGGCCGAAGGGGATAACCGGGAGGATGTTCCTTCGGCGGAGGCAGATTCGGGTGCCGCGGGAGCGGGAGCGGATCCGAACGGCCGGAAGCCGGAAGGAGAGGAGCAGGCATCCGCTCCGAAACAAGTACAGGCGGCCGCGGAGCCGAAAACCGGCCCCGTAGACGCGAAGCAGGCGGCTGAAGGCGAACCTGCTGCGCCGCCCGCCAAGGCTGCTGAGGAAGCCGCGGCGCCGGCCGCATCTTCCGCCGGAGGCGAAGCGCCCGTTCGCCGCCAGGAGACGGACGAGGAGAAGGCTGCGCGGCGCAAGGCGGCGCTGGAAGCGCGCGAAGCGGCCAAGGCTGCGGCCGCGCAAGGCGCCGCGAGGCCGGAGGCGGCCGGCGGTGCAGCAGCAGCCGGCCGCAACCCGGCAGCTGCGGCGGGCCGGGCCGCTCCTGCCGCGGCCGACGCGCCGCCTCCTCCGCCGTCGCCGAACCAGCCGCGGCTCGATCGCGCCGCGCAGCTCCTGCGGGAACTGGTGAACGAGGACGCCGTCGAGGAAGCAAGCATTAACGAGCCGAACGACCATCTGCCGACGCTCGTCATCAAGCGCGACCGTTGGCAGGCGTGCGCGGGACTTTTTCGCAGCCATCCCGAGCTGAACATCGACTACTTGCGCAACGTGGCGGGCGTCGACCACGAGACGCATATGGAAGTGATCTACCACCTGCTCAGTCTGGACAGCGGACACAATTACGCGGTGAAGGTGCGGACCGATCGCGAGAGCCCGTCGGTTCCGTCCGTCACGCCGATTTGGCCGACCGCCAACTGGAACGAACGCGAGATTTATGATTTGCTCGGCATCGATTTTCCCGGCCATCCCGATTTGAGACGCATCATGATGCCCGACGACTGGGTCGGCCACCCGCTTCGCAAAGATTACGCGCCGCTGGACCCGGAGGTGTGAACCGGAATGATCCGAACCGAGGAACTGCTGCTGAACGTCGGCCCCCAGCATCCGAGCACCCACGGGGTGTTCCGCATCATCGTCAAGCTGGACGGGGAGATCATCACCGAAGCGACGCCGGTCATGGGGTACCTGCACCGGGGAACCGAGAAGCTCGCGGAAAATTTGAATTTCACGCAAATCATCCCCTACACCGACCGGATGGATTACGTGTCCGCCATGACGAACAACTATGTGCTGGTGCATGCCGTCGAGAAGCTGATGGGGCTCGAAATTCCGGAACGCGCCGAATTCCTCCGGCTCATCGTGATGGAATTGCAGCGCGTGGCGAGCCATATGGTCTGGTGGGGAACTTATCTGCTCGACATCGGGGCGTTGAGCCCCTTCCTTTATGCGTTTAACGATCGCGAGCGGATCTTGCAGCTGTTCAACGAGCTGTGCGGCGCCAGGCTTACCTACAATTACATGCGCGTCGGCGGGGTAAAATGGGACGCGCCGGACGGCTGGATCGACAAGGTGAAGGAATTCGTCCGTTCGATGCACGGCAAGCTGGAGGAGTACGACAACCTGGCGAGCGGCAACGAGATTTTGCTGTCCCGGATCAAGGGCGTCGGCGCGTATGACGCCGAGACGGCGATCGCCTACGGTTTGTCCGGCGCGAATCTTCGCTCCACCGGCGTGAAATGGGACCTTCGCAAAAACGAGCCCTACAGCCTGTACGACCGCTTCGAATTCGACGTGCCCGTCGGGACGAACGGGGACTGCTACGACCGCTATCTCCTCCGTCTGGAGGAGATGCGCCAAAGCCTGCGCATTCTGGAGCAGGCGCTGGAGCAATTCCCCGAAGGCGGCGAGACGATGGGCAAGGTTCCGCGCGTCATCCGGCCTCCGGCCGGCGAGATCTATGTGCGGATCGAATCGCCGCGCGGCGAGATCGGCTGCTACATCGTGTCCAAAGGCAAGGCCGAACCGTACCGGCTCAAGTTCCGGCGTCCGTCGTTCGTGAACCTGCAGATTCTGCCCAAACTGCTTGTTGGAGAAAGCATGACGAACCTGGTGACCATTCTCGGAGGGATCGATATCGTGCTCGGGGAGGTGGACTGCTAGTGGATCGTTACTTCAACTCGCCCGTCAGTTGGGGGCATGTCGGCATCTTCGCGCTGGAAGCGATCGCCGCGCTTGCCGTCGTGATCGTGTTCGTCACGTACGCCATTTATTTCGAGCGCAAAGTGATCGGCTGGATGCAGTTCCGCATAGGGCCGAACCGAACCGGGCCGTTGGGTCTCCTGCAGACCGTGGCGGACGTCGCCAAGCTGCTGCTCAAGGAAGACACGATTCCGGCCCGCGCCGACAAAGCGCTGTTCATCCTCGCGCCCGCGCTGGCGTTCGTGCCGTCTTTTCTCGTGCTCGCCATTATTCCTTACGGGCTCCATCTCCCGTTTGCCGACCTGAACGTCGGCTTTCTGTACTATATCGCGCTGTCGGGGGTGACGACGATCGCGATCGTCGTCGCCGGCTGGGCGTCGAACAACAAGTATGCTTTGCTTGGCGGCATGCGGTCGGCGGCGCAAATGATCAGCTACGAGGTGCCGCTCGTCATGTCGATCGTCGGCGTGACGATGATGACCGGCAGCCTCAACCTGAGAGAGGTCGTGCTTCATCAGACCGGGTATTTCTGGCACTGGAACTTCATTCCCCAGATTCTCGGGTTCGCGGTGTTCGTCGTCGCGGCGGTGTCGGAGCTGAACCGGACCCCGTTCGACCTGCCGGAAGCGGAATCGGAGCTGGTCGCGGGCTACCATGTCGAGTACAGCGGCTTCCGTTTCGCTTTCTTCATGCTGTCGGAGTACATCTACATGTACGCGATCGCCTGCCTGGCGACCATCCTGTTCCTGGGAGGGTGGAATCCGCCGTTCCCGCAGCTCGATTTCATTCCCGGGCTGATCTGGTTTGCTCTCAAATTTGCGGTGATCGTCTTCTTCCTGTTCTGGATTCGCGCCACGCTTCCCCGCCTGCGCGTCGACCAGTTGATGGGAATGGCGTGGAAGGTGCTGCTTCCGCTGGCGATTCTGAATATTTTCTTGACGGCGCTGGGGATCGAATGGTGGGGATAAACCCGACAACCGATCCATCAGCCTGCGGCTGGGCCGACAACCGATCCATCAGCCTGCGGCTGACGATAACGGTTGCGGCTGACGATAATGGTTGCGGTGACCCGACAACCAATCAATCAGCCTGCGGCTGACGATAATGGTTGCGGTGAGGAGGCTGACGAATAGATGAAAGGAACCGGAATCATCAAGGGGCTCGGCGTGACGCTGAAGACGATGGGCTCCAAGAAGTCGACGCTGAAGTATCCCGACGTTCCGATCGAGATGCCGGACCGTTTCCGCGGCATTCAGTACCTCGACCCGGACAAATGCATCGTCTGCAACCAGTGCGCGCGCATCTGTCCGACCGAATGCATCACGCTCACCGGCAAGCCGAATCCGGACCCGGAGAAGAAGGGCAAGGTGCTCGACACGTTCGACGTCAACTTCGAGATCTGCATCCTTTGCGACCTGTGCACGGAGGTATGTCCGACGGAAGCGATCGTCATGACGAACAACTTCGAGCTGGCCGCCTACAGCCGTGACGACTTGTTCAAGGATGTCGACTGGCTGTACGGCAACAACACGAACGTTCGCGAAGACAACAACAACATCGGCGCTCCGCAACGAGGGGGGGCGAAGTAAGCCGTGTTAACGTTTAACGTCGATTGGAGCGGGGAGTTCTTCGCTTTCTTCCTGCTGGCGGTGTGCGCCATCGCAGGGGCGGTGCTGGCCGTCAACTTTACGAAAGTGGTGCATACGGCGCTGTCCATGGCGTTCACTTTCGTCTCTCTGGCCGGGCTGTTCATCCTGCTGCGAGCCGAATTCGTCGCGTTCGTGCAGGTGCTGCTGTACGTCGGCGCGGTGACCATTCTGATGATCTTCGGCATCATGATGACCAAGCACCAGGACGAGGGCAAGGAAGCCGGCCGCCCGCTGCAGGAGACGCTGGCGGCGATCGGGTGCTTGTGCCTGTTCGGCATTCTGTTCTACGCGATCCGCAGCGCGGGCTTTCCGGCGCCCGCCGACCCGCTGCCGGGCGACAATACGATGGCGATCGGCAAGGAGCTGTACACCGGCTACGCGATTCCGTTCGAGCTGGTGTCGGTGCTGTTGACGGTGGCGTTCGTCGGCGCCGTCGCGCTCGCCAAACGGGAGGAGGCCGAAGAATCGTGAGCATGCTCGCTTCCTATTTGACGCTGGCCGCCGTCCTGTTCTGCATCGGGTTGTATGGGGTTCTCACCAAGCGCAACGCCGTCGTCGTGCTGCTGTCGATCGAGCTGATGCTGAACGCGGTCAATTTGAACTTGATCGCTTTTTCGCGGTACGGCATCGCCCCTTCCCTGAAAGGCCAGGTGTTCGCCTTGTTCTCCATGACGGTCGCGGCCGCCGAAGCCGCCGTCGGAATCGCCGTATTGATCGCGCTCTACCGCAACCGGGCTACGGTCAACGTGGACGAATTCGATGAGCTCAGGAGGTGAGGCCATGGCAACCGTCTTCTCGCAATACGCCTGGCTCGTCCCCGCGTTCCCGCTCGCGGCGTTCGCCGTCCTGACGGCGATGGGCCGCCAGCAGAACCGGACGGGGGGCTGGATCGCGACGATCGCTTCGCTCGCCTCCTTCGTCGTCGCGCTGCTCATCCTGATCGAACGGATGTCGGGCAACGCCGACGACTACAACGGCAGCTTCGATTGGCTGAGAGTCGGAGGGACGCAGCTTACGGCGGGCTACGAAGTGACGAACCTGACGTCTCTCATGATGGCGATCGTCACGTTCGTCTCCTTGCTCGTCAACCTTTATTCGATCGGCTATATGAAAGGAGACGACAGAGCGGCCGTCTTCTTCGCTTACGTATCGCTGTTCGTCAGCTCCATGCTCGGCCTGACGCTGTCCGACAATCTGCTGATCATGTACGTCTGCTGGGAGCTGGTGGGCGTCTGCTCGTTCCTGCTGATCGGCTTCTGGTTCCAGAAGCCCGAAGCGCGCGCCGCCGCCAAAAAAGCGTTCATCGTCACCCGCATCGGAGACCTCGGGCTGCTGATCGCCATTCTTCTGCTTTTCTGGTATATGCCCGGCCATGCGCTTGATTTCTCCAGCCTGCACAACGTGTTCGGAACGCAGAGCGGCTTGATCTCGACGTCGCTGACGACGCTGATCGCGCTGCTGATCTTCCTGGGGGCCGCCGGCAAGTCCGGCCAATTCCCGCTGCACGTGTGGCTTCCGGACGCGATGGAAGGCCCGACGCCGATCAGCGCGCTCATTCACGCGGCCACGATGGTCGCCGCCGGCGTGTTCCTCGTCGTGCGCACGTTCGACATCTTCGCGGCGGCGCCGGCCGCGATGGACACCGTGGCGATCGTCGGCGCGTTCACGGCGATCTTCGCCGCGACGATCGGCCTTGCGCAGAACGACATCAAGCGCGTGCTCGCCTTCTCGACGGTCAGCCAGCTCGGCTACATGATGCTGGCGCTGGGAGTCGGTTCCACGACCGCCGCCATGTTCCACCTGTTCACGCACGCCTTCTTCAAGGCGCTGCTGTTCCTGGCCGCGGGCAGCGTCATTCACGCGGTACATACGCAGGACATCCGGGAGATGGGCGGACTCGGCCGCCGCATGAAAACGACGGCCTGGACGTTCGGCATCGGAGCCCTGGCCCTGTCGGGCATTCCGCCGCTGTCCGGGTTCTGGTCGAAGGACGCCATTCTGGGCGCGGCGCTGGATGATCGCCCGTGGCTGTTCGTCGTCGGCGCCGTCGCCGCGTTTTTTACCGCCTTGTACATGGCGAGGCTGTTCCTGCTCGTCTTCGCGGGCAAGCCTCGCGGAAGCGCAGAGGCGTATGCGCACGCGAAGGAATCTCCGGCGGTCATGACCGTGCCGCTTGTCGTGCTCGCGGTGCTGGCGGTTGCGGCCGGCTTCGTCATGACGCCGTTCCAGGATTGGCTCGGCCCCTGGCTGAGCGGCGGCGGAGAGAAGGAGGACGCGAACGGAGTCGCTATCGTCGTCTCGATCGTCGTCTCTCTGCTCGGTATCGGCCTGGGCTGGCTGATCTACGGCGGGCGGGGAGCGGTGCGGCCGGACGTCGTCTCGTCCCGGCTGCCTTGGCTCGCACGGCTGCTGGAGCGCAAATATTACGTCGACGAGCTGTATGACCTGCTGTTCGTGAAGTCGCTGGGCCGGCTCGGGCAGGGGCTTCGTTTCTTCGACGAAGTGGTCGTGGACGGGGCCGTGCGCCTTGCGGGCTCGGCGGTGAGCGCGCTCGGCCGGGCGAATACCCGGCTGCAGAACGGCCAGGTGCAGACCTATGGGCTCGTCGCGATCATCGCGGCCGTCATCCTCGTGCTGGCGATCGCCGGAAGGAGGTTCTGGTGATGCTGGAGGACATTCCGGTGTTGTCGCTCATCGTCTGGCTCCCGCTGCTGGGCGCGGTCGTCACGCTGCTCATGCCCAAGCAGAACGCCCGTTTGCTGCGCTGGACGGCGATCGTTTTCTCCGTCGTTCCGCTCGTTCTGGGTCTCCTGCTGTTCGCCTCCTACGAACCGATACTCGGAGGGGGGGCGTACGCGGAGCACGGCACGTGGCTGTCGGTTCCGCTCAATGCGGAAGCTTGGTCGGCGTCGCAAGGCGTAACCTCTTACCGGCTCGTTTTCAACTATTTGCTCGGTATTGACGGCATCTCGCTTCCGCTCGTGCTGCTGACGGGAATCGTCTCGACGATGTCGGCGCTGGCTACGGTTCATATCCATAAGCGCTGGAAAACGTTCTACCCGCTGTTTCTGCTGCTGCAGACCGGCATGTACGGGGTATTCCTGGCGCGGGACGTCGTGCTGTTCTTCATCTTTTTCGAGCTGACGCTCCTTCCGATGTTTTTCCTGATCGGCATCTGGGGGTACTTCGGCAAGGAAAAAGCCGCCAACCGCTTCCTTCTCTACAACGGGTTGGGCTCGGCGGTCATGCTGCTCGGGTTCCTGATTCTGATCGCGACGCTCGGCTTCAGCGCGACGCAGACGGCCGGAGGCGTGGAGCTTGTTTACAGCGGCAGCTACGATACGATGCTGGCCAATCTAGCCGATCCGAACGCGGCGGCGAACGCGGGAGGAGCCATGTTCCTGTCCGGCAACCTGCGCTGGGCGGCGTTCATTCTGCTTCTGATCGCGTTCGGCATCAAGCTTCCGTTTTTCCCGTTCCACACGTGGATGCTGAAAGTGCACACGGAGGCTCCGCCTTCGGTCGTCATGATCCACTCCGGCATTTTGCTGAAGATGGGAGTCTACGGCCTCATCCGCTTCGTGGCGCTCCTTTTCCCGGGCCAGATCGATTCCTGGGCCCCGGTGCTGGCGACGCTCGGCGTGATCAATATTTTGTACGGGGCGATTCTCGCCTGCGCGCAAAAAGAATTCAAGCTGGTGCTCGCCTATTCCAGCATCAGCCATATGGGGATCGTCCTGCTAGGCATCGCTTCCTTGAACGAGACCGGATTCGAGGGCGCGATCTACCAAGCCGTCTCGCACGGGCTCATCTCGGCGCTGCTGTTCCTGATCGTCGGCAGCTTGTACGAGAGGACGGGGACGACAAGGCTGGACGAATTGGGCGGACTCGCGCGCAGCCTGCCGTTCACGTCGGGCATTCTGCTGACCGCGGGGCTTGCATCGCTCGGGCTGCCCGGCTTGTCGGGTTTTATCGGCGAATTCCTGTCGTTCCTCGGTCTGTTCGATACCTGGAAATGGTTGACCGCGATCGGCGTGCTGGGCGTCCTGTTCGCGGCGGTGTACGTGCTTCGCGGCGTGCTGGCGATGATCCACGGACCGATGCAGGAGAAGTGGATCGGCCTCAAGGAGGCGAGATTCATCGAGGCGCTTCCGATGGTCGCCCTTACCGCGCTCATCGTCCTGCTCGGCGTCTACCCGTCTCTTCTCACCGACCTGATGCAGCACGGCTTCGACGGACTGCTTAAGGAACTCCAGACGAGGGTGGGGGGCTGAACATGATCACGACGTTGACATGGAGCGATAGCTGGTACTTGGCGCCCGAGATCGTGCTGGCGGCCTTTACGATCGCGCTGGCCGTTCTGGATCTGGCGCTGCCGAGGCGGGTCGGCCGCGACGTCATCGGTTGGGGGGCGCTCGTCGGGCTGGTGCTGGCCGGCGTGTTCGTCTGCTGGCACATCCATGATCTGAATGTCTGGAAGGATGCGGGCAAAGACGCTTTCCGGAACGTGCTCGGCGGCAGCTGGCGCGTCGACAACTTCGGCAACTTGCTCAAGCTGGCGTTCCTCGGGGCGACGGCGCTGATCGTGCTCGCTTCGCTCGGAACGGTCCGGGACCGCGAGGTTCCGATCAAGGGAGAATTCTATTACTTGATCCTTCCCGCCGTTATCGGCGCGATGGCGATGTCCTCCTCGGGCGACATGCTGACGATGTACGTCGGCATGGAACTGCTCAGCATCACGACGTACGTTCTGGTGGCCGTGCGCAAAAAAAGCGGACAGTCCGCGGAGGCGGCCTTCAAATACGTGGTGACCGGAGGGACGGCGTCGGCGTTCGTGCTGTACGGGATGTCGTTCCTGTACGGGGTCACCGGCACCACGCATCTGGCCTCGATCGGGCAGGCGCTGCCGGGAGCGCTGGCGGATTACCGGGCGATGATTTACGTCGCCTTCTTCCTGATGATCGTCGGCTTCGCCCTGAAGCTGGCGCTCGCGCCGTTCCACGCCTGGGCGCCGGACGTGTACCAGGGGGCTCCGACGCCGGTGACGGCGTTCCTGGCCGTCGTCGCCAAAGGGGCCGCGATGGCGATGGTATACCGCATCTTCCTGAACACCGCCCAGTTCGCGACGGGGGACGACTCGCAGGTGCGGGACGATCTGTTCCTCGCGCTAGGGGTGCTGGCCGCGGCGGCCATGATCGTCGGCATCGCCGGGGCGCTGAAGCAGCAGAACGCGAAGCGGCTGCTCGCCCTGTCGGGCGTCGCCAACGCAGGCATTCTGCTGGTGCCGCTTTCGCTTGACCTGACCAACTTGCACTCCTCTTTGTTCTCGGAATTCGTCTATTATTTGGCGGCTTACGTATTGATGAATATAGGGGCGCTCGCGGTGCTGACACTCGTGTCGCGGTCGTCCGGGCACGAGCAGCTGTCCGCGTTCGCCGGGTTGTACCACCGCGCTCCTTGGACGGCGGCGGCGATGACCGCGCTGCTCTGCTCGCTGGCGGGGCTGCCGATCACGGCCGGGTTCTACGGGAAGCTGTACATCCTGTTCGCCACGGTACAAACCGGAGAATATTGGCTCGCTGCCATTCTGCTCGGAACGACCGTCGTTTCGTACTACGTCTACTTCTCGTTCATCCGCCAGATGTACATGCGCGGCGGAGAAAACGAGCCTTCCGTGCGGATGACGATCCCCACCGGAGTCGTTATCTGGGTTTGCGCGGCCGGTTCGGTGGCGCTCGGCATTTTTCCGAAGCCGGTGCTGGATTGGGTGGACGGCTTGTTCTCGCTGACGACCGACTTCCTGGCCCGGTAGCGCGGACGCTCGGTCCGCGCTCGAGACTCGGCCGCCGGAGGCTTTCTCCGGCGGTTTCTCTTTGCCCGGGAGGTGAGAGGCGGCAGGTTGCACAAGAGTGGCGTTAATGACAACATCGTCGAAAATGCGACAAAAGTCCTTTTTTTTCGCCGCACGGAAGGAAGCGGATGTCATTGCACGAATCATATAATGATGCGATGGTCCGGGGCGATAAAAGACGTAACGAAGCGGGGCGCGCTTCTCGAGAAAGAGCTGTCCAGGCGCTTGCGGCAGCCCGATCGAAATCAGTCAAAGGCACCTTTGGGATCTCGCTCTTCGAGTCAAAATGAGGCATCGGCGGGTAAAGAGAAATAGCCGGGAAGCCCGAGCGAATGGACGAACAAAGGTTGTGATCGATCGTGGCCAACGAAGCCCGGATACGAGCGGCCGCATGCCTGGCGGCGCTGGCGCTTGGGGCGAGCGGCCTCGCAGCGGCGGCGGAAACGGCTGCCGCTGCGGTTCCCTCTCCGGAACAAACCGCCGCTGCCGCCGAACCGGCCGCTCAGCCGAGTGCGGCGGAAGCGATGAAGCCGGACAAAGAACCCGCTTTTTTGAAAATGATCGGCATTCCGGAAGCCTGGGCGCATCTGACCCATGATGTCTCGGGAACCATAGCGGTGATCGACACGGGAGCCGATCTGAAAAACCCGCGGCTGACGCCTTACCTGACGGAAGGTATCAATCTGTTGGACCGAACGAAGCCGCCCCTGGACGACAACGGACACGGAACGGCGGTCGCCGGCGTTCTCGCGGAGATCGCGGACGCGGCGAAGATTTCCCGTTCAGGCGCCGCTTGGCGCATGAAGATCATGCCGATCAAGGCTTTGGATGCCCAAGCGGAAGGAAGCGAAGCGAGTCTGGCGGAGGGCATCCGCTACGCGGTCGGCCACGGAGCCGACATCGTCGTGCTCTCGCTCGGACTGCACCGCGACTCCTCGGACATTCGCCAGGCCGTAGCTCAGGCCGAGCGGGAAGGCGTGCTGCTGGTAGCCGCCAGCGGCAACGATGCCGCGCAATTCGGAACCAAGGCGGCGGTGCAGTATCCGGCGGCCTACCCGACGGTGCTGGCGGTCGGCGGTTCGAACGGCACCAAGGCGGACAGCCGGTCGACGCCCGGGCCCGAGCTCGACGTCTCCGCCGCGTGGCAAGTGCAGACCCTGAAGCCGGGCGGCGGAACCGTGACGATGGAAGGCTCGTCGATGAGCGCTCCGCAGGCGGCGGGAGCGGCGGCTCTGCTCCGGGCCGCGAAGCCGCAAGCAAGTCCGGCCCGGCTCCGCGACCTTCTGCGGGGAACCGCGCAGGATATCGGTTCCGCAGGCTGGGATTCGGCTACCGGCTATGGCCTCATACGGGCCGACCGGGCGGTCGAAGCCGACGAGAACGCCGACTGGAGGGAGCCGAACGACGACCGGAGCCACGCATCCGTGCTGCCGATCGGAGCCGAAGCGCTGGGAATATGGGCGTCGCCGGAGGACCGCGACGACTATCGGATCGAGGTGCCCGCGGACGGCTCGCTAACCGTCTCCTGGCAGACCGCTTCAACGGCGGGCGCAGGAAGCCAGCCGGATCTTCGGTTGTACGCGGCAGGCGCCGAGAAGATGACTCCGGCCGCCAAGAACGCGTCGTCTTCCCGCACCTGGACGGTGGCCAAGGGCAGCTACATTTTGGAGACCCAAGGCGGAGCGGGCGGACAGAGCTATCGGCTGGAGTCGGCGTTCCGGATGGCGCCCGACGCGATGGAGCCGAACCAGACGGCGCTGACGGCGTTTACGCTTGGGGCACGCACCCAGCAATGGACCGGCACTTTCGACAAGCAGGGCGACGAGGACTGGTTTGCCGTCACCCTTCCCCGGGAGGGCAAACTCAGCATCCGGGTGGATGCCGATACGACCCGCATTGATCCGGCGCTGACGGTCGAGCGGGAAGGGGAAGAAGCGGAGGAAACGGACGACAACGGAGACGGAGAGAGCGAAGAAGTGATTCTTCCGCAGGCGTCGCCCGGCAAGTATTACATACGAATTCGTAACGCGACGGCTCCCGATCCGGTCGGGGTGATCGGAACGTATACCGCGCGGCTGGAATACATTGCTCCGTATGAAGACCGGAACGAGCCGAACGACGGGCCGCTCGAAGCGACGCCGCTCGCTGCGGGAGCCGAAGGAAGGGAAGGGCTGATCGGAACGGCAACCGACGCCGATTGGTTCCGATTCGCGTTGGACGAGTCAAATTTGGTAAGATTGCAGTTGGCGAAAATTCCGAAGTCGGTCCGGGCGACGATGACGCTCTACAGCAAGCAGCTCGCCGAGATCGGCCACTGGAGCACCGCGGCGGGCGCGGGTACGGCCGGCTATCGCGGCCGGCTGGATCCCGGAACGTACTACGTCAAACTGACGGCCGACGCTCCGTTCCGCGATTCTTTTTACCGGCTGACGCTCGAACAGGATCCCGTGAGCTCCCTTTTCCTCGACATTAAGGGACATTGGGCCGAGTCGGCGATCCGAGCTCTGGCGGAGGCCGGATGGGTCGCCGGCTACGGAGGAAGAACGTTCGGACCGGACCGCAGCGTCACGCGCGCCGAAGCGGTCGTCATGGCGGTGCGCGCGCGAAAGCCTGTCGCGAATGCCGGCCAGCCGCCTTATTCGGATGTTCCGGACGGCTACTGGGCACATGATGCGATTGCGCAAGCGGAAGGGGCTCATTGGTTGAACGGGATCGGAGGCATTCGCTTCGAACCGGATCGGGCGATGACCAGAGGGGAAGCGGCCTTGCTGCTCGCGAGGGCGGCGAAGCTGACGATCCCCGATGCCCCCAAGCTTCGGTTCGCGGACGTTCCGATTCTCAGCAAGCCGGCCGGGGCGTTGGACGCGTTGGTCCGAAAAGGCTGGATCGGCGGCTACCCGGACGGAACGTTCCGTCCGAACCGGCCGGTCACCCGGGCGGAATGGGCCGCCATGCTGGCCAACTTGCTGTAAGGGAGGGAGTTGAAATTCGATGGGCACCGGCGATCTTATGAGTTCGGCCGGCTGGAACGCCTTGTTCTCCATGTTCGTCACATTGGGGCTGATCGCGGTCACTTGGGTCCTTCTCAAGGAGATCCGCTGGGACCGGATTTTCCGGCATCCGCTCAGTCCGGGCGCGAGGCTGCTGCAGCTCATGTTGGCGATCGTGATCGGGCACCAGCTGGCAGGATTTATTCTCGACTACTGGAACTGGACTTCATCGCTGAAATGGCTGTTCGGATCCGGCTGACGTCCGGTGCCCGTTCCGAAGTCCGCGCATAACCGGACGCCGGAATGATAACAATGGGGAATATGGCGTAACAACGTTCGGACGGCCCGATTGCCCGGGAAATAAGGAGAATTTTGTAAAGACCTGCCGCTTGTGCCAAAAGCGGTGACAGTGATATGATGGAGTTTGGGTTTTCCGGGGCTGGCTGCCAGCCGATCGCTTCGGAATGATTACAGACCCGCGGAGGGAATCACCCATGAGCAAAATCATCGTCCGAGGCGGCCGTCCTCTGAAAGGGACTGTCCGCGTACACGGCGCTAAAAATTCAGTTCTGCCGATCCTGGCCGCATCTTTGTTGGCCGAGCAAGGCGCTTGCGTCATCCATGATGTGCCCGCTCTGGACGATGTGACGAACATTATAGAGGTACTGGCGGCGCTCGGAGTCCAAAGCAAACGAAGCGGCGACCAAGTGCACCTGCACGCGGCGAAGCTGACTTCGTTCGAGGCGCCGTATGAATTGGTACGCAAAATGAGGGCTTCCTTCCTGGTTATGGGGCCGTTGCTTGCCCGTTTGGGACGGGTGCGTCTGTCTCTTCCGGGAGGATGCGCGATCGGCACGCGTCCGATCGATCAGCATTTAAAGGGATTCGAAGCGATGGGAGCCGAGATCGGATTCGGCCAAGGGGCGATTGAAGCCCGCGTGAACGGGAAGCTGCGCGGCGCCAAGATCTATTTGGATATCGCCAGCGTCGGAGCGACCGAGAACATCATGATGGCCGCGGCCACCGCGGCCGGCACGACGACGATCGAGAATGCGGCCAAGGAGCCGGAGATCGTCGACCTGGCGAACTTCCTGAACGCGATGGGGGCCAAAGTGCGCGGCGCGGGCACCGGCGTCATTCGCATCGAAGGCGTCGAACGTCTGGCCGGGGTTGAGCATGCCGTCATCCCGGACCGGGTGGAAGCCGGCACGTATATGGTTGCGGCCGCCATTTCGGGCGGAGATGTTTATATCGAAGGGGCGATCCACGATCATTTGGGTCCGGTGGTCGCCAAGCTGGAGGAAATGGGCGTTCGCGTCGAGAGCGACGAGAACGGAATCCGGGTCGTCTCCCGTCGGCCGCTGCGGGCCGTCGACGTGAAGACTCTTCCGTATCCGGGCTTTCCGACCGACATGCAGGCGCAGATGATGGCGCTGCTGCTGCATGCGGAAGGCACGAGCATCGTGACCGAGACGGTGTTCGAGAACCGGTTCATGCATGTCGAGGAACTGGTCAAGATGGGAGCGACGATCAAGGTCGACGGCCGCACCGCGGTCGTATCCGGCGGTTCGGGTCTGGTCGGCGCGCAAGTCTGCGCGACGGACTTGAGGGCCGGAGCGGCGCTCATCTGCGCGGCGCTGGCGGCGGAAGGAACGACGGAAGTGTCCGGCATTCATCACATCGACCGCGGCTATGTGGACATCGTCGGCAAGCTCGTGGCGCTCGGAGCCGACGTCTACCGGGCTCCTTCGCCGGAAGAAGTGCTGGCGGAAGCCGAACACGCGTCCCGCCACCCCGCGAAAATCATGGAGGCGCTCGGAGACCGGGCGCCTGCCGAGATCTCCCGGGTTCGCGTTCAACCGACGCTGGCCTAAGGATATAACAATAAGGATAACGCTAGACCCGAACATATGAGCGAAATGCAATTTATCTGCATCTTTCCATAAACGGCGACTCCGTCTCCGTCTCTTAAGTCCCGATCTTCCTTTTGCGAGAAGGCGATCGGCTTACGAGACGGAGCTTTTTTTGTGCAAATTTAAAATGGCTATCGGAGCCTCGCGACGGACCGAGCGGTTGCCGATAGCCGAGAAAATCGGCTAACGGAGCCTCGCGGCGGGCTAAGCGGATGCCGATAGCCGAGAAAATCGGCTAACGGAGCCTCGCGGCGTGCCGAACGGATGCCGATAGCCGAGAAAATCGGCTAACGGAGCCTCACGGCGGGCCGAGCAGTTGCCGATAGCCGAGAAAATCGGCTAACGGAGCCTCGCGGCGGGCCGAGCGGATGCCGATAGCCGAGAAAATCGGCTAATGGAGCCTCGCGGCGGGTCGAACGGATGCCGATAGCCGAGAAAATCGGCTAAATAAGATACGGAAGATCGCATGAGGGGCGGTCTATAGGGACTGAGGCGACCTGCGACATTTTGGGCGGCGGCACGGCGTGCCGCAAAAGCCCTCGGGTAACGGGCCGCCGGAACCGATAGAGGCACGGCGTGCCGCAAAGCCCCTTAGCGAAAGGGACTCGCATATTTGCGCTAGCATTGTTTGTTAACTGTGCAGCCGCCGTTTTTTCGAGTAACTGAATTCTCTTGCCCTCTTGGCGGGGTTTGTTCTAGCGATGAATGGAAATTCATAGAGTAAGAGCAAACAGCGTAATTCTCGCGGAGGTGGAAGATGCTTAGATGGAGCATAAGACGGAGCACGAATTATCCTTGGTGGACGGACGTCGCGGCGTTCGCGGGCGGAATCGCGGTCGCCGGCACGTTGTGGGCGTCGCTGCACGGCGGGCCCGGGCATCCTGCGGATCCGGAAGAGCAGGCGGCGGTTCCGCCGCACACGATAGAGAAGCCGGCGGAGCACGCGCATCCCAAATCCAGCGCGTCGCCGAAAACGCAGGACAAGCCTTCCGAGAAGAAGGAGAAAGTGTCGCCGGCCGCGCCCGCAGCCGCTTGGAGCGACAGTGTCCGCGTACGGGTATACCTGAGCGGCCGGGGCGCCGTAGAGACAGTGCCGTTGGAGACGTACGTCCGCGGAGTGGTGGCCGCCGAGATGCCGCTGTCGTTCGAACCGGCCGCTCTCGAAGCGCAGGCGCTGGCCGCCCGGACGTATATCGTAAGGAAGCTGCTGAATAACGACCGGACCGGCGTTCCCGCCGGCGGAGCCGATACGATCGACACGCAGGACAACCAGGTGTATCGGTCGGAAGCCGAGATGGACGAGCTGAAGCGTACGGATCCCTCTCTGTGGAGCAAGGCGAACGAAGCGGCGCTTCGGACGAAAGGGCAGATTCTCGTCTATGACGGCCAGCCGATCGAAGCGCTCTATTTTTCTTCCAGCAACGGGTTCACCGAGAATTCGGAGGAAGTATTCCCCGAGAGTGTCCCCTATTTGCGGTCGGTAGCCAGCCCTTGGGACCGGGAGGAAGCGAGCAATTGGGAGACGACGAGCGAGATTTCGGTTCGAGACTTCTACGGGGCGCTCGGCGTGCAGGAGACGGCGAAGCTCGCCCGCGCGGGAGCGGGCTCCAGCATTCGGATCGTCGACCGGACGCCGGGCCGGCGAGTGAAGACGCTGGCGGTCGGCGGTCAGGAATGGACCGGGGAAGAGGTTCGTGAGAAGCTGGGACTCCGCTCCGCCGCGTTTACTCTCGATCTGGATAAGAAGACTATCGTCATTACGTCCTATGGAAACGGACACGGCGTCGGCATGAGCCAATGGGGCGCGGAAGGCATGGCCAAGGAAGGCTATTCCGCCTCGCAGATCGTCTCCTATTACTATACCGGGATCAAAATCGAGGACGCTTCGAAGCTCGCAGGAGCCGCCAAACTATAAAAATAAAAACCTTTCAACCGGTCACGTATAAAAGTCTATCACCTGGTAACACTTGCTTACTGAGGTGATCAAATAATGAGTGACCAAAACAAAACCACTCGCAAGATCGAAGAGGCGCCGAAGAGTGCCGGGTCGTCGTCTCCCGCCAAGCCGTCGGGGATGAAGAAGTTCTTCTCCAAGCGCTGGGTGTTCCCAGCAGCCTACATGGCCGCCGCGGCAATCATCGTAACGATTCTCTGGCTGAACGCGGGCGGAAGCGGCACGAAGGAGCCGCAAGACGCTGCCCCCGGTCTGTCGGGAGTCGAGACGCAAGACGCGGGATCCAGCCCCGAAGCGTTGGAAGCCGCCGCATCCGGAGAGTCGTTGGAATGGCCGTTCGTCAGCTCGGGAGACCTGTCGGTATCGCTGCCGTTCTATGACGCCAACGCGTCCGAGGACAAGAAAGCCGCAGCGATGGTAGAGTACAACAACAGCTTCACGCCGCACACGGCGATCGACTTCGCCCGCAAGGATCAGAAGGCGTTCGAAGTTCGCGCGGCCATGAGCGGTAAAGTGACGGTGGCGGAGCAAACTCCGACCAACGGCTACGAAGTGCAGATCGACCACGGCAACGGGCTCGTCACGGTCTATCAAAGCCTGGACGACCTGAAGGTGAAGCAGGGCGACGAGGTCAAGCAAGGCGACGTTCTCGCCATGGCCGGCCGGAGCGAAATGGAGCAGAACGAAGGCGTTCACGTCCACTTCGAAGTCCGCAACAACGGCCAGTCCGTCGACCCGAACTCGCTGATCAAGGCGCAGTAACCGGCGCCCGGAAAAACCGGAAACCGCAATCTATCGCGGTTCCGGTTTTTTCGTGTTTTCGGAAAACCCTATGATTCGACGAATTAAGAGATTTGGTTCTAAAGATTTATAAAAACCGATCGGAATCCACTAGAATTTCATCCATTTTCTTGTCGGGATATGGTACGATATGACTATCTATGCTGCTGCGGAACCGATCGGGGAAAAGGGTGGAGAGATGAGGGAGATTCATGTGGACGATTTGCAGTCCGGCGACGTGCTGGAGCGAACCGTCTTCGGCAAGAACGGAATCGTCATGCTGGAGGCCGGCACCGTATTGACGCCATACTATATCGATCGGCTGCGTACGCTCGGTTTTCGCCGGGTCGCGGTCAAGGGCAGGAGCGGCGTCCATTCGGCGCCGGATGCGGCGCAGGCCTGGAAGCGCAGCCGCGAACAGGCGGAAGAGGAGATCCTCACCTGGAACACGGCGGCCATCGACCGGATGAAGGACGATGCCCGGGCCGTGGCGGATACGATGGATGCCGTTCGCTGGTTCGCGGAGTCGGAGCAGACGTTCGACCGATTGTCGCTCCCCTACGCCGAGACGGCGCGCTTCCGGCGCGAGTTCCGCGAGCGGGTGCTGGAGGCGATGGCCCAGCCGGCGATCGCCCAGGAGATGAGCGTGCTGCAGCAGACCGATACCCAGCTGTTCGAGCACTCCTTGCAGGTGACGCTGCTCTCCAATATCGCGGCGGACTTGAACGGATTCGACCGGTCCCGCCTGCAGGAGCTGACGATCGGCTCGCTTCTGTTCGACGTCGGGATGACCCGGCTGCCGGAGCGGCTGATCAAGGCGCAGCGGAAGCTGACGGATTCGGAGCGGTCGCTGGTCCGGCAGCATACCAAGGTCGGCTACAAAGTGCTGTCCTCGATTCGGGAAGTTCCCCAGCAGGCGGCGAGAAGCGCGCTGCTTCATCACGAACGGTACAATGGCGGAGGTTATCCCCTTGGCTTCAAGGGCGGGGACATTCCGGAGATGGCCCAGATCATCGGCTTGGCCGATGTCTATGACGCGCTTATCTCGAAACGGCATCACCGCGATCCCTACCCGAATATCGAAGCGATGGAGTATTTGTTCGCCGCGGGCAACTACGATTTCGGGATCGGGATGATCCGGCTCTTCCTGAAGCATATCGCCGTTTTCCCGGTATCGTCCGTCGTCCTGCTGAGCACCGGCCAGATGGGCGTCGTCGAGAACGTCGACAACCGGCTGGCCCACCGTCCGATCGTCCGTATTATCCGCGAAGCCGACGGGCATCCGACGCCCGTTCCTTATACCTTGGATTTGAACCTCAATCGCAATGTGGTCATCCTGCATACGGTGCCTTGGGACCGCACTCTCGTATAGCCAGACCCTCACCCTGCCGAAAAAAGAGCCTCGCTTCCACCCGGGAACGAGGCTCTTGGTTGTGTTCAGTCATTGTTTAGAGGAGCATGATAGCATAGAACGCTGAAGAGGGGAGAAAATAGAGCAGGCAGGTCGCACAATAGCGATAGTC
>NZ_JACJVO010000023.1 GCF_014212055.1 Cohnella zeiphila | reverse complement strand
ACCGACGTCATCGCGATGACGGGCACCGACATCGGCAGGATGACGTTCCAGTATCCTTTCACCCGGCCCGCCCCATCGATGAATGCGGCTTCCTCGTAGCTCGGCGAGATCGTCATCATCATCTGCCGAATCAGGAAGATCCCGAGCGGATTGATGAGCGCCGGCAGGATCAAGGCGGCGTGCGTGTCGACCAGATCGAGCTTCGACATGAGAATGAACTGCGGAATGATCGTCACCTGTCCCGGGATCATCAGGCCGGACAGGAAGATCAGGAACACGGCGTTGCGGCCGGGAAAAGCGATGCGGGCGAACGCATACGCCGCCATGCTCGAGATAAGAACGTGGCCGATGACGACCAGACCGGATACTTTCAGGCTGTTGAACATGAACGCGAGCAGCGGAACTTGCCGGAACACTTCCCCGTAGTTGCCGAAATG
This sequence comes from Cohnella zeiphila, assembly GCF_014212055.1. Lineage (GTDB taxonomy): Bacteria > Bacillota > Bacilli > Paenibacillales > Paenibacillaceae > Cohnella > Cohnella zeiphila. The sequence continues at coordinate 50,110 of NZ_JACJVO010000023.1, read as the reverse complement.
GAACGCCGTCGGAAAAATGGCGGGCGGCAAATCGAACGATTGCTGCGGGAGGCGGAGCGACGTCGAGATGATCCATAGAAAAGGCGCGAACATGAACGCCGCCACTACGAGCAGCACCCCGTCCGTTAGCAGACGTCCGCCGTATCGTCTCCGCATGGCGCTTCCTCCTTTCTCTATTCCTGGTGGTAGGACACCCATGTCCGGCTTAGGCGGAATTGCAGCACGGTCACGAGCAGGATGATCAGGAACAGGCTGAGCGAGACGAGCGACGCATAGCCCATCTCATGGCTCTGAAACGCGACCTCGTAGATGTACATGTTGACCGACCGCGAGGCGTCTCCGGGTCCGCCGCCCGTAATCAGATACGGCTCGTCGAAAATTTGCGTCGCGCCGATCAGCGTCGTCACAAGCACGAAGAAGATCGTCGGCGACAACAGCGGCAGCGTAAGCCGGAAAAACGACTGCAGCGGACCCGCCCCGTCGATCTCCGCCGCCTCGTACAGCGTCTCCGGGATGTTCTGCAGTCCGATGACGTAGTAGAGGAAGGCGTTGCCCACGAACTTCCAGAAGCTGTACAGCGCTACGGCCGCATACACCCAGCGGGGCGATTGGAGCCATGGAACGCGATCGAACCCAAGCTGGCCGAGCAAGTAGTTGAGCACCCCGAAGTCGCTGTCGAACAGGAAGCTCCACGCCACCGCTACGGCGGCGGACGTGACGAGCACCGGGAAATAGAAGGCCGTCCGGTAGAAATACTTCCACCGCTTCGAGATTTTGCGGGTGACCCCGAGAGCCAGCAGCAGGCCGAGCACCATATGCAGGGGGACAAGGATCAGAACATACTTGAACGTATTGCCGTACATGAGGCCCAGCCGGGCGTCATGGAAAAACTGGCGCACGTTGTCCAGCCCGATCCACCGGTACGGAGTGATCACGTTGTATTCGGTGAAGCTGAGGAACACCGACACGATCAGCGGCTCGGCGATAAAGAGCAGGAACAGGATCAGCGCGGGCAGCAGGAACAGGTAGCCGGCGAAGCCGTCCTTCATCGTTCGGCTCATTTTCATCATCACACAGCCTCCGAGGAGAGCGGCGGTTGCACCGGAACGCGCTGCGTCCGCCGCTTCTCCGGCGTTATTTTTTGGCCAGGGCGGCGTCGATCTCGGCCTTCGCCTTCTTCATGGCGGTGGCCGCATCCATCTGGTTCGAAAGAATGGAAGACATATAGCGGTTGAAAATCCCTTCGATCGAGCCGTATTGCATCGGCGCTTCGACCGGCTGGGCGATGTCCGCGCTGTCGGCGTACACCCTCCAGTTCGAGGCCGGCGTCTGCGGCAATACTTCGTTCATGACCGAGATGCGGGTCGGAATCGATGAGTTGGACAGCGTCGTCTTCTGCGAGAAGGATGAGGACAGGAACGCCGACAGCTTGAAGGCGGCTTCCGGGTTTTTCGCCGATTTGAGCACGGGGAAGGCGCCGGACCCGAAGATGACCTTCTGGGTCTTCAGCTTCGGCAGAAACTGAACGTCCACCGCCTTGAACTTCGTCTTGTCGTAGGTGGCGAACGGCCATTTGCCGGCGGAGATCATGGCGACGCGCCCGGTGATGAGGTCGTTGATCATATCGGCCTTCGGATTCGGCACGGGCGCGACTTTATATTTGTAGACCAGGTCTTGGAAAAATTGCATCACTTCGATCGCATTCGGATCGTCCAGTTTGCTTGTCGTCATCGTGGGATCCAGCACGCTCGCGTCATTGTTGAACAGCCAGGCCGACGCGCCGAAGTAATAGTTCGGGATCTCGAAGCCGAACGTCTTCTTGCCGCCTTTGTCGGTCGTGAGCGCCTGGGCGTATTGGAGGAAGTCGTCGCGGGTCCAATCCGCCGGCGGCACCGGCAGCCCCGCTTCCTTGAGGAGATCGGTGTTGAAGTGCATGACGACGTTGTTCCAGTCCCAGACGAAACCGTACGTCTTGCCGTCGATGACGAACGGGGATTGCAGCTTCGGGTGAAGATCGTCGTAATTTTCCACGGCGTCCGGGAACTGCTTCATGTAATCGTCGAGCGGCAGCAGCAGATCCTGCTTCGCGAACATCTGAATGCCTTCGATCGCAACCCGGATCACGTCCGGTGCCTTGCCTCCCGCGATCATCGTCTGAATCTTGTTGAAGTAGTCGGCCCACCCGCTGCTCGTGACCGAGATCCGATTCACTTTGATATCGGGGTACTTCTTGTTGAATTCGTCCAGCAGCACCTTCAGTTGGCCGTTGCTGACGTCGGTCTCGTTCCAGACAAGCGTCACTTCCTGCTTCCCCTTGCTTCCGGAATCCGAAGCGGGCGCCGATGAAGATGCCGAAGCGTCCGTACCGCTGTTCGAGCCCCCGCCGCAAGCGGTCAGCAGCGCTACCAGCGCCGCAAGCACGCCGGCCATGATCGTTATTCTCATCGCAATAGCTCCTTTTTGAAGAAATAACTTCAAATAAAGCGTTTGCATTGTGAAAATTTAAAAAAACACATGGGCCCCCTTCATGCGTTTTACGGTCACCGTTCACGTGAACGGCTTTACTATAACACAGCCCTCAAGAAGCTGTAAATGCATATCGTGCACGTGTACGTATTTATTTTTTCGGACTTTTTTCTTATAATCGTAGTAGCGCGACGGGACCTCGACAAATTCCGATACTCTATTTCCAGGAGAACGAAGCCATGAGCAAAACAAGCCAGCAAATCGCGGAGATCTGCGGCGTGTCCCGCGGCACCGTCGATCGGGCGCTGAACAACCGGCCCGGCATCAATCCCGAGACGAAAGAACGAATTCTGAAAGTGGCGGAGCAGCTTGGCTATCGCCCGCACTTTCTGGCGCAAAGCCTTGTGAAAGGCAGTACGAAGTCGATCGGCGCGGTGCTGTTCGACATCAACAACCGGATTTTCCCCCAACTCGTCAACGCGATCGAGACGAGAGCGAGCGAGCTCGGCTATTTCCTGTACTTGACGCTGACGAACAAGGATCCGGAGAAGGAACGGGAATGCCTTCAGCATCTGGTCGACCGCAGGGTCGACGGCATTTTGCTTCTATCGGTCAATAAAGGGGATGACTTCGAGCGCTTCGTCTCGAAGCTCGGCGTGCCCGTCATCACGTTCGGCAACCTGGTCTCGGACGAGATTCCCTACATCTGGGTCGACGACCGGAAGGCGATCCGGGACGCGGTCAAGCGGCTCGCCGCTCTCGGGTACGAAGAGATTATTTACGTCAGTCCGCCGATGGCGCTGTCGGGACGAACCAATCTGTACGCCGTGGAGCAGCGGCATGCCGGCTTTCGGCAGGCGATCGCCGAGGCCGGCGGCGCGTTAAGCGCCGACTTGATCCTGCACAAGGGCTATCTGGAGGAGATCGAAGGGCTGCTTCGGAAGGGGAGCAAGCGGAAAGTCATTCTGTGCACAAGCGACAAATACGCGCTCAAAGTGCTTCTACATTTGAAGAAAAAAGGGATCCGCGTCCCGCAGGACGTCGGGTTGATGGGCTTCGACAACATTGACACGCTTGAGTATATTACGCCATCGTTGTCAACCATCGCCTATTCCGCCGATGAAGTCGGAACGAAAGCCGTCGATCTGCTCGTCGACCGGATCGCAGGAAGGAACGTCCCGCTCCGAACGATGGTCCCCCACGAGATTATCGAGGGCGAATCGACGTAAGGACCGTAACATCCGGCGCGAGAAGCCCCGAACAATGAATAGAGCAGCCTGTCGGAGCTTCTCGCTGTCTGGATTAGTGGAAGGGAGACAGCGACTGGCAATTCCTGCCGTAAAGGAGGAAGGGTATGGAGTATGCTAGAGATTATGTGATGTACGCCTCCATCTTCGGCATGTTCAGCTTCAGTTGGTTCGGCTGGGCGCAGGAGAACCCTCGGGCAAGTTGGCGAAAATACCTTGGTATCGCTTCCGGCATTGCGCTCCTCGTTTGCCTGTTCGGCGTGTTCCTCAGCATCCGCAATTGGGATGCGCCCTCCGCTTTGTCTGCGTCCACTTCATTCCGCCAATATTTGATTTCCGTCTATGCGGAGATTTTTCTGGCCGGCGCCGGCGCAGGTTGGTTAATCCTGCAAAAACGAAAAGACTTCATAGCACCCTGGATTGCCTTTATTGTCGGCATTCCTTTCATCAGTCTGGCAGGCGTTTTCGAGGACCCCAGCCTGTATCTGCTGGCGGCTGCTGGTGGTAGCGTCAGTTGCTTCTCTCTTTTTTTCCCGCAAGCTGCGGGTTGCGAACAGCGCCATTACCGGCATCGGCGCCGGTACGGCTTTGTTCGGCTTTGCTTTATCGGGCTTGATTCGGTTTGCGCTCGTCTAGCGATTCGTTGGCGACGGGGCGCTTGGCAGCGCCCCGTCGCGGTCTGTCATGCGAGTCGGGGTTTGCTTGGGTCCGTCCTCTTCGCCGGAATCCAATCGTCCATGTGCGTCTTCTGGTTACTCTCTTTCGCCCCATTCGCCGGAATCCCGTAAATGTGCGTCATCTGGTTACTCTCTTTTCAGTCTGGACCCCCAGACCGAAGCGGCACCGCTTCGGTCTGAAGGCATCTCTCGCCGTGATCCCCTTTACTCCCTCTCCCGCCGAGCTGCCGCTTCCCGCCGCTGCCTCGGCCCGAATTGAGTAAAATCGATCTCCTCCCATCCGAGCGCATAGGCGGGAGAGGACGGCAGCAGCCGGTAGTCGCCGGCTTCCGCGTCCGCAAAACCGGGCGGCGCAAACACCGAGTTCGCGTCATACCTTTCGCCGGACAACGACTGCCACGCCTCCCATTCATAGTCGTGACCCCACGCCGGATTGACGCCGGCAGGCGTCAGCGGCAGCTCGCCCGATACCCCGCACGCCTCGCCGTTCCGCCAGAACAGGTTGAAGTCCGCCGAAAGGAACCGCTCTGGACTCCAGTTCACGAAGCCGTACAGATGCCCGGAGTCGCAGACGATATTGCGTTCCACCACGAGGTCCCGATTGGCCTCTCCGGCCATCTCCTGCGAGCCGATCGCGTTCACCGCGTCCGGATTGTCCGCGATCAGGTTGCCCGCGATCCGGTTGCCGATTCCTTTGGCGAAGATCGTCATCCACAGCTTCCCTTCCCCCGTGCTGTACAGATGATCGAGCACATTCCCCGTCACCTCGAAGCCGTCCGCCGCGTCGTCCAGATAGATGCCGAACCCGAACGAGAAATGGATGCCGCTGTGGTGCAGCCGATTGCCCTCGATCCGGTTGCCGAGGCCGGGACCCCACGCTTCAATCATGCCGCCGTCCTGGCTGTCTTCCATCACGGCGGAGATGTCGTTGTGCCGAATGAGGTTGTTCCGCGAGAACAGGAAGTCCCAGTGGTTGTCCCACGTGACCGGGACGCCCCAAAGCTCCGACGGCATCGTTCCGCGCCGAAGTCCTTTGAGAGAGATGCCGTATCTCGGCATGCGGGAGATCCGATTGTGCGCAATCTCGCATTCCCCGCATTGATAGAGCATAATGCCGCTGCCGTGCCCGACCAGCTCGCCTCCGCGTTCGATCACGTTATCCGCGATCGTGTGCCCTTTGTTGCGGAAGGCTTCGTCCGGTCCGGCGAAATCTCCTTCGCCGGGCGCGTACCCGGACGCGTAAATGCCGTTGTGGCCGACGCGTTCGATCCGGTTCCCGGTCAATGTAACCCGCTCGGCGCAGCGGTCGAGGAACACGCCGTTCGAACCCGACAGGCGGAGCTCGCATGATTCAATCTCGAGGTCGGACGCGTTCCGGATATACACCAGGCCGTTCCGATGCTCGTCGGGCTCCGAATTGGCCATGTCCGGCTCGCTCGACATCGGCTGGTAATCGTCCCGGCAATCCGTGCAGGCAAGCTCGAGGTTCCGGAAAGACAATCCCGACACCGGCCGGCCCATGCTCTCCCCTTGAATATCGAGAATACGCAGCACAATTGGAGCGACAACCCGCTGGCGGTCGGGAACCCCTTCGGCGGGCCGGTAGTACAGCCAGCCGTCGGCTTCGTCCAGATGGAATTGTCCGGGCCCCAGCAGAAATCGGAGCGAGCCTTGCAGGTAATATCGCGAGCCTTCCCCGATGCTCCAGACGCTGGGGCGCGCGAACTCGATGAATCGGGCGGCGGCATCGATGCGGCGAACCGGGATCGTCTCGCATAACCAGTTCCATTCGCCCTCCCCCGGCCAAACATAAACTTGAAGTCCTCCCGTTTCCAGTTCTGCCGCTAAAGTATCCGCCAGATCCTCTTCCCGAAAGCCGATCCCTTCCCGCTCGCGGCCGGGCACGGTCGCCGAGCGCATATAGCCGGACGCCGGCCATCTGGCTTTGACCACCCGCTCCCCGTCCGCGTACAGCGTCTGGAATCGCCTGCCCGCGGGAACCTTCGTCCGCCAGATGCCGGCCCGCCACGGCTCCCAGCCGGACAGCACGGTGCCGCCGAGCAGCACCGGCCGGTCGCCCGGCTCGCCCTCGTACGCAACGCGGCATTGCTCCCCTCCTGCATCTTCGGAGCCGAAGCGCAGCGGCTCCGCCAGCTCGTAGACGCCGCCTCCGACGCTAACTGTAATGGAGCCTTCATGCCCGGCTCGCAGCACCCCGCGCACCGCTTCCTGCGCGGCGGCTATCGTGCGGAACGGCCGCTCCTGGCTCCCGTCCCCATCCTCTTCGGCGTCCGCGCGAACGTATAAACGGATTTCGATCATGGGTGTCTCTCCCCTTTCGGCACGCTTATGTATCCGCAAGGACTTCAAGCAGTCCGAGCGGCGGAAGAAGCCTCCGCGGCATGTCTTTCAAACCGCCGCGAAGGCTTCCGGCGAAGCTAAAACGACTGTCCGGCGGCTGCCGGCGACTTACGAGAGCGGCGCCAGATGCGCGCCGTCGATAACGGCGTAGCTTGTGCTGCCCGGCACCATCCAGGCAACGGCAAGATGGTCGTCGCCGCTCTCTTCCTTCTGCAGCGCCTCCACATAGTAGCGCTGCCCGGCCGTCAGCGTGATGCTGCCCGACTGCTGCGACGAATTCTGGGTCCAGTTTTTCTCGTACGTCCAGTCGACCACTTCCCCGATCATCGTCTTGTTCGCGGCCGAGTCGTCGGTGCTGAGCCACAGCTGGCAGTTATTGTCGCCGGCGATGGAGAACCGGTACGTCCCCGTCACGGTCGGGACGATATAGCCGCGAATGCGCGTGCCGTAATGGTCGCCCCAGTTCGTCGGCGCTTCGAAGCTCGTCAGCACGGACGTACCGGTCGGCGTCGTGCCGAGCGGAATGCTGGACACGGTCGGCCCGCTGATGTTCGTCCAGTACTCCCGGACGATCGTTCCCGTCGGCGACGGCCCGCCTCCGCCCTGCTGCGCCGCCGTCGTCGCGCTGAGCGCGGCGCTCGCCGCGGAGACGTTGCCGGCCGCATCCCGCGCCTTGACGGTGAAGCTGTACGTCGTGCTTTGCGACAAGCCGGTCGCCGTGAACGTCGTCGCGTTCGCGCCCGTCGTCGAGCCGGCGAGCGTTCCGCCGCGATAGACATCGTAGCCGGCGACGCCGACGTTATCCGTCGAAGCCGACCAGCTCAGGCTGATGGTGTCCGCCGTCTGAGACGGCGAAGTCAAATTCCCGGGAGCCGAAGGAGCCGTCGTGTCGCCACCCTGGCCGCCGTTCCCGCCTTCGCTTGCCATGTTGACGTCGCAAGTCTTGTAGTAGCCGACGGCGGGATCGGTCCCGAACCCGTTGTTCGAGCACATGACCGAATTCGTGTACGTGCCGTATACGTAGCTGCCGTTCGCGCCGTAACGGACCTCGTGCGTTCCCGTGAAGCTGCACAGGTTGTTCTCGCCCGCGCAAGGCACCCAGTCGGCCAGCGGATCGGTCGTGACCGTTACGGCGCCGCTGGCGGCCGAGACGTTGTTCGATGCGTCCCGCGCCTTGACCGTGAAGCTGTACGCCGTGCTCGGCGTCAAGCCGTTCAGCGTGACCGCCGTGGCGCCCGCGCCCGTCGTCGAACCGGCAAGCGAGCTGCCGGCATAGACGTCGTAGCCGGTTACGCCGACATTGTCCGTCGAAGCCGACCAGGCCAGGCTGACGCTCGTATCCGTCTTCGCCGTCACGGCCAGGTTGCCCGGCGCCGTCGGCGGCTGCGTGTCGCCGGCGTCCGTCGTCACGCCGAGCGCGGAGCTTGCCGCGGAGACGTTGCCGGCGGCGTCGCGCGCCTTGACGGTAAAGCTGTACGACGTGCTCGGCGTCAGCCCCGTCACCGTGAACGCCGTTGCGTTCGCACCCGTCGTGGAGCCTGCCGGCGTGCCGTTCTTGTAGACGTCATAGCCGACGACGCCGACGTTATCGGTCGAAGCCGACCACGACAGGTCGACCGTCACGTTCGACTTGGACGGAGCCGTCAGGTTCGCCGGTGCGGAAGGCGCCGTCGTGTCGGGCGGTCCCGCATAGACGTTGATCGTCTGTTCCTTGAGATTGGCGCGGCCGGTGTTATCCCAGACGACAAGCGTCACCCGGTACGTGCCGGCCTTCTGGTACGTATAAGTCGGACTGACCGTCGTCACCGGTACGCCCTCGCCGAAATCCCACAGATTCTCGACAATCGAGCCGTTATCGGTCGACGTGTTCGTGAACGTCACCGATTGGCCAAGCTGAACGCTCAACGGGGTGGTGAAGTTCGCCGTCGGCTTCGGATCGGAGAACCCGCGGCTCGTCAGCTGCGTGTCCGTGCCGTTGCCGCTGACGGTATTGCCGAACCATTCCAGATCGGCGGCCGACGACGGATATTGGTCGATCGAAGGTCCGCCGTTGCCGGTGATCGTGTTATTAATGAAGCTGAGCCGATCGGTGCCGCTCGCCGTCGTGATCTCGATCGCCTTGCGGCCGTTGTTCAGGATCCGGTTGCTGTCGAACGTCACGTTCTGCGTGTTGCCGTGAATGCGCACCGCGTTGCCGTCATAGCCCGGATACGCCGCGGCCGGATTGCCGATCGGCCCGTCCTCCAGCGTGTTTTTGTAAAAATATTGGTATTGCTCCGTCTCGCCCGTCCCTTCGCCCTGTAGCTGCATGCCCCACATGACGATGTTTTGGACCGTGTTGTAATTCCACAGCTGGTAGCCGGTTCCCGGCGATTGCTGCATGCCGACCTGCTGGCCGCCGTCGACCAGATTGTCCGACGTGACGGAATGGTTCGACATGATCTCCAGCCCGATGCCTTTGACCGTATTGTCCGTCGTATGAATCGTATTGCGCCGGATGGCGTTGTACTCGGAGCGGACGACGCTCAGCCAATGGTCGACCTGGTTGTCCTCGACGATCGAATGGTTGACGTCGGTATGCAGCTCGATGGACAGCCCTTCGTTGAAAAGGCCGGAGCCCGTAACCACGTTGTCGCGGATAACCGCCCCGTCCACCCCGTCATTGACGAAAATGCCGCCGCGGCCGGTGTTCGCGATCGTGTTGCGCTCGATATCCGGCGCGTCCGACCCCCAGCCGACCCGCATCGCCGCCCCCCACATCGACCCGGTGCCCATGTTGATGAAGTCGTTGTCGGTGATCTTCACGTTCGGAGAGTTCGACATGAGGATGCCGAACGGAGCGAAGCCATCGGATTTGGTCAAGTCCTTGAAACGGTTGTCGTGAATGTCGTGCCCGCCACCCGGCTCGCCCCAGATTCCGGCGGTGACGTGCGTATTGCTGTTGCCGTCAATCGTCAGCCCCGCAACTTCGACGTCCGTCGTGTTGTTCAGCGAGAGGATGGCACCGTCGGTCGTTCCCGAATACTTCACGATGGAATCGTCCCGATCATGACCAAGCAGCTTGATGCCGGACTTCGCCTGAATGCTTCCCGAGACGTAGTAAGTGCCCGGGGGAAAATAGATCGTGTCCCCGCTCGCCGCGGCGTCGATCGCGCTCTGGATCGCGGCCATGTCGTCCGAAGAGTCGCTGCCGTTCGCGCCGTAGGAGGTAATGTCGATCGTCGCCGCATAGGCGGACGGAGCAGGGATGAACGGGACGAGGAACGTCAACGCGCCAACGACGCCGAGAGCCCGCATTTTCCATGTCTGGGCCGGCATTCTCAATCTTTCTGCCATCTTCAATCTCCCTCTCTTTCACCTGTGATTACGTGCAGTTACAGCCAGTTCCGCTCCGCCCGCCCGCAGGTTCTCTCTGTTCGCCCCGTCGCCTCCCTTCTCCATCGATCGTGCCATAACGCGGACCGGCGCGATACTGCGAAATGTGTCAATCGCCGCCCCCGCCGGCTATGAAATCTATCAATTCCTGCGTCCTTCGAGAAAAGAGTTGCGCCTCCTCCTGAATCCGTTTACAACTAAAGTCAGAGAGGTCATCGGCAACGGACGATGCCAAGGGGGACCGCCATGAAGGCGTTCGGATTCTACAAGTCGAGAAAATACTTCCAACGCGTTCTGATCTCGATCATGCTGGCGATGGCGTTCATCCTCGCCGGCTTGTCCGTCGCGAACGCCTACGTCCTGGAGCGCTCGGTCAAGCAAGCGCAGGAGGACTCCAACCTGAAGGTGCTGACGCAAATTCAATATAACCTTTCTTATATGAACGAGATCATCACGCATCTGTCCACGTTCGCCTTCCGCGACAATTACCTGATTCCGCTCATGTTCTCGGAGCCGCTTCCGGCAATGGACTACATTCGCGGGTACAACGAGATGGAGAAGCTGATGGAGAGCTCCTCCTTCCTTCAATCGATGGCGGTTTACAACGCTCGGGACGGCGAGATTTACGGCTCGTCCAGCGATTTTCTCGTCGACGGCGGCGTCACGAAGCAGAGAATGCTGGATTGGCTGCTCCGTTCGCCGCAGCCGCTACCGACATCCCGGCTCATTCCCGTCAGCTTGAAACGGGAGAACGGCGGCATCGACGCCTTCGCCTTTATCGTCGCCGACGCGTTCAAGCCGTTCGAGGGAACGGAGTCCGCCGTCATTCTCTACGTCAAGTCCGATTGGGTGTTCGACAGCCTGCGGCGGATGAACGGCGCGGGCAGCGGGATCGAGGGCGAGATTTACATCCGGACGCCCGACGGCCGGCTGTATGCCGATGGAAGAACCGAGGAGCCGGGCGGCATCGACGAGGCCAAAGCCGCCGGGCTGATCGATCCGCAGCGGCCCTCCGGCTTCGCGGTCGGCGACGTCGGCGGCGGGAAGAGCATGGTGACCTATATGAACGGGATCGGGGATTGGACGATTCTATATGTTCAGCCTTACGCCCGGCTCATGAAGGAAGTGACGAAGACGCGGGAGAAATCAATGCTCGTCTCGGGCGCCTTCCTGCTGCTCGCCGCTGGCGTCTCCGTCTGGCTGTCCTACAAGCTGTACAGTCCGATCGACGCCATGCTGCGTCGCATCCGGCCGCATCTGCCGGGAGAAGACCGGGCGGAAGCGGCCGCGGGCAACGAGCTGGAGCGGATGGGCGACAACGTGCTGCGGCTGTCGGAGAAGCTTCACGAGATCGGCTCCGAGCAGATCGTGCGCAAGTATTATTTGCGCAAATTTCTGTCCGACAGCGGCTGGTTCGCCGACGCCGATATGCTTCAGCTGATCGGGCGGCACGGCCTGAACATGTCCGCTACTGCCCCGCTCACCGTCTGCGTGCTGCGGATCGACCGGTTCGGGTCGTACGAGCGGACCGCGACGTCCGGCCTGATGAAGCTGCACCGCTTCGCCTTCGTCAATATCGCCGAGGAGCTCCTGTCGGCTCGCTTCCAATGCGAAGCCGTCGATATGCGGGCCGACGGCGTCGTGCTGATCGTCTCGGACGCGGACACGACGGAAGGGTCCGGCGAGCTGCGGCGCCGGATCCGCGACATTCAGGACACGATCGAGCGCTTCTACGGCTTGTCGCTGTCCTGCGGCGTCAGCGACGCCGTTCCCCGGCCGGCGATGCTGACATCCGCCTACCGCCAAGCCGTCCAACTCTGTCAGTACATGTTCTCCCAAGGCTATAAGTCGATTATCGCGTCCGGCGACATCGAGGCTCGTCTATCGGGCGCCCGGAGGACGCTGCCGGAAGGCATTGAGCGCCGGCTGTCGGAGGCGCTGAAGAAGGGGCAGCCGACGAATGCGGGAAGCGAGCTGGAGAAGGCGTTCTCGCTGCTTGCGGCGTTCCCGTATGAAGACATGCGGCGGTCGGTATCGGATCTGGCCTGGGCGATCCGGAACACCGCGATGGAGATTCGCGACAACCGACTTTTCTCGCTTGCCGCCGATCCGGAGACGCTGCATAAGCTTATCGAAGACAACCTCACGTTGGAGGAAATGTGCCTGCTCTTCCAATCGGTCTGCGCGAACATCTGCGAAGGGCAGCGTGCGGCCGCGCCGGATCGCAGCGAATGGATCGTCGGGACGGTCAAAGAGCTGATCGAACGGCAATTCGCCGATCCGAACCTGAGCCAGCAATCGATCGCCGCGACCGTCAAGCTCACGTCGGCCTACGTCGGCAAGCTGTTCAAGGACGAATGCGGCATGACCGTTACCGAATACCTGAACGAGGTTCGACTCGAGCAAGCGCGGAAGCTGCTTCTTATGACCGACAAGACGATTGCGGAAATCATGGACCGATGCGGCTATTCGAACCAGAGCCACTTTTTCCGCTTGTTCAAAGGCAAGTTCGGGAGCACCCCCAAAGAATATCGGCTCAAAAAATCGCTGGGCTGACGCTCGCCCAAAAAGCCGGCGGGACCGCCGCCCGCTCTCCCTTTCAAGTCGGAGAGACGGGCGGCTTTTTGCCGTTTTTGCCTGTAAACATATGAATTCGCATTTTGTACAGTCCCCGCGGACAGTTATTCGACAATCGGATCGTATCGCCGCGGACGGGCGGCATGCCATGATGAGGGCATCCCGAAGATGGAGGAGATGAAGATGGAGACAGGCATGCCGGAACCGGCCAAGCGAAGAACCCGATCGCGCGGCAAAGCGGACGCGGCTCGCCCGGCCGCACAGAGTCGGATCCGGCGAGAGATTCGGATGTTCCGCAAAAACAGAGAGCTGCTGGTCCTGGCGCTGCCGGGCATTCTGTTCAAGCTCGTCATCGCGTATGTGCCGATGGTCGGACTCATACTCGCGTTCAAAAATTTCCGTTACGACCAGGGGTTGTTCGGAAGCAAGTGGGTGGGCCTCGACAACTTCGAGTTCCTGTTCAAGGCGCAGGACGCGTTCCGCATTATCCGCAATACGCTGCTGTACAACTTTACGTACATCGTGACAGGCACGGTCGCCGCGCTGCTGTTCGCGCTTCTGCTGAACGAGCTGTCCGGCCGGATGATCAAGATGTACCAGACGACGATGTTCCTCCCGTTCTTCCTGTCGATGGTGCTCGTCGGCTACATCGGCAACGCGTTTCTCGACTTCGACAACGGCTACCTGAACAAGCTGCTCGGCTATGTCGGAATCTCGCCGCACAATTGGTACCTGGAGAAGACGCCCTGGATATTCATCCTGCCGCTCGTCGCGCTCTGGAAGGGAGTCGGCTTCTCGACGCTCGTCTACTATGCGGGCATCACGGGAATCAGCCCGGACTATTACGAGGCGGCGACGCTGGACGGCGCGACGCGGGTACAGATGATGCTGCGCATCACGCTGCCGCTGCTCAAGCCGCTCGTTATCATTCTGTTTATCCTGGGACTCGGCAACATTTTCCGCGGGGATTTCGGCCTGCATTATTTTATCCCGAACAACGCGGGGCCGAACTTCCCGACGACCGACATCATCGACACGTACGTCTACCGGGCGCTGACGAAGCTCGGCGACATCAACTCCGCGGCCGCGGTCGGGTTCCTTCAATCCGTCGTCGGGCTCGTCACCGTCGTGTCCGCGAATTCTATCGTGCGCCGGATCGACCGGGACAACGCGCTGTTCTAAACCGGAGGCGATGCTAACGATGAGTGCCAGAACGCTCAACTTGTCCATCAACGCATTCTTTATTGTCGTCTGTCTGCTGATCGCGCTGCCGTTCGTGCTCGTGGTGTCGATTTCCCTGACGTCCGAGGACAGCCTTCATCAATTCGGCTACCAATTCCTGCCGCATACCTGGAGCTGGGAGGCGTACCGGATCGTCTTCGAGAAGCCCGATTCGCTGCTGCGGGCTTACGGCGTCACGGCGTTCATCACGGTCGTCGGGACGGTCGCGTCGCTTCTGCTGACCGCGATGATCGCCTATCCGATCTCGCGCCGCGATTTTCACTATAATCGTCCGCTTACGTTCTATGTGTTCTTCACGATGCTGTTCAACGGCGGCCTGATCCCGTTCTACATTCTGATGACCCAGTACCTCCATCTCAAAAACTCGCTCGCGGCCCTGATCATTCCAAGCCTGATGAGCCCGTTCAACATCATGATCATGAAGGGCTTCCTGGACAAAATCTCGCCCGAGATCGTCGAATCGGCCAAGATCGACGGCGCGCGCGAATTCCGCATCTTCTTCCGGATCGTGCTGCCGCTCTCGACGCCCGCGCTTGCCACGCTCGGCTTGTTCATCGCATTCGGCTACTGGAACGAATGGTACAACGCGCTGCTGTTCATCGACGACGACAAGTATATCCCGCTCCAGCTGCTGCTCGTCCGCATCTTGTCGCAGGCCGAATTCCTCGCCAACTCGCCGATGGCGGAGGTGTCCGACAAGCTCCGGTTCGCCCAGTTCCCGACGTTATCCGTACGCATGGCGATGGCGATCGTGGCGAGCGGTCCGATGCTGATCGTGTTCCCTTTCTTCCAGAGGTACTTCGTCAAAGGCATTGCGGTAGGTTCTCTGAAAGGGTAACGCGGCTTCCGGCCGCGTCGCGAAGGAGGTGATCCGGTCTAATCGCAGCAGGTGCAGCGCGTTGCTTTGCCGTATTTTATTAAAAGACGTTCCAAATGGAGGGTTCGGAATTGAAAAAAACAAAAATCGCAAACGCATTGCTCGCATGCCTGCTTCTTAGCGTCATCTCGGTTCTGTCCGCCTGCTCCGGCAACGGGAACAATGCCGAGCCATCTTCGTCGCCTTCCGCCGTCGGCACGCAGCCAGCCTCCGCCTCGTCGTCCGTCGAGCCGTCCGCAAGCGCTTCGGCGTCCGAGCTGCCGGAAGCGAAGCTGACGTTCCTCTATCCGGTTGCCGCGAATCCGGGCCCGGACCAGAAGCTGGTCAACGACGAGATCAACAAGTATTTGAAGGAGAAAATCAACGCGACCGTCGATTTGAAACCGCTCACCTTCGACGAATACGAGCCGAAGCTGAACGCGATGCTGGCAGCCAACGAGAACTTCGACATCGCTTGGAGCTCCAAAGGATGGCTCGGCAATTATCAGCCTTATATCGATAAAGGCGCTTACCTGGAAATTACGGACGATATGATCGCCAAGGACGCCCCCGAGGCGCGGGCCAACATTCCCGATCAGTTCTGGCCGGACATGAAGGCCGCCGACGGCAAGGTGTACGGCTTCCCGATCTATCAGATCGCCGCCAAGCAGAAGAGCCTGATCATCCAGAAGCGTTTTATCGACAAGTATAACCTGGACGTCAGCACGATCCATTCGTACAAGGACATCGAGCCGTTCCTGAAGACGCTCAAGGAGAACGAGCCGGACGTCGTGCCGCTCGGGCTCGCCCAGAACTCCAACGGCCTGTTCGTGGATCCGAACGCCGTCGCTCCGGACGGCGCCGCCATCGGCTACAAGAAGGACGATCCGACGTATGCGATGATCCCCACGATCGATTCGCTGGAGAGCAAGAAGGAGTATTACCAGACGATGCACGACTGGTACCAGGCCGGTTATATCAACAAAGACGCGCCCGTGCTCCAGAACATCAACGATCTGAAAAGCAAGGGCAACGTCGCGGTATCCATCGAGTTCACGTCGAAGCCGGGCGGCGAGGTCGGCGAGAAGGCGATCAACGGCGGGAACGACGTCGTGTACGTGCCGATCTCCGACAGCTACTTCACCGGCATCGCCAGCGCGATGCACGTTATCAACAAGAACTCCAAAAATCCCGATCGCGCGCTCATGCTGATCAACCTGCTCAACACCGACAAGTATTTGTACAACTTGATCTGCAACGGCATCGAAGGCAAGCACTACAAGAAGATCGACGACCAGTTCATCGAGCCGATCGAGAACTCGGGCTATGCGCCGAACGGCGACTGGGTATTCGGCAATCAGTTCAACGCCTACCTGAAGACCGGAATGGCTCCCGACACCTGGGACAAAACGATCGAGCTGAACGACAACGCGATCGTACCCGTCAGCAACGGCTTCAGCTTCAGCGAGGAGAAAGTAAAGGCCGAGGGCGCGAACCTCAATGCGGTAAAGAATGAATACGCCACCGCGCTCGAGACGGGCGCCGTCGACCCGAGCAAGATTTTGCCGGAATACGAGAACAAGCTCAAAGCGTCCGGTCTGGAGAAGTACGAGCAGGAAGTCGCCTCGCAATGGGACGCCTTCCTGAAGAGCAAAGGCCTCCGATAAGCCCTTTCTCTCCTCATGAAAAGTCAAGGCCGCGGCTTGCCGGGAACTTTCGTTCCGGGG
This sequence comes from Cohnella zeiphila, assembly GCF_014212055.1. Classification (GTDB taxonomy): domain Bacteria; phylum Bacillota; class Bacilli; order Paenibacillales; family Paenibacillaceae; genus Cohnella; species Cohnella zeiphila. The sequence goes on along the minus strand of NZ_JACJVO010000023.1, from coordinate 33,582 downwards.
CCGCGGCTTCCTGTTTCCGGCGCGCCGTTACGGTTCCAGCGCCCGCTTCAGCCGGTACTCCTTCGGCGTCACGCCGAACGACTTCTTGAACAGCTTGAAGAAGGTGCTCTCGTTCACGTACCCGACAAGCTCCATGATCTCCTTGACGCTGAAGCTTCGGGTCTCCAAATATCCTCTCGCCCGCTGCAGCCGAACCTCGTTCAAATATTCTCCGACCGACAATTGCTCGCTATTCTTGAACATCCGGCCGACGTAGGCCGGCGTCAGATGCAGCATCGCGGCGATCCCCTGCAGGCTCAGATTGCGGTCCCGGTAGTTCAGCTCGATCATTTCCTTGATGGCGTCGATCAGCGCCGAATGCTTCTCGCCGTCCAACCGGCATCGCGTCTCGTAGATGTCCCGGCAGACGCTGCGGAACAACGCGGAGATCTCGCCCATCGTTTCCTTCTCCAGCACCTGGCGGCTGAGCGAGCTCAGATCGACGTTCAGCGTCACGACACGGTTGCGGTTCACGTCCCGGACCGCCGCTTTGATCAGATCGACCGTGTGCAGGATTCCGTGAACGATATGGTCGTAGTGATAGACGGCAAGCCGGTTCAGAATGTCGTCCACCGCGCTCTCCATGTCCTGCAGCCGATTGGCGCGCACGCTCTCGGCCAGCTTCTTCTCCGCCTCTTCCGGAAAAACGTATTCAAGCTGCCCGTCGTTGGATCGGACCCGGCCGGGCGTTACGATCGCGCCATGGCCGAACAGCAGCTTATACATGGCGATCCGAATCGCTTCGGCGTACCGCTGCGAGATGGCCTCGTGCCCATCGGCGGGGTCGCTGACGGACATCGTCAAGCTCAGTTTATAGTAACGATCGACGACTTCCTGGATCCGGCGGAGCAGACGGATCAGATCGTCCTGATCTCCCGGCTCCCCCGTCCCGCCGCTGACCAGCATGACCAAGTGATCGCTCCGCATGTCGGCGATCTCGCAGCGGAAGCGTCCGGGACGCATGATCTCCTCGGCGATATTGCCAATCGCGAAATGATAGAGCGAACGATCGCCGAAATTTCCCGCGCGCAGGCGCTCTTCCAGTCCGTCCGCCCGGATCAGCACAAGCCGGAACGGACCGTCGGGGTCGATTCCGAGTCCGTTCCCCGCGATATGATCCGCGAATTCCGCTGCGGTCAGCGAGGGGCTGCTGGCGATCAGCGTGCGCAAATAATCGTTCCGGACAATTCGCTTCTGCCGCTCCCGCTCGCTGGACGCCCATTGAAGCTTCTCCACGAGCGAACGATATGCGTTCGCCGCAAAAGACAATTCATCGCTCGCCGCGGCGCCGGCGGATGCCGGCTCGCCCGGCTCGCTCCCGATCTGGCGGACCAGCCTTTCGACCGGCTTGTAGAGCCGATGCCCCAGCAGAACGGACAGCGCAACGGCAAGCAGCAGCACGGCCCCCATGACGAAGAAGGATGTGACCCGCATCTCCCGGATGCCCCCGAGCACCGCGCTGTAAGGCTGAACCGATACGATCGTCCAGCCCGTATCCTTCACGTTCAAGTAGGAGACGAGCAGCCGTTCCCGGCCCCCCAGCCTGGAAGCGAACGATCCGAACGGCTCCGGGTCCTCCGATGACCGATTCTGCCGGTTCAGCGCAGCCTGCAGCGCCTCCCGGTCCGGCAGCTTCCTTTCGCTTCCCGACATCAAGACGTTCCCGTCCTCATCCAGCATGAAGATGCCCGACCGGTCCGGTTCGGCGAAGCCGTTGACCGCCTGCAAATTATCGTACAGCCATTCAGGCTTGATATTGACGACCAGCGCGCTCTCCCGGCTGTCGTTCGCAGAGTCGAAATTTTGATAGAGCACCAGCGAAAAGAAGTCGATCGGCCCCTCCGTCCCTCCGAAGCGCATCGGAAGCATCCGCATGCGGGGCAGCTTCATCTTGCGCTTCAGCAGCGCCGCCAGGCCGTCTGCCATCGCGGCGTCCGGCTTGTTCGGACCGAGTTCGCCTACGGCATAGTTAACGTCGTCGTAGCCGTTGTAGACCAGAATGGAATGAAGGAACGACGAGGACAGATAGGATTGCTTCAGCGTGTTCATCGAGCGGATGACCGTCATCTCGTCGGGATCGCGAAGCGACAGCAAAGGTTCGATGTTCGGATCCATATAGAGGGACAGCGCCAGATTGTTGAGCACGTCCGTCATATAGGAGACGTTGTACCGAATCTGGCTCATCACTTTGCGGCTGGCTTCCTGCTGCATGCGCACCGCGCTCCGTTCGGCGTTCATCTGAAGCGCGAGAGACCCGAAGAAGAGCATGGCGACGATCAGCACCGTCACGGACAGCACGATGCGCAGCAAATATTTTCTCGACTTGTAAGATTGCCAGATCCGCATGCCGGTTCACCCCGTTCGAGAGTCGGTCTGCCTGAACGGTTCCAGCATCTCACATTCCCCGGCGCTTCATCTACTATACAATCTTCGAATTGGTTGCCGAATCGGGAAAAAGCCGCTGCAACGCCGTATCGAATTCGGTGCCCGCCATCGAGCGTGTACATCAAAACGCGAATAACGGCGCGGCCGGCGGCATACCGTCTAACAAGGCTTTCGGGAGGTGGTGAGACCATGATTTCGGTTGCCAATGCCGGGATGCCGGTCAATACGGCATCTTGGTCTCCGGTCGCAAGAATCGCATATGAACAAAAAAACAACAGTCCGATCACGTATCGCTATTCGACCTTTGAGCGGCTAAGGTTCGAGATGGAGCTGAGGGCCGCCATCGTGGCCGCTGCCGAAGCGATGAGCCGCAGCGGGTTGCGGTTCGCCAACTTTGACCGAGCCCAGTGCAACGGGGAGTTCTGGATTCTGACCCCTGCGGGAGGATTCCAGCTGCGGAACGGCGTCGCGCCTGCGGACGCGATCCGGGATATTTTCGTAAACGGCCCCATGTACGCCACCGAGTGCGCCACCGCCACCGTCATCGTGGCTTACAAAGGCATTCTCGATTCGATTCGGCCCGCCGATTTCAACCGGCTCTTCTCCGGGCTGCTCCTGTACGACTGGCATACCCAGGACAATCTGCTTCCGGCCCGGGAAGCGGCCCCCGAAGAAAAGTACATCGGCGACCTGCTGTACTTCAACAATCCCGAGTTCAACCCCGCAACGCCTGAGTGGCGCGGGGAGAACGTCGTCAAGATGTACGGCGACTTCTATTACGGCCACCCGTTCGGCGTCGCCCCTTACCGAACGATTATCGACGGCCTGAACCGGGGCCGCATGGAAGGCAGCACGACCTCGGCTTATCTGACGAACGAAGTCGTCTTTCCGAACAGCAACTTTCTGTCGCGCTTTGCGCTGGACGCGCCCCCCGCCATCTTTGCCCGCATCGGCGGCCGGCGCTATGCACTCTAGCGACTGCTGGATCGCCTTCTCCGTCTCCGTGTCGAGCGCCGACGTCGCTTCGTCCAGAATAAGAATCGGCGGGTTTTTAAGGAAGATCCTGGCGATTGCGAGCCGCTGCTTCTGCCCGCCGGACAGCTTCATGCCACGCTCGCCGACGATCGTGTTCAAGCCACCCGGCAGATCCCGGATGAACGCTTCCCAGATGTCCTCCTTGGACGCTTGCTTTTTGCCGTTTGCGATGTTTTCGCGGATCGTTCCCGAGAACAGGAAGACGTCCTGCTGCAGGATGCCGATCTGTCCCCGCAAGATCGCGAGCTTCATCCGCTTGATGTCGATTCCGTCCACCGTAATCGTCCCCGCTTCCGGCTCGTAAAAGCGAGGCAGCAGGCTGCACAGCGTCGTTTTACCCGCGCCTGACGGCCCGACGAACGCCACCGTCTCCCCGGCGCGAATCTTCAGATCGACGCCCTTCGGCACCTTCGCGTCGTTCTCGTATCCGAATGTCACCTGCCGAAAGCGGATATCTCCCCGCAGCGGGCCCGGATCTTCCGCATCCGGCGCGGACGCCGGCCCGGCGACCGAGGCAGCGTCATGGAGCCTTGGCCGCCAGCATGTCCGCCATCTCCTTCATCGTTTCCCGAACGGTAACATTGTCGGCGTTGTAATATGTGGCCGTATCCAACTCATAGACCATGCCGTTCTTCACCGCCGGAAGCGACTGCCAAAGCTTCGACTGCCGAATCTCCCGATAAGCCGCCTGGGAATCGTCGTCGCCGGCCGCGACGAGCAGCAGAATGTCCCCGGCATATTCCGGCAGCTTCTCCAAAGAGATCTGCACCGCATTCGTCCAGGGCGGCGACTTGTCGATTTCCGCCTGCACGGCCGCGGGAGCTTTCGCTTCCAGAGCCGATCGCAGCGCATATCCGCCGAAGTTGGTACTTAAATAGATGCGGAGACGTCCTTTTTCGATGCGGAAGATCGACACCGTCTTGTCGCCGATCGACTGTCGAACCCGCTCTTGCGCCTTCGTCCGTTCAGCTTCGTACCCTTGGATCCAGTCCGCCGCCGCCTTCGGCTGCCCCACAGCATCCGCCACCTTCGGCAAAACGTCGTAAATCGGGTCTTGGAAGGAAATGTAGACGACAGGTGCGATCTGCTCGATTTTCTCCATTACATCCGGATAGATGTCCGGCATGAATTGCGAGAAAAGAATCAAGTCCGGCTTGAGTTCCAATATTTTTTCCGCATCCGGCGGATCTCCGATGTTGTCGATTCCCGCAAGGCGGTCCCGCGTAAACGGGTTCTTCAAATCGTTGGGTCCGAGACCGATCGGCGTAACGCCGACGGTCAGCGCCTCTGCAGAAAACTCCGACGTTACGACCCGACGCGGATGAACCGGAATTTCGACCTGACGCCCCAGATCGTCGGTGAACAGCCGCGTTTGCGGCTCCGCCGCCGCCGTCGATTCCGGCGTTCCCGGCTCCGCCGACTGCCGTCCGCAGCCCGCAGCCGCAAGCAGCAGCAGCAGCACGAGCCCAAAAAGCTCCGCCATCTCCATTCGTTTGCCTTTTCTTGTGCTGCGCATCTTCAACCTCCAAATGATATTGATTCTTATTATCATTAAATATTGTACCCGCTCGTTCCCTTTCTTCGCCATGCACGCAAATGACGGTAAGGATGGATTATTGTGAGCGTTCGTCCCGGAGCTTGTCCGCCAGCTCCGCGATCTCTTCTGCCTGACGAAGAATCGAGACGGGGTCGTACGCCAGCCAGCGGAGGACATTCAATTCATGCACACGCCCCCGCCGTACCGCGGGATGGCTTTGCCAAACGCGGGAACGGCGGATCTTTCCCCACAGATCGAGGGTAGGAAGGATCGTCGATCCCGACCCGGGTTGCAATCTCCTTGATCGTCAAGGGGGAGCTTCGCAGCAGACGCTGCGCTTGCCGGATGCGCAGATCGGTCAGATAGTCGACCGGCGATTGTCCGGTTATCTTCTTGAACATTCGCGAGAAGTGCTCCGGATCGTCATTGTCAATTTGAAAAAGCCCGGAACATGGCCGGCGCCGCCAAAAGAAACCTCTCTTGCGCATACGCCGAATAATCGAACCATGGCCATGCCTCCACCGGCGTCACCCTGCCGCCCAGAGACGCGGCGGTTCGCTTCCATTCCTCCGATGAAGCAAGCCGCTCCCGCGCGCCGCGAGGATCTCCGCCGCCCGGAAGCATCAGCAGAATCCGATCGGCTTCGAATCGGGCAAGTTCTTCCGGCGCGACGGTCTCGCGGAACTCGATCGCCGCGGCGCGGCCCGCCGGCGTCATGCCCAGATCCTCGTACAGAACGCCGGCCACCGTTTTGCGGCCGTAGACATGATAGCCGTCTTCGCCTCGCTGGACGACCAGAACCTTCTCCTGCCGTACGAAGCGCCGGACTTGCTCGCGCGTCCGCGCGGCCAGACGGTCGTATCGGCGCAGCCACGCTTCCGCTCCTTCGGACATATCCAGAAACTCCGATATTCGCCGCAGATGCCCGCGCCAGTCGTCCGTCCGCCACGGTACGAACAGCGCGGGCGCGATCTCCCGCACCCGCTGCTGTTCCTCGGGGGGCAGAAACGCGTCGACGCCGATGATGCAATCGGGACGGGCATCGCGAAGGGCCGCGAGGTTGAACTCGTAATGATGGCTGAGCGTCGTCGAGATGTCGGTCCGGTATTTTCGCCGGTACAGATCGGTCCACCCGTGATCCATCGGCGCGGCGAACGGAACGATCTGCAGCGCCAGCAGCTGGCCGATATTGGGAAAGCTGTAAGCCGCCACTCGTCGCTTCCGATTGCGAATGTAGGTGGCCGGCGGAATGCCGATCTGCTGCTTGAACTTGCGAATAAAATAGAACTCGTCGGCGTAGCCGACTTGTCCGGCGATCTCGCGCAGCTTCGGCTTGGACTGCTCCATCAGGCGCTTGGCCTTGTTCATGCGGAGTTCCGTCAAGTAATCCATCGCGCTGATGCCGTAGCTCGATTTGAAAAGCCGCATATAGTAGTACCGGCTTAGCCCGGCCATTTCGGCCAATTCGTCGATCGTAATGTTCCGCTCGCTATGGCGCTCCATGTAAGCGATCGTTCGGCATAGCGCCGCTTCGGAAGCCGATGCTTTCGAGTCTCCGTCCTCGGCGAGGCGGGAGATCAGCTCAAGCAGCGCCGCCTGCGCCCGCAACCGCTCCCTCGTCCCTTCGCATTGCCAATCCATCGCAGCCTGCAGACAGATTTCGTTCGTTCGGACGGCGTCGGACAGCGCGATCTCGCCCGCGAACGGGAAGGCGCTGCTTCGTTCCGTCACCCGCAAGCCCTGCTTTTCGCAGCGGTCCTCCTCTATCGTATCGAATCTCAGGATATACAAATCACCGTTCTCCCCAGGAGGAAGTGCCTGCAGCAATTGCCCCGGCAAGCCGACGAACGCGCTGCCCGGATGAAGCCGGACCAGGTTGCCGTCGACGGCAACCATCGGCTCCCCGTCAACGTTGATAAGCAGCAGATGGGAATCCAGATAGCCCAGAGGATGCCGCCAGTCCGCGCAGCGGACCTTTTCCGCCGATCGAAGCTTGAACCACATCGACTCCATCTTCTTTCGTTCTTTCACCGTGAATCCCCCTTGACTTCATGGAACGAATCGCCGTTTCAATGCAAACAACCACTCCGGCGGGGAGCGATCCCCGCCGGGTGGTTGGCCGGCTTCCGGAGCCGCCGCTGAGGCCGCTCGCTCATTTTTTGCCGAAACGCTCCAACAGCAGCTGCGTCTGCGTCTCCATCTGCTTCTCGATCGAGATCGGATCGCCGGGAAGGAAGTCGTCGACATGGACTTGAATGACCCGATCCTCTTTGACAACCGGCAAGCTGCGCCAAACCGGCGCGTTCTTGAGCTCCGACTCCAGCTTGGCGTTGTCGCCGTCCTGCCAATCGTAGACAGTCAGGAACACGTAGTCGCCCACGTAGTCCGGCAGCGTCTCCAGCGACACTTTCAGGTAGGAAGGCTCCTTGTCCATCACCGCCTCCTGCACCTTGGGCGGCGCCTTCAGCCCGAGCGAATCGTAAAGGCTGAACGTGCCGCGGCCGAACAAGTTGCCGAAGATCATGATCTCCGACTTCGGCCAAGCTTCCATGACCGTGAATGTCGTATTCGGGTCGATCGCGCCGGCGAGCTGCTCGCGGTATTGCTTCGCTTTCTCTTCATACTGCGCAATCCACTCCTCCGCCTTCTCCGGAACGCCGGCGATGTCGGCGATCTCCCGCAGCTGGTCGAACATCGTTTTGGAGCCGTAGCTCAATACGACGGTCGGCGCGATTTTGGCATATTGCTCGTAATTGCTTATTCCCTCGGCATTGTTCTCCTGGAGAATGATCAGATCGGGATTCAGGCCGGCCGCCTTCTCCAGCGAGATCGTCGCGTCGCCCAGATTTTCCACCCCTCCGGTCAGTCCGAGCGGCTTCAGAAAGGAAGACTTCTCGAATTGGTTGAGCTGGTTCGTCGTTGCGCCGATCGGCTTGACCCCGACGGCCAGCAGATGTCCCATGAATTGGTCGACGAGAATTCGCTGCGGATGCGCCGGAATGGTAACCTCATGACCCTCGTAATCTTTGAAAATCCGCGTTGCCTCCTTCGACGAAGCAGGCGAATTCTCCGTCGAATTCGCGCCGCAAGCGGACAGCAGCAAGGTCAGGAATACGGCGATCAACGCCGGCATGGCGATTCTGGCGAACAATGGCTTCATTTCTTTCCTACTCCCCCTTGTTTGATAACGATTCTCAATATCAATTGAAAGTATACCGAAACTCTCATCTCCTGAAAATAGAGAATCGTGCTCATTCGCCATGGACGATGATGCCCGAATCGTCGCCATCGCAACAAAAAACAACCTTCGCGCACGTTTCCGTACACGAAGGTTGTTTGCGGCAAGAGACGACCGTCCGGTATCGTTCTTTCCGGTTCCGCCGCTTCGGGGGACTAAGCGATAGTGTCGTTGACGTCCGGGTCGTTTACATTCGTCTGGCTGAGCGGGTTATTCGACTGGCTCTCGTCGAAAGCGTCGCCCGGAGAGAACGAGGCTGCCCCCGCGTAGTTCTTGGTGGCGCTGTTCAGAACGATAAATGCCGTATCTCCTATTTGAAAGTTCGATCCTTGACTGATACTGTTCACTTTCACGGCTCCGACGATTGAAGGCATCGGCAGGTACCTCGTCATTCAGAATTTCCACTCAACACAAGATATGAAGACGAACGCCTATCCGTCACTCCAAAGTGGGAAAAGTTCGCCGCGGCGGGTTTCGGAACAGCCCGGTCTATCCGCGGAAATCCGAAGCCGTCAGCGCAATCCGGCCGCGTACTTTTCGCGGGCCCGTTCCGTCGCCTGCACCATGTTGCGGAGAGAGTCGATGGTCTCTTCGTCCTTCCGGGTCTTGAGGCCGCAGTCCGGATTGATCCAGAACTGGGCGGGATCGAGCACGCGCAGAGCGCGGTCGATCATCGCGCCCATCTCCTCTGCGTTCGGAACGCGCGGACTGTGAATATCGTAGACGCCGAGGCCGATGCCTTTGTCGTACGTGTACGCTTCGAAGCTGGATACGAGCTCTCCGTGGCTTCGGGACGTTTCGATCGAGATGACGTCGGCGTCCAACGCGCTGATCGAGTCGATGATGTCGTGGAATTCGCTATAGCACATGTGCGTATGGATTTGCGTCTCGCTTTGGACCGTGGCGGTAGAGATGCGGAACGCGCGCACCGCCCAATCCAAGTATGCCTGCCACTGCTCGCGCTTGAGCGGCAGCCCTTCGCGCAGCGCCGGTTCGTCGACCTGGATCATGCCGATGCCCGCCGCCTCCAGCGCTTCGACTTCGCTCCTCAGCGCCAAGGCGATCTGATAGGCAACCTCTTCGCGGGACTTGTCGTCGCGCACGAACGACCAGTTCAGGATCGTGATCGGTCCCGTCAGCATTCCCTTCACCGGCTTCTCCGTCAGAGACTGGGCGTAGACCGTCTCCGCGACTGTCATCGGCGCCGGAAGCTCGACGTCTCCGTAGATGATCGGCGGCTTCACGCAGCGCGAGCCGTACGATTGAACCCACCCGTTCGCCGTGAAGGCAAAGCCCTCCAGCTTCTCCCCGAAAAACTCGACCATATCGTTCCGCTCGAATTCGCCGTGAACGAGCACGTCGAGTCCGAGCTCGGTCTGGATGCCGATCCAGCGGCGGATTTGCTCGCGGACGAACGCATCGTACCGCTCGTTGCTCCATTCGCCCTTGCGCCACTTCTGCCGGGCGCTGCGCACTTCCGGCGTCTGCGGGAAGCTTCCGATCGTCGTCGTCGGCAGAAGCGGCAGGTTCCAACGCTCGCGCTGCTTTTCCTTGCGCGCTTCGAAAAGGTCCGCGCGGCGGTCGGGCTGCGAAGACAGACTCGCGATCTGCGCCTGCACTTGGGCGCGGTTGCGGGACGGAGATTGCGCCAAGGCCCTTCGGCTGCGAGCCGCGCCGTCCAGCTCGGCGGCGACGGCCGATTCGCCCAAGCGGCCGGCTTTCGCCAGCAGCGCCAGCTCCGCCAGCTTCTCGTCGGCGAAGGCAAGCGCTCCGCGCAGTTCCGGCTTCAGCGCCGTTTCCTCCGCGACGCTTGCCGGCACGTGCAGCAAGCTGCAAGACGGCTGCACCACAAGGCGGTCCGCGGCCACGAATTCGCCGAGCTCGGCGAGCGTGTCCAGCTTCATCTTCAGGTCGGCCCGCCAGATGGCGCGCCCGTCGATCAAGCCGGCGCCGAGCGTTTTGTCCGCCGGAAAACCATGTGTGCGTACCGCCGTCAGATTCCGGCCACCGTCGTGAACGAAATCGAGTCCGATGCCGTGAACCGGAAGCGAGGCGACCGTCTCATAGGCGTCGACCGACTCGAAATACGTCTGAAGCATCAGCTTGAGCTTCGGAGTCTCCTTCGCCAGCGTCTCATAAATGCGGACGACTTGGGCCAGCTCGCCTTTATCCGACGTTGCGGCCAGCATCGGCTCGTCCATCTGCACCCATTCCGCGCCTTCGGCTTCCAGCTCGCACAGCACTTGCCCATACAGCGGAAGCAGGCGGTCGATCCAACCGGCAAGCTCTTCCGGGCCGTAGCCTTTCGCCAGCTTCAAGTACGTGTAAGGTCCGACGAGGACCGGCCGGCCTTCGATGCCCAGTTCAGCTTTCGCTTCGCGGTACGCGTCAAGAAGACGGTTGCCGGTCAGGACCGGGCGCGCGCCGGTCAGTTCCGGCACGATGTAATGGTAGTTCGTGTTGAACCACTTCGTCATCTCGCTGGCCGCCGCTTCCCGGTTCCCGCGCGCCACGGCGAAATAGGTGGCGAGATCCACGGCTCCGCCCTTATAGCCGAACCGTGCCGGAATGATGCCGAACATGGCGGACAGGTCGAGAATATGGTCATAGTACGTGAAATCGCCCACCGGAATGATGTCGATCCCCAACTCCCGCTGTTTTTTCAAATGGCCCAGCCGAATGGCTTTCAGCTCCGCATGGAGCGCCTCTTCGTTCAGTTTGCCGGCCCAGCAAGCCTCCAGCGCCTTCTTCCATTCCCGGTTCCGCCCAATTCGGGGATAGCCCAGATTTCCGCTTTTCATAGCGCAGTCTCCTCTTCCTTCTGATCGCGAGACCAAGCGTGCCCGTTGACTAGAAAACCCGCGGAACGGTTCGCTTGGATCGATACCAGAAAGATAGCATATCGCGCTCGTTATAGCGTAAATCCGAATTGCTATAGCCGGCTATAGCCAATAGCTATACCGAAGACCCGGGAACGGCGACCGCTTCCTGAAGCGCTTCGACATAAGCGACGCCGAGCTTGGAAAGCGCCGCGTTCCGATGGCAGATCCAGCCGACATGGATCGTCTCGTCGCTGGCGAGCGGCACCGGAACGATCTCGTTGCCGTTCAAGTCCGCGCTCAGCACCCCGGTGGAGATCGTATACCCGTTCAACCCGATCAAGAGATTGAACAAAGTCGCGCGGTCGTTCACCCGAATGCTTTTCTGATGGGACAGCGTGCTCAGAATCTCTTCGGCGAAATGGAACGAGTTGTACTCTCCCTGCTCGAAATACAAGTACGGAAACTCCTGGAGCTGATCGAGCGTCGCGACGGCTTGCTTCGCGAGCGGATTATGGACGCTGACGAAGATGTGCGCTTTGGCCGTGAACAAGCTCGTAAACGCCAGGTTCGCGTCCTTCAGCAGCCGATTGATCACTTTGGCGTTGAATTCATTGACGTACAGAATGCCGATCTCGCTGCGCTGGCTCCGGACGTCCTGAATGATCTCGTGCGTCTTCGTCTCCCGGAGCGCCAGCTCGTACTCCTCTTGGCCGTGCTCGCGGACGAGCTTCACGAACGCGTTCACCGCGAAGGCATAATGCTGGGTCGATACCGAAAAATGCTGCGGCGAAGGCTTGGCGTTCAAGTACCGATTCTCCAGCAGCTCGGCCTGCTCGATTACCTGCCGGGCGTACCCGAGAAATTCGGCACCAGCCTTGGAGAGCGCGATTCCTTTGTTCGTCCGCTCGAAGATCGTGATCCTCAGCTCCTCCTCGAGCTCCCGGATCGCGTTGGAGAGGCTCGGCTGGGAGATGAACAACCGCTTGGCGGCCTCGTTCATGGAGCCCCGGTTGGCGACTTCGATCACATATTTGAGCTGCTGCAGCGTCACGGCGCCGCCCCCTCTTTTCCCTATTGACCAAAATAGACGACGAATTTTTCGAAAAGTTCCGATGCGCCAGCAGAGTTAGTCCGAGAATGCGATTTTCTGCCGTTACACGGCTCTTCAAGCAGAATTAGTCTCAAAACGCAATAAATCCCGTCGCTACGCGGCTTTTCAAGCAGAATTAGTCTCAAAACGCAATAAATCCCGTCATTACGCGGCTTTTCAAGCAGAGTTAGTCTCAAAACGCATTAAATCCCGTCGTTACGCGGTTTCTCGAACCGATTTAGTCTCAAAACGCAATAAATCCCGCAACGTTACGTTTCTTGCCAAAGTCTATCCGAAGCCGTACGGACCGTCAAGATTCCGGTTACGGGAACTTTTCAACAATTGGAATGGCATAGAAAAACCCCTTCTCTAAACGTAATAATTACGCGTTCAATTCCTATCAAAAGGCGGATTCGGCGATTTCTCCCCCGACCTTCGGGAACGGATCTTCGAACCGGCTCCAGTCGGACGCCATCTCCGCATCGGTCAACAGGCAGGCGTCCAGTTCGCTCTCCAGCCCGGCCGAGCTCCTCGTCGACGTAGCTGAACGTCTGGGCGACGGGAACCGGCTCGCCGACTCCAGTCGATTCGATCAGAATATAGTCGAACCGGTCTTCCCGCGCCAGCCGCTCCACTTCCCGCAGCAAATCCTCGCGCAGCGTGCAGCGGATGCAGCCGTTCGACATCTCGACCAGCGTTTCGTTCGTGCGGGACAAGCCGCCCCCTTCGCGGACGAGCTCCGCGTCGATATTCACTTCGCTCAGGTCGTTGACGATCACCGCCGCCTTCAGTCCGTTCCGGTTAGGATGAACGTGGTTCAGCACCGTCGTTTATCCCGCTCCCGGATACCCGCTCAGCACCGTTACCGGCAATTTTCAAAAGATAGCAGCCGCGCATGCATCCGTCAACCGCGTTTTTCCGGACGATGCCGTTCGGTTTGCCGAATCGAAAGATTCGGGGGTTGTGGAACTCGCTGAATCGTGTTATAAAAAATCCGACTCTTACTCCTGTTCGGGAGGTGCGGGCGATGGATCGGGAAGCGTTGAAAGTGCTCGTCGTGGATGACGAACTGCCTCTGCGGGAAGAGCTTCGCCTTTTTCCCTGGGAAGCGCACCGGACGGAATGGGTCGGCGAAGCGGAGAACGGCGAGGAGGCGATGCGGCTCTGCCGCTCCCTGCAGCCGGACATCGTCATTACCGACATCACGATGCCGGTCATGGGCGGCATCGAGCTGTTCCGGCGGCTGAAAGAAGAGATGCCGCGAACGCAAGTCATCTTGCTCACGTGCCATACCGAATTTGCCTACGCGCAGGAAGCGGTCCGGCTTGGCGCCATCCAATATTTGGTGAAGGTGACGATGGAGGAACGCGAGCTCGGCGAGGCGCTGGCCCGCGCGGCGGAAGCCGTCCGCCAAAACGGTCTGCTTCGGCTTAGCGAGCGAAGCAAGCTGCGCTGGGAAGCGTCCAAGCGGCTCCGGCAGCTGCTTCGCGGCGATGAGCCGGAAGCGAAAGCGGGCGATCGGCCGGCCGGGGACGCGGAGCAAGAGCTGCTGAAGCTCTGCGGCGCGAGCCTCCCTGCGGCTCCGCTCGCCCTGTTCGCCGAGACGCGGCCCGGGACCCGTTCGTTCGTCCGGCATGAGCTGGAGGAGGCGCTCGAGCAGGCGGAGCCTCGCTTCGGTTTTTTCTGGCAGCCGGCGGGCGACGAGGTGTATCTGCTGCTGTTCCAACGCGATTTCACGGATATGAAAGCGCTTCGATCCGAGGCGGAGAAACTGCTGGATTCGCTGGACGGCGAACTCGACCGCAGGCTTCCGTTCCTCAGCGGCTCCATCCGGCTGTTCGCTTCGATCGGGGAGACCGTTCGGGGAGGTGCGAAATTCGCGGAGGTTTGCCGCAAGCTGCTGTTCGGGAAGCCGTTGGACAGCTTCTACGACGGGGCGGGCCGCCTCTTCCCCGCTCCCTCCGAGCCGGTCGCAGCCGAGCCGCGCGCGGCCGCTGCGGAGAACCTTCTCCCCGCGGCGCGATGGGAAGAGCCGTGGGAGCTCGGCCCGGAGCGGCTGCTGCCGCTCCTCCGCCAAGAGTTCGCCGCTTGGGCGCGCCGAAGGCGCCTGCCGCCGGAGCAATTGCGGGCGCTGGCGGCCGAGCGGCTGCGCGGCTGGCTGCGGAACAACGGGCCGCAGCCGCCCGATTGGCCGCTGGCGGCCGCGGTCGCCGAAGCGTCTTCGCTCGGCGAGCTGGTCGCGGCGCTCATCCACGCCGTCGAGTCGGCGCGCGGAGACCGTGCCTGCCGGAGAGAGATCGCCGACGCCAAAGCGTACATCGCCGCCAACCTCGCGGCCCCGCTCACGCTGGCCGCCGTCTCGGCTCAGGTTGGACTGAGCCCGCATTATCTCAGCCGGCTTTTTCGCGAGGAGACCGGCTTCTCGTTCAACGACTTCGTCACCGACAAGCGAATCGAGCGGGCGATCCGCCTTCTGAAGACCACCTCGCTCCGGGTGTACGAAGTCGCCGAGGAGGTCGGCATTCCGAGCTACCGCTACTTCGCCGTCCTGTTCCGCGAGCGGACGGGGGCGGCGCCTTCGGAATTCAAGAAAGCGCAGCCTGCCCGCGAAACGGAGGAACAGCCATGAGGCGTTTGTACGACTGGTACAGGAACTGGAGCCTGGCGACGAGGCAGTTCCTGTTTTTGTTTGTCGCGACGTCCGTGTTTTTCGGCTTTCTGGCTTGGAACAATTACCACCGCGCCGCCGATCTGTTCAAGCGCCAGATGGTCGCCGACTCCAATCTTCTGATCGCGCGCACGAACCAGTTCCTGGACTCCTACCTGGACAACAGCAAGAACCTGCTGCTTCTGCTCTCCGCCGACAAGAAGCTGATCGCAAGCGGCAGCGAGCAGGACATCTCCGACTCCCTTCGCTCTCTTGCGGCCACCAACAGCCAGTTCGTCAAGACGCTGTATCTGATTCGCCCGGACGGGCGCGTTTTCTCCAACTCGCAGGTGAACTACGAGATTATGGGCAATCCCGAGCTGCCGGACTTGTACCGAAGATCGCAGCAGAACTTCGGCGCGCTCGTCGTCAGCCAGCCGTACGACTCCCCCTTGTCCGGCCGGACGGTCGCCCTGTCCCGTCCGATCCTCGAAGGCAGCCGGGTGCTCGGCGTAGCGGTGCTGGAACTGGATCTCGACAAGCTGAACCAGCAGATCAGCGAGCTGACTTCCAACGCTTACGAGACGTATGTCATCTCGTCCGATCAGGACCGGATCGTCGCGTTCGACCGCGACAATTCGATTCTGCCGCAGCGGCCCCGCAGCTATCACGACGAGCTGCCAGACGATTTCGTCGCCCGGCTGATCGGCCTGCCGCATACGACGAGCGAGCTGGACAGCTCGGCCGGGCGGCTCGTCGTCATCAAGTCCGGCCAGAACCGGCTCGGCTGGACCCTGAACGTGCTGATCAAGGAACACTACTTCTACCAGAACGTCTCCCGGTTGTTCGACAATTACAAGACCGCCGCGCTGATCTGGCTCGTCATTCTGTTCGCGATGGCGTTCACGATGTCGCGCTACTTCACCCGGCCGATCCGCCTGCTGTCCGCGAAGATGGACCGGGTACGCGCCATCGAAGTGATCCCCGCCATTCAGGTCACCCGGCAGGACGAGATCGGGCGGCTAGCGATGAGCTACAACGCCATGATGGAACGGATCCGCGCCCTGCTTCAGGAGACGAAGCAGATGGAAGCGCGCAAGAAGGAGCTGGAGCTCAAAGTGCTCCAGAGCCAGATCGCCCCCCACTTTCTGTACAACACGCTCGCCTGCATCGGCTCGCTTGCGCGACAGCACCGGGTCACGGAGGTGCGGGAGACGATCCGCTCGCTCGTCGGGGTGCTGTCGTTCAGCTTCGACAAGACGTCGGCGTTCCTGCCGGTTCGCGACGAGCTCGAAGGCCTGTCCATGTATATGCAGATCCAGAACATCCGGTACGGGGACAAATTCAAGCTGGTTCAGGACATCGACCCTTCCGTCCTGGACGGCTCCATCCTGAAGCTCACCCTTCAGCCGATTCTCGAAAACGCGATCTTTCACGGCATCGTTCCCGACTCCGGCTCGGGCGGCGTCATTCGCATCCGTGCATCCGTGCGCCGCGAGCGTCTGCGCTTCTTCGTTCGCGACGACGGCGTCGGCATGCCCCAAGAGAAGCGGCGGACCGTCCTCACTGAGCCGTCCTCCGGCGCCAGCCGCGAACGCTTCTCCGGCATCGGCATGTCCAACGTGCACGACCGCCTGCGGCTTTACTACGGCAAGCCTTTCGGACTCCGGGTAGGCAGCGCGCCGGGGGCCGGAACGGTCGTCTGCATCACGGTTCCGTTCCGGCGTCCGGCGGAGAAACGGGCGTAAGCGATCAGGCGGCGGTCTGCGCCGAACGGCCGGCTTCCCGTACCGGCTCCTGTCGGGAGACCGTGCTGCCAATTTGCCGTTTTTATGTGCAATTTCGCAAGATTCCTGCATAGTGAAGCGCTTTCGAGCCTTGCTATACTACGAATAAGCCGGCGCCGACGAATGCGCTTGCATCGAATCTTTGCGAGGTGAAACGATGGAAATGCCGATTGCCGCACAACCCCGCGCCGAGCAGCCGAGGCGCTTGGCCTCCTTCTTCGGAAGCGCGTGGCGCTTCCGGGCGTTCTACGTCATGCTGCTGCCCGGCCTGATCTACTACGTCCTGTTCAAGTACTTGCCCATGTACGGGGTCATCATCGCTTTCAAGGACTTCAACATGTCGAGCGGCATCCTCCACAGCGCATGGGCGCATCCGTGGAATAAGCATTTTCTGACGTTCTTACATTCCCCTTATTTCTCCCAGCTGCTGACCAACACCGTTCTGATCAGCGTCTACAAGCTTCTGTTCGGCATGGTGCCTCCCATCGCGATGGCGCTGCTGCTGAACGAATGCCGCGTCAAGTGGTTCCGGTCGCTCATTCAGACGCTGACCTACATGCCCCATTTTCTGTCGTGGGTCATTATTTACGGAATCCTTCTGGCGCTGCTGTCGCAATCTTCCGGACTGGTCAACCAATGGATCAAGGACATAGGCGGCGAGACGATCCCGTTCCTGACGTCGACCTCCTACTTCCGTTCGATTCTTGTCAGCTCCGAGATCTGGCAGAACCTCGGCTGGGGCGCGATCATCTATCTCGCGGCGATCGCCGGCATCGACCCGACGCTGTACGAGGCGGCGCGGGCCGACGGGGCCGGACGGCTCCGGATGATCTGGCACGTCACTCTCCCCGGCATCCGCACCGTGATCATCATGCTGTTTATTCTGAATCTCGGCCATCTGCTGGACGCCGGATTCGAGCAGATCTATATCATGTACAACATTCAGGTCTACCCGGTCGCCGACATTCTCGACACGTGGGTGTTCCGCACCGGCCTGCAGCAGCTCAATTTCAGTCTCGCTTCGGCGGTCGGCCTGTTCAAAGCGGCGATCGGACTCGTGCTCGTGCTCGGCTCCAACCGGATCGCCAGGATTTGGGGGGAAGGCATATGGTAAAAAGCTCCCAGGATCGCATTTTCAACGTGGTTACCGTCGTCATCCTCGTGCTCTGCGGGGCGTCCGCCGTCTTTCCGCTGCTGTACGTGCTGTCCGTCTCGGTGACTCCTTTCAGCGAGGTGCTGAAGAACGGCGGCTTTATCCTGATCCCGCGGTCGGTCACGCTCGACGCGTACCATAAGCTGCTGACGGATTCCGGCCTGCCGCGGGCGTTCGGCGTTACCGTTCTCGTAACGGCGATCGGCACGGTGCTCAATCTTGTCGTCACCGCGCTGACCGCATATCCGCTCAGCCGCCGGAAGCTTCCCGGCCGCAGCTTCTTCCTGATGGCGATCGTCTTCACCCTGCTGTTCAACGGCGGCATCATCCCGACGTACCTCGTCGTCAAGGAGCTCGGACTGCTCAATTCCATCTGGGCGATGATCCTGCCGAACCTCGTCTGGAGCTTCAACGTGCTCATTATGAAAAGCTTCTACGAAAGCTTGCCCGAAGAGCTGTTCGAGTCGGCGCGGATCGACGGGGCGCGGGAATTCCGCATCCTGTGGACGATCGTGGCGCCGCTGTCCGTGCCGGTCACGCTGACGATCGGACTGTTCTACACGGTCGGTCACTGGAACGAATTTTTCCAGGCGATCATGTACGTGTCCGACCGGATGCTGTTCCCGCTGCAGGTCATCGTCCGGGAAATTCTGATCCAGACGCAGCAGCCGCTGGAGAACGCCGAGAACATGACGCCGACCGAGACGCTGCAGATGGCGTCCGTCATTCTGGCCAGCCTGCCGATCATCATCGTCTATCCGTTCCTGCAGAAGCACTTCACCAAAGGCATGCTGCTAGGCTCGATCAAAGGTTGAACGACGGCGTAGCGCCGGTTCAATAGATTCGCCAAGATTCGAAAGGGGAGATCGAAGCTTGAAAACGACGAAACGAATGACTCTTCTGCTCGCGGGAGCCGCGCTGCTTCCGGGGCTGCTGGCCGGCTGCGGTTCGGGAGGGGGCAACAATTCCGGTACGAATTCGGGAGGAAGCGCCGGGACCGGAACCGCCCAGGCCAGCGGCAGCGCCGGCAGTTCGGCGAGCAGTTCGGCAAGCGGCTCGGCCAGCGCCTCTGCCGCAAGCGGGAAAAAGGTCAAGCTGGACATTATCGAGACCGGCAACAACCTGCCGACGCCCGATCAGGACTTCATCAAAGAAGCGCTGGACAAAGCGCTCGGGACCGACATCAATCTGACCGTATACGCTTCGGGCGACGACTACAAGAACCAGCTGAACGTGCGGCTTGCGTCCGGCAATTTTCCCGACTTGTTCCAGGTGCCCGATCGCGCCACGCTGAAGCAGTTCGCCGAGCAAGGGCTGCTGCTGGACCTGACTCCGTATATGGAGCAGCTGGGTCCGACGAAGGAGTTTCTCGGCGACGAGAGCCTGAAGAAAACGACCATCGACGATAAAATTTACGCCATTCCGAAAGCGCCGAACATTCCGTACAACACCTACTGGATTCGCAAGGACTGGCTCGACAAGCTCGGGCTGCAGCCGCCTGCCACCATCGACGAATTGAAGAACGTCGTAACGGCGTTCGCCAAGCAGGACCCCGACGGCAACGGCAAGAACGACACGATCGGGCTGACCGGCAGCAAGCTGAGCACGTTCGCCCCCGTCTTCGGCGCCTTCGGCGTCGGCGATCCGAACACGTTCTACGTGAAAGACGACGGCAAGCTCGTCAATTCGCTGTACGAACCGGCGATGAAGGACGCGCTCGCCTTCATCAAGGGACTGATCGACACCGGCGGCGTCGACCCGGAGATCATGGCCAACACCGGCCTGCAGCACCAGGAGAAAGCGATCAAAGGCCAGGCCGGCATCATCTGGATCGACTGGCCGAACCTGTCCAAGGACCAGTTCGCCGAGCAGATCAAGAAGGTCAATCCGAACGCGGAATGGATTCAGCTCGCTCCGCCCAAGGGGCCGGGCGGCCAGTACGACGGGCCGTACGACGCCGGCGGCACCTCCGGCATCTACGCCATTCCGAAGGCGCTCGAGAAAGATAAGGAGAAGCTGCAAAAAGTGCTGGACCTGCTCAACTACGTCTCCGGCAAGGACGGCTCCATGCTCGTTCAGTTCGGCATCCAGGGCCGCCACTACAACCTGGACGGCGACAAAGTCGTGCCGACCGATCTGATGAGCAAGGAGACCGGCTTCACCTGGCTGTACCAGTTCACCGGCCGCCCGGAGATGAGCTACCTGCAGACCAAATTCGCGCCGCAAGCGAAGTATATCGAGTTCGCCAACAACCAGCCGCGCCTGCAGAGCCTGAACGGCTTCCTCACGAATCCGGAAGGCTACAACCCCGCGGACGCGACGAGGTTCATCGAAGAGGAATTCGTCAAGTTCGTCTATGGCAAGGAACCGCTGACGAACTACGACTCCTTCCTCAAGCAGCTCGAGACGAGCATGAACTTCAAAACGTTCTATGACGATGCGGTGAAGCAGCTGCAAGCTCTCGGATACGGCAAATAACGTGGAATGAGGATACAGGAGGGTACGCCATCATGACGGTTTCGCTTGATATTCCGGCGCTCGTTCGCCGGTTCCGGGAAGACGGTTATTTGATTCTGCGCGGCGTTCTGTCCGAGGAACGGACGGCGCGGCTGAACGCGGCGATCGACGAGGTGCTCGCGCAAGAGCCCGACGAGCTTGCGATCAATGTCTACCACAGCGTCGAGCGGCATCCGGCCATCGCCGAGCTGATCGACGAACCTTCGCTGCTGCCTCTGATGGTGAATCTGCTGGGCTACAACATCCAGCTTCACATCTCGCATCTGACCGTACGCAAGCCGAACCCGGCCAACGTAAAGACGGCGTCCCAGAGCTTCATCAACTGGCACCGGGACGGTCCCCATCCCGAATTCCCGACGATCGGCGGGCTGACGGCCGCTTACTACGTGAAAGCTTGCTACATTCTGAGCGATATGTCCGAACCGGACCGCGGCAATACGAAGATCATTCCGGGCAGCCATCGCAAGGCCGGATTCCAACCGGTGCAGACCGACGTGGATTCCCCGCTCGAAGACGAGCTGCAGATTTGCGGCAAGCCCGGCGACGTCTTTCTTTTCCCGCAAAACCTGTGGCACGCCGGCGCGCCCAACCGTTCGAGCTTCACGCGGCGGCAGCTGTTTATGGGCTACAGCCCGATCTGGATGCGCCCGATCGATTACCACCGCGCTTCGGACGCCCTGCTGCAAGGGGCGAGCCCGATCCGCCGCCAGCTGCTCGGCGACATCAGCAGCAACTGCTTCAAGTATTACGTGCCGGAAGAAAGCATGGTGCCGCTCAAAGCCCTGTGGCTCGGCGGTTCGGGAGCGAGCGTCTACTCGTAACCCGCGGCGATTCGGAGGGAGGGGGCCGCTAGGCGGCTGCCCTCCCTTCCTGTCTTGTTCCGGTCGGATCTAGTCTCCCGCCTTGAAGTAGTGGATCGGGCGAATCTCGATGCCCCATCCGAAGCGCTCGCCCTCGCTCACCTGCACGGTCGGGTGCAGGGAGGCGATCCGGATCGCCTCCTCCATATCCCTCGCTTCGATCAGAAAAGCGCTGCCGATCATCTCCTTCGCTTCGGTAAAAGGACCGTCCGTCACGCGCACCTTCCCGTTCTTCCGCCGCAAGCTTTTCGCTTCCGAGGCGAGTCCGGCGTCGATCCTCACTTGCCCGCTCCGGTAGAGCGCCTCGAGGTGCGGCTCGCATTCGCGCATGACGGCGCCGATCTCCTCTTTGGAGAGGGCATCCATCTTCTCCGCCTCCAAATAACCCAAACACAGGAACTGCATTGCGTGTCTCCCTTCGGTTAGAATCGGTTCTTCCTTAGATCGACGAACGGCATGCGGCAAAATCGACATTTCCCCGATTATCTTTCAAGGCGGCTTCGGCGGTACTCGCCCGGCGTCATGCCGGTCATTTTTTTGAACGTGTTCTGGAACGTCGTTTCGCTTTGATAGCCGACCTGCTCGGAGATTTCGCGGTTCGAGACGCCGCTCGTGGACAGCAGGCGCTTGGCCACTTCGATCCGGTACATTTTCAAAAATTGAATCGGGCTGACCCCCAGCTCTTGCTTGAAAAGGTGCGCCAGGTAGTATTCGTTCACGTAAGCGGCGCGGGACAGCTTGGCGAGCGTGATCTGCTCGGCGTAATTCTCCTCGATATACCGTCTGGCGTTCATGACCGCCATTTGCGAGGGCTTGGCCGCCGGCCCTTCGGCATCGCGGTAATGAACCGTCCGGGCGAGGCGCCCGAGCAGCGCTCCCAGCAGATGACTCGCGACCGTTCGCGCTTCGGGCTCGCCCGAATCGAACTCGGCGATACAGCGGCGGAAACGGGAAGCGAACGAGGCCGCTTGCTCTCCCAATTGAAATACCGGGGGCTGTTCCGGCGCGACGAAGTGGCACGGAGGCAGCCCGCGCAGCTCCAGCCCCCGGAAGCCGATGTACATTCCGGTAAACGGATGGACCGTCGACAGCTCCTCGTGCCATACGCCGCGCTGATAGAACATCAGCGTTCCGGGAACCGCCCGGTACGTCCGGCCGTCGATGCCGAACTCCCCTTCTCCCTTCTCCACGAAATACATTTCGCTCATGTGGTCGTGCTTGTGCAGCGGCATCATGAACGGCTCCGAACGCTCTCGCTCGAATACGCCTCCGCCGACCATCGCGGCCGGCTTTACGAACATCGATCCGTCCTCCAACCTCTTCGCCTCTCTTCGCAAGAACGAATAGTCATGATCGCAAGATCGCTCATTGTCTCCCCGTTGGATCTCGGATACATTGTAGGAGAAAACGCCGTTCGAACGCAATATCCAATAATTCGCAAGGAGAGGATTCCGCTTGCTTCGCTTCAAAAAAAGAAAGCTGTCCGACGATAAGTACGAGGCATGCGCCGTATTCGACGTGAACGGCGACGGGGTACCGGACATCGTCAGCGGCGCCTGGTGGTACGAAGGACCGGATTACGTCCGAAAGCACAGAATAGGCGACGTTGCCGCCATCGACGGCTATCACGACGACTTCTCGGACTACCCGCTGGACGTGGACGGCGACGGACGGCCGGATATTATCACCGGCGCGTGGTGGGGCGAGACGCTGCGCTGGCGCCGCAATCCGGGGCCGGACGGCGGCGATTGGGAGACGATCGATATCGACCGCTGCGGCAGCATCGAGACGATCCGCTTTCTGGATATCGACGGCTGCGGCGTGCCGGAGATTTTCCCGAACACGCCGGGGGCTCCCCAGGCGTTCTACAAGCTCGTTCGCGACGAATCCGGGCGCGGAACCGGGCAGTTCCGCAAAGTCGTGATCGGAACGGAGCCGAGCGGACACGGCTTGGGCTTCGCCGACATCGACGGCGACGGCCGCATCGACGTCGTGCTGTCCGGCGGCTGGCTGGAGCAGCCGGAGGATCCGTTCCAAACCCCTTGGCCGTTCCGCCGCGAATTTGCGCTGGGCTTGGCCAGCGTTCCGATTCTCGGTTACGACGTGAACGGGGACGGGCTCACGGATCTGATCGTCGGCCAGGCGCACGATTACGGCCTCCGCTGGTACGAGCAGCGGCGCGACGGAAACGGCGAGCGGACTTGGATCCGCCATGACATCGACCTGTCCGCCTCGCAATTTCACGACTTGCGGCTCGTCGATCTCGACCTGGACGGCCGGCCTGAACTGGTGACGGGCAAGCGATATCGGGCGCACAACGACGGCGATCCGGGCGCTCACGATCCGATCGGGCTTTACTATTACAAGATCTCGGACGGCGGCGAGTTCTCGAAGAACGTGATCGACTTCGGGCCCGCCGGCGAAGCTTCGGGCGCCGGCATTTACTTCTGGGTTCAGGATTTGACCGGCAACGGCTATCCGGACATCGTGGCTCCGGGCAAGGACGGGCTGTATGTATTCGAAAACTTGGGGACGGGAGATGGGAACGAATGAGCGCGGGAAGCAAGCTTCGAATCGGGTTCGTCGGCGTCGGCGGCATGGGTCAGATGGCGCATCTGTCCAACTATGCCGTTCTGACCGACCAGTGCGAGGTGGTCGCCATTGCCGAACCCCGGCCGCGGATGGCGCGATTGGTCGCCGGCCGGTACGGCGTGCCGGAAGTGTATGCGAACCATCAGCAGCTATTGGAGCGGGCGAAAGTCGACGCCATCGTCGCCCCGCAGCAATTCCGCAACCACGTCAATCTCATTCCGGACATCCTGCGCGCGGGCGTGCCGGTGCTGACGGAGAAACCTCTCTGCCTGACGGCCGATGCCGGCCGCGAGCTCGTGCGGATCGGCAAGGAAAAAGGCGTGCTGCACATGGTCGGCTATCACAAACGCTCCGACCCGGCAATGGAGTACGCCAAGCGAACGGTCGACGCTTGGAAGGCGAGCGGAGACTTCGGCAAGCTTCGCTACGTCCGGGTCACGATGCCGCCCGGCGACTGGGTAAGCGGCGCCGACCGGCCGCTCGCGACGGACGAACCGTACCCGCCGCTCTCATGGGAGCCCGGCCCCTCCTCCTATTCGGACGAACAGACGCGCGCTCTGGAAGAATTCGTCAACTATTATATTCATCAGGTCAATGCGATCCGTTTTTTTCTCGGCGAAAATTATCGTCTTACGTTCGCGGACCGGCAAGGAAATCTGCTGGTCGGCGAAAGCGAAAGCGGGGTCGCGGTCACGCTGGAGATGGCCCCTTACCAGACCTCTCGCGAATGGCACGAGTGCATCCTCGTCTCGTTCGAGCAGGGCTTCGTGCGCGTCGACCTGCCGGCGCCGCTCGCGCGTCAGCGCGCCGGCCAAGTGACCGTCATGCGCGACAATGCCCATGTGCATGAGCCTGGCACCTTCATTCCCAGCATGCCGAACGAGTCGGCGATGCGCCGGCAGGCCGTCAACTTTCTTGCCGCCGTACGCGGAGAAAGGGCGGCTCCGTGCGCGGCGGAGGAAGCGCTGGAGGATTTGATTCTGGCGGAATCCTACATGGACTATCGGTCCCGGCACTACGGGCAATAGCCTTGGGGCGCTTGCGCCAATAACGGAATTCCCAGTGCTCCGCCTCTTCGTTATAGTCCTCCCTCTTCCTGGAAACAATGCCAGATGAGGTGAACGTATGAAGCACATTCAAATTGCGGCCGCCCTGCTGGCGGCCGTCGTTTTCGCTTTTCATCGTCCGGCTGCGGCCGCGGAAGAAGCGCTCGCCGTATCGGTATTCGACGTCAAGCGGGAGAAAGTCGTGCAGGCCATGCCGCTCGAGCCCCCGCTGCAGCATTCCGTTCTGGCCCTGCTCCGATCCGCCCCATCCATGTACGGCGGCCTGTCCGTCAATCCGCGCGGCGGTCTGATCGTTCGCATCGCTTTTCCGGCGCCGCTTCAGGTCTCCCACCCGTTCTACAAGGACCGGGTCCGGCAAGTTTATTTGTTTCTCGAACCCGGTACCGATCCGAGAGCGCTGCTGTTCTGGGAGCACGGCAAATCGGCCGTCGCCGTTCTTCATGGCGACAGCCGAAAGTTTATGGAGCGGAACCATCTGGGACTCTGACGCTCCCTTTTATCCGCCGGTCGGCACCTCGCCCCGCAGCCGGAGATACGCCTCCGTTCCGGCCAATGTCTCCGTGTCCGGGACGATGACGACGGACCGGTGCTCCGCCAGCCTGCCGTCCCGATAGGCGACATGATGATCGTAACAGCGAGGGTCTTCCAGCACGGCGCGCAGGAAAACGGGAAGGTTCGAAGTGACGCCGACATTGTCCGGGTGGAGGATCCAATCGATCTTCTTCCAATCCAGGATGCCTTCCGGCGTCTTGATCGGCGTCGGGTACTCATACGTGTCCGGAAGCTCGCCCAAGTACAAGTACATGCCGCCGAAGCGGCCGCCGTCGCTTGTCCACGTCACAAGTCCCTTATACGTAATCCTGCAAGCCGTGATGCCGGTCTCTTCGGCGATTTCGCGCGCCATGGAGTCGCGCGGCGATTCGCCCGGCTCCAGCTTGCCGCCGACGCCGTTCCAACACCCCATCCAGCTTGGAAGCTCCCGGTTCAAGAGCAAAATCCGGTCTCCCCGCCGAATAAAACATATATTGTACTTAATCACGCGATCCCCTCATCCGCTCCAAATATTGCTGCAGAACGACGGCATGATTGCAATCCGGGTCCCTGGCGGCGTAAAGCAGCGTGAGTCCGTTCTTTTCGGAACGCGCCAGCTCGCAAAGCCGCTCCAATGCAGGTTGAACCGCCGGATCGCTCAATTCGGCCTCGTATTTCTCCTTGAACTCCGCGAACCTCTCCGGGACGTGTCCGAACCAAGCGCGCAAGGAAGGGCTCGGCGCGACTTCCTTCATCCAGATCGCGAGCCGGGCCGACTCCTTCGCGACACCCCGCGGCCACAACCGATCCACCAGAATCCGCGCCCCGTCGCTGTCTTCGGCTTGCTCAAAGACCCGCTTCACCCGGATGCCGCCTTGCCTGTCCTTCGCACTCTCCGACGCAGCCCCCATCGCAACGCCTCCCTAACGGTTCAGTAGACTTCGGTTGCATCGGGCGGAAGCGCCCGAACGTGCCGGGCGTATTCCGTGACGCGCCGGTCGTCTTCGCTCGGGTAGACATACCCGAAGCTTTCCGCGACTTCCGTCGCCGTCTCTCGGAACAGGTCGCCCATCGCCAGCAGCGCCCGCCAGACGTTCTCCGCGTTTCCGTCCGCGAACGTCGCCAAGAGCCGCCGCCATCGCTCCTCGGACATATATCGCTGCAGGTACTTGCCCGACTTTCCCGTGCTGAGGCTGAACCCGGTCTCGATGCCCGCCCGCCATTCGAGCATCCGGATGAGCATCGGTCGGACATAGGCGTTCAGATGCTCCAGCGCATAGAGGATCTCCCGGCGCCACAGCCCCTTCGCCACATAAGGATAAACCCACCAGAATTCGTTGCAGCAGGAGGCGAATTCGGCGGCGGAAGGCGGCCTCACCCAATAGTCCTCATCGGAGGGAGCGGGAAGGGACGGCAGCGCCCCGTCCTTATCCAGCAGCACGACGGTCAGCTTGTCCTCGCGAAGATAAGCGTCTTTCTCCGCAAGCGGAACGAGCGTCAAGTCCAGGCGATTGCCGTCGGCGAACAGCATGAGATAGGCGTAGCGGCTCCTGTTCCCGGCAGGGAACAGCGCCGAATCGTCGGGAGTCTGCATGACGATCCGTTCGCCGAAGCGGTCGATCCAATGCGGATCGCGCTTGAAAGAATCGACCTCGCTTACCAAGTAGACGATATCGTAATCCTGGAACGGATCCCGCGGCGCGTTCGGATTCGTCCGGGAGCCGTTCATCGCCGCCGCGCGAACCCGCTCGTCGCCTCGGGCGAATCCGAGGATAAGTTCCATCATTTCGGCTTGCGTTCTCATAGCCGTTCAACCTCCCATGGATACCGGACGGGCCGGCAGGATCATAAGATCGGAGACAGCAGGCGAGTGACCGACTCGCGGAATTTGTGGGCGAGCGGCCGCTTCAAATATTCCTCGCGGGTCCATTCGATGCTGTGTTCGATGTCCTCCAGGTACAGCTTCCGAAGCCGGTTCGCCACCGTACGGTCATAGATGAACGCGTTCACCTCGAAGTTGAGCTTGAAGCTGCGAATGTCGAAGTTGGCGGTGCCGACCGTGGCGGCCTTGCCGTCGATGATCAGCGTCTTGGCGTGCAGGAAGCCGTTCCCGTACCGATAGCAGCGGACGCCGAGCGGCAACAGATCGCCGATGTACGAATGCGTCGCCCAGAACACCATCTGATGATCGGGAATCGCGGGAATCATGATGCGAACGTCCAAGCCCGACATCGCGGCCGTCTGCAGCGCGTTCAGCAGACTTTCGTCGGGAATGAAGTAAGGCGTCTGGATCCAGACGCTTTCTTTGGCGCGGTGAATCATCTTGATATAGGCGTTGCGAATCTGCTCGATCGACTGGTCCGGCCCGCTGGCGACGATCTGCAGCCCGACCGTGCCCGGCTCCTCCGGCACGGGAAAATAAAGCGCCGTCTCCGTCAAATAACGCTTGGTGGCCAGCCCCCAATCCATCAGGAACCGGGCCTGCATCTGCCGGACGGCCGAGCCGGTCAGGCGCAGGTGCGTGTCCCGCCAGTAGCCGAACTTCTTGTTCTTGCCCATGTATTCGTCTCCGACGTTGATCCCGCCGATATATCCGGCCTGTCCGTCCACGATCGCCAGCTTGCGGTGATTGCGGTAATTGACCCGGAAGTTCAGGTAAGGGATTTTCGACGGAAAAAAAGCCGCGACCTGTCCGCCCGCCCGCATCAGGCTGTCGAAGAAGCTGGACGGAAGCCGATAGCTGCCGATCGGGTCGTACAGGAACCGGACTTCGACGCCCTGCTCCGCTTTGCGCTTCAGACATTCGAGCAGCTTCCGGCCGATCTCGTCGTTATTGACGATGTAATACATCAGATGGATATGATGGCGGGCGCGTTCGAGATCCTCGAACAACGCCGCGAATTTCCCGGGACCGTCCTTGTAGATCTTCACGTCGTTATCTTGGCTGTACAACGACATCGCGCTGGACAGGTTCATGTAAATCAAATCTTCGAATTCATCGACAGCCGGATCGTTGTAAGCCAGGCGATGATGCTTGAACTGTTCCCGCTGCCTTTTGGTCAGCTGCCGGAAACGCTCTTCACTGTCTCTTCTCACCTTATACAGCTTCAGGCGGCTTAAATTTTGCCCGAAAATCAAATAAAGCACGAACCCGACGATGGGCAGAAACAGAAAAATCATCAGCCAAGCCCACGTGACGGCGATGTTCCGCCTCTCGATGAAGATGACGCTGATCGCCAGGACGATATTGATCGCCATGACGACCGTATTCACATTGTGCGTTATCGCCCAGAAGGACATCGGTTAACCTCGCATCCCTAATGTTAAAGCTTCAAGCGCCGCAGCGACACCGACAGCGCCAGCAGGCAGACGGCCAGTCCCGCCCAGAATACCACATGCAGGGCGCTGATCATCGCCTGCGGATCGGGCGTCGCCGCCCCGCCGCCGTAATGCCGGAGCCCGGTGGCGTAGATCGAGACGGAGACGGACGTGCCGAGCACCATGCCGACATTCCGGGCGAGCGCGTTGAGGCCGCCGGCGGAGCCGAGCTTGGGCAGCGGAACGGCGCCCATAATGCTGGCGTTGTTCGGCGACTGGAACAAGCCGCTGCCGAGACCGAACAGCACCAGGAACGAGACGAGCGCGATTCGATTCTCGTTTGCGGAGACGGTCGTCAAGCAGAGGAAGCCGCCGATCGTGACCGCCAGCCCCAGCGTCGTAAGCAGCTTCGAGCCCATCTTGTCCGACAGAAACCCGGACATCGGCGCAACCACGGCCATCGTGATCGGATAGACCATCATGAAATAACCGGTGCTCTCCGGAGTCAGGCCCAGCACGTTCTGCAGGTAGAACGGGAGCATCACCGTCGTGAAGAAGTTCGCCGCGAACACGAGCAGCGCCGTCAGATTGCCGACCGCAAAGGCCGGAATCCGATACAGGGTGAAGTCGAGCATCGGGTACCGGACGCGCCGTTCCCATAAGTAGAAGCACGCGAATACGGCGAGGGATCCCGCTCCGCCGGCGAGCACGGCGGCCGATGCCCAACCCCAATCCTGGGCGTTGGACAGGATGTACAAGAAGGCGGTCATGCCCACGATAAACAGGCCCGAGCCCGCATAGTCGAACGGCTCGCGCTTCCGCCCGGAATCCTTCGGCAGGAAGACGAGACCGGCCAGGAACGCGAGCGCCCCGATCGGCACGTTGATCCAGAAGATCGTGGGCCAGCCGAACCGATCGACCAGAATGCCGCCGATCCCCGGTCCCGTCAGCGAACCGAGCGACACCACGGTTCCGATGATGCCGAGCGCGCGTCCCCGGTCTCCCTTGGCGAACGTCTCGGCGACGATCGCCTGGCTGTTGGACATCAGGCACGCGGCGCCCAAAGCTTGCACGATCCGGGAGAAGATCAGGAACCCGAGCGTATGCGACATCCCGCACAAGGCCGAGCCGAACGCGAACAGCAGGAAGCCGAACAAGTACACTCGCGTGCGGCCGAGCAGATCCGAGAGCTTGCCCATGATCGGCAGCGTCGCGCAGATCGTCAGCAGGTAAGCCGTCAGCACCCATTGAATCAGATGAATCGGCGCCGACAGCTCTTGCGACATCGTAGGCAGCGCCACGTTGGCGATGCTCCCGTCCAGCGTGGACATGAACGTGCCGAGAGACACGTTGGCCAGGATGACCCAACGATTGGTCGCCGGTCTCGGCAGCCTCGCGGGCTGCGCTTCCCCGCTCACGTTCCGGCCTCCTGTCCCTTTCCGTTGCGCCGCGGAGTCTCCGAAATGCCTCTCATCACGGCATCTCCTCGATCTTCCGGGCGACCGGAATCCGTTCCTTCGCCGGCGGCAGCGAGGCCGGATAGCCTACTCCGAAAATGCCGATCACGTCATCCTCTTCCGGAACGCCGAGAATGGCTCGGCTTTGTGGCGATCCCGCGAGAGACGACCAGAAGACGCCGGCTCCCTCCGAACGGGCGGCCAGCATAAAGTTTTGGGCGAAACAAGCGACGGCCAGCGCGTTCTCCGTCCGTTCGATCTCGATATCCGATCCTTTGGAGGTGAGCAGCAGGACGACCGGCGCGCCTCCGAAGTCCGTTTTGTGCCGGAGCGCCGCCCTCGTCTGCGGTCCGACGATCTTGATTTTCCACGGCTCGGTCATGCGATGATTCGGCGCGTAGCTGGCTGCCTCCAGCCATTCCTTGACTTTGTTCAAATCCAGCGGTTCCTTCTTGAACTCCTTAATGTTCCTGCGGGATTTT
Organism: Cohnella zeiphila; assembly: GCF_014212055.1. GTDB lineage: Bacteria > Bacillota > Bacilli > Paenibacillales > Paenibacillaceae > Cohnella > Cohnella zeiphila. Next base: position 3,025 of record NZ_JACJVO010000023.1, on the reverse strand, counting down.
ATCGCTTCGATCGTATTCATGCCGATTCCTCTTTCATTCATAATATTCCTACTGCCGCGAATCCGGCTGTTCCGAATCTGGGCGCCGCGACTCTTCTTCGAGCTCGAATGTATGTACGAACGCTTGAATCACGCTGTCGACCGCCTTCAGCTCGCCGCAGATCACCGGACGGATCGCCTCGAACTCCTGCTCGTTCAGCTGGGCCGCCAGCGTATTCCGCATGACGTGCAGCTTTTCCAGAAAAGCAAGCGCCCTGCCGCGGCGGAACGTCTGCGCGCTCTGGCCCTCTCGCCGGCGCCATCCGCTATTATGCCCGTCGAGCCTTCGATCCGGGCCGTCGGGGCCTCGCTCTCCGTTGCGCAAGTCGACCTCGCTCCTTCCCTCGATTCGTATACATTCGTATACACCATCTGGATATGAATGTATACGTGCATTACCCATTTGTCAAGTGACAGGAAACAGGGTCGAAACCGCGGGAACAAGCCCGATCGCAAAAGCGGCCGCCTTCCGATTAGAGAAGAGCGGCCGCGTATCGTGAAGAGGTCCCGTTATTCAAGATACTTGTTGAGCCATGACTTTGCGATGGGGAGGAAGGAACGCCACGGTCAGAAGATGAACTGCCGCGATGGCGAGCATGAGCACGAAGATGGCGTGCATGCCGCTCGTCATTTGTTCTTTCGCCCCGGCCGTTCCGACGAAATGATTGAAGATGGTGCCGAAAACGGCGACGCCGACGGTTTGGCCAAGCGAGCGGAGCAGCGAATTGGCGGCCGTCGCGACGCCGCGCATTTCCCAGCCGACCGAAGACTGGACCATGACGGTCGTCGGATTGGAGATGAAGCCCATTCCGAAGCCGAGAATGCTCAGAATGCACACCCAGAACCAGTAGGGTGAGCCCAGCTCGAGCGCGGACAGCCAGACGGCGCCTCCGGCGACCAGCGCGGCGCCCCACACCACGGTCGCCTTCATGCCGACTTTGTACATGAGCCTGCCGGCCAGATTCGAAGCGAGCGGCCAGGCGAGCGACATCGGCATGACCGTGAGGCCGGAGTTGGTCGCATTGTGCCCCAATACGGTTTGAATCCAGATCGGCGCGTAGATAGTCACCCCGGCCGTAATGCTGAACGCCAGAAAGCCGCTCAGATTGGAGACGTTCATGACCCGGTTGCGGAATATCGACAGCGGAACCATCGGCTCCTTCACCCGGCTCTCCACCCAAACGAACAGGAAGAGAAATAACGCCGATACGACGAACAGACCGATAATGACGGCGGAATCCCATGCGTATTTATCGCCCCCGCTCAGCAGCGCGTACATGAGCGCGGAGATCGCGACGGTGAAGACGGCGGCACCCGCAAAGTCGATCGATTTCTTCTGCTTCTCGAACGTCTCCCTCATAAAACCGAGAACGAGAATAAGCGCCAGAACGCCGAGCGGCAGGTTGATGAAGAAAATCCATCTCCACGATACCTGGTCGACGAAATAGCCTCCGACCAGCGGCCCGAGCAGTCCCGCGACCGACCACACCGAGGCGAATACGCCCATCATCCGTCCGCGTTTCTCGCCCGCGAACAAATCTCCGACGATCGTGAAGCAGACCGGGTTCAGCGCGCCGGCGCCGATTCCCTGCACCGCCCGGAACCAGATCAAGGCGATCATCGACTGGGAGAAGCCGCACAGGATCGAGCCGCCGACGAACAGCACCACGCCTATCGTAAAGACCGGCTTCCGCCCGAACAGATCGGTCAGCTTCCCGAAGATCGGCGTCGCCACGCAGGTCGTCAGCGTATAAATGGTGAACACCCAACTGATCAGATGCGTTCCGCTTAAGTCCGCGATGATATTCGGCATGGCCGTGCTGACGACGGTCACATCCAGCGCTCCGACGAAGAGCGCGATCAGCAGCCCCGCCACGACCCATCCGACTTTCGATTGCTTTGGCACGATTGTAAGCCTCTTTTCTCCTTGCCGGACTTTTGAAACAACAAGCTTGCTTTACCATTATCGAGACGTCCTCCGCTCGTGTCAACCCAAAAAAAACCGAAGCTTTACGGACAAAAAACCGCCCCCCGGCAAGCCGGATAGGAGCGGTTATCGAGCGGAATAACGTGCCGGAGACCGGCGATGCGCCTACATCCCGAGAATGTGAAAGCCCGAATCGACGTGAAGCACTTCTCCCGTAATGCCGCGGGAAAGATCGCTGAGCAGGAACATCGTCGCGTCTCCGACTTCGTCCTGATCGACGTTCTTGCGGAGCGGCGCCCGGGATTCCGCGAGGGACATAATCTCGTTGAAGCCCGATACTCCCTTGGCCGCCAACGTGCGGATCGGCCCGGCGGAGACGGCGTTGACGCGGATGCCGTACTTGCCGAGATCCTCGGCCAGATAGCGCACGCCGGCTTCCAATGCCGCCTTGGCCACGCCCATCACATTGTAGTTTTTGACGACGCGCTCCGCGCCGATGTAGCTTTGGGTGACCAGGGCTCCCCCTTCGGTCATGATTTTCTTGGCTTCGCGGGCGACGGCCACGAGCGAATAGGCGCTGGCGTCCTGGGCGAGCATATAGCCCGAACGCGACGTATTGACGAATTCGCCTTGCAGCTCCTCTTTGTCCGCGAAAGCGAGCGAATGGACAACGCCGTGGACGACCCCGGCTTCGGACCCGATCCGGGCGAAGGCGGCTTCGACGCTCCGGTCGTCCGAGACGTCGCACGAAACGGTCAGCCGCGGCTCGATGCCGCTGTCCGCCAGAAGCTTCGTCAGTTTCTCATAAGACCTTTCCTTGCGATATGTAAAAATTAGCTTCGCTCCATGGCGATGCAACGATTTGGCAATGCCCCAGGCGATGCTCCGTTCGTTGGCGACGCCCATCACCACGACGGTCTTGTTGCTCATCAAATTGGACACGACGGATGTTCCTCCTACTATAAATTAGCCTCGGTACGCGAGTCAGGCGATATTATACTACTTTGCGGAGGAACGTTCCAGCGGCCGCGACGGAACGTGTCGTTGTGCTGTGATAATG
>NZ_JACJVO010000022.1 GCF_014212055.1 Cohnella zeiphila | reverse complement strand
CAAAAGTGAAGCGATGCTCTGGAGTTAATTCCGAATACTTTTGGGGGAGCCCCCGATAAGAACCCCCAAAACTGAAGCGATGCTCTGAAGTTAATTCCGAATACTTTTGGGGGAGCCCCCGGTTATCCACAGGAAATTTAATCGCATCATTTCCTAAACAAAAATAAAACGATCCCGGAAAAAGGGCTTCCCCTCTTTCCGGGATCGATGAAGGGCTGCCTTGCGGGCAACCTTCCTTACGACTTGACGATCTCGACCGCTTTATTCCGCAGCACGTACACCGTTACCTTGTCCCCGTTGCTCAGGTTCGACAGCGTCAGCGTCGTCGCGCCTTGGTGAATGTAAGCCGTCGGGGCGACCTTCACCGAATCTTCGGTCAACGACGATGTCTTGAACTTGAGGAAGGAGCTTACCGCGTCCGACACCCAAACTTCCTTCGCCGTTCCCGCTACGACGGTGATGACGGTTTGATTCGCGGCGTTGTTGCGGATCTCCACCCGGTCGCCGGCGCTCAATGAAGAGAGCGAGCTGACCGTGGAGCCGCTCTTCGTAATGATCGGCGACGTGCCGACCGTACGCGTGACGGCCGCGTTCGCGCCCGGCTGCACGGTGACGGTGCCGGCGGCGGCGTCGACCGACGCGACTTGCCCGAAGACGACCGGCACCAGTTGGATCGAACGAAGCGTCTTGCCTTCGTATACGGCGTTCAGCGCGGAGCCCGCCGTGAAGACGCTCAGATCGGCCGCTTGTCCGTTCTCGCCCAGAATCGAGACGCCTGCACCGACGGTCCATTCCGTCGTCGTGCCGGCGGAATCCGTCACGTTCAGCTTGTTCTGCGCGGCGTTCGCGGAATAAATATCGTACTGAACCGTTTTGTTCACCAGAATCGAAGTGGCCATGTTCTGGTTGGAATCCAGCAGCACCGTCACTTTATCTCCGGCAGCCACGTTGCTGTAATTGGCCGTCGTGACGCCGTAGATGTCCACGGCCGGCGTACCGTAGCCGACCGATACGCTGCTGCCGTCTTTCAGCGTCAATTGCAGCGTATGGGCGTTCGTATCGTTTTTGACGACCGTTCCCTCGTATCTGGAGACGACCGACAGGAAAACGAGCTTCGTGCCCAAATAGCCCAGGTTCACTTTCTTGCCCTTCGTTAAATAGTAAGAAGCCGTCGATTGCGAGATCGCCGTCCCGTTCAGATCGAACTTGGTCGCGTCGTCCAGCGTATACGCGCCCGGCGTGCCGCTTGGATCCTTCACGACCAGAATTTTCGAATCGGCATCGTACGAGGTGATCGTTCCCCCGGTTACCGAAGTAAACGCCCGGGATTTCACTTCGATGCCGACGATCTTGCCATTGGCATCCAGCGTCATCGTGATCGCGTCGCCGGCATACAGATTGCTGAGATCCGGGCTCGTCGCGTTCGGGATCGATACGGTCACGTTGTCGGCATAGAACTTCGCCTTGATGTCGGAGGAGCCTGCGGCCGCCGTGTATTGAACCGTCTTGGCGGTCGTATCGACCTTGAACAGATAGCCTTGGACCGTATTGGCAGAAGACGGCGTTACGACAATGCTGGTCACTTCATCGTTGAGCAGGCTATACGTGATCGCGTCTCCGGCAGCGAGCTCGGGCAGGTTGACGTAGGTGCCGTTCTTCTGGATCGTGGCGGTCGAGGCGACGGCAAGCGGACTTGCGACCGCCGTGGAAGCGTCCTTCACCAGAATCGATCTGGCCGATGTATCGACGGATACGATCGTTCCGCTTCCGGACTTGGCGACCGTGGACGATTTGACGCTGACGGCGACGAGCTTCGGAGACTGGCTGAACGCGTCGACCATCAGCGTGACGTTCGCGTCCGCGGGCAGTGCGCCGAGCTCAATCGCGTTGTTGTCCGCATCGGTAGCCACCGGCTCCTGATCCGGGTCGTATTCGTACTCCTCCACGTCCTGGCCGACGAGCACCGACAGCTTATGCTTGGACTCGTTCACGACGACGAGCTTGCCTTCGACCGTCTTCACCTGAGGCGTGTCGTCGAGCTGCTCCGCGTAGTCGGCCTGGCCGCCTTCCGGACTGATGACCGTCGCCTTTCCGTACAGCGTCAGCGCGTCTTCCGTCAGCAGCTTCTCGGAGTCGGCCCGGGAGAAGAGCGTCGAATCCGTCACCGAGTACGTCGACGTCGTTCCGTCGGAATGGAGCATCGTGAGCTCGGTCGGCGAGATGTTCAGCCAAATGCCGGACGCCTGACCCGGGTACGCCGTCTGGACGAGCGGTTCCGCCCGGCTGAACAAGGTCGCCGCGGCGGCGCGCGTCAAGGTGCCCTTCGGATCGAACTTGCTCTCGTCCACGCCTTTCACCAGCCCGGTGCTGACGGCCACGTTCACGTAGCCGAGAAGCGCCGGATCGATCGAGGCGTTGTCGGAGAACGACGTCGCCTTGGTCGCGGCTGCCGTCGCGTCGGCTTCCTTGCCGATCGCGCGCACGAGGAGCCGGGCGACCCATTCGCGGGAAGCGGAGGCGCTGCCCCACGGCTTGGACGGCTCGGAGCTCGCGAGCTTGAACTCCTCCGTCATGTTGAGCAGCCCTTGCTTAAAGGCGTAGTTCACATAAGCTTTAAAGTAGTTGTCCACCGAGAACGTGCTCGGAAAAGCAACCACTTCCTTCGTATCCACTTTGTCCGCCTGACCCATGAACCGGATGGCCAGGACGACCGCTTCTTCGCGGCTTAACGCATCGTTCGGCTTGAATTGCCCCTCTGCCTTTCCGTTTACGAGCCCTTGCAGCGCCAGCTTGGCGATATGCTTCTCGGCCCAATGGCCCGCAGGCACGTCTCCGAAAGGGGTTGCCGAGGCCGCAGACGCAGACGGAGCCGCATAAGCGGCTCCCGTCCCGATCAGCATCAGCACCAGCAGAAGGCTTGTCCAAATCTTCCCACGCGACACCAACGCCATGTTTTCTCCTCCATGTGATTCGTCTTCCGGTGCCGTCCCGGCACGAGCGGAGCGCAATTAATCCAGGTTTAAATACTTCTTGATCGCTTCGGCGATTCCTGCCGCCAGCGAATTCTGGAAGTCGTCGGTGTACATTTTGCTCTCGTCGCTCTTATTGGACAAATAACCGGCTTCGACCAATACGGCCGGCATCTTCGTCTCGCGCGTGACGGCCAGGCTCTGCTTGATGACGCCCCGGTCCTGAAGCCCGGTGGAAGGCGTCGCATACTTCCGCACGGTGTTCGCGAAATCGAGGCTGGCGTCCCGGGTGTAGTAAATTTCGGTTCCGGTAATCGAGCTCTTCGTATTGCTGTTCCCGTGAACCGACAAGAACAGGTCGGCATTGAGCGAGTTCGCCAGGTTGTATCGATCCGACAGCGAAGGATAGGTATCTCCCGACCGGGTCAACACGATGTTCAGCCGCTTGTCGGCGGCGAGCAGGGCTTGCAGCTTCAGAATGACCGGCAGCGTGAAGTCTTTCTCCGAGCGGCCGGTAATGCTGATCGCTCCGGGGTCCGAACCGCCGTGGCCCGCGTCGAGCACGATCGTGTACGTCCCTTTCGGGTTGCCTGTTCCGGTATCGGTCCCGGTTCCGGTGTCGGCCGGGGGCAGCGTGGCGGGATCCTGAAGCGCGATTTTCATCACGCCGGCCGCCGCGTCGTTGGAGATCGTATAGCCCCACGTCTTGCTCAGGTCCAGCACGAACCGCAGCGTACTCGGACTGTCGGCGAACTGCGAGTAGCGGATTTTCGTCAAGGCCGCATCGTCGGTCACCGCCAGCTCGCCGATCGGCTTCGCGTTCCCGTTCTCGTCCGTGCTGAGCGCCGGCGCGAAGTCCGCGGCGAAATTCGCCGAAGGCAGATCGACGACGATCCGGTCGGGTCCGGTCAACATCGACGTCTTCGGAATGAGGAAGCCGTTGTTGTACTTGATCACGACCGCTCCGTCTTCGAAGGAGACGGAATGAACCTGCGCAACGGAGCCTTGCGGGACCGATCCCGACTGGTCGCCGCTTGACGGATCCGAATCCGGCTGGCCGCCGTTCCCGTCACTCCCGGAACCGTCTTCCGGGCCCACAATGCCGATCAGACTGCCGTCCGGTGGCTGCGTGTCGCTCAGATCGCCGGAGGACGAGCCGCCCGAATCCGAGCTGCCGGAACCGCTTCCGCCGGAGGCTTGGCCGCTGTACAGGAAGACGGACTTGTTCGAGTTCTCCCAAAAAACCTGCAGCCCGAACGCTTCTCCGACAAAACGAAGCGGAATGAGCGTCGTGTTCGACTTGGCCGTCGGAGGCGCGTCCAATTTGACGGCTTGTCCATTGACCGTTGCGGCCTTCTTGTCGAGCACCATCGACACGACCGAATCGCCGTCCGCGACGGTCACTTTCTTCGAGGTACTGTCGTAATCGACCTTGTACCCCAAGTTCTCCCCGACGATCCGAACCGGCACCATCGTGTAATTGCCGACAAGGGCGGGAGGCTCGGTCGGATTCAAAACTTTGCCGTCCAGTATCAGCTTCGGAGTCACCGTCTGGGCGGCGGCTGCCTGGGCCGATAGGAACAGCATGACCGCGACGACGAACAACAGGGACGTCCACTTCTTCATGCTTCACCTCGGTGTCGAAAATGTCGATCCATCGCCCGAACGGGCGGCAATTTACCCGTCCGGCGTGTCTATGAAACATTAGACGTCGCGAATAGGTAAAAGTTGCGAGATTCAGAGGAAAAAAAGGCCCTTTGTCCCGAATTTTGCCGATTCGGAGACAAAGGGCCGAAGATGCTGCCTCAGCTTGCGTTTTTCTGGGGCTAACGGCCTGCGGCCGAAGCGCGTCCGGCGGAAAATTCCGCGGGACCGCTCCGGCCGCAGGCCGACTATTTTCGCCTCATCGCGAAGCGTTAACGTACGAGCTATCTTAAAACGTGTTGGCCAGGCGAGCTTCGTTTTTCGCTTCGTAAGCCGCGATCTCGTCCGCATGCTGCAGCGTCAGGCCGATGTCGTCCAACCCTTGCAGCAGGAACTGGCGGCGGTGTTCGTCCAGCTCGAACGGGATGGAAAGGCCGGCATCGTCGGCGATCCGCTTGTTCTCCAGATCGACCGTCAGCTTGTAGCCTTCGCGTGCGTTCGTGCGCTGGAACAGCTCTTCCACTTGTTCCTCGCTGAGCTTGATCGGCAGAATGCCGTTCTTGAAGCAGTTGTTGTAGAAAATGTCGGCGAACGACGGCGCGATAACGACGCGGAAGCCGTAGTCCAGAATCGCCCACGGCGCGTGCTCGCGGGACGAGCCGCAGCCGAAGTTGGCGCGCGAGATCAGCACTTCCGCTCCTTGGTAGCGCGGCAGGTTCAGGCTGAAGCTCGAAATCTCGTTGCCTTGCTCGTCGAAGCGCCATTCGAAAAACAGGAACTGGCCGAAGCCGCTGCGCTCGATCCGTTTCAGGAATTGCTTGGGGATGATGGCGTCGGTGTCTACGTTCACGCGGTCGACCGGCGCGACGAGACCCGTCAATTTCGTAAATGGTTGCATGACAGATGCAGCTCCCTTCTTATGCCGTCACTTCGGATTTGAATTCCCAGTTGCGAACGTCGGTGAATTTGCCCTTGATCGCGGCTGCCGCGGCCATCTCCGGCGAGACGAGGTGCGTGCGTCCGCCGCGGCCTTGACGGCCTTCGAAGTTCCGGTTGGACGTCGATGCGCAGCGCTGTCCCGGCTGCAGAACGTCCGGGTTCATCGCCAGACACATCGAGCAGCCCGCTTCGCGCCATTCGAATCCGGCGGCGGTAAAGATCTTGTCGAGCCCTTCCTTCTCGGCCTGGATCTTGACGCGGCCGGAACCCGGCACGACGATCGCCGTCACGTTCGGGCTGACTCGGTGGCCGCTCGCGACCTTGGCGGCGGCGCGGAGGTCTTCGATCCGTCCGTTCGTGCAGGAGCCGATGAACACGTAGTCGATCGGAATGTCCGACATCGGCGTGCCCGGCTTCAGATCCATGTATTCCAGCGCCTTCTCGGCCGCTTTGCGCTCGTTATCGGTCGCCATCTTCGCCGGGTCCGGAACCGCAGACGTAATGTCCGTGCCCATGCCCGGGCTCGTGCCCCAGGTGACTTGCGGAATCAGCGAGTCGACGTCCAGCTCGACGACGCGGTCGTATTCGGCGCCTTCATCCGAACGAAGCGCCTTCCACTGCTCGACCGCGCGGTCGAAGTCGGCGCCCTGCGGCGCGTATTCGCGGCCGCGGAGATAGTTGAACGTCGTCTCGTCGGGCGCGATCAGGCCGGCGCGCGCGCCGCCTTCGATCGACATGTTGCAGACGGTCATCCGCTCTTCCATCGTCAGGCCGCGGATCGCTTCGCCCGTGTACTCGATGACGTAGCCGGTCGCGAAGTCGGTGCCGTACTTGGCGATCAGGCCGAGGATGAGGTCCTTCGCCGTAATGCCGGCCGGACGCTTGCCGACGAAGCGGACTTCCATCGTCTTCGGCTTCGCTTGCTGCAGGCATTGCGTAGCCAGCACGTGCTCGACTTCGCTCGTTCCGATCCCGAACGCCAGCGCGCCGAACGCGCCGTGCGTGGACGTGTGGCTGTCGCCGCAAACGATCGTTTTGCCCGGATGGGTCAGCCCCAGCTCAGGCCCCATGACGTGCACGACGCCCTGGTCGATCGTGTTCAGGTCGTACAGCTTGACGCCGAATTCCCGGCAGTTCTCCGTGAGCGTGTCGACTTGCTGCTTGGAGATCGGATCGGAGATGTTGAACCGGTCCTTCGTCGGCACGTTGTGGTCCATCGTCGCGAACGTCAGGTCCGGACGGCGAACCTTGCGTCCGTTCATGCGCAGGCCTTCGAACGCCTGCGGCGAAGTCACTTCGTGAACCAGGTGCAGGTCGATGTACAGAATGCTCGGCTTGCCCTCTTCCGAGAAAATGACGTGATTGTTCCAAATTTTCTCGAACATCGTCTGTTTGCTCATGATCATTTCACCCCGTGGTTGGTCTTCTCCTAAATACTGAATCTATCATAACATCCGCAAGATCATTGTTCCAAGATATAATACCTATAAGGATTATAGTTCCATGTTATAATGCAGAGAGATGCGCCGATGCGCCGGCTTGCGCCCGGCAAGCCGGCGCTAAATGCGAAGTCGGCTGCGAAAACGCCTCATTCCTGCAAAAATGCAGTTTATTCGCCGACTGACGGCATTCTCGAGGAAAATGGCTGCAAAAATGCCGTTTTTCTCCCGGAAGAAGCAGCCTTTCGGCCATTCCCCGGCCGAGCGCCTGCAAAATCGCAGGCTTTTCCGCCATCGATACGGGGCAACGCCGGAATTCCCGCATTTTTGCAGGTCTGATGCGGCAAAAAGCGGAAGCGGAGTTCTCGCCCGGATCCGGCTGAAAACTGGGGTCCCCTTTCGCAATGCGGCGCGAAGACGATTATCGAAAAAGAAACGGAGCGATTCGCATGGAAATTCGCTTGCTTCAATACGTGATCCAGATCGCGGCGGAACGGAATTTTTCGCGGGCGGCCGAGAAGCTTCATATCGCGCAGCCTTCGCTCAGCCAGCAGCTGTCCAAGCTCGAGAAGGAGCTGGGGGTGCTGCTGTTCAAGCGAAGCACGAATTCGGTGGAGCTGACTCATGCGGGGAGCGTGTTCGTGGAAAAAGCGCAGCGCATCGTCGACATGACCGAGCAGCTGCGCCGGGAAATGGAGGACATCGCGGACCTGAGACGCGGGCGCGTCGTCGTCGGCAGCCTGCCGATGACCGGCGCCCACGTGCTGCCGCTGGTGCTGACCGCGTTCCGGGCGGCGCACCCGAACATCGAGATCGCGCTCGTCGAGGAGACGACGACGAAGCTCGAGCAGCTGACCGCCAGCGGCGGGACGGACGTCAGCCTGCTCTCGCTGCCGCTGATCGAGCCCTCGCTCGACTTCGAGCCGATCATCGAGGAAGAGATTTTCCTCGCGGTGCCGCCGGATCACCGGCTGGCGGAAGCGGCCGGCGAAGGACGCTCCGTGCCGGTCGAAGAGCTGAGGGACGAACCGTTCGTCCTGCTCAAGAAAGGCCAGGGATTTCGCGCGATCGCGCACGACATCTGCCGGCAGGGCGGCTTCCAGCCGACGGTCGCGTTCGAGAGCAGCAACATCGAGACGGTGCAGTCGCTCGTGGCCGCCGGTCTCGGCATCGCCTTCGTCCCCCATATGGTGGCGCGCAGCACCGCCGTCGGGCAAGCGCCGGTCTATGTCCGGCTGGCGGAACGCCCGACGCGCACGCTCGTCATCGGCTACCGCAAAGGACGCTATATGTCCAACGCGGCGGAAGCTTTTATCTCCGTGTTCCGGGAGACGATCAAAAAGCTGGACGCTGCCGATTCGGCTCCGTAACGGGTACGACTCCTCTTCACTCGTACAGGGCGGGCCTCCGGTCGGCGAACACCGGGATGCGCCCGCGCACTTCGTCGGTCAAGCCGAGATCGATGCCGGCCGTCAGGATCGTCTCCTCTTCGCCCGCCTCGGCGACGATCTCGCCCCAGGGGTCGACGATCATCGAGTGGCCGAAAAAGCTTGTTGTTCCGCTCGTTCCGACGCGATTGCAGGCTACGACGTACATCTGGTTCTCGATCGCCCGCGCCTGCAGCAGCGTCCGCCAGTGATGCAGCCGCGGATGCGGCCACTCGGCCGGCACGAACAGCACTTTCGCTCCGTCCAGCGCGAGCTTCCGGGCGAGCTCGGGGAAGCGGATGTCATAGCAGATCATCGCGGCGGCTGGCACCTTTTCCAATTCGAATCGGCCCGTCTTCTCCCCCGCTTCCAGATGCAAATGCTCGTCCATCAGCTTGAACAGATGGATTTTGGCGTACTCGGCGATCTCGTTGCCCTCGCGATCGAAGCCGTAGACCGTATTGGTCACGGCGCTGCCTCCTTCGCCCGGCCGAAGCTCGGCGATGGAGCCGGCGATGACGTTCACCCCGTGACGGCGGCAAAAATCCGCGACGAACGCTTTCGTGCGGCGTCCTTCTTCGTCGGCCAGCTCGCGGATCCGGTCCAGCGCATAGCCGGTGTTCCACATCTCGGGCGCGAGGATGACGTCGGGTTTCGGCCCGCCGCCGACAGCCCGTTCCAGCAGCTCGGCCAGCTTGGCGAAGTTGGCGTCGGGCTCTCCCGCGCGGACTTCCATTTGAATAAGGGCGATGCGCCACTTGTCGGTCATCGGGTTCGTGTCTCCTTCGGCAATGCGGACCGCACGCGCGGCCGCTTGGTTTTCCCCATCGTACTCCATCCGCTTCGGCTTGCGCAAGGCGCATATTCCGTCTTTTCCGATTGCCTATGCCCGCCCGGTTATGCTACATTCATCGTATCTTTTTATCGCATGATTTGGAGTGTGAACGGGAACGATGTCGATTCGAATTCAGCCGGCCGAGCGCATGAAGACGCTGCCGGAGCAGTTTTTCGCGGCTTTGGTGGGCAAAGCCAACGCCCGCGCCGCCACCGGACGGGATGTCATCAACCTCGGGCAAGGCAACCCGGACCTGCCGACCCCGCAGCCGATCGTGGACAAGCTGAAGCAGGCGGCTGACAATCCTCTCTACCATAAATATCCCCCGTTTCGCGGTTTTCCGTTCCTGAAGGAAGCGGTCGCCCGCCGGTACAAGGAAGATTACGGCGTCGAGCTCGACCCGGCGACGGAAGTCGCCATCCTGTTCGGCGGCAAAACGGGACTCGTCGAGATCAGCCAATGCCTGCTGAATCCCGGCGACGTCTGCCTCGTGCCGGATCCGGGCTATCCCGATTATTGGTCGGGCGTGGCGCTCGCCGGCGCGGAGATGGCGTTCATGCCGCTGCTCGAAGCGAACGGCTTCCTGCCGGACTACGGTTCGATCTCCGAGGAAGCGCTGAAGCGGGCCAAGCTGATGTTCCTGAACTACCCGAACAATCCGACTTCGGCCGTCGCTTCCCGCGAGTTTTACGAAGAGACGGTCCGGTTCGCGAAGCGTCACGGCATCGCCGTCGCCAGCGACTTCGCGTACGGGGCGATCGGCTTCGACGGCAAGCGGCCGGTCAGCTTCCTGGAGACGCCGGGCGCCAAGGAAGCCGGCATCGAATTTTATACGCTGTCCAAAACGTACAACATGGCCGGCTGGCGCGTCGGCTTCGCGCTCGGCAACCCGCAGATCGTGGAGCTGCTGAACTTGATCCAGGATCATTATTACTGCAGCCTGTTCGGCGGAATCCAGGAAGCGGCGGCCGAAGCGCTGACCGGACCGCAGCATTCGGTCGCCGAGCTGGTCGCCACGTACGAGCGCCGGCGCGACGCGTTGTTCGGCGCGCTGGAAGGCATCGGCTGGAAGGCGGCGAAGCCGGCCGGCTCGTTCTTCTGCTGGCTGCCGGTTCCGAAAGGCCACACGTCGATGTCGTTCGCCGATCTGCTGCTGGAGCAGGCCGACGTCGTCGTTGCCCCCGGCAACGGCTTCGGCGAGAACGGCGAAGGGTTCGTCAGGCTCGGTCTTCTCGCCTCCGAGGAGCGGCTGCGCGAAGCCGCGGAACGGATCGGCCGGCTGAAGCTGTTCGAATAGCGAAGATTCCCGATAGAAAGCCCGGCAGCTCCGCTGCCGGGCTTTCTCTTATCCATGCAGAGCCGGAAGCCGGCAGGAGACCACCGCGAAGTCGCTTTGCGCGCCTTCGCCGACGCGCTGCACGCCGATTGTAATCATGCGGTCCGAGTGCTGCGGGATGGGCAGCGCGAGCGATTCATACAAGTATAAGCCGTCCTTGGCCGTCTGCGCCTTGTGGCTGCCCGGAGCCCCTCTGCTCGCCAGTTCCTCGGCGCCGGCCTCGCCGTCGCACCACCATACCGTAAACGCCCCGTCGGGCGACGGAACGGTAAATCGCAGTTGAAGCAGCGTCCGGTGGTAAAAATCGATGCCGAGCGGCTCCACCGTAAAAGGCGGGGGCACGACGGGCGTCTCCGGATACCGCAGCCCTCTGACGATGCCGCCGAACGGACCGAGCCGTCCGAAGTATGACAAGCGCCCCGCATAGCTGACGACCGATACCCCGGCGGGAGCGGGCAGCGGATCGGAGAACAGCAGCGTGTCCGGCAAATGTTCCGCCGGAAAATCGGCCACATGCGTCCATAATGACGGATGTTTCAAATCCTGGACGAGCCGGCCGCTGCCCGGTCCGAATACCGCCGCGGCGGTTCCGGCCTGATCCGGCAAGCGAAATACGACCTCCGTGCCGGAGACCGCCGCGATCGTCTCCGTATAGCCTCCGACCGACAACGTCCCCCCGATAAAATCCGCCAGCGAGCCGACGCCGGACACCGTCGCGCGGTACAAGCCGCTTCCCGCGGGCACGGCCGCGCCGAAGACGGCGTCCGCCGTGCGCGGAACGGCGGTCTGCCGATAGACGGCCAGCCGTCCGCCGGTTTTCCGAACGAGCGAATCCGGCTGCCAATCCGGGTCGCTGAGCACGATGCTTGCCGTACCGGACGCATAGGAGACCGACTCGAACGTCGGCGGCAGCGGCTCGTGCCGAAGCTCCGGCAAGACCGGCGCCGACCAGGGCGAGTAATCGCTGAGTCGGTCCCACGCGTCCAGCGCCCGCGCTCGGGAACGAATACGCACATCGGGAAAGCTGACGTCGACGGAACGCGCCGCCTCATAGAACGACGGCGGATCTTCGGGCCTATGCGAGCGCAGGAAGAAAGACCGCCTCTCCTCGCCCGCTCCCGTCGTCGGGCTTGCGCCGACGGCTTCCTCCAGCTCTGCGCCCTGGGCCTGCTCGTCGGACAGGGTCACGGCGTGAGTAAGCTGCGCGCGATACGTTTCCGGCAGGAACGGAAGCGGCGTAAACAGTTTAAGCGAACCGGTCGAACCGGCGGAGCCTTCCGCCGGAGAAGGCGCTTCGGGGACGCGAACTTCCGCTCCGACGACTTGCGGGGCGATCGGAGCGTTGAGGGGCGGCGCCATCGTCAGCGGGACGACGGCCATGTTGCTCGTCTCTCCGCTGTCCGGGTCGCGGACCCGGTAGGCGTACGCGAGAATCTCCGAAAACGACTGGGGACGTTCCAACGGCCGGTCCGTCAGCTTGTCGAATTCGCAGCCGGTCGCGTCCGGACCGTCGAAGTAGGCAAAGCCGCAGAGCAGCGCGAACTCCCAGCGAATGCCCATGAGCAGCTCCAGCGTCTCCCAGGCGGTCGGTTCTCCCGGCACGGCGTCCGCCGGGCCCGAGGCGATCGCTTTTTGCGCCGCCTGCTTAAGCTCGTCCCACTCCCGTTCGGACAGCGTCGTCGGCTGTCCGTACCGTTTGGCGACAGTGTCCAGATCGGCCGTGAAGCTCCGCTCCACGGCAATCTCGGCGATCGGCTGCCAATCCAGCCCGCGGTCGCGGAACAGATCGAGCACGCGCAGATTGGCCAAGGTGCCGCCCGTGCCGAGCACCGCGATCGTATCGATCGCCGAGCCTTCGACCGAGATCGCGTCCCCGTTGACGGCGGTTCTCATCCCTTCCCGCGTGCCTTCCCGCCCGTTAAGAAATTCGATGCGAGCCGGGCCGCCCTGCCAGACGAACGATACGGCCTGGACCGGTCCGGGCAGCTTGTACTCGTCCGCGAGGAAAATCCCCCCGACCGCCGGGCTTCCCAGCGTCTCCCACCAAGTCGTAGAATACGCAGCCGCGAAGCGCTTCGAATAAGAACGCAGATCGAAGGGCGCCCGTTCGACGATGATCTCCTTCGGCAACCCCAAATACCGGCCGGCGCCGTCCGGCTCTCCCATCGGAACGCGCCAGCGCAGCCGATTCCCTTCCGGCTTGTCTCCGATCCATCCGAGTGCGGATAAATAAATCGTCATGGCCGTTCATTCTCCTTTCGGCAGCGATGAGATGAGGTTCGCGACCCGGCGAAATGGTCCGGGCAGCGGCAATTCCAGGAACGCCGGGCGATCGACGGACGAAATCTCGGAGGCGGACGCATCCGGCGTCTCACCTGCCGAATCCGCGGACGTCCCGGCTGCGGGAGCGAAGTAGGACGCCGCGTCGCGCAACCATTCGGGATGAGGATCCGGGATCGGAACGGGAACCGGCTTGACCGGAATCGGAATCGGGATCGGGATCGGAATCGGGACCGGCGTGATGCCTCCGGCCGGCAATGGCCACTTCAGTCCGAGCGGCATGACGAAACGCAGGCTTGCGGTCTCCGGCGAAGCCCCCGCCGCAACGTCCGGGTACAACGGCGGCAGCCCCGCTTTCCGGGAATCGAACGTAAGCGTCAGCGTATATTCGCCGCGCGGCAGCTTCATCGGAATACCGCCGAGCGAGCCGACCAGCCACGCCGAGCTGCCGTCGAAGCTCGGCAGCACCGCTACGTCCGGGACGAGTTCTCGGCGGTACGCATATCCGTTCGGACACCCCGTATCCGGTTCGACGTGGCGAATGCGGAGCGACGCGCCGACGCGCCGCCAGTCGATCGGTTCGGGCGTACGAAGCCATAGCGCGTAAGGGCGTTGTTTCCCGTCGACGACCGCTTCGACGGTCGTGCCGGTCACCGTATCGTTCAGGCCGGCCAGGTGCACGTCTCCGGCTCCGAACCGCGCGCCGGACGCCGCGGCGAACCGGACGAAACGAAGCGCCGATTCGCCGTCCAACGGTCCGACCTGGGAAGCGAGCTCCGACGGCAGGCGCCAATCGCTCGGAGGAACGGTCAGCTCCTCCGGATAAGGCTTCACCGGCCATTGAATCGTATCGGGAATCGAATGGATTATCGATCCGATATCCGAACGGATCTGCAGATCGGCCGGTCGGGCCGCTTCCGCAAGCGCGCTCGAAACCTCCGCGGCGGACTTGGACGCCAGCGGCTTTTTGTCCAGAACGATGCTGCCGATGCCGCTTAAAGCTCCGTAATGGCGAATCGGATCGAGCTTGCCCAGCTTGACCGTGCCGCCGGGCAACGGACATTCCGGCACGACATGGCGCCCCGCGCCGTCGTAATAGACGGACAGGCTCGTCTCTCCCCAAGCCATATGCGCCCTGAAATCGTCGAATGCCGACACGCAGCCGGACCATTCGTCGAGACGCGCCTCTCCGTTCTGCGGGTGCTCGAACAGAATCGTCAGCTTCGCCGTGCCGGAAGCCGGCAGCGCCGCTTGCATGACGATCTCCTCGTCCGGCGGGACGGAACCGCCGCGGGCGGCGATCCAGTTCGCGCTCTCCGGAGGCAGGGAGCTTGTCCCGTCCGCCGTTGGGCCCAAAACGGCGGTCTCCGTCCGTTCGCCGCCCTGCTCGTATGTCAGGCGCAGCTTCAATTGCGGACTCGGGAAGATGCCGCTCACATACGGAACGAGGAATCGGACGGCAAGCTTATAGCGGCGGTACAGCGGGAATCCGAGTCCGAACAGCGTCGGATTCCAAGCGTCCGCCGTCCACTGCGACCACGGGAATTGCGTTCTGGCGAACAGGGCCGCATCGCCGAACGTGGAATAAAAAATGTAGGGACGCAGCGTCTCCGGATAGGCGATCTCGAAATCCTTATCGTATCTCCAATCGACGGATTTGGACGGAGGCAGCGGAGAACCCGCGCCGCCCGACGGATGCGCCGCCGACGAGACGCCGTGCAGGTGCAAGCGGTAGCGGCCGGGCAGGAGCAGCTTCTTGCTGAAGCCGACCGTTCCCGCAGGCGCGGCCGTCCGGTAACGGACGACGTATACGTTCAGCCGCTGCCTCTCGTTCTCGAGCTTCAACCGGAATTGATCGACGGATGCCGGAAAGTCGAAGCGCGCCGAGACGAGATGCAGGTTGCCCCACACGGTGCCGTGATCGTAATAGACCGCCTTGACGCCGTCTTCGGTAACGAGAGGCATCGCGACGAAGGAGCGTTTCGGCGCCGGCATGATCAGGAACAAGACGACCTCGGATACTCGAAGAGACTGTCCGCCGCGATCGGTAAAGCGAAGCTCGAAGCCGGACGTTTCG
This sequence comes from Cohnella zeiphila, assembly GCF_014212055.1. GTDB lineage: Bacteria > Bacillota > Bacilli > Paenibacillales > Paenibacillaceae > Cohnella > Cohnella zeiphila. Next base: position 90,938 of record NZ_JACJVO010000022.1, on the reverse strand, counting down.
GCGATGCGGGTCGCGATTTCCGGCCGGAATGCCGTCACCAGCCGGTCCCAGTCGCGCATCGGCGTCCAATCGACTTCGCCGAACCGCTGCGTGCCGGACAATGGCTGCGCGGGACCGTAGCCGAAAAACGTATCGACCGTCCGCTCCTGCGCCATGAACGGAACTATCGACGTATCGATTTGGGCGGTAATCCACGAATACGGATCCAGACCGAGCACATGAAGCTGCGCCGTGCTCCCGCCGGGACCGTCCGCCCAAACCGCTCTCACGTCGGCAACGGGAACGTTGTGCGTCAGGTCCGTCAATTCCAGCTCGAGCAGCTCGTCCGTCACCGTATAGCCGCCCTGCACGGAGGGGCTGACCGCTTGGCTCGCGTCCACTTTTCCCGTCCGGTCGGTCACCCTTCGGCTGAACGGGACGACCAGGTCCAGATCGGGCCACGGCTTATCCGCGTCCAAATTCCACTTCATGTCGCTGATGATGTGAACCGCTTCCACCGGCGTCGATTGGTTCGTCGGCGCTCCGTCGATGACGTAGGTTCCTGCGGTTAAAGGAGAACTGAGCTTGGGAGGGGTCGGAACGTCGTCGCCGAACGTTTTGCCGAATTCGACGTCCGGGATCGGCCAGGGCAGATTGAGCTTGCCTTTGATCTCGAACTTGAACAGCGTCGGATTCGGGAAAAACACTTCGGCTTCCGCGTCGCCGGTCAGCACGAACTCGAATTTCCACACTTGAATGCCGACTTCGCCGTGAACCTTGATTTGCGCGTTGACGAGGACGGGATCCCAGCCGACGTAGGCGTTCAGCGAAACGGCGAGCTTGGCGACGAGCTTCAGGATATCGCCGATTTCGAACGTGCCGCCGATGGCCAAGGCGGCTCCGAACGCGATGCGGTGATGGTTGATGCGGAAGTAGGCTTCGGCTTTTTGCGAGAACAGGAGATGAAGAACGGGCACTTTTTGCAGCACTTCAAGCTTGACGGGCTTGCTCTCGGTGCCCAGATCCAGGGACCAGGCGGCAGGGTCGGAGAACGAGAAAAAAAGGTCCAGCTGGCCGCTGCCTTTGAACAGCTCCATGTCCACGTTGACGCCGACTCCGAGCGCGAGCGAGCCGCTGGCTGCGTCAAAGACGAAATAGCCTTCCGCGCCGAAGCCTTCGATCCGAAGCACGGTAAGCTTGCCGCCGAAAATAAACGTGCCCCCGGGGAGCAGAAACGAGAACCCGACCGGGTTCATTTCGAAGGCATATCCTTCGTCGGCCTTCGTGCAGATGATCGTCCGGATCCCGACGCCGACCGACGTTTGATCGATCGGACCGGCTTGCCAGCGGTCGACGCTCGCTTTGTCGCGGGCCCACTTGACGTAATCGGCCGCCGTCGGCTGCGGGATCGGCATCCCGTCCTTCTCCAGCCGGGCGATAAAATTGTAGGCGAAGTCGCCCCCGATGCCGCGAAGCGCCAGCCCGGTCGGGCCCAGCGGAATCGACGCTCCCTTCGGAACTTCCGCGTCCAGGCCGAGAATGACGCCGCGGTCGCTGAAGCCGCCGTAGATGCCGGCTCCGAGGCTGAGCGGTATCAGCTTGAGCGAGCCCTGGCCGAGCCAGCTTCCTCCTCCGCTATCGTCGTAGCCGAAGGCGAGATTGCCCTTGTACGTCTTCTTTTTCTCGACCGTCAAGTCGCCGAGCACCGTGTTCCATCGTTTGATCGCAATCGGAGGCTCGGATCCGTCCGCATGAATGTCAGCGCGCGCGGAGGAAACGACGATCTCGATGCGCGTGAAAGGCGTAACCCCTCCGAAGGATAGAGATCCTCTCACGAGCAACGTCACGGTCTCCGCCGCGCCGTCGACGGCGAGGACTTTGACCAGCGGGGAAGCCGAGATGGTCTCCCCGGCTGTGAGGCCGCTTAGAAATTCGAATACTTTGTCCTCCAGTTCGCCCGGCAGCGCCTCGAGAAAATCGTCGATCGCCTTCCAAACGATGTCTTTGACCAGCTTTTCGAACCATTCGAACATGAATGTGAACTCCTCTCCAAATTGATCGATCGGTACCGATATTGGATGCAGTTCTGGTTGAAAGCGGCAGGATAAGGAAAAGCATGGTAGATTCAAGCCGACTATATCATGCGGGCAAAGGGAACAGTAGAGTCCAAAGATTCTTCCCTACCTCCCACCTTTCTGCCTATATCCCCCGCTTTCTTGCCCGGTTCGGAACGAATTTTGTCGAAGCGGGCGGCTCCTCCCGATCTCCTCCGAATCCCCCCGTTCGTTCCTTTACAAAGGCCGGTGAGCGTGGTAATCTTAAATTTAATCAAAGCCGCCTGCGACGGGCGGTTCCCATGAAGCGACAAACGCGACGACGGGCAACGAAACGGACACGGGCGGCATCAGAGAGCGGGTTCCTTGGCTGGAAGAATCCGCGCGGCTCCCCGTTTCTCCCACCCCCGAGCGGCCGGCGACGAGCCGGACAGTTCCTGCTGTTACCAGGATTCAAGCGGATGCCGCGCCCGATCGGGACGGCGTCAATGAAGGTGGTACCGCGGAAGGCAACTTTCGTCCTTTGGAAGAAGGATGAAAGTTTTTTTGTTGTTTGGCGGCAGATGCTTTTAGCGAAGGCGGGAGAGAGATGAGCAGGCGAATCGTCGTCAAAATAGGCAGCAGCTCGCTGACCTCCGAGGAGGGAGGCTTGAGCCGGGAACGCGTCCGTTTTTTCGCGGATGAACTGTCGTCTTTGCTGAAAAGCGGCACCCAGGTGCTGCTGGTCACGTCGGGAGCGGTCGCGGCGGGCTTCCGCCGGATCGGCTATGCGGCGCGGCCGCAGCAGGTGCACCAGAAGCAGGCGGCCGCGGCCGTCGGCCAGGCGCTGCTGATGGAGGCTTACCAAGAGGCGTTCGGCGTACACGGTCTGGCGGTGGCCCAGATCTTGCTGACGCGGCCCGACTTCGGCAGCCGGACGCGTTCGCAATATGCGGAGCGCACGATCGAGGAGCTGCTGAAGCAAGGCGTCGTCCCGATCATCAACGAGAACGATACGGTGGCGACGGACGAGCTCAAATTCAGCGAGAACGACACGCTGTCGGCGCTCGTCGCCAACCTGGCCAAAGCGGACGCCTTGTACATCCTGACGGACATCGAAGGACTGTATACCGCCGATCCTCGCGTCGATCCGGGCGCGCGTAGGATCGAACGGATCGACGTCATCTCCGAGGAGCTGTACCGCATTGCCGGCGGCGCGGGATCGAGCGTCGGGACGGGCGGGATGCGCTCGAAGATCGAGGCGGCGCGCATCGCGATGGGCGGCGGCGTCGCCACCTTCATCGGCCGGGTGAGCGAGCCCGGCCAATTGGCGGACGCGGTGGACGGGCGCGGCAGAGGGACGTATTTTACGACCTCCCTCCACTCGCTTCCCGCGCGCAAAAAGTGGATCGGCTTCCTCGCCGTTCCGCAAGGGAAAATTTTCGTCGACGCGGGGGCGGAAGAAGCGCTGCTGCACGGAGGCAAAAGCTTGCTGCCTGCCGGCATCACCGGCGCGGAGGGCGAGTTCCATCCGGGCGATGTCGTCGAGGTGGCGAACGCGGAAGGCCGCACGCTCGGCCGGGGCGTGACGCACTATTCGGCCTGGCAGACGGTGGCCGCCGCCGGTCTCCCAAGCGACGAGGCGACCCGGAGGGCGGGCGTATCCCGCATCGAAGTCATTCATCGGGACGATTGGGTCACGACCCATGTGAAAAAGGAGGCGCAATTGCATGAGTGAAGTCAGACAAAAAGCGGCGCTGGCCAAAAACGCGGCCGCCGCGCTGAACCTGTTGACGACGGAACAAAAAAACGAGGCGCTGCTGCGGCTGGCCGACGCGCTGATCTCCCGTCAGGAAGAGATTATCGCCGCCAACGAGCGGGATTTGAGCCGCGGAAAAGAGAACGGAACGTCCTCTTCCCTGCTCGACCGACTGAAGCTGACGCCCGAACGGATCGAAGGCATCGCGCAAGGCGTGCGCGAAGTCGTGGAGCTGCCCGACCCGGTCGGCGACGTGCTCGAGACGTTCGACCGCCCGAACGGGCTGCATGTCGTTCAGAAGCGCGTTCCGCTCGGCGTCATCGGCATGATTTACGAAGCGCGTCCCAACGTAACGGTCGACGCGGCTGCGCTCTGCCTGAAGACGGGCAATGCGGTCGTGCTTCGCGGCGGCTCCGCCGCGCTGGAATCGAATCGCGCGATCGTCGGCATTATGCGCGAGACGCTCGCCTCCTCCGCGATGCCGCCCGACGCCTTGCAGCTGATCGAGGATCCGAACCGCTCCTCGGTCGACGAGATGCTCAAGCTGAACGGCCTGCTGGACGTCGTCATTCCGCGCGGCGGCGCCTCCCTCATTCGCAACGTCGTGGAGAACGCCACCGTGCCGGTCATCGAGACCGGAGCCGGAATCTGCCATACGTACGTGGACGATACCGCGCAGCCCGCCATGGCCGAAGCGATCGCGATCAACGCCAAAGTGCAGCGTCCCTCCGTCTGCAATTCCATGGAGACGCTGCTCGTCCACGAGTCGTTCGCGAAGCGTCATCTTGCGGAACTCGCCGAGCGCTTCCGCGAGCGGGACGTCGAGCTTCGCGGAGACGCCGCTTCCCGCGAGCTGATTCCTTGGGCGAAAGCGGCGACCGACGAGGATTACGCGACCGAGTACAACGACTACATCCTGAACGTTCGGGTCGTGAAAGATTTGGACGAGGCGCTGGACCACATCCGCCGGTTCGGCACGATGCACTCCGAATGCATCGTCACCGAAACGGCCGGCCACGCCGACCGTTTCCTGCAGGAAGTGGACGCCGCCGCCGTCTATCATAACGCGTCCACCCGCTTCACCGACGGCTTCGAATTCGGCTTCGGCGCCGAGATCGGCATCAGCACGCAGAAGCTTCACGCGCGCGGACCGATGGGCCTGCCGGCGCTGACTTCGACCAAATTCATCGTGACCGGCTCCGGCCAGGTTCGGGGCTGATCCATAGACCGACCGCCTTACCATTCGAACAATTAGGAGTTGTTCCGATCATGACGCAATCCGCTACTTCCCTTCCGGCGAACGCTACCCTTTGTTTTTACGGCGCCGGCTCGATGGCCGAAGCGATCCTGCGCGGCCTTGTGGAGAAAAACGTCTCCTCGCCGCGGCAAATCCGCGTGATGAACCGCAGCAACGCGGACCGGCTGCGGGAACTGGAGCGGACGTACGGCGTCGTTCCGGCGATCGATCCCGCAGACCGGGAGCGCGCGCTGTCCGAAGCCGACGTCATCGTGCTCGGCATGAAGCCGAAGGACGCGGCGGCCGCGCTGGTCTCCCTGAAGCCGAAGCTGCGCGGCGAGCAGATCCTCGTGTCGGTCATCGCCGGCCTGTCGATCGGCACGATCGAAGCGCTGCTTGGCAGGCCGCATCCGATCGTCCGCACGATGCCGAACACGTCGAGCACGATCGGTCTCGGCGCGGCCGGCATCAGCTTCTCCGAGTCGCTGTCTCCGGAAGGCCGCTCGCTCGGGGTTGCCTTGTTCGACGCCATCGGCATGACGACGGTCGTCGAAGAGCGCCTCCTGGATACGGTCACGGCCGTATCCGGGAGCGGGCCCGCCTACATCTATTACATGATGGAGGCGATGATCGATGCCGGCGCCGCCCAGGGACTGACGCCGGAAGCGGCGCGCGACCTCGCCGTGCAGACGGTGCTCGGCGCGGCCGAGATGGTGCGCCGCACCGGAGAAGCGCCAGCCGAGCTGCGGCGCAAAGTAACGTCGCCGAACGGTACGACGCAGGCGGCGATCGAGACGCTCGAGCGGCTCGGCTTCGCCTCTGCGGTCCGCCAAGCGATGGACCGCTGCGCCAAGCGCGCCGGCGAGATCGGCCGGGCCATTGCCGACGAAGCGCTCTCGCAGGATGGGCTCCCCCAAAAGTGACGTGAAGCTCCGCACCGAATTCCGATTACTTTCGGGGGAGCCCCCGGGAACATGCCCCCAAAAGTGACGTGAAGCTCCGCACCGAATTCCGATTACTTTCGGGGGAGCCCCCGGGATGAAGTCCCCCAAAAGTGACGTTGGCGAGCAGCCGGACTGTTGATCACGCGATGAATTCCGTCCAAAAACTGCAATTGTGCAGTTTTTGGCATGCGAATGTGGGCCTCGGGCGCAAAAGCCTGCAAATGTGCAGGTTTTGGAAGGCTTGAGAGCCCGATTCGCGGGGGTGCATCGGAAAAAGATGCATAATCGCAGGCTTTAGACCTCGAAAGCCGCTCAAGTCCCCAAAAACCTGCACAAATGCAGGTTTTGGCGAGCAAACTGAGCTTCTGCGCTTGACGAGAAACAGAAAGAAGGATGACAAAATGAGCAACGCTTCCTACGCGAAGCCAGGCTACACGTTGGCCACATACCGGCTCTACGACGACAAGGCCGACTTCCGCAAGAAAGCGGAAGGAATCGCCGTCGGCCTGACCGTCGGCAGCTGGACCGACCTGCCCGAAGTGACGCGGCAGAAGATGGAGAAGCATCTCGGCCTCGTCGTCGACGTTCGGCCGCACGAGCCCGAAGGCGCCGCTCCCGGCGAACGCTACGCCGACATTACGATCGCCTACCCCGAGCTGAACTTCAGCCGCGACCTGCCGGCTTTGCTCGTCACCGTGTTCGGCAAGCTGTCGATGGACGGCCGCATCAAGCTGCTCGACCTGCAGCCGTCGGCCGAATTCCTGCAGGCGTTCAGCGGGCCGCGCTTCGGCATCGCCGGCGTTCGCGAGACGCTCGGCGTGGACAAGCGTCCGCTGCTGATGAGCATCTTCAAATCGGTCATCGGCTACGACCTGGACGGACTGCGCGAGCAGTTCCTGCAGCAGGCGCTCGGCGGCGTCGACCTGATCAAGGACGACGAGATTTTGTTCGAGAATCCGCTGACGCCGTTGGAGCGCCGGGTGGAAGTATGCGTGGACGCCGCGCGCGAAGCCGAGAAGACGACCGGTCAGAAGCTGATTTACTTCACCAACCTGACCGGCCCTACCTCGAAGCTGCGCGAGAACGCCCGCCGGGCGATCGACGCCGGCGCGAACGGCTTCCTGTTCAACGTGCTGTCCTACGGCTACGACGCGATGGCGGAGCTGGCTGCGGACAGCGGCATCAACGTGCCGATCGCCGCTCATCCGGCGCTTGCGGGCGCGTTCTACCCGTCGCCCTACCACGGCATCGCCGCGCCGCTTCTGCTCGGCAAGCTGACGAGAATCGCCGGCGCGGACTTGTCGCTGTTCCCTTCCCCCTACGGCTCCGTCGTCATGCCGAAGGAAGAGAACCTGGCCGTCCAAGCGGCCCTTATCGATCCGTCCCTGCCGCTCCGGGCGCCGTTCCCGGTACCGTCCGCCGGCATCCATCCCGGCCTCGTCCCGCTCATCCTTCGCGACTTCGGCCATGACGTCGTCGTGAACGCCGGCGGCGGCGTTCACGGACATCCGCTCGGCGCGGCGGCCGGCGGCCGGGCGTTCCGGCAGGCGATCGACGCCGTGCTGGCCGGCCGCGATCTGGCGGAAGCGGCGAAGGAGCACGAGGAGCTGCGGATCGCCGTCGAACGTTGGGGGGTACGGAACGCATGACCGATTCTTTTCGCAAGCCCCCCGTCCTGTTCTGCGACTTCGACGGTACGATTACGCTGAACGACAATATCGTCGCGCTGATGAAGCACTTTAACCCGCCGGGTTGGGAGCCGATCGTCCGCGATATCGTCGCGTTGAAGAAGTCCGTTCGTCAAGGCGTCGGCGAGATGTTCGCGCTGCTACCCTCCTCCATGAAGGAAGAGCTGACCGCCTACGTGCTGGAAAACGCGGGAATCCGCGACGGTTTCTCCGAGCTGCTGGCCTGGTGCCGGGAGCACGGAGTGGAATTTTACGTGACGAGCGGCGGCATCGACTTTTTCGTCTATCCGCTGCTCGAGCCGTTCGGCATTCCGCACGATCATATTTTCTGCAACGGCAGCGACTTCAGCGGCGAACGGGTCCGGATCACTTGGCCCCACGCTTGCGATGACGCGTGCGACAACGACTGCGGCATGTGCAAGACGACGATTATCCGCCGCTTCCCGCAGGATCGCTTCACCCGTATCATGATCGGCGACAGCATCACCGATTTTGCCGGAGCGAAGCTGGTGGACCTCGTCTTCTCCCGGTCACATCTGACCGAACGCTGCCGCGAGCTCGGGCTGCCGCACATCCCGTTCGAGACGTTCCGCGACGTCGTCCATCATCTGGAGCAAGGAGACTGGAATTCATGAGCGAACCGATTCTACTGGAAGAAAAGCAGCGGATCTACCGCGAACTCAGCATCGCCAAAGCCGATCTCGCTTCGCGCGGCTGGTTCCCGGGCACGAGCGGCAACATGTCGATGCGAGTCGGCGGCTTCGAGCCGGACAACTTCGTCTTCGCCGTCACGGCAAGCGGCAAGGACAAGGCGGCGTCCACGCCGGAAGATTTCCTGCTCGTCGACCAGACCGGCGGGGCTTGCGAGCCGACGAAGCTGAAGCCGTCCGCCGAGACGCTGATCCACTGCGAGATCTATCGGCTTACCGGTTGCGGAGCCATTTTCCACATCCATTCCGTGTTCAACAGTCTTGTCTCCGAGCTGTTCTGGGATCGTCGCGCCGTCCCGGTCGAAGGCGTCGAGCTGATCAAGGCGTTCAACATTTGGGACGAAGAAGCCGTCATCGACGTGCCGATCGTCTCCAATTTCGCCGACATTCCGCGCATCGTGCCGGAAGTAACGGAACGCCTGAATCCGCGCATTCCCGGGATTCTGCTGCGCAAGCACGGCATATACGCCTGGGGACGCGACGCGTTCGAGGCCAAGAAGCATCTCGAGGCGTTCGAATTCCTGTTCGAATACGTCTATCGGCTGCAGCTCGTAAGGCCGCGCTGACGCGCAAGAGCGCCCTCCCGGCGATTCCGGAAGGGCGCTTTTTTAACATTTCATTCCCGCTCGAATCCGAGATACCGCGTCCCCTGAAAAGTCAGCTTCCCGATATCCCCTTCGGCCAGCATTCCGAATTCGCGACCGCTTATTTTCAGCTCCATGCGGTCTCCGCTCTCTACCTCGAAAGTCGCGTAATAAGCCGTGTCCGAGTGGCTGTGGAACGAGTCGTTCGTATTGTGATGATGATGCGAAACTTCCGTCCGCTTGCTGACCACTCTCGTGCGCACGCTGAGCTCCGGCGACCGGTTGTTGCGGCTCCATTCCCCGACTCCCCGCACCGCGCGGAATACGATCAAGCCGAGCACGATGATGAAGACGATCGGAAAAATCCTGAAAATCAAACCGAACATGCCCATGCCTTGATCCGGTGCCAAACTCCCCATCTTTGTCCGATCCCCCGCATTCTCCATCTGATCTTCGCTTGAAGCGACAACAGGTTATACGCATTTTCTTCCGAAAAGTTCCACTTCGCCCTGCATTCCCCTGACTTCCGGTTTTTTTCAAGAGGAATTTTCAAAGATGAGCGCCAAATTAGAAGACTTTTATGTATCCGCGTCGAATAAGAATAAGATAGAGGGCTTGTCTGATTGATTTTCAAGGAGGATGTTCGCATGAGCGAGAGGAAAATGAAATTCGATGTTGTCGTAACCGGCGGAGGAAGCGCGGGAGTGGCCGCAGCCGTCGGTGCCGCGAACGCAGGCATGCGAACCCTGCTCATCGAGAAAAATCCCTACTTGGGCGGTGCCGCCACGCACAGCTCCGTGCTGACGTTTTGCGGTTTTTTCACGCAGAGCGATCCGTATGAGCAAATCGTCGGCGGCGTCGGCGAGAAGGTGCTGGAGGAACTCCGCCAGCTTCATATGTACCGGGAACCGTACCGCAACCCGCGATCCGGCAACGTCATCGTCCTGCTGGACGCGGAAGCGACCAAATACGCGCTCGACCAGGTCGTGCTGGCGTCCGGCGCCAAGCCGCTGCTGCACTGCCAGGTCATCGGGGCCGTCGTGGAAGACGGAGCGATCCGGGCGATCGAATGCTACGACCACACCGGCCGCTTCCTCGTCGAAGCTTCGGCGTTCGTCGACGCGAGCGGCGAGGCCGACCTTTCCGTTCTGGCCGGCGGCCAAGTTCGGTTCGGCGACGAAGAAGGCCAGGTGCAGGCAAGCACCTTGGTTATGCGTATCGGCGGCGTGGCTCCGCATGCGGATTTGGCGCGGAACGGCTTCACCGAAGTGATCCAGCAGGCGAAGCTGAACGGCGAGACGTCCCTGACCAAAGAAAAAGGAATGGTGCTGCGGCTCCCCGGCTCCCAGGACGTGCTGGCGATGTTCGCCGACGAGTACGTCAACGGACTGGATTCGTCGAGCCTGACGGAGGCCGAAATGTCGGCGCGGCGGCAGGCATGGTCTTATTTGCGCGTGTTCCAGCGTTACATACCCGGCTTCGAAAATGCCTACCTCGGCCAGACCGGGCCGGCCATCGGCGTTCGCGAGACGAGGCACGTCGTCGGTGAAGGCACGCTGAGAGGGGAAGACATCCTGAACGGCGTCCGCTGCCCCGACGCGGTGGCCAGAGGCGGCTGGCCGGTCGAGATCCACGAGAAAGGCGCTCCCGCCGTCTACCGCCACATTCGGGACAAATCGTTTTACGAAATTCCGCTGCAATCGCTCAAAGTCGCGGGAATCCGCAACTTGTGGTGCGCCGGCCGCATTATTTCGTGCGACCCGGTCGCCTTCGCCTCCGCCCGCGTCATCGGCACTTCCTTCGCCACCGGACATGCGGCCGGCGTCGCCGCTGCCCAATTCGTCGGCAATGGCGTGTCGGACGTGCAGGCGGTCCGCAAGGAGCTGATCCGGCAGGAGGCGCTTATTTGACGGAGGCGGCTTTCGCCTGCACGAAGTAGAAGCTTCCGGTCGTTCGGATGCCTTTGCCATAGACCGCATGACTTGCGAACTGATCGACGATCCGTTCGAAGCACGTCTCTCTGACGTACCGGGAGAACCCCTCGCTTTGCCCAAAACAGGCGAGCTCCCAGACGTCTTCGGGCGTCGGAAGCCAGCCCGCCTCTTCCAGAACGGACCATTCGATGTCGACAAGCCCGCTGGCGGCCAGACGTTCCAAGGCCGTATCCCGAATCGGAGTTCCCGGTTCCGGCTGCGGAAGCAGCCCCGGAAAGCAGCGCGCAAGCTCCGCTCCCAGCCCATCGCCGGGATGAAGCATCAGAAGCGCACCTCCTGGACGAACGACGCGATTTCCTTCCGCGTACCAGCTCGTCGGCCCCTTTTTGGTATAGGCGACATCAAACGCATCGTCGGAAAACGGCAGACCGTCATGCGTATTCCCTACGACATACCGGACATTCGGCGGCCGGTTCCGATTGGCGGTCGCGATGAACCCTGCCGTTATGTCGAACCCAACCAGCTCATCCGCTAGATCCGCCCATCGGCTCGTAAAATCTCCGTGGCCGCACCCCACGTCCAGCACCTTGCCCCGAATCGCTTTGCCCAACTTGTCTGTGAAAATGTCCTCCGCCGTTCTCCCATCGGGGACTGTGCGCCAGGGAAATTCGTACTTCCCCGTCTTCGCCGCCAGCTGATCGCACCATGCCTTCGTCTGGTTCCGCTTGTATTCCGGATGCAGCATCAAATCTGGAAACATCGCTTCTCTGCCTCCTCGTTCGTCTGTGGCTTGTGGACACGAGGAAGATATTATAGGAAATTTCTTCCCAAATATAGACTTATTCGAATCGAAATTTTATAATAATATTATTGGGACGTGAAATACGCCCCTCTCGTCTTCAAATCACCCAAAAATGCGAAAGACACGCATGCGTGTCTTTTTTTGTGCGCGGATTGGGCCCGGGATGCTTCGGGGCGTCGCCTGGAAGAACCTCGCTACAGGTCCTTCCGGCTGAAAGCCCTGCACCCCAGCAGAAGAAGAACGATCGCGTACCCTGCCGTATACAGGAGAAAGGCATTGGAAGGCACGCTCGGTATCGAAAAAGGCCCCATGTCCGAGGTCGCCAATCCGGCCCAATCCGCTCCCCCAAGAAGCTCATAGAGGCTTCTGCGGTAGACGGAGTCCGTGGGCAGGATCAGCCCGGTCAGAAGGACATATTTTCCCACGGCGGGATTGATCCCTCCATAGGCCGACACCCCTTCGACCAGCCCGCTGAAAAGAGCGAACCCGTACAACAAGGCAGCGCAGATTCCGTTGCCCAGCATCGGCAAATAGACGGAGCCCAGCATCGTCAGCGTGAGAAGAAGAAGCGGCATCCAGACAAACAACGCCCAGCCTCGCAGCATGTCCTCCGCCAATACGGGAAGCCCCGCCAAGCCGTGAACGGTCCAAACCACGGAGACAAATAGAACCGTGCTGTATACGGCGATCCAGACGGCGTGGCCCAGCCATTTGGCGAGATACAGCTTCCAGCGGGGGATCGGGCGGGCCGCGACGGCCAGCAGCAGGCCGTTCTCCTGTTCGCCCGTGACGGTCCCCATCGTCGTGAAGAGGACGAAGAAGGCCGCCAGAAACTGCGCGAAGAAAATCCCCAGCACCGTCAGCACCATGCTGTTCAGCAATCGTTCGGCGGGAGAATCTTGATTCTGCCCGTCCGTGCCGGCCAGCTCACGAACCCCGAACGCGAACAGGACCAGAAAGATGATCGTCAGAATTAACGTGACCAGAAACACCCGTTTGCGGGTCAGCTCCCTGAAGGTGGCGGAGATGTACATCGTCATTGCGGGACACCTCCTCTGCGGGACTGGGCCATCCGGACGAACCAGGCTTCCAGGTTGCTAGGCTCGGGCCCGGATTCGTAGAGCGTCAAGCCGCTTCGGATGAACAAGGTGGCCAGGTAGCCGGCCTGTTCCCGGTCCGTTACGCGGGCGGTCAGAAAAGCGTTGCCGCTGTCGTCGCTCTCGACCAGCCGCATCATGGCAGAAAGCGCGTCGCCGACGGCATCATTCAGTTCCTCCCACGTCTCCGGGAGCCAGCCGCCAAGCCGGAAGCGCCAGTTGACGCCGCCGTCCCCGCTCTCGCCCGAACCGCCGATCAGCTTGTCCAGCGGCCCCGACGCCAGCAGCTCTCCTTCATAGAGGAAGGCGGCTTCGTCGCACAGCTCCTCTACATCCTCCAACAGATGGGTGTTGAGAAAAATCGTTACCCCTTTGCTCCGAAGCTGCTTCAGCAGACTGCGAATCTCATAGCGGCCGATGGGGTCCAGCGCGGAAGCGGGTTCGTCCAGGATCACGAACTCGGGATCCAGGAGCAGGGCGACAGCCAGGCCGAGACGCTGCTGCATTCCTTTGGAGAAGCCGCCGACCCGGCGGTTCGCGGCTTCGGATAGGCCGACCAGCTCCAGCGTATCCCGGACTCGGTTGCGGAAGGCGGGGGATCTTGTTTCCTTCGGGCTCAGCCCCCCCAACCGGCCATGGAACCGAAGCACCTCCACCGGTGTCAGCCAATCCTGAAAGCGAAACAGCTCGGGCAAATACCCGAGCTTGCGTCGCGCCTCCGGCCGGCCCAGGGGCTGCCCCAGAACGGTGGCCCTTCCCGAATCGGGGCGATGGAGCCCGACCAGCATTTTGACGAAGGTGCTTTTGCCGGCACCGTTGGGTCCCAGCAGGCCGAAGATACAGCCCTCCGGCACCTGCAGGGTAATGCCGCGGCAGCCGCCGCGGCCGTTATAGGTCTTGGTCAAGTCCGACGTATCGATCATCATGGCTGCACAAGCTCCTCCGCGGCCCTCTGAAAGGCGGAATCCGTGGGGAAATCCTTCGTATCGACGCTCAGCAGGCTGATCCGGTCCCCGTCGAGCCAGAGCAAGTAGCGCTGCGAGCCGTCCACGGTCATGACCGCATCATGCCCGCCCAGCCGAAGGTTGGTCGTCACGCCGTCTTGGGCAGGAACCGGGAGAGTGCTCCGCCAGTCGCCGATGGCGGCCAGCTTCGCGCGCAGGCTGTCCGGCAGAACGGGCAGCCCCAGAACCGCTTCGCGGACGGCGCCCGCATCGATTCCGTCCTCCACGGTCAGCTCCGGCTTGCCGAATTCGAGCAGCCGCGCCGGTTTGCCTGACAAGGCTCCTTCCGTGGAGATTCCTGCCGGGACGTACAGCTGAATCGCTTTGCCATCCGCTTCGGCAGGGAGGGTGGAGCTGCCGCCCAAACGGGTGAGCAGCCGGTTGACCGCCTTCACTTTCAGGTTGAACGTAAGCGTCGTTGCCGGTTGATAGTCGGGGGCCGTAGGATTTTCCAGTTGGAGCAAGGGGCCGCCCATCCGTTTTTCCGCTTCGTCCCAAGTCAAGGCAACGGACTCCCCGCCGCCGGATTGGGTCAAGGTGCCGTATTGGGCGAGGCTGAAGCTCCGGTCTCCGTCCGGCGAGCCGTGCTCCAGAAGATCCGAGACGGCTGCCATGTCATCCGCCGAGATTCCGACTCCGACCATATGCTGGATGCGGAAGGTTTGCTGCATGGCGGCCAGCACGCGGTCCCCCAAGGGGGTGGTGTACAGACCGATGCCCACGGCGGCGGCAACCACCCCTGCGGTCAGCCTCCGAAGCCTGCGTTTCGCCGGTCTCTCCGTCCGCCAAGCTCCGTTCGCCCCGTTCGCACTTGCCGGTCCTGCACCCGACGTCGCCTCGACAACCGGGGACCCTTGCGCCTCATGGATTGCTTCCAACTTTTTCATCACTCTTACACCGTCCTTCGCGTCTTGTTCCGGATTCCCGGCCGATATGGCTTCAATCCTGGTTTCTTCCGAGCATAAAGCTTCCTCCGCCTGCTTCCAGAAAACCGGAATCGGTTCCCGGGCCGCCCGTCTCTCGAACCGTTCCCAAGCCCGTTCCGTATCAAATCCCGGCTCCCCGCCGTTCCTCTTCGCTTCCTCCGCCATCGCTCCGCTCCTCCTCCTGCCCGTATTTCTTCTTCAGACGCGCCTCTGCCCGGGCCAGCAAAGTGCCGACGATCTTCGGGTTCACTTCCAGACGAACGGCTATCTCCTCGTAGCTGTAGCCTTCTTCCCGAAGCAAGAGAGCGGTCCGGTCCCGGTCCGAGAGCTTCTGCAGTACCCGGCGGACCACATCCTTTTCCCATTCGCGGATGACCTCCGTCTCTCCCGAAGGGGCGGCGGCTTCCGACCAAGATGCCATACGGGCGGTTTCCTTCTCCAATAACGCTTTGTTCGACGTCTGTTGCCTTAAATAATCGTAACCGACCCGGGTCAGCACCCGGTGCAGCCAGGCACCCACGGCCTCGAGCCGATCCGGAGGGCTCCGGTAGAGCTTCAGGAACACCTCTTGGGACAGATCCTCCGCCGCCGCATAATCGCCGGTCAATGCATAGAGCTTTCTTGCCACCTCGGGGTAATGCTCCCGGAACAAGCGCTGGAACAGCTCGGGTACTTGCGGGCCTTCCTCCATCGTGCCGCCGTCCCCCCTTTCATGTAAAAGACGGTTGTCGAATCAGTTTTGTAGCAGGGCAGGAACAAATCCCCCAAAAGAAACGTTTGGGGGAGCCCCCCTGTATTGAATCCCCCAAAAGTGACGTGATGCTTCGAAGCGGATTCCGATTACTTTTGGGGGAGCCCCCCCGTTACCTACGGGAAATCAAGTCGCATCGTTCCCTAAACAATAAAAAACCTCTTGCCCGCCGAAGACGCGAAATAAGCGTCCGTTGTGCAAGAGGTAATTTTGAAGGGCGCATGGTGCGCAGCCTTATTTGCCGGTGTGGCCAAATCCGCCGGCGCCGCGATCGGTGTCCGGCAGCTCGGATACTTCCGACAGCTCGACTTGCGGCACGAGCTGGAAGACGAGCTGGGCGATGCGTTCGCCGCGTTCGATCGCGAACGGCTCCTGGCCGAGGTTGACGAGCAGCACTTTTACTTCGCCCCGGTAATCGGCATCGATCGTTCCGGGCGAGTTCAAGCACGTAATGCCGTGCTTCAGGGCAAGCCCGCTGCGAGGCCGGACTTGCGCCTCCAACTCTCGAGGCATCGCCATCGCGAAGCCGGTCGGCACGAGCGCCCTTTGACCCGGTGCGAGCGTAAGAGGCTCGCTCACCGCGGCATGAATATCGAATCCTGCGGCCCAATCGGACATCCGCTTCGGCAACGGAACGTCTTCATTCCCCGGAAGCCTCTTCAGTTGAACTGGATACAAGAAATTCCCTCCCCAAACCGGACAACACGTTTTCCTTCGCTCCCACGACGGCGATGGAGCCGGCTTCTCCCATGATTCTGGCGATCATTGCTTCGATGTCTTCCGCTTGGACGTCGTCGATCCGCTGCAGCATCTCGTCCAGCGTATAATGGCGTCCGAGCATCAGCTCGTTTTTGCCGATCCGGTTCATTCGGCTGCTGGTGCTCTCCAGGCTCAGGATCAGGTTGCCCTTCAGCTGCTCCTTGCCGCGATGAATTTCCGCTTCCGTCAGCCCCTTCGCCTGAACGTCCGCCAGCATCTCCAGCGTCAGATCGTACACGTCCTGGGTCTGCTTCGGCGCGGTGCCCGCATAAACCGTGAACAGGCCGCTGTCCGCATACGAGGTATGGTACGAATAAACCGAATAAGCCAGTCCCCGCTTCTCGCGGATCTCCTGGAACAGGCGCGAGCTCATGCCGCCGCCGATCGTATTGTTGAGCAGGATCATGGCGTACATCTTCGGATCGTCGTTCGCGACTCCCGGAAACGTAAGGCACAGATGGTTCTGTTCCGTCTTTTTCTTATGGAAAAGCGCGCCGGGCCGGAAGGCGGGCGCTTCCAGCTTCATCTCTTGGCCGGCGACGTTAAAGCCGCCGAAGTGCTTCTCCAGGAGCTCCAATACCTTCTCGTCCACGTTGCCCGCCAAGCTTACGACGGTGTTTGCGACCGAGTAGCGCTCGGACATGTATTGTCTCAAATCGGCAGGGCCCATTGCGTTCAGGCGCTCCGCCGTTCCGAGAATGGAATAAGCAAGCGGGTGATCGCCCATCGAGGCGCGGGACGCCAAATCGTGTACCGTGTCGTCGGGGGTATCCTCATACATCGAGATTTCCTCGAGGATGACGTTTTTCTCTTTGGCCAGCTCTTCCTGAGCCAGCTGCGACTCGAAAAACATATCCGACAAAATATCGACCGCAATCGGAAGATGCTGATCCAGCACTTTCGCGTAATAGCACGTATACTCTTTGGACGTGAACGCGTTGACGTTGCCCCCGATTCCGTCGAACCGGTCGGCGATCTCCTTGGCGCTGTGGCGCTTGGTTCCTTTGAACAGCATATGCTCGATGAAATGGGAAATCCCGTTGTTGCTTGGCGTTTCGTAGCGGGAGCCGGTCTTCACCCAGATGCCGAACGAGACCGAACGGCTGGTCGGAATCGTCTCGATCACGACGCGCAAACCGTTGTTTAATGTATATTTCTTCACCCGATTTCCCCCTAAAGATCAATAGTAACACTATATCAAATATCGACAACCGTCACAACCGAGACGGCAGGAAAGGATTTCATGCATTTCGGGAACCGGAACAACCCGGATCGGCGGCGATTCGGCTGCGCCGTGACCCCGGACCGTTACTTTTTGCCTGGCGCATCGATCCGCTTCTCGGACAGCGTCTCCGAGACGGTTCCGGGAATGAGCCCCTTGGCGCGTATGGCCCGGATGATGCCCGGGAGCGCGTCCTGCGTCGTCTGGGTCGGATGCATCAGAATGAGCGAGCCGGCCTGTACCCGGGCGGTCACTTTGGCCACCACCGAGGAGGCGGGCGGTTTTTTCCAATCGACGGTATCGAGCGTCCAAAGCACCGTCTTCAATCCGGCCTCGGCGGCAACGTCGACGGTCGTTTGGTTGAAGTCGCCCGAGGGAGGCGCGAACCAGCGGTTCTGGACGCCGAGCTTCGTCTTCAGCAGCTCCTCCGTCTTGGCGATCTCGCTGCGCTGGCGGGCGGCGCCTAGCGAGCTCATGGCCGGATGGGTATAGGCATGATTGGATGCCTCATGCCCTTCCCGTACGATCTCCTGCGCCAGCGCGCCGTTCTTGGCCAACCAGCTCCCGTCGAAAAAGAACGTAGCCGACACCTTCTCCTTGCGGAGCGTCTCCAGAATGGACGGCAAATACTCGTTGCCCCACGCGACGTTGATCATCAGCCCGACCATCGGCTTGTTCGGATTGCCGCGATAAATCGGGTTCGGCTTCAGGTCGCCAAGCCCGACGGCCGGCGGCAGCTCCTTGTAAACCCACGGAATTTGATCGGCGGGCGCCGCGCCGTTCAGCCCGAGCGCTCGCGCCTGCTCGTATGTAGCCGCAATATCGACTTCCCGTCCGTTGTAGCCGGGAATCGCCTTCCAGATCCGGTCGACGACCGCATCGACCGGTTGGGAGCGGCGCTTCGCCGCTTCGGTTCGGATTTTCTCCATCAGGTCCGCGCCCAGCGAGCTTGTCCGCCCGTCCGAGACGATCGCCGCAGCCGTCTGGGATTTAACGGCCTGCACATAGAAGTGAAGCGGTCCGTAATACCTTCCGGCCGCCAACACCGCCGCCAGGCAGAGCAGCATCGCTGCCAGCCGGACGGGCGACGTCTTGCCCATCGCTCGCTCGCCTCCCGCTTCCGGCACCGTTCGCCGTTTTTCCCGATCACGTTCGGAGCCAGTCCAACAAAACTTCTTGTCTCTCATCCTATGTCATTCGGGCGTCAATTATGTATGGTTGGGGGAGGCGAAGCGGCAGGCGTTGATTCCGATTACTTTTGGGGGAGCCCCCGGATTAATCCCCCAAAAGTGAAGTAAATCTTCGAAGTTGATTCCGATTACTTTTGGGGGAGCCCCCATTATCCAGGGAGATCAATTCGCGCCATTTTCTAAACAACAAAAAAAGAGACTGACTGAAATCGGTCTCTTTTGATGACGGGTATTCGGTTATTTCGCAGGCGCTTCCGCCGCGAGCAAAACTTTGCGGGACAGGTTGACGCGGCCCATGGCGTCGATCTCGGTAACCTTCACCTGGATCTTGTCGCCGATGTTCACGACGTCCTCCACTTTGGCGACGCGTTCGTTCGCCAGTTGGGAGATGTGAACCAGACCGTCCTTGCCCGGTAAAATTTCCACGAAGGCGCCGAACTTCTCGATGCGCTTGACGGTACCGAGATAAATTTCCCCGACGACTACTTCGCGCACGATGCCTTCGATGATCGACCTCGCTTTCTCGTTGGCGACGGCGTCCGAAGAAGCGATGTACACCATGCCGTCCTGCTCGATATCGATCTTGACGCCGGTCTCCTCGATGATCTTGTTGATCACTTTGCCGCCCGAACCGATGACGTCGCGGATCTTGTCCGGATGGATGCGCATCGTGACGATCTTCGGCGCGTAAGGGCTAAGCTCTTTGCGCGGCTCGTTCATCACTTCCATCATCTTGCCGAGAATGAACATCCGGCCTTCCTTCGCCTGCTCCAGCGACTGGTTCAGAATCGAGCGGTCGATGCCGTCGATCTTGATGTCCATCTGGATCGCGGTAACGCCTTTGGAGGTGCCGGCCACCTTGAAGTCCATGTCTCCGAGATGGTCTTCCATCCCTTGAATGTCGGTCAGAATCGTGAAATGCTCGCCGTCCTTGATGAGGCCCATCGCCACGCCCGCGACCGGCGCTTTGATCGGCACGCCCGCATCCATCATCGCCAGCGTGCTGGCGCAGATGCTCGCCTGGGACGTCGAACCGTTCGACTCCAGCACTTCCGAGACGAGGCGGATCGTGTACGGGAATTCCGACTCCGGCGGGATGACCTTGAGCAGCGCGCGTTCGCCCAGCGCGCCGTGGCCGATCTCGCGGCGTCCCGGGGGACGGAGCGGACGGGCTTCGCCGACGGAGAACGGAGGGAAGTTGTAATGGTGCATGAACCGCTTCGATTCCTCAAGGCCGATGCCGTCGAGAATTTGCACGTCGCCCAGCGGGCCGAGCGTACAGATGCTGAGCGCCTGCGTCTGTCCGCGGGTGAACAGCCCCGAACCGTGCGTGCGCGGCAGCAGGCCGACATCGCCGGATATCGGGCGAATCTCGTTGACCTTGCGGCCGTCGGGACGCACTTTGTCGTGCGTGATCAGGCGGCGGACTTCGTTCTTGACGATATCGTACAGCACTTCCTTGACGTCCGCCAGCTTCTCCGGCTCTTCCGCGTACAAGGCGGTAAAGTGCTCGACCGTCTCGTCGTTGATCGCGTCGATCGCTTCCTGACGGGCGTGCTTCTCGGCGATGCGAACCGCTTCCACCAGACGCTCCTGCGCGTAGGCTTGTACATCAGCATCAACGGCGCTATCTACCTGGTGCAGCTTTACTTCCATCTTCGGCTGGCCGCTGGAGGCGACAAGCTGGTCGATCGTACCGACGATCTTCCTGATCTCCTCGTGGCCGAACATGATCGCTTCGAGCATGTCCGATTCGGGCACTTCGTCGGCCTCGGCTTCCACCATCATGATGGCGTCCCGCGTGCCGGCCACGACCACGTACATGTCGCTCTTCTCTTCCTCCGCGACGGTCGGGTTTACGATGAACTTCCCGTCGATCCGTCCGACGATGACGCCGCCGATCGGTCCGTTAAACGGCACGTTGGAAATGGACAGCGCAGCCGATGTTCCGATCATCGCCGCAATCTCCGGCGAACAATCCTGGTCGACGCTCATGACCAGGTTGACGATCTGCACGTCGTTGCGGAACCCTTCGGGGAACAGCGGACGAATCGGACGGTCCGTCAGCCGGCTGGCCAGAATCGCCTTCTCGCTCGGGCGTCCTTCCCGCTTGATGAATCCTCCCGGAATTTTCCCGACCGCGTACAACCGTTCTTCATAATTGACCGTAAGCGGGAAAAAATCGAGGTCTTTCGGTTCCGACGACGCCGTCACCGTGGACAGCACGACCGTATCGCCGTAACGCACGACGACCGCTCCGTTCGCTTGCTTGGCAAGGCGTCCGGTCTCCAGCGTGAACGGTCGGCCGCCGAGCTGCATCTCAACTTTTTGCTCCAACGATAATCCCTCCTCATTGTGACCTATGTAAGTTCGACACTCTTCCCATTATTTCCTGCTTCGCGAAGCCGCAAGCAGACGCTATACGGAAAAAGCAACCCGGCGCCGCCGGAATCGTTCCCGTGCGACACGATCAGGTTGCTTTTCTGGAAAAAGAATTAGCGGCGCAGGCCGAGCTTCTCAATCAGAGCGCTGTAACGGCTGACGTCCTTGTTCTTCAGGTACGCCAGCAGCTTGCGGCGTTGGCCAACCATCTTGAGCAGACCGCGGCGGGAATGGTGGTCTTTCTTGTGCTCCCGCAGGTGCTGGGTCAAGTTGTTGACGTTCTCCGTCAGGATCGCGATTTGGACTTCCGGGGATCCGGTGTCCGTCGGGTGCGTCTTGTGAAGTTCGATCAATTCTTGCTTGCGTTCTTGTGTCAAAGCCATTCGTGCTCACCTCCTTAATTCGCGAAATCGCCGTTAGCCTCGCCGCCGCTTGGAAGGTGAGCGCGGTCGGCCAAGCCAAGGTTCGGTACGCAGTTCGGCTGAAACCGACGGCGCAACGAGATTTAGTATAGCATACGAATGAGGCCCAATTCAATCCGAACCCCGAAAAAGATGTCGCGCTCTTTTCCCGCCTTTTTAAGAGATGCGAGAATCCGAAACGGAGAGCGTCTTCCTTGCTTCGTCGGCGTCCCGCCCGATCTGGGCGATGAGCGCGTCCAGCGAATCGAACTTCATCTCCGGCCGCAGGAACGATTGGAAACGTACCGTCAAGCGCTTGCCGTACAAATCTCCGCTGAAGTCGAACAGATGGACTTCGAGCTTCGGCTCTCCGCCAGGCTTGTCGACGGTTGGCCGCAAGCCGACATTGATCACGCCGCCCAGCGGAGCGGCGATACCCTCGCCCGTCACGGTTACGGCATAAACCCCGTAACGGGGAATGAAGTACGGGGAGGCCAGTTCCAGATTGGCGGTCGGGAATCCGAGCTGGCGCCCGAGCGCTCTGCCGTGAACGACGGTCCCTTGAACCTCGAACGGACGTCCCAGCAGCTGAGACGCTTCCTCGCAGCGTCCGGCGTCCAGCAGCTCGCGAATTCTCGTGCTGCTTACTTTGGCGCCGCTGAGGTACACCGGCTCGACCACCTGCACGTCGATGGCGCTGCCGCTTGCCCGGCTCATCAGTCCGGCGTCGCCGAGGCCGCGATGCCCGAAGCGGAAGTCGAACCCGACGACGGCGGTTCCGACGCCGAGCGGGACGAGCAGGTCGCGAACGAACCGTTCCGCCGATACTTGCGAGAAATCGGGCGTAAACGTCAGCACCAGCGCCATCTCCACTCCGAGCGTTTCGAACAGCTCCAGCTTGCCGGGAAACGGAGTGAGTACCGTATGGTATTGGTCCTTGCCGAGCACGACGCGCGGATGCGGATCGAAAGTCAATACCGCCGGCGTCTGCCCGCGCTCGCGGGCCTGCTCGACCGCCCTTCGCACCACCTCGGCATGCCCCAGGTGCACGCCGTCGAAAAATCCGATGGCCAGCGAAATCCCGCCGGTTTTTACGGCCTCCGCGGGAATCACGAACGATTCCTCGGCCTGCGAATATGCAATCTCGTAACGTTCCACTGCTGTCCTCCTGCATCCCAGACTCCGGCTGCCTTGGGTCTGGCTTCCTTATTCTTCGGAAGGATGAAAAACTTTAACCGGTCGAAGAACGTCGTCCGTCTCCCTCTTCTCGAACAATCCGAGGAAGACGCTGTCCGCTTCGCGGTATAACCGCCATAGCCCGGTCTGCTCCGGAACCGGGCGCAGACGGCCGACGGGAAGCGTCTTGCCCTGCAGCGCATGAACCGCCGGCTGCTCCGGCGCCGCCGCGGACGGAAGCTCGTCCAGCAGCCGATCCGCGGCAATCAGCCGATCCGCCAGCCTGCCCGACTCCTTCAGCTCCGCCAATTCCTCGAGCGTCACGCAATCGGCGGCGGTCAGGCCCGCGCTCTCGGTGCGGACGAGCGCCGCCATGACGGCGGGAACGCCGAGCTTCCTTCCGATGTCGACGCAGAGCGTCCGGATATACGTTCCTTTCGAGCAGCGCACGGAGAAGCCGATCTCCGGGTATGGCCCCGCCGCGTCGATGCGGAGAACGTCCAGCCGATGAATCGTGACCGGCCGGGCTTCGCGTTCGACGGTCACGCCTTGGCGCGCCAGCTCGTACAGCCTCTTGCCGTCTTGCTTGACGGCCGATACCATCGGCGGCACCTGCCGGATGTTCCCGACAAAAGAGAGCGCGGCTTCGCGGATTTGCTCTTCGGTCAAGTCCGTAACCTCTCGCTGCTCCAGCACCTCGCCGTCCAGGTCCTGGGTATCGGTCCCGATCCCGAACCGCAGCACGGCCTCATAAGCTTTCGGTTTTTCCTGCAAATATTCGACCATCCGCGTGGCGCGGCCGATGCAGATCGGCAGCACGCCCGTCACGGCGGGATCGAGCGTACCCGTGTGCCCGATCCGCTTGACGCGCAGTATCCGTCTCGCCTTCGCCACCACATCGTGCGAAGTCCAGCCGGCCGGCTTCCAGATGCCGAGCACGCCTTCCGGCACCGCAGTCTGATCTTCCAGCCTCATCCGGCATCCCCCAACGCTTCCTGAACCGCCGTTACCACCCGCTCGATCGCTTCGGGCAAATCCGCGTCCAGCTTGCATCCGGCGGCGCGCACGTGCCCGCCGCCGCCGAACCGTTGGGCGACCGCCGCCACATCGACTTTCCCCGTCGAACGAAGGCTGATCTTGACCGAGCCGGGGACAAGCTGTTTGAACAGCAGGCCGACCTCGACTCCATCGACGTTGCGCGGGTAATTGACGAGTCCTTCCAAATCCTCGTTGGAAGCTCCCGTCTCGCTCAAATCTTCGACGGTCACCCAAAGCCACCCGATTCGCTGATCGTCGCTGAACGCAAGGCGAGGCAACGTCCGTTGGAGCATTCTGGCCTGGTTCATCGACATCCGTTCCAGCAGCGTCTCCGCCAGCATCGGTCCTTCCGCGCCGGCATCGAGCAGCCGGGCCGCGACTTTCAGCACATCCGGGCTTGTGTTCGCATACCGGAACCCTCCGGTGTCGGTCAGCAATCCGGTATATAAGGCGGTTGCGGCAGCCGGATCGAGCGAAATTCCCATCCTCTCGATCAGCCGGAACACGATCTCCGTCGTCGAGGCGGCGTCCGGAACGATCAGGTTCGTCCGTCCGTACGCGTCGTTCGTCGAATGATGGTCGATATTCAGCAGCTCCGCGTCTTCCGCGAACCGCTCCTTGGCGCTCCCGCAGCGGGCGAAATCGGCGCAATCCACGGCGATCACGTTCCGAAAACGGCGCGCAGGCGTTCCTTCGGCGGCGGTCGCGATATCGCCGCTATTCCACAGATAGCCCAGCCGCCGGGGAACCGGCCCTTCGTTATACATGGCGAAAGATTTGCCCAGCTTGTCCAGCAGCCAGCCGATCGCCACCGTCGAACTGATGGCATCCCCGTCGGGCTGAACGTGGGAGACGACAAGGAAATCGTCGCGCTCCCGAACGTAAGCCGCCGCTTCGTCCAATTCCCGCTCCCGCATCATGCGTTGCGGCTCTCCCGGTTGATCTCCTGCAGCAGCGCCTCGATGTGGCTGCCGTAAGCGATCGAGCTGTCGAATCGGAATTCAATTTCCGGCGTATGCCGAAGGCGCATTCTGTGGCCCAGCTCCGTGCGAAGGAAGCCCTTGGCCCGGCCAAGGGCGTGAAGGGTCGCCTCCTTCTGCTCGTCGCTGCCGAGGATGCTCAAGTAGACGCGCGCCTGCGACAAATCCCCGGTGACGTCCACGCCGGTCACCGTAATGAAACCGATGCGCGGGTCTTTCAGCTCCGTCTGGATCAAAGAGCTGATCTCTTTCTTGATCTGTTCGCCGACGCGTCCTACGCGAAATTTCGCCATGCCGATCACCTCGTTTGGAAATTGCGGGGCTTAACGCTCGACGGACTCCATCACGAACGCTTCGATGACGTCGCCGATCTGGAGATCGTTGAACTTCTCCAGCGTAATGCCGCATTCGTAGCCTTCCGAAACTTCCCTTGCGTCATCCTTAAACCGCTTGAGCGAATCGATCTTGCCTTCGTGAACGACGATTCCGGCGCGGACGACGCGGGCTTCGGCATTGCGGGACACCTTGCCGTCCGTAATCATACAGCCGGCGATCGTGCCCACCTTGCTGACTTTGAACGTCTCGCGGATTTCCGCGTGGCCGATCACTTTCTCCTTGAATACCGGGTCGAGCATGCCCTTCATCGCTTGCTCGATCTCCTCGATCACCTTGTAGATGATCCGGTGCAGGCGAACGTCGACCTTCTCCTGCTCGGCAGCCGCAGCCGCGCGCGGCTCCGGACGGACGTTGAAGCCGATCACGATGGCCGAAGAGGCGAGCGCCAGCGAGATATCGGATTCGGTGATCGCCCCGACGCCGCTGTGAATCGTCTTGACGCGAACGCCTTCGACTTCGATCTTCTCCAGCGAGCCTTTGAGCGCTTCGAGCGAGCCTTGGACGTCCGCCTTGAGAATGACGTTGAGGTCCTTGATCTCGCCTTCCTTGATCTTGTTGAACAGATCGTCCAGCGTGACTTTCTGGTTCGACTTCATCGTGTCCTGGCGCGTCTTGATCGAGCGCTTATCGGCAATCTCCCGCGCTTTGCGCTCGTCCTCGAACACCATGAACGGATCGCCGGCTTGCGGAACTTCGGTCAGGCCTGTAATCTCGACCGGGGTCGACGGTCCCGCTTCCTTGACGCGGCGGCCGCGGTCGTTCGTCATCGCGCGAATCCGGCCGAAGCAGTCGCCCGCTACGAACGCGTCGCCCACCTTCAGCGTACCGTTCTGCACGAGGATGCGCGCGATCGGGCCTTTGCCCTTATCCAGCTCGGCTTCGATGACCGTGCCCCGCGCCCGCTTGTCGGGATTCGCCTTGTAGTCGTTCACTTCGGCGACGAGCAGAATCATCTCGAGCAAGCCGTCCAGGTTGATGCGCTGCTTTGCGGACAGCTCGACGAAAATCGTGTCGCCGCCCCACTCTTCCTGCACGAGACCGTACTCGGTCAGCTCCTGCTTCACTTTGTCCGGGTTCGCGCCCGGCTTATCGATCTTGTTGACCGCGACAATGATCGGCACGTTCGCCGCCTTGGCGTGGTTGATCGCTTCGACCGTCTGCGGCATGACGCCGTCGTCGGCCGCGACGACCAGAATCGTAATATCGGTCACCTGCGCGCCGCGGGCGCGCATCGTCGTGAACGCTTCGTGGCCCGGGGTATCCAGGAACGTAATCTTCTGACCATGCACTTCGACCTGATAAGCGCCGATATGCTGGGTAATGCCGCCTGCTTCCCCGCTCGCGACTTGCGTCTCGCGGATGGCGTCGAGCAGCGTCGTCTTCCCGTGGTCGACGTGGCCCATGATCGTGACGACAGCCGGACGGGCAACCAGATCGTCGGGATCGTCGTTCTCCTCGATCGTCTCGAAGTTCGTGTCTTCGACGACGATCTTCACTTCGGTCTCGACGCCGAATTCGCCGGCGACGAGCAGAACGGTATCGAGGTCGAGATCCTGGTTGATCGTCGCCATGACGCCCATCATGAGCAGCTTCTTGATAACTTCGGAAGCGTCCTTGTGCAGCAGCTTGGCAAGATCGCCTACGGTCATCTCGCCGCGGACGATGATCTTCTTCGGCGTGTTGTCGATCTTCTCGCGCGGCGGCTGGTTGCTTCTGCCCCTCGCGTTCTTGCCGCCCTTGCCTTTGCCTCTCGGGCCGCCGGGACGACCTTCGTCGAACCTTCTGCCGAAGTCGTTATCCTTCCGCTTGCCGCCTTGGGTTCCACGGTTATCGCCGTCGCGGCGCCCTTCCGGACGTCCGCCGCCCGGCCGGCCCGCGCCGCCGCGGCTGCCTGCGCCGGCTGCTGCGGGAGCCGGAGCGGGAGCGCGTCCGCCGCCGCCGAAGCCTCCGCCTTGCGGACGGCTGCCGCCGAAACCGCCGCCGCCTTGACCTTGCGGGCGGCCGCCCCCTTGGCCCTGCGGACGTCCGCCGCCGAAGCCGCCTTGACCTTGCGGACGGTTGAATCCGCCTCCGCCTTGGCCCTGCGGACGGTCGCCTTGCGGACGGTTGTACCCGCCTCCGCTTTGGCCTTGCGGACGGTCGCCTTGCGGACGATTATACCCGCCGCCTTGGCCTTGCGGACGGTTGTATCCGCCGCCCTGGCCCTGCGGACGATCTCCCTGAGGGCGGTTGTATCCGCCGCCTTGGCCTTGCGGGCGGTCGCCCTGCGGACGATTGTATCCGCCGCCTTGGCCTTGTGGGCGGTCGCCCTGCGGACGATTATACCCGCCGCCGCCCTGGCCTTGCCGGCGATCGCCTTGCGGACGATCGCCCTGCGGACGGTTATATCCGCCGCCGCCGTTCTGGCCTTGCCCGCGTTCGCCTTGCGGACGATCGCCCTGACGGTGGTTCCCGCCTCCATCGTTCTGGCTTTGCGGCCGATCCCCGCCTTGCGGACGGCTCGGCGCCGCCTCTGCCGGCGCAGGCGAAGAACTTGGCGTAGGAGCCGGTCTGGACGCCACGGCCGCCGGCCTCGTTCCGGAGCCGCCTTCTTCCGCGCGCCGCGACGGCGCCTGGCCGCCGGAAGCGCCTTGCCCTTCGGCCTGCCGGCGCTCTCCGCCGCCCTGTCTGGCTCCGCCTTCCTGGCGGGCTCCGCCGCCCTGCTGCTTCGCGCCGCTCTGCGCCATTTTCGCCGCGGCATTCGCCTTAACGTCGTGGAAAAACTTCTGGACCGCCGAGACCATTCCGTCTTCCATAACGCTCATATGATTGTTGACGGGCATGTTCACCCGCTTAAGAATCGTAATAACCTCTTTGCTGCTCATGTTGAGCTGCTTCGCATACTCGTATACTCGCAGCTTATCCTTGTTGTCATTGGTATCTTGTTTACTCAATATTCTCCACCTCCGAATGTTGAACCCAGCCGCTTCGGATCATCTCCGCAAAGCCTCGGTCCGTCACGGCGAACAGCACCCGCTCCGGCTGGCCCGCGGCTCCCCCCAGCTCGATGCGGCTATACCCGACAAGCAGTTCCACTCCATAGCTTGCGCATTTGTCCGAGATCTTCTTGCGCGTACCCGCCGAAGCGTCCTCAGCGAGCAGCACCAGATTAGCTTCGCCGGACCGGATCGCCTTCAGCACGAGCTCCTCGCCGGACACCAGCTTCCCAGCGCGTCTGGCCAGCCCGAGCCGGGACAGCGCCTTATTCGTCGTCATCGTCCGGCTCCAGCTCCTTTTTGGCAAGGAACTCGTCTTCCACTTTTATAAAATCGGCTTCCAGCCGGTCGTAAATTTCAGCGGCCACCGGAACTTTAAGCGCCCGTTCAAAAGCCTTCGACTTCTTGGCCAGCTTGAAGCAGCTCACCTTGCCGCACAGATAGGCGCCGCGTCCCGCCTTCTTGCCCGTCAGGTCGATCTGGATATCCCCTTCGGGCGTGCGGACGATGCGGATCAGCTCCTTTTTGGGCTTCATCTCCTGGCAGGCGACGCACTTGCGCTGCGGTATTTTTCTGACTTTCAAGGTTGGATCCCTCCCCCGCCTTGTTACCGCATATCATCGGCAGCTAGTCGATCGTCACGCTGTCCTGGTGCATGACCTCGCCGCTCCCCGTTCTGGGACGGCCATACTCCTGCTCCGCCTGGGTCTCGCTCTTGATGTCGATCTTCCAGCCGGTCAGCTTGGCGGCCAGCCGGGCGTTCTGCCCTTTGATGCCGATGGCCAGCGACAATTGATAGTCCGGCACGATGACGCGGGCCATCTTCTCCGGTTCGAACACGATCACTTCCAGCACCTTGGAAGGGCTGAGAGCGTTCGCGACGTATTCCTCGACCGAATCGGACCACTGGACGATGTCGATCTTCTCGCCCTTCAGCTCGGTGACGATCGTCTGGACGCGTACGCCCTTCGGACCGACGCAGGAACCGATCGGATCGACTTCGGGATTGCGCGAATACACCGCGATCTTCGAACGGAAGCCGGCTTCGCGCGCCACCGAGCGGATCTCGACCGTTCCGTCGAAAATTTCCGGAACTTCCAGCTCAAACAGCCGCTTGAGCAATCCCGGATGCGTACGGGACAGGATGATCTGCGGCCCTTTGCTCGTATTCTCGACTTTGGTGATGTACGACTTGACCCGGTCGCCTTGCTTGAACTTGTCGGTCGGCATGAGCTCGGTCAGCGGAAGCGCCGCTTCCACTTTGCCAAGATCGACGTACAGGTTGCGCATGTCGATCCGCTGGATGAGTCCGGTGACGATGTCCTGCTCTTTGTCGACGTAGGCGTTGTAGATCAGTCCCCGCTCCGCTTCGCGGATCCGCTGGGTGACGACCTGCTTCGCCGTCTGCGCGGCGATGCGGCCGAAATCGCGCGGCGTCACTTCGATCTCCGCGATGTCCTCCAGCTGGTAGTGCGGGTTGATCGCCCTGGCCGCCTCCAGCGAGATTTCCATGCGGGGATCGAGCACTTCCTCGACGATCGTTTTGCGGGCGTACACTTTAATAAGTCCCGTCGTCCGGTTAATGTCGACGCGCACGTTCTGGGCCGTGTTGAAATTCCTCTTGTAGCTGGAGATCAGTGCCGCTTCGATAGCTTCGATCAGAACATCCTTGGAGATGCCCTTCTCTCGCTCGATTTCGGACAGCGCCTCGATAAACTCCATGCTCATGTGACAATGATTCCTCCTTCAAAGTTTAGAAAACGATGGCCAGGCGTGCCGAGGCCACTTTATCGTAAGGGATGGCATGCTTGCGGCGATTCACGGTGATCTCGATGACGCTGCCGTCGAAGCTGTCCAGCCTTCCTTCGAATTCTTTCGCACCGCCTACCGGTTCGTACGTCGTCACGAATACGTGCTTGCCGACGGCCTTCGCCACGTCTTCCGGCTTCTTCAGCGGCCGCTCCGCCCCGGGCGAGCTGACTTCCAGAAAATACGCGCCTTCGATCGGATCGAGCTCGTCGAGCTTCGCGCTGACGAATTCGGAGATGCGGCCGCAATCGTCGATGTCGATGCCGCCTTCTTCCCGGTCCACGTATATCCGCAAGTACCAGTTGCTTCCTTCTTTTACGTATTCGACGTCAACGAGCTGGTAGCCATTCTCGTCCAAATACGGCGTAATGAAGGATTCTACTTCGCTTTTGATTTTCGGTGCGCTCAATGCACGACCTCCTACCTGCCCCAATGGATCGTCCGCGCCGCGCCGCAGCCCAAAAAGGCCCATGGCAAAACGGAAAGAGTGGGTTTCCCCACTCTTCTGCAGACAGTGATATCCACATGATTACCAGAATTAATATACCATAACCCCTTTTCGGTACGCAACCGAAATTTTACCGGTCCCTAGAACAGCGACAGCTGGTTCGTCTCCGGCAGACCGCGGAAGCAGCCCATGCCGGCTAGCATTTCGACGATCGTCTTGCTCGCCTTCGAACGCTGCTGGAAGTCTTCGACCGACAGGAACTCTCCGCCTTCCCTCGAGGCGGCGATATTCTTCGCGGCGTTCTCGCCGATGCCGGCGATCGCTCCGAACGGCGGAATGAGCGCGTCGCCGTCGATAATGAAGCGCGTCGCTTCGGAGCGGTACAGGTCGATCGGCTTGAAGCGAAAGCCGCGCGCCGTCATCTCCAGCCCCATCTCGAGAATGGAGATCATGCTTTTCTCCTTCGTCGTCGCCTGGAAGCCTTTCTGCTCGATCTCGATCAGCGTCTTCAGAATCGCGTCGTACCCTTGGCAGAACAGTTCGACATCGAAGTCCGCGGCCCGAACGGAATAGTAGGTCGCGTAATATTCGATCGGATAATAGAGTTTGAAGTAGGCCGTGCGCACCGCCGAAATGACGTAAGCCGCGGCGTGCGCCTTCGGGAACATGTACTCGATGCGAAGACAGGAGTCGATGTACCATTGGGGAACGCCGCACTTCCGCATCTCTTCGATCCACTCCGGCGTCAGCCCCTTGCCCTTCCGCACGCTCTCCGTAATCTTGAACGCGAGCGACGCGTCCATGCCCGCCTTATAAATGAGATAAAGCATAATGTCGTCGCGGCAGCCGATGACCGTCTTGATCGTGCAAGTGCCGTTCTTGATGAGCTCCTGCGCGTTGCCGAGCCATACCCCTGTTCCGTGGGACAAGCCGGAAATCTGCAGCAGGTCGGCGAATGTCGAAGGCTTCGTCTCCTCCAGCATTTGGCGTACGAACCGCGTTCCCATCTCCGGAACGCCGTACGTCGCCACCGGCGTGCGGATCTGCTCGGGCGTAACGCCGAGCGCCGCGACCGAGCTGAAGATGCTCATCACCTTCGGGTCGTTCATCGGGATCGTCGTCGGATCGACCCCGGTCAAATCCTGCAGCATCCGCATCATCGTCGGATCATCGTGCCCGAGAATATCGAGCTTGAGCAGGTTCGCGTCGAAGGCGTGATAGTCGAAGTGCGTCGTCTTCCAATCGGCGCTCGTATCGTCCGCCGGATATTGGACCGGCGTGATGTCTTCCACTTCGATATAGTCGGGAACGACGACGATGCCTCCGGGATGCTGGCCCGTGCTGCGCTTGACGCCGGTACATCCGGCCGCCAGCCGGTTCAGCTCCGCCCCGCGCCACTGTTTGCCGTGCTCCTCCTCGTACTTTTTGG
Organism: Cohnella zeiphila; assembly: GCF_014212055.1. Classification (GTDB taxonomy): domain Bacteria; phylum Bacillota; class Bacilli; order Paenibacillales; family Paenibacillaceae; genus Cohnella; species Cohnella zeiphila. Next base: position 59,285 of record NZ_JACJVO010000022.1, on the reverse strand, counting down.
CGAAGCCGAATGCCGTCTTCTCCGCCACCGTGCCGATCGTCCCGGCGCGGAACACGCTTTTCTCCCCGAACATGACCTTCGTGAAGTTGTGCGCGTGCGGCTGGTATTCGCCGGAAAAGTTGAGGTCGATATCGGGAACCTTGTCGCCCTTGAACCCGAGGAACGTCTCGAACGGAATGTCCTGCCCTTCGCCTTTCATCGTCTGGCCGCACTTCGGACACGGCTTGTCCGGCAAGTCGAAGCCGCTGGGCACGCTGCCGTCGAGAATCCATTCGCTGTGCTTGCATTCCGGAACGCGGCACAAGTAGTGCGCCGGAAGCGGATTGACCTCTGAGATGCCGAGGAACGTCGCGACGACCGACGAGCCGACCGAACCCCGCGAACCGACCAGGTAGCCGTCGCTGTTGGACTTCTTCACGAGCCGCTCCGAGATCAGATAGTTGGCCGAGAAGCCATATTTGATAATCGGCACGAGTTCCTTCTCCAGACGTTGGACGATGACGTCCGGCAGCGGCTCGCCGTACATCGACTTGGCCGTCTCGTAGCACGTATTGCGAATCTCGTCGTCCGCCCCTTCCATAATCGGCGTGTACAGCTCGTCCGGGAACAGCGGATACTCCTCGAACCGGTCGGCCAGCTCGTTCGGGTTCTTGACGACGACTTCGTGCGCTTTCTCTTTGCCCAGAAAAGCGAATGCCTCCAGCATCTCCGTCGTCGTACGGAAATGCGCGTCCGGCTTGCGCTGGTCCTTCAACGGGCTGAAGCCGGTGATGCCGTGGATCGTAATGTCGCGGAACAGCTTGTCGCGCGGCTCCAGGTAGTGCACGTTGCCGGTAGCGATCACCGGTTTTCCCGTCTTCTGACCGATCCGGACGATCTTTCGCAGCGCCTCTTCGAGCTCGGCGCGGCTGCCGACCAGCCCTTTGTCGAGCAGATGCATGTAGAAGTCGAGCGGCTGAATCTCCAGCACGTCGTAGAACGCCGCGACTTCCTCCGCTTCCTCCTCGGACTTGTTGAGCACCGTCTCGTACAGCTCGCCTCTTTCGCAACCGGAGATGACGAGCAGCCCTTCGCGCATTTCAACCAGCTTGCTTCGCGGAATGCAGGCGACTCGGTGAAAATAATCGGTGTGCGACAGCGAGATCAGCTTGAACAAGTTTTTCTTGCCCGCCGCGTTCAACGCATAGATGCCGCAGTGGAATGGGCGCGTCGTCTTCCAGCTGTTCACGTTGACCGAATTGAGCCGGTCCAGCTGCGTGACGCCGCGGGCGACCGAATCCTTGATCAGCCCGTTTAGGATGCCGCCGAGCGCGATCGTGTCGTCGATTGCCCGGTGATGGCTCTCAAGGCTGACTTTGTACAGATCGGCCAGCGTATTGAGCCGGTGGTTTTTCATCGTCGGATGAAGGAATCGCGCCAGCTCCAGCGTATCGAGCACCGGATTCGGAATCGGCGGCAGCCCATGCTGCTTGCAGGCTTCCTGCATAAAGCCGATATCGAACCGCGCGTTGTGGGCGACCAGCACGGCGTCATCGATGAATGCCAGAAACTCATGCAGCTTCGGTTCCAGCTCCGGCGCGTCCTTTACCATCTCGTCGTTGATGTTGGTGAGCTGCTGGATATTGTACGGGATCGGTTCATGCGGGTTGATGAACGTCGCGAATCGGGCGATCTCCTGGCCGTTATTCATCTTCACGCACGCGAGCTCGATGATTTTGTTGGCGGTGACCGACAAGCCGGTGGTCTCGATATCGAACACGACGTAAGTCGCTTCGTCGAGGCGCTGCTCTCTCGGATTCAGCACCATCGGCACCGCGTCGTTCACGACGTTTGCTTCGACGCCGTACAAAATTTTGATCCCGTTCTTTTTGCCGGCCTTTGCGGCGTCCGGATAGCACTGCACGTTGGCATGGTCGGTGATGGCGATCGCCTTGTGGCCCCACTTCGCCGCCGTCTTCACGTAGACGTCGACCGGCGTGACCGCATCCATCGTGCTCATCGTCGTATGAAGATGGAACTCGACCCTTTTCTCCTCCGCTTCGTCCTTGCGCGGCGGCCGGGGCTGGATCTCGCGCACGTCGCTCGGCATGAGGACGAGCTCGGGCGGGTTAAGGAAACGGTCGTACTCGACGCGCCCGCGCGCCTTGATCCACTTGCCGTTGGCGAGCAGACTGAGCGTCTTGACGTCATCTTTGGTTTTGGCGAACATCTTGACCGAGATCGAGTCGGTAAAGTCGGTCAGATAAAACTGGAACAGCGTGCTGCCGCTGCGCAGCTCCTTCACTTCGAGACCGAAAATCGTTCCGTGAACCGTAATCTTCTTCTCTTCTTCCCTAATATCCTGAAGCGGGACCGGATCCTCCTTGATCTCGTAGCCGTGCTGCAAAACCTGCGGCGCGTCGCCGGTCGCCGCCGGAGCGGCTTCCTCCCGCGCGCTGGCCATGATCTGCTGGATCGCTTCCGTCTCTTCCTGCTGAATTTTTTGCGCGAACTCGTCGTACGCTTCCTGGCGGGTTTCGCCGACCGCCAGCTTGATTCGGCACGCGCGGCCGAAGCGCCGCTCGAAAAAAGCGGCCGCGTGCGCGTCGACGTTTTTGCGCCGGGCCATCTCCAGCCCCATCGCATCCAGCATCGTCAGCGTCGCCGTGTCGCCCTCGGCCTCCATCCGCGCCTTCGCCAGCCAGCCGTTCACGGACGCGAACTCGGCCTGCATCCACTCGACGAACACTTTCCAGTATTCCGCGAGCACCGCATCCGTCGCGATGCCGTCCTCGTAACGAAGCGTGATGTTGATGCCGGCCAGATGCCCCAGCTTCGCCCGAACTCGTTCGCAAAAATCCGCATATACGTTCGCGGGCAACAGCCCGCTTTTGACCAAGTGGAAATGCCATTCCTTCTTGCCCTTATGTACCTCTACCTTCTCTATGTATCCGTCGCGAAAGTAAGATTCGATCCATTCCGCCGACACGCCGGCCTGCTGCAGCAGCAGCTCGAACCGGCGCCTTTGGTCCGTATTCGGTTGCATGCCCGTTCCTCCTTAGCTCAGAAAATCATGTCGCGTCCTTTTCCAAGCCCAATAAAAAACAAGAAGCCTCCGAAGAAGCTTAAAGTAAGCGAAGCCGGGTTCGCCCGCATCAGGCGGGCGCGGCCGACAATCGCCATCCGTACGCTATTAGCTATTCTACCTTTTCTACGGGCGGCCATCAATAGACAGAGATCGACAAACGAGGCGGTCTCTACTCGCCGAGCGCCCGAAATGTCGCTTCCCCGAGCGGCAATCCCATGAAATCGCAATACCGCCGGGCTTCGCGAACGAGCAATTCTTCCCATTCGGCTTGAGGAACCGACAGCTTGAACTCGACGTCGATTCGCTTGGGCTTCACCGTCCGCTTCCAAATCCCGGCGATGCGTCCGCCGATCGCGACCGTCGGCATGAAAATTCCGTTGTTGCCGGGCGCGACGTAAGGAGCGACTTCGTCCGGAAGCACGGCCTCGCGGTCCCGGTAGCCGAGCAGCATCTCGTCGAAGCCGGCCAGCAAGAAGACGGAAGAGCCGGAATCCTCCTCCTCGGCCGTTCCGCTCTCTCCGGGAAGACCGCCCGCTTCCCAATACTCACGGTCTCCGACCCGCAGGAGCGTCAATTCGCCCGCCGCGGCTTCCGCCGCTTCCCGCGCTTCCGTCAAGGTAAGGCCGGCCCACCAAGCCAGATCCTGAACCGTTGCCGGCCCGTGCCCGGCGAAAAACCGAACGGCCAGCCGACCCAAAGCTTCGCTTCTGTCCCATTCGCCCGCATCGGCAGGGAGCCATTCCTCCGCCAGCACGAACGTCTGCCGCTTGCCGTCCTTCGGTCCAAGGCAGATGCGGCCGGATTGCGCCAAGCGCCAGATGATATGATAGCCGCGCTGCCCGTCCGTCCGAACGCCTTCGGCTTCGAACAGCTGCATGAGGGCGTCACGGGTAATTCTGCCGCCTCCGCGAAGGGCGTTCTCCATCAGGAGGCCGCACCGTTCGACGATCGCATCCGTCAACTCGAGCTGCTCCATCCGGCGCTTGTCCTGCGTCAGCCTGCGCGACGCGGACAGCTTCAGCAGCAACCGCAGCTCCTCCGATGGCACGGCGTGAATCGTGCCGCGCATCGGCCAGGAGAGTACGATCCTCCCTTCTTCGATCGCCCGTTCGACGTCGGCAAGCGTCGCTCCCTGCGTACGCGAACCGATGGCCCACATCGCCTGATGGTAATCCTGCGCTTGCACGGCCCCCAAATGCCGGACGACCTCTTCCGGCTCCTCGAGCCTGGCCGCCGGGGCAATCCGCTGATGATTCAGCCTTCGATAAGCAATCATCCTCGTTTCCATCGAGCAACCTCCTTCGCGGATCCCGCAACGTTATGTCCCCCTCACAAAGCGGGGCTTGGCTTCGATGCTTGCTCAGGTACTTTGCGGGGACCCCAGAACCTATAAATTCTTAATTGCAAAAAAAGAACTGCCGCAGTCTGCAGCAGTTCGTCGATGCTTTCCAATCAATACGCCCGGGCGAATACGACCGTGTGCTTCGCGGCGTCGCCGCAGACGAGGCACTTCGTCTTGGTTTCCGCCGGCTCGAACGGGATGTTGCGGCTCGTCGCCCCGGTCTCGTCCTTCACCTGCTTCTCGCAGGCTTCGGAACCGCACCAGCCGGCCAGCGCGAACCCGCGCTTCTCTTCGAGCGAGCTTCTCAGCTCGTCCAGCGTCTCCACCGAGAACGTATGCTCCTGACGGAACTGCAGCGCCCGCTCGTACATTTCGCGATGGACGTTATCCAGCATCGCTTGCACTTCGGCGACCAGGTTGTCGAGCGGCACCTGCTTCTTCTCGCCGCTGACGCGGGAGACGAGCACGCAGACGCCGTTCTCCAGATCGCGGGGTCCGAGCTCCAGCCGGACCGGAACGCCGCGCATCTCGTATTCGTTGAACTTCCAGCCCGGCGACAAGTCGGACCGGTCGTCGACGCGAACGCGAACGCCCGCCGCCTTCAATTGCGCGAACAGCTCGTCCGTCTTCGCGATCACCTGCTCGCGCGTCTTCGGCGGACCGATCGGAATCATGATCACCTGCGTCGGCGCGACCTTCGGCGGCATGACGAGGCCGCGGTCGTCCCCGTGAACCATGATCAAGGCGCCGATCAGCCGCGTGCTGACGCCCCACGAAGTGGTGTGGCAATATTCCTGCGTATTTTCCCGGCTCAGGTACTTGATGTCGAACGCCACCGCGAACTTCGTGCCGAGGTAGTGAGAAGTGCCGGCCTGCACGGCGCGGCCGTCCTTCATCATCGCTTCGATCGAATACGTGTCGACCGCGCCGGCGAACCGCTCGGACGGCGTCTTCTCGCCTTTGATGACCGGAATGGCCAGCTCGTTCTCCACGAAGTCGGTGTAGACGTCCAGCATCGTCATCGTTTCCTTGCGGGCGTCTTCCTCGTTCTCATGCGCCGTGTGGCCTTCCTGCCATAGGAATTCGCTCGTGCGCAGGAACGGAAGCGTCCGCTTCTCCCAGCGGACGACGTTCGCCCACTGGTTGATCAGCACCGGCAGATCGCGATAAGAGTTGATCCACTTGGCGTACATATGCCCGATCATCGTCTCCGACGTCGGCCGGATCGCCAGCCGCTCTTCCAGCTTCTCCCCTCCCGCCTCGGTTACCCAAGGAAGCTCGGGATTGAAGCCTTCGACGTGCTCTTTCTCTTTCTGGAAGAAGCTCTCCGGGATGAACAGCGGAAAATAGGCGTTGCGATGGCCCGTATCCTTGAACCGGCCGTCCAGACCGCGCTGGATGTTCTCCCACAGCTCGTAGCCTTCCGGCCGGAATACGATGCAGCCTCGCACCGGCGAGTAGTCCATCAGCTCGGCTTTTTTAATAACGTCGATATACCAGCGGGAGAAATCTTCCCCTTGCGGCGTGATTTCGGTGACAAACCCTTTTTCCTTCGACATGGCCTTTTTCCCCTACCCCTGACAACGGCTTAATTTTTGACCAATCGTAAAATATCGTTGTACGTCACGACGACCATGAGCAGCATGAGCATCGCGAACCCGATAAAGTGAACCATGCTTTCCCGGTTCGGATCGACCGGCTTGCCCCGGACGGCTTCCAGCCCGATGAAGATGAGCCGGCTTCCGTCGAGCGCCGGTATCGGCAACAGGTTAAAGATGCCGAGATAGAGACTTAAGATCGAAGCCCAGAACGTCAGCTGCGGAAGTCCCTGCTTGGCGATCTCCCCGGTCACCTGAGCGGTTCGGACCGGTCCTCCGAGATCGTCCAGCTTGAATTGACCGAAGATGAGCTTGCGGAACCCCTCGAAAATGTTCTTCGTCGTGTCCACCATCGACGTGCCGGCGAACTTGAACGTTTCCCCGAACCCGGGCTTGCGCATCTCCGGACTCAAATAGAGGCCGACCTTGCCCGTTGACGCGTCCGGCGTCACGTTGATCGTCATCTCCTTGCCGTCGCGGACGACCGTCCACTTCATCGGCTTGCCGGCGGACGCCTGGATCTTGCCGACGAGCACGCTGCTGTCGCCGCCGACTTCTTCCCCGTTGACCAGCTTCACCCAGTCGCCCTTGTGCAGCCCGGCTTGCGCCGCCGGCATACCGGATTCCGTGCCGCTGACGAACACTTTGGACGAGTTCTCCACGGGAACTCCGGCCATCTGGATGTAGGCGATGAAGAGCACGAACGCAAGAATGAAATTCATCATCGGGCCGGCGAAGATCGCCATCGCGCGCTTGCCGGTCGAGACGCCGCCGAACTGCCGATCGATCGGCGCGATTTGCGTCTCCTGCCCTCTGGAAATGATGAGCGCCTGAGGATGAACGTCGTAGCGCTCGATGTCTCCGTCCACGTCAAGCGTCACGAACAGCTCGCGTTCCAGATCGAGCGATTTGACTTCGCCGCGCACGATGTTGGAACGCTCGTCCAGCCGATCGAGGAACAGCCGGACCGCCTGCCCGTCCTTCACACGGACGCCGATCGTCTGTCCCGGCTGGACTTCCACCACTTCCGGATCTTCGCCGGCCATCCTCACGAACCCGCCCGCGGGCAGCAAGCGGAGCGTGTAGCGAGTCTCTCCGCGCTTGATCGAGAACAGCTTCGGTCCGAAGCCGATGGCGAACTCCCGCACGAGAATGCCTGCCCGGCGGGCAAAGAAGTAGTGGCCGAATTCATGAATCGTGACGAGCACGAAGAATACCAAAACCGTCAAAAAGACGACTTGAACCATTTGCATGTTTACCAACCCCCGTTGCCTCTGACGGCTGTCCTTAGATTAACATTATTCTCCGAGCCGTTACAAGAGAATACGGAAGGGGAGGAAGATTGTTGCATTAGCTTATCTTCGAAGCTTACTTTGATACTCGTGAGGTGTCCCGAAATTCAAAAAAGGGATGCCGCCTCGCGCCTCGCCCAGCGGTCCGCATCAAGGATCGCGTCCAGCTCGGGCTGCGGCAGAGCGCGATGCTTCCCGAGCACCTGTTCGATGACGGACTCGATCGCCAGAAACGGCAGTTCGCCCTTCAGGAACCTGGCTACCGCCGCTTCGTTGGCCGCGTTGAATACCGTCGGCGCGGTTCCGCCCGTTCGGCCGGCCTCGTAAGCAAGCCGAAGGCAAGGAAAGCGTTCCAGATCCATCTCGCGGAAATGAAGCGCCCCTGCTTTGACCAGATCGAGCGGCGCTGCCGGAGACGAATGCCGGTGCGGGTACGTGAGCGCGTACTGGATCGGCACCCGCATGTCCGGGTTGCCGAGCTGGGCGATGACGCTTGTGTCCGTAAACTCGACCATCGAGTGGACGATGCTCTCCGGATGCAGCAGCACGTCGATCTGCTCGTACGGCAGCCCGAACAGCCAATGCGCTTCGATTACTTCCAGCCCTTTGTTCACCATCGTGGCGGAGTCGATCGTGATCTTCGCGCCCATCGACCAGTTCGGATGCTTCAGCGCGTCCTCCACCGTAACGTCTTTCAGCCGATCTCGCGTCCGGTCGCGGAAGCTGCCGCCGGAAGCGGTCACGATGAGGCGTTTGACCGCTTTGCGGTCCTCGCCGTTCAAGCATTGGTAGATCGCCGAATGCTCGCTGTCGACGGGAATGATCGGAACGCCACGCTCGGCTGCCAGCTTCATGACCAGATGCCCGGCCGACACGAGCGTCTCCTTGTTCGCCAAGGCGATGGCAGCCCCGGCTTCTATCGCGGCCATCGTGGAGGCCAGGCCTATGCTGCCCATCAGCGCGCAAACGACCGTGTCGGCTCCCGCTCCGGCCGCGGCTTCGATGAGCCCTTCATCGCCGCAGACGACGCGAATGCCGGCCGGAAGCTCGCCGGATAGCTTGTCCGCAAGCTCCCGGGTCGCGACCGACACGATTTGCGGCTTGAACCTCAGCGCCTGCTCCAGAAGCTCATCCGTGCGTGTGCCGGCAGCCAGAGCGACCACCTCGTAAGCTTCGGGGTCCCGGGCCACGACGTCCAGCGTCTGGGTGCCGATCGAGCCGGTGCTGCCGAGCACGGCTATTTTTTTCCTCGCCATCGTCATGCCAACCTCCGTTAAAACGATCTCTTATGTATCCGTCATTGCGGCAGAAGATGCAGGAAGTGCACGAGCGGGAACACGATCAGCCAGCTGTCCGTCCGGTCGAGCACGCCGCCGTGTCCCGGCAGCAGGTTGCCCGAATCCTTGACGCCGCGAAACCGCTTGTATGCCGATTGGATCAAGTCCCCGAGCGTACCCGCGACCGCCGCCGCCAGCGCGAACCCGATCGCCCTGCCGTAGCCGAGCCAGTCCGGTTCGAACAGGCAGAAGACGAGCGCGACGAGAATGGCGATGATGAGTCCGCCGACGGCTCCTTCCACCGTCTTGTTCGGGCTGATCTCCGGCCACAGCTTGGTCTTCCCGATCGCCTTGCCGACGAAATAAGCGCCGGCGTCCGACGCCCAAATGCAAAAAAACGTCAAGAGCGCCCAGAAAACGCCGTGCGGAAGATCCCGCGTCTCCGCCATAAAGCGAAAGCCGAGCCCGATGTAAACCGTCCCGAGAAACAGCAGGCTCGCCTGCGCCAGGTCGATGCGGTTCTTGCTCAGCACGGTCGCCGCAAGCAGCACGAACAGGATCAGCCACATCCAGGTGGCGATCGGCAGGACATCCCATCCGAACGGCATCCTCGGCAGAGAAAGGAGGAGTACGGCGGCAAAGCCGCAAAGCACGTCCCCCCGTCCTGCCGGCAAGCCGTTCAGCTTGACGTATTCCCGGAAGCCGAGCACGGCGAGCAGCGCCAGCAAAAGCGTGTAGTACCAATTCCCCAGCAGCAGCATGGCGACGAAAAAAGCGCCCGCGACGATGCCGGTGACCAGTCGTTGCGCCATCGCGCTTAAAGCCCCCCATAGCGACGAGCCCGCCGTTGATACTCGCGGATCGCCTCGTAAAAGTGCTGCTCCGAAAATTCGGGCCAATAAACGTCGGTAAACCAAAATTCGCTATAGGCGAGCTGCCACAGCATAAAGTTGGACAGCCTGAGTTCCCCGCTCGTGCGGATCAGCAGATCCGGATCCGGAAGATGTCCGCTGAGCAGGTTCGCGGAAAAATCGTCCTCCGTGATCGAATCAGGATCGAGTTCGCCGCTGGCCGCGCGCCGGGCCAACTTTCGGGCGGCGTCGACCATCTCCATCCGGCTTCCGTAATTCAGGGCAAAGTTAAGGACAAGCCCCGTGTTATGCTCGGTTTTGCGGACCGCCTCGTTGATGGCGGACAACGTATAGTCGGGCAGCAAATCCTGCACGCCCATCATCTTCACCTGCACGTTGTTCTCGATCAGTTCGTCCAGTTCGATCGCCAGAAATTCCTGCGGCAGCTTCATCAGGAATTCAACCTCGGCCTGAGGCCGCTTCCAGTTCTCCGTGGAAAAAGCGTACAGCGTCAAATAACGCACGCCGAGCCGATCGGCCGCCTTCGTAATCCGCTTGACCGCCTTCATTCCGCTGTGATGGCCGGCGAACCGCGGCAGTCCGCGAGCTTTCGCCCAACGGCCGTTCCCGTCCATAATAATCGCCACATGCTGCGGAACGTTCTCCGTCAGTAATTCTCCTTCCGTTCCGTTTCGCAATTCGGCATCGCGTTCTTGATCTTTACCCTCGCGCAGCCAACGGAACAGACCACCGGAACGCTTCGCCATGGATTTACCTCCCGGTTCAAGAACAATAACCCCACCGGTCGGAGGGGTCTTGGATCTTCGGTGTCACACTTCCATGATTTCTTTCTCTTTGGCCGCCAGAATCTTGTCCACTTCCGCCACGTAGCGGTCGGTCAGCTTCTGGACGTCTTCCTGATGCCGTCTGGATTCGTCCTCGGAGATGTCTTCCTTTTCTTTCTTCTTGATGTCGTCGTTGGCGTCGCGCCGGATGTTGCGGATCGCGACCTTCGCTTCTTCTCCGTACTTCTTCGTCGACTTGACGAGATCCGCCCGGCGCTCCTCGGTCAGAGGCGGCACGACGAGCCGAATGATCGTGCCGTCGTTCGCCGGCGTCAGGCCGACGTCGGACTTCAGGATCGCCTTCTCGATGGCGGCCAGCGCCGATTTGTCCCACGGCTGAATGACCAGCGTGCGCGAATCCGGCGTCGTGATCGAGCCGAGTTGGTTGACCGGCGTCAACGCGCCGTAATACTCGGCCTGCACCCGATCCAGAATGGCGGGCGTCGCGCGTCCCGCTCTCAGCGTCGACAAGTCGCGCTTGAGGGCGGCCAGCGCTTTCTCCATCCGTTCTTCGGCATTTTTCTTGATCGCTTGAGGCACTTTAGTCCACGCTCCCCTTCACAATCGTTCCGATTTTTTCGCCCATGACGGCGCGCTTGATATTCCCTTGCTCGGTAATCGCGAACACGAGCAGCGGGATGTTGTTATCCATGCACAATGATGAAGCGGTAGAGTCCATGACGCCGAGATTCTTGTTCAGAACGTCCAGATACGTGAGCTGTTCGTACTTCTCCGCGGTCGGATCCTTGAACGGATCGGCGCTGTATACGCCGTCGACCTTGTTCTTCGCCATCAGAATGACTTCGGCCTCGATCTCCGCCGCCCGCAGCGCCGCCGTCGTGTCCGTCGAGAAAAACGGGTTGCCCGTTCCCGCGGCGAAAATAACGACGCGCCCTTTCTCCAGATGACGGATCGCTCTTCTGCGAATGTAAGGCTCGGCGATCTGCTGCATCGCGATCGACGTCTGGACTCGGGTCGGCACGCCGATCTGCTCCAGCGCGTCTTGAAGCGCCAGCGAGTTCATGACGGTCGCCAACATCCCCATATAATCCGCCGTCGCGCGGTCGATCCCTTTCTGGCTGCCGGAGATTCCGCGCCAGATGTTGCCGCCTCCGCACACGATGGCCACTTCCACGCCCAAGTCGTTAACTTCCTTCACCTGCTCGGCGATGGACAAAATGGTCGACGCGTCGATGCCGTATCCGTTCGACCCGGACAGCGATTCGCCGCTGACCTTCAACACCACGCGCTTGTAAACGGGACGATTCAACGTTGAGTACCTCCATCACTTCGATATCGTTCCATGCGGAATCCGTCCGGAACCGAATCCAGCCGGATTCCGCATGGTAAAAAAGGGAACACGCCGTGTCCCCTTTGACATGTCCCGCTTATGCTTTGACTTGCGCCATAACTTCTTCGACGAAGTTGTCTTGCTTCTTCTCCAGACCTTCGCCGAGCTCGAAGCGCACGAAGCGGCGGATGGAGATTTGCTCGCCGATCGTGGCGATCTTCTCGTTCAGGAGCGTTTGGATCGTCTTGTCCGGATCCTTGACGAACGATTGCTCGAGCAGAACGTTCTCTTCGTAATATTTGTTCAGGCGGCCTTCGACCATCTTGTCGACGATCTTCTCCGGCTTGCCTTCGTTAAGAGCCTGGTTGCGCAAAATTTCGCGCTCCTTGTCCAGATCCGTTTGGTCGACTTCCTCGCGGCGAACGACCTTCGGGTTGGCGGCCGCGATATGCATGGCGATGTCGCGAACCAGTTCCTTGAATTGATCGGTCATGGCGACGAAGTCGGTCTCGCAGTTGACTTCGACCAGAACGCCGATGCGGCCGGCGCCGTGGATGTACGATTCGACGCGGCCTTCCGTCGCGACGCGGTCGCCTTTCTTGGCGGCTGCCGCCAGGCCTTTCTCGCGGAGCAGCTCGGCTGCCTTGGTCAGGTCGCCGCCCGCTTCCTCCAGCGCTTTCTTACAATCCAACATGCCGGCTCCGGTTCTCTCGCGGAGCGACTTTACGTCTGCTGCGTTCACTGCCACTTGAACAACCTCCTGGAATGCCCTCTGCTCTTCTGAGCGCAGAGGGGTCGAATGGTCATGCCTCGCGTTCTCGCTTCAAAAAAAGAGCGGCAAGAAGGTTCGCTTCTAACCGCCCTGTGGATCGCTTGCGTATTGGCGTCTCTTATACCGTCGCTTCTTCGCCTTGGCGCGATTCAACGATAGCGTCGGCCATCTTGGACGTCAGCAGCTTCACGGCGCGGATAGCGTCGTCGTTGCCCGGAATGACGTAGTCGATCTCGTCCGGATCGCAGTTCGTGTCGACGATGCCGACGATCGGAATGCCGAGCTTGCGGGCTTCCGCCACGGCGATGCGCTCCTTGCGAGGGTCGATGATGAACAGCGCATCCGGGAGCTTGCGCATATTTTTAATGCCGCCGAGGAACTTCTCGAGACGTTCCTTCTCCTTGCGGAGCAGGATGACTTCTTTCTTCGGAAGCACTTCGAACGTGCCGTCTTCTTCCCACTTAGACAGCTGATGCAGGCGGTCGGTCCGCTTCTGGATCGTCGAGAAGTTGGTCAGCGTGCCGCCCAGCCAACGCTGGTTGATGTAGTACTGGCCGCTGCGCTCCGCTTCGTCGCGTACCGAATCTTGCGCTTGCTTCTTCGTTCCGACGAACAGCAGCGTGCCGCCGTTCTCGGCCAGCTGGCGCACGAAGTTGTACGCTTCGTCCACTTTCTTGACCGTCTTCTGCAGGTCGATGATGTAAATTCCGTTTCTTTCGGTAAAGATGTACTTATCCATTTTCGGGTTCCAACGGCGGGTTTGGTGGCCGAAGTGCACCCCAGCTTCGAGCAGCTGCTTCATGGAAATGACTGCCATCTTTACTGCACCTCCTAAATGGTTTTGTTAGGTGAATCCCCTCCGCCGATCGCGTCTTTCGCCAGAACTTGCGAAAATGCAAGCACCGCTGACGAAATTGAACGGCGTGCGTTTTTTCACACCGGGTATTAATATATCATATCGAATCTTTGCACGCAATGGCCTAACCTTTCAATTTTTGGCACGGGTGAGCTCGGCGACGATCTCCTCGGGCGTCGGCTTGCCGGAGAACCGGCACAGACCGACCCGAATTTTGCCGCCGGACGGCTTCGCCAGCTTGATAAACGCGTCTTTGTCGTCGATCAATTCCATCGCCAGCAGCGCGCTTGCAACCTCCTGAAGCGAGGCTCCGGGAGGCACGTAATAATCGAGTTCCTTCGTCATGCCGTCGCCTTCGGCCTCGCCGGAAGATAAGGGTGCCGGCGAGTCGGCCGCCTCCTTCTTCGCCTGCGCGACCGCAGCGTCCAGCTGTTCCTTCGTATACGTCTCACCGTCGTCCCGAACGAGCTTGTAGCCTTTGGCGCCGGCTTCCTTCTCCAGCTCTTCGCGGCTAAACGGCTCGTTCGGCAGCTGCACGGATTGCGGCGCCGATCGCGCCACGTCCATCAGCTGCAGCATCGAAGCCCCAAGCATCAGCCCGAGGCCGAGGCCGATCAGCCAGCCTCTTCGTTTACGCACGCTGTCCGACCTCCCGTTTCGCAAGCTGCAAGATGAGCTGAACCTCGCCTTTGTTCAAATGCAGCGCCTTGGCGATCTGCTCGATCGAGCGTCCGCGTTCGTACAGGGAGATCAGCTCGGCATAGCGGCCGCGAATCGTGGATGCGGCGCTCCCTTGTTCGCCGTCCGCCGCCGCATCGGAAAGCGCCGGCTCCGCCGCCGGCAAGTCGACGGCGGCATTCGGGCGGCTCGCGATCGCGGCCGCCGAATCGGCAATATCCGAGCGCTCGGCCGGAATCGCCGCGCTTCCGACGGAAGCCGGGGCTTCCGCGGCCTGCCGCGGAGAAGCATCGGCCGCCTTCCAGTCGGACATTTGGCGTTCCAGCTCCCGAATGCGGCGCCCGAGCCGGTCTACGGTCTCGTCCTGCTCCCGCTTGAATTTGACGACCGCGTCGACGAGCTCCCGATTTTCCGTCTCGAGATCTTCCAGCAGCCGGTCGTACGCCTCCTCGTTCGCGGCCGTGCCGGATGCCGTCTCCGTCTTCGCGTTGCCCGCCGGAAGCAGCCACCCGTAGCCGGCGATAGCCGCTCCCGTCAATACAATGGCCACCCAAGGCTCCATCTCATGCGCCACCTTTCCTTGGGCCGATTGCTATAACGAAATATCGAGATGCTTCCCTTTATACGGATGAGCCGGCATTCCGCCGGTATCCGTCTCCTTGCCTTCGTCTTCCTGCCTCTTGCGCGTATCGGGATCCTTGCGTCTGTCTCTCGGCTCTTTGTCGGAAATCGTTCGCCCGCCCGCGTTCTCGAGCTTGGCGTTGCTCCTCGCCCGGTGCTCCGCTTGCTTCATCGCTTGCTGGCCGAGCGCCGCCTGTTCCATCGCGGACCTCGTCTGCTGCTGCTGCTGCATCGGGGAGAGCTCCACCGTTCGCGGCAGCGACGTCTGCAAATCGATCGGCTTGTAGCTCATACGGGATCTCACCCGCCTTCGGTCGGATTAGACGTACGGTACGATAACGATCTCCCCGTCGGAGAACCGGAAGGACGCCCGCTGCACGCTGTCCTTGATAAACCGGGTATAGCGGCCGATGACGATCTTGGTCCCTCCGAAAATGGTGTTCATGACGTCGACGCGGGACGCCTCCGTATCTTCGAGCGACTTCTCGATCTCCAGCATGCTCGTCTTGGCGTCTTGAAGCTCATCCGCCGTCTGGCGCCGCGTCGCGGTCAGCTTGATGCGCATCGCCAGCTTGTCCGTCGAGAGCTGGCCGCTGGCCGCCAGCTGGTTCAGCATGACCAACGCCTTGTCCGTCTTGTCCAGGCTCTCGCTCAGGGAGCGAATCTGCGAACGCAATTCGCCCAGCTCCTGACGAAGCTCCGGTCGAACGCCGACCTCGATCGCGGTGGCCGTCGACATCGCGTTGCCGATCATTCTCGCGGCGACACGGTCTCCCGCCTGCAGCAAGCCGCCGACGATCAGCCCCTTGGAGCCGATGCACAGGATGTTGCGGGCGGCCCGGACGTTGGAATGCATGATGCTCTGCCCGACGATGACGTCTTCGGCGGCTTGCACGTTGCCTTCCTGGATGAAGGAGCACTTGACGCTGCCGCCCGCCTTGACCAGCCCTTTATTGCTGCCGATGATGCCGCCGGAGATCTCGATCGAGCCGTCCGATTCGACCTCGGCTCCTTCGATTCCCCCGGTGACGCGGATATCGCCGGACGCGCGCACCTTGAAGCCGGTCAGCACGTTGCCCCGAATGACGACGGTGCCGACGAAGTCGATGTTCCCTACATTATAATCAACGTCTCCGTTCACTTCGTAAACGGGAAAGACGTTCAGCTTCTCTTTGTCCGTTCGCGTGACCAATCCGTCCATAGCCGCGTACATGCCGGTTTTCTCCGCATTGACGACGACGTTTTTGCCGACTTTGAACGGAACGTCTTTGCCGGTTTTCGCTTTGACGATGCCGCCGCTTACGTCCTTGCCGTCGATCCCGTCCTCCGGAGGAATCCGCTTGGCGATCAGCTGGCCCGCTTTGACGTTGGCCAGTTGGATGACTTCCCGATAATCGACGCTTCCGTCGTCGCGCTCGGACGGCCTGCGATTCTCGCCGTCCTGCTCGAAGAGCACGCTAATGGCGCCGTCGCGGCCATTGCTCGGCGGCAGCCCGACGGCGACGACGGTTTGCGAGAAATAGTAGTCCTGGGGACGGGAGACCAGCTTCTGCAGCATCTCGGACTGAATGCCGAAATGAACGCCGTTCGCATTCAAAAACCGTTCGAGCTCCGGCACGTTCAGGCGCAAATCGCCTTCCACGCGCTTGAAGCTCAAATACGCTTCCATCTTGTCGTCCGACAGCGTAACCTGCATCGCCTCGCTCCAATTGGGCCCGGACTCGCTTCCCATCCTACGCACCTCCACTCGGTCACTTCTGTAACAATTGGTCTTTTTGTTTGCTGAGTGCCGCCCGAAGCCGAAGGATGGCTTTGGAGTGTAATTGCGAGATGCGGGAAGGCGACAGCGACATCACTTCAGCGATTTCACTTAGCGAAAGATCTTCATAGTAGAAGAGAGACACGACGGTTCTCTCCTTCGGCGTCAGCCGCTCGATTCCGAGGGCGAGCGCTTCTTTCAAATACGTGTCGTGAACGGTGGACTCGGGATTGATCGCTTTGTCGTCGACGAGCAGCGACAGTCGGGTCTCCGACTCTTCCTCGCGGATCGGGTCCTCCAGCGAGCAAAGCGTCGTCACCGCCACTTCCTGAAGCATCTGCTGAAATTCCTTGACGGATATGTTCAAATAGTCGCTTACTTCCTCGTCGGTGGCCGAACGAAGATTGCGCTGTTCCAGCGCGGTGTAAGCATCCTCCATTTTTTTCGCTTTGTCGCGGACGGACCTCGGGACCCAATCTCCCTGCCGGAGGCCGTCGATGATCGAACCGCGAATGCGCCAAGACGCGTACGTCTCGAACTGCAAGCCGCGCTCGTAATCGAACTTCTCGATCGCGTCGATCAGCCCCATCGCCCCGCTGCTCGCCAGCTCGTCCTTCGTCACGTTTTTGGGCAGTCCCACGGCCATGCGGCTCGACACAAAGTCCACCAACGGCAAATAATGTTCGATCAATTGCTTTCTCGCGTCCAGATCCCCGTCTTCCTTCCATCGCTTCCAATAGTGCCGATGGGACGTCTTGGAACGGTTATGATCGATCATCTTTGCTTCACCATCCTTATTCGTTGGTCATTCGGCGAACCGCTTGAACCATATCTTCGGTCTTGGGCTGGTCCAGCGAGACCAATTTGGCGGGATTCAGCGGCTGGAAGCCGGCGATCGGCTTGTCTTTGCCGTCTGCCCATTGTTCCTTCATCAATTCGGCAAGCCCGTCGTCATCCGGCGTTACCATATCGAGGGTCTGGCCTCTATCCTCGCTTGCGGACGTCACGGCCGGCGTCGGCGCCGGTCTCAGCAGGATGCCGAGAACGAGCCGCACGATCAGCGCCAGCGCCGCGAACGCCAGAAACGCATAAACGCTGCGAAGCAGCGTCGTGCCGATCTTGTTGTGGGAAATCGAGAAGAGGAAGGTCAAGGCGGCGCCGAAAACGCCGAACCAGACCGTTAAGCGCCAGGAACCTTTCATCTCAAATCTCCTTTACTCCGTACTGCACGCTGCGGATCGTGAAAACGCCGCTTCGGCTGTCGAGCTCGACCGTCCGGCCGTAATGCCCGCCGGTATCCTCGGCGATAAGCGGAATGCCCAGCCGTTCCAGCTCGCGCTTCGCGGACTCGACGTTGCGGGGCCCGATCCGCATGCTGTCGCCCGCCCCGGCGAAGGCGAACATCTGCGCTCCGCCGGCTATTTTCGCGACCAGCCGGCGCCGCTCCGCTCCGAGCCGGAGCACCCGTTCCAGCAGCTCGGACACGGCCGTGTCCGCATACTTGGCTGCGTTGATCAGTCCTTCCCTCGCGATCTCCGAAGAAGGAAGCATAATGTGGGCCATGCCGGCCGCCTGCCGCTGCGCGTCGAACAGCGTAAGCCCGACGCAGGAGCCGAGCCCGGACGTCTTCAGCAAGGCGCCGTCCGCGGCCGCGTTCAGATCGGCCATGCCGACTTTGACGATCGCCGCGTTCGTCATTCAAGCGGCACTCCCAGGGACAGGAACAATTTCTCGAACGAGTCGGGATCGGGAATAAAGAAGAAATGCCCTTCCGCCTCTTGCCGGCCTTTCAGAAACGTCGTATCGATCAACAGAGCGTCGTCCCCCATCGTACCGAATTGAAGCAAGCCGTAGCTGAGGATGGCGCCCGCCATATCCACCGCGATCGACGGTACGGACGGCGTCAGCGAAAGCCCCGTCAAATCCGCAAGCGAAGACAAGTAGGAGCCCGCGAGGATGTTGCCGATCTCGCACAGCGCGGACAGCTCCAGCTCGGAGTAGTCGTCGCCGTCGGCCGACTCGAGCCCGACCAGCTCTTGCAGCAGCCGGCGCGCCTGGCTCCGGCTCATCAGAAAAAACATGTTGCCGGGAGCGGCGCCGTCGACCCGCAGGAAGATGGAGACGACCACTTCCTCCAAGCCGCCGACCCGGTCGGCGATCGATTCGAACGGGACGAAGCTCACCGTCGGCACCGCCATGTCGATCGGCTTGTCCAGCAGGCGGGACAGGGCGGTGGCGGCGTGGCCCGCTCCGATGTTGCCGACTTCCCGCAGGACGTCCATTTTGAAATCGGGATTATGGCTGAACAATTTCACGGCCTATTCCCCAAGCTGTTCGAGCTGAATGATCTCGGAGCGGTTCAATACTTCCGACAGGTTCATCAGGATGAGCAGGCGGTTGTCTCCGAACTTGGCGACGCCGCTCAAGTATTTGGCTTTGATGCCGCCCACCACCTCCGGCGGAACGTCGATCGCGTCGCTCATGATGTCGACGACGTCGTTGGCGGAGTCCACGATAAAGCCGACCTCCATCTCGTTCGCCGCGACGATGATGATCCGGGAGTTCTCGCTAGCTTCCGTTTCCGGCAGTCCGAACCGTCCCCGCAGGTCGATGACGGGAATGACGACGCCCCGCAGATTGATAACCCCTTTGACGAAGGCGGGCGTCTTCGGGACCCGCGTGATCGGCATCATTCTCTCGATCGTGCGGACTTTGTCCACTTCGATGCCGTACTCCTCTTGACCCAGCGTAAAGACGATGACCTTCAGTTCCTCTGCCATGGGAACCCTCCTCGAATGATCAGGATTTGTTATTTGATGAGCGCATTCGGATCAACGATCAGAGCCACTTGCCCGTCGCCGAGGATGGTCGCCCCCGACACCAGCCGCTGTCCGGCCAGATACTTGCCCAGCGTCTTGAGGACGATCTCGCTCTGCGAGATGAAGGCGTCGACGAGAACGGCCGCCAGCTTGTCGCCCTTGCGGATCACGATCATCTCCGTCTCTTCCTCGTCCTCGTCCCGGAAGTCGGGACAGTCGAGAACGCGGGCCAGCGACAGCACCGGAATGATCGAATTGCGGTATTCGATCACCTGGCTGCCGTGCACCTCGCGGATGTCCGCTCGCCGAATGGCCGCCGTCTCCACGATCGAACTCAGCGGAATCGCGTATTTCTCCGATCCCAGCTTCACGAGCATCGCGGAGATGATGGACAGCGTCAGCGGCAGCTGAATCGAGAACTTCGAGCCGCGGCCGAAATTCGACGTCACTTCCACGCTGCCGCCGAGCGATTCGATCTTCGTCTTGACGACGTCAAGGCCGACGCCGCGCCCGGAGATATCGGAGATTTTGTCCGCGGTGCTGAAGCCCGGAGCAAAGATCAGCATATTGATCTGGTCCGGCGTCAGCTTCTTCGCTTCTTCCGGCGTGATGACGCCGCGCTTGATCGCGATCTCGGTCACCTTCGGCCCGTTGATGCCGAGCCCGTCGTCTTCGATCTCGATAAAAACGTGGTTGCCGCTATGAAAGGCCCGCAGATGAACGGTGCCGGTCTCCGGCTTGCCCGCCGCCGCCCGCGCGGCCGGCAGTTCGATGCCGTGGTCGACGGAGTTGCGGATCAGGTGAACGAGCGGATCGCCGATCTCGTCGATCACCGTCCGGTCCAGTTCCGTCTCCGCGCCGGTAATGACGAGGTCCAGCTTCTTGTCCAGCGACTTGGCGAGGTCCCGGACCATCCGCGGAAACCGGTTGAAGACACTCTCCACCGGCACCATCCTCAGCTTCAGCACGATATTTTGCAGATCGCTGCTTACCCTGGCCATATGCTCGACGGTCTCCGTCAGATCGTTGCGCCGCACTTCGCTCGCCAGCTGTTCCAGCCGCACGCGGTCGATGAGCAGCTCGCTGAACAAGTTCATCAGCGAATCGAGCCGGTCGATATCGACGCGGATCGTTCGCCCGGCGCCGCCGCCGGCAGGAGGCGCGCTGCGCGGCGCAGCCGGCGCGGCCGGGGCGGCCGGGGCGGCCGGGGCGGCCGGGGCGGCTGACGCTTCCGGGGCCGCCCCCGCTTCGGGCTTGGCCGGAGCAGCCACGGCCGCCGCGGTCTCCCGAACGGCTGCGTAGCTCGCCGCGGCCTGCTCCTTCGACTGGTCCAGCTCCGCCAGCGAAGAACGGTCAACCGGCAGTACCGTGACCGACTCGATCTCCGAAACTTTGAGGATCATCGACTGCAGCTCTTCCAGCGTCAACTGGCAGATATAATAGACGGAGAAAACTTTCTCGAACTTGTCCTGCTCGATGTCCTGAACGGAAGGATGAGACTTGACGACATCCCCGTTCTTCTCCAGCAGGTCGAACACCATATAGGCGCGAACCGCCTTGAGCACGCAGTCGTCGCGCACGGCGACCTGAATGTGGTAGGCTTTCATGCCGCTGTCGATCGACTGTTCCAGCACCGACAGCTGGAATTGGTCGAGCAGCATCTCCGTCGCGACGAGCGGCGCATCCGAATCGGCGGAAGCCGCTGCCCCCGCAGGAGACGCGGAGGCGCCGAAATCGCCGCGAACGATCGCCTGAAGCTGGCCGACCAGCTCGGCGACGTCCGCCTTGCCGGTCCCGCCGCCCACGACGTCCTGCACCATTCCTTCGAGCGCGTCCAGGCATTTGAACAGCGTGTCGAAGATCGCGCTGTTCATCGCGAGCTTGCCGTTGCGGACGAGGTCCAGCACGTTCTCCATTTCGTGGGTGAGCGAGGCCAGATCCTCGAACCCCATCGTTGCGGACATCCCTTTGAGCGTGTGCGCGGAACGGAAGATGACTTGAACGATGCCGATGTCTTCGGGCGCTTGTTCCAGGCGCAGCATATTTTCGTTAAGCGACTGCAGGTGGTCGTTCGCTTCGTCGATAAAGATGGACATGTACTGATTCATTTCCACGGTACGGACACCTCCTGATGGGCTGTATTGCCTCGGTTCTTATCTCTTGCGGACGCTCACCTCGCGGACGAGCGCTTGGGCGATCTGCTGCAGAGGAACGACTTGCTTCGCCGCGCCCAGTTCCACGGCGGAACGCGGCATTCCGTACACGATGCAAGTGTCCTCGCTTTCCGCGATCGTCGACTCCGCTCCGTCATCGAGCAGAGCGCGCATCCCCTTCGCTCCGTCGCTTCCCATCCCGGTCATGAGGACGGCGTGGCGCTTCAATTCTCGGAAACCGATCAGCGATTCGAACAGCCGATCGACGGAAGGCCGATGGCCGCTTCGCGGCTCCTCGTCCGTCAGGACGATGCGGTACTCGCCCGACGGCGCCCCGGCCAGCGTCAAGTGCCGGCCGCCCGGTGCGATGTAGGCGGTGCCGCTGCGGACGATCTCTCCGTCCTGCGCCTCGCGCACCCGGATCCGGGCGAACGAGTCGAGCCGCTGCGCGAGCGAGTTCGTGAACTTCGGCGGCATGTGCTGCACGACCAGTATCGGCGCGGGAAAATCGGCCGGGATTCCCGTCAGCACTTCGTGCAGCGCGCGCGGCCCTCCCGTCGAGGTGCCGATGGCCACCAGATGCTCGAATGCGGTGCGCCCCGGCGTCTCTTCGCGGGGCTGCTCCGCCTCCGGCCCGGCGGCGGCCGCAGGCCGCTTCGCGGGCCGGGCCATGGGCGGCGCCGAAGCCGCAGGCACCGCCGGCGACGGAGGCGCGGCGTCGGCGCGCCGCCCGGTTTTGGCGGGCCCCGCCGTCGCCGGGCCCGCGGTCTCTCGGCCTGCCGGCTTCGCGGCGGGCCTGGGGTTCGGCTTCGGCGCACGCGGTGCCGAAGCGTCGGGCGCGGCCGCCGCCGGCTTCGCCAGGCGGCGGGGAGGCGCCTCGGGCGGCTCCGCCGCGGCCCGGGGCGACGAGGATGCCGCCGCCGGCGGCGTCTCTCGCCCGCTCGCGGTTTCGCCCGCCGCCGCCTCCACGATCGCGCTCGCCTTCGAGCCCATGCCCGGCGCCGCTTCCGCATGCGGATCCGGCACGAGAGCCGCATGCTCTTCCACGGCCGGCAGCCAGCGGAAATTGCCTTTGGCCGCCATCTCCGCAATCATATGGAGCAGCTCGCGGAGCTGCTCGCCCACGTTTCCGATCTCCTGCTTGACCGACCCGCCCGGCTTGCGGATGAAATCCACCGCGCCGTATTGAAGGGCGCGAATCGTATCGCGGGTACCGTTGTCCGTCACCGCCGACACCATGATGACCGGGGTCGGGCGCACCGACATGATTTTCTGCAGCGCCTCCAGCCCGTTCATCAAGGGCATTTCCAGGTCCATCGTGATGACGTCCGGCTCAAGCTCCAGCGCCCGCTCGACCGCTTCCTGCCCGTTGGCGGCGATGCCCGCTACCTCGAATTCGGGAGCCGTTGCGATGAAGTCGCTGAACACTTGCCGCATAAAAGGAGAATCGTCCACCACCAAAACCCGGTACCTCGCCATGCCGCCCTCCCCCTTTCACCGTTCTAAGATGTTTGATCCGGGCGCTCGCTTTCGCGGTGTCCGCCGACAGCCGCTTAGCTCCACAAGCGGCGCATGCGTTGAAGGAAAGATTTGACGCCGCCGGCTTCCGCTTCCTTCGGTTCCTCTAGAAAGCGGGAAACGATGCGTTCGATTCCGCGATAAGCCTGGCTGGACGGATACGCGACGGCCAACGCCGTCTGCCGCTTGACCGCCTTCGATACCGAAGCGTCCTCGGGCACGAAGCCGAGCAACGGGAGATCGAGGCCCAGATACTTGCCGGCGACCTGCCGGATGTTGTCCGCCGTCTGGTTGCCCTCACGTTCATCGCCGACCCGGTTGACGACCAGTCGGAAATCAACGTGATGGCCCATGCTTTTGACCATCTTGATCAGCGCGTAAGCGTCCGTGATCGACGTCGGCTCGGGCGTGGTGACGACGATCGTCTCCTGCGCGGCGGTGATGAACCGCACCGTCTCCTTGGACAGACCCGCGCCCGTGTCGAACAGCAGAAAGTCGACATGGCCGTGCAGCTTGCCGATCTGGTCGGCGAAGTATTCCAGCTCCTCGTCGGACAGCCGGATCAGATCCTGGAAGCCCGAGCCTCCCGCGATGAACTTCAGTCCGCCCGGTCCCGTCTGGATAATGTCCCAGATCGTCTTTTCCCGTTTGAGCAGGTGGAAAAGATTGTACGGCGCCGGCGTCCCGAGCAGCACGTCGATGTTCGCCATGCCGATGTCGGCGTCGAACAGCAGGACGCTGTAGCCTCGGTTCTGAAGCGCCAACGCGAAGTTCAGGCTCAAATTGGACTTGCCGACGCCCCCTTTGCCGCTTGTAACCGTGACGATCCGGGTCGTCTTGGCCGGCTGCCGGTCCTGGGACAGCACCATATGCCGCAGCGCCTGCGCCTGATCATTCATGCCCCTTCCCTCCCAGCAAGCGGTCGATCAGGTCCTCCGGATCGAATGCCCGAATGTCGTCCGGAACGGTCTGGCCGGTCGTGACGTAGGAGATGGAATAGTCGAACTCCCGGACCAGGTTGACGATGGCGCCATAGGAATCGGTCTCGTCCATCTTCGTGAACAGCAGACGTTTGACGCCGTATTTCGCGAATTGACCGGCTACCGTTTTCATGTCCGCGTACTTGTGCGTCAGGCTGAGGACGAGCACGCTCTCGGCCCGCTCGCCCGGAGCCAGCAGGCTGTTCACTTCGGAGACGAACAGCTCGTTGCGGTAATTGCGGCCGGCGGTGTCCATCAGCAGCAAATCCCGATCCTCCAGCTTCTTGTAGGCGCGGCTCAGCTCGGACGGGGAAAAGACGACTTCCAGCGGAACGTTCAAAATGTCGGCGTATGTACGCAGTTGGTCGACCGCGGCGATCCGGTATGTATCGGCCGTAATGAAGCCGACCGACCGGCGGTGAACGAAAGCCTGGTCCGCCGCCAGTTTCGCGATCGTCGTCGTCTTCCCGACGCCCGTCGGGCCGACGAAGTTGACGATTCGCGTCGCGGGCGAAATGCCCTCCGCCGCCGATGGCCGCAGCCATTCCCGGAGCACCTCCCGCGCTTGCACGGCCGTCTCGGCGCCGTCCGGATCCGTCAGGTCTCCCAGACGGTCGCACACGCTCTCGGCGAATTGCTCGACGTAGACCGGTTCGACGCCTTGCTCGGCCAGCCGCCTGGCCGCGTTCATGACCGCCGGGGGAATGTGACGAAACGACATTTGCCGGTTCATCCGCAGCATCATTTCCTTCATCGACCGGATCTCGTTAAGAAGCGCGGCCGTCTCGTCTTCGGACTGTCCGGCGTTCGCCGCCGCCGGCGAGGATGCCGAGACCGCCTTTTCCGATAGTTCAACCTCCCGCGAAGTCTCCACCTTCTTCGGCTCGGCGACGGAAGACTCGGCGTCTTCCTTCTCTATCGGCGCCGCCGTCGCGCCGGCCGCCTGCGCGGACAAGCTCGCGAGAATCTCCCGCGCCGCTTCCGCCGCTTTCGGCGACGGAGGAATGGCCTCGCCCGCGCCGCCGCGGCCGTACTTCTCGCGTACCGCCGCGTGCGGAATCCACGTCTGCGCCGGGGCCGGTTCCGCTTCGGCCGTCAGAACCGCCGCCCGCTCGCGCGGCGGAGCCGGCCGCGGCGCTCGCGGCGCCGGCCTTCCGGCGGATTCGTCGACGGCCGCGATCACTTCCACCCGCTTCTTGCGGAACATGCCAAGAAATCCGCCCATGCGGATTTCCTTGGTATTCAGGATGACGGCGTCCGAACCGAGTTCGCTGCGGATCATCTGCACCGCTTCCGGCACGTCCTGGACTACGTATCGTTTGACCTTCATGCGTTCACCACCCCGACGCTTTGCACTTCAATATTCGGTTCCAGCTCGCTGTAGGAGATGACCGGTATGTCCTGCAGGGTACGCTCCAGCATCTGCCGCATGTACATGCGGATCGTCGGCGACGTCAGAATGATCGGCTGCTGTCCGAGCTGGGCGACCTTGTTGATCTGCTCGGAGAGCCGCTGGTAGATCTGCTGGGAGGAAGCCGGATCCATCGCCAGGTAGCTTCCCTGATCGGACTGCTGCACCGCTTCGGCGATTCTCTTCTCGACGTTCGGACTGACGGTAATGACTTTGAGCGGCTCGCTCGGGCTTGCAAACTGCTGCGTGATCTGCCGGGAGAGCGCCTGGCGGACATATTCGGTCAGAACGTCGGGATCTTTCGTGTACTTCCCGTAGTCGGCCAGCGTCTCGAAGATCGTGACCAGATCCCGAATCGAGATTTTCTCCTTCAGCAGCTTGGACAGCACTTTCTGAATATCCCCGATGCCGAGCGTACCCGGAACGAGCTCCTCGACCAGCGTCGCATAGCTTTCTTTCACGCTGTCGACAAGCGACTTCGTCTCTTGGCGTCCGATCAGCTCGTGCGCGTATTTCTTGATGATCTCGGTCAGATGGGTGGCGACGACCGAAGGCGGATCGACGACCGTGTAACCCGCCAGCTCCGCCCGTTCTTTGGTCGCTTCGTCGATCCAGAGGGCCGGAAGGCCGAAAGCTGGTTCTTTGGTCTCAATTCCGGTAACCGAATCGTCTTCGAAACCAGGACTCATGGCCAGGTAGTGATGTAACAACAATTCGCCACGTGCTACCAAATTCCCTTTTATTTTGATAATATATTCGTTCGGTTTTAGTTGAATATTGTCGCGAATTCGGATGACGGGGACAATTAGTCCCATTTCAAGCGCGCACTGACGGCGGATCATGATGATCCGGTCCAGCAGATCCCCGCCCTGCTGCGTATCCGCAAGCGGAATGAGACCGTAGCCGAATTCGAATTCGATCGGGTCGACCTGCAGCAGACTGATGACGCTCTCCGGACTGCGAACTTCTTCGATCTCCTTCTCTTCCACGAGCAAATCTTCTTCTTTCTGCTTGCGGCTCATGTTGCGCTGCAGCCAGTAGGCAGCGAATACGAGAAGCAGCGCGTATGGAATCGTGGCGAAAAAGCCGATCGGCGTCATGATGCCCATGAGGGCGATCGTGCCGGCGACGATATAGAGCAGCCGGGGATAGCGCAGAAGCTGCGCCGACAAGTCGTGGGCGAGGTTCCCTTCGGAAGCGGCACGGGTCACGATGATGCCGGTCGCGGTGCTGATCAGCAGCGCGGGAATCTGGCTGACAAGGCCGTCGCCGATCGACAGGATCGAGTACGTGTTGAGCGATTCGGTCAGCGATTTGCCGTGAATGGCCATCCCGATAATGAAGCCGCCGATCAAGTTGATCATAACGATGATGATGCTGGCGACCGCATCCCCTTTGACGAACTTGCTCGCGCCGTCCATCGCGCCGTAGAAATCGGCTTCCTTCTCGATTTTCTCCCGCCGCTCCTTCGCCTGCTGCTCGTTGATGAGGCCTGCGTTCAGGTCGGCGTCGATGCTCATCTGCTTGCCGGGCATCGCGTCGAGCGTAAACCGCGCGGCCACTTCCGAGACGCGCTCGGCGCCCTTGGTAATGACGATGAACTGCACGACGATCAAAATGAGGAACACGACGAAGCCGATCGCGAGCTGCCCTCCGGCGACGAAGTGACCGAACGTCGCCACGACGTTGCCCGCCTCTCCCTTGGACAAGATGAGCCGCGTGGTGGAAATGTTCAGCGACAGCCGGAACAGCGTCGTAATGAGCAGCAGCGTCGGAAAGATGGAAAAGTTCAGCGCGTCCGTCGTGTTCATCGAGATGAGCAGGATCATAAGCGCCGCCGAAATATTGATGATCAGCAGCACGTCCAGCAGTTGATGGGGAATTGGGAGTACCATCATCAGGACGATGCCGATGATGCCGATCAGTATGCTGATGTCCCGAGCTTTCACGGTGTATCCCCCTCATCTGTTATCGATATCTGTTCGCCGTTCCGCCGTAAATCCTCGCTGACGGATTCAGCGGCGTCCGCCTTTCAGCCGGTAAACGTAAGCGAGCACTTCCGCGACGGCCTGGAACAAGTCGGCCGGAATCGTCTCGCCGATCTCGGTCCGGTCGTACAGTGCCCGGGCGAGCGGTTTGTTCTCCATCGTAACGACGTTATTCGCTTTGGCGACTTCGCGAATGCGCAGCGCCAGGAAATCCTGTCCTTTCGCGACGACTCGAGGGGCGTCCATCTTGGAGCCGTCGTACTGCAGGGCGACCGCGAAGTGCGTCGGGTTCGTGATGATGACGTCGGCTTTCGGAACTTCCTGCATCATGCGCATGATCGCCATCCGCCGTTGACGTTCCCTAATTTTCGCTTTCACTTTCGGGTCGCCTTCGGCGTTTTTGTACTCGTCCTTGATGTCCTGCTTGCTCATGCGCAAGCTTTTCTCATAAGAGTACTTCTGATAGTAATAATCGCCGACCGCCATGGCGAACAGCAGCACGCCGACCAGCAGACTCACGCGAATGGTCAGATCCCCGGTAAAACTGAAGATGTCCTGGATCGGCACATGTGCCAGCGCCATCACCCGGTCCCGTTCCGACCAGAGAACGAAGTAGAGAACGAGGCTGACCGCAAGCAGCTTGAGCGTGCTCTTGAGCAGCTCGACCAGCGATCTGGAGCTGAACATTCGCTTGAATCCGTTAATCGGGTTGAGCGGTTGAAGCTTGAACTTGATCGGTTCGGTCGTGAACAGCCAGCCGAACTGGAAATAGTTCGCCGCGAAGGCGACGACGATCGCGGCGATGAAGATCGGCGACAGCACGATCAGCATCTGCATCGCGTACCGCCCGAACATCTCCGTAACGTTGCCGGAAGTGACGTCCATCGTCAACCGGTGCAGCAGAACGTCGGAGAACATCGCAACGATCCGGTTCCAGAAGAACGATCCGAGAAGCATGAACAAGCTGATGCAGACGACCAGCGCGATCGAGGTGACGATCTCCTGGCTGTGCGCGACTTGACCTTTCTTACGGGCTTCGTTCCGTTTCTTCGGCGTCGCCCGCTCCGTTTTCTCTCCCGCGAACAGCTGCAAATCCATCGCAAAGCGATAACGAGCCACCTTACGCTTGAAGCCTCCTTCCCCGCCGAGCGCTCATAGGCGCTAGGACGGTTCTTTCAATAGAACGAACAGCTTGTCGAGCGCGTCGAACAGATGATCGAACAGCATTTGGAAGATCGAGCCGAAGCCCGGCAGAAGCAAAATCAGAACGGCCATGCCGAGCAAGATCTTGATCGGGACCCCGATCACGAACACCTGGTACTGCGGAGCCGCCCGGGAGAGCAGCGCCAGACCGAGATCGGTCAGAAACATCGAGACGACGATCGGGGCGGATATTTGCAAGGCCAGCAGGAACGTATCCGCGAACGTTCTCACCAGAAACTCCGACACGCTGCCGTGGTAAAGCGTCTGAAAAAAATGATTGTTCAGCGGCAGCCATTCGTAGCTGTTCATGATGGCGGCGATTAAATAATGATGGCCGTTCACGGACAAGAAAACGAGAACCATGAGCATGTACTTCAGGTTGCCGAGAAGCGGAGCCGACGCGCCGGTCAGCGGGTCGACGACGTTGGCGATGCCGAAGCCCATCTGCATATCCATGTAAGCGCCGGCCACCTGCACGACCGCGAAGAACAGGGAAGCGACGAATCCGATCAGCAGCCCTGCGACTACTTCCTTCATGATCGATAGAATAAATTCGCCGTCCGCCGTGACCCGGTCGTCGAACCCGACGTTCAAAAACACGATGACCGATATGAAAAATGCCAGACCGATCTTGAACGTATTCGGAATCGTCTTCGTCGACAGCACCGGCGCTGCGACCATGAAGGCGGTGATGCGGCAGAACACAAGCAGAAATGCCGGAAACAGCTGCATGATTTGGTCAAGGCTCATCATCCGTTAACCGATGTAATTCGCCAGGTTCCCGAGAAGATGACTCGTAAAGTCGACCAGCACGCTTAAGATCCACGGCCCGAAAACGAGGATGGCCACGAACACGGCGACGATCTTCGGAATAAACGCCAGCGTCTGCTCGTGAATTTGCGTCGTCGCCTGGAAGATGCTGACGAGCAGCCCGACGATAAGGCCCAGCCCGAGCATCGGCGCGCTGACTTTAAGCACCGTGTACATGGCCTGGCCCGCCAGTCCGATAATAAATTCCGCACTCACGCGAATTCCCTCCCCATATCGATCGCTTTAAATCTTATGTCTGAAAACTCGTGAGCAGCGACTTGACGACCAGATACCACCCGTCCACCAGCACGAACAGCAAGATCTTGAACGGCAGCGAGATCATGACCGGCGGCAGCATCATCATCCCCATCGCCATCAGCGTGCTGGCTACGACCATGTCGATGACGAGAAACGGCACGAAGATCATAAAGCCCATCTGGAACGCGGTCTTCAGCTCGCTCATCGCGTAAGCGGGGACGAGTACGGTGATCGGAATGTCCTGATAGGTCTTGGGCTTGGCGGTCTTCGTGTAGTTCATAAACAGCAGCAGATCTTTCTCGCGGGTCTGCTTGTACATGAATTCTTTCATCGGAACGGCCGCCTTGGCCAGCGCGTCCGTCTGCGAGATTTGCCCTTTCAGATAGGGCTGCAACGCCTGATCGTTCACCTGCGACAGCGTCGGCGACATGATGAACAGCGTCATGAACAGCGCAAGGCCGATCAACACCTGGTTGGGCGGCATCTGCTGGGTGCCGAGCGAGGTCCGGACGAAGCCGAGCACGATGACGATCCGGGTAAAGCTGGTCATCAGTACGAGAATCGCCGGGGATATGCTGAGCACCGTAATCAGCAGCAGCAGAGACAGCGAGGAAGCGCCGATCGGGTCCTTGCCGTCTCCCATGCTGACGCTGATCGCCGGCTCGGCGAACGTCGTGCCGCCCCAAGCGAGCCAAAGCGATTGCAAAGCGATAAAGCTATAGACAAGCTTTCTTTTCATGGTTCATCCGTCCGATCTTCGGAACGGCTTCGGTCCAGCAGCTGCCCGACCTTCTCCCGCCGTTCCGACATCTGCCGCAAGCGGTTTTCCAGCGTCTGTTCGAAGCTCATCGACGGACCTTCGCTTTCGCCGGAGCCTCCGTCATTCGAAGCCGACGGTTGTCCGCGCTGCTTCAGCCTCTGCAGCCATGCGCCCACGGAGTTGTCGGGGACCGCATTGGCCGAGTCGTGTTCGGCCAACAGGGCGGCCACCTGCTCGGGATCGGTGATCGCCTCCAGCAGCGTGACGTTCTCGCCGACCCCGAGCACGTAAATCCGGCCGTTCCATTCTACGATCTGCATCGACTTGTTCGCTCCGACAGCCAGTCCGCCCAAGGAACGAAGCGAGCGGTTCATCCACCATCCGCGGTTCCGCTTGCCGATAAAGCGGAGCACGAACAGGATCAAGGCGACGACCAGTCCAAGGACAAGCAGGATTCGGATCATGTCCCAAGCGCTCCAGCCCGAATCGGGGAAAGGCTGTTCCCCGGCAAGCAATAATGATGGCATCACTTGAATTCCTTGCGCCCGTTAACCCAGCGTCTTCTTAATCGCCTCGATGACCCGGTCCGCTTGGAACGGCTTGACGATAAAATCTTTGGCTCCCGCTTGGATCGCGTCGATGACCATCGCCTGCTGGCCCATTGCGGAGCACATGATCACTTTGGCGTTCGTATCGAGCTTGCGGATTTCCTTGAGCGCCGCGATCCCGTCCATCTCCGGCATCGTGATGTCCATCGTGATCAGGTCCGGCTGCAGCTCCTTGTATTTCTCGATCGCCTGGGCGCCGTCTTGCGCTTCTCCTACGACTTCATAGCCGTTCTTCGTCAGAATGTCGCGAATCATCATTCTCATGAACGCCGCGTCGTCTACGATTAAAATCCGGTTTGCCATTTCTGGTTCCTCCCAGTGGTATTATTGAATTTTTTGGACTCGATCCCATTGGCTTACGATGTCCGTGACCCGCACGCCGAAATTTTCGTCGATGACGACGACCTCGCCTTTCGCAATCAGCTTGTTGTTCACCAAGATGTCGACGGGTTCGCCGGCCAGCTTGTCCAGCTCAATAATGGAACCTTGGGACAGTTCCAAAATTTCCTTGATCTGCTTCTTGGTGCGCCCGAGCTCGACCGTTACCTTGAGCGGAATGTCCAACAGCAAATTCAGGTTCGTCTCGTCCGCCTGGGCGAAGCCGCTTCCCCCGAAGCCCGAGAACTGCACGGGCTGCACGTTGACGTTCCGATTCGCGCCGACGCCGCCGAGCGTCTGCGGATGCGACGGATCCGGCTGCGGCGGATAAGGAGCCGCCGGATAGGCCGGATGCGGAGCCGCCGCCGCGGGCGGAGGCGCGTACTGCGGCGCGGATGCAGGCGGCGGGCTCGCCGGCGCGGGCGCCTGCGCCGCCGGGGCCGGCGTCGGAGCTGGGGCCGGCGACGTTGTCTGCGCCGGAGCCGGAGCCGGATCGGACGAGCCGATCAGCGACGAGACCAGATCCTTCGAGAATTGGACGGTCAAAAGCTGCATGATCGTCGAATCGATCAAGTCGCCGATCTTCAAACGGAACGAGACTTTGACGAATACGTTCTCCGACGGCAGGTTGGAGACGCCGGAGTTGCTTTTCACGTCCATGATGTCCACGCCCGGCGGCGAGATGTTGACGAAGCGGTTGAAGATCGTAGACATCGAGGTGGCCGACGATCCCATCATCTGGTTCATCGCTTCCTGAACGGCGCTGATATGAATCTCGTTCAGCTCTTCGCTGGTGACGTTGCCGGTGCCGCCAAGCATCAAGTCGGCGATAATCTGCGCATCATGGGATTTGATCACGAGCGAGTTGATGCCCTCGAATCCGTCTACATAGCGGACATGCACCGCGACATGGGGCTTCGGGAACTCGCTGACGAACTGATCCCGGGAGATCATCGACACTTGAGGCGTCGTAATGTCCACTTTCCGACCGAGCAGCGTCGACAACGCCGTCGCGGCGCTGCCGAACGTGATATTGCCGATCTCGCCGAGCGCGTCCTGCTCCATCGGCGTCAAATAATCGTCCACGGACAAGGCGCCTCCGCCTTCCGAGGCCGGGGGCGTGCTGTCTTCCCCGGCCGTCTGACGGAGCAGGGCGTCGATCTCTTCCTGAGACAAGTAGTCCTTACTCGTCATTGAACTCTTCCACTCCTTCGCTTACGATCTCGTGAATCTGCACGGCCATTCTGTCGCGCACGGTTCCCGGACTGCCGATATATTTCAGCTTGTCGCCGACCTTGATCTCCAGTCCCTCGTCGGTCGAACGGTTCAGCGCGATGACGTCCCCGACCGCCAGATTGAGGAACTCTTGCACGGAAATTCGGGAAGAACCGAGCTCGGCGACAATCGGAAGCTTCGCCTTGCTGACCCGCTGCTCCAGCTGAAGCACTTCGTCCGGCGCCCGGGTTTTCTTCTGCGAGACGAACCAGTGGTGGACGGACAGCTTCGACATGATCGGTTCGATGACGACGTGCGGAATACATAAGTTGATCATTCCGGTAGTGTCGCCGATCTTGGTGCTCAAGGAGATCAGGGCGATCGTCTCGTTCGGGGAGACGATCTGCATGAACTGCGGGTTCGTCTCCAGCGCTTCCAGCCGCGGCTCCACTTCGACGATCGTCCTCCAGGCTTCCTGAAGGGATTCGAGCGCCCGGCTGAAAATTTTCTCCATGATGATCGTCTCGATCTCCGTCAGGCTGCCGATCTTGGTCGGCGCGGAGCCCGCTCCCCCGAGCAGCCGGTCCAGCATCGCGAACGCGACGTTCGGGTGGACCTCGAGCACCATCCGTCCTTCCAGCGGTTCGGCCTCGAATATGTTGAGGATCGTCATCTTCGGAATGGATCGAATGAATTCGTCGTAGGGAAGCTGTTCGACCTGCACGACGCTGATCTGCACGAACGTCCGGAGCTGCGCCGAGAAGTAGGTCGTCAGGAATCGCGCGAAATTCTCGTGAATGCGGGTCAAGCTCCGAATATGGTCTTTGGAGAAGCGAACGGCCCGTTTGAAGTCGTAGGCGCGCACCTTCTTTTGCGCTTCTTCCTTCTTCAGCTCCTCCGCATCCATCTCGCCGGAGGACAGCGCCGCCAGGAGCGCGTCGATCTCGTTTTGCGAAAGAACGTCAACCAATCTTCTCACCCCTTTCCGAAGGCGTTCTATGAAGCATGCCGATTGCTAGATTTGAGTCATCATAAAATCCGTGATCTCGACCTTGGTCAGCTTCCCCTTGGTGAGGACGGGATTGATCGAATTGATGAGTTCGGCGCACAGCGCGTCCTTGCCTTGCGTGCCGCTGAGCTGATCGGGCTGAAGCACCCAGAGCGAGCGGTTGACGAGCGGCTTGATCTGCAAATCCTTGATTTTGTCGAATTCGGTTTTTGCCGCAGCGCTGTCGAATTGGAAGCTCAGGCTGAGCTTCACCACGTATTCGGTATCCGCGATGTTCGTCGCAATATCGTTCAATTCGGACGTGACCTTGATGATCTCATCCGCAGACATCGGTTTGGCCACAACGTCCTTGACGCTGTCTTGGGCTTGCTTAGCCGGATCGTTCGACTTGGTATCGCCGAATAGCGTAGACCAGGAATAAAGTCCGACGATGACGATCAGCGTTATCGCCAGAAGCAGCGAAACGAGCCAAGGTAACATTTTCTTCATGACGTTGCCCCCTCCGATTGGGTGTCTGGCGGAGCGGTGACTGCCGCCAACACGCCGATGCTGCGCAAATATTGCCGGATGGACCGGATCACATCCGAAGAATTTTCGAGCACTATGTATTTTTTTCCAGTCGTTAGCGTAATGATCGTGTCCGGCGTCTGTTCCACCGTCTCGATCAGCAAGGCGTTGATGTGCAAGGTCGTGCCGTTCAGGCGAGTCAAGCTAATCACTTCGGATCCCCCCGAACCGCCGGGGGAGGTTCATTCCCTCCCCTGACGGAACTTCAATTACCGCTTCAGATTGACGACTTCTTCGAGAATCGAGTCGGACGTCGTGATGATCCGCGAATTCGCCTGGAAGCCGCGCTGCGCCACGATCATGTCGGTGAACTCGTTCGTCAAGTCGACGTTGGACATTTCCAGCTGGCCGGCGATGACGGCGCCCCGGCCCGTGTCGCCTGCATTCGTCGTAATGTCCGTGATGGCGCCGGCGTCTGCGTACGGCGTCAGCTTGTACAGACTGTTGCCGACCTTCTCCAGACCGCCCGGATTGGTGACTTTGGCGATCCCGATCTGGTCAAGCTGCTCCGTCTCTCCGTCGGTATTCGTTGCCGTAATGAAGCCGTCTTGGCCGATGGAGAAAGAGGTATACGTTGTAGGATCAATCTGAATCGGACCGGCTGCACCGGCGCTCATGACGAACATTCCGTCTTCGTTAACCAGGTTGCCGTTCGGGTCAACGGTAAAGTTGCCGGCACGAGTCAAGTAAGCCGTTGCATCCGTTCCGTCCGTGCTGACCACGAAAAATCCGTCGCCGTCAATACGCAGGTCTGTCGGCACGTTCGTCGTTTGCGCGCTGCCCGGCGTATGAACCGTGTCGATCGACCCGATCGCGACGCCGAGTCCGATCTGCTTCGGATTGACGCCGCCGTTAACGCCGTCGACGGGAGCCGTGCCGCCGGCGACGGTCTGGCTCAGAATGTCCTTGAACATGACGCGGCCGGCTTTGAATCCGGCGGTATTCACGTTGGCGATATTGTTGCCGATCACGTCCAGCTTCGTTTGGAAGCCGCGCATGCCGGATACGCCGGAATACAAGGAACGCAACATCTGTCATCTACCTCCTCTGATTGTGAGAGGGAACCGCTTCGGTCGATCCGCGGTTCCGCGAGCCCCCTGACGAGGTCCGGCTCGTTATGACGTAACGCTAGGCGTTTCCGTTCTTTAACTTTCTCCGACGACGACCGCGCTGTCGATTTGCGTGAAGACGTGCTCCTGCATCGAAGCACCGTCCATCGCGGTGACGACCGTCCGGTTCGGAACGTTGACGATCATGGCGATGTCGCGATAAAGCACGAGCGAATCTTTGGCCCCTTTGGCGGCGGCTTGGTCCACCGCGCTGGAGATGCGGTCCAGCTGCTCGGGCTGAAGCTCGATTCCCCGCTGCTTCAATCGCTGCTGCGCATGCTGGCTGAACTTCAGCTCCGCGCGACCCAGCAACTGACGGAAGCTGACGGCGTTGTCCGCGGCCCCCGCTTGCGTCTGCGCGCGCTCGCGCGGCGTACCCTGGAGCGGTCCGATCCGGCCTGCGGCCAGTTGTCCGACCCGAACCGGGTCACTCACTTGCGTTCCCTCCCGTACCGTCGTCCGCGGCCGGAAGCGAGATCGAAGTGATGTCTTCCATTTTCACGTCCGAGTCGCCGACTTTGACATACTGCACGCCGTCGCGCAAAAACACGGAGCTAACCGTGCCGTTCTTGACCGCGGAGTTGCCCGAGCTGTCGGTCTCGGTCCATTGCACGTTCATGCCGAGCACCATCGCGGCCATTCCGGGCGCTTGACGCAGAGCGGTCATTTGGTTGGTCATGTTGAGCATCTGCTCAAGCGAAGAGAACTGCGCCATCTGCGCGATAAAATCTTTGTCTTCCATCGGCTGCATCGGATCCTGGTTCTGAAGCTGAGTGACGAGAATCTCGAGGAACTCGTCCTTTCCCAGCTCCGTCGAGCCGGTATTCGTCGCCTTCTGGGCATTCTGGCTCGAATAGTTCGGCCAGACGACCCCTGTGCCGGTAACGGCCATCGATTGATTCACCTCCTTGCAAGTTCGTTTAGGCGGTTACGTTCAACTCGCCTCCGTATCCGGCCTCCCGAAGCGCGGACGTTCTCTCCAGCTCCGCCTCGAACTCCGTCTGGTCCTCGAATCGGCTTCCTCCGCCGCCTCCGCCCGGCTCGCCGCCGTGCCGAGACCCGGAGTGCCGCTGCTCCTGTCCTTGGAACGCCGCGGACCCCGTCCATTCCTGCTGTTGGTACACATCCATGCGATCGACGTCGATTCCCTGATTTTGCAGCGCCGTCCGCAGAAGCCCCATCTGGTTCTCGAGCTGTTCCTTCGCCGAGCCGTTATGCGCGATGAACTGGGCGGTCATTTGCCCGTCCTGCATCACGATCCGCACGTCGACCTGGCCCAGCTGTTCCGGATGCAGGGTCAGCTTCGCTTCCGTTACCCCGTTGCCGCCGGAAAGTACGAATTGCCGCACCAGATAAGGTCCGACCTGCTGTGCGAACTGACGAACCGGCACGGGTTCCGGCAAGACTGCCGCAGGTGCCTGCTGCGCGCCGGCCGCCTGATGCGGTGCCGTCATCGTCCACGGAAGCGCCGCCGTATGGTCGCCCGCAGCCTGCGCGTCGTCCGCGCCGGCAACGGCTGCCGGCTCGGCCGCTTGCGCGTTTTCCGCCTGGGTCCAATGCCAATGGACGATCGGTTCCTTGAACGCCGCGACCGACGGACGCGTATCCGTCTGGACGACAGCGATCTCCGGTTGCTGCGAAGCATTACGGGACACTTGAAGCGGATTGGCCGCCTGATCTTGCGCGGCCTGAAGGGCGGTTGCCGCGGCGGCGTCGCCCTGCGATTGGGCGGTCTGCGCCAGTCCGCTTCCGTTCAGCCAAGCCAGCACCGCTTGAGCGGCGGCCGTCTGATCGTCCGTTGCGCCAGGTGCCGCGGCCAGTTGTTGCAGCGCCTGCTGCAGCGTCGGCAGAAGGGGAAGCAAAGCGGCCGGAAGCGGGCTTGCGGTCATAGCGACTGCGCCCGGAACGATGCCGGAAGAAGCCGTTCCGTCCGCGACGGAGCTCGTCGCATCCACGGGCTCAGACTGTGCGCCGGGCGGATCGTTCTGAGGCTGCAAGCCGGACAGAAGCTGTCCGAGCAGCGCCTGCAAGCCCGCCAGCAGCTGCGCCCAATCGTCGCTTGGCGTCGTCGCCGCGCCTTTGTCGTCTTGATTCGGCTGAAGCTGCTTCAGCAGGTTGCCGAGCAGGGACATTAGGACGCTGCCTGTTTGTCCGGCATCGGAATTGCCGCTTTGCGCGAGAAGCGACGCGAACGCGATCGGAAGCGTGAATCCTCCGCCGTTCGGCTGCTGCGGGTTCGTTCCTCCCAGCGCCTGCACGAGCGCTCCGGCGAAGCCCGTTCCTTTGGCGCCCGCCCCTGAGGCTGCCCCGTTGCTCCCTCCATTGACAGGTGCGGTCATCACCGGATTGATGGCCAGATTCATGTTTTTTCACCTCCTTTCGCATAGCGCTCATGCATCCGCAGCAGGCTTACGGATTGGCGGGAATCAGCTTGTCCAGCAGCTTGCCCGTCGCCTTCTTGTCCTCGTCCGACATGGCCGCCAGCACCTGGGAGCGCGACGAATCGTCCAGCGCTTCCAGAATCTTGATCGTTTTCGCCTGATCGCTCGACGCCATCTGAAGCAGCAGCGTCGCTGCCTTGGCCGGCTGCATGGACGTGAACGTCATCTTCAGCTGCGTCATATCAAGCGTCGAGGCGCCGTTTCCGAGCTGATCCTCCAGTTGCTTGATTCTGGCTTGCAAAGCGGCGATCTCCTGGTTCTGCACCGTATCGGCGTCTTTCAGACGCGTCGTCACGTCCGCCGCGACCGTCGGCGTCATTTTCTCGAGGATGCGTCCCCGCTCCGTGTCCGACATCGCGCCGAGCACAAGCGCCGCTTCCTCGACCGTCATTTTCTCGAAGATCGGGGCGGCTTTGCTTGGCGTCATCTTTCCGTACATGCTCGCCAGCGATTTGATTTTGTCGTCGTATTGCTGGGCGGTAATCGTTTTGTCCTCGATCTGCTTGTTCAGCGATGAGATTTGGTTTTTCAGGTCGTCGATCGTTTTTTGCTGTTCCGCCGTTTTGCCCTGCTCCTGCTGCAAAGCCGTCTGCTTCTCCAGCAGTTGGGCGTTAAGCTCATCCACCTTTTGGCGGGCATTGTCGACCGTAAGCTGCTGCCCGCCGTTTCCCGCTGCCTGGGACGGCTCCGC
The DNA here is from genome assembly GCF_014212055.1 of Cohnella zeiphila. Taxonomy (GTDB): domain Bacteria; phylum Bacillota; class Bacilli; order Paenibacillales; family Paenibacillaceae; genus Cohnella; species Cohnella zeiphila. The sequence continues at coordinate 21,118 of NZ_JACJVO010000022.1, read as the reverse complement.
CGGATCGGGAATGACGGAGCTCAGCAGCGGAATTTTGTTGCCGATCTCCAGCGCCGAATGCCGCCAGTTCGAATTGAACAGCAGCATCAGCACGCCGAGCAAAACCGCGGTGAACAAGACGGGGGTCAGAAAAAAGAGGAACCGTTCGAAGCCGGAATAGCTGCTCTTCTCGACATTGGAACCCGACACGATATCCCCTCCTTCCGTTCTTTGATGTAATCTTGCCGGGTCAAGCGTTCTTGTTTATCGGCGCGCCGATGCAGCCGATCTCATGATCGCCATCTCGTCCAGTTCGTTCTGCTCGCGGGCGAGCGCCTCGCTGCGGAACTGCTCGTACGCCTTCTCTCTCGCCTTGAGCCACACTTTCTCGTCCACCATCTTGTCCGCAAGCTTCCGCTGCCGCAGCGCCGACAATTCTTCCGCCTTCCGCACTTCCGCCCGCTGATGCTTCATCCGCTGGTCGAGCCATTCGATCTCGCTCTGAAGCCGCTGAATTTCCGCCAGCGGCGTCGGGCGGAGCGTCTGCTCGGCAAGCCGCCGCATCGTCTCTTCCCGGTGCCTCCGAAGCTCCTCGAAGCGTTCCTCTTCGGTCCGCAGTTTGCCGAGGGCGGCGGCATACTCCCATTCCGCCATCGATTTCTCGCTGCCTTTCAAATCGACGACCTTTTGCAGAGGGTACTTGAACTTCACGGGTCATAACCTCATCTCTTGTAAAAATCGACGATCAGGCGCTGCTGCGTCTCTTCCAAGGTCACTTTCTCCGATGTCCGCTGCCGGGTAAAATCATGGATCGCGTCTATGTATTGGATCGATTTGTCGATTTCCGGATTCGATCCTCTCTGGTACGCCCCGATATGGATCAAGTCTTCCGAATCTCTATAAACAGAGAGCAATCGCTTGAGCTGTTCCGCCGCATCCTGCTGATCTTCGGATACGATGTCCTTCATGACGCGGCTGATGCTCGACAAGACGTCGATCGCCGGAAAATGGCCTTTGTGAGCCAGTTGCCGGCTGAGCACGATATGTCCGTCCAGAATGCCCCGCACCGCGTCGGCGATCGGTTCGTTCATGTCGTCCCCGTCGACCAGCACCGTATAGAAGGCGGTAATGGAACCGGAAGGTCCCGTGCCCGCCCGTTCCAGCAGCTTGGGCAGCGCGGCGAACACCGACGGGGTATACCCTCTGGTCGCAGGGGGCTCCCCGATCGCCAGTCCGACTTCGCGAAGTGCCATCGCGTAGCGGGTGACGGAATCCATCATCAGCATGACGTTCAGGCCGCGGTCCCGAAAATATTCCGCGATCGTCGTGGCGATAAGAGCGCCCTTGATCCGGATGAGGGCCGGCTGATCGGAAGTCGCGACGACGACGACCGAGCGGGCAAGTCCTTCCGGTCCGAGATCGCGCTCGATGAATTCGAGCACTTCCCTGCCGCGTTCGCCGACGAGGGCGATCACGTTGACGTCCGCCGTCGTATTGCGGGCGATCATTCCGAGCAGCGTGCTCTTGCCGACCCCGGAACCGGCGAAAATGCCCATCCGCTGACCCTGGCCGACGGTCAGAAGACCGTCGATGCAGCGGACGCCCGTGCCGAGCGGAAGCGCGACGCGAGGCCGCAGCAGCGGATTGTCCGGCGTGTTATGCGTCGAGTAATGCGGCAGGCGAGGCGGCAAGCGCGAGCCGTCGAGCGGACGTCCAAGTCCGTCCAGCACCTTGCCGAGCAGCTCGGACCCGACCTGAACGGTGAGCGGGCGGCCGGTCGTCACGACATCGCAGCCGGGGCCGACCGCATGCAGATCTCCCAGCGGCATGAGCACGACGCGGTTGTCGCGGAAGCCGACGACTTCCGCCAGTATCGGCTCCCCGCCCTTCAGCGGATGAATGGCGCACACGTCGCCGATGCCGGCGTCCGGCCCTTCGGATTCCACCGTCAAACCGATAATCTGGGTCACTTTGCCGTTCACCCGGACCGGATCGAGATGGCGGAGCGCCTCTTCGTATTTGGCGATGTCAAGCATCCTGCACCTCCGGCTCCCGCTCCTGGGCGGAAGGAGCCGCTACCTGCAGCAGCTCCTGGCGGATGGCCGCCAGTTGGGTGTCGATGCGGGCATCGATGCTGCCGAAAGCCGAGCGAATGACGCAGCCTCCCTCCGTCACGGAAGGATCCGGCACGATCTGCAGCTTCGCTTGGGAATCGATCGCCGTCGCCAGTTCTTCGCGAGCCGCTTCGAGGAATGCGAACTGCGCCGGCGCGACGCACAGCGTAATGACGCCCTGCTCCTTGCGTCTGGACAAGGCATGGACGGCCAGCTCGACCGTCAGCTCCGGCGTCTCGCGCAGCTTCCTGCCGATAATCTTCTCGGCAATTCGGCAGCTCAGCTCAACGAGGAAAGACTCGGCCTCGCCGATCAGACTTTCCTTCGCCGCATAGGCTTCCCGAACGATGTCGCTCGCTTCGCGCATTTTCTCGTCCCACTGCGCCTGCCCCTCGGCCCGAGCCTGTTCGCTTCCTTGCCGGTATCCGTCGTCGTAACCGCGCTGCCGGGCTTCTTCGGCATGCTGCTCGTCTTCCCTGCGCTTCGATTCCCACCACTTGCCGATTTCTTCCTCGGCTTCGCGGCGCAGTTGGCCGGCGGTTTCCTGGGCCTCCCGAACTAGATGTTCCGCCGCCTGCTCGGCATCCTGCAAAATGCGGTCCTTCAACGATTGAGTTTCGACATCAAGCGAGGATTCTCCTCCGTTAGCGCCATCGGAATCGGAAATAATTTGCGGTTTGGTCGCCATCCGGAGCTGCTCTATGCGTCTTAAGTCCTCCACCGAGATGACATGGGAAGATTTGATCAGATTAGACAATAATATCGTCTCCTCCGCCGCGGGCGATGATGATCTCGCCGGCTTCTTCCAGTCTCCGGATCGTCGCTACGATGCGGGTTTGCGCTTCTTCCACGTCGCGCAGCCGCACCGGCCCCATGTATTCCATCTCTTCCTTGAACGTATCGGACATCCGCTTGGACATGTTCCGGAAGATCGCTTCCCGGACTTCCTCGCTCGCCACTTTGAGCGCCAATTGCAGGTCGGCGTTCTCGATGTCGCGGATAATGCGCTGGATCGAGCGGTTGTCGAGGTTGACGATGTCCTCGAAGACGAACATCCTTTTCTTGATCTCTTCCGCAAGCTCCGGATCCTGAATCTCGAGAGAATCGAGAATCGTGCGCTCGGTTCCCCGGTCGACGCCGTTCAGGATTTGAACGATCGACTCGATGCCGCCCGCATTCGTGTAGTCCTGCGTTACCGTCGCGGACAGCTTCTGCTCCAATACCCGCTCCACCTGGGAGATGACTTCCGGCGACGTGCTGTCCATGAGCGCGATCCGCCGGGCCACCTCCGCCTGCTTGTCCTGCGGCAGCGAAGAGAGCACCGCGGACGATTGTTCCGGCAGCAGGTACGAGAGCACGAGGGCGATCGTTTGCGGATTCTCGTTCTGAATGAAGTTCAGAATTTGCGTCGGCTCGGCTTTGCGGGCGAAGTCGAACGGGCGAACCTGAAGGGTCGCGGTCAGCCGGTGCAGAATGTCCGAGGCTTTCTGCGAGCCGAGCGCCTTCTCCAGAATCTCCTTCGCGTACGTAATCCCGCCTTGCGAAATATATTCCTGAGCCACGCAGATCTGATGGAATTCCGAGAGAATCGTCTCTTTCTCTAAGCTATCCACCTTCCGGACGTTGGCGATCTCCAGCGTTAGCTGCTCGATCTCGTCGTCCCGAAGATGCTTGAACACGTTAGCGGATACGTCAGGCCCAAGCGTGATGAGCAGAATGGCCGCTTTCTGACGTCCGCTCAGTTGGTACTGTCCCGATTTCGCCATTGCAGACACCTCTATTCATCCACCAGCCAAGTCCGGAGCAAATTGACGAATTCGTCCGGTTTGCGCTTGGCCAATCCTTCCAGTTGCTTGCGAACCTGGCTCTCGCTCGTGACGCTGTCGATGTCGATCGTCGGCAATTCCGCGCGCGCCGGCTCTTCCGCGACCATGGCCGCCTCGCGGTTCGCCTTGCGCCGACGATAGGCGTAGAAGCCGCCGCCGAGCAGCGCGAGCGCAAGCACGCCGAGTCCCGCCAGCCAATAGGTCGAAGCGGTCGTTCCTTTGGTTCCGGTCGCCGGATTGGCGAACGATTGCGAGATGACCGATACCCGGTTGGTCAAATCGGCGTCCGTCAAATTCTGTCCGGAGTTCGCGAGCAGCGTCCGAACGTCGTTTACGAGCTTCTGCTGAATCTCCTGCTGCTTCTGCGGCGTCATGACCGCCGAGTCGACCGCCACGCTGATCGACAAATCTTTTACTTGATACGGAGAGAACGTCGTGTTCGTCGTGATGTGGCTGTTCTCGTAGGTGGTCGAAGACGAAGTGCTCTCGGAAGAAGAACCGGTCGTTCCGCTGGATGCGGGATAGTTCGCCACGTCCGTCTGCCCGGTCCCCGCGACGCCTCCCGCCGAGCTTTCCGAGCCGGTGGAAGATTGCGTCTGGTTCTGCTCGCTCGTGATCGCGCCTTTGTTGTCGTTATTGTCGAGCGGCTTGACGAGCTGCTCCTGCTGCGTCTTCTGATCGAAGTTAAGCGAGGAAACGACGCTGACGACCACGTTTTCCATGCCCACGATCTGCGCGAGGAATTGTTCGGTCTTCGTCTTGACGTCGCTCTCGAACTTGCGCTGGATCTCGAACTGCTGATCGAGCATCGTCCCGCTGATGCCGCCGCCGGTCCCGCCGATCGCCGACGACGGCGACAGCTCGCCGCTCTGGCTTGTGATCGTGATGTCGTCGACGTTCAAGTTCGGAATGGCCGTTTTGACAAGGTTGAAGTAACTGTCGATCTCTTCCTGCTTCGGACGGAATCCCGGCTTGAACGTCAGCTGGATCGATGCGGAAGCCCGCTCTTTGTCCTCATCGTTCAGAAAGACGCTCTCTTCCGGCAGATTGACCAGCACCTTCGCCCGCTGGATGCCCTGCATGCCGAGCAGCAGCTGCTGGACTTCGCCGTTCAGCGCATTTCGGTACTTGACCTTAAATTCTTGGTCCGTCGTGCCGATAGAAGAAGAGTTCTTGCTTAATTCCGCGAACCCGATCGAACCGTTCTGAACGAGCCCCTGCGAGCCGATGGCCACTTTGACCCGGTCCGCCGAAGCGCTCGGCACCGAGATGCTCGTGCCGCCGTCGCCAAGCTTGTACGGAATGCCGCTGCTGTCCAAATAATCCATGATCGCCTGCGAATCGGTGCTGTCGAGGTTCTGAAACGCGAGCTCGTACTGCGTTCTCGTAAATAAAAAAGTCAATAGGATGACGGCCAGGATCAAAAACGCGGCCGCCGACGCGAGAACCCATTTCTGGGTCTTGCTGTATTGATTCCAGAAGCCGAGCAGCTTCCCCCAAATACGGGCCAACTTCTCGCTCACGATTTCACCTCACCTGCGGACTTTGCTGCGGAATGCGGACTTTTCGGACGTTACATGGTGATCCGCATAATCTCCTGATAAGCCTCGACCGCTTTGTTGCGGATTTGCGAGGTCAATTCCAAGCTGAGCTCGGCCTTGGAAGCGGCAATCATCACGTCGTTCACATCGGCTTTTCCGATCATGAATTGGTCGTTCAGATTATGTACGTTCGTCTCTTGCGCCGCCACGCCGTCCAGCGCGTTTTTCAGAAAAGAAGCGAAGCTCTCCGTCGCTTCCGCCGGGGTAGCGGGCTTGGATGCCGCAGCGGAAGCTCCCATCGACGCGGGGCTGATGGCGGACACCGGAATATTTTGAATCATCTGTTTCAATCCTCCCGTCTTGGGGTAATTCGTCTACGGATTAGCTTTTGCCGATCTCCAGCGACTTGGCGAACATCGCTTTGCTCGCATTGAACGCCGTTACGTTGGCTTCATAGGAACGGGATGCCGAGATCATGTCCACCATTTCCTTCAGGATGTCGACGTTCGGCATGCTGACCATACCGTTCGCATCGGCGTCCGGATGCGTCGGATTATATTCTTGCTTGAACGGCGCCGGATCGTCTTCGATGGAGGCCACCTGGACGCCTTGGGATGCCAAGCCTCCCATTTTGCCGTTTAAGACATCGGCGAAATTTTGCTTCATCGGTTCGACGACGACCATCTTTCTGCGATACGGAACGAATTGCCCGTTCACGTAGCTGGCCCTTGTCGTGTCCGCGTTGGCGATATTCGAGGAAATGACATCCATCCGAAGCCGCTGGGCGGTCAAGCCCGATGCGCTGATATCGAAACCGTCCAATCTCATCTTTCAAGTCCTCCCGGCTGTCGGATTGCGGTTATTGGCCCGTGATGCCGATTCTGAGCATCTTGATGTCGTGGTTCACTTGCTGGGCGTAGAAATTATAACGAAGTTGATTCTCGGCGAGTAGCGACATTTCTTTGTCGATGTCGACATTGTTTTTGTCATTGTTGATCAAAGTCCCGCCTTCCGTAACCACCTGGGCTTGAGGGACTATGGAAGTCGCGGCTCCGGACCCTCCCGGCGAGGTTGTCTGCGCATTGTTTCCGGTACCCATCGCCTGGGCCAGTAGGTCCTCGAACACAACGTCCGATCTTTTAAAATTAGGAGTATCGACATTTGCGATATTATTCGACAGTACCGACTGTCTTAAGGACGCCGCCTTAAGAGCCCCTTCCAGCCTCTGAAAGGAAGCTCCGCTTAGCAAATCCACGATTGACCGCCTCATTTCATCCCTGGTGTGTTTTGGTTAATGCTTCCATATCGACTATGTATTCAACAAGCACCTGCCCAATTCCTGCTTTTTTCGACAAACCGACCAAAACGTTTTAAAATCGCGTCGATTTATGACGACATTAAAAATTTCTAAGAACAATCATCCCCGATGGATGGTAAAACGACAATAAGAAAAAAGCCCTAATCTTGCGAACAAGATCGGACTTTCCATATAAATCTTATGTTTGTTTAATTTTTGCGAGCTTCCAATTCCTGGATCAACTGGGGGTTGAGGATGCGGATGTAAGTCCCTTTCATCCCTAAAGAACGGGTATCGATGACTCCTGCGCTTTCCAATTTACGGAGCGCATTTACGATAACCGAGCGGGTGATCCCGGCTCGATCGGCGATTTTGGAGGCGACGAGCAACCCTTCTTTTCCTTCCAGCTCTTCAAAAATGTGGTCGACCGCCTCCAGCTCGCTGAAGCTGAGAGAATTGACCGCGATCGTCACGACCGCCTTGCTGCGAGCCTCGACTTCCCGTTCCTCCGCTCGTTCCCGAAGGATTTCCATGCCGATAATCGTAGAACCGTACTCTGCCAGAATCAGGTCGTCGTCGCCGAACGTTTGATTTTCCCTAGCCAGGACCAAAGTCCCTAATCGGTCGCCGCCCCCGATAATCGGCACGATCGTCACCGTCTGATCGGCGAAGGCGGCCTCCACCGGCGCCAAAGTTTCTCCCGGCGCGACGTTCGACGCCGTCTCGGCGATCCGCAGCAGCTGTTCGTTCGTCTCCGGCGGAAACCGGAGCTCGTCGGCCTCGTTCTGCCTCAGCCACGCTTCCGGGAAGTGCGGGGAAGGCGCCGCCCCGAGAATCTTGCCTCGGCGGCTGACGACGAAGACGCCGCCCGTTACCGTCTCGCGCAGCACCTCCGCCATCTCCCTGAAGTTAAGCGGCTTGCCGGCCGCCTTCTGAAGCAGAGTGTTCAGCGACCTCATTTTTTCCAACAACGTCATAATTCCATATCCTCCTACTTGACGCCCAACCCATTGCTATAAAATATATTGACTCAAATCGCGGTTGCTGGCAATAGTGGACAGCTTATCCCGCACATACTCGGGCGTAATCGACAGCCGGGTCAGCTCGAGCTCCGGCGCCTCGAAGGACAAGTCCTCGAGCAGCTTCTCGAGAAGCGTATGCAAGCGCCGGGCCCCGATGTTCTCCGTGTTGCGGTTGACGTCCTGGGCCATGCGGGCGAGCTCGGCGATCGCCTCGGGGGTGAAGTCGATCTCGATGCCTTCGGTGCCGAGGAGAGCCGTATACTGCTTCGTGAGCGCATTCTCCGGTTCCGTCAGAATGCGCACGAAATCCTCGTCCGTCAGGCTGGACAGCTCGACGCGGATCGGGAACCGTCCCTGCAGCTCGGGAATAAGGTCGGACGGCTTCGCGACATGGAAAGCGCCGGCGGCGATGAACAGCACGTAGTCCGTCTTGACCGGGCCGTACTTGGTCATGATCGTGGAGCCCTCGACGATCGGCAGGATGTCGCGCTGCACCCCTTCGCGCGAAACGTCGGGCCCCCCCTGTCCGCGGCCGGTGCTGGCGATCTTGTCGATCTCGTCGATGAAGATGATGCCGGACTGTTCGGCCTTGCGAACCGACTCGGACACGACGTCGTCCATGTCGATCAGCTTGCCGGCTTCTTCGACGGCGAGCACCTTGCGCGCTTCCTTGACCGGCAATTTGCGCTTCTTGCGGCGCTTCGGCATGAACTGGCTGAACATCTCCTGCATATTCTGTCCCATCTGCTCCTGGCCGGGACCCGCGAACAGGTCGAGCATCGACGGAGTGGCGTCCTCGACGTCGATCTCGACAATCTCGTTCTCCAGTGCGCCGGCTTCGAGCTTCGTCAGCGTATCCGAGCGTTTCGTCTGCAGGTTCGGGTCGACCGGCTCCTGCTCGTCCTGCTGCTGGTTCTGTCCGCCGCCGAACAGCATCTCCAGCGGGTTGCGCTGCGATTTCGGCTTCGCGGGAGACGGGACGATCAGCGCGGCGAGGCGTTCGTTGGCCGCTTTCTCCGCCTTGTCCTTCACCTTCTCCATCCGCTCTTCCTTGACCATCCGGATCGCCGTCTCCACCAAGTCCCGCACCATCGACTCGACGTCCCGTCCGACGTAGCCGACTTCGGTAAACTTCGTCGCTTCGACTTTGATGAAAGGCGCATGGACGAGCTTGGCGAGCCTGCGGGCGATTTCGGTCTTGCCGACGCCCGTGGGGCCGATCATCAGGATGTTCTTGGGCACGATCTCGTCCTGCAGCTCCTCCGGAAGCCGGCTGCGGCGATACCGGTTGCGCAAGGCGACGGCTACGGATCGCTTGGCCTGCTTCTGGCCGACGATATATTTATCAAGCTCCGCGACGATTCGGCGGGGCGTCCACTGATCGTTCATCCTCTATCCCTCCGCTTTCCCTGGGGTTAAATCTCTTCGACGACGAGGTTGTCGTTCGTAAATACGCAAATCTCCGAAGCGATCTGCAGCGCGTTGCGGGCGATCTCCTTCGCCTCCAGACCCGGCGCATGGCGCATGAGCGCGCGGGCCGCGGCCAAGGCGAAGCTTCCCCCGGAACCGATCGCCAGCACGCCGTCGTCCGGCTCGATGACTTCTCCGTTGCCGGACAGGAGCAGCATGCCCGTCGCATCCACGACGATCATCATCGCTTCCAGACGGCGAAGGACGCGGTCTGAGCGCCAATCCTTCGCCAGCTCGACGGCCGCCCGCTGCAGGTTGCCATGATGCTCCTCGAGCTTGCCTTCGAACTTCTCGAACAGCGTGATGGCATCGGCCACCGAACCGGCGAATCCCGCGAGCACTTGCCCGCGGTACAAGCGCCGGACTTTTTTGGCGGAGTGCTTCATGACCATGCTGTTGCCGAACGTCACTTGCCCGTCGCCCGCGATCGCGCCTTTGCCGTTCATGCGAACCGCGCAGATCGTCGTAGCGTGAAAACTCATTTCCATGGGGGTTCCTCCCTCTATCAAACGTTTTCTTCATCCTGTCGCTTGCTTGCGTTCGCCGGAAACGGCAGGAAGCAGCGGGCGCGTAAAACCGGCTGCCGTCGCTGCTTCATGGAGTCGGGATGTCGCTTCTGATTTCCGCGCTTTCCCGGAATCGCTCGATCGCTTCCAGCGCCCTTGCGGCGATGGCCTCGTTCTTCTCCTGCTTGCTGCGAACGCGCCGGCCAAGCGGAGGGAACAGCCCGAAATTCGCGTTCATCGGCTGGAAGTGGCGGAAGTCCGCCGTCGTGATGTACTCGGCCATGCTGCCTAGCGTGGTCTCGGCCGGCAGCGTCAAGGGCTCGAGGCCGCGGGCCGCCCGTCCGGCGTTGAAGCCGGCGATCATGCCGGAGGCGGCCGATTCGACGTAGCCTTCCACGCCCGTCATCTGCCCGGCGAAAAACAGCGTGTCGCGCGACCGCGCCTGGTACGTCGGACGCAGCAGTCTGGGAGAATTGATAAAAGTATTCCGGTGCATAACTCCGTAACGGACGAATTCCGCGTTCTCCAGCCCGGGAATGAGCGAGAATACCCGCTTCTGCTCGCCCCACTTCAGATGGGTCTGGAAGCCGACCAGGTTGTACAGCGTGCCGGCGGCGTTGTCCTGGCGCAGTTGAATGACCGCGTGAGGCTGCTTGCCGGTGCGCGGATCGACAAGGCCGACCGGTTTGAGAGGCCCGAACAGCATCGTCTGCTTGCCGCGTCCCGCCATCACTTCGATCGGCATGCAGCCCTCGAACACCATGTTCTTCTCGAAGTCTTTGACTTCCGCCGTCTCGGCCGTCGTGAGCGCCTCGTAGAACGCGTCGAACTCCTCTTCGGTCATCGGGCAGTTCAGGTAGGCGGCTTCGCCCTTGTCGTAACGGGAAGCGAGAAAGACCTTCTCCATATCGATGGAATCCTTCTCGACGATGGGCGCCGCCGCGTCGAAGAAGTAAAAGTACTCTTCGCCGAGAAATTCGCGGATTCGCGCGGACAGTTCCGGAGACGTCAACGGCCCCGTGGCAATGACCGCGATCCCGTCTTCGGGAATTTCCGTCAGCTCTTCGTTCACGACGGAGACGAGCGGATGCTCCCGCAGCCGGCGCGTCACTTCGCCGGAGAAGCCGTCCCGGTCCACCGCCAGCGCGCCGCCCGCCGGAACGGCGTGACGGTCGGCGGCCGACAGGATCAGCGAGCCGAACCGGCGCATCTCCTCCTTCAGCACGCCGACCGCGTTGGTGAGCCCGTTCGCGCGCAGGCTGTTGCTGCAGACCAGCTCGGCGAAGCGGTCGGTATGATGCGCCGGCGTGCGGCGCGCGGGTCGCATCTCGTACAGCGTGACGGGGACGCCTTGGGAAGCGATCTGCCAAGCGGCCTCGCTTCCCGCAAGGCCGGCGCCGATGACCGTCACGGATCGGTTCGCGTTCACGGGTTCAAAATCCCCCTCTGTCTCTCATTCGATATCGGCAGGAAGGAATCGGGTTCTCCCCGGCGCGAGGATTCCGCCGAAGCGTTATTCCGCCGCCTCTTCCTGCTCGGCCGCCTCTTCGCTGTGCGAGCATTGGGTGCAATTCCATTGGACGGAGCCTCGAGCTCGCTTCTCCACCATCAGCCCGCCGCATTCCGGGCACGGCTTGGCGACCGGCTTATCCCAGGATACGAAGTCGCACTCCGGATATCGGTCGCAGCCGAAGAACATGCGTCCCTTCTTGCTCCGGCGCTCGACGATGTGCCCCTCCTTGCATTTCGGGCACAACACGCCGGTCGCCTTGACGATCGGCTTCGTGTTCCGGCACTCGGGAAAGCCCGAGCAGGCAAGGAACTTGCCGAAGCGTCCCATCTTGTAGACCATCGGACGGCCGCATTTGTCGCAGATTTCGTCGGACGGCTCGTCTTTGATCTCGATCTCCTTCATTTCTTCTTCGGCGACTTCAAGCCGCTTCTCGAACGACTTGTAAAACTCGCCGATAACGTCGACCCAGTTCTCCTTGCCTTCTTCCACATGGTCGAGATCGTCTTCCATGTGAGCGGTGAATTCGGCGTTCAAGATTTCCGGGAAAAACTCTTCCATCAGCTGAATAATCAGCTCGCCGAGCTCGGTCGGGAAAAACTTCTTCTCTTCGATCGCCACGTAATTCCGCTTCTGGATCGTCTCCAGCGTCGGCGCGTACGTGCTGGGCCGGCCGATGCCGAGCTCCTCCAGCGTCCGGACGAGCCGGGCTTCCGTGTAGCGCGGCGGCGGCTGCGTGAAATGCTGGCTCGGCTCGATCGAGTCGGCCGTCAGCTTGTCGCCCGTCGCGAGCGGCGGCAGCAGCCGGTCCTCCTCGGTCGTCCCGTCGTCGTTGCTCTCGACGTACACTTTCATGAACCCGGCGAACTTCAGCTTGGAGCCGTTCGCCCGGAAAATGGCTTCGCCTCTGTGGAGATCGACCGTCATCGTGTCCAAAATGGCAGACGCCATCTGACTAGAGACGAAACGTTCCCACACGAGCTTGTAGAGACGATGCTGGTCCCGCGACAGGAACGGCTTCAGCTCATCCGGCTCCCGCATGACCGACGTCGGACGGATCCCTTCGTGCGCGTCCTGGGCGTTCGCGTTCTTCTTGAGATAAACCCGGGGCGTCTCGGGATAGAACTTTTCGCCGTACTTCCCGACGATGAATTCTTTGGCTTCCTCCTGGGCGACGGGCGAGATGCGGGTCGAGTCGGTTCTCATGTAGGTGATGAGACCGACGGTTCCTTCCTTGCCGAGGTCGACGCCTTCGTAAAGCTGCTGGGCGACCTGCATCGTCTTGGCGGCGCGGAAGCCGAGCTTGCGGGCCGCTTCCTGCTGCAGGGAGCTTGTGATGAACGGAGGGGACGGATTGCGCTGCCGCTCCTTCTCCTTTACTTCGCCGACGGCGAACGGGCTCTCCCCCAGACCGTCCAGCACTTCCTTGACGTCCGCTTCGCTGTGAAGCTCCTTCTTCTCGCCGCGGAACGAATAGAACTTCGCTTCGAACGAGGAGCCTCCCTTTTTCAGATGGGCGGTGATGCTCCAGTACTCTTCCGGCACGAACGCCTTGATCTCGTTCTCGCGGTCGATGATCAGCTTGACGGCGACCGATTGCACGCGGCCGGCGCTAAGGCCCTTCTTGACCTTCTTCCACAGCAGGGGGCTGATCTTGTACCCGACCAGCCGATCGAGCACGCGGCGGGCCTGCTGGGCGTTCACGAGGTCCATATTGATCGGACGGGGCGTCTTGAAAGCGTCCTTGACCGCCTGCTTCGTGATTTCGTTGAACACGACGCGGCAGGCGTCCTGCTGGTCCAAATCCAGATAGTGAGCCAAATGCCAGGCGATCGCTTCTCCCTCGCGATCGGGGTCGGCCGCGAGATAAACTTTTTTGACCTTCTTGCTGGCGTCCTTCAAATCCTTCAGGACGTTGCCTTTTCCGCGAATCGTGATGTATTTGGGTTCGAAATCGTTCTGGATTTCGACGCCGATCTGGCTCTTGGGCAAATCCCGAATGTGGCCCATGGACGCTTTGACGATAAATTTGCTTCCCAAATACTTGCCGATCGTCTTGGCTTTGGCCGGTGATTCTACGATGACGAGCGAGTCCGCCACATCCATTCCTCCTCTCCAACGGTCGACGGGTCCTCGGATCCGCGGCCGCCGGAGCGCCGACGGCCGATCAAAGGACAGTATATACAGAACCCGGTTGCTGGTGAATTCGTCGCTTTATTTGTAAAGATAGCAGAACCGAGTGCAAAAGTCCAAACGTCAGGCCGCTTCGGGCGGATAATTCGTCGATCGATAAGGGACGTTCCAGCAGCAAATCGTACAGCCGGGCCTCGTCCGGCGTCAGGTTCGCACCGGCGGGATCCGGTTTTCTCAGGCGCCCCGGAGGCGCCTCTCGGCTGCCTTCGCGCAAAATTTCGGGAGGCAGAACATGCTGGAATTCCAGCAATATATCGTCGATGCGCATCACCGCCTTGGCCCCTTGCCGCAGCAAATCGAGCGCGCCGGAGCTTCGGGGCGAAGTAATCGGTCCCGGAACGACGAACAACTCTCGATTCGCGTCGATCGTACATTTCGCCGTAATCAAAGCGCCGCTGCTGTCTCCGGCCTCGACGACGACCGTGCCGAGCGACAGGCCGGCGATAATCCGGTTGCGAAGCACGAAGTGTCCGCGGGCCAGCTGCGTGCCGAGCGGCATCTCGGAGACGATGAGCCCCGTCTCCGAGATCTTGCGGTACAAGGCGCGGTTCTCCGCCGGATACGGCGCGTCGGCCGGCGAGGCCAGCACCGCGATCGTGCCGCCCGCCCGGTTGACGGCACCCCGGTGCGCGGCGCCGTCGATGCCTTTGGCCATGCCGCTGACGACGGCCAGGCCTCGTTCCGCGCACGCGGCGGCCAAGTCCTCCGCGACGCGGAGACCGTAAGCGGTGGCGAGTCGCGTGCCGACGAACGCCACGGCCGGGCGGTCCGTCAGCAGCTCCGGGCGGCCGATGCAGTAGAGCACCCAAGGCGGCTGATCCGGACTTTGCTTCAGCAAAAACGGATAGCGCGGATCCCGTCTCGTCACCGCAAATACGCCGGCCCTCGATCGCTTTCGCCATGCCGCTTCCATCGATTCCGGGCGCAGCCGTCGAACGAGATTTTCCCGCTGCCGCACGTTCAAGCCGAATTCGCGCCAATCCCTTTCGCGACGGTCCAGCGCCTCGGCCAAACCTCCGCCCGCCATAATGCGCTTGATCGTCTTCCAGCCGACGCCTTCCGCCTCGTGCAGGCCGATCAACACTTCGTCCAAGCTCCATTCCTGCGCCATGCTTCCCTCTCTCCTTCGCCAAAATGATCGATCGGCCCATTCAGTGGCCCGGCCAAACAAAAAAAAGACAGCCCTCCACGCCCCCGTCAGGGGGGCGGAAGGCTGCCTGCCTATCCGTCTCGCTTCTATTAAAAGATGCGCTTGGGCGTTAGCCTTTGCACTTCTCCAGAAGTCCGCGTTCTTCGAGCACGCCGACAAGCGTCGCGCCCATGTCGGACGGCGTCGGAGCGACGCGAATGCCGCACTCTTCGAGCTTGGCGATCTTCTCGGCCGCCGTGCCCTTGCCGCCGGAGATGATCGCGCCGGCATGGCCCATCCGCTTGCCCGGAGGCGCCGTGGCGCCGCCGATGAAGCCGACGACCGGCTTCTTCATGTTCGCCTTGATCCATTCGGCCGCTTCCTCTTCCGCGGTGCCGCCGATTTCCCCGATCATGATAACCGCGTACGTATCCGGATCTTCATTGAACAGGTTCAGGATGTCGATAAACTCGGAGCCTTTGACCGGGTCTCCGCCGATGCCGACCGCGGACGATTGTCCGATGCCGCGGGTCGTCAATTGGTGCACCGCTTCGTACGTCAGCGTGCCGGAGCGGGACACGACGCCCACGTGGCCTTTCTTGTGAATATAGCCCGGCATGATGCCGATCTTGATCTCTCCCGGCGTGATGACGCCCGGACAGTTCGGGCCGATCAGGCGGGTTTTCTTGCCTTCCATATAACGCTTGACCTTGACCATGTCGAGCACCGGAATGCCTTCCGTGATGCAGATGACCAGGTCCAGCTCGGCGTCGACCGCTTCCATGATGGAGTCGGCCGCGAACGGAGGCGCGACGTAAATAACGGAAGCCGTGGCGCCCGTGGCCGCAACCGCTTCTTTGACCGTGTTGAAGATCGGCAGCGTTACCTTCGTGCCGTTCTCCAGATCGAAATCGATCGTTTGGCCGCCCTTGCCCGGCGTAACGCCGCCGACCATCTGCGTGCCGTAATCCAACGCACCCTTGGCGTGGAACGCGCCCGTCGCGCCCGTGATGCCTTGGGTGATCACCTTGGTGTTTTTATCGATCAAAATACTCATGACTTCACACTCCCCGGTTGGTTCTCCCTTGTCATTTCACAAGCGACACGATTTTTTGCGCGCCGTCGGACATCGAATCGGCGGCCACGATATTGAGGCCGGATCCGTTCAAAATTTCTTTGCCGAGCTGGACGTTCGTGCCTTCCAGACGAACGACGAGCGGCTTGTCGAGGCCGAGCTCGCGGGCAGCCGCCACGACGCCTTCGGCGATGATGTCGCACTTCATGATGCCGCCGAAAATGTTGACGAAAATGCCCTTGACGTTCGCGTCGCTCAGGATGATTTTGAACGCTTCGGTGACTTTCTCTTTGGTTGCGCCGCCGCCGACGTCCAGGAAGTTCGCCGGTTCGCCGCCGTAATATTTGATAATGTCCATCGTCGCCATTGCGAGGCCCGCGCCGTTGACCATACAGCCGATGTTGCCGTCGAGCGCGATGTAGGACAGATCGAACTTGGAAGCTTGAATTTCCTTCTCGTCTTCTTCGTCCAGGTCGCGCAGCTCGACGATGTCCTTATGCCGGAACAGCGCGTTGGAATCGAAGTTCAGCTTGGCGTCGAGCGCAATGATGTCGCCGCTGCCGGTAACGACGAGCGGATTGATCTCGGCGATCGAGCAATCCTTGTCCACAAACGCCGCATAAAGCGACAGCATGAACTTGATCGCTTTGTTGATCAACTCGTTCGGAATGTTGATCGCGTAAGCGAGACGGCGCGCTTGGAACGTCTGCAGGCCGACTGCGGGATCGATGACTTCTTTAATGATTTTCTCCGGGGAATGCGCGGCTACCTCTTCGATCTCCGTGCCGCCTTCTTCGGAGCCCATCAGCACGACGCGGCCGGTGCCGCGGTCGACGACGAGGCCGATATAATATTCCTTCTTAATGTCGCAGCCTTCTTCGATCAGGAGGCGTTTGACTTCCTTGCCCTCCGGACCGGTCTGGTGAGTGACGAGCACTTTGCCGAGAATCTGTTCGGCATACTGCTTCACTTCGGCCAGCCCTTTGGCGACCTTGACGCCGCCTGCCTTGCCGCGTCCGCCCGCATGGATCTGCGCTTTGACGACGACGACGGGCGTGCCGAGCTCTTCGGCCGCTTTGACGGCTTCGTCGACGGTAAAGGCGACTTTTCCGTTCGGAACGGTAACGCCATACTGTCTCAAGACTGCCTTGCCTTGATACTCATGAATATTCATGGCCTAGCATCCTCCCGTTTTGCACGCTTCTGAAGACACATCGAGGCCGATGTGCCTGTCTAAACCTTTCCTATTGTAACACCTTTTTTGTGAGCTTTGCTGAGTTTTTCATCAATTTTTCAGTCCCAATTGGCAATGATTTAATCTCGCCGCGCGAACGAAAAGCGCCGAATTCCTCTTATCGTTCCCTTTCCGGCATGCTTGCATGCGCCTTGCGCCAGATTGGCCGCACATTGACAGTCTTCTCGGGAGGCGGTAGACTTAGAGACAATAAGCGCGAAAAGGAAGCACCTTTCTTCGCCAACGGACACGTTGTGGAGGAGGGTGTTTTTGTCTATATGTATGCCAAAATGCTCAGCGCCAGCGTCGTCGGCGTCGAAGGCCGGCTGATCGAGGTAGAAGTCAATATCTCGTCCGGACTGCCTCAAGTGAACGTTGTCGGGCTGCCCGATCCCGCCGTGCGGGAATCGGTGGAACGGGTAAGGGCCGCGATCCAGAACGGCGGAATGAAATTTCCGCTCGACCGCATCACGGTCAACCTGGCTCCGGCCGACGTGCGAAAGGAAGGCAGCGCGTTCGATCTCGCGATCGCCGCCGGCATTCTGGGGGCCAGCGGCCAGATGCCGACGGACCGCTTGGCCGGTTCGCTGCTGATCGGAGAGCTGTCTCTCAACGGGGAAGTCAAAGCCGTGCCCGGCGTGCTGCCCATGGTCGAGATGGCGAGACGCGCGGGGCTTCCGCAAGTGTTCGTGCCGAGCGCCTGTGTCGCCGAGGCATCGCTGATCGAAGGCATTTGGGTGCGAAGCGTCGGTTCGCTGGCCGAATGGATAACGGGCGGAGGAACTTTGGAATCGGACGAAGCGCCCGTTTCCTTGCGTCCATCCGACACCGCAAGCAAGAGTAGCGAAGTCGACTTGGCCGACGTCGTCGGTCAACAGCACGGGAAACGGGCGCTGCTGATCGCGGCGGCCGGCATGCACAACTTGATTTTCGTGGGGCCTCCCGGCACGGGCAAAACGATGCTATGCCGCCGCCTTCCTACCTTGCTGCCTTCGCTTGACGACGAGGAAGCGCTAGAGGTGACGAAAATTTATAGCGTGAGCGGCAAATTGACGGACGCCCGAAGCGGCCTGATCCGGGAGAGACCGTTCCGCGCGCCGCACCACACGGTTTCGTCCGCCGGGTTGATCGGCGGCGGCTCGGTGCCGAAGCCCGGCGAAGTGACGCTGGCGCATCACGGCGTTCTTTTTCTTGACGAGATGCCGGAGTTTTCCCGGTCCGTACTCGAATCGCTGCGCCAGCCGATGGAGGACCTGCAAGTCACGATCGGACGCGCCCGGGGCGTGACCAGCTTCCCCGCCCGCTTCATGCTCGCGGCGTCCATGAACCCTTGCCCCTGCGGGTATTGGGGCGCGGAGACGGTCGAACGCCCCTGCACCTGTTCGCCTGCGGCCGTCGCCCGCTATCGCGCCCGGATGTCGGGGCCGCTCGCCGACCGGATCGACCTTCAGGTCGAGATGCCGCGGCAGACGGTTCCCGGCGCCG
Source organism: Cohnella zeiphila (assembly GCF_014212055.1). GTDB lineage: Bacteria > Bacillota > Bacilli > Paenibacillales > Paenibacillaceae > Cohnella > Cohnella zeiphila. The sequence continues at coordinate 2,737 of NZ_JACJVO010000022.1, read as the reverse complement.
CTTCGGGCGGCATGACGTCGGCGGAAGGAAGGGCGCGGATCGCCGACGCCTGCGAGCGTCAGCGGCACCGTTACCGGCATGCCGGCATTCGCTGGAACAGCGAGCTTCAAGGCCGGCTGCTCGGCAAGTACGCAGCGCTCTCTCCCGGCGCGCAGTCTCTGCTTCATGCGGCTTACGCCACGCTAGGCCTCAGCTTTCGGGCCCACGACCGCATCTTGAAAATGGCCCGTACCATCGCCGATCTGGACGGAAGCGACGAAGCGACGGATGTCCATGTCGCCGAAGCGATCCAGTACCGCTGTCTCGATAAGCAGCCGGCCTTGTAAGTCTCTGCGCGATCGCGCAATTTTTCGGATATGGCGTAGTTTTAGATTCGTTGTCGTGGTAAGGTAGATTGGTAGAAAGATAAGTGCGGATGAAGAATTGGAGCCGAAAGAGGTGGATTCCCGAATGTCCGATATGGATGAAATCGCGCTGTCCATAAAGTCGATGCAAGCGGAGCAATCGCGTCACGGCGAACTGCTTGCTCAACTTTTAAAAATGATGGCGGCAACCAATCAAAAAGTGACGGACATGGACCGGAAGGTCGATCGGCTGGATCAGCGGGTTGACAGACTGGAGCAGAAAGTCGATAAGCTGGATCAGCGGGTCGATAGACTGGAGCAGAAAGTCGATAAGCTTGAGCAGAAAGTCGATAAGCTTGAGCAAAAAGTCGATAAGCTTGAGCAGAGAACGGGAGCGCTTGAGACGCGCGCGGATGAATTCGACCGCAAATGGGAGGAGACGAATTCTCTTCTCAAACGGCTCGCGGATGGACAGGAGCGCCAGGAACGCATTCTCGACGTGCTCTCCGCCAGATCGATCGACCACGAATCGCAATTGCAGAGGTTAAGACGGACGCCCTGACGGGGTGCGTCTCCCGTTCACCCCAATTCATAGAGAACTCCCGTTATCCCGACCAAGAAGTTCGGCTGCGATAACGGGAGTTTTTTCGGCTGAGAACTCTATTTTTTCAAAAAGCCCCGGGGATATGCTTCAGCTCTGCCACTTCGCTAGACGGGCCGAACGTGACGGCGACGACGTCAAAGCGCACCTGCCGAAGCAGCTGATTTCTGGTAGATAAATAAATATGCGCGACGCTTCGCACTTGGGCGCATTTGCGCGGCGTAATCGCTTCGATGGCGGTCCCGAACCGGGCCGAACCTCGCCGGGAGCGCACTTCGACGAACACCAGCGTCTCTCCGTCCAGCGCAATCAAATCCAGCTCGCCCGTTCGGCACCGCCAGTTCCGTTCCAGTATCCGAAATCCGTTCTCGCCAAGATAGCGGGCTGCGGCCTCCTCCGCCGCTCTCCCGGTTGCTCTGCGCCGGTCAGGGTGAGCCGGCCGGCGACTCGGCGGCATCCGTTCCATCCCCATCTCTCCTCGCATCGTCTTAGGGCAGCAGGGCGCTGCCGGCGTTTTTCAAACCGGCTCTTCGGTCGGCCCTGTATACGAAGCTGAGCACTTCCGCGACGAGCCTGTACAGCTCCGGCGGAATTTCCTGCTCCAAATCGAGCTTCGACAGCACTTCGACTAGCGAAGCATCCTCCTGGATCGGCACGCCGTTCTCTTGCGCGCGCTTCACGATCTCATCGGCAATCAGCCCCCGGCCTTTCGCAACGACGACCGGAGCGGAGCTTGTCTCCGGGCTGTACTTGAGCGCCACCGCCTTTCGGCGCAGCGGACTGTCGCTTCCTTCGGCCCGGTCCGAACGGCTTCTTCCTTCCGATTGCGGATTCATGCCAGGTAGTCCACCCCTTTATACGGCTTGGCGGCATAAGCGCCGGCCGCCAAGCGTTCGAGTTGGGCAGCGCTCCCTTCTTGCCGTGCGGCATTCGCCGATTTTTCTTCCTTGGAAGCGGACAGAACGGGGAACGGCGACGTCTGCAGAGACAAAAGCTGATAACCCGCGGCGCGAAGGCCCGCCGCCGCTTCGCCGCGAGCCGATTCCACGAGTTCCGCCACCCATGGACGATCGTTCAGCAGCTTAAGCGATACGGCATGGTCAACTACTTGAACGTCGACAAGCGTGTCGCCGAGATGGCTCATTCGCAAATCGAACATCAGCCGGCAGTTGCCGCTGTCCCATTCTCCTTTGCGGCCCCGGCGAGTCTGCACATGAATGGTCGCCGTCGTATCCCCGTCCGCCACTTTGAGCGGCACGAACAGCGTCATGTGGCTCATCATCGCCGTATTTTGCCTCTCCGGCGCCAGCAGCAGCTGCTGCCCCGTGATTTGATGAGCCATTCCCTGGGCCGCTTCCCGCAAGGCAGGAGGCAAATCGTCGGATGCCGCCAAGGCGAGCAGCGCGCTTTTGAGCGTATCGGCGGTCCGGGAAGCGTCCGCCTCCCCGCCGTCCGCACGCGCTGCGCCATCGGCTCCGTCTCCGGCCAGCTGCAGCGCCTGCCGTTCGTGCTCGACGCCCAGCCATTGCAGCATCCGGCCAAGCCAAGACGCGTCGGGCCGCTGCGCGTTCCCTCCCACCGCGGCCGCTCTCGCGCCGCTGCCGTCCGCGCCGCCGGCCATCGGCCCGGCGGCGTCATCGCGGCCGCTCGCCGCAGGCGGCGGCTCGCCTCCGGCGCCCGCCCCGGCGGGCGCCGCATGGAGCCGGCCGCTATTCGGCATGGCGGCGGCCGGCTCCGTCTCCGGCGCGGCGGCCGAAGCGGCCCGCGCCGCGGCATCCGCCGGCGCCCGCAG
>NZ_JACJVO010000021.1 GCF_014212055.1 Cohnella zeiphila | reverse complement strand
GATTTGCGTGGCCGAATCTACTTGGAACGCATCGGCTGGCGTGCCGCCAAACGTTACCGCTGTTGCTCCTGTAAAGTCCGTACCTGTCACGGTAACCGACGTGCCGCCGGCATTCGAACCGGAGCTTGGGCTAAGCGACGTGATCGTCGGCGACGCGAAGTACGTGAAGCCTCCTGCTGCCATGGCGCTGCCGCCCGCCGTCGTTACCACAACGTCGACCGGCCCCGCCGAACCCGCCGGCGCTACGGCCGTGATTTGCGTGGCCGAATCTACTTGGAACGCATCGGCCGGCGTGCCGCCAAACGTTACCGCTGTTGCTCCTGTAAAGTCCGTGCCCGTGATCGTCACCGACGTGCCGCCGGCATTTGAACCGGTGGTTGGGCTAAGCTGCGTAATCGTCGGCGATGCGAAGTACGTGAAGCCTCCAGCTGCCGTCGCGCTGCCGCCCGGTGTCGTTACCACAACGTCGACCGGCCCCGCCGAACCCGCCGGCGCTACGGCCGTGATTTGCGTGGCCGAATCTACTTGGAACGAAGCGGCCGGCGTGCCGCCAAACGTTACCGCTGTTGCTCCCGTAAAGTCCGTGCCCGTGATGGTAACCGACGTGCCGCCGGCATTCGAACCGGTGGTTGGGCTAAGCGACGTGATCGTCGGCGACGCGAAGTACGTAAAGCCTTCTGCTGCCATGGCGCTGCCGCCCGGAGTCGTTACGACGACATCGACCGCTCCTGCTGTGCCTGCCGGCGCAACAGCCGTGATTTGCGTGGCCGAATCTACCTGAAACGAAGCTGCTGGCGTGCCGTCAAACGTTACGCTCGTCGCCGAGCCCAGTCCCGTGCCCGTGATCGTCACCGACGTGCCGCCGGCATCCGAACCGGAAGTCGGGTTAAGCTGCGTAATCGTCGGTGCTGCTACATACGTGAAGCCTCCCGTTTCCGTCGCGCTGCCGCCCGGCGTCGTTACGACAATATCGACCGCTCCTGCTGTGCCTGCCGGCGCAACAGCCGTGATTTGCGTGGCCGAATCTACCTGGAACGAAGCTGCTGGCATGCCGCCAAACGTTACCGCTGTCGCGTCCGTAAAGTCCGTGCCCGTCAGAGTAACAGTCGTGCCCCCGGCAACTGTGCCCGATGTGGGACTGATACTCTCAATTGTTGGAGCGCTGATGTTCGCAATGGTATGAACGTCAACACTTTCAACGGACGATAGATTTCCTGACCGGTCGGCAGCTACCACAAACACCTTATAGCCAGTCGAAGCTGTTAACCCTGCAAGATGAAAAACGGCTTCCGCATTCGCATCTAAGGATTGGCTGCCGCTTGACAACGCTGGCGAATTGGTATTATCTTTGCCGTTCCGAATTTGCGTAACACTGGGAGCTTGCGCAGATTCGGGCAAAACAACGTAATAACCTGTCCCAATTTCGTTAGACGTCAAGTACACATCGGCTGTAGCGGTAGATACATTCGCGCTTCTGACATTTTGAACGATCGGCGCTTGAGTATCTATGGGTGTGCTCCCTCCGCCGGATGAGACAAGAGGATCATATACGACTTGATTGATTTGACCCTTCACTTGGTCGTAGTTTGAAATTAGATCTTCAACATTGGCACCATTCGGCAGGTGTATGACAGCAACCTTCGTCTGGTCCGAAAGGGTCAGCTTTGTTTTGGGGTCCACGATTTGAAGGTTAGAAATGGTTCCTTCCGTATTTAGAGAAACCGATGACCCCTCATTCAATTTCAAGCTGCGGATATCGGAAGTTCCTGATATATCCACACTGTTTTTATTGGAAACCGTTAATAAGTCGACATCGGCATCCAATTGGACATGGTTCGCCCCATCGGCAATGGTAGCTTGAGGGATGGAAACATCCGGGTCGGCTTCAATATGAGCGTCAGCAGTCAACGTCATATCGGAAAGCGACGATTTTCCTCGTAGTTCTACATGTACCCCGGATTGATTAACCGATAAATGTTGAAGGTCTCCATCCTCGAAGACGACCGTATCCGGAGAGCCCCCGTTAATCAAAATATCGCCTGAAACTTTGACATGATACCCGTAAAAATCATGAAGCAGTAGGGGGCTGATTTCAAACTTCCCATCGACAACTAGATTTTTTACAGTTATGTAGTCGGCGCTAACTTTAACATCTCCCTCAATCGAGGCAGCATTCCCTTCAAGCACCATATCCTTGCTGAATTCTGCGTTGTCTTTTCCTTCGGGTTGTCCGTTGTTCACGATTTCCAGATAAGTAACCTTATTAATGGAGGAATCAGCGGCTTCCATGCGGATGCGAGCATTTTTTAAAACGGGCTCGTTCGCCGAGTTAAAAAGTCCTTTTAAGTTATCGGGAACCTGATACTCTATCCCGTCTATGGTCACCTTGTCATCCGCAACCTCATTAATCACGGGTAGATCGGTAACGGGCGGTTTCGCTGCATAATCGAGCAGATTTTGGATCGTAACGGCAAATTCTTCCCGGGTCGCTGTGTTCTTTGGGTTAAATTTGGTGCCGTCTCCCTTTAACAAGCCCAAATCCATTGACGCGCCAACATAATCCTTCGCCCACTCCGAGATGACATCTTTATCCGCAACAGTAAGCGTCTCTCTTTTACCCTCTATATCGGCATTCACAGCGTTAACGAGGATAATCGCCAATTCCTCGCGCGTTATTGGGTCATTCGGTCTGAATTTACCGTCTGGGTCTCCATGTAAAATGCCGGCTTCTTTGACCGCTTCAATATAGGGATGGCTCCAACCCGTAACGGACACATCCGAGAAGCTGGAGGTTTTGACCGGAGCAACGCTCAAATTCAGTATACCAGCCAATACTTTCGCCGCTTCCTGGCGAGTGACGTTTGTGAGCGGACGAAAATCGCCGTTTTCGTATCCGACCATCAAATTTAGTTGTTTGACCTTCTCGATTGCCTCTTTCGCCCAAACGTCAACTTGCGCATCATCGCTGAAGCCGGCTGCAGTCACGTTTACGGCAGAAAGTTCGCGGCCCGAACCGGATAGAGGGTCGGAAAAAGCAAAGACATTGCTCGGACTCATCACGATAACTAGGGCACCTACGTAAATCATAATTTTTGATTTCAAAATATTTCCTCCCAGATTCCAATTGGCGCGGTCCAAACAACTTGCAAATTCGAACTTTTTGTTTTCATAAGCCCATAAAGAAAGAGTCCTTCAGTTATCGGTCTTGTTCAGTCGGTTACCCCTCACCGTCTCTTCAGTTGTTTTATGATGTTAAATATTAGTATACATCCATGCCTCTTAACATTCTCTGAAAAAACATACTTGCAACATTCTGCCGTCCCTCGCGCTCGTGGCAAGGGATGTAGTGTCTTGAGAAAATGAAATTTCAGACTGAAAAATAAATTTTTAGACATGCGGGTCGTTTAGTTATTACACCATAGCATACAGAGGAGAAGTTCAAGCTTTGGCTCTGTCGAGATTCGTAACAAGCAAACAAGCCGCCGGGACCCGGCGGCTTGCGAAGTTAATACTTTTATTTCAATCCTTTTTTCTGCAGATCATTTAAATGAAGTTGGTACATAACTTTTTCAACCTTTTCTGCCCCAACCTGGTCCATTTGTTTGATGAAGTTGTTATAAACATTGTTGAATTCATCATCCGATTTGGACAGCACAAGTTTCGGAATCGTTTTGTTCCATAAATCTATCACCTTTTCATTGATCACGGCTTCCGGAGTGGAACCGTCTGGTGTCAGGTTCTCCATGCCGAGCGAATAGGAATCATAATCATATTTCGACAGCAGCTGCGATGCATCGTATTGTTCCGGCTGGCTTTCCTTCAGATCGCGTGCGGCGGCGTCATCCCAAAGCTTACCTGCCCTCCAAAGCAGTGTCGAATCTTGGAACCCATACTTCGCATCAAACGTCGCATGATCTTTCAGTGCCGTTTGAAGAATATCCGGCTTGTACTTCGGCAGTCCGTCGACCATGTCGTATGTCTCGCCTTCCTTGCCGTACCGCATATCCATCTGGCCTTCGTCCGACCACGCATATTCGGCGAAGCGAATGATCCGCCCTGGATCCTTCGCCTGCTTGGTTATGAAAAACCCCTGCCATCCCATCAGACGGGAGGCCGGATAACGAGGGTCTTGCCCGTTTGCCTTCAAGCCGTCAAGAACCGTATAGGTCTGGTCTTTGCCGATTGTGCTCTCTATCTTCGGATTATATGTCGTGTACATATTGTTCATATACTGGGAAGCTACCGCATACTTTGCCCCATACAACTTTTCCTCGTACTGCTCCTGTTTGTAAATGAGAAGCTGTGGATCAAATAGTCCGTTGCGGTATAGCTGGTTCAAATAACGGAACGCATCGATAAAGCCTTTGTTGCGCATTGGGTACTCAACGATCTGCTGGTCATCCTTCACGCGCTCTTCCAGTAAATGCGGGGAAAAGGAATCGATCAAGTAATCCATGGAGAGGCTTCCACCGAACCCGTTCTTGGATACGTCGAAGAACTCAAGACCCACTGGGCTTATATCCGGAAACTTGGCCTTTGCCGCCTTCAGTGCGTTCATCAGGTCATCGGTCGTCTCAATCTTCGGGCTTCCGATCGCCTTATAAATATCGGAACGAATAAACCACGGCCGCACAGGCACAATCGGGACTCCGCTGGTGAGACGATCCTGCGTCTCATACTCGTTCGGAAGATACCAGAGTTTTCCATCTATACTGTGATATTTCACCATATCCGGATCAAGCATTGATTTAAATTCAGGCGCGTATTTGTCAATAAGTTCGTCCATTGAATAAACCATGCCATTTTTGATCAGTTTCGTTACAGCCGGATTATTCCAGTCGAGCATGATGGAATCGGGAAGATCTCCAGATGCAATCATCGTGTTCAGGTAGTCGTCATCGCTGCCGGTTGCAAGCTTGCGGTCAACTGTGACACCGGTCTTTTCCGTCGCGAGTTTCATAGCATATTGATCTTTCCAGATATAAGCTGACCCCCAGTTGCCGTAAAAATACTGAGTGAACTTAAACGGCGACGTATCCTTCTTCCAGGACAGTTCGTTGGCCTGTGGTGCGTCTCCAGAAGCGGCGGATGCGGACGAACTTGGACTTGGTCCGCCTGAACTTGCTTCTTCGTTCGATTTGTTCGAGCTGCAGCCTGCGAGCAGCGCGACCGCAATCATGGCTGCAGCCAAAGTCTTTAATTCCTTTCCTTGCATGGTATACCCTCCTTAAGTATGTTCTTAACTTGTGCTCTATACTTTAACGGCCTTAGCCGACAAAGCCGACTGAAGCTATCCCTTGACCGAACCGATCATGACGCCTTGAACGAAATATTTTTGAATGAAAGGGTAAGTAAAGACGATGGGAAGCGTTGTAATGACCATCGTCGCCAGCTTAAGCGAAGTGGAATTAACCGCTCCGTAGCCAAGTTGGCTAGCCAATTGGCTGACGTTGCTGTTCGAGCTAATGATCTGCATGAGGATCTGCTGCAATGTCAGCAGGTTGTCGTTGCCGAACAGCATCGCGTCATACCATGCGTTCCAATGGGACACGGCATTATACAGCGCAATCGTTGCGAGCACCGGCTTCGAGACGGGAAGTACAAGCCGGAAGAATATCCTCAGGTCGTTGGCACCGTCAATCTTCGCCGATTCCTCAGTGTCCTTCGGGAGCGTTCGGAAGAACGTCAGCATGATGATTGCGTTAAACACATTAAAAAGATTTGGAATGATATAAACTAGGAAATCTCCCTTTAGGTGCAGGTACTTGGCTATCAACAAGTAGTAAGGGATGATGCCGCCACCGAAATACATCGTTACGATCGCGAGCATGAGGAAGATACGGCGACCTACGAGCTCCGACTTGGAAATACCATAGGCGAAAGCGCCAGTGAACAAGACAGCCGTCGCGGTTCCAACGATCGTCCTGGCAACCGTGATGAAGAAGGCATGCACAATTTGATTGTCTTTGAACACGATTCGGTAATTATCGATCGAAAACACGCGTGGCCAGAGCGTAATTCCGCCTCGAGCAGCATCCGTCGGATCATTGAGCGATGTAATGACGATATTGTAGAACGGGTAGAGCGTTACGATGCATAAGGCCGTCAATAGGATAACGTTGAGCAGATCGAATCCTCTACTGCTCCAGCTTCGTGATGTGATGTTCATGCGACCCTCCTCCTAGAAAAGGCTTTCTTTTGAAATTTTCCGCGACGTGTAGTTAGCAACATACATGAGAATGAACGCTACCAGCGACTGAAACAATCCTACGGCTGTCCCGTATGAGAATCGACCGGAAACCAGGCCCATTTTATACGAATAAACAGCCAGCACGTTGGCGGCATCCTGCGTCATTGAATTCTGCATTAGGAACAGCTGATCGAAGTTTGCGCTTACAAGGCCGCCGATGGATAGAATCAATAAAATGATAATTGTAGGCTTAAGCGAGGGTAGCGTAATATGCCACACTCTTTGGAAACGATTTGCGCCGTCCACGACTGCCGCCTCGTATAATTGCGGGTCGATACCTGCAATAGCTGCCAGATAGATGATCGAATTCCACCCTATGTTTTTCCATACTTCGGTAATAACTGCAAGCGCTAGAAAGGCGTGTGCGTCTCCCATGAGCATGGTGCCATTTTCGATCAATCCTAATCGGACAAGCAGCTTGGTTATGACGCCAGTATCAGGATCAAGAAGCGTATACATAAATCCGACGACAAGCACCCAAGATACAAAATAGGGCAAGTACGTAAGCGATTGCACGATTCGCTTAAAACGCTTGAAAACGAGTTCATTTAGCAGCAGCGCGAGGATAATGGGCGCGGGAAAGCCGAATACCAGCTTCGCTATGCTCATTTTGAAAGTGTTGCTCAGTGATTCACGAAAAGTGGGATCGGCGAACAGTTCTCTGAAATTGTCAAAGCCCACCCATGGACTGTGGATAAATCCCTGGAATGGCGTGTAATCCTGAAAAACGATGATGAGACCGTACATCGGAACATAACTGAACAAGAGAATCCAAATCACGGCTGGCAACGTCAAAATCATTAGATAGCGTTGAAGCCAGATTTGCTTTGTCAAACTGCGTTTGGCAGGCAAAATGGTCTACTTCCTTTCTTTATGTCATTGGCAAGGTTAATTATAGAAACGATCCGAATTAGCGTATATACAAAAAACGAACGCCTCTATCAGAAATCAATGAAGTTTTAATTTCGTTATTCCGAATCGTTATCTTTGTGTAGTTTCCTGATATTCGCCGGGCGTTATACCATGAGCCTGCTTAAACAAACTCCCGAAGTAAGATGTATTTGGAATCCCCACCCTTTCCGCAATAACGGACACTTTTAGCCGGGTGGTACGGAGCAGTTCTTCTGCTATCGAGAGACGATATTCCTGAATGTATTCGGCAATCGTCATTCCCGTCTTCTTCTTGAAGGTCATGCCCAGATGATTGGGTGATATAAACACTTCGGAAGCCAATCGAGTCAGGTTAAGCTCTTGGCTTCCATATCGCTCTTCAACCAGACGAATGACGCGCTGCACGATATAGTCGTCCTTATGATCGCGCTTTTCGTGTAAATGAGCTAACGCTCTTTGAATGAGGGTGCCTGCGCATTGCTGCATCTCATCCAACCGCTCGCAAGAAAGGATCTTTTCCAGATTACTGACTTCGGCTGTGTTGCCCGCGATGCCCAGCAAACCATCGATCAAGCCGCCGATCAAGCTACCCACATAAGCCCGACTGGCGCCAGGATACTCTGCAATCAAAAGAAATAGCTCGTTCAGTGCTGACTCCCTTTCCTGCTCTGTTCCGCTTCCAACCTTCGCCCTGAATTGCTTGGCACGCTCACGGAATCGCCGGGCGAATGCTTCTGAATTTTGGGTAAAATGAAGCGTAGCCGCATCCGCTTCTTCTGATGTCACCACATCATTCTTGCCGACCCATACCGCATACTGTAATGCCTGTAGGGCTTGCCTGTACGATTCTCCCACATGAATAAGTGTCTTTGCGATTGGTCCTATGCCGATTGTCCAACCCGGAGATTCGAGCCGATTCACTAATATTGAGGCCAGTTCTATATGCCGATCGACTTCTTGCCTATCTAGCGCAGTCAGAAGAGCAAACTCCGCTTCGTTCCTGCCTTCCGTCGCCAAGACTTGTCTTTGCAGAAGTTCCTCCGCTTGCTTCCAGATTTGGTCGGTTTCAGGCATACAACTTGTTTGCGGTGAACGGATGGACCATATGGCATAGCCGCCGATCCCGGTCCTCTCTTGACCGTCCAATACGGATTTAACGGTCTCCGCAGACGCTAACACGTCCGTGCGCATTGTCAGCAAATTTGAGAAGGCCTGCCGGACCGCAGCCCTTCGGCCCACTTCGTATTCGTGCTGCCTGGTTGCCTCTTGCTCACGCCGCATTCGGGCTTCTTCGCAGGACTGGACCACCTTTCGCAGCGTGTCCCTCATACTCTCTTCCTCTACAGGCTTAAGGATATAGTCTACGGCCTGGAAGCGAATCGCTTCGCGAGCGAATTCGAAGTCGTCATATCCGGTCAATACGACGACGTGCACATCATCAAGACTCTCTCGAATCCTCTTCACCATTTCGATGCCGTTCATACCGGGCATTTGTATATCGGTAATGATAATGTCTGACTTCAGCTCCAGCGCTTTCTCCAGACCCTCAATGCCATCGCAGGCAGTCTCTACTGTTCCAATTCCCATCGCGGACCAGTCCATAAATTCGGCCAGTCCCTCGCGCTCCCATCGTTCATCCTCGACGATCAGCAGCTTCAACATTTATTGTTCTCCTCCTTGCTGGGAATGAGAGAGTGACAACGGTGCCGACGCCGGGCTTACTGAACAGTTCAAGGTTATGGTCCGCCCCATAGTAGGCGCGCAGGCGCTTGATGATGTTGGAAAGCGCATATCCGCTGCTGTTCGAATTAACCGGCACGCCCTCTCGTACTTCTTGAATTCGATTCCATGACATACCGACGCCATCGTCCAAGATTTGAAAAACGACATGATTATCTTGGAGATAAGCTTTGATGATAATTGTACCGTGTGACCGTTTCGGCTCTATGCCGTGCACCAGCGCGTTTTCTACCAACGGCTGCAATATGTTTTTGATTGTTGCGTAATCCCGGATTTGATCATCCACCTCGAAGATCGAGTCAAACCGTTCCTCGAATCGAAATTTCTGAATCGCCAGATAGGCCTGGACCATGTCCAGTTCATTCCCTATCCATGTTTCCGAGCTGCCCTTATTGAGCACCAGCCTGTAAAACCGGGCCAGTGAATCCGAAAGATGCACGACATCCTTAGCCTCCGATTTGCGGGCTACCCAAGATATGGTTGCTAGCGTGTTGTAAAGAAAGTGTGGATTGATCTGCGATTCGAGCGCCTTGAATTCCGCTTCCTTCTCCAGAAGTTCCGCTTTGTAGACCGTCTCTACCAGGTCGTGAATTCTCCTGGTCATATGGTTGAAGCTGATCGCCATCTGCGAAAATTCATCGTTCCAAAAAACCGGTACCGATACGTCCAGCGATCCTTCTTTCACCTGTTTCATTGCTTTAAGCAACTGCTTCATACGAGATAGCAGCTTCACCGTTACGAAATAGACGAGTACGCTTAACAAGAGGAGCGCAATTGTCAACACAATCAAAATCGAACGGATGGAATGCGTCACCTTCTCGACAACATGACTGATTGGAAAGATGCCGACAACTCGTAGCGCAGGTCCTTCGAGAGGGATTGAAATGACAATGGACTTTACGCCTTGAACGTTCATGATTTGGTTAGTCTTTACACTTTTCGGCAGTTCAGCAAGACCAATACGATTGATCTCTATCCCGAACTTTTCAGGAATATTGCTGGAAACCACACGCCCACCGTCATCGACCATGAATACGCTTCCTATTTGGCCCGAAATCGAATCCTTCAAAGACTTGAGCAGCTCATTTTCCGTGATCTCTATTTCCACCAGTCCAGAGACGCCGTAATTTCTAGCGGAGTAGATTTTACGCTGGTAGGAGAACACATCAGTCCCGGCAGACCTGTCTGGTAAGTTTAGCAGCAGCCTTTCCTTATGCATATCCCTCCATTCGGTCTGCTCATTGCTTTTATCCAAATATGAATGGATTTCCGGATCGCCTTGGAGGCGGTGCAGGCTATAGAAACCGTCATATCCACCGTAAAGTTCCGGAATCGTCTGATTGCTCATATACACGTGGATAGCGTGAACATAGCTGTACTGCCTCATGATATTGTCCACGATCGGCACGATATTATCTCGGTAATCCTGTAGTTGAAAGCTATCATTTATAAAGTCGCTATCGAGAAATGTCCGAATTCTTGAATCGAACGCGATAATCTGCGATATGTTTTCAGTCATATTCACTTTCTCTTCGATGCTTGCTTTTGTCTGCAGCAGGTTCTGTTCCATAACGGTTTGGGCCTGCAAAACAGCGGATTCAGATGCTTGTCTATAAAGCGTAAACCCGGTCGCGATAAGCGATATCAATAAAATAGACACATAGATAATGACAAATTTCGAGGTTACGCTCCAATGATGATAAAAACGCAGGAGGCGGTTCATTCCGCTCATCCTTTCCGACTTTGTTATGGAAAAGAAGTCTGCCGTTCGGCATCAAAGCCAAATGGCAGACTTATTGATTCTTTTTTATGCGTCTTGTTCGGGAATCGGCCCTTCTCCGAACACCATCACACCGTATGGCTCGAGCTCGATGTCTCCCTCCAAGGCTTTGTCATCAAGCAAATCGTATGCCTTTCGCTTCAGACGAAGCATGACATGTTTGTCGGAGTACTTCCGGATAACGATGCGTCAGCCAAGCCGGAGGTGCAGCTGTCGGTGTACCCAATATAACCTGAAGGCCATGGTGGTGAGCGGCGTCCAAAGCCCGGTCGAACAGATCAAACCGAAAGACATTTTCCTCCGGCTCCATGATCGACCAAGCAAATTCGGCAACCCGTATGACGGAGAAGCCGAGCTCTCGCATGCGGCGATAATCATCATCCCACAACGTCTCGTCCCAATGCTCCGGATAGTAGCAAGCTCCAAGCTGGATTGTGTCTGCTTTCAACGATTTTGTCATTACGCACCCTTTTCATCAACGACCATCTTAACAACGGTATCCAGCGGCGCCCATTTTTCCTTAGGTATTTGAACGGATATCCCGTTCTCGTTCTGTACGAACGGAACCTCGCTGCCGTCAAGTAATTCGCAGCGCACAATTTTTTTCTCGAGCGGAGGTAAATTCATTTTTTCAAAAGCAAGCGTATCTTGCACATGCAAATATAAGTGATTTCCCTTGCTGGTCATGCCATAAACATGATCAACTGGTTGAAGCGGTCCCGCTGATGTTCCATATATAGCTTCACCGTTTTTCCTCATAAACGCGCCGATTTGCTTTAACTGCTCGACTTGATTTACCGGAATTCCTCCATCTGGATGAGGTGCAATGTTCAGCAGTACATTCCCTCCGCGGACGAAGCAGTCTACCATGATTTTGATGATTTCCTCCAATGGCATTACCCTTTCTAACGGGTCATAGGACCAGTGGTAAGCCATCGAAAAACATTTCTCCCAATCAATCGGAAGAATGCTTCCTTTCACTTCGTGCGTTCCTTCGTCGCATTGAAAATCTCCTAACCATCCGGATCGCGGATTGATTACGCATTTCGGCTGGTTCTGTCTGACCTTTTCGTTTAAGCAGATGGGCTCCCAGAACCAAGCCGCGTCTGCATCCGTACCGGTATGAGCGAGCCAGCCACCGTCATACCAAAGAATGTCGATCGTTCCGTATCGGGTGGTTAGCTCTTCAATTTGGTCATAGCCTTGCTTTTTCATTAATGATGCACTTTCTGGCAACTCCTTTGGGTTGAAGTAGCCGGGAAACCGCCAATCCATAGGGGAATAATACAAGCCTACCTTTAAACCTGCTTCTCGAAAGGCATCGGTATATTCCTTTACGAAGTCTCGTTTCGCTGCCGTATGCATGCTGTCGAATCGTCGATAGCTCCCCGGGCTGTCCCATAGCGCAAATCCATCGTGGTGACGAGTGACCATCACCGAATAGCGCATGCCTGCCTCCTTGGCCAAGTTGGCCATCTGCTCTGGATTCCATTGATGTGGGTTAAACTGATCGGCGAGCTTCGCATATTCGTCCACGGGGATATTCTCATTGAACATGACCCACTCACCGCGTCCGGGAATCGAGTAAAGGCCCCAATGAAAAAACAATCCGAGTTTGGCATCTCGCCACCATTGCATATCCTCATCGCTCAGGTTCAGCCATGGCGCTTCGACACCGTCTAGGCTTTTTAGCTGAATGCTGCTTTTCAGCATTGAAGCAAGCTCTGCATCTTTTAATTGTTTGATAGACACGCGTTGTCTCCTTTCTTTAATTCCTCAATTTCACATTACATAACGATACCAATTACATATTGAAATTATAACGTGTTGATTTTACGATAAAAATAGCATTTATCTAGTATGGATATAACAATACAACGTTTTGAGGTGTGCTTGTATGATGTATCGCCAGTATTTTTTACCTTCTTTCGACGAGCTTAACTTTTTTTGTTTTCCGAACGGCGTTGGGAAATATACGCATCCCGATGATCACAACGTCTATCGCGAAACGGGACTAAAATATTTCTCTCTGCATTTCATTGTTAGCGGAAGGGGATATATCGAAATAAATGAAATGGTTACTGCATTGATGCCAGGTGAAGCGTTTTTTCATGTACCGTTTCAAAAGATGCGTTACTACAGTTCGAAGGACGATCCCTGGGTCATCTACTGGCTTCAATTCAATGGGAGCCAACTGGCGAATTTTTTGTTGGAGAGTGGTTTCTTTGAGTCAACAATTTGGTATATGAACGATCTAGAACCGTTAGAGCGAGCCTTTGTCGATTTAATGGATGAAATTGAACATAACAACATTGCACGTCTAGCCTACATTTCAACATTGACGTATTCCATCCTAACTCATTTTACAAGCAACGCAATTCCACTATCGAGCCGAAGAGGAAAAGCGAAAATCGACCGAATTTTCGAGCTTCTTCCCGATATGCAACAAAACGCCCACCTTCCATTTACTATGGAAGAATGGGCGCATAAAGCAGATCTTTCCCCTAATTATTTCGGAAGCTTGTTTAAAAAGGTGACTAAAATGACTCCGCTCGCCTATATCACAAAATGCAGAATTCAAACGAGCAAAAAATTACTGCTGAGCGACATGCAAATGCCAATCTATAAAGTTGCGATTACATCGGGTTATCCTAGTGCAAGTTACTTCAATAAGATATTCATGGAGATAGAGGGAACTACGCCTGGCGAGTTTCGACGGAACCATTCCTTATAAAGACCTGTCCATAAATAATGCTGTTAAGCTTCGCCCTGCCGTTGACCCGGTCATGTCCTGTGAAGGCCGATAGAAGGCCCAGCCGGGGGCCATCGCCAGCATAGGTTTTTTTCCTCGTAGGCAAGCACGACAGCGTCCAAAATAAAATTTGCCTCCTAGTTCCAGATGACTTCAGACTATCCTCCGAATTAAAATATGCAACGATTGTTACATTTTTGATCCAACAGCAAGTATATGCATCCTGGTCCACTTACGGAAACTGTAGCCGGATGCTTTTCATGAGATCCCCGATTAGCAGTAGGTCGTGATGTCGATCACAGCGTTGATTTACGGGGAACGGCCAAATTATGCCTCCCTCAAAGGCATGTCCCAGCATCTTAGGGCAGATCTGAAGGTTAGAGGTCCCATAAACAGCAAAAAACTCCCCCATGTACCAACGGAGGAGAAATGCTACTACGATTTGGTTTAGCAGAAACAAGAACACCGACGAGAGAAGCGCAATCAACGCCCACGCGGATTTGCACTTCGCGCACATTCAGGTCCGATCCCCTCGCTTCCCTCGCACCCATGCAATGATCAGCAGGAAGGCCGGGTACCCGATCGTGATGCAGTGCCTGGTCAAGCCGGAGAACCGGGACACTGTGTACATTTGCAATATATTTTGCGGCAGCATGGCCATAAGGAATAAGATGGGCAGCAGGAAAAAAGACAGCATCCGGTGATCCTTGAAATGAAACAGGTTGCCGAGCTCCGTGACCGTCAGGAAATACGTCGAGAACAGCGTCGTGAATACGGCGGTTACCCATACGGCCAAGAAGGCGGCGTCCAACCGCTCGAGGACGTTCGCGGGCAGCGAAGTCGCTTTGGCCAGTTCCAGCGTCGGCCAGAGCAGGTTTTTGATCTCTTCCGAGCCGAAAACGCTGACGGTCGCCAGCACAATCGTCACGTAAAGTCCCCCGGAGATGACCATGCTCCAGATACTTGCCTGCAGCGCCCGATTGGGACGCCGCATCGCCGGGATGACGATCGTCAAGACGAATGCGCTCTGGAACAGGGAGGCGATCGTGAGAATGCCGTACACCGTGCCTTTGATCCCGATATTGCCGTTGCCCCAGATCGGCAGCAGATTGATGGTATCGGCGTTCTTGAGGGCGAGCACCGTGATGAGCAGAGCCGGGACAAGGATAAACGGGAAATAGAAAAAATGAATATATGCGAATGTGGTGATGTTGTTGCGTGTGGCGATTGCCGCCAGCAGCAGCATGACCATAACCGTCACTTCGAGAGGGGTTCGCGGCAATACCGCCGTAATGACGACTTCGCCGAACTCCCGGGCGGCCATCGACGTCAAGATGGCAAAGGAGGCGATGACCATGATGCTGCCGACACGCCCCGGCCACTTGCCGATGATCGTCTCGCTGTACTGGGAGATCGTCTGACTCGGAAAGCGCATGCCGAGCACAGACACGAGGACGAGACTTACCATCGCGACTAGCGCACTGATGAAAGTAATGAGCGGGGCACCCGATTCCGCCGCATGCACGGCGAAGAGCGGTAGCGGAAGCACCCCGACACCGATAATAGTACTGATCAGAATCGCAGCGGCTTGAATCGTCGTAATTGACCGGGCTTCCGCCATAAATTACTGCTCCTACCTTTAAATGTTGATTTTCTTGCATGAACTACCTTTATCCACATTGTTTGGTTTTTCTCGATCGTTTAAACGTTATCCCGAGATTGGATGCCAACCACATTAAATCGTTCCAGAACTTGCATGAAGCTCCGAGTCCTTGAAAGTGCTATGTCTAAGATGATGATCGCCATCATGAAGCTGTATACCCCCATTAAACCCATGCTTTTAAGCGAAACCGAACAAATCCCAAGCCTCGAAGAATGGCATTTTCAGGTCAAAATGGACGGTTCAGATCCATTTACACCTATCAAAAAGCCAGCGGAAACCGCCTGTTCACCCGACACGGCAGCGAATTCACTCGTCAATTTCCGGAATTCGGGAAGAAATTCCCTTACGATAGTTTCGAACAACTTAGAGTTATTATAGTTCAGGAGGTAATTTACCATCCTTCAACCACGTTTTCATCACATGATCAAATTGAATATTTACTTTTTTTAATCTGGGGTACCACTCCATTTGAAGATTGAGCAGGTCGATGTGAGACTTCAATGTATTTACTTGTTCTTCTATCTTTTCCTTTTGTTTTTTAAGTATTTCCAATCGTTTTTCACCGGTTTGATCGCCTTCTAATGTGAGATCGGCATATTCTTTAAGTTGAGCAATTGGCATACCGGTATTGCGAAGACAGTTAAGAAGATTGATCCACTGGATATCCTCATATTCAAAAATACGTGTTCCGCTTTTGTTTCTTTTGATGATCGGCAGAATACCTTCTTTTTCATAATATCTTATGGTATGGATGGACAACCCCGTCTTTTCTGCCACCTGGCCGATTGTAAATTCCTCGTTCATTTTGATAATGACCCACCTTCGCTAATCATTTAATTGAACCATGTTGTTCTTTATGTTTTAGAATATACTCGATTTGAAAAGTTTAACCAAGATATAGAGTGTCCTTCACAGGGACATAGAAACGGAAGCAAAAAATAACCACTTGATCTAGAGTGAACTCTAGATTGTAGGATTTGAATTGTACTAAACAACATACACCGCATGGCAATACTTGCGGTTTTATGAAGGGGGATCGAACTTGTTCAGTATGATTTTGGATGCATTTCTTGCAATCCTAAATCAATCGGTAAATTACCGCCCGAAACGAAAACTTGGTTTTACAATTTAAAGGGAGCGTGAATTCAATTGAAATACAAATTACTTGGAAAAAGTGGATTGAGAGTATCGGACATCGCTTTGGGTACGATGACATTCGGGGAACGCTTTGGATGGGGGGCGGATAAAACGGAAAGTCGCAAAATTTTTGACTCTTATGTTGATGTAGGAGGAAATCTGATTGATACAGCCGACCAATACATGGGAGGAGAGAGCGAAGAATACCTTGGGGAATTTATCGCATCGGAACGGGAGAAATTTGTCATTGCCACGAAATATTCATTGACCATGAATCCAAATGACCCGAACGCCGGGGGGAATCACCGCAAAAACCTGGTTCAGTCCCTGGATGCAAGCTTGAAAAGATTGAAAACCGATTATATCGATATGTATTGGCTGCATGCATGGGATTTTATGACGCCGGTCGAAGAGGTAATGCGAGCTTTGGACGACCAGGTCCGCGCTGGAAAAATTCTGTACATCGGCATCTCCGACACACCAGCGTGGATTGTCGCAAAAGCCAATACAATGGCAGAGTTGCGGGGATGGACTCCATTTACCGGTCTGCAGGTGCAGTACAGCTTGGTCCAAAGGGAGGCGGAACGCGACTTAATCCCAATGGCAAAAGCGTTGGACATTGGGGTAACCGCCTGGGGTCCGTTGGGTGGTGGCGTGTTGTCCGGTAAATACAAAGGAGGCCGGCCAGAGGACTCGAAACGGGTTGATTTTATTGGGGAAAGTCTTTCGGAAAGAGACCGTTCCATACTTGAAACGGTTGAAAGCATTGCTCAAGACATCGGCAGAACTCCTGCACAAGTAGCCCTCAACTGGATCAGGCAGCAGGAAGGGACGACGATCCCGATTATCGGAGCAAGAACGGAAAAGCAGATCAAAGATAATTTAAACTGCCTAACCTTCGAGCTGACACCTGAACAACTGGATTTGTTAACCAAAGCCAGCAGTATTCCTCTGGGATTTCCCCATGATTTTCTGGGAGGGGATACGCTTAAACAAGCCCTTCATGGTCAATTTGCCGGAAAAATCGCCACTCGCTATTAATGGCGTTGAATTAACGGAAACGATGGTTATGCAGTGTACCGGAGCAGAGCGGAGGTAATCTGCGGCCCTTCTGCAAAGCGCATGATTTGAACGAAGCAAAGCGGAGGGCAAATGGTGCGCTTCGGCCCTCTCGATCTTGCTGGAGAAGGGCCGGAGGTTAAGGAGCAAGGCGACAAGCCCGGAGGCCGATCAAGAGAGCCGCAGAGCTACTCCTTACACGAATATTCAATAACATGCTATCTTTATACTGCACTTGCTTTCAAAGGGGAGGGCCGATTACGGCTCTCTTTTTTGCTATCTCCCGTTTGCCGCGGCTTGGCTCCGCCGATAGCACTTGAAACTGAATTAATCATCGAAAATTTCGCCTCAAAAACATACTCAACTATTACTCAAAATTATCAAATCACATACAAAAGCCCCCCAATTTAATGGAGGGCTGTCACTTAAATTTTGGTGGAGATTAGGGGGATCGAACCCCTGACCTCATCGCTGCCAGCGATGCGCTCTCCCGCATGAGGCGATTTTACTACCAAAGAGTTTGGGTCCAATCGGGATTAACCGCCAACGTCTTTTCGACATCGAAAGTTGGCTAAACCGATGATCGTGGAATTCGTATCGAATAAATAGAACTTGGAGTATAGATCAACTGGAGCATGACCGTGCGCCGGGACGGCAAACGCTTCCGGCTCGGCACGGAGCACGAGAGGGGCTGAGCCGGCCTGCTGTCGAACACGAACGACGATATCAAGTTCCTGAACGCGCTGACCAACCGCGGGACGAGCCCGCAGAGCGTGCGCATTCTGGCGCCTACGTCGGTGGACCTGATTCGGACGGATCACCTGAACGAGCAGATGCGCAGCGACTTCAATTGGCTGCATCTCGCCGGCTACGGACTGGGATCCGAACGCACATCTCGAAGGTGCGCAGGGTTCGCTGAGCCCGATCGGTGAGTTCGGCTGGAGCGACGCGGCTGGCTGCCAGGCGATCATCGATCCAGAGAATCAGATGACGGTTATGTACACCCAGCATCCGTTGAACGGTCAGGAGCCCCACGTCCTGCCGCGGCTGCGCAATATCGTGTATGCCAGCCTGTAGCAATGAATAAGAGAAGGCGCATCTATGCACGCCCTCCTCTTATTTAATATTCCACCGCCCGCTGAGCGGGAAAATATATCTCCACCATCGTCCCCTTCGCCTGCCTTGCTCTTGAACGACAGCGCGTCGCCATGCGCCTCGACGATCCTGTCACCCCACAATCTTCACCGCGTTCTCCTTGATCTGCGTCACCAGCTCCACGAGCTGCTTCTGCCTCGCTCCGTCGAACAGCTTGATGAAGCTCTGCGGCTTATCGAACGGCGGCTTCATCAGCTCGCCGGCGTTCTCGATGTAACCGTTCTGCACGATGTAGTCGATGACCTTGCGCACGAACACAATCTGCGACTGGCTCAGCGACTGCTCATCAATGAACAAGGAGAACACGGCCATCGCCGCTTCCGTCTCCAGCTTCGCCACTCGCCGCACCAGCAATCCGAACGGCGTGTCCTTGAACTCGCGTTCGTAATCCTCCGCCGTTCCCAGCTCGCCGGTGAAGATCCGCTTCAGACTCTCGTAATCGGATGCCGTTAGAGGAATGTTGTTCCTCAGCTTGTGGATCGCGAGGTGATCGCGATTGTTCTCGATGTAGCGGTTCACCTTCAGCTTGTAATCTTCGAAGTCGTAGGCCTGGTAGAGCGCTTCGCCTTCCTTCGTGCCCAGCACCTCATCCTTCAGATTCGTATAGACGAACCCGCTTTCGCCTTCTTCCACGATGAACTTGATCAGTCCGCGCAACTCCGCCCGAACCCGCTCATAATCCAGCAGCCCCGCTTCATCCCAGAACTCCTCGCTGACAACTGTCTTAATGAGCGCAAGCTTCTCCTTCACCTGCGGGATCGTCGCCCGCCGCGACAGCGCCTCGCAGATATCAGTCAACTGCTTCCGGTTCTTCTTGAACTGCGGCGTTCCCTCAATCCCCGACAGCATGAGGCCGTACATGAGATTGTCGAAGCGCTTCGCATATTCATCCGTCTCGTCCGTGTACACCAGCGCAGCAAGGTGCACGATCAGTTCATGTTTGTCCGCATCCGACAGGCAAACGTACGCGCCTGACAACTTGAACTTCTCCACATATTGCAGCCTCAACTTCACCGCTATCAGCTCCGGATTGAGCTGCTCCACCTGGCGATGCACAACCTGAACCAGCTCCGATCTCAGCTGCTGATGCGGATCGTCGGCGAACATGGCGTGCTGCAAATGATGAATGAGCCGCACCCGCTTGGCAAAGATCGCTTCGGACAAGCTCATTGTCTCGTTGCCTTCCAGCCCCTCTTTATTTTGCCGGAAGAATTCGAAATTGCCCAAGTAGTCGAAAATCACAAATCGCATCTTGTCTTCGCCCGCCCCGAACAGATCCTTGCACAGCCGAGTGCCCCGTCCAATCATCTGCCAGAACTTCGCCTTCGAACGCACTCTTTTAAAGAACACGAGGTTCACGATTTGCGGCACGTCGATGCCCGTATCCAGCATGTCCACCGACACAGCGATGTGCGGCTCCTTCCCCGGCACCTTGAACTCATCAATCAGCGATTGCGCGTAGCTGTCCTGATACGTGATCCGCTTGGCAAAGCCGCCCTTGTGCTGCGGGTACAGTTTGTTGAACCGCTCCACAATGTACTCGGCGTGCTTCTTGTTCTGCGCGAAGATGATCGTCTTCCCGATCCGATCCCCTCCAGCGACCTTAATCCCTCTCGTCATCAGATCCTGGAGCACACGATCGACCGTATCCTGGTTGAAAATAAACTGGTTCACCGCCGGCGCCGGAATCACATCCGGCATATTGCCGTCCTCATCCGTGAAGTCTTCCTCGTAACGCTCCTTCTCCTCATCCGACAGATCATCATAAGAGATGCCTTGATCCAGAAATTTGGTCACGACCTCGATGTTGAAGTACGGGACGAGCACGTGGTCCTTCTCAACCGCTGTCTCGTAATCGTAGGCGTACGTCGGCACGCCCTTCTCCATCTCGAAGAAGTCGTACGTGTTGCGGTCGACCTCCGTCTTCGGCGTCGCGGTCAGGCCGACCAGCAGTGCGTCGAAGTACTCGAAGATCGCTCGGTATTTCTTGAAAATACTGCGATGCGCCTCGTCGATGACGATGAGATCGAAGTGCGCGGGGGTGAACAGACGCTCGCCGTCCGGGTTCTTTGCAGTATCGATCGCGTTCAGCATCGTCGGATAGGTAGAGAAGACGATCCGCGCCGATTTATCGTCTTTGTTGCTCAGCAGGTTGCATAGCGACATGTCCGGCAGGTAGTTCTTGAAGTCGTCCTTGGCCTGCTTCACCAGAGCGGTACGATCCGCTAGGAAAAGAATGTTCGTGACATGGCCGCCGCGGGACAGCACATCGGTAAGGCTCGAAGCCGTTCTCGTCTTGCCCGTGCCGGTCGCCATGACGAGCAGCGACTTCCGGTGGCCGGTTTCGATATTCTCGCAGACCGCCCGGATCGCTTCCTTCTGATAGTATCGATCGGTGATCTTGTCGTCAATCGAGATGTCGGCAAGCGGCTTGCGCTGTTCGCGGCGCTGCATCAGCTTCTCCAGATCGGCCTTGGCGAACATCCCGCTCACCCGGCGCTGCGGAGAGCTCTTGTCGTCCCACAAGTACGTCTCGAAGCCGTTCGTCGTGAACATCATTGGGCGTCGGCCCGTCATGCGCTCCAGACAGTCCGCGTATAGCTTCGCCTGCTGAGTACCGATCTTCGGATCCTTGGACGTGCGCTTCGCTTCGATGATCGCCAGCGGCAGCCCGTCCTTACCGTAGAGGATGTAGTCGGCGAAGCCCTCCTCCGCCGCATTAGGCATGCCGGTCAGCGGCACTTCCTCACGTGCGTCGTCGCCGATCGTCCAGCCGAGTAGTTTGAGATCGACATCGATGTACTTCTTGCGTGTCAGGTACTCCGGCAGGTCGATCGGCGTGAACCTGCGCTCCGCCTGATGTTGCGGCTTCGCTTCGGTGAGCTGGCCGCTCATCGCTTCGATCTGCGCGCGCAGCTTCTCGATCTCCGCGTTCTGCTGCTCGATCAGACTCTGGCTCGCCTTGATCGCCGCTTCGTCGAGCACCACCTTACCTTCCGGAATGAGCCGTTCATCGAAGACGCGTTCCTCATAGCGGGTGCCGTAGCAGTAGTCCAGCCACTGGAGGAATTCGTGCAGTGCGGCTAGGGAGAACACTGCTTCGCTGCGATCTACGTCCTTCTCCGTGTGGACGGCCAAGTTGCCCAGCTTCACGATATAGAGCAGCTTGGACCACGTCGCATTCTCCATCGCGAACCGGAACGTCGGCTCATGAAGAAGCGACTGCAAGTTGTCCTTGTATGGCATCTTGACGGTGTTATCGGCTGCGTACACCCACTTCACTGCCAGTTCCATCGCCTTGCGGCTTCCCACCGCCGCCATTGCCGGCGAAGTGGCCAGCACCCGCTCCGCCTCGATCGCCGCTGAGGCGAACAACTCGTATTCGGTTTGGCCTTGCAGGAAGTCAAAGTTCGCGGGCATTGGGCTCACCCTGATTTTAATTTTTTAAATTCCATTATATTGTACCATAATCTAGTAGATTGTTCGGATTTATCTTCGTGTATAACGACAAAGTTCAAAATACTTCGCAATATGCTGTTGAGCTGTGAAGTCAAACTGATAAATTTCGATTTGTCGACTTGACCGACGAAGGCGGCGAAGGCGTTTTGAAGATCAAGCGGTGGAACAATTGTAGGTGCTGCTTTAAGCTGTGACATATTAATACTTGCTATCCCAGTAGTCTGTTTTGCGCAAGAAAAGAAATATTGTTTTATCATTGGCTGTTTCAAATATTCTACAAAATATAGTGGATTGACTTTCTCCCTTTGTAGGCGAACACGAAATATGTGATTCTGGTGAATGCAGTTATCAATCTGATGTATCCAGATTGCTCCGCGTCCCAGTTTATCTGGGTCTCCACCTTCCGTCATTAAAATATCACCAGGAATAATTCGGTATCGTTCTATTTCACTGTCGGTTACCTCAATCATCTTAATTTCAGACAAGTCAATATAGCCATCCTTTACATTTGCAACACGCATATATGGAACTGAATGTAGCCGTTCGATTGGCACTTTTCTACCTTTAGTAATCCCTGAAACAATGTTAGCGACCGTTTCAAGGGATACTACAGGGTGTAGTGATGGTGCTTGAGGATCCCCGAACATCTCGATAAATCGGGACTTAATTAACAGATCAAGTTGTTCAATCTGCTGTTTGCGCAGAGCTACCAGTGCGCTTAATTTGTCCAGTTGTTTAGCGATTTCTCTTTGTTTAACTAGGACAGGAAGAGGTATTCGAATATCCTCTAAAGTGGTTTTGCTTATCGCCTTAAACGTACTTCCCGTTCCTTTAGCGACGAGTTCATCCACACGACTGCGCAAGGCGTAGAGCAGATACCGAGTGTCGCTGACATTTTCCTTTACTGAGAGCGCAGCAAGACCTCGCCCAATACAACATTCCTCGGTCGCTATATTCAACGCACCAATTGGAGCGCGGACGGAAAGCAAGATGTCGCCTGCTTTCGCAATTTTAGTGGGGCGATTACACCAATAACGCACTTTTGGATGCAAATCGCCGAAGTCAGCATTGCCCTGAAAGAAAGGAAGCCCTTCGCCGTCTTGATTGTAGCTTGACGAATCAGGAGATTGTCCCATATTCAGATTGCAAATGCTAGATAATTGCATTAGCGCTCCTGTTTTCATACCACCACCTCCAGCCCTAACCTTAGACTTTTGGCGATAAATCGGGATTTGAAATCAACCAATATACTTTCGGTGCGATATTTTCACATTATTTTGGCTTACCATCGCGTATTGTAAAGTAGTGTCAATTTTCTGATGTCCCAATAACTGCTGGACCTGCTCAATCGGCATCCCTTTGTCGATGGCTCTCGTCGCCAATGTTCTGCGGAACTTATGGGGATGAACTTTCGGGATATTCAGTTTCCGACCAAGTTCCCGAAGTCTAATCTCAACACCGCTGATCTCCAAACGATTAAACGGTTTTGTTAGTGAAACGAATAGCGCGGGATTATCGTCTGTTCGACTAGCCAGATAACTTTGCAGATGTATCTTGGTTCGTGCATCAAAATAAACTGGGCGTTCTTTCTCTCCCTTTCCGAAAACAATACATTCACGGCTATCAAAATCAATTTCTTCGCGGTTTAACTTCACCATTTCACCGACACGCATCCCTGTAGAAGCAAGCAAATCAATAATCGCCAAATCTCGAATGGAGCCGCAGTTATCGCGCATTAGTTCTAACGCTTCATCCGTGTAAGTTTCCTTGACTGTCTTTCCTGTTTTAACCTTGTGAATTCGTCTTACAGGACTTTTGAGAATATGGTTCTCGTCCTCCAACCATGAGAAGAAGCTAGAAAGTATCCTGCGAATATTGTCAATGGTCACCTTACTCGAGTTGCTGTTGCGTTGATAATCCGCAAGATACTGTCTCAGGTCATCTGTAGTGATATGCTTGACTGCTTTCTTCATAATGTTAAGGGTGTTCCGGATAGTTGAATAATAATATTTCAATGACTTTTCAGAACACCCTTCAACTCGCTTGGAAGCCAGAAACGATTCTAAAAGCGTTTCATTCGTCGGTTCTTCTTCGTCATCTATCGAACCATTGACACATTCAGTCACGGTGAAGTTGTATAAGCATCGGTTTAATACCTTGTGAAGCCTTTCCATTTGGGCGTTATTCAACACATCCGTCATTTTCTGTTCGATATCCGCAATCAATGTCTCTTTCATATTTTCCATTCTCCTAATCTGTGCGTATTTTTTCTTATTGCACATTATTGGAGAATTAATCACAATTTAACCAAAATATTGTTGCATAAGCGCGTTGTACTGAAGCTCCAGCTGTTTTAGTCCTTGCTGAACTTCAAATTTCGATTTGTCGACTTGTGCGACGAACATTGCAAATTGATTTTGACTCTCGAGCGGTGGCATATAAATATCAAAATCCTGAACATCTTTCTGGTTAATACTAGCTTGATTTACCGATTTCTTCGCATGGCTTAAAATCTGATTATAGATATAATCTGTACATAACAAACAAGCAACGTATTTTGCATTAAACTTATTTTCGTCAACATGTAACCGCATCATATTAGATTCGAATACTGTGTCTTCAAGTAAACCTCGAATATGAGCGCACTTCCCCAAATATTCAAGACTATTTACTCTGTTAATTACAATATCGTTTTCGCATAGCAGATAACGCTGCTTCTCAATCTCGTTACATCTCAAACGTTTCAGCTGCCTGAAGTCTGTAACAACTCCATTATAAAAAGCGTCAATTCTTAAAATAGGAGTACCTGTATCATCTTGAACATAGTCTGATAATGGTTTATATAAGCCATTCTGCGGTTCGGTTGTCGTAATATCTCCCAACTTCACTACTGGTAATCTATACGGATTAAAAATTGGATCCCCAAACATCTCGATAAATCGGGATTTGACCATCAAATCAAGTTTCGTTATTTGCTGTTTTTGCAAAAGAATTAACTCTGTTACCTTGCTAAGTATTTCAGCTATTTTAAACTGTTCATTGAGCGGAGGCAAAGAAACTAAAAAGTTGTAGATAACACTTTCCTCTACTCTCGGCAAATTTACCCCACGCGCTTGACTTGATGCATGCATAACAAACTTGTTGCTACGTAAAATAGCACCAACGAACCTTCTATCTACCAAACTTTCGTCAATCAGTAGCGGGTATATATCAGTGCTGCAAACACCAGAAAAATCAGGGAGAGCTACTTTGTTGAGATTCGGTCGCAATTTCCCGTAAAGAATGTGACGCTTATCAAAGGCAAACTTAATACTTTTAACATCCGCACTACTGTCTTGGCGCCCTCCTGCTATTTCGCCAGTGTTCTTGAGAATATGTTCAAGACCAAGATACGGCCTATTTCGAGATTCCTCAGGTGTAACTGCTTTTTTATCAATTCGAAGAATATCTTCGAGTTTTACGACTCGCCACTTATCCTTTTTCATTCAGCATCGCCTCCAGTTCCTTCAGCCCCACCGCGATGCGATCCTCAATTGCAAACAACTCCGCCATAATCTCTTTAGTAGATGGGTATTCCACCTTTTGAACAACTGTTTCCTTATACTTGTTGATTGAGAGCGCATAGTCGTTCGCTACGATCGCAGACTTATCCACCAGGAAGCTCTTTTCCGTCGGCTTGCGATCCGCTTCGCCGGCGAGATTGTGATAGCGCACGATGATATCGGGGATGTCGTTCGCCTCGATCGGCGAGCGCTTGTCGTCCAGCGAGAAGCCGTCGGCCTTCATGTCGTAGAACCAGACTTTGTCGGTGCCACCCGATCCCGTCTTCGTGAAGATCAGAATCGCTGTGCTGACCCCGGCATACGGTTTGAAAACGCCGCTCGGCATGGACACCACCGCTTGCAGCTGATGATTTTCCACCAATTCCTTGCGCAATGACTTGTGAGCCTTCGTCGAACCGAACAGGACACCGTCCGGCACGATGCACGCGCACCGCCCGCCCTTGCGCAGCATGCGCAGGAACAGCGCGACGAACAGCAGCTCCGTCTTCTTTGTGTCGCAGACAGTCTTCAGATTGTCGTGAATACTTTCCGCGTCGACGGTGCCGGTGAACGGCGGATTCGCCAGGATGAGGTCATACTTCGAAGAAATATCATTCTGCTTCGAGACACTGTCCACATAATCGACGTGTGGCTGCGTGATGGAGTGAAGCATCAGGTTCATCGCCGACAGGCGAAGCATCGTCCGGTCCGTATCAAAGCCGGAGAACATCTCTCCCGCGAAGTGATCCCACTGTTCGCTCGTCATCTCCGCCTCATACTTCTCGCGGATGTATTCGGCGGAAGATACGAGGAAACCGGCCGTGCCGCAGGCGGGGTCGCAGATCTTATCGTTCGGCGTCGGGGCGAGCAAGCGCACCATCATGTCACGGATGTGCTTGGGCGTGCGGAATTGGCCGTTCTGCCCCGCGCTCGCCAGCTTGCCCAGCATATACTCGTAGAGATCGCCCTGCATGTCCAGATTTTGAATATCATGCTCATACAGCTCATCCAGCCCCGTGATGATCTTCTGCAGCACCTGCGGCGTCGGAATCAGAAACATGGCGTCATGCATGTAGCGGGCGAAGGCCGAGTTGCTCGCTCCGTTCATAGCCTTGATATATGGAAAAACTTGCGTTCCCACAATCTCAAAAATTACTCTCGGATCCTTCGTCTTGAACTTGCTCCAGCGCATCATCTGCCCCTGCTCATCCTGCGGGAACAGCTTCGGGCCCACTTCGCCGCCCAGCGCTTCCATGCTCTCGTTCTCCAGTTCCCTCTCATCGAGCGAGCGGATGAACATTAAGTACGTTAATTGTTCGATAACGGTCAGCGGATTCGAAATGCCCCCCGCCCAAATATCCGTCCAGATTTTATCCACCTTATTGCGAATTTCACCCGTCAGCATTCGTATGTTGCCTACCTCTCGTACATTCTATTTCCTATCTATTTTACAACATGTAGGTGCCACTGTCTGTCAGCGAACATATGATCTTCCTCTAGTTGCCCAAGTATGATATATTGCAATTCGCATATACTAGGAGGGGATGATGACTGAGGTGTTGGAAATAAAGATACCCGTGATTTTCTCACAAGGCGAGGATTGGTTTTATTGTGGCTCGTTGCCCCGTATTGCCCGGCTGTGTATCGCAAGGTCAAAGATGCGACAGCATCTCGGATTATATCTACACTAGACGAATTCATCAGGCGATGCGATTGTTAACGTCGACAGATAAGCCTGCCTCTTGGATCGCCGATGCGGTCGGCTTGAAGAAGAACTCTTACTACTGTAAATTGTTTAAATCACACATGGGAATAGCGCCTCATCAAAATCGCAAAAGATGGGTGGAACAATAGGCTTGGCATCGCCTTCTATTGAAATTGAATCATTTTACTTATCTACTGTTGAGTTCTCAGGAATTCTCCTTAATGGAACGCTGGTTTGTAATTCCTATGCACTGTTTCCTACGGCTTCACCACAAAAGCAAAAATTATTCTCTGCCCACTATTGGCTTTCTCAGCCCCAGTCTAACTGAGGATTTTTGTATACAAAAAAAACGGCATCGCTGCCGTTTCCATTGTAACTGCTGGGGGCTCTCATAGAATGGGGACAGTGAGGAAAGTAAATTAGTGCAACCAAAGCTTAAATGGAAGTATTGGTTGCACAACTTTTTGAGATTAGTCTACAAATATTTTCCTTTAGAATCAGCTGATTAATATACAGGCAAATGGGTCGTAATGCTATCTATTGCATTTTAAAGTTTATTCTAAACAATTCGTAATTCTTATATATTAATATTTTTGGGCCTTTTTTTTGAAATCGATTCATAAATCTCTTTACGCCAGACTTGGAACTGCGGAAGTTCGAAATCGATTGGATCCATTCCCTTCGTGCAAACTAAATAATTATGGTATTCAGAGAGCCAACGATATTTATCATATAGTCCTGGTTCCGACAAATTTGTAGTCTTTATCAACTTTTTTATTGCATCTTCGTGTATGCAAATATCTTTATCCAAAATATAATTGAGAAAGGTTAATGAATCCTTATCAACCAAAAACAACTCACAAAATTCTCGAATTACCTCTCCATTATTACCCATTGGAGAACTTAGTAATATGTCCAATAATCCATCATGTACTAAAACTCTTGGAAATTTTGCTTGTGAAGATTCTAAAACATAAGCATTTACCAGACCCTCACTATAAAGTATATCACCGCTGGAAAAGTGTTTTCCTAGAGATACACCGCCTCTTACAAGTACCCCCCTAACAACCATATGGTACTGTACATCACACACAGCACGTAAAAGCTTAATGGTATTTGCAATTGAATAATAGCTTGTTGCTAATACAATTGAATCAGAAAATTGTTTTATCTCTAGACCTGATTTCATTAATCGATCTTTTATTATTTTATAAACTTCTTCAATAATGGGTAAAAAACGAGGCTCATCCTGCCCTCTATCACTAAGTACCATATTTTTAAATCCTAGAATGTCTAAATAACAGACAACATTCTGAGCAAGAGTCATTTTTCTTCACCTAGCATTTCTTCCATGCTCATTAGCCTTTCAGCCAGATCGTAAAAAATACCTTTTGTAGAAGATATTATACTTTTTGTATTTTCCCAAACTATACCGCGAAAACCAACACCGTCATCTAACAGAATTTCAGTATCCGGCTGGGTAATGTTAAAAATAGGCTTTGATTTTTCTAGCATAACTGAACGTAATGACCCAAAATCAGGGATATAGGCAGCTGCATAATTTCCATATTTCTTACAAACGGCTAGAAGGTCTCTTTCATTAGTACTGTACTTTTCGAGAACAGGTACCAGATTGGTTTTTAAATTATCTATAATTTCGTTACTCAAATTTATGTATTGAGAATTCCTTCGCTCCTTATTATCAAAGGTTTGCACGATTGTTCCCAAGAAAAACGGCCTTCCATCAGCAATTGGAAGTCCTAAACTATAAAAATCATTATAAAATTTCCTATGATCTAGTATCCAACCATCAAAAATTGAAGCGAGTACTTTGAGCGTCTGTAAACTAAAAATATCCGGTTTAATCGGAATAAAAAAACAATCGCTAGCAAGAAAGGATGTTCTGGTCAAGGCTCCTGCACTTGGACTCAAATCAATCAGGATATAATCTGCGTTCATTCTTGTTCCGAGACGTTTCAACATATCATAGAATGAAACATACGTTAATTTATAATGTATATTGTTTATAAAAGACTGTGTAAAAGCTTGTAGAAGTTCACCCTCAGCAGAATATAAATTAACATCACCTTTAAAGAGAAAAATATCATCAGAATGAGGTGAGTTAATCAGTTCTATCGAATCTACATCAATATTTGTTCGTTTCGCATTTATACGTGGAGCAAGAGCTTCCCACACGCTAGTTCCTGGAAGCTGGCCCGATTTATAAACACTTTCTACTGTTTGACTATGTAAAAACAATTCGGTCAAATTGCATTGTGGATCAGCATCAACAAACAAAACTCTTTTACCCTTTTCAGCCAAAGCATATCCCAAGTTAAAAATAGTTGTCGTCTTAGCAACTCCGCCCTTTGGATTATAAAGCGTGCATATTTTCAATTAAAACACCTCAAAATATAAGACATAAAAGTCAGAAACTTACCTAGCAAGTTGAATTCGTTCCTAGTGACTTTAATGTAAATAATGTTCATGAACCCTACTGATAAAACACAACATTCTTCTTATATTTCCCCCTCAAATTTGATAATCACTAATCGAAAAGCTTTTCATTTTTATGGGATCCTGCCCGACTTCCGACTAAATTACGAACAATTGTACAAAAAACCGATACAGCTGACTTTTACAAGCATCCGCAGCTGACCTAGAATGCGCTATACAAAACGAACCCGATCGAACGAATGAATAAGGAGCTTTGTAAGCACCTCATACCCATGAACAGTCTAACGAACATTGAAGCCACGGACAAGTTTATTTACCTGCAAGCCCTTGATTCAAATGGTGCGACAGAACCATTCATCGTGGTTTCGTTGATCTGGAATCGAAGGCTTCACTCAATAAATGTATAGCGAGTGATAAACGGCCGTGTGCCTCACTTGAGCGGTGCGCTCAACAACAATTCAACAAACGACTTCGATCGCTACCACGAGATAATGGACGTCATTGACGTTCTGAGATAACTACATCACTGTCTTTTTGGACAGCTCGATCACCGTGTTGGTAAATGCATTTCATTAAATGCATTGTTTACCGAATCGGCTTTAAACCATTTCAAGAATTGTCTTACTTTTGTTTAACAAGCTTCCATGTATAAATTGTCGGAAAGGCAATTAAACTCCGAATCCAGCCATGCTTTTGAAAACATTCACCAAATGGTTTATTTCTTATCTTTCTTACCTTGTGATGACATATCGTGCATTGATACATCCCCGTTTTAGGCACATAATCGTTTGATGTGAAAGAAGTCTTCATTTTCCTGAATTTGTACTTAATATACTCAAACAATGTAATAATCAACACTACACCAATAATGTAGAGCATTAGCGTCCCACCGAGCACCATAATCCCAAGAATATATCCAAGTATATTCCACCAATAATGCGGATCACTTTTTAGATTTCCAGATGGCACTGCCAAGATTATTAGCCAGTACAAAATTGCGACCGATGCTGAAAAAACAAAACTAATAAAACCTAAGCGCACCCACCACTTCGTATTAAACCGCTTCTTATACAGGTAAAAGTGCCTATTTTGAATGCGCTGTAATTCAGAAAACTCTTTTTTACATATTTCTATCACTTTTTCTTTAAGACTATTATGCTCTTCTTCGTTGTACTCTGTCGTTTCCAGTGTTCCCTTCTCTATTTGGATTAATTGAAGAATATCCTCAAGCAGTTCATTTGAAAGCAGATGATTGTGGCTATTTAAAAGAATTTCCGTATCAAGATCGATTAGGTTATCTTTATTAATATTCTTTTGAAAATGCATTTGCAGTGGAGAATACATTTCCCTAAGTTTTTCGGTAAGTAATTTTTCAAAATTGGAACGAACTTCATTTTTATTCTTAGAGACAGATAAAATAGTTTGGGCAACAATACCTATAAATGCAATGCAACTTGAAATTGACGCTGCAATCATAGCAGGATTTTCGAATATCTTCATAAGATTCCTCCACTTCTTCATTCAATTATTCTACTATTCTACAAAATATTACATTTTCCTTTACTGTAATTGAAACATTAGCATATTTCTGTAGCCAAAATTCCCCTCCTAAAAAAAGGAAAATAAGCCATTCTTGAATCAATGAGGGTTCGGGGTAACTTTTGACACCGTTATTTTAACGCATATAGAGGCGAATAACGTATCTGGGAAAAACAATTTCTTTAGAGATAGAGAACATAAGTTCCGTTACTCAAATAACTTATCCGTAGTAATATGGTCATATATTTCCAAATAGGAGTTGAGTAACATTGACAGGAGAATTTTTTGAGGAACTTCAAAAACATAGCGATGCAAAACTCCGAATACTAAACAACTATGTAATACCTTGGATGAGAAAAATAGTATTAGGTACCCAATTCTTTGGAGGGAAATGTCTAGTAATTGATGGTTTTGCTGGGGCTGGGATTTATGATGACGGATCCGATGGATCTCCAATGATTCTATTAAAGAATGCAGTTGACTTCTATGAACAGGCTCGCCAGCATGGCTGGCCGGAGCCAAATATCTTCTTAATATTTATTGAAGGTAATTACGCTAACTATAGATCGTTAAAATCAAATATAAATAAAGTAATCGGCATTGATGTAGAAAGTGATCTAAAAGAAAAATTCTTCTTTGCCTCAGAAAAGTACCCTACTATTAATGTGGCATGTCTCAACGAAGAGATTCAATATGTTTTGCAGACCCTTTTGGGATCTGTATCTAGTCTAATTCCGAGTTTTTGTTTTATTGACCCTTTCGGATTTAGCCAAACTCCATTTGAACTGATCAAAGCTTTCATGAAAAATGAGCGAGCGGAAATATTGCTTAATTTTATCTATGAGGAGACAAATCGCTTCATTCGAGCAAAAGATCCTAAAGTACAATTACATATTAGTAGGCATTTTGGTGTTGACGACCTAGCTGATTTGCAATCTTTTTTGGCTGATAAGTCTCCTGTAGTGCGAAAGCAAATTATTGTTAGTTTCTATGCTAGCCAACTCCGTGTTGAAGCAGGAGCTAAGCATGTTCAAAGCTTCGAGATAATGAAGAATGGTAGAACAAAATTAGTTCTTTTCTTTGCCACAAAGAGCGATGTTGGATTAGATGTTATGAAAAAAGCAATGTGGGGTATAGATGATACTGGTTCTTATTTATACGATGATAGAAGGCAAGGTAACCAGATAGAATTTGATTTCTTTTCTGACTTAAGACATGCGGAAAATGTTGAGAAGCTGACAGCAGAAATATATAACGAATTTTCAGGAAGGGATAAAGTAACAAAAGAGATGATCGAACACTTTGTAGTCGTATCAACTAATTTCCCGACAGGAAAATTAGTTACAGCTGCATTAAAGAAACTCGAAAACGGGAGACTAATTATGGATGTTAAGAAGAAGGATGGATCAAACCGCAGGCCTGGGACCTTTAAAGATGTTTACATCAATTTTATATAGGAACGTTTGTTCTTATTGTTAAGTATGTTATAATAAGCCATAAGGAGGGATCAAACATGGCTACGATGTCAAGCATTGAATGGACTGAAGCCACTTGGAATCCCGTTACTGGCTGCACTAAAATATCAGCAGGCTGTAAAAACTGCTATGCTGCGACAATGGCTAAACGACTTCACGCTATGGGAAACATTCGATACAAAAATGGTTTTAATGTAACACTTCATCATGATCTACTCAACCTTCCATTAAAGTGGAAAACACCTAGGCGGATTTTTGTAAATTCAATGTCGGATCTGTTTCACAAAGATGTACCGCTCGAGTTTATTCAGACCGTTTTTGCTACAATGGAAAATGCGCACTGGCATACATTCCAAATACTCACAAAACGTTCTGATCGATTGCTTGAACTATCAAACCAACTAAGGTGGCCTGAGAATGTTTGGCAAGGTGTCAGCGTTGAGGATTCGCGTGTTGTAAATCGTATTGACGATTTGCGTCATGTGCCTGCCCAAATTCGTTTCTTATCTGTTGAGCCATTGATCGGTCCAATTGGGGACATGGATCTTAGAGGCATTCATTGGGTTATCGTTGGCGGAGAAAGTGGACCTCATGCACGCCCCATGGATCCCGAGTGGGTCAGAACAATTCGTGATCAATGTATAAATGAAAATGTAGCATTTTTCTTTAAACAGTGGGGTGGCGTTCAAAAGCATCGTACTGGAAGAGAGCTGGACGGCAGAACATGGGATGAATATCCTGAGAAATCAAACGAAATATTGCTCCGAGCATAGAGTCTAACCCACTCAGCTTTTTGGCAGGGCAGGATTGTTTTTTGTTTCGACCTTTATGTTTATCTGTATTTACGAGAGCATCGGTCAAAGTCTGAGGTTATTCCTCAGACTTTTTGCATTTAGTTTATTTCCTAATGGCGATTTCTTTTTCAAATGTTCTGTTGAAGCCTAGATCTCCTTCGTGTATTGCTGGTAATTGATAAACTTCGTTCTTACTCAATCCACTTATAAATTGCTTTACATGCAATCGTATTAAAATTTCAATTTTATCTCGATAAACCGTAATCTGTTTAATAATGGCATGCACCATCATTTTCTTTTTCTCAAATGGAGATGAATCAAAAATTTCCTTCCAGACCGGAGCATGTTTTTTTAGCAACTCAAGATCGTGAATATTATTTCGCCTGTTCTCTATTTTACTTTCAAGTGTCTTTAATTTGGTTTCTATTTCTCTTAATGCCTCATCTTTTTGGGAAATCAATTTACCAAGTAATTCTGGTTTAAAAGCGCTTTTCCCCATCAAAGAATTAGCTACTTCTCCATTTAATGTGTTAATTTCAGTCAAGATGGTTTCCTTCTCTCTTTGCAACAATTTCCGGGCCTGTTCATCCTGCTTCATTGAGTTTTTTACGATTTCATCAACTTCCTTTGAAACGTCCGTGTGCTTAAATTGTTCCAAATAGTTGTAGATTTCATGTTGTACAACGGACTCGATTTTTTGTTGAGCATAAACTGTTTGACCACCACAGGATTTTCCAAGAGCCTTTCCGC
Source organism: Cohnella zeiphila (assembly GCF_014212055.1). GTDB lineage: Bacteria > Bacillota > Bacilli > Paenibacillales > Paenibacillaceae > Cohnella > Cohnella zeiphila. The sequence goes on along the minus strand of NZ_JACJVO010000021.1, from coordinate 295,451 downwards.
TGCATCTATACTTAGCAAATGTGCATTTTTTGACCGTTCCATTTTTAAGCTTGTAGGTTTTGGTGTTGTATGTTGTGGTTAGGGGGGCGTAGCAATGGCCGCATCGGGCCAGTCCAACAAATAAAAGGGGACTTTTTGAAACATTATACCGTATAGCTTCAAGATCTTTCACTTTTTCTGGTGAACGATTGGTGCGAATGTCTTGAACCTTATCCCAAACCTCCTCTTCAATAATAATAAGCTCCGGTTTCGCCTCTTTTGATAGAATCCAGTTTTCACGTGACTGTGATGTGAAAATTCCCGCATCACTTTTTCGTTTCCCATATACCATATAACCTTTGTAGATAGGATTGCGTAAAATGTAATTTATTGCACCTGTGACCCACCCGCTTCCCGTTCCTGTCAAAATCCCTTGTTCGTTTAGTGACTTTGCAATTCGATTACTTCCGTACCCCAATTCATAAACCATGTTATAAATCTTTCGAACAACGCTTGCCCGATGATCATCTATTTCAAGCTTATAGAGCTCCTTGCCTTTTTTATTTTTCACCCCAGATTCGACTAACTTGTAACCAAAAGGAGCAGTGCCTCCTCGATAATAACCATCTTCAACCATCTGGCTATGCTTCTCATTTACACGCATTGAGGTCTTTTTGCTTTCGCCACTTGACTGCCAAAATCGGATATAATTAATCAATTCATCACTGTGATCTTCAAATTTTTGTTGGCCTTCTTTTGTTGACCATAACTCGATTCCTTTTTTGGCAAACCACTTCATTACAAACGGCGTTTCATCATCTCTCCGCCCTAGTCGATCAAACATAAAAACCAGCAATACATCGTAAACATGTGCTTCTGCATCTATTTTAGCTCGTTGGATCTCATCTCTTTTATTAGCCGATACCTTAAAACCAGAAATCCCCTTTTCAATATACTCTTTCACAAGCACCCAGCCTTGTTTTTCGATAAACTCCTGGCAGGCTCTTCGTTGCATCGGGATATCGTCACCATCAAGCTGTCCCTTCGTAGAAACCCTGTAAAATGCAGCCACTCTCTTTTTGTTCAAATCAGATAATACTTGCATGATTCCTCCTCCTCCCTAGCGATTTTAGGTCACTCAGCACCATAACTCTCAACCTAATCAAGAGTCAACTCGATCTGTTCAAGTAGTTGCTGAATTTTATCGGTATATACCTGTGTTAGGGATTGAAGGATTTCATTCTCCACTTCATTATTTATTTCTTTTGAAAAATAGAGGTATATCCAAAGATCGAATTCCGAATTATATTTTTTTACTCCTTCAATTTCACCATATTCATTAACAATAAATTGCTCTGGTACTGAACGAGGACTATCCACATTATCAACCCTTTCCGGAACAACCTCTATTTTTCCCTCGTCTATTTTAGACTTTTACAACCAAAAGCCACCCAAATGAATGGGTGGCTTTTGATTACGATATTATTTTCTAAACTCGACTCAAACAATTCGCCGACGGAAACAAATTTCGTTCCCGAAATTCGGGCGGGCTTTCCTCCATCAACAGATCTCGCAGCCGTCCTTCCGCATCCAACGGAAAGTAAGGCACCTGCAGCTTGTACTTCGGCTTATATACCCAACTGGGACAGGGAATTTCGTAATCGTTGCACAATTTATGTGTCATTGCGGCCAGGAAAGGCAACATGTATGCGTCCAATCGTTCGGAAGGCCCCGGCTCTTGAGCAAACAACGCCTTCTTTTCTTGGGGGCCGCTTCGATAAAACGTATCAAGAAAGTTTCCCACGTGTAGATCGAAATTCCGCTTGTCCAGAGCAGAAAGATGCGACACATCCCATATGGACATCGGACACCATTCCTTCCTTAGGGCTTCAACAACGTCTCCAACAAATATTGTGTTTTGGGCAAAATCTGCCGCGGCGGATAGAAACGCTCCAAAATTTTGAATGCTTCCGTAACAGAACGAATGTTCAACTGTCGGATGAGGAATTGAATATCCTCTACATCCCGGCTCGTTCCCAAACGGGAAGCAAGACATTTCATCGCAAACAGATATTCCGGGGAAGCAGCTGTGATGGTCAGATGGGATAACCGGCGGTACATCCGTACATCATGATTTCCGGAAACGAAACCTTTTACCCCGTTGTTCAGCCAATCTGACGGTAATCCGTATTCCTTTGCAACGGCATCAATAATCTGGTACATCTCGGGTGTCGGAGCGTATAGCGCGTCTATGTCCTTTGTCGACGAGCGACTTCCATAAACGAGACACATGGCTGCTCCGCCAAATAGACTGATCTCACCCGACAGTTGCCTGCTTTTCAGATGCTCGTTGATTCGTTCCAAATACACGAGTATCTCGCGATTCGTAAACAATCGCTCTTCCTCCTTATTATACTCGTTTTGGGAGACCATTGAACACAAACAGGGAAGGTCCGTTGAGGACCTTCCCTGTTCCTGCAATTTCACAATTCTTGTTTCTGCTATAGTCCGTAATTACGGGACTGATGGTTTTTCCTTAACCAACACAACCTTAATTTGGTCTTGTGTCTTTACCACACCATAAATTTTCTTCAGCCGTAGCGCGGCCTTTTGTCTGGCCAAAGACTCAATCTCGGATGGATTGTCGGACCAAATGCTGATTTGAAGGGAATAACCTTCTGTCTCCAGCTGGCATTCATAACCTTTCATCACGTGGTAACCTCCTTCATCCACACTTGCCGCGGCAGGACAAACAAAGATCTTGCCCTTTATAAACTTTGTTATAAATCGACTGTTCGACCTGAATACATTTTTCACACCGGTGACAAATGAAGAGAACTCTTGCCAAGGTCAGTCCCCCCGTTTCGTCAATCAGCCCAACTCGTGACAGTGACGATCTTGTTCCGCCGTTTGTTCGATCAAGCCTTTTGCCGCAGCCCATCTGCAGGTTTTCAGGGCTAAAGTGTAAGATGATGCGAGGCAATCACTATCAGACAATACAAAAAAAGAAGGCCAATATGCACCCTCTTCCAAATGGTCATTAAACGAAGAAGTCCGCCATCAGCGAGATTCGATCATGTGGCTGTTTAGCCTTCCTTTCCCCGTTCCGAATCGTCCTTTCCCACCATTTTCTGCATGTGCTCACGAAGACAAGCATGGACATGAAAACCGTCGACAAAACCGCGAATGTATATCTCTTCCTTTTGATGAGCTTCAAGTAGCCCGACTGTGTCTTCCCATTCACCAAATGCCCGGAACTGATCCGATGACAGCATGGATTGAAATTTCTCAAGAAGCGCCGATGCCTGCTTCCAACTTTGCTGGTTTTGAGGATCGGTATGCATTTCGTGTCCGATCGAATCGATTCGCTTGCTGAAAGCGGCCGTTAACCAAGCGGGAAAGCCCAGCATACCCGTAACCCCCTCCCATGTTTGTGTCGTATCTTAACTCTGCACAAACGAGCGAGCAAGGACTTTCCATTGTTTTACCGGCCGGCTTTTTATCCCGCAAATACTTGGCTAATAGCGAAACAGTTATAACCTGAAGCGCACGCTAAAGTATCTCAGGCATAAGTTGTATTTGCTCCATTTGCAGCGATACTGGCGCAAGAACGAAATTAACCAGATTCAAAGCACCTGGAAAATGATCCATTCAAATGTTGGTCACTGTTCGATCGTCCATCCTTTTCGCAAATACTTCTGGAAGATATAACGAACATCCAGCGATTCGTCATTGTCAAAGACACCGGTTCCCCATGCGCCCAATTTCATCACCCTCCTTCCGGTCCTGTTCCGCAGCTGTTCTCAATCAAGAGCCCGACCGATGAATTCTCCGTTCATCATCCCGTAAATGGCTTCGCTTCCGGCATTCATGTACAACACAAGCGAATCCCCGATCTTTGCCATATGCTGCGCACTGTTCGAGGAAAAAGTAACGGGAACATCCGGATACACCTTAGCGACCCTGCGTTTAAACTCCGAATAAATCAAGCTGACATTCCCCCCCTTTAGGAACATCACTGCTATTGCGAATGAAACAAATAGAACTGTTCGAGCAACATTCACACCCTCCGCTCCCCCGGTTCATTTGGGGGGAAGATTATCGTCACTTTGTTCGTCTGTCAAGATAATGCTCGTCTACCTCCGTTCTTCGAACACCCAATCCACCTGCTTGCGGTCAAAATACGCAACCGTCTTCTCCACAACCCGGCGCATTTGTGGATCCCGCGGTGGCCCACCGTCCCATCCCCGTTCATATGAAATAAGTCTGCGATGAAAACCGGCCGATCGTTCCGGGTAAATGTACAGCCGGCTAATTCGTCCCTCGGCAATCCCGTATGACGAAGGTTCGTCGAACACTTGCACTTCAACATAATAGCCGTCCACTTCACCGACATAACGTTCCCCAGCCCAAAGGCCCCCCTGTTTCCGAAACATTGTCATCCTCCTTACGTGTTAACGATTGGTTACTTCCCATCAATCGTCCTTATGAATTGGGGCAATAGGGTTTTATAATTATGTTCTGAACCATTCTTTGAGGTGAATTATGATACGCATGGAGACGTGCTTCTTGCTTCGATCCTTCGTAGATATAAGATGAGATTGTTCCATCCTTCCAATAAATCGTAACTTCCCACTCCTGCACTGCGATCCCCTCCCCTTCTGAACAATTGCCCGCATCACCTTTCGAGCTTTGGTTGCGGCTGAATCAGCGTCTTTGCCTCACAATCAACGGTCCTTTTGGGGACGATAAACGAACGAATTGCCTTCCCTAAGCTCGGTTACACCCTTCCTTTTCATAAAGTCCTGAAGCTCCTCTTCATAAACTTGATTGGTGATCCCGTTTTGATCCCGAATGTAATAGTACGTATCGCCGAAACTGTTTTTCCCTTTGGAAATCAACGTAAGTGAGGACACGGCTTTTTCCTCCTCCGTCCATTCGTTTCCGTAGTCGGCCGGTGGCTGTATGGGACAGAAACAACCACCGGACGGTTGAGCGTATAACATGACATGCCTCCGAAAAGACGAGAAGGACCCCAACATGCGGAGTCCTTCTCGTTTAATGGAATTTTGATTACGTTCAAAGGCAGCGAAATTTCCTTAATGCGTTCCGCCTGTACCAAAATCATCGTAGGACGACAAATTGGCATGATAAAAGACGACGTCCCCGTCCTTCAGTTGAAACGTCACGCCGTACGGATCGGTGAAGCTGCGCTGATAACCTTCCAACTGCCACTGGTTGTCGAGCGGCCCATGGATATACTGCAGATGCGGATGGTCTAAGTCTCGATTCCGAATCGTCTCGATGTTGAAGTTGACAATGATAAAGCCGTCTCGCAGAAATACCGACGCGTTGTCATCTAGCTGATGCGTTCGCCCGTAGTCAGCTAGATTAAATCCCTTCGGCAACACATACACCGCTGCGGGAAGACTGTACTCCCCGAACCAGTGCTGAACCGAAGCGTTCGCTCGTGCTGCTTCGACGCTGGATGGCACGTTCATGCTGCCTACAAACGTCCGAAGCTGGGGCGGCAGCAACATCACATTGTAACCGCCGACGTAAGTTGGTTTCTTGGCATTTTTCAGATACTGATTGATGTAAGACTGCTTGTCTCCGGGGCTTCCATTTAACTCCCACAATGAACTGGCTGTATTGGTGATCTCCTGCTGTGGTACGTTGCGAAGCCGGGTATCCAACGTCACATTCCGTCGTTCCGCATCCTCGCTCGACCCGATCCGAACAAACTTTTCCGTGTCGGTATGATAGTACAGATCCACTTCCTGACGGTTCTTCCCATAACGATCCACAAAGTAGAAGGTCGGTGTGATGCGGATGCCGTCCCCTGAACCGAACATATTTCCCTTTGTCATCACTTCAAATTTAAACGAATAGCCCGTCTTGACCGCTACATTTTTCTTTCCCGGATCCGGATGGCTTCCCTGCCGCACTGGCAACACATATGGCGCCTTGTTACCGCGAGCCGCGCCATCAATCGCCTTCGTTCCAACCCAGTAGGCGTTTCCGGTTGGCGTTGCGCTCCCCTTTTGCGTCCGGAACACGGTCTCCCAGTTGTAATCGGAAATATCCGTGATCCTAAAATCGTACAATCGGCCGATCACTTCTACGGTAACGACTCGGGTTGCCACATGGTTGTTCAAATCCAAATTGGCATTCACTTGGCCTGTGAAATCAATCTCCGGGCTGTTCTCGGCAAATGAACGAAACTGCACATCGTAATTGCCTTCATCCACCCATACCGGGAGGTAATACGTCATGGTCGTCTGCGTAACCGGAATGGACGTCCATGTGTTTTTCGGAATAAACGTCGATTTGTCAGCGCTGTACACGTCAAAAGGGAACCGGACCTGTTTGTCCTTGATATACTTGGCATAATCCCTGTTTCCGTAGCCCTTGATGTCCCGATGCTGGCCGCTTGTCGGTACGGTAACCGTAAACGGTCGATCCAAAATGAGTGCGGACCTTCCTTCAGTCGGCTCCGTCTTTTGATTGTGTGCCCGGTCATCCGAAATGGACGCGTAATTGACGACTGGCGTATGAACGGTCACCGGATTGATGCCGTTGATCGGAAAGCTTTTTGACTCGCTCCCGCCGCCGATGCCTTCAATCAAGCCGTAGGAAATCGTCCCCGAGCTCGGCTGACTCACTTTGTTCGTTTTGGACGCATCGATCATATACCCCGATCCGTACAGCACGTTTTGCCCGATTGGGGCTGGCGTCGGAATGGCAGTCGGGGTGGAAGCCGTCTCTTCCACAACCCGATTGTCCATAATGGTGCTGCCGTTAAAGACAAGCGAATCGTTCTTGACTTTGATCTTGCCGACGGCTTTCTCCGCCTGGCTCTGCCAATCTTCAGTCGGAATGGCTGGACGGCTGGAACCTCCGGATACAGTTTGTCCGGGCAACGTCACGTCCGCATAGATCGGATCGGTCATATGCGCCGTGATCGAAGCGTCATGCGTGGCGGAAACCGAGGGTGGTGAATATCCCTTTGGCTGAAGCGTTACGGTTCCCGAAGGCAACGCATAATTGGATACCGTTGCTTGTTGAATGCCGTATACTTCCAAATTTGAAATGAGCCAATAGCTATATTTTCGTTCGACTGCGTACGTTTTCGTGACCGTTTGGCTCTCCGACCGTGGAACGGAAATCGTCGTCGGATTCCCTTCCGCATCTGGAGGACCGGCTTGCTGCTCCGTCCAGGCCAGCGTGTACGTCTTGCTTACTTTCACCGGATACGTTTTGGTTCCAACCATTTGCGTAAAGGTATTCCGGTACAAATAGGACTTGGACAAGGTATTCACGTACAGGTTTTCGGATGTGGGAATCCCTTGGAGCACGTCAAATTTTTCGGCGCCGCGTGCATCGGCCTGAATCACGGCGGATACGCCCGGATCCATCACTTCCGCTTCCCGTGAAGCACCGGGTGCCGGCGCTTCTCCTCCCGGTTGCGGCTCCGAGCCGCCTGACGAAGTTCGGTATTCGGCAACAATATCAGCACCGCTGACGAGCACGCTGATGTGTCGATCGAGCAGATGCTCTTCTCCGGATTCCTGAACAAATAGTTTCTTATCGGGATTGTTTTTGGAGATCACATATGACCGGGCGATTTCATACGATTTCCCGTTCCATTCCAGCGTTTCGGCAAACGTATGATCGATCTCTGCCCCCGCTTTATACTCGCCTTTGTGATACGTACAGGCGGAATCCTGGATGACCGTTCCCGATTCAGTTTTGCAGACGATATCTACCGGAAAATCCGGACTATCATACGTGACCGGAACCCCGAAATAATCGTCCAAGTCTTCGGGATGCGCCCACGATTGTGCATGCTTGATCGCATCCAGCGTATAATACGGTCCCCCGATTTGCTGTCCGTTTTGGATGACGACCATGATCGCGTAAAGGTAAAGCTGATCATTCTGTTTAATACCCTCGAGACCGTTGTCGGTGAGTGCCTTCGTTACCTTTGCCTCCGACACCTCGAAGAACGTTGTCACAGGCGTACCGGGTTCGGGATTAGGTGGGTATTGACTCGTTTGTTCCAACCCTTCAATTCGCGCCGAGCCTGAGCCGGTCGGGTCACAATGCTTTCCCTTTGAATCGTAAGTGCAGACAGGGGAGCTTTCTCTACGCGCTGTCCAACCGACGGTCTTGAAACGAATCCCTGATACTGCAGTGGTACTGGTGACATTGAACATAATTTTCCCGTGATCGATTTTCACATCTGGAACTTCCGCATGGGAAGGCGAAGGCGGCCAGGTCAACAAAAAAGTGCATGCCAGCAGCATGCACCAACTAACTTGTATGAATTTTCTCATTCGATTAATCTGCCTTTCTGATGATGTGGTTAAAGAAAAGACTTACGTTTGCACTGACTTTCAGTGTCTTTCCCCAATCTCCCCCGACATTCGTCCCCATTGCAATGTCCGAATATCCTTCATACCAGACTCCTTTTTCAAATGGAGTGTCGTTAGGGACCCACATATCATTGACAAGCTTCTTTTCGCCCGGAAACCAAGTGTCATAGATAAGCGTCTTGTGTTGCTTGAATTGGTCGAACTTGATTCTAAATTTCGAACGCACGTAATAATTCCCAAGCCCATCTCGATAAATCATCGACGGTTCCGGATCCAGATAGCCCTCGACGACAATTTCATTTTGCTTGACCCAATTGGCGTATTCCTGTGCGGCCTTCAGTTTGCCGGTATTGCCGTCCGACTCCAGTTCGGACAGCTGCTTCGCCCAAGAATCGTCAATTGTCCGGTAGTCAACATTGAGCCACAGCGCGCCGAACTTTTTCAGCCGATCCATCCAGATGTCGATGTTCTCTTTCTTGAACTCCGGCCAGTTCGCATACATCTCGGCCGACACAGACCGTTCGCTCGGATCGGGATGTGAAAACGGATATTTCATTTCATACATCTCATTGGGCACGTCCGCCAAAATGTAGGGATAATCGTCTGCATTTTCCGGCAAGTCGGTTGTGCGAATGAGGCGTCCCCATGGATCGACTTTCGCTTCTCCAAGATCCTTGGTTGTGATAAAGACCGTCGACGAATCTCCGTCCCATGTCACCGCTGCGCCCAGCACTTCGCTGACGAAGCGCAACGGGACGAACGTTCTTCCGCCGTTAACGATTGCTTTCGTATCAAAAGAGACGTCAACTCCGTTTACCTTGGCTTGATTTTTCCCGATTGTCAGTTCAATCTTCTGACCGTCCTTCTCGATCGGCACCGTCGCAGTTTTCGCGACCCAGCCCACTTTGGCGCCCATCGTTTCGGCCACAAAGCGAACCGGCACCAACGTCCGGCTGTTTCCGTCGACAAACGCCTGCGCATCGGGAAACCAGATTTTTTTGCCGTCCATCACCACGCTGGCAAACAAGGGAATCTTCGCCGCCGCGCTGGAGATCCCGGGCATCGCCCCGAACAAAGCAGCGAGGATAAGACCTGTGCTGAGCCATCTTTTCACGCAGCTTTCACCCCTTCATTTCTTGATTTTTTGAGAAAATCAGGAAGAATTCGACGCTTGTCTCCATCATAGTCCGTCTCTAGTTCCTCTGTCCACCCTCTTGCTAGATTCGCTGAAAGTTACGATTTCCGATCACATGGCAGCGGCATATATCCGTTTTGTGCAGCTTCCTTTTCGCTGCTAAACGTTTCTTCTGTCGGATAGGAATAACCGCAATTACTGCGGAAATACACCTTCATGCCGTCTTTTTTCGCCCCGATAATCGTCTCTTTCTTCACCACCCGGCTGCCGCCGAGTGCATAGCTGTTGTATTGCTTCGTCCCGATCGGGATGCCTTGCAGGAAAGCCAACACACCAACATCGTTAATCGTATTATTCCATTCCTCTTGGCTGATTGCCGGCAAGGTGAACGTGTAAGACTCCCCGCTCCGAGATACGAACTGGTTATACCGGTTGATCCGATATGCCAGCTCGTTTTGAATCTCATCGACAATCGTGCGCCTGCGCACCTGTTCGAACAAATCACGATTTTTTAGCAAGGCCACGGTCGATCCGGCCTGAATTTCGGATCGAAAACCATCCAGCCATCGCTGGGTGCCGGCCTCGTACACTGTTACATAATCGTCCAGCGAGAACGCAAGGCTGTTACCCTGCGAATCCACATATGCGTATGGCTTTTTGGCTCCCCATACGGGACGGATTTCTGTCTCACCCTTTGCATTGCGAAATTCGTCTTCCGCATAAACCCAAAACCCATCATATCCAATCACGAGGACTGCCGGAACAAAGCGGTTTAATACACCTTGACCGATCGGATCGTCGGCAACGCCGAAGTTCATGTATAGGACTTTGTAGAACGTCTGGATCGCTTCTTCTTTGTTCACGCGAACCCGCTTTTCGGAATCGTAGCTCGCCTCGTGCTGTTGATCCGCGTTGATCAGCAACGCCCTCGCCGCATCATCCACTGCGGTGTCGAGCGCAGCGTTATATCGCAGTTCCGTCACCATTGTCTTCCGCTGGGCATCCGTATCCAACCGGTTGATCACCGCGAAAGGCAAGAAAATCAGCACGCCGACGATGGCCCAGTTAATTATCTTCATTCCGGACGACACCTCCGTACGGAATGAAGATTTTTTCGCTGGGGCTGTTTGCGTTGTTGAGAAAATCGTGCAAAATGGTGCCGCTGGTTCGATTGGTGTTTTTTACGGTGACGGAAAAGGTATCGCCTACATGCAAGTGGTATCGTCGTGACGGATCGTCCGTCCCCGCCGAACTGTTCGGAAACAATACCGGCAGGATTTGCGCATTGTAATAGGAATCGTAATGGACGGCAAAAGTGCCTTTAAACGTATTCGAGCTCGACGGATCGTCATAAACCGGATCGTATGTTTTCTGCCCATGTTCCATTTGGACATCGAATGTGTTCCCGGTCGCCTCGATTGCTTGCAAAAAGTCGTTGTACATCGTGGGTGTGATATAACCCTTATCCCTTACGGCATCCACAAACGACGTCGTGGCCCGCAGGACCACCAGCTCGGAAATATCGTCCTGCCGGTCGAACGCATCGGAGATCGGGAAGATATACAATAGTAGAATCGCGATCAAGACGGCGAAAATTTTCAGCAGACTGTTCATGTCCCGCCTCCCTCAAAGGTAAAGCGAACGCGAACTACTTGCCCCTCAGCATCTCGCTCCATGACGGAAAGATAGCGGCCGGACAGGATCAGTCCATTTGCATTCAGTTGCTCCCTTTCCAAGGTAGATGAATAGACCTGCCCATTCACCTCGACTTCCATGCCCGTTTCCGGTATCTGTGCCAGCGTCTGCAACACTTCCGCCCCGGATACCGTACCGTCCCCGGCGATTGGCTTAAGCGTGGAAACGATGCTTCGATCCTGGGCTTCTCCAAACACATAAGCCGTTTGCAAGGATGCGGCTCCGAATTGAAACAGTTGGAGCCCGATTGCTGCTGCTGTCAGAAAAATCAGTACGGCCACGCTCATGTCGATCATCGTTCGAACCGGTTGATCCACCGCACTCCCCCCATCTCCTCAGTCGGGCAATCGTCCCTTAACTGGAGCGGTTGCCCATAGCTTTACTGCTGCTGGAACGTAATTCCCCGGATCACGTTGCTGCGGTCTTTGATCAGTTGCGCCCGAAATTTGCCGCTCGGATTGACATAGTTGATATTTGCCTCATCCAGCACTTGTGAAAGTATACCGGGCGCCACACCTACCACTGACCCATAATCGAGGCTCTCCGCCGGCACGCTGATGTTGATCACTTTCCCATACCATTGCCCGACCGGATTTTTCCCGGTTTTGATTTGAATGCCGAATTGATCCTGGTCCGTAAATTTGCGCAGCGCATTGACCACCTGGCTGCCCGACAAAGTCGTGTTGTCGTAGACCGTGAAAGCTGTTTGCGACAATTCGGTCTGAAGATTGCTAAAATTGCTTTGCGCCGCTTTGGTCGAATCTTCGGCAGACACGAATAAAACCACCGCCAGCGTGATCAAGGCAATGGCAAGAAAAATGCCTGCTGCCATGACGAGTGCTTTTTGGGCATTAGACATGGTTGACTTCTCTCCTTTTCAAATAGTGAAGACGCCAATAAGCCCTTGCAAAGAAGGGCATCGTCGAAGCCATTACTGAATTCGTTGGATTTGTTCGTAGTAGACAGACATCTGCGACAGGCTGACATAGACAAGTGGAACGACCAAATAGCCGAAAATGAGCGCCATCATTGGAGCAAAGCCGATCATCCGCCCCCAACCCGCTTTGGTATCGATGAGCCGCTCATAATCCTGCTTCCGTTGTTCCTGTGCAAAAGCGTATTCGGACTCCACGTCATCAAACGCCTGCCGAATCGGGATTCGCTCCACAGCCAGCTGCAGCTTTTCCACCAGCTGTACAAAGGGCGGAAACGGCGCATCTTCCTTCAATTGCTCCAGCGCCTGCTCCGCCCCTTGGTCATAATGCAGCAGGCAGGCTTGAATCGGTTCCTTGAACACGTACGCAAACCGTTCCATCCACTCGAGCAGATGTTCGACCGACATGCGATCCATTTCCGACAGCATGCCGATGACCGACAGAAGCTGATCCACTTCGTGCTTCCGCTCCATCTGCCGCATTTGGCGTTGAAACACCAGTACCCCCAATGGGGCAAAGTAGCCGCCCCAGCCTGCGAGCAACGCAAGCATCACCTCCCACCAGCGAAGATAATTGCTATGAAGTGCATTCATTTTCGCCAAAATGCGCTGTGCGGCCGAGCGAAGCTTCACTTCATCCTTAGCGATTTCGGGATTTTTGTGAAGCTCGTTCAAGATGGCTTCCGATCGTAGCGGAGGCCTTTCTTTCTGCACATTTCGTATGACTGCCCGGTCCATCGCAGCCTCCGCTTTGCCTTTGGCCTCCTCCTCGGGAGATAACCGGCCGAACATTGTGTCCGGTTTGACTGGTGCATAAAGAGCCTGATGCCTCTCTACCGCATGCAAAGTCACACATAGCCCCATTACCATAACGAATGCGAGCAAACTGAACGTCAATCGCTGCAGGACAAACCATTCCCATCTCAGCGGGGAACCGGTTTCTTTCAATAGCCTTTTTTGCCTTACTGCTTCCCGGCTGTTCGAATCTGGCATGACCCGATGCACAAGAAGACGGATCCATGGAAAGCATTCATATACGCGTTGTTCCCTGGGCTTTCGACGGCTTAATCGAGGCTGACCATCCAACTCCCGCATGTGACGAAGCAGCACATAGGCCCCAAAAATGACGAACATAATGACCATTTTCATGATCCAACCGAACTTGCCGGCATAGAAGTCGTCCATGGCGGGGAAATAACGACGTGCCCAGCTTTCGATCGGCCACGTGAACAAAAGGGGCACGAGTGCAATAGCCGTCAATCCCTGCAACAAATAGCTGAGCTTTTCCCGCCGCAATAGCTCCAAATTCAGTTCCGTGATTAGTTTCGTCAGCGCCTGCAAATAAAGCGAACCGGCTTGAAGCTTCTTGTCCCCGTATTCCATGACCAGGTGGGAAACTCCGGCCAAACCTTTTAGAAACCGATTGGGCGCAGACTCATAGTACGCCTCCAGTTTCTCTTCCGGACGGCTGTCGGTCAGAATGGCATGGATCTCTTGACCGTGCAGCGCCATTTCGTATGGAGCGGTGTCGGTCGCCTCATAAATCGCTTCGTCGACCATGTCGTGCCGGTGATAGTGATGCCGGATGTCGGCCATAAAATGCCGAAGCTGGCGAAACAACCGATTCTCCAGCCGCTTCACAAAAACATCCGCCACCATCCCGTGCAGCACCCAAATCCCGATAAACATCATCAGCACGGTGAGCGGATCGTGAACCCACAACCCGATAGGCACCGCGATGACCACGAGCGCCCCCCATGCAACAAGCGCGATGCGGATCGTCTCCAGTCGCAGCTTCCATTCGTCATACGGCTGCAAGGCGGTCAGTCGTTTGCGGATAACGACCAAATAAGCTCGCAAAAGCGGCACGCGTTCACAGAGAACGTAAGTCCGCTGCAGCCAGTTTGTCTGGCGGGACTTTCGCGTCGGCTTGCCGGGAAGCCGCAGTGCTTCGTATTCTTTGGTCGAACCGGCGCCGGTATTGAGACGGGACAGCCATTGGAAACCGACAAATGCCGCAAGGAAGAGGACAATGGACAGCCCGAGTACGAGCGATAACAGCGATTTAATATCCACCCGTATCCCTCCAATGGGCGGTAAGAAAAGCCGAGAACGCGCTTCGCTCCGACCCAGTCATCTGCTCCTCCATCTCTCTTCTGTTTCGCTCGGAGATCGGATGAACGGCCACATACCTGCCATCCCGAAATTCCACGATATTTCTTTCTGCATAAAGCGTTCGATCCGTAGAGCGACGAAAATATTCCGTCGCCGTCTCCATAAAAGCCGCCATCTTATCATCCAGCGTGTCGGCATCCCGATAGGAAACAGGGTAAGCCATCTCCTGTTCGAGCGGTACGCATTCGGTGATGCGTTCAATGTACCGGTGCCCATCCACATCCCGCTTCAAATGAATGTCGAAGTTGAGGACGCTGACGACCTGCTGCTCCGCCACGTGTTCATTCGTGAACACGCCCGTTTTCAAGAGCGAATTCCGCAGCGACAACACGAGATCGCGGAACGTCTTGGCATGGTGGGTGAACAAGGTAAACAGCGAAGCCACCTGCGCCATTTGAATCATCCAGGCCGCCACCGGATCGGTCGCTACTTCGCCCAAAATGTTGACGGTACCGTCGGTCTTTTTCTGAATGTCCAGCCCGTCCTGCCCGGAGATCGTCTCCGTCTCCCGGAAACTCAAGATGTTGCGGTCCTTGTAGATTTTTCGCAAATGCAGTTCAAAGCTCATTTCCTGGACCCGGATCGGAAATATGGCGGGAATGTAACGGACCATGGCCATAAGAAGCGTCGTTTTCCCGCTTCCTTGGGCACCGGTGATGGAAGTGATCCTTGCGCCTTTAACAAGGTAAGCGATCAGCCCGATCGGCAGCTCCGCATTCGGATCCCGTATCAATTGCTCCAATGTGGCACTTTGCACATCGAATTTGCGTACAAAAAAAGCCCAGGATTCACTGAACCGGGGCCGTAGAACGACAACGCGGGAACCGTCCGCCATTTCATTTACTTTATATCCGGTAGCCTCCGACAATTGGCCGGGCAAATTGTGTTTATAAATGTTCTGACAGACACGCCTTAACTCTTGCTCTGAGCCAAACGACAAAAACGGAAGATGAATCGATTTACCTTTATAAAAAATCCAGACGCTGTCATGCGATTTCGGCACTTCCTGCAGTAGCCCATTCGCATCCAGCTCCCACTCGCCTTCCCAAACGGACGGAGGCAGACCGGAAACACCGCCTGAGACGCCGTCGATTCGCATATCCCGGATCTCGTCAACCACGCTGAAGCCTTTGTACTGCTGGTAAATCCGCTGAGCAACGATTTGGATTTTGTCGTCCAACGTGAGCCGCCGCGCTTCTTTTTTGTAAATCTCGTGAATTTCCTCTACCGTAATCCGGTACGACTCCGTTTTTCCGTCCTCGATGCCGAGCTTCGGTCGGTCTAAATCGAATTTGCGAATCAACTCGCTCAGCGCATCGTACCGATAACGCTTCTTGTACAGAAAGAGCAATATTTCGAATTGATCCTGCGGCGTAAGCTCGTACGGATCATCGAACGGAATGACCCGGTTGATGTTCGACTCGCCCAATCCATACTGTCGGATCAAAAGATCGGCCAGCACTTGCGTGATATACGCTTTGTCCCTCAAGTCGCCGGATGTGCAGCCGCGTAACGCCTTTTTCAGTTCCAGCCGTTTGCTTTTGCGCCGCCGAAATTCCTCTTCCGACAGACCCAAGTCGTACAAATTGCTGCTGGTTCGTTCGTGCAACGCTTGTTTGACAAAGGCGGTCATCGCGTCCACGGTGTAAACTCGTTCCTCCGACGGTTTGTCGATCTCGCGACCGCTCATCCGAAAGTAGAGGAGCGCCGCCACAAGCAAGAGCAACACGAGGCTGAGTATGAGATTGATCAACGTCATCCGCCCGTTACCCCTCCCTTCCGCCGAAAAACAGTTTGTTCAGTCCGACTTGCATCATCACGGCTTGGGCCAGTTTGCGCAGCTCCTGCATGAAAAAATGGTTCTCATGATCGCGCGGCGCTTGTCGGTTTCGGAACAGAAAATCGAGCGCCTGGCCCTCCTGCATGGCATCCATCCACCCGGCGTTGTGAGGGACGGTGTAAATCGGTTCGTGTAACTGAAAAAGCCGTGCTATGTTTTTGGCCGTGAGATGGCTAAAGCGATCGTATTGCCCAAGTACGAGCAGCCGTTTGGCAGCCGGCAAGTGACTGATCTGCTCGCGGAAAAAGCGTTCCTGCACCCGTCCGTTCTGGTTCAAACTCACCACCACGAGCTCGGCTTGCTGCAACAACCGCTGCGTCCACTCCGATCGAAGCCCGCTCCCGCCGTCGATCAGAATCAAGTCGTAGTACCACTCTGCGGTTTCCAGAATCGTCTGCAGCGAATCCTTCATCGCCGCAAAAAACGCTTTATCCGGTTTGTCCGATCCGGGCAACAAATCGAGCCGGTCTTGTAGCAGCGGGAACGTGTAATTTCGGATCATGTCTCGGTGTAGCTTTCGGTGGCTGGCCAATCGCTCCACCGCATCGATGCCGTACTCAGCAGCAAAGAAAAGTTCTCCCTCATCGGGTCTTCGCTGCAAGAAGGCTTGTTCCAACGCGGCCCGACGGCTTTGCACATGGCCGAAGAGGAGTGTGCAAGCGGAGTACTCCAGCCCTATCAAACCGGCAAACGCGGTCAGGTTGGACGTATTGCCGGTTTGACCGGGGACCGGGCTCCAAAACACAACTTTATGTCCCACGCCGCTCCCTCCTTGTGCGTTTCAAAGCCGATTGAGCGGTACGACGATCCAGTCCGGAAACCAGTTGGAACAACTCCTGTACTGTCCGTTGATAGGAACCCGACAACCGCTTCGCAACAATTCTTTCATGATGCTGATTGTCCAACATAGCCGAGACGTTCCCTTCATCCAGTGGCAGACGAAGCGCCGGCTCCTGCCAGCGAATGCCTGGAGAAGTCTGAAGCGATTCGAAGTACGCTTCCGACATGGTCGTAGGGACGACGGAGAGGGTCAGCTTGGAAAATGGCAGCGGCTGTTCGGCAAATTCCGCCAGGCACAGCCGCTGCATGAGTTCCGCATTTTTTTGCAAGACCAGCTTGTCCAAACTCTGGCACCAGATTCGGGCGGTCATGTCCGGTAACTCGTATCCCTTGATAAAGTTGGTATGGTCGGTATCGATCAGCATGAGATCGTATTCCGGGAATATCCCCTCCACATGCTGAAAGTATTGTTCCAGTTGGGCACGGTTGATAAAGCCCGCGGCAACATCCAAGCCTTCGAATTCGGTCACGAACGCAGCCGGTTTGGTATTTAAGGAAGGAATATAACCCCGTACCGTTTGAGCAATCGTCGAGTCGACAAGGAGCACCTTTAGTCCTGCCTTGACCAATACCTTTCCGAGTACAAGCAAAAGATGACTTTTCTCCGCCGCACCCAAGAACGCAATCTGTTTCATGTCGGCCTCCTTGATTATTTGCCGGATTGATCGAAAACGTCCTGCAGCCGGTCGTTCGCCGTCTGGCTGTCCGTCACTGATGCTGAAGAAGTCGGGCTTTCGGCTACAGGAGGAGTTGTCGGATCGCCGGAAGAAGCCGGTGTTTGAGCCTGCGCTTCCGACGGCTCTGAGCCGTTACCGGCAGCCGCTTGCGATCCGAGGTCTTGCCGAAACTGATTGTTATGCTCGGTTGTGACTCGCTCATTTTGCAGTTGCTGCTGTAACGCGACATTGCCGCCGGTTACCTTTATTTTGTCCGCCTCGCTCTTCGCCGTAAGGTGTTGATCCAACGTGATGCGAAGCTGCCGGGCCAGTTCGGTTTTGGCCTTTTCCAAAATGTTCGGATCCCGTGCCATTAGATCCAGCACCTTGGGATTGGCCGGATAATTGGCAATGGCAGCTTGTTGCATCCCCGGCTCGACATAGGGGAGCGCATACAGCTTGGCTCCTTGCAAGTACGCATCGATGATGGCGCTGGAAGCATTCAAGATTTCCGATTCGTTCATCTCGTACCAAACCACCGTGCCGGCTACATTCTGCACTTTCTTTTTGCTCAGGACAATAAAATCCTCGCCGGTCGGAAAGTTGATCCGTACATCTACATACTGTCCTTTTTGCAAGTGCGTGGGCAGTTGGATCACGTTGAACTCCTGCACCCGCAGGTCGTCGGTCAAGAGCTTGTCCTCTGCCAGCATGGAGGCAGAAAGCGGCAGGTTTTGGGGTAAATCGATTTTGACCATTTTACCGATCGCCTCCTTTGGCTCTCGAAGCGTCTGGCTGGAGATTTGATCGGAAGGAAAAGCAGCAATCTTTACATCCCCAGCCTGCAACGTGGTTCCAGACTGCACGTCTCGTGCCAGGACCAAAACATCGGTCTTGGCCTGCTCCATCGTTTGAATGGTACGGGATGATTCCTCAATCTGATCGCGAAGCTGCTCTTTTTGCTGCGTTTGCCGGTGCATATAATAAATCAAAGCTAGCAAGAGCAGAATGAAACCAACGCCGACTGCCGTCAATACCATCCACTTACGATAACGGTACATTCAAAGCCTCCTCCCTTACGATCTGTCGTGAAACCAATAGGCGCGCGTATAAAGATCAATGCCTTCCCGTGTAGGAATGCCGATTGTTGTCTGACCGCTTCCTTTCCAACCTTTTTGGTTTGCCGTCTCCATGGCCAGGCGATTTGCTTTTCCTTTGTAAATCTCTTGTCTGGAACCTTCTATGAGGACATACAAGCCGCCTTGTCCATTGACGGGATAATGAACACCCGTTTCTTTAACTCTCAAGTACACCACTCCTCCCGTTCAGACATCTGCTCACGTTTCTACAGCCTTTCGTGAAACCAGTAGGATCGGGTATAGAGATCAATGCCTTTCTTGGAAGGAACGCCGACCGTTGATCTCCCCTTTCCGTTCCAACCTCTTTCGTTTGCCGTTTCGATGGCCAAGCGATCTGCCGATCCGTAGAAAATTTCCTGACCGGTTCCTTCAATCTGCACGTACAAACCGCCTTGCGCATTGACGCGTTGATGTACACCCACTTCCTTAACTCTCATACATGGATTCTCCCTTGGCCTTGAATTTTGACCATAACCGCATGAGCCGTGTTCCCTTCTCATTCGCTCTCAACTCACGCCCCATCCATTGATCCATTAGCCGCCCGATCTGCAAGCGGTAGGGACTTACCGGGGAATCCGCAATCCATTCGCCGCGGCGGACAGCGCTTCGAATGGTCAGGTCCTCCGGCAGTTCCAATGCAGTCGGCCACGGAAGCCGCTCTTTCCAAGCCTCCTTCGTGGCAGGCTCTGTCAGCCGATTCCAAACCAATTGGATGTCGGGAGTCGGCTGCAAACGAGACAAAGCCGGCCGCATTCGTTCCAGATTGATTAAGCTGGCCGGGTCGCCGGAAGTCATGGCAAAGAGTAAATCAGTCTGTTCCAATATCAATCGAGTCCAATTGTCGATGTACTGCGGTGTGTCGATCAGAACAACGTCCATCTCCTCTTTCAGAAAGCGGAGGATTGCCAGAAGTTGTTCCGACCGAAGGGTTAGGGCTCCTGGCTCTGGCGGCGACGCCACAATAAAAAAACCTTCCTTCACAGGAAGAAGGCAGGTCCGACTTGCTTCGGGATCGTCGAATCGGTGAGCCAGATCCACAACCGTTTTGTGCGGTGTGATGTTCATCCAAGCCGCCACATTGCCGAGAATGAAATCCGTATCCAGCACACAAACCTTTTGCCCTTCTTGTGATAATCGGGCAGCCAGATGAAGAAGGAACGTCGTTTTCCCGATGCCTCCCTTTGCAGCATAGACGGCAACCGTTGGCGGAAGAAAAATACGTTGACGCTGCGTTAGCGAGGATGAGAGAGACTGTCTTCGTTCAACAAGTTCAAATTTCAGTTGTGGTTCCGAGTTTTCAATTTGAACCGTTTCAGATACTGAGCCGGTTGTTGGCAGCATCACATTTTCATTTAGGGCTTGAACGGGACCTCGGTTGACCTTTCTTTGTGAAAGCGTGGGCCTATCCGCAATCGGTGTCGTGTCAACCACATGAAAATCTTGCTCTTTTTCTGAAGGAGGCCTTCTATCCTTGATTTCTCCACCTGAATCGGACGCATCATCATCTTTGGGAAGCTGAATCGACATGCCATCATAGAGCGCGGCATCCCCTTGCAGCGCGGAAGTTCGCCCCCCGACTGCTCCCAGCAAACGTTCGAATAAGCCATCAGTTGGTTCGCCAGAATGGATGGTTCCATCAATCTGAAGGTTATATGGCCACGACGCTTCTGCCACATCGTCAATAAGCAATAACACCGGCGTTCCTTGACCTTCGAACATCCGGATAAAATCCTTCCACCTACTTACCGATGAATCAACCACGATCACGGAAGCTTCCGGAGATATCCGAAATGGATCATGAACATATTGAACCGTGTAACCCGATTGACGCAGGCGATCGATCCATGATTTGCGCTCGCGTTGATTGGGGCGAAATAAAGCAACAACCAACCTCCTTTCCCCTTTCACGTTATACACCTCCTGTGAATAAAATTTGTGGACAAATGTGGATAACCTACGTATATTGTCCAGATAGAATTGCTACCCCTTTGAGCGAGGGGGATTCACCTTTTGGCCTTGATAAAATACATCAAGTTTCAAGCGTTCCGCCAAATAAAAAGCAAAATCTTCTGCATCCTTGTAGGTGTTTCGGCTATCCATATCCTGCACCTTACCATTCTCCACGAACTGAACAACAAATTGGTTTCCTTTCGCCTCGATTCGTATTTGATTCACGAAATACCCACCTCTTTGTGCCTTCAGGGCTTTTAACGTTAAACGCGGAAGAGAATATCCCGAGCCGTATCGGTATCGATGACACATACATACCGAGCATAATCGTAGCCCTCGGGAGCCACGGCCAATACACGATGCCGGTCCGTAAAAATCAGCAACGGTTCTTGGTTATGTTCCCGAATCCAGTCATCGTGTGATAATTGCGCAATGTCATCGAGTTGTTGTTCAGATACGATAAACACCGGAACATCCAGAAAAGTCCGGAACCCGTTTCCAGATTGCGATTGATATTCCGGAAAACCTACATGCTTGCGATAACGACGATAGACGCGAACGTTCACTCTCATGACGTTTCGTTCCCTTCTGGATTCAGTGGGTAGTTGGCGATTAGGAGCTCCTTGGTCTGTCTCCGGCCTTCCTGCTGTTTGGATATCGAATATCGCGTCTCCACATTGACCATGTAATAGGGGGCATACCATTTCCGAATTTGCGGATGGTCGTTAATGCTGAGCAAAAACTTGCCACGGATCGCACCGAGTCTATCGCGTAGCCGGCGATGGTCGGATTCATCAAACTTGTACAAATAGCCGGATAGTTCAAGATAAGGCGGATCGCAATAAAAAAAGGTGTCCGGCGAATCGTATCGCGAGAGCACCTCTTCAAAAGAACGATTTTCAATGTAGACGCCAATCAGCCGCTCGTGAGCGAGCTTGAACTTGTCTTTGACTTTGGACATATCGAAAGCCGGCTTGCTCCGTGTATAGCCCCAATCGTCGGAATCATTGTACTTGCCGCCAAAGTGCGAATAGACACGGTAATAAAAGTCATAGGCCCTCGTAACCGGATCCCGCTCCTGATCGCGCCGGTTCATCACCCGCAAAAATTCGTCTCGTGCATAAAGCGCCCATTCGAAACGCTTCGCGAGTGCTTCCCAATCCTCCTGTATGACCCGAAAGAAATTGACCAGCTCTGCGTTAATATCCGAATATACTTCCACTTTGGATCGCTCTTTGCCGAACAACACCCACCCGCCGCCGCCGAACACCTCCGCATAAACCGAATGTGCAGGAAACCTTCGAATGATTTCCTCACGAAGGCGATATTTTCCGCCTTGCCAACGAATCGGACTTCTCTGCATGGAATGCCCTCCCGATGTATGGTCGCATAAAAAAACAGGTGGCTCTTATTAGCCCCTGCAGCACGAGTTAGCTCCGTTCGAATTTAATGCTCTCTAGGAAGCAAGGCCGTTGCAACCCAGCGATCACCGTAATCATCAAAAATGACCCATACTTTTTCCGGCAAAAATAAATGAAGCATGCCGAGAATATGGCCATCGCCATTGCCGATATAAACCGAGTTTCCTTTCGGATCAAACACCAGAAAGGCGGATCTCGGACGCAGTTCCTCCGCTTTGCGAAACAAGCGATTGACTTCATCCGGAGAGAGCCCCAGATTTTTTACGCCGTTTGTCATCACGATTTCGATCGCCTTATCCACGTCTACCCCGCTCCTTCTTTAAAATAATCCATTGGGTTAACCGCTTGGCCATTTAAACGGATTTCAAAATGCAAATGAGGCCCAGTCGACTTCCCGGTACTTCCCGTCCAACCGATCACCTCGCCACGCTGTACCTGCTGCCCTGTTTTGACGCCAATATCCGATAAGTGACCATACAAACTTATAAAACCGCCTGCATGCTGCAGCAAGATGTGATTCCCATACCCCATATTTCCCCGAATCGTTTGCACGACCGTTCCGTTTTGCGTTGCCAGTACAGGTGTACCGAGTGGTGCCGGAATGTCTACGCCAGCATGGAACTCGATCGGTGCTCCCGTGACTGGATCCACCCGATTCCCAAAAGGGCTCGAGATGTTTGTATAGCCAATTAGCGGCCACAGCCACTCGCCTGATGCGTGAACGTGCAGCATCGAGGTATACGCGGACTCTTGGCGATGTACGACTTCGACGTCCTCTTCATTTAAAAACCAGGCACGTAATGTTTCATCTGCATCCAACGAAGAGACTTGCAAATAATGAGCCAGCGAAAAGATGGCATCGTACGGATTGTCTGGATCGATTTTTCCGTCACCGTCTCCATCGATGCGGTATGCCTCCCAAAGCGGCCTCGGAAAGCCTAACGGGCCAATCGTGTCGAACCGCTTTGGCTGATCTGCCCCAAAGTCATTGGTCACTTTGTGGATCGCGGCCAAGCGAGCCCAGGACGCTTTCTCGTTTTCCGCCCGGATATAAATCGGCAGCAGCGGCGCCGGGACATCAAAGGTCTCCTCGTCTGGAACCGGGATCCCTTCCATCCCGGACGTGTCGGATGCGCCGATCAGAGCGCCAAGCACAGCAAATGCCAACATGAATCCGAGTAAAACGATGGCGATGCCGGTTACACTCACGCTGCCGACAACCCACCAGATCGCCCGTTTTTTGATCAGCCTGTTCGCATCCATACGGATCATTCCTCTGCTTTCATCAGGACAAGCGAATTTTCTGCTTCGCTAGTCAGCTTCTCTCGTATTCCCGGATCATGATCGAGTCCTCGAGCACATAACCGTTAAAGGCAATCTCCAGCGCCTTCTCCCTGTGCATCCCTTTCTTCACCAGGTCTTTAACCACAAAGCGCAACAGGGCATCCCGCTTCACAAATCGTTCCATTCTCGAAGCATTGAATTCGGCAAAGGGTTTGGTTTCGTCGTCTTCAAACATACACATTCGCTCTCCTTTCGGGTTCAGGATAAAACGCGATCCGGCACGTAGATGCCGGTGGTGTTCCAAGACCGCTCCGCCGGCTTTTTCACCCAAACATGTCCTGAGGAGACGACGAGCAATTCCAAAGTCTTTCCTTCCGAATTGCCACGAAGCAAATGGCCATGCGAATGCTTTTCCTGGTAGACAACTGCATGTAAATGAAGCTCATGCTGGATCCAGGCCACTAACCGGTCCAATCCACATTCCCCCTCTTGTTACTTAAATTTGGATCCTATTTTTTTGCCGAAATCTTTCAGCTTCTTGACATTCCCTTTCGTATTCTGCCAGGATTGCTTCGCTTCTTTCACATGGTAGATGACTTCTCGTTTTGACGTTTCGTACATTTCGTGCGGCGTCGGTGCCTGGAAAATGCCAAGCAACTGACTCAGAATCTTTTTGCGGAACAAAAAGGCACAAACGAACAACAGGGCGACAAAAATTTGTTGCAACATCAAAACGCCAGACCCGCGTGCCACTACATCCGCGACCAGCAACGTAAAGCCCACGTAGAATCCGTAAATCACTTTGGTACCAAGCGTCCCGATGAGCCAACCGAACCAGCGGCGGACAAACGAAAAGCCTCGCTCCGGAAACAAACCAAGCAATAAAACGATCGGTGCCAGCATCACGATGGCGAGCGCCATTTCCTGAGATAGCACAAGAATTAACGAGATCGTTCCAACAAAAAGCAATAAGGTCAGCGTGGCCACCAGTGATAAAAGCGCCACAAGGCAACGAATGGCTGCCGATCCGCCCGCAAACAAAACTGGAATATCTGAATGGTCGCCGTGATCGACTTTGTCGTCTCCGAGAACCTTTCGTAAAATGTCACGCTGCTTCGATCCGGACGCGTAGTAACGTATCCAGTGCGACCACGAATCCCCGGCTTGAACGCCCATTGTCAGGTCGTCATCTTTAGCGCGATCTTGTATCGCCTTCGCCTCATCCGCCGTCACACGGACATCCTGGCTGATCTGACGGTTGAATTCACCGATGATCCAAGGTCTGTCCACAAACAGCTTCCACATCCGATTGGACGTAGCCAGTAGCTGCTGATCCGCCGCATTCGCAAGGCCTGTCTCCACTTGTTCGCCGGTGACGCTTTGGTAAGGCGCTGCCAACGCACCCATCGTGACTTGCGTCAGCTTGTCCATCGTTTCGGAAACGGAGCGAATGCTCTCGGAATGCGTATAAAACCAGTAACTGCCTGCAAGTACGACGATCGAACCGATGACCCCGGACATGAGGCGCGTGGTCTGGTTGTTCCAGTAGCCGACCTTGATCATCCATGCCGCCAAGAGTACTAACGCCCACGGTAGAAACCTGTTAAACAAGCTGGTCCTAAGCCCATCGATAATGGGCAATACAAGCGAAAGCTGCTCATTCACCAAGTTCGTATGAAAACCAAGCTGCATCAGAAAGATGCAGAATCGTACAATAAAGGCACTCATGGTGAAGATGATATTGGCAACCCAGTTGAGGAGCAGCGGAAAAGGGTTATTCAGCTTCGGTTTCCATCCGGACCATTCCACCAAGTCATACCCGATGTCCCAGGTGTAATTGTCGGGTGCATACGCGCGATAATCGAGCGCTCGATCACCCGGCTGAATGCCCATCTCGGTCTCGCCCGGCAACAGCTGATCGATCATATCCTTTGGCGCTTCAGCGAACGCTGGTTCCGGTTTCTGAATGGCCAACCACGTCACGATGAATAGAAGGAGTAAGAACGCGTTCCGACATCGTTGCCTCACGTTTCTTCCCTCCTTTCCGTCTGTGCTTGTGGCGTCGTATTGAAAATGGCAAGCAAGTCATCCGGGGTAGGCTCGATATGCACCCGTCCGATCCGTCCAGTGATGTCTTTCATGTAGCAGTCCCCGGCTTTGAGCTCCCGGAACGCCTGAATCATGTCCTCATCATCCGGATCAAGCCCGAGCAGTGTCAGATTGTCGGCGATGGCCCTGGGATCTTCGGTCCGAAAACAAAAAATGGAGCCGAGATTGTTTCTCGTCTCCTCTTCAGCGACATCGCCGGGGTTCTGTGTGGCCAGCAGGGGCACAACCTGAAACGATCGGCCCATGCGGATAATTTCATCAATGAGCAGTGCACCTTCGGGAAATGCGCGTAGCATCCAACTTTCGTCAATGCCGAAAATTTTAAGGACATCGCTCGGGCTATGAAACATGTACTCCCGGCCCAGTGCCGCAACCAAGTACATAATGCCGAGGCCGAACCTTTCGTTGGGCGTGAGCGCCTGCTGCAATCGCTCGCTTCGTTTTTTGGGAAGCGGTAGACCGGCCAATGTGATGATAATGAACCTTGCCCCGCTCACGCTCGCATTTTCCTCGCCGTCGCGTGCAAAAATAAATTTTCCAAACGGACTGCGCGAATACGAAAGGAGCCGGTTTACGCAACGCTGTGCCTCCACGCGAATGGCTTCCATCGGCGAATCGGTTGCGATCCGCTCGAGTTCGGCCATAAAGACGTGTAGGTCCCTTTTCTCTCGCTCGAACGTTTGCTCGACCGCTTCCATGATCGCATCTGCTCGTTCGTCCGTCCGCGTGCCTTCCAGCAGCAGACTCAAAAAATCGAGAACAATACCATGTGCCCGTTCCTCGCTTGTCGACATCCGAAACGGATTGAACTTCGTTTGGGATTCGGCAGAGAAATCGAGGCGAAGCATGTTTTGGCGGACGTCCGGAAGAAGCGCAAAACAAGAGTCCTCATTTTTCGGATCAATGCTAAACACGATGCCACCCTGGTTGTACCCATGGTAATAAAGCGTCTTTTTCAGCACAGACTTGCCTGCGCCTAGCGTCCCGACGATGACGATCGCGCCGGAACGATTGAGCTCCTTGGACATCGGGCGCTTCAAATCGAGCAACACGGGAATCCGATGCAACGTCCTGCCGATGTAGTCACCGTCCGGATCGCCGATTTCCCGGGAACCATGGAGCATGCCGGCCGCCAAAAACTTCGGGTCCATCGGAATCCGATTCAGCTTGTCCATCGCCGAACCGGGCAAAAATAGTTGAAACGCCTTCGCCTGGTCTGCCGATGAGCGAACAATTCGGATTTGCTTGGTCGAATACAGTTGCAAGAGTTGCGCCGCGCGCTCCTCCAACTCCTTTCTCGACGAAGCGGACACATTGAACCAAGTGGACGCCCAGACAAGCGGCATACCCTTTTGCATTTTGTTTTCAAGCACGCGCCCGCGCTTTCCCGCCCATTCCAATGTAATCGGCGTTTCCTCGGACGCCTCCCGATATTCCCGACGTTGATCCCTCAGCACTTTTCGGTTTCTTTGCAGTCCTCCGGCCGCCTCATGCGGCGTCTGCACTTGAAAATGCAAGCTGACTTCGGCGGGGAAAGGCAGATCCTCCAAGGCATACAACCACTCGTCACCGATGACGTCGATTTCCTCCGGCACATCGACCACCGAAAAGAAACTCTGGAAGCTATGGAGTCCCTCTTCTTCCGAATCGTCGTGATGAATGACAAACGTCTTCATCTTCTCCTCACCGACCATATCGGAAGCCAGCAAAACCGGCAATGATTTTTTCGGGCGCAGCAGCACCTTCTCTCCTCTGACCCGCACTTCACACATCGCCTCCGGCGACAAGATGAGCTCAGGCTCACGCGCAAGTCCCCGGAAAAAGCCGCGTCGCAGCAACCACTCGATGTCCTGCGGACCGCAGCGTTCGCCGCCCAAATGGTGATTGACCTGATTGAACTGCAAGCTCTCGGCAGACTGCGCCATGCGAAGTCGCTCCCGCTCCAGTTCCCCGCGCTGGCGGTACCAGAACTGCTCGGCCACATTTCGACTCAGCATCCCGGCCAAATCCTTTAAGGTATCTCCCATTCGATGCCATCCGGATAGATCCACTTCCGGCAGTTGCTTTTGTACCGCGGCGAGCTGGACAACCAGGTACAACGATCGCTGCCAAGGCCGCCGCTCGGCGAAGCGCTGCATAACCGCTTTGACATACCGTTCGAATTCCTTGCCTTGTCCCGTCCGCTGGCGCATCCACGATTGGGCATCCATCATCCGCGTCACCGAAAGCAATTGGCCGAATCCATGATAACTATGCAAAAACTGTTGCATAGCCGAAACGGTGCTTCGTTTTTTCTCTGGCGATTGGTGCGCATACGGCTTTAAGGGTATTCGGTAAACCACCCAAGGCTTAAGCATTGTGTCGAAAAGAAGATTTTGTTCCCAATACAGCACGGGCAATTTCAATCTAACTCACCTTCTTCCCGTGAACCCACTTACCGAATCTAAACGGTCCATAACCTTCCATATCTCCTGTTTCTGACCTCTCTCTTGCCGATCCATTTGTACCGGCTTTGGCAGTGTCCATATTTGCGTCCTTCCGGAACGGGATTCCCATTGAGCCCCCGGTAAAATGGCACGTTTGGATCGTCGGGCCACCGGGACAATCAACAGACGACCGCTAGTTCCATGCCATTGAACCCGGACTTTGTCTGGCAGACCTAGCGATCGCAGGCCCTTTACCTTTCCACCGATTAACCCTTTTCCGCCGAACCACTGCTCTTCCCCATTTGGCGCTGTTAACCGTACATAGGGGCGACAACTGCCAGAAAAGTGAATCTTTCTTCGTGCCCCTGTTTGACGAATCGCTTGCCAACGAACGTACCACTTTGGCCGGACCAGAAAATGAAGGATATCTCGCAAATACCGCGGCACTGTTTTGCCGGCCGGATCCAGTTTGACCGTGTAATAGGCAGCGACAATCGGGCCGATTACTATGGTGATCGTTCGATCGAACGGCAGCACCCAGGCAAGAACGGGAATGATGTAGCAAAATACAAAAAAGATGAAGACATAAACAAGCCACATTATAATGCCGTCCTGCCTGATTGGCATCCAAAGCCGAATGTCACCAATGTGGTAAATTAACGGCCGAACCCTGTATAAAGCCCGGTACGATTCCACCTTCTCTGGCTCGTCCATACTTTCAGCCCCCTGTTGTATCCGTCAATCCGTCAACGGAAATACCAAGTGTCTTCAAAACATAGAGTGCCAAATACTTGGCAATGCCGGGCGCGAATACAAATACACCAAGGATGACGGAAAGCATGATGTGTGACCAAAGCCGGTTCGTTTCCCCGTTGGCATACATTTTGACGCCACGGTAAATGGCGATGGTTAAAAAGATCGCTTGCAGTAACCTTTTGAGCACGAGCAAGCCTGTTTGGACAAAATCCTCATTCATGGCCCTACCTCCAATGTTTTGCGTTAAACGGAAAGAGCCCGAACAAAAAACTTTCCGTTCTCTTCGACAAGGCTCAGCTTCCAGCGCTGTGCGAATTGAAATCCTGTCGCCGTATCTTTCACGGTAAACGAAACACTCGCCGTAAAGGGCCCGACGCCTTCAGCCGCCAGTTGGTCAAGTGAGACAAAATGAAGCCGGCCGGCCAGTGGTATGAGATGCGAGTCGCCTGTGACATAATTCGACAAAATCTCTTCTTTTTCTCCTTCAAGCATCACTTTAAGAAAACTTTCAATAGCCGTCCGCATCCGCTGCTTCATTTCTGCGGAAACCTTTGACCCGTCGCTCTCTGAAGGCGGAACGGTTGGCGGATCTTGCCCGGGACGAATCACTGGCAAACCCGTAACGGCTGCCCCTTTGGAAAGCTGTACCCACACAGGCACTTCGATCACCCACGTGATGCGCTCCGGATTTTCTGCTGTGACACGCACCCTTACGACGTAACGTGACCCGTTGTTTGCTGCAAGTGAAACGAATTCTGCCGCCACCACTTGCTGCCGCATCGTTTTTTTCTCGGTTTTCAAAACGGCCATGGACGATAGCAACTCCGGGTTGACGTATGGTTGAAGCCGTTTGGCCCGTGCTTCCGCAAGTTCCTGCCCGTCCCAATGCATCCATTCGCGGGCAAAACCGACAGCCGTCTCGATCGCCATTTGTTGCTCGGTGAGTCGCTCCACTCGTGCCGGAGCAGGTTCGGATCCGGTGCGAAGCAGCGTACCTACGGCTCCAATACATGAAACAGTGAGCATCGCCCACAGCAAAAGCTTGGGCAGCAAGCGAAGTGTCACCTGCTTCACCTCCTGATCAAAATCGGAGGCCGATCCCGTGGCTGTTTTCCCAGGATTGGCCCGACGTGTTCGGCCAGCAGCGGCAAGAGCGGCATATCCCGCAAGCGGATCCGCTGCCCTCCGTTCCCAAGCCATAAGGCTTGTTCCCCGTACTTCCTCCAATCCCGTTCAGCAATCGCCCAGACATTGGGAAGCCGAGCAAAACGGAACGTTCCTTTTTGAAGCGCCTCCCATATTTCGAGGAGCTTCCATGATCTGCTTTCGAGCTTCGTAACAAAGAGCACTTGTACGGCATCCACATTTGCCCAAATTGTGGGAAGCAGGAGGCCATAGTGAAGCATCTTTTCTTTCAGCCGCCACAGCGTTTCCGTTCCGGTGTCGTATTCCAAATGAAAGGCCAGCCGACCTAAGCCAGGGAACCGGTACATCCCAAAGCCGTCCGGTTTAACCAATGCGCTTTTCTTGCCCATCGTTTTCGATTGCACATACCGCTCTGCAGCTGAACGCGGGTCTAGCCATTCAATCAAGCCTTCGTCCGGATGGGGGAGACTGGCGTGAATCAATTCGGTAAAAAATGCGTTCGTGCCGTAATAATGCTCTATTTGCATCGGTCCCGTCACCCATGATTTGGCGCGAAACACCGTCTCGTCGCCAGCCAGCCCAGCCGCTCCCCTCGCCCCATTGACCGTGAGCGTATACCCCACATGGTTTCGTTTCAGAAACGGAAGGGGGACGGAGCGGATCAGCCCCTCACGCTTGAGCTCGCTCATCAGATTGTAGATCGTCTTCGGACTGTAGTGCAGGATGATCCCCAATTGCTCGGCAGTGAGCAAGGTATGGCGGTACATCGTGACGAGCGCTTCTTGCTTGGCCTCGAAGTACAAGGTGCGGCTCCTCCCCCCTGTTTGGCATGTGAGATATCATCGGGCAGCGGCCAGCCGTCTGCTTGCGCGGTTCACCGCGCCGGACGGCTGGTTCTGGCTTTGGCAATGTTCTCTCGATCATTCCCTCCAAACTTCTCTCCAACTTGCTCTCGAACTTGCCCTCCAACTTGCATCCTGCCGTCACTTGAAGATCGCATCATCGTCGATTGAAACCGGGGTGTCGACCCTGCTGAAACGTCTCATTTCCCGCTCGATCTCTTCGATCGACCGGCCATCGTGCTGATCCGAATACGCCCAAGCTTCACGGATCCATTCCTCATGCCGAGTCGGTACCACCTCGTTTTTAACCGTGAACAGCTCAAGCCGTCCTTCGTGCCCTTTCGTGCGCACAATGGCATGCAGTTCAGCCAGGTTCATGAGGTCGGTGTTCGTAACCTGGGGCTTCAGCCATCGGGACAGTTTGTCCGCATCCGGACCACCCAATTGCAGCAGCATCAGCGTGCCCACGTTGCCAAGAATCGCCTCCAAGATACGGTCGGATAGTTGGGACAGATACTGCGTGGCCAAAAAAAGCGAAAGACCGAACTTGCGGTCTTCCGCCAAAATTTTAGTCAGGATGTCCGTCGCAAACAGATGAATTTCATCTGCAAAGAAGAAGTGCGCCCTAGACTTGTGTTGCGGCCGCTTGCGACAAGTGAAGTGGTAGTCGATAAAAAACAAGCTGGCCAAAATTTTGAGCAAATCCGGCACGCAACCGGAGCTGTCGATGAGGACGATGTGACCGTCATCCATCGCTTTCCGTGTATCGATGCTGCTGTGCAGTTGGCCGAGCATCCTCCGCGAGGTCGGATACGTCGTCAACGCACCCAGCTTGTTCAGAATAGGACCGAGATGATCGCCAATGTTTTTGATCTCGGCAAACTCGTGCATCCAAAAATGGATGAGGTGTTGGTCCAACTCTGGCAGCAGTTTCTGGCGATACGATTCGTTGTGGAAAATATCCACAATACCCAGAACTGTTTGCGGCGGCACGGACAGGAGGCTGAGTACTGCATTCCGCAAGTAATGCTCCGCCCTTGGTCGTGACCCCGGAAACAGTTGCTGAAGTGTGGTGACAAACTCCCCGGTTAGGCTTTCTCGCACTTCGGCATGCGCGGACTGAAACAGATTAAAGCCACGCGGCCGCTCGGTCGCGCCGAGCGGGATGATATGCAGCTTCGGGTACAAACTTTTCGGAATGTAACTAAGCAGCGTTTCGATTGCCCCGCCGTGCGGGTCAAGAAAGGTAAAGCCGGGAGCTTTGTCCGGAGCTCGTACCAAATCGTCGACCATTCGCGTCATGATGGAAAGCAGCGTCGAGGTTTTCCCTGAACCGGTCGTCCCGGCAAGAAAAGCATGCTTAAGCATTTGGTTCTCCGGCATGCGGATTTCCTGGTCGATCCCGGGCGCGTTGCTTTTCCCGATAAATAGACCTTGGGTTAATCCGACTGGCGGAGGTACGATTTTGGCATGCATCTTTTCCATATGTGCAGCTGCCGGATCGCCGAACCCGGGAATTCGTAGCCAGAATCCAAGTTCTTCTGACGAAAACAGCAACCGCTTGGAGGGGGTACCGGGCCCAAGCACAGCATTTTTGCTTCGCACAGGACGCAATACAATGCCATTGCCGTTTCGCATGGCCTGTAGCATGTCATTCATCGTGTGCAGCCTTGCCTTTGCTGCAGGCGAACATATGTTCACGCGAAAGCCCGTCCATAATCCGATTTCATCTTCGTCCTGTTTGCTTTGCAAGGAACGAAGGATGTTTTGCTGATGAAAAGTCATCTCCCGTGGTCTCCGTCTCTCCCGTTGGTTCGTTTGCATTTCTCGCCAGATGGCCTGCAGCGATACCGGTTCAATGGAAGGAGAACGAAGCCAGTTATCAGCTTTGCGAACGCGTCGCTGCAAAAGCCGTTTGCCTGCCGGCGCAAATGAAAGCTCCAGCCAGACCTCTTCACCGGCTTTCAATTCGCCTCCACCCATGGCTGCGATTACCTCTCCAACGGGGTCTTTCCCTTCAGGACGAATAGCCGCAACGGATAGTGCGCCCTTATAAGCCGGATAGCCTTCGGCGATCAGAGTGTTTTTGCCGTTACCCGTCTCAAAGACAGGCGCCTCGATCGGAAGCAAATAAATCCCGGACACCTGTGTTTGAAACCCGGTTCGAAATCCCATCCAGCGAATGTCGGGGACAGAAAAGTACAATCGTACGCGTCCGGCGGGTCCAACACACCGGATCAGGAAACGAAAGATTAACTGTCCAAACCGAAAACGCTCGATTGGGGAATGACCGAGCTGACTGATATGTTTGGCAAAACGCGTCGCCTTGGCGGAATCCATGGGTTCGGCGTCCAAGGAGGGCATCAGTTCAAACCACAACGTTTGCCTGTGCTTGCCTTGTCCCGGCTCACACCAGCGCGGAAACAAATAGGAGCGCACGGCAATCCTCCTCATTCAGAAGATTAGATTTCCCCTCCCTTCCCAATAAAAGAGACAGGCCATTTCCATACGGAAGGCCTGCCTACATGTTTTGACACTATCAGGTTACTATTTTTCTTTGCCACTGTCCTCTCCCTTTGCGTGCCAATCTTCTGCCACTTTTTCGCCGCTCGTTTGAAATAAGATTTCGTTACCTAATCCAAGTATGGAGTCTGCTCCACCAACGATTCGGTAAATATGATCGAGCGTACGCCTTCGTAATCGATAATAGCTTCGGGAAGGAATATTGAGCTTTTCCAAAATGAGTGGCGTCGGCAATTTTAATACATATCTTTGCTCAATAAATATTTGTTCCTCAGATGTCAGGGAGTGGATCGCCATTTCCAGCACTTGAATTTTTAATTGCAGAAACGGGATCTCCACTTCCCTAAACTGAATACGCTTGATGACCTCATGTAAGATCGCTTCATTTTTTTGTCCTTGTCCATGTATCGCAACGAGATCGAACTTTTGTGTCAGCCCTGGCAAATGAGTTAACTGGGCCTGCAGTGTTTCGAGCCGGGATTTCCACTCCGGTAATTCCTGTAGCCAAGATTCCACCAGTGAGTAGGGAGTGACGGTATTCATTTCCCCCACCCCCGTTGTCTTATTCGATGATTTACCCTGATGAACCAATCATGGCGCATTAATTGTTCGTAGTATGCCCGGGGCAGTTTTCCAACTTTAAGATTGTTTTTATTAAAATTGACTCTCTCATCTTGATGAATTGTCTCTTTCACAAGACTCATATCTATGCTCCCTTCACTTAATCACGAATGAGCGCTCACAAGTTCAGTGTACATGGCCTCTTTGCACTTCATAAGATGAATCTTTCGCTAGAACTGTTTTGCATATAAGTTCTACTATCATTAGAACTTTTGTCAAAATAAAAAGGCCCAATTCTCCAATGAAGGAAAATCAGACCTCAATTTGGGAACTAATCTAGCATACCTAATCGTTTCGCTTTCCGGGCTGCATCGCGACTTGAACGAACCCCAAGCTTTTTCAGTATGCTATTCACATGCTTTTTGACAGTACTTTCAGCGGTGTGCAATTCCGTTTGAATCATCACTTGCTTCTTTCCTAGATGAATCCGTTTCAAGATTTCCTTTTCGGAAGGAGTTAAGAGCTTTCCTTGTTGATCTCTCCAAAGTCTTCGAAACTCCCTCCTGATGACACCGGCCGAATCGGGATGTATGTATTCCATGTTATGATAGGCGGCACGAATGGCACAGGGAATGTCTTCATAATGGGTTTTCGTTACGTAGTTGATGGCTCCTGCAGCAAAGGTATGTTTGATCGCCTCTTCCTCGTCAACGCCTGTCAACATGATCACTTTTACTTCTCTGATTTCTTGTATATCTAACGCTGCCTCTATTCCGTCATAACCCTCCCCTGTTAAAACCAAATCCATAAGTACAATATTAGCATCGCTTAGTCTTGCCAGATGAATGGCATCTTCACGGTTAGCAGCCGATCCGACCATAATCAGGTCTTCTTCCCGACTTAGGTAATTCGTTAGGTGTTCCCTCCAAATAGGATCATCCTCAACCAGCATAACTTTGATGGTTTCCAAAAGCCTTCCCCCCGAAATTTGGAAGAAACCAGGTATGAATTTTTCTCTTGGGCAGGCGGATGGTAACTGTAGTACCCACATGAAGTTCACTCTGAACTTCAATCGAACCCCCGTGTTTTTGAACGACGGAATAACAGTAGGTTAGACCAATACCAAAATTTAGCTTTTTATTCTTCGTCGAATAAAATGGATCGAAAATGGACTCCATATTATCTTCTGGAATTCCCCCACCGTCATCCATGAAAGTAATCAGAAATTGATTCCGAGTCTCATTCAAGGAAACGGAAAGCATTCCGCCGAAATTCATCGCTTCCATTGCATTCATAATAATGTTCTGAAACGTTTCTTGCATATGCGTCGAATCGCACCAAATCGGGGCATTTTGTAAGAAGCTCCCTCTTTTTACCCGAATATTCTTATTGTCCAGGACTCTTTTGGAGGATTGAAGCGCAAGGTTTAAAATTTTTGAAAGATCATGTACCCCTTCTTTTAAAACAATTTCATTTGAATGACTTTGAACTCTCGCTACCATTTCAAGCACATGATCGGTTGAATTTATAACGATTGCCGCTTCTCTTTCTATCCCTTTTTCTTTTGATTTCGATGCGAGCGTCTGGATTTCATGTGCAACTATCCTGATCTTTCCAATTTCATTTTTGATCGTATGACTTAATACGCGAGTTCCATAAGGTGGGGAAGACGTTGTATCTTTCTCTTTTATTTGATTGAATTTCGTCTGAACAATAATCGTGGCTATATAGAGGATCCACCAATCAAAATACTTTTGAGGATTATGATAATCATTAAAGAGTGCCGGGGCAATGAATAAAGAAAAGTGAATGGGTGTCAGGTAATTACGCCAACGCGAATTAATACGAGGATAAAGTACAATTGCCAAGAATATCCACAGAAAAATGATCACGAATGTCATCTTAAACCAACTCCTTTAATCGATTGGACGAGTGATTAAAGAGCGGTCGTGACAGAGTTGCTACCTTATTTTCTTAATGTGCATCCTCCCTCTGCCACAACTTCATCCATTTTCTTTTCTGGTTTGCAATGATATTCGGCAAATGGATTTGCTCCCGGATCAGTAAGGAATCATTGGACATTAACAAAATAACTCGGGCTCCTTTACCATCAAAATAAAAAAACAATTACCACAAAAAAAATTTCCAAAATCGAACATAAAACACCCCCGTTCGCACATGCTTACGTGACTTAAGGATTAAAAATCATGATACTATTTTACCAATTATTTTTTTAATTAACACGGTAAATTGGTCCTATTACATAAGTATTGAAATATTGATAAAAATCGACAAAAAATCATTCGACTGTTCCACGTCCTTTTGCATCAAATCCTTCAATTCTTGGTCACGAGACCTTGCATCAGCTTCGACTTGGCCAGGCAGAGTGTCTTGAAGTTAATCGCCTCGTGAATTTCCAACGCTTCGTGTGGAGCCAATGTGGTCATTTGCTGTTCACCTCCTTTGTTTGTGAGATACAGATATTTTACTCAAACATGCAAAGGCACTCAGTAATTAATTATTAATTTTGTTATAATATGGAGTGTAAGTAAGCATTTTTTGCCGTAGGTGGAATCGGTTGGGGAAGTTTTTAATAACAATACAAGTTTATGAGTTTTGAACTGGTGATTGGCGACAGTTACATCATTCATTACAATGACGACAATATCAGCTTCAACGGATTTGAGTCCCTACTCGAGGAAAATTATTGGCGTAAGGATGATGATGAGACCTTTTCTATATTTGGGTTCCCAAACATCAGGATTACCTGGTCTCAAGTAAAGAAATAGGCTATGTTAAATCTTAATGTTGATTTTCAAACTAAAGAAAATCGCCCCCCCATAAGGACGGCGATTAATTCAGCTAACGTTCCCCGTTACTTGAAACAAACCTTTCGGGGAGTTCTTCGACTTCAGACAGATTATAGTAACTTAACCATGGTGTTGATGATTCCGGCGTGGAGCCATTCATGGTACAAATGAGGTTCAAGCTTATAGGCAGAATCAGATTTTTCGGACCCAATCGCATCTCGGACTTGATTGCATTGGGAAAGAAGCAACTCCGTTAATTCTTTCCAGGTTGGAGGTTCGCCCGTCCACTCATTCGGAGATGTGCCATTTGCAAAAAAATATTGAAAACTCGTAGGGAGTTGGCGTTCACCAGTAGTTTTAAGCAAGAGATTATCCGTTTCAGCAATGACATGTCCCATTTGCCAATGTAGATGGTTTCGAAATCCTTTGGGAATGTAAGTCTGCATTTCAGCAGAAATTCCATCTATCTGTGCCAGTTGGTATCGCCTGACTTGGGAAAATGCTTTAATCAAATGTAGCGGTTCCACCTTCTATTCTCCTCCTCATCGTCTCAGATTGGTTGCAAAGTTATACAAAACAGCAGAAGATCCAATTACTTATAGATTGCCGATCTTGTTCAGCACTCAGCCTGATCAACAATAAGCCATCCATCGAATTCTGGCGTTCGTGTCCTTCATAGAAAACAGGTATGAAGCCACCAGCATGTTCTTCTTATTCGACGTTATATTCTCAAAGTCCTTGCTATCGAGATAGCGGATCCACGCCAAATAATGCTCCAAATACTTTGTTGCAACCCCATTGAAGCGGTTTATCCATCTTTTAGACGGCTATGGTAGCTATTTACGTTCTGGATATGGTAAACGCCTTTGACACGTTGTTTTCCATCGGACTTGAAACTATAATGAACCAACCCCTTTTGATTGGCATAGGAACTGAACGCTCGCCAGGAATCCGTGCAAAGTACGTTGGAGCTGGACAGATTAGTACCCATTGATTCATCTAGTTTCGTTGTGCGGATGCGCCCACGCCTAAGAACACCAGAGAAGGTCATCTTCTGACGGTCACGGGCGACCATTACACAAACCTGGTCATTGCTGATGCCACGTTGTTTAGCTTTACCACCGCGCTTACTCGGCTCCCGTTCGGAGATGCTACGTCTGCCTTTTTCAGAGTATAGAAAGTAGGTCTCGTCCATTTCGACGATTCCTTGGAATACTTCGGTTGGAATTTGCTTCAACGCAGCGAGAATCTGAATCTTATGACGCCAGTAAAACAAAGTCACATACGATACTTCCTCGTACATTAGGTCGGCGCATTTGCGGAGTAAAAGCCCTTTATCATGAGTTCAATAAACTGAACCCACAGGTGAGATCGCCGTGTCCTCTGGAGAGGCGTATTCGTGAGGTCATTGAAGGTTAGAAGGCATGATTTGCAACGGTAACGCTGTCGGTTTACCGCCTTTGTACGAGCTTTAACTATGTACGTTCCGAAACGAACGACGTCATGGCTTTTGCAATGTGGGCATACGAGCCCTCTTTATTTTTGCTCTTGAATCTCACCAATCACACGTAAAGGACCGTTTGTACTCGTGGTTCGCGACTGCAAAAAAAGAAATAACGTCGAGCCACACTCCATTCGCCCTGCTGCTCCTCAGGATTGCTCCGATGAGACGGATGGCTGACTCACGATTTGGGAAGATGCCCACAACATCAGAACGAAGGAGAATTTCTCGATTCAAGGGCGAGTTGACTGCTTTACATTTACGTTTGGTTTTGTTCGAATAGCTTGAATATCTTTTAGGGGCGGCAGACCGAAAAGTCGTTTGTATTCACGATTAAATTGTGTCAAGCTTTCATAGCCGACCTGAAAGGCAGCTCTGGTCACATCAGCTCCGCCGCTTAAAAGGATTCTTCGTGCTTCTTGAAGCCTCAGTTGCTTTTGATATTGTATGGGGGTCAATGTGGTTATTGCCTTGAATTTGTGATGTAAAGTCGAAACACTCATGTTGCCGACACGGGCAATCTGATCCACCGTAAGCGAACGCTCGAAATTAGCTTTAACATAGTGGATTGCTTTACTGACACCTGAAGCTTCATGATGTAAGAGCATATTATTATAGAACATTTCTCCATCTTCTCCAGTTAGAAGGCGGTAGATGATCTCTCGTTTCATTGCTGGAGTTAGAAAGGCAGCCGCTTGAGAATCAGAGGAGAGATTAAGGAGCCTTTCAAGCACCATGAGTACCTCACGCCCTATATTCCCAACGAATGCACCCTCTCTTAAATGATTCACTTCTGCGGGTATAATATTAGCTTCTAATACCACTGATGCAATCTCTTCTGAAGTAAAAGCAATCCTAATTGCCGTATAAGGTGTTTCAGGCGAAGCTTTTGAAACCTGCCCCTTAATCGGCATGTCAATGCTTGAAGCAATATAGTTTCCTGCCCCGTATTCAATCGATTTTTTGCCTATAACCACTTTTTTATTGCCTTGGATTACGATACATATGGAAGGATTAAGAAATCCATATTCGACGACAGTAGGCTTAACCTCTCTTAGCAATGAAAGAAAGGGAATGTTAGTCTCGAAGGTTCCATGGGTAATTGAAAACTGTGAAATTAAGTGTAGAAGACGATTCAGCACAGAGTTGGGTGCTTTTGAATGGAAGATCATCGTAGTTTCCCTCTCTTCGATATCCCTCTTCATTTTTTTGTATGCAAATCGTAGTTTTAGGCAATAAATGAGCACAATCCAACTATCATCCCAATTATAAATCAAATTAAAATGAAGTAAACAAAGACCATCTTTATAAGGTTTGTATATGGAAAAATTTCATTAGTCAAGGAGATGATTAAATGTCAAAAGTATGGTTAGTCACTGGTTGCACCAACGGCTTAGGGCGGAACATCACGGAGGCTGTGCTCGCTAAAGGTGATCGTATTGTTGCAACAGCCCGGAAGCCTGAGCAACTGGCTGATCTAGTTGAACGATATGGCGATCAAATTCGTGTTGCATCTCTGGATGTGACTGACGAAAATGCGGCAAAGTCAGCCGTTCATGCAGCACTAGGCTCATTCGGACGACTTGATGTTCTTGTAAACAACGCTGGATACGGAGATGTTCGATCATTTGAAGAAACAAGCGCCGAGGATTTCAAGAAATTGGTGGATACCTGCTTTTACGGAGTGATTCATCTCACCCGGGCAGCGCTGCCAATGATGCGGAAGCAACGCAGCGGTCATATCATTCAAATTTCTTCGGTCGGCGGTCGTTTTGCTGTCGCAGGCGGTACCGCTTATCACGCTGCAAAGTGGGCAGTCGGTGGCTTCACCGAAGCGTTGGCGCAAGAAACTGCGCCGTTTGGAGTCAAAGTTTGTGCTGTAGAGCCAGGATCCATGCGAACCAATTGGGGAAAACGGGCGACAGAAAATCGGCCGAAATTCTTACCAGACTATGAGCCATCGGTAGGAGAAAAACTTCGTTTGCTTGAGAGTCATTGGGGCCAAGAGAATAGCGACCCTGAAAAGGTGGCGCAGGTCATTCTGCAACTTGCCTATACCGACGACCTGCCGACGCATCTACTGCTCGGCAAAGATGCGGTGTATATAAACAATCAAGCCGAAAAGAAGCGTGCAGCTGACGCTGAACGCTGGTACGAGACAAGTGTATCGACAGATGTTGGCCCTTCCTCATCAGTTATGGGGATAGAAATCTGATCGCTATTATGAATTAATATAGGTTAAGTAGTTATGTGAAAAAAAGTGGTGTAAATTCAGTTTTACTAAAGTGGCATCTTAACTATTTATGTAGTAACGATGACGCCAAGAGTCTGTATAATAGATTGTGTAAACTCCCAAAACCAATACAATGGAATGAGATGAAAGGTTGGGGAGCACACATGGGATTATAGACCAACGAGCAGCTGCGCGCGTTTATCAAGGAGAAACAATTGGTGACGGCGCAGGATACCCAGAACGCGCTGAAGGATCTGTTTGCCGAGACGCTGCAGGAGATGCTGGAAGCAGAAATGGATACGTATTTGGGCTACGAGAAGCATGGCGCGAAAAACAAGCAGACAACGAATAGTCGCAACGGCAAAAGCCGGAAAACGCACCAGCGAACGGCGAGCAGGAGATCGCCGTTCCTCCAGGACCGCGAAGGCGCCTTCGAGCCGCTGGTTGTGAAGAAGCATCAATCGAACGTCACGGCATTGAAGATTTTCAGGATATTCTGATCACCCTCCAGCTTTCCGTCTTTTTCCCGGACCGGGTCGGGTAGCATCTTCGCTAGGTGCCCGACCCCTCGGGGGAGGTTCCTATAAAAAGCGTATACACAAAATTGGGACTGACCCCTTTTTTACAATCGCAAACGGATTCACAGTTCGCTGGGCTACCTGTCACCGGCTCGGTTTCGCGAACAATTTCACACGAGTACGGCATCCTAACTCATTCTTAAAACAGTGTCCACTTTCTTGACAGAGGTCCAACGTTCAACTGCTTCATGTCATGCAAGAGCATCATGGCAAAGCCGTTCCCTTCTTTGTTCCACAAAAAGTGCTCGGTTCCAACTAGACTCCTGAAATGCTCCTTGACGAATTGTCTCAGCAGCTGTTTGTTAAAAGTCCATTTGTAATTATTGTGTTATCCACAAATTAAACTCTTGTTGTAGTGTGTCGAACTTTTTTGTTTTTTAAGAGGTTACATCGTTGAGTGGACGTGGTATTTCAGAAATTCCGGCAACAACAGTTTTGAAGTTCATTTGGAGTGCCGCCCCATTTGGATGTTTATTTTGGGCGAATGGTTAGGAGGCTAATACAAGATATGTCATCTCGGCAACCCGTCGATCATAGACAACTTTCCTCGTGGCCTTTGCGTCCCTGACTTTCGTCCAGGTTTGCCGTTCGTCTATTCCGTGGTCATGCAAGATATCGGATAATCAGTGTTCAACTACTATAGTGTCCATGATGGGTAAAATCACATCAACAATGGTTCCTTCGTTGACCGTGCTTTCGATGTGAATACTCCCCCCGTGTTCGTGGACAATCTTATTGCTGACCATCAAACCTAATCCTGTCCCCTTTTCTTTGAAACTATAAAAGGGTTCTCCAATGGATTTAATTCGTTCCGATGAAATGCCACATCCTTGATCAATAAATCGATATCTGATAAACACTGAATCGTGGCACAGAATCTGTGTTTTGATGATTCCACCGTTTGGCATAGCGTCAACCGCATTCTGGAGAATGTTAATAAACACTTGCTTGATTTGATTCTCATCGCAGTAGATACGTGGTGTTTCCGAGTCGTGTTCTTCCATAATTTCAATGTTGTTTAATATGGATTGTGTACTGAATAACAACACCGCCTGTTGTAAAACAACCGCCGCATCAACTTCCTGCATTTTCGGAGCTTGGGGTTTGGCAAGTGTTAAAAATTCCCACACTATAGCTTCCAATCTCCGAACCTCAGATAGAATCAATTCAATATACCCTGGTTTTTCGTTACCTTGTTGTAACATCTGGGCGAATCCCTTGATCGAGGTTAGAGGATTTCTAAACTCATGTGCAACCCCTGCCGCCATTTGACCTACTACCGAAAGCTTTTCAGTTCGTAGAAGGAGTTCTTCTGCTTTCTTTCTTTCCGAAATATCACGAGACCCGTACACGCATTGCACTACTTTGCAACCTTCATCAAATATAGGAGTGCCTCTGGTTTCGATATATACCCAACTGCCATCTGCTTTTTTACACCTCCACTCAAAATCGAACGTTGATTCTAATGTAACCATGTCATCGAATTGCTTCTTAACGTACGCAAGATCGTCAGGATGAACGAAATTAAAAGCAGAATTCCCTTCATATTCGCTGGACGGAAACCCCAAGACCAATTCATGGGACGGCGAGGCGTATAAAATTATACCTTCCATATCCACGACACCGACTAAATCCTGCGTATTTTCGGCAATAAAACGATACTTTTCTTCTCTCTCAGCGAGACGTTCAGAGATATCACGATACCGTTGTTCGCTCTCACGGAGTTTCCGTTCCTGTACCTTGCGTTCTGTAATTTCCCGACCAGTTACCAAAATGCTATCAATCTTACCATCGGACGTTAAAATGGGAGTCCATATGCATTCGAGCCAAATGCAGGTCCCGTCCACTTTAACGAATCGCCACTCAATGCGTACCGAAGTCTTGGTGGATATTATTTCATCCCAACGTTCTCTGATGAGTGCAAGATCATCGGGGTGTACCATAGAGAAAACGTAGTTTCCATCAAATTGGGAAGCTTCCCCCTCGAACACCCGAATGTGAGATGGCGAAGCGTACTGTAGTACGCCATTTGTATCCAAGATGGCAATAAGGTCTTGTGAATTCTCCGCAATCAATCGGTATTTTGACTCTTGCTCCACGAGGTATTGTGAGAGAAGGGACGCTTCCCTTTCTTTTTTGATACGATCACTTATATCAACAGCCGAGCCGATTACCTCTACCACTTGTCCCCCTCTATGGATAGGGCGTAAGGAAGCCAAATACCAAATTCCGTTGTATTGACCTTCGTAAGTGACGTTTTCCTCGCCACCCCAAGCTCTTTCGTAATATTGAGACTTCCGTTTAGCATCATTGAGCGGGAGGAATTCATGAGGCTCCTTTCCTACGACTTGTTCGGGTGTTAGACCCATGCGATATAACAATTCACCATCACACAAAGTATGAATAAATTTTTCATCATGCCGTGTCAACTTAAAAGTCATACCTTGCTGGTTTCTCAACGTAATGGCTAATTCCTGCATTGTTTTGTGTAAAGCTTCTTGTAGCCATTTTTCTCTGCATAATGCTGAAGGTATTCCATCTCTGCTAATAATCTTCTCTATTTGATGGAATGCCACCAGAAATTCCGATGGCGGCAAAGGTTTGCTAAGCAAATAACCTTGCCCTAAATCGCAGAGGTTTTGTTGGAGAAATATCAATTGCTCTTTCGATTCGATCCCTTCAGCAACGACCTCAACATTTAATTCATGCCCCATTGCAATAATTGCCTTGACAATCGTTGCATCCTTCATGTCAACCAAGCAGTTATTCACAAAACAT
Source organism: Cohnella zeiphila (assembly GCF_014212055.1). Lineage (GTDB taxonomy): Bacteria > Bacillota > Bacilli > Paenibacillales > Paenibacillaceae > Cohnella > Cohnella zeiphila. The sequence goes on along the minus strand of NZ_JACJVO010000021.1, from coordinate 251,762 downwards.
TGATCAATTTTTATAATGTCAATCGGCAATTCTTTGAAATTAAACAGGGAACTATACCCTATCCCGAAGTCGTCCAAACTGATTTTTATACCTATATTTTTTAAGCGTCTTAGAATTGGAACAATTCGGGAAATATCCATCGTCATGTATTCCGTAATTTCAAGCTCCAGATACGATGGAACAAGCCCTGTCTCATGCAAAATGCTTACTACACTTTCCACAAAATCAGGTTGATAAAGTTGACGTACAGAGAGGTTGACTGCCATGATAAGTGTTGGGACACCTGCATCCTGCCATGCCTTGCTCTGAGTACAAGCGGTTCGCAACACCCATTCCCCGATGGGGGAAATCAGATTAGTCTCTTCTGTGAGGGGAATAAACTGTGTTGGAGATAGCAGTCCTTGTTCTGGATGCTCCCATCGGATCAATGCTTCAACGCCTGTGATTTTCCCCGAAGCCAAATCCAATTTTGGCTGGTAGTACAGTTGGAACTCTTGACGTTCCAGTGCTCCTCTTAAATCTTTCTCTAATTGTTGCATCCCCATTGTTACCTCCCCCTACTCGTAGATGATGAGATGACAAAGTACCTGTGGTATCGTGGGTGAATTTATCGAATCGGGGACTATCGCCGTTCTCACCACTCTAATCCCCCAACAGACTCGAGACAACGCAAAAAGCTCAACACACGGCAACCTGGCAACCATAACGCACATGCGTCTTAGGCCCGTGGCTTTGCGTCCCCATCTTTCAATGGGTTTGCCATTTCAATTGTTAAGCTTTACCACATTATGCCATGGTTCGACAATCTTCTGCAATATTTTCTTTGTGCATGAATATTGACCTTGCGAGGATTCCAAGTTGATTAGGGTTTCGATAGCTTTCGGACAAATGAAGCGCTTTGTGCACGGGATCACCGTACTAATCTTCGCGACAACATTAGCACATAGGTTAACTACGATTATAGATTTGATAGCATAGTTTCATAGCTGGGGAGACATCGGTTACATTCCTTGCAAATAAGGTATATATGGGGGAAATTTGCCGTTCATTCAGTCTATCCATAATTTTATAGTCTTCCTTTTTGTTGATTACCGACAATTTAAATAATTCGTCAACTGCAGAAAAAGTCCTTTACGTTGTTATATCAATTTTTTACGGGGGATTAGCCGTGAAGTTAACAACGTATGTACGGCCGCCTTGCTTGAAGCCATCCTGCGGAAAGACAAATTGATAGATGCTGTTCACTTAAACCGTGTACTGAGAGAATTTAAGGAACAGTGAAGTAATAATAGGAACTATGAAATGCAGTTCCACAAGAGAACGCGTCGCTGGAGCGTGTACGGCCCTAATGAAGAAGCCTCGTACGGGGCTAAGGCTTTCGAGTTTGGCGAATATTCCAGTGATTCTAATGCAAATTCAGCGCGGTTTCAGCATTCTTCAGGTCCAGTCGAAGCTGCTCTTCCGCATCCCAAGGGTGATACCAATCTTTGCCGATCATGTAGTTCACCATTTGTTCATGCATGTCGATCGCTTCATCCAATTGTCGGATCAACGTCTGCCTAATTTCCGGACTAGTCGTTTCGGTGACGGCCATCGCGTAGTTCCGGACGCCGCTCTTCGCGGCGATGAGCAGATCGGTCGCGATGACTTGATCGGTGAGTACGTTCATGCCTGTCAAATATTCAATCATCCTGTTCATACGGTCGTCCCCCCTTTCCCCGGCTTTGGTCAGAATCGCGCTCAGTTCTCTCAGCTGTCGGGTCCCTTTTTTACTTGATACCTTGATATCCTGTGTCATCAGCCATTTGAGCTCCGGATCCGATACCAGGGCCTGCTTCGTCTTGGATTTGGTCAGACAGTTGGTTACATGGTGATCTCGTGAACCTCCAGCGTCTCGTGCAATTCCATGGCAAGTCGTCCCTTCCGCGCTATGGTTTGAGAATGACCTTGATGCAGTTATCCGATTTGGTGTCGAAGATGTCGTAGCCGTGCTTGGCTTCGCCGAGAGGAATCACGTGCGTGATAATATCGCCCGGGTCCACTTTGCCACTGGCGACCAGCTCGTACATATGGGGCATGTAGTGAATGACCGGAGCTTGGCCGGACCGGATGTTGACGTTGCGCTGCATGATGTCGCCTAACGGGAAGCCGTTATACCTGCCGCCGTAAACGCCGGTAATTTGGATCGTTCCGCCCTTCCGAACTGCCTGAGTAGCTGTGATAAGCGCGCCGAGCGAGCCTCCCTGAAGCTTCAAGCCGCTGGCGAGAAACTCCAGATCGCTCATCTTGCCGTCCACCCCTACGGCATCGATGACCACATCGGCGCCGCCCTTCGTTATCTCCTTTAAGTAGCCGTCGATTTCCGGCTGCGATTCGAAGTTGACCGTCTCCACGTGATTATTCCGCTTGGCATGCTGCAGCCGATAATCGATATAATCTACCGCGATGACGCGTTTGGCGCCTTTGAGCCAGCAAAATTTCTGCGCAAGCAGCCCCACCGGACCGCATCCGAGTACGATCGAAAGCCGCGTTTCGGTTTCTATAGGTGTCTAACCAGAATTAATGTACCCTCGCGCCCTATTTCAATCCGCGAACGACAACGATATTTCCTTCACTTTCTTTATGGGCACGAACATGTGTTGCAGTTGGATAATTTTTCAGCCCCCGCCCATACTAACCAACATCCACCACTGAGGGGATTGGCTAAGCTTTGACTTACAGGGAAGGGGTCTTCGTTTTGAAGCGCAAATTATCGGGAACCGATCGACTCAGTTCGTCTGACGCTAACCTAGAGCAAGCTCTCGATGTTCCCGTTCGATTGGAAGCGCTCTGTCAATCGTTAGACTGCATGGCAGATGCCGAAGTGCAAGAATGCCCACTCCCGAACGGACGATCGTTGACGATTGTTTACGTCATTACACTGATCGACTCCGAACGGTTAAACGAAGCCGTGCTCGAACCGTTGTCGACAATTGGGAGCGAAAGAGAAGACACGAACGGCCAAGAGCCGGGCTCGTGGGTCCGAAGCGTGAGCGTCACCCTCTCCCCATTCACCCTGCAGTCCGAAGCGAACGGCCGATTAATGCAAGGCTCCGTCCTCATTTACGACGGCGAAACCGGGATATGGCGAAGCTGCAAACTGGAAAATCCTCTCGGACGAGCGATCGAATCTTCGGAGACGGAGACGATCCTGCTGGGCCCGAAGGATAGCTTCAGCGAACAGATCGACGAAAATATGACGTTGATTCGACGGCGTCTGCCGGTAATGAAGCTAAAAGCTGAAAAGTTCTTGGTCGGTACCTTAAGCCGGACAACCGTCGTTCTTATGTACTTGGAAGGAATCACGAATCCGGATCTGGTGAACGTCGCCAAAGCAAAACTGTCCAAAATCGATTACGACATGTTTCTCGATTCTTCCCATGTCGCCGCCTTTATGGAAGATCATAACGCGAGCCTGTTCCCGCAGTTTATGCAGTCGGACCGACCAGATTCTTGTGTCAATTCACTGAATATGGGAAAGCTGGTTATCCTCGTCGACAATACGCCTTTTGCCCTGATCGCGCCGATCACTTTTTTCAATCTGTTTCAGTCGCCCGAAGATTACATCAACCGTTGGATCGTGGCCAGTTCGTTGCGGTGCCTACGCTACTTCAGCTATTTCTTATCGTTCACACTAATTCCGCTGTACGTTGCCTTATGCACTTACCATTATCAGATGATTCCGCTGCAGATCCTTTATGTGCTGCTGGAATCGCGGAGCCGGCTGCCGCTGTCGCCGTTCTGGGAGGCGATGGCCATGCTGATGACGCTGGAGATCATTAAGGAAGCCAGTCTGCGAATGCCGAGCAAGACGAGCCAAACGCTTGGCGTCATCGGCGGCATCGTCATCGGCCAAGCATCCGTGGAGGCCGGCTTTGCCAGCAAAGTGTTGATCGTCCTGGCCGGCATATCGGCGATCGCCTCCTTTCTTTCCCCCAATTATGTATTAAGCAAGTCCAGTCTGATCGTTCATATGACTTTCCTCATGCTGGCCTCCTGGCTGGGAGTTCCGGGAATGGTGCTTGGCATGGTTGCCCTGTTGGCCCATCTGAACGGTCTGACTTCCTTGAATCGACCTTATCTGGCTCCTGTCGCGCCTTTTCTGGGCAAAGACTGGATCGATTTGTTCATACGCGGCCCCCTTAAAGCCATGAGGCAGCGGCCCTCGTATTTACTGCCCTTGTATAAGTGGAGATACAGCCAAAGGAGAAAACCGTCGTGACCCCCTTCTCAATCTTCCGCCGGACGACCGATTATGGCGGACTGTATGCGATGTTGCTCGTAAACCGGCTTCAAATGGTCTATTTCGCGCTCGTTATTCCTGCCTATCTGGTCCAGCCTTATATGATCTGGGCGATATTCGCCGCAGGAGTTCTGTCGCAACTCAACCTGTGGCTGCTCTCCAAATGGTTCGCTTCCCGATATCCCGAACAAGGACGAGGCGGATTCGTCAACTTATTCGGCGGTACGACGCTCCGTTTTCTGGCGGCAATCGGTCTGGTTGCGCTGACGGTCAAAATCATCGTGATAACGCTTGGCTACACAGACATCATCCAGCAGTTCATCTTTCCGACGATGAACCGTACGTGGTTGATTCTCTTCCCGGCAGCGCTCGCTTGCTTTATAGCGATGCACGGTATGGAGAGCTTGATCCGTTTCGTGGTCATTGCTTTTCTCTGCACATTCTGGATTCTGATCTTGTTCCTCTACTTCTGGTTTGCCGGCCATGGTTCTATCCGGGATCTGTATCCCATCCTGCCGCCAAGTTGGTCCGCAGGAGATTGGAACTCATTGCTCCTCTTATTCTCCTCATTGTCGGGCCCGGAGTATTTGGTCTGTTTGGCTCCCTGGCTCAATCCTCGGCGGCATCCGTTGAAGTACATGTCTATCGGCAACACCATGACCATTCTTGAGTACTTGGTTTTATTCGCGACCGCGGTTATATTTTACGGTCCCCGTTATTTGAGCACGATTCGTTTTCCGGTGGTCGATATGACCCGATACTTCCAATCGCCCATCTTCGAGCGCATCGATATCTTCGTCGTGCCGATCCATATGATTTATTTTATTTATGCGCTCTCCTTATTCCTTCTGCTGTTCTTCGGGGGGGTGCGGATCGTGGCGAATCGAGCGAACCGACCTCCGGTACGAACGGCGTTTCTGGTCTGCTGCGCGATCGTAACGGCTGCGATCGCTTGCGCCGATGAATGGTCTTGGGAATCGAAAGTACGGCTCAATATCTGGCAGGATCTGCAAATCGGGCTTGGCGCGGCCGGCTATGCGGTGGTTCCACTGCTGCTTGTGGTCGCCATTCGCAGGAAAGGGCGTGCTTGAGGTCGTGCGGGCAACGAAATGGCTACCCTTATTTCTTTTTCTCGGAAGCGTCTGCGTGGCAGTCTCCGGCTGCAGGCCGCTGCCTCAGAAGAACACCCTCGAGGAACTGGCACCGGTAATCTTCTGGTCGATCGACGAAGGAACGGGCGGCAAACTGAAGATCAGCACGATGGTACCACCGCTGATCCAAGAACCGAAGAAGCTGCTGACGCTTCAAGTCGATCTTTTGGAGCAAGGAACCAAAGGCTTTAATCTTCGTTATGATCGTGAATGGAAGCTCGGTCAGCTGAGGATTCTGCTCATCAGCGAATCATTGGCGCGAAAAGGCATCGGTTCTATCATCAATACGTTGATGACGAATCCGGAAATTTCCCAGCGGCTCTTCCTTGCGGTGGTTAAGGGAGATTTCGATCGTTACGTCGGTTCCCAGCTCAAGGAGCAAAGCCAACTGGATTACGCGTTATACCGGATGTTCAAACATTACGAGCGCAAAAACCAGGGCGAACTAACCATCGTCAATTTGCATCAATTTATGAAAAAGGTATATTCCCGCTATTCAGATCCTGTCCTGCCGATCTTCCAGGCCGACGAGGCGGATTTTGTTTACGAAGGAAGCGCCTTCTTTAAGCGAGACAGGCTTGTCGCGAATACGGATAAGTCAAAGGATCAAATGTTTCAGCTTTTGTCCAACCGGCATGTACTAAAGCTGTTCCCGATTCCGCGGTATTACACGACGATCGGACAGCTTCGATCCAAAGTGCGCTGGAAGCTAAGCCGGGACCATTCAGAGCTATCCGTTACGGTGGCGTTAAGAGGCCGAATCCAGGAGTATCGAGGGGCTCGGAATCTGTATAAGCGAAGTGAACTAGGTGCCCTGAAGAAAGAGATCCAGTCCTGGTTGGAACAGCAGACGCGCGCGTTGCTGGAGTCGATGCAGCGAGAGGGCGTCGACCCCCTTCAGATCGGAGACTTGACGCTACGCCCGGCTTCCAAGCCGATTGACAGGGAGGAATGGCTGCAGGAATGGCGGAAGATGCGGCTAAATGTTCGAATCGATCTGAATATTCAACCGCTAACCAAAGTTAGCGGCGAGTTTTAATAATGGTCATCCCTGCTCCAGGGCCCTCAATTATCCATAAACAGGGCTCAGAATACACATTCGAAGGTATTTCCCCCTTTCCTCCAAAAATAAGTTGTGTAAGTTTCGAGATCGATCAGTTAACAAATTGGATATTCCCCCGAAATTTGGGCAACTTATTTGTAAGAGATAATTATGAGGAGGTTTTTGTAATGTGGATTTTAGGGCTCTACATATTGAATGCATTCTTTATGATAATCGTAGCCATCCGAGAAGTGCGCAAACCGGCAAAAGCTTTGAATTGGCTGGTAATCGCTCTTATTCTGCCGATAATCGGTTTCGGTATCTATCTCCTCATTGCCAATCCGGTGCGAATTCGTCGGGAGAGACTCACATCTTCGCATGATGTAGTGGATCCATTGCCTGATTCGTTCAGCCGAGCATCCTCGATCATCGCCTCATCATTATGGCCGTTGACCGTGCACGGTCATCGTAAAGGGCGTGTCCAAATTCTAACCAACGGCATTGAAACCTATAAGAAGCTCATCGAATCCCTACAGAACGGGCAACACACAATTGATGTGGAGTATTATATTTATCGGGATGACCAAGTCGGCAGAAGGATCACGGACGTATTGATCGAACGGGCCAAATCCGGCGTGCAGATCCGGTTTGTTAGAGACGGTTGGGGAAGTTGGCAATTTCCGCGCAGTCAGATCAATCGGATGATGGAGTCTGGAATCGAATGTCGGACGATATTTCCGATTCGTTTTCCCTGGCTACCCGCTTTGACCTACCGCGATCATTGCAAGAATGTCGTGATTGACGGAAAAGAGGCTTTTACTGGCGGCATCAATGTAGGATATGAGTATACGGGATTAAAGCCCGATGTAGGATTCTGGCGTGATACCCATATGCGCATTCTTGGGGAGGCTGCGAACGATTTACAAGTGCTATTCGATGTCCATTGGAAAATCGCGACGCAGGAAAAGATGAACAGAAAATCTTCGCTGAAGCCCTCTCCTGATAAAAATCAGAGGTCACAATTCGACAATCCTTTAGGCGGATTAACACCCTCGACGGGAGAATGGGGAGCTGACCTGGGTGAGGCCGATCACGCTCCAGGTCCGGAGCATCATGCTTACCTGCAGACACTGGAAAGTAATCCTGGCGTGCCAACTCAAGTCATCCGTCAGGCTTACTTCATTTGTATGACGCAGGCGACTCGGACCCTTGACATCACGACGCCTTATTTCGTGCCGGATGCGGATATCATCATGGCTTTAAAAACAGCCGTGGCACGAGGCGTATGCGTAAGATTGATGGTTCCGCGGCATGTTACTCCAAAAATCGTGGGACCTGCGAGCCGTTCCTTTTATGGAGAACTGCTGGAAGCGGGGGTTCACATATATATGTACGAGAAAGGCATGGTCCATGCAAAAGTGATGATCATTGATGAGGAAATGGCAGGGATCGGTTCGGCGAATTACGATTTGCGAAGCTTTCGACTGAATTACGAAATACTAGAAATGTTGTACAGTGTCGACACGGCGCGGGATCTCACCAAGCAATTCGAGCGTGATCTCATGGATTCCACGCCTTTACTCATAGAAGAATTGCAACATCGCTCGTATCTACAGCGCATCATCGATCAGACAGCACGCCTGCTTTCACCGCTATTATAAACAGTAGAAATGGTCGCAGAAAGTGATTGTCCAAATGAAGTCCGCTCACCTTTAGCGAATGAAGCTTGACATCGGATCGAACGAGGAAGCGGCTGCGATCGATGAACAAGTGTCTGTCGAATCAATTGGTCTTGCGACGCTCACACTTGTAGGAACAAATCCTGTCTTTGGCAAGCTGCATGAGCATAATGTTCAGGTTATGCGCTTTGGTAAGCAGCAGTCTGTATTTAAGTTGCTTGGGAAGTTGGCGCGAGTTCGTGGGTATGGTTCAGAATGAGGAGTCTTTTGCAACGGGAAAAACGGTCCAAACATACGTAAACGCAGTTTAACCCTACCAAACATCGACTACACGCTGGCACAGCTCTGCGCGTTTCAATTCTGGAAGAAGTCCCGCGAAGATCGCGAAGCCGCATGGAGCGATTACCTCGGCCTTTATTATGGTTGTGGTTTTTGGCGATACTGAGAACATCCCATGCAATCGAGGTTAGATGTATTTATGACAATGGATAGAATCATTTTGATTGGAATCTGGATCGTAACCAGTGTGCTTGTCATCATCACGACTCCGCGTAACAAAATGCGGGAAGCCATAGTCATCTTTTTGTTTAAGCAAGCGCTGACTTGGCTCTTTGGGTTTCTGGTTGTGCAGTACAAATTATTAGAATATCCTGTACGGGAGTTCCCCTATGCGTCAAGAAGCAGTTTCTCTTTCGAGTATTTTATTTATCCTTCAATCTGTATCGTTTTTAATTTGAGATTTCCGGAGAATAAGAGTGTTGTCCACAAAACACTATGGTATCTGTTTTTCCCTAGCTGGATGACCGCCGCGGAGGTGCTATTAGAAAAACATACTCACCTCATTAGGTACATAAATTGGCATTGGTATTGGTCTTGGGGCTCACTTCTGTTTACCTTCTACCTGTCCAGGCTGTTTTATCTCTGGTTTATGAAGAAACAAACGGGAGGGAGTACCTCTAAGTGTACTGGCTTATTTAACCAACAATAAACGATAAGCCTGCCGGCGGGATCCGGCAGGCTGTTCAATTAACTGGCAGAATAGCATATTCCTCGGGCAAAAGAGGGGCTGTCTCAGAAGTAAGTTCGCTCACGTGACGGACAGCTCGCTTGACGAATAAACATGCCGGAAATGAAGAAATGGTATCAGGGAGGTTATCCCTGTACCGCCAGTTTACGTTTCTGGTCTATTGCCGCTTTCTTTATCAAATTATGGGCAAGCGCAAGCCATCCGACCTGAGGCTCACTTTCGGCAGGCCTCGAAGCAGGAATCGCCGGAATCCCCGTTTGTTCTTTATCTGTCCAAATTCACTCTCCGGCTCGATCATCCTTCGAACCGCCAGTTCATGCCCTTCCTCACTTCGGAGTTTCTCTTTCACTTATTGTTTATAACGCAAATACTGTAGGCTAACGCTAATTTCCCGATCCCCTTGCGCCTTGGTGCAAGCACTCTTTAGCGGGCATCCTTCGCAACTTCAGCTTCGGTAATGCCGCTTTCGAATCTCAAACCCGCTTTCCGTCGTTTCTTTGCTTTCATATCGGAAGAGCAATTTTCGTCCTGCTGCACACGTCCAGCTGTCCTCATCTTCGTGATATTGACAGTTGTCTATTTTGCTGATGTCTTTCTGCCATGCTTTCGACTTCTCCTTGTGATAGGTACTGTACTTCGAGAGCCTCCATGTTTTCTTCTTCCAAGTAAGCGTAGTTCTCCTCCCCTCCATAACCGGCGTCCGCGATGACCATTTCCGGCAGCTTGCCAAGCGCGGCTTTGACCTTCTCAAGTGAGGCTTTAGGCACCGCGTGTCCGTCGGCCGTTGGTGGAGACTATAACCGATAATGAACTGATTTTCCGTTCCAATCTGAACATTGTAACCCGGTTTAAGCTGTCCGTTGCGCATGTGGTCTTCCTTCATGCGCATGAAAGTAGCGTCAGGATCCGTCTTGCTGTAGCTATTCCGATCTCCAGGGATCTCCTGCTGCGCCTCATATTTTTGCAGACGGGGGAGCAGGTCCTTGCGGAGCGTGCTGACCGCTTTCCTTAGGGGCTTGTCTTCTGGCTTTGCTTGCAGCTTGGCCTCTAGTTGCTGAACGGCGGCCCCCAGCTTGTCGCTCGTTAGCGAGGACGCTTCGTCCAGTTCGATGAGGTCCTGGCTGCCCTGATCCTGCTCTTCTTGCTTTTCTGTTTCTTCGATAGTTGCAATCAGGGCCTGTACTTTCTCCTGCAACTTTCCTTCTGATTCATGACCGCCTTGCCCCAGACGAACGTATACCGATTGGCATTGGCTTCGATCTTGGTACCTTCGACAAAATAGTGCTCAAGCCTTATGTATTTTCCCTCGGCGAGTAATTGAAGGACGTCAGTGAAGATCGTCTCCAGGACGTCTCTTTCATGCGCTTGGAACGGAAACGTTTGATGGTGCGAAAATCCGGACGCTGTCTGCCGGCAATCCACATGAACGTTATGTTTTCACGTACGGCTTTTTCGATTTGGCGAGACGAGTAAATCCGCTGCGTATAGGCGTAGATGATGACTTTGGTGAGCATCTTCGGATGGTATCTGTCTCGTCCACCGCCGGGATACGCGACAGCGAAAATTTTGTCGTCCGAGCGATTGATGGCTTCGTTGACGACACGAACGACATGCTGAGGAGGGATGTCGTCCTCAAGGTCCATTGGCAAGAAAAGTTGGTCCATGGTATATTGAATGTGCAAAGAAACCCCTCCTTTGGTTATGGTTGGGTGGTACCTCCATTTTACCAAAGAACGGTTTCTTTTTGTTGTCAAAGTTGTAAAGGGGCTGCCCTCCTTTGCTTTACAGATATACGCTATTCGATTATCTTATCCGTCCCTACGTGTTACTTCGGTAAGACTGCCATCATTGGATAAAAGTCTGTAGTCATTATTCCCGCATCACGGCAGGATCTTCTGCAATGAGTTTTGGGACTTGATCTGCATTCTCAACCTCAATGATGGCGAGTCCATGAGGGTCGTTCGGTTTTCGAACAGGGCCGAAAATCAGTGCAATCTCCTGATTTTGCTTTTCCGTCCAATAGGCGATGTGTTGATTCATAGCGTTCCGTTCTTCTGCGGTCATACCCTGAAGTGGTATTTTCCGACATAATATGTCCCTCCATCACCCTAAAATGTATTTGAATACCATGATGCTCAATGATAATTATTCCTTGATTCTCTTTCGAAATTCAAGCCGAACGAAAATTACTGCAACGCAAAAGCTGCCGTTATTTGTAGTAAGTCTCACCACAATTGATCTTTAACAAAACTACCTCCACGAACAAACACTATTCTCCGGATTGCTCGTTCTTTCTCACGAATACGGCGATCACACGAATACTATTACCATGATTAACTGGTACAGTAATCAAGATGAAGAAATTCTTGGGGGGCGGAAAAAGTGCGAAACAACCTCCCTTAGACCACCTGCTGTAAATAGTGGTTACTAAGGAACGATTTAGTCGCACCTTTGGATCTCCACAAGGACTCATGGCGGTGAACCCTCCCATGTCTCCCAGAGTCTTCGCTCCCACATTCCTTCATTCAACCTGTCCATGAGGTGGAGGTCAGGTATGCTGCCCGCCAAGATCTTCGTCCGTATGTTAGTTAACTCCGACTCATCCGTGCTTCTGCTGTCATGGTATTGCTTCGTTAAACGTCCCGTTCGTTACGTTCGGCAGAATGGAAGCAGGAGTCTGAATTAACCGGGCGTGTGCTTCAGCGGTTGACGGATGAATCGCTCGGACAACCTGTTGCCCGCAGGCTTTCGAACACTGGGGCGCATCGCCTGGCATATTGTATGCATGGCAATATGCCCTGACGATCGGAACCGCTCAATGCTTCAACTTGTCGGACTACCGGCCCATCGTGTTCTCGCATAGCTTCCTGGTCATCGCAATTACGATGTGGGAATCGCCTAACTTCCAGGAAATGCTCAGCTCTATCCAAACGTCAGGCATTGTCGACTTCATTCTTTGCCTCGTTTTCATGCCAGCTGCTTTGCTGATTATTGCCCTGATTTGCAGAAGTTTTGAATCTGGGAAATAAAGAGTGGACTAGCGAAGGAAATGAAGAAGTCACTGAGTCCGTACGACCTTTGAGAGTACTCACTTTTTCATGTTTCTAATAACTATTAATTTACTCTAATTGAACTTAAAAAAGGATTTAGGAACAGACGACGCCCCATACAACGAAAAAGGAGCGAGTGGATTCTCGCTCCTACTTCATTAGTAACTTCGGGACTACCAACGTCTCGAATTACCATAACGAATCGTTGCCTTCGAAGCTCTGAGCTTCCGAAGCCTGTAGTACCTTCGACTGTGCTAATTTCCAAATAAGGCTAGAGGTCACCCCTATCGAATCGTTTCGTTAAAATTTCCATTACCATTGCCATTACCATTGCCATTACCATTACCGTTGCCGTTACCACTTCCGTTACCACTGCCATTGCCGTTACCGTTGCCATTTCCGTTACCATTTCCGTTACCATGGCCATTGCCGTTGCCGTTACCATGGCCATTGCCGTTACCACTGCCATTAGTATTAGTGCCACCGTCGGTCACGATAACCGTGATTGTGCCCTTCGGCATCGCTACATAATCGATCTTTCCGTTAATAATTTGGGCAGTGTTAACCAGTTTCATGTCGTCTGTTGCGTTCGCGGAAATGGATTGCCATACTTCCGCGTTATTGCCGTACAAGCCGTCTACTGTAGCTGTCGCTGTTGCCGTGTTTGTATTGTTGGAGGGGTTTACCAACAAAACAACCGTCTTGTCATGGGTCACAAAGGAAACCGCATCCATAAACTTATTTGTGGTGACATTCGTGCCGGGAACGTTTGTAGATACCGTTCTGACATATGCCTCTCCAGCCTTGATGCCGTCTTTGAGTTCGTTAAAGACTTTTGAAAAGACATAATACGCTCCCGATTTCTGGTTGCCCGTACTCGACAAGCTGTCATTTCCAACTATGTTGTTTACCGTCATTCCGGTCTTCCACATTACCCACGATTCCCAATAATTGAATTTGACAGCTGCCATATCGGAAATAAAGCTTGAAATGGTCGCGTCGTTGAAATATCTGTCTCCAGGCATATCCTCATACCAAAGTGCATGCTCCGTCTGCCAGGTGTCGCGGCCCTTTCCTTGCGCTTCATATCCAGCCCGGTAGTTATTAATACGCTGAGTGTTTGCGTAATAGGTGTGGGCCGCAAAAGCGTCTATCGCGTCGTCAAGTTCCTTGTCAGTGCTTAGGCGCGTCCAATGATCAGTTTGGCCATTGAAGGGAGTTGGGCTACCATCCGTAAGATTACTCAGATAGACATCCAAATAATTCAGTTCACCAGCATCGTTATAACCCAATTGGACGTTCTGGAAGCCTTCTTCATTCATAGCCTTGCGCAACGCTTTGTTCAGCCTAACAGATTGCGCTACAGGCATTCCGGTGAAGTCAATCCCGCTACCGTTGACCGGGGCGTTCGGCTCGTTCGCAACAGTTACCATGAGCGGCAAGTCGTAACCTTTATCCCTTATTTGCCTTAACACGTACATAATGGATTCGATCTGCAACGGTTCGTATTGTTCTAGTAAAGTCCCGCCGCTGTAGCATGAAGCAGGCAAATTGTTGATACCGGGCGAAATATTGTAAGGTGTGTCGTTGTCATTAAGCCATTTGATCTCATCAAGTATGCCTTGGATTCTTTGTTTTCCAGTCATTTTTTCATACACAATATCAGTCGGCTTACCATCCAACCCAAAGAGATTATACTGATTATGATAATAGATACGTGCAACGGTTATACCCATATTCTTTATCGTATTCATGCCGTCTTCGTTTTCGGTTACCGGGAATCCGGTGTCAGGTATCGGCCACGGCATACCTCCGCCCAGACCTTTAACTTGCTGCTGATTTTCAGGGCTTACAGTAATGCTGCTAGAGCCCGACACCTTCTTCCAATTCGCGTATAACAAGATACTAGAGGTTATAGGAGTATCGGCTGTAAATTTCGTTCCCGCTCCGTTTTCTCCAGTGAACCATCCGTCGAACTCATATCCGTATTTTTCTGGATTGGCCGGCCATTGCGTGCCTACCGTGCCATTAGCCGGTAACGTCACGACTTTGACTTCCGTTCCGTCATTTTGGAACGTTACATTGTAGAAGTCCCCTGGGAGCTGCCTCCAATACGCGTGCAAAGTGGTGTCGATGGTGGGAATCATATCGCTTGTGAATTCCACTCCTGTCCCGTTTTCTCCTGTGAACCATCCGTCGAATTCAAAACCAGGTCTATTCGCGGGATTAGCCGGCCATTGCGCGCCCAGAGATTCACCCGCATCAACGGTCTTTGTAACGGTGTCACTCAAATTTACAAACGTGACATTGTACAAGCGCGCAAGCTCGATATCATCGATGTATGCAGTGGAGCCGCTCCAAAGATTCAACCCGAGCTCCTGGCTTCCCGCCGCGGTAGTGGTAAAGCGTTTCACAATTTCCTGCCAATCTCCGTTGGTATTGTTGAAATCCGTTCTTGGGTCATAATTCTTTACATAAGTTGCTCCGCTGCCAGTTGAATTGACCCAAACCCGCCATTCATAGGTGGCATTTGCGGGTACAGATGTGCCGAATAAGGCCATATAGTCATCCGGGGGACTAACCATCTTAACGGCGTAACTCCCCGAATGAACGACGTCTGTTTGAACTGTCGGTGTGCCATTTTTACCCCACTGCGAAGACAATGTTCCCGATTCAAAACCAGGATCAGGCAGTGTAGGCCCCATGATGTCGCTAATCTTCACCCAGTCGGCGTTTACCGTCATATCGCCGGTGGGAACCGTGTTTCTGTTGAATGCCGTTCCCGATCCTTTTGTTCCTGTGAACCATCCGGCGAAGGCATAACCGTCTCTTACGGGATTAGCCGGCATATTATCCTTGCCCAGTGATTCTCCTTTCGTAACGGTCTTTAAGGTATCTGCGGAACCTTCGCTCTTGAACGTTACTTTGTTGTTCTCCTCTTCTGCTAACGTACCAAAAGCTTTTCTCCAGGCTTGTTCAAGTTCCGGAGTTATTTCGGGCTGGATTTCGTATTCAAAATATGCATGCCAGCTACTGCTTAAATGCAATCTGGATAGGATCTCATAATGATCCAACGTCCATTGCTCTCCGCCTCTGTTCACGCCAGAGGCGTTATCCAGGAAGTCGCCGCTGTTGATGCCGCTTTCGCCGAGATAAGCCGGAACATTTTTAACATTCCTGATGTAATCCAAAGGTACTGTGTATGCGTATTCCAAGAAGTCTTTGTTCATCGCCCAGGCAGTGCCGTTATAACTCACGCTTATACTCGGAGTCACAGTGCCGCCGATCGCGGTCTGGCTCTTCATTTTGACTGATATTTCATATGTGTGGTCCTTCGTCAACGCAAACTTGGCATTGTCGCCATTGACGGATGGATCTCCTGAACTTGGTCTTGTGAATTTAAGCGCCTGCTCTGTCGCGTCATACACAAAACCTTTTTGTGCAAGAGTACTCGAATTGAAAACGGCATTCATTTGTGATGCGGAGCTAAAATTAACATCGGTTATTGTAGAGACCAGCTTGTTACTTTCGTCATATTCTTTTACAACCAAGTCCTTGAACCACACATTTGCACCCGCGGGTACGCTATTCAGGGCCAAATGTACTCTGCCAATATTGTAACCCGTCGATCCGGTGTCGGTAGCAGTGAATTTGTTAGTTACCGTCACGTAATCGGTCGCGTCATCCGGTATCTTATTCGGGTTGGACATAGGTATGGCATTATAATTCGTTTCGGATCCATAACCGGTTTTCGCAAAGGATGCAGAAGGATAGACGTTATTCCCCCACGTGGGGTTCGGCCAGTTTCTCCATGCATCGAGCATGGTGGAATATTCAACATTCCATGTGCCATTGCCTAGATAAGCTCCATTACTTGCGGTCACTGTACCATCGGGAAGGAAATTATTTGTCGCTGTTTGATGGTTGTAATTGGCAGGCTCATAGACATGATAAGTGTACGCGTAGTTGTTGTCGTTGATATCGGGAAAATAGTATTTGCCATCAGTGGCCCAGCGCCATTCCATGTAATCGTTTCTTGGTTGTGTATCGTTGCCAATCCATAGACGCTCTACAACGATAACGTGATTTTGGTCTATTGCCCTGATAGCGTCTACTACACGCTGCGCGAGAGCCGACCACTGAGCAACTTGCGCCGTGAAAGGAGCTGCTCCGGTACCAGGCGATGCTATCTTCGGCTCGTTTACGACATCGTAACCAGCGATGACTGGTTCGTCCTTATAAAG
The DNA here is from genome assembly GCF_014212055.1 of Cohnella zeiphila. GTDB lineage: Bacteria > Bacillota > Bacilli > Paenibacillales > Paenibacillaceae > Cohnella > Cohnella zeiphila. The sequence continues at coordinate 235,287 of NZ_JACJVO010000021.1, read as the reverse complement.
CCTCGAGATCGTTTCCCAGAACCGAATAAGCCCTTCCTGTTTTTCTTTGTCGGTAAACAAAGTCTGATCGCTTATTTGTGTATTTGCATCGCCCGGTGTGAAGTGCAAATTCAGCATCAGCGTCATGCCGTATTTCTTCGCCCACGCGATGCGTGGGTCAAGGTAAGCCCTAATCTTTGCCTCGTCAAATTCATACGGGGCTGTATAACTTGTTTGGAATTGCGGCGCCGCCATGTAGAGACGGGAATGGTTAAAGCCGATATCGGCATATTTCGCGAAATCAGCTTCGGTAAATCTGTTGTAAGGCGCAGTGTCACTTGCGGTGCCGCCCCACATTCCGATACCTCTGAAAACAACCTCGTTACCATTGCCGTCTACAAACTTTGACCCGTCTGTATGAATAAATCCTGACGGCTCCGGATTACTGGGCTCTTCCCCCACCTTTTTGAGCTCAAAATCATCCGCATAAACGACGCCCGTATTCGTCTGATTCAATCCGACTTCAATTTTTGTTGTTGTTTCTGAGGCAGTAAAGGGGATCGTTAGTTTCTGCCAACCATCAGTATTGGCGGCAGACGCTATTTGTTGGCTATCGTTTCCTATATCGGGATCTTTAACATAAGCCCTAATGCTGGCGTCACTCCCGGAAGCGTATACCCAAACTGATAATTCGTATTCAGTGCTTGACTCTATCGGTATTTGGTATTGAGCTAAATAGCTCGACCACGCCACCGATCCTTGAAGCCTGACGGCATAATTCCCTGAGTGAACAATTTCACTTTGAACAACCACATCTGTAGCAGGTCCCCACGGAGTCAAGTTTCCTGATTCAAAACCGGCATTTTGCAACAGGGTCGCCTCGCTAGCTGTAGTGGGCTTAGCAAAAGATATCGCTGAAGCGAAAAGTATAAACGCGAGAACGATAAACATTCCTCTTAGGTTACCTTTGTACATTTAAAACACCACGATCCTTTCTCAATATACGGATTACCTGTCTTAAACAGGCGATGAATAGTAGATACCGTTTATCTTGAACCTAACCACTACGAAGATGAGACTGTGTTGCATGAAAGCCAGTGTATGACGATGCGTTTAAGAAATAAACGGTCCAGCATAGTTAAGAGAGCGGCAAGCCGATGGCGGAAGTCGATCCGCGAATTGAAGGTCAACGACGATGAAGAGGTTCGCAGGAGAGCGGGAAATCGCCATGAGCGCAAGTGTTCAAGTTGGAAGAGCACCAGGTGAGGGAGATGCAGAAGCGGATTCGAACTGCAGGAGGAAAACGAGATTTTGCACTTCTTGCAAAAGACCGCCAGTAACGTATTAGTTCTTGCACACCGCTTCGGATAGAAGTTGTTTGCAGTGGCTATTACAAATGACTAAACCGTCCGGCCGGTGATCGAGCCGTCGCCGTCAGGAATGGGCAAGACAGATCCAAGACGTGTTTGTCGACTCCGGTCAGTTTTGAAGCTCGAAGGTGACGAAGCAGTTAACGCGCTACGATACTCCCATTTCTGGGCATACCACTCGAATCATGACAACAAAGTGTGAAGATTTGTGATCGACATCACCCAATGACCTCCCTTCTTTTATTATGCTCTCGAAAACTTAAAACGCTTTCGAGATCTATGTTTTGAGGTTTGAGTTTTTTCTCATTCCTCTAAACATTCTCCAGATATACAGTTTGTTTGTTTTACCGCTAGATACGGTGCCCCCCAGTGATGACGAGTTCGGTTCCGGTTACCTGGCTGGATTCGTCGGATAGAAGATAAATGACACCATAAGCATTATCTTCAGCCGTTTGCAGCCGGCCACTTGGAATCGCCACTTTTCCCATTTCATTTAACCGGTCTGCGCTTACGCCCATGCGATTGTGCAGCTCAATTTCACCATCGGTTGCGACCCAACCCACCGTAATCCAGTTGCAGCGAATGCCTTGCTCCGAATAATTACCGGCGATATGTTTACTTAACGTCAGCATCGCGCCTTTGGAGCATGAATAGGCGGCAAGATCCTTCTGTCCCTTATAAGCATTGGTGGAACCAATTTGAACGATAGATCCTCCGCCTGTGCGTGACATCGCCTTCATTGCATATTGCGAACAGAAGAAAGCGCCCTTTATGTTGACGTTAAAAACGGCGTCGAACAACTCTTCTGTCGTATCCAGCAGATCACCCCTTGGGAAGATGCCTGCGTTGTTCACCAATCCGTCGATTCGTCCAAAATGCTCCACTGTCCGCTCGATCAATATACGGCAATCGTCTATACGGCTGACGTCGGTTTTAACAAAGAGGGCATCCGTCCCCAACGTCTCCTTAATGTCCCGTACAACCTGCATACCGTCTTGCTCGTTTCTGCCGCTTACGACCGCAAGCGCTCCTTCTGCAGCGCACATTTTGGCGATGCCTTTGCCGATTCCTTTGGTAGCGCCGGTGATGACGACGACCTTGCCCGCCAACCTGTTGCCCATTTCACGCCACTCCTTAAGCCAGATACTCTGCCATTTTCACCTTGAGGAAATCGACCGATTCCTGCAATTCTCCCATTCCATTCACTCCATCTTCGATCGAGATCCACCCACGGAAATTGATGCTCCGCAAATGCCCGAAGATGGCATCGTAATCATTGAGACCTCTGCCAATAATGCCGTGTGCAAGGGCTGCCGAATAACCATGCAAGGAATAATTCTTCAAATCATCAAGCGTGTATCCTTCCTTCAGATATCTATCGCTTGCATGAATCGTCATGATTCGGTTTTTGACCTTCTCTATCAGTTTTAAAGGGTCTTCGCCGGCGACAATCGCATTGGAGGGATCATAATTCACGCCAAACCACGGCGATGAAATTTGCTCTATAATTTCCAGATAGATGTCGGACTGCTGAGCGAACTCCGGGTATTTCCAGAACCCGTCTTTATAATGGTTTTCCATGACGAGATGAACCCTTTTTTCTTCGGCATACGGAAGCAACTGTTTGATCGATTCCACGGTCCAGCGGATTCCGTCTTCCCTAGATATCCCGGGACGATTCTGGCCAGATAACACGCGGGCGCTGCGAAATCCCTCCGGGCCGAGAATATCCATGGTTTCGATCATTTCGATCAATTTCTCGATCTCTCGGCGACGGAAGTCAGCATCGGGATGCGTGAAATCGGGTGACGAGCACATCATCGGGATTTCCAACCCGTTTTTCTCGGCAGCATCTTTCACCTTAAGCAAGTATTCAATATCCATTTGCTTTAAAAACGAGGGATACATCTCCAATCCGTCCGCGCCCAGCCTGCCTGCCATTTCAATCCATTCGAATACGCTCATTCGGCCGTCGGTAAGTTCATCTATATATCCTTTTGGAAACACGGACAGCCTTGCTCGCATGTTGGAGCTCATGATCAACTCCTCCCCTTCTCAGTTGTTTTTCACCTTTGCAACCAGCTCGCGGAGCACCGACAACAATTCAGTTTTGTCCGTGCTGGGACGAAACTCCTTTTTGTCGATGACCAAAGGTGCTCCGACAACAACCAGAGGGGCTCCGTGCTTCGGCATTTCCGCGGCCTGATCCACGGAGAGACCTCCGACGGCCTGTACGGGAATGGAAACAGCCTTTACGACGGCGTCCAGGTGATCGAACGGACTCCGCGCCGGGTCTTCTCCTCTCTCATCGAACGACGTATGCACGATAATATAATCCGCGCCGTTTGCTTCCAGCATTTTCGCGCAGGCAACGGGATCGGGGGCGGCCATAATGTCTCCCATCACCTTAATATTGTAATCACGGGCGGCTTTCACGACCGCACGGATCGTCGCAGGATGGGCAACCCCCATGACAACGACGTGAGTGGCCCCGGCCTTGGCCATCATTTCCGCCTCTAAATAACCGCCGTCCATCGTTTTCAAGTCCGCCACAATGGGGTGTTTCGGATATGCTTTGCGTAGCGCGGCCACGGCGTGAAGCCCTTCGCCAAGCAACAGCGGCGTACCGGCTTCTATCCAGTCCACACCTGCCTCCACGGCTACTTCCGCCATCTCGAGAGCTTCCCTTATATTTGTTAAGTCAAGCGAAATCTGTACAATTGGTTCCATTCGGTTTTCTCCCTTTACTATTTTTGTATGTTTCGTCCCCTTACGGATTCGGCTGAATGATAGATTTCGCATGTGCAAGGGAGTCCATTTCAACGAACGCCTGTTGCCATTGATCAATATCGTATACCTTCGTCATCGGCAGCGGGTCGATTTCCCCTTTACCCATCATCAGCAGCACTTTTTCCCACATCGGGTAGTTATGGCTGAACGATCCCTGCAGGCGAGCCGCTTTCTGGATCAGAGGGTCGAGGGAGAATCCGACGGGGGACGGTCCCCAACCAATTTTCGTAATTTGTCCTCCCGGACGTACGACTTCGACGCTCTGTTTCAGGGTAACGGAAATGCCCACGGCATCCAGAACGAGATCCGGACCAAAGCCATCACCATAGGACATGACTTCCTTCACAACATCTTGCTCGTCGGCAACGATCACGCTATCGGCGCCGAACTGCCGGGCGATTTCCAACCGGTTCTTATCCTTGCTGGTGCCGACGATCATTAATTGCCCCGGGGAAAACAGCTTCGCGATCTGTACGCACATCAATCCGATCGGGCCGGGTCCGATCACGACAACATGGTCGCCCGGGCGAATCCGGGAATGATGGGCAACCGCATTGTAGGCAACACAGGTAGGCTCCGTCATGGCCGCTTTTTCAAAGGACACGTTGTCTGGAACCTTGTGTACGATGGCCTCCCGCGTTTTCACGTATTCCGCCATGGCACCATCTTCTAGGACACCGAACCCTCGACGGTTCGGACATAGATTGTAATGGCCGGTTCGGCAGTAAATACAAGTCTCACATACATATGCAGGTGTTTCACTAACCACCCGGTCGCCCGACTGGAACAGGGTGACCTCCGTTCCCACATCGGCGACAATACCGGAGTATTCATGTCCAAGCGTAACCGGACGCTTAACGGGAAATCCCTGAATGTCGTGATACATATGCAAATCGCTGCCGCAAACGCCTGCTGCTTTCACTTGGATTAAAATGTCTTTCGGTCCTAGCACAGAAGGAATTGGGACGTCCCGAATTTCCACGCTTCCGGGTCCGGATGAGTAATTGATAACCGCCCTCATGTACATTCTCCTTTCGTTTATCATCGTGTTCTTCACTCGACAGAAACGATCATCTTCTTTTCCGTGGAACGGATCATGCTGTGAAGCAAACGGAGAGTTTCCAGGTTATCTCGGCCGCTGATCGAAGGCTCGCGATTTTCTTGGATGGCGTTCATTAATTCAAACATCGACCCGTAAAAGGCGTCTACGAACCATCGCCCCGGCGGAGTAACGCGCGTCCATTGTCCAGGATTGTCTTTGGTATAATAGTCCAGTTCGAAGACGGTATAGTCGTGACTAATTCGGCCATATAAACTCCCTTTCGTCCCTTCAACCGTAAAACTCCAAAAAGCTTGGTTTGACTGCAATGTGTCTACAGTAATCAACGAAGCTCGTAACCCGCTGGCGAATTCCATCGTCGTCAATACAGTCATGTCGGATTGAATGTGTTGTCCAGGCATGCGGGTTCCGCTGGTATATACACGTTCGGGGGTGCTTCCAGACCAAAAACGCATCAAGTCCAAATGATGGATTTCATAGTCCACTAGCAAAAAATTCGGAACTTTCGCGAACCAAGTACCAGCCAATGCCTCGTCCTGATTGATCCGCATTTCATGTGTCATCAAATAAAGTTCACCCAATATCCCCGAGTCAATGATTTCTTTTGCCTTTCTATAGAAAGGAGCGAATCGAGCATTTTGGTTTACTGCAAGGCGAACCCCATGTTCGCTTGCTGATCGAACCATTTCTTCGGCCTGTTCAATTTGATGGGCGAACGGTTTCTGAATGAGGATATGCTTTCCTGCTGCGACCGCTTCTTTTACAATGTCCACCCGTCCTTCATTTGGGATGGCAATGTCAATAATCTGAATATCGTTTCGTTTCAGCAATTCCCGATAATCGGTCGTGCTGAAAGGGATTTCCCACTTTTGCGCCGAATTTCGGACCGCATTCTCGTTGATGTCGCAAATCCCAATGATATTCAATCCAGCCTTGCGGTAAGCTGGCAGATGAGCATAGTTAACAATGCCTCCTGCGCCCACGATGCCAATACCGTAATCATGCTTGCAGGGCAAAGGATAAATCAAAGAGTTCGCTGTGGACATTTCGGTTTTACTCCTTCTCTGAGAGGATCTGATTCATTATTTTTCCTACGTACGCACATGAAGTAAACATCTCATCTTCTGACAGATGCTCCAAATAGATTTCAACATTCGGTTTATGTTCGGTCAGCAGCCGCAAATATAAAGGATAATTCAAATCCCCTTTACCTGCCGCCGGTTGAATGTTAATCGGTTGGGCCATGTCGTCGTACTGACGGTAATTGAAGTCTTTAGCGTGGGCGATAAGTATCCGGTCTCCAAGTCGATCGAACGCTTCCTTGATGATGTCGTCTTGCTTTGTTGCATCGCGCTTGCGGATATAGTTGCATGGATCCATCACAATTCCGATATTGGAGGAAGGAATCTCCTGAAGCACGCGATGCATCCGTTCAGGTGTATCGATAACATTGTTGAAAAACCCCTCAAGCCCAACAAATACTCCCCACTTTTCAGCTTCCTCGGTGATCTCCTCTACCACGTTTCTCAAGAGCTTCCAATTGTCTTCGTTTTGATTGTCTGGGTGGGGGTCCCACTGGCTTTCTCGGTTGGCTGTTCCAGTTTCCGTTGAGACGGCGCTCGCGCCAAAATCCCTGGCAAACCGAAGATGCTCCTTAAATTGATTGATTAAGTAACGACGATTTTCGTGATCCGGATGGATCAAATTAGAGTAACAGCCCAGGATGGGAATCCGTACGCCATGGCGATCGAATTCTTCTGCCACGAGGTTCGCCACACCGGTACTTAATCTCCCCAGCCGGTGGTCGATATCGACGATTTGGTTCATTTCCAAATGAGTGGAGCGAAATCCGTAAAGGCTAATCTTTCGGGCCAATTCCTGGTAACCGATCGGACCAAACGCAACGGAGCATACCCCAAATTTCATTGCAGTTCCCTCCAAAATATAAATGACCATTTGTAAAAACAAGCAGATTACTCCTTAACCGAACCAATCATTACCCCTTGAACAAAATACTTTTGTGCGAGCGGATATAGGAATAAAACCGGTACAGATGTCACAATAATGACGGAGTACTTCAATAGATTTTTCATATCCTCGAACTGTTGATACATCTCGGGTGATAGATTCATCGATTGCATATTTACATTATTCAAAACTAGAATTTGTCTCAAAATAAGCTGCAGTGGGTAAAGATCGTCGTGATTTAAAAATATTAAAGCGTTAAAATAGGAGTTCCATGAACCAACAGCCGACCAAAGAACCAATACCGCGATAACCGGCTTGGAAAGCGGAATCACCATTTTCAATAGAAAACGGATATCACTGCAACCATCAATTTGAGCAGCTTCGTAAAGTTCATCCGGTATGTTCTGTTGAAAGAACGTCTTTGCCACTAGAACCGAGAACACATTAAAGGCGGATGGTACAATAATCGACCACATTGTATTGATCATCCCCAGCGACTTAACTACCAAATAATAGGGGATTAACCCTCCGCTAAAGAGCATGGCAAATAGCAGTATCCAAATGAAAAATCTTCTTCCGTAAAACGTTTTTCGTGAAAGCGGATAAGCCATCATTATCGTTAGGGACACACTTAGAATGGTTCCCAAAACCGTATAAACTGCAGAATTGATATAACCCGTACCGATACTCGGATAGAGCAACACTGCTTTATAACCACTCAATGTCGGATGCACAGGCCATAGCCAGACATCACCCGACAGCACAGCATTGGAAGAACTGAAAGAAGAACTTAGGATATAGATGAGTGGATAAGCGATTGAAATACCAATCAAACTCAGAATAATGTATAAAAATAATAAGAAGAGACGGTCTCCCCTAGGTTCTCGGATAGCAGAGGTATTCATTTCTTCCTCCTCAAAATAGACTCGACTCTGTCAGTCTTTTAGCCATGAAATTAGAAATCATAATTAGAACGAATCCGATGACAGAGTTAAATAAACCAACTGCTACAGAGAAACTGTAGTTCGCGTCTACTAAGCCGACTTTATATACATAAGTCGAGATAATCTCGGAAGTACTTTGATTCAGAATATTTTGAAGAAGAAAAACCTTTTCGAATCCTATACCCAGCAGCCCGCCGATGGATAAAATAAAGAGCACAATGATCGTCGGCTGAATTGCCGGCAAGTCGATACGAAAGACTTTTTGTATCCGAGATGCTCCATCTATTCTCGCCGCTTCATACAGTTCAGGGTTTACGCCGGACAAAGCGGCCAAATAGAGGACAGCACCGTAGCCGGTTTCTTGCCAAACGCCAGACCAAGCATATAGCGAAGGAAAAGCATTAGGACTTCCCATAATATCGGGAAGCGAGTCAATACCCAATAAGCGACCAATTTGTCCGTATAGTCCTGCGGTCGGTGATAGGATAATATCCATCAACCCTACCAATACAACCGTAGATATAAAATACGGCATATAGGTAACCATTTGCACCGTCCGTTTAAAACGTCTATTTTTAATCTCGTTCAATGCAATTGCAAGGAAAATGGCGGATAGCGTGCCCACAATCAAGGAATAAATGCTGACTCTTAGTGTATTTTTTATGATGGGTCCAAAATATGGCGAACTAAAGAAAAAGTCGAACTGCTTCCAGCCAGACCAATTGCTATGCCAAATCCCTTGTACTGGGTTATAGTCCCTGAAAGCGATCTGAACGCCTAACATAGGTATGTAATTAAAGGTAATCAAAAAGGCGAAGGGGAGTGCAATCACCAAGTATAGTTGCCAGTGCTTTAAGATTTTTTTCGTAATGACATTCAAATGTGATTCCCCATTCCATAATATTGTGGATGTTTGAGGGCATCGAACGACGAGCCCTCAAACACCCCAATAGATCATGTACGTTTATTTAAGCGACAACAAGTAATTTAGAGCATCTTGATCAGGTTTAAATGCGCTGGTATCAAACGGCTTCCCCATACTATCTTGCGACATTTTTAAATAGTCGTTCAGACCAAGATTATCGAGGCCTTTGATATACGCATCCCAATCTTTATCCAACGATTTGTTACCTGCGATAAATGAAGCGGTCCACTCATCTACGTACTTTTTGATGTTCGTTTTATATACCGCGTATTGTTGAACTTGATCAACCGGCACCCATACTACGCCCGGGTAAACTTGCGCCGGTTGGTGTCCAACATAATTCAGCAAAGTCTCTAGATGGAGTGTCGTTTGCGAGCCTCCTGGTTGCAGCGGCGGCACAGCAACGATGGAAAGGTTCCTCAACAACTCCGAACCATACATAGGCCCCATTGCGTCCCAGCCTTCATTTTGTTTCGTTCCTCCGGAATAAAATCCAGTCTTACTGTCGCCTTTATCCGTATAGAGTGACTGTTGACCATTCAGGCCCAACTCTCCTGGTTGAGCTTTCTTCCAGTACTCGCCCTCCGGTCCAAACTGCAACATTTCGGTTCCGAGAGGGCTCCAAACGAAATTCAAGAATTTCATCATTGCGATTTGTTGTTCTTTTGTTGACTTTTTGGTCATCACAAACGTCAGAGATGTCGGCTGGTTTCCAAAGAATGCCGCCTCCTGGAGGCCATCGGGACCCTTCAACGGCGGAACAGTCCGCCAGTATTGAAAATCTGGGTGCATATCTCCGCCTTCTAACTCGTTATTTGATCCTCCGGCGGCAAAGACTCCGACTTTATTCTGTGCTAAATTTCTTTTTAAGACGTCATCTTTCTGGCTCAGGAATTGCGGATCTATTAAACCCTTCGCATACAACTCATGAATGTACTCTAATCCCTTCCTCCATTCCGGTGAAGAAGGAGAGAAGCTTACTTTGCCATCCTCTACATCGAAGTAGTTGTCGTCGTTATCATAAGCAAACGCATTCATTAAAAAGACGACTGGATTTGAGTGCCAACCATCAGTAGAACCTGTCAGCGGGATAAAGTCTTTCCCTTGCTTATCTTTAAAGACCTGAAGCACATGCTCGAATTCTTCCGGTGTCGTTGGCATCTGCAATCCATATTCGTCTAGCAGCTTCGTATTCAACCACAATTTCGCGGCATAGTAACAATGCAAGCAATAGTTATATTGAGGTAGACCATAAATATTGCCGTCTGGAGCGGTAGAAATCTCTTTGATCCCTGGGATGGTGTCTAAGGCTTCCTGAATGTTGGGGGCATATTCCTTGATAAGGTCGTTCAACGGCACTAAGATTCCCTGTTGAGAATATTTCAGAATATCGGAGGTATCAAAACTTCCGTTCCAGAATACCTCGGGATAGTCGCCGCTTGCCATCAGCAGGGATTGTTTTGTACTAATATCACTCTGAGGCACGGTCATCCAATCAATTTTCATATTAAATTCATTTTCTACATATTGAGTGAACTTGTTCGTATTCAAATCAGCAACCAAGGCGGATGGCGACGCAAAGAAGGAAATTTTAACGGGTTGGCCAGATGGTTTATCGTCGGCAGTTTGACTATTGGATTGCGTAGACGAACTGTTAGTACTAGATGCTTGAGCCCCGTTATTTGAAGATTGGGCCCCATTATTACTACACGCCGCAGTGAAAACAACCATCAAAAGCATAACAATTAACATAACTTTGGATGATTTTCTAATCTTCATTCAGATTGACCTCCCGCTCCGCACGATTTAATTTAAAACATTACAAATCGAAAACATAAACTTATAACAAACCGACAACCCCCTTGCCTTTTAGCCCCCCTTTTCCAAATTATAGTTTAAAAATTACCAGTAAGCGATTTCATTTCACTGTTTTTATATTACGGCATTACATTACTTATGTCAATATTTGTACTTTATATTGGGATATTTATTTTCTCATTCCTGCATTTAGAAAGAGAAAATCAATGATAGTAGATGATTTAGAGCAAATAATACATCTATTATTTACAAAACAAAGTACACAGGAATTTACTTATGTCAAATATATATATAAGTAAGTGTTAGTTATTTTCACGAACAACCCCTTTCTTTAATATAAGATTCCCTTTAAACGCCATATCACTTGTTGCCACAACAGCGAAAGCATGTTTGGCACGTTCGTAAAAAGCAAATCTGTCTACGTAATCAAAGTCCGTAAAAGAAGCCTCATATCTTCGAATAATATTCATGTATTCTTCCCACACAACAGGTGCTTGTTCATTTGGAAGAAGAGACATGACAGCAGCAGGACGTTCGACTTTTAGATCCAAAGGGAAATAAATCATAATCGCTTCAAGGAGCTTAATGATGGAATGCCCATCGCACCGGACTAAACGCTTCCCGCAAGTAGCAGCAGGAAAATTCCCATCGGATAAGACCAACTCATCTCCATGACCCATTTCCATAAGAGTTTTCATCAAATCCGGCGATAAGATCATTGGAATCCCTTTTAGCAACTCTGTTCATCCTTTCCATAATGAAATACAAGCTGATTCCCGCATGCAGGAATCAGCTAGTTTTGGTCAGTCTTCAAGAATTGCTTTTGCAAGAATCTTCTCCGCAACTTCCATCGTTTTAAGAGCATCGGCAAAATGGGAAGAAGGCTGCTTTCCTTCCTTTAAACAATCTAAAAATTCACGATGTTTGCTTTGGAAACCGCCATACAGATAGAACTCATCCCCTCCGGCTATTTTACGCGCATCGTATTCTATTCCTTTTGTATCTCCATCTGCATAGAGATAACCCTTATTTTCGTGCTCTGCCTCAGCGCAAATATTTTGCGAGTGCATTTCTACTGCAAAAATCCTTCTTCCGCTAGACCAGCTGTTTAATAAGTATCCGGTTGAACCGTTGTCGAAATGAAGGGTAGCGGATATAAAATTGATATCAGGCACGCCAATACGCCTTGTCTTACTTTCAATTTTGGTTACTTCCCCCCCGCACATCCATCGCAGCGTGTCGATAGAGTGAACCGTATCATCCATCATTCGATCGCGAGCACCCAAAAACGGCACCATCTCCGACTTGTAGAACTTGCAAGTCGCATGAGTGATCGGCCCTCTTTTTAAACACTCATTACGCAGCATAGCTACCATTGGAGAACTGCGTCTTTGAAAGCTTACTTGCGTGATGCAATTATTTTTCTCTGCCATATATGTGAGTGCCCTGGCTTGATGGATCGTTATTCCGAGAGGCTTCTCAATATACAAATGTAACTTCTGCTCGAGACACCACATCCAAACATCATAAAGAATGTGTGGTTGTCCGATTACATATACGGCATCCGGCTCGGTTTTGAAAACCATCTCCTTGTAATCGGTAAAGCGATTCGTCACTCGGTATTTATCGGCTGTCAAATTCAGTCGTTCCGTATTCACATCGCAAATTCCTACAATCTCTACGTCTTCAAAGGACGCCAGTGAAGGATAATGAACATTGTTGGCCATATGCCCAGCACCAACAACAGCAACTCTTGTTTTCTTCATTCCCTCTCAAGCCTCCTCTCCGATAAATAATTGCTTGGCATAATTAATATCCAGTTGAATTAAGCGGTTCACGTCATCCTCATTTGTATACTCAGCAGTTAAACATACGACTCCATGATAATTTCGATATTTCAAGTATTCTACTGCTCTTCTCCAGGATGCCAGACCTTGGCTTCCCAACGTGAAATAGCGTTTCCATTCGGCCTGTTGCGCTTCCGGACCATTGCTTCTTTTATAGTAGGCATTTTTGAAATTGACCATGCAAAGATGGGACCATACGATATCCAATCCATATTCCGGCTGCTGCCCGGCCAACGCATCATGAGCAGCGTCCCAAATAGCTCCAATGTGCTTGGGTTCGAAACCTTCGATCAAGTGCAACATGCCTGTGGAATCAACGACATTATCGCCATAATGCTGTTGAAGCCCAACCTTAACTCCATATTTCTCACATAAAGGAACCAGACTTTCCAGTTGGCGTCTCACCCTTTGTTCAGATGCTAAATACCCTTCGCCCTTCGTAATATCAGGCATGATTCTAATAATAGGGATTCCGGCCTCTGCACACCCGGCAAATACGTGTTCGTCCGTTACGCTAGCAACACTGAAAATCTTCAGACCGTGTTCGGATAGTTGTTGCACAAGCTTCAGCAATCCCTTTTCTGCATCCTTTGGTTCCAGCAGATATCCTTCCCTCAACGGGAATTCAATACCATCGAATCCCCAGCCGCTGATTTGTTTGCCCATTTCCCAAACGGACAGACTTTTCCATGGTTTCGTAAAGACAGAAAAACTGATCGAGCCTTTTTTCATCGTTCTATTCTCCCTTTTTCTTTGTTAGCGTTAGTTCAGACTGAATTTGATCAAACAACCCTTTTTTCTGCTCGCGGCGGTTTCTTCTACCGCCGGGGGCGGATCTCATAGGCCCTCCCCAATTATGAGGAGAAGGAGATACATTTAAATCTAAAGATGCAAAGAGAATCTTAATCCCAAAGACTTCTTCTCGATATACATCACTAAATGTATTGTCGCAATTGGCAAATCGCGTCGGATCTGCATTGGGATTCTGCACCTCTGCGCCTGAAGTATCCCAAATGCCCATTGGACAATCCAAACTGCTCGCTACGATCCTGACACAGTTATCGGAAGCTCGAGCAGGAATGATGCTTTGATAGTACCCTGCGCTCGGGAATAAAATGATTTCGGCTCCCTTTAGCGCAAGCAGCTCAGTCACATCTGTGAACCAACTGTCATAGCAGATCATCATGCCGATTTTACCAAAATCGGTATCAAATACAGGGACATCCTCCCCTGGGGCCACCCCTCCATCTAACAATTCAGAAGTAAACGGATGGTTTTTATCGTACCTTCCGACGATTTGCCCGTTTCTATCCATGATTAGTCCGGTATTATATAGATAACCGTCAGATTGATCCAAATGGAAAAAAGTGCCCGAGACATACATCCGATGTTGTTTGGCTTTGCTAGACATCAATGCAGCGCTTGGGCCGTCTATATTCTCTGCATCTTCGAAGTTCTTGCTCCTGAACGTTTCCGGGAGAAGCACGAGATCTACGCCTTTTTTGCCGATAAACTCAAGAACACGCTCCCAATTCTCCAACTCGGCCATACCCTGAACACAAGCTACTCTTGCTTTTCGCGGCGGAATCGCTTCACATTCTTCAAGGGTAACAAATTTAATCCAAGCTTTGCCCTGACTGCTCAATTTGAAATAAATTCGAACTTCTCCGTTTATTTCGCCGTCGCCAGGTATAAAAAACGTGTTTTCTCCTTTGTAATGCCCTTCTGAATATGTATAATGAAAGATGCCATCATTAAAGTGTTCGGTGTAAATTGCAAACAGTAAATTCTGATAGGGTTCCACATCGTCTGAAACAGCAAATTCCACCTTCATGCGGTAGGTTTTGCCTAAAACGATTGGAATGGAAGCGTGTAAACACCCTACGCAATTTACATCCCCGTTACCTCCTGCCATCAGTACTTTCTGCCCATTCTCCTGAATCAATTTAAAAATGGGGGCTTGAGCCGGTCTAGGGTTTGTTGCCTTCCAGAATTCAGGAACTTCACCGATCATACCCTGTACAAAATTCCAGTTTGGAACAATATTTTGGGAATGGATTGTCATAAATTTTCACCTCTTTCCGAAAATGAGGGGTGCAGCACTACCACTCGGCCACCGTACCATCTTTGTGACGCCAAATCGGATTTCTCCAACGATGTCCTGTTTTCGCCATTTCCCTTACATGCTCTTCATTGATTTCAATCCCAAGTCCCGGTCCTTGAGGGATACTAACATACCCATCCCGATATTCAAAAACACTTGCGTCGGTAAGATAATCCAACACATCACTGCCTTCGTTATAATGAATGCCTAGACTTTGCTCCTGAATGAATGCATTATGAGCCGTCGCATCCACCTGCAAACAAGCAGCCAATGCGATCGGTCCCAAAGGACAATGAGGTGCCAAAGCGACATCATAGGCTTCTGCCATAGTCGCAATCTTTTTGCACTCTGTAATACCACCTGCGTGAGACAGGTCAGGTTGAATAATATTAACGTATCCCTCGTTAAGTAGTGTCTTGAACTCCCAACGCGAATACATCCGTTCGCCTGTAGCAATCGGTATCGTTGTATGCAACGCGATATCCCTAAGCGCGTCGTTATGTTCCGATAAGACAGGTTCTTCAATGAACATTAAACGAAACGGCTCCAATTCCTTGGCTAATATTTTTGCCATGGGCTTATGTACCCGACCATGAAAATCGATGCCGATGCCAAAGTAATCGCCAGCCATTTCCCGAATGGCGCGAACCCTTTCAATTACTTGGTCGATTTTTTCAAATGAATCGATGAATTGAATTTCTTCGGTCGCGTTCATTTTGATGGAGGTAAAACCTGCGTCTTTTTTTTCTAATGCTGCAAGTCCAACCTCACTTGGACGGTCTCCGCCGATCCATGAATACACTTTTATGGAATCGCGGCAAGCACCACCCAAAAGTTGATAAATTGGAGCATTATAAAATTTCCCTTTGATATCCCATAAAGCTTGATCAATACCCGATATCGCACTCATTAAGATGGGTCCGCCGCGGTAAAATCCCCCTCTGTACATGACCTGCCAGTGATCCTCTATACGAAGCGGATCCTTTCCGATTAGATACTCCATCAGTTCTTCCACAGCTGTCTTCACTGTTGCCGCTCGACCTTCTACTATGGGTTCACCCCAGCCTTCAAGACCTTCATCGGTGGTTAATTTAATAAATAGCCAGCGAGGAGGCACAATAAAGGTTTCGTAGCCTGTTATTCTCATGGAATCCCTTCTTTCTTCATGACATGTTGACATTGTTTCACTCAATTCGACTGTTATATCGATTTTCATAATAGTCAGGGTTAGATCCAAGTTTTTTCAAAATAGGCTTCGTAATTTCGTTCAACTGATTATATAGTTCGCTACTGAGTTGATAATACGTGCTATGCAGGTTAGATTTTAGTTGTTCGATATTGCGCGAACCAACGATTGTGGTAGCCACGTTCCGATTGGCGATAACCCATGCAAGAGAAAAAACGGAGATAGGGGTTTTCAATTGATCCGCTAATTCATGCAGTTTTGACAGCGCTTCAACGATTTCTTCTTCTGCCCCTTCCTCATGATGCCTGGCTCCCTCCCCTCTTACATGGTGGAAGTGACGAGACCTTGCCTGCATGGGTTTTATTTCATCCAAACTTTTGTACTTCCCGCTTAGCAATCCCTGTTGAAGGGGCATGTATCCTATTGCGCCGATATGATTAGATACACAATGCGGCAAAATTTCTTCTTCGATGCCCCTCGAAAATAAATTGTACGCAAGTTCATTGGCTACAACCTGCACGCCAGTAGCCTTTACTTGATTCATTTGCTTCACGCCATGATTGCTAATGCCGATATATCTGATTTTCCCCTCCTTTTGCAAAGTGGATAAGGTCCCAAAAGCTTCTTCTATAGAAGGAGGAGTATCGATGACAGCACGATCATTCGTAAAATGCTCGATCCCGTGCGGGGTAATTGGCCAATGTACCATATATAAATCAATATAATCGCTTTGTAGACGCCTTAAGGAATCTTCACATCGCTGTCGTAAAACGGATGGTGAAGTATTGGCCGGGGTAACCTTCGTTCCTATAATTGCCTTGTGCCTGATCCCCTTCAAAGCAGTGCCCAGCGATCGTTCGCTCTCACCGTCATTGTAAACCTCGGCGGTATCAAAATAATTAATATCTAAATCCAAAGCACGATGGACTACCTCATCCACATCTTTCTGATTTTGGGGACCCCAGTATTTACCACCGCCATATTGCCAGCATCCCATCCCCAAAACGCTCAGATATAAATCAGAGAATCCCAGTCTTCGCTTTTCCATGGTTTAGCCCCTTATTCCTCTTTTAGACGTGCGACGACTTTCATTGATACTTGGTACATTGGTTTAGTTAAGTTTTCAATCTACAATTCAGTTTAAGCAGGATTTATTGAACACGTTTACTATACATCCTATTCCACAGTTACGTCAATATACGAATTAACTATTTAATTGCTTTCTAAATTAAGTCCCTTTGATCGGGGCCAAGAGTCATAAAAACGGTTAAATCCGAAGAGACTAGTGTAAATGTAAATTGTCAAAGAACCTGACTTTGTTTTATAATGTTCATATGTACCGTATAGCTCTAATTATTCTTGTTAAACCATAAGAAAAACGCGTCTGTGTCCACACCGCAATCCCTGTAGAATTGCGGATACAGAATGCAATTGAATATTAAGGGTGTAAATTATGCAATCTTTTAAATTTATTTTGTTGCAAAGATTGGCGCACTGTGTGAACTCGGTTTAGGAAAACAATGATTTACTCCCACATATGTAAACATAAAAACAAAAGGAGGTCCATATATAAAATGGATAGTATCAATAATGTTGGCGATCAAAAGGGCACTAAAGTCAGTATTATCCAAGCACTAAGGATGTATGGAGCTCTTTCAAGAATTGAACTTACAAAAATGACTGGGCTAAGCCGAGCAACGATCTCTGTAGCCATTGCGGAATTAATACAATTAAATCTAGTGAAGGAAACGGAGTCTCGTTACACCACCGGAGGCAGACCAGCAACGTTACTGGAGTTATGCCCAAATTCTATTGTTGTCCTTGGTGCTGATTATAGTAACCAAATTTGGACATTAGGGGCGTTCGATTTACATGGGAATTTAATTAACAAATTAACAATCCCTTCAAATGATAGTTCACCTCAAGTCGTAGTTAAAACACTGACCAAGCATTTAAACAATTTTGTCGATACGCTCGAGACCAAACCAATCCAGTTGATTGGATTAGGCATGCCGGGACTCATTGACATCAATCGAGGTGTTATCAATAGTGCCTCTGATTTGGGATGGTGTGAAGTTGATATAAGTACCATGATTCAGCAAGAGACTGGTTGGCAAACAGCTGTGATAAACAGACATCGAGCTCGTGGTCTATCAGAATGTCGTTTTGGTTCTGGGAAGGATTTTAGCCAAGTCATTTATATTGGTATAGGTACGGGAATTGCGGCTGGATTGCTGAACGATAGTCAACTTGTAACCGGCGCAATCGGGGGGGCAGGTGAGTTGGGCCATATTACTATTGATCCGGATGGACCATTATGCCCTTGCGGCAATCAAGGATGCTTGCAACAATTGTCAACAGGGCCTGCCATGGAGCAGGAAGTACGAATGCTACTTCGTAATGGCGCTCAAAGTTCCTTCCTCTATCCTGACGTTAATTACGATTTGCAGCTTATTAAAGCGGATAAGATTTGCTCCGGTGCTGATGCGGGAGATGAGTTGTGCATGAAAGTCGTTCACAAAGCAGCCTCCTATCTAGGTATTGCAATGGCAAACCTTGTTAACATTTTAAATCCCGAGGCCATTATTTTAGGGGGTCCTATTCCAACAGGGAATGAATATTACTTAAAAATTGCCACTCATGTTATGAACCAACGGGCAATGAGTCCGCTAACTGCGAATGTGGTAGTTAAAAAATCAGTATATAATGAAATCGGAGGCGCATTGGGGGCAGCAATCTTCGCGCTAGATAAGCATATGGCTTACTCATTATTTAAGAAAGAATTACCAATTGAAGAATCGCTCTCGAATGATATCATTCCTACTTGAAATAATAATTGTTTTACAACTTGTAAAGCGATTTAAAAGTTCATGCCCTGTTGAAAAATTGACTATAGCTATTTAGTTCAGCGGATCATATCTAGACAGCGATCCGAAGTCCATCGGGCGATCGGCCACTCGGTGCTCAGCCTCAGCGTCGACAGGCAGCAGGAATAGGAGCAGCGAGAGCAGATGGAACGGCTTGCCCTCGTTGCCCCCATCCTATTCCGCGCAATTCCAGGCGGATTCGCCGGAGCAGCCTCCGCGGAACGCTAACAGCTCTGACGTCGCAATAAGCCGTGCCTGTTCTTCATCTTGCAACTGGCTTGCAAAAACAGGACCGACTTTTAAAGGGGACCCGTGCCTGAAGGCGGCGGATCCCCTTTCGTTTGAGAGTTGCCTTACGATGAACGATGCCCCTCTCTTCGTTTCGAACCCCGAGCAGAGCCATCGCACCAGGGGCCTTGTTGAGATAATAAGCGAAATCTTCGCCGGACAGGCTCGGTTTGTCCAGCCGAACGACCTGCTCCTCCCCAAAAACTCGGACTCCCGCCTTCGCAAACGCTCTACCGCTCCGATCTCGTTGATCAGCGCCTTGCCCATCCTCAAGCGAAGTTCACACGTTCCTCTGAATATGGACGACGCCTTCGTGCGTGAGGCCGTGCAATAAAGCGGCACTCAAGGCGTACGCGTAACTTGGCCTCACCTTTCGGCTTGTCGGGTTTTCAGTTGGACGGCTTGATCCGATCTGCCGTCACGAATACTCCCATAATTGCTGTGCGGCTCCAAGCATTCCGCTCCGGCTTCCCGAGCTGGCGCCTTCAATTCGAACGTTCCGATACATGGAAGGCATCGCTCTGCGCTTGACTTCGTTCCGGATTTTGGCGAAGAAAGCTTCGCCGGATTCCGCGACGCCTCCGCCGATGACGATAGTATCGGGATTGACGATATGAATGAGACTGGCGATAGCCGAGCTTAAGGCAGCGACCGCTTCGTCGATAACCTGCTCCGCTATCTCGTCTCCTTGCCGCCACCGGGCAAAAACCTCTCTGGCATCGGGAACCGTCGGCGCATCTGCGCCGACTCGTTCCCTCATCTTCAACCGTTCGTTCATTCTTCTCGCGATGGAGGATCCCGACGCATACAGTTCCAGGCATCCCAAATTGCCGCAGATGCATCGCGGTCCTCGAAAATCGACGGTCATGTGACCGAATTCGCCCGCCCCGCCGAATGCGCCGCGGACTAACTTCCCTTCCGACAGGAGGGCTCCTCCGACGCCGGTCCCCAAGGCGATGCAAATCATGTACTTCGAATGCCGGCCGGACCCGAACCGCTTCTCGGCCAGCGCAAGAACGTTGACATCATTATCCACATATACCGGCAATGAAAATTCGCGTTCCAGCAGCTCCCGAATGGGCGTTCCCGTATAATCCGGCAGCAAATCGTTGGCATAATGCACCGTGCCCGAAGCAAAATCGATTTGTCCGGCGCTCCCAACGCCGATGCCTTGGAGATTGAGCGGTTCTTCCCGGTCTTCAGCCAACTTCATCACGTTCCGAATGCCGGCAATCACCTGTCCGATCACCCGTCGCTCCGTGTCCACCGACGGCACGGTAAGCTCGGCGGCTACGTTGCCGGAACGATCCGTAATGCCGATATGGATTTTCGTGCCTCCAATGTCAACGCCGACGGCTTGTTCCGGCAGTGTCTTAGTCATGTTGCTCCTCCCGCAGTCAACCAAACGTTCACCAATTCCCCGCTCGCAGCTTATTGCGCAGCCACTCGTCCATACGTTCCGCGTATCGTTTCGTAATCACATGCGGGCGGGTAATGGCGGCGCCCACTACAACGTAGGAAGCTCCGAGCCGCATGGCCTGTACGGCTTCCCGCTCGCTCCATATTCTTCCTTCGGCCGCGACGGGTACCGGAACCTTCTCGGTCAGCTTCTTGACTAATTCCAGATCGGGCCCGGCCTGCCGAGGACTGTACGGGGTATAACCCGATAGAGTCGTCGAAATGATATCGGAGCCAAGACGCTCTGCAGCCATGCCTTCTTCCAATACGGATATATCGGCCATGACCTTTGCCCCGGCGGCATGAATGAAATCGATCATTTCCTTGACTTTGCTTAACCGGCCTTCGCGGTCGGTCATATCCAAAGCGACGATATCCGCGCCCGCCTCCAGAATCGCGCGAACATCTTCCATTTCGGGTGTAATATAAACAGCCGAACCGGGGATGTCCCGTTTGATGATCCCGATGACCGGCACTTCGACGGCTTCTTTAATCGCCCTGATATCCTGCGTACCGTTCGCCCGAATGCCGACCGCTCCCCCCTGCTCGGCGGCAACGGCCATTCGCTTCATCATTTCCGCGCCATGCAGAGGCTCGTCAGGAAGAGCCTGGCACGATACGATCAACCCGCTCTTCTGAAATGTGCGTCTCATACTCATACATCTCCCGATTATTGAATAAGCAGCTTCGTTCGGCTTGTCATCGTTTTTCCGTTAAACTGAAGGGTCGCTTCCACGCATACGACGCCTTTGGCGACAACTTGAAAAGACAGTTTAGCCCCGGTTTGCTCCGTCACCTGAATGCCGTCCCCCTTCACCTTCCATGTCACATCCTCCGGCGGAAACGGAACCGTAAATCCGCTCTCGAATTTGGCTACGGCCGTTATTTGCGAGACTTGCCCTACCTGCAGCTGTGAGTCTTGAGGCTTCAAATCGAACTTCGTCCATCTCGACACTTCGATCTTCACGGATTCCGCGTCAATTCCTTGTACCCGAACCCGAACCATCGCAACTCCCGGCGCGAGAGCGGTTAACGTTCCGTCTTCGGAGACGTTCAGCACATTCGGATCGCTGACCGAATATTGAACGTCCTCGGCGGGAACAAGCCGATTCGAGTCGTTTGCATCCACGACTTGAAGACCGAAGCTTTGGCCCAAGTCCATGAGGCTGTTCGGCAGCACGATCCGATAGTTCGGCGCCTGCTCGATATGGCTGTATTTCACCAGATGGACGTTATCGATATACAGTGTATTCGGCAGATGATAAGGAGCTTGCAGCTTTTGGTTGAACGACATGCGGCGAACGTCGTGAATATTGAAATTGGGTCCATCCATGTCCTTGATCGGCACGTTGATCTTCGTCCAGGCATGAGGAGCGAGCTCAAACGTTTTGCTGTACGATCTCGACCATTGCATCGCCTGGTCCATAAATTCGGCGTCCACGTACTGCGTAAGATCCGAAGGATTGTACACGTCCGCCGTCACGGAATCGTAACCGCTCCAATCGGTCTGTCCGTAAGAGGAGCCCGCCGTCAAATAGACTCTGAAGTTTGAGAACTGTGTGGTATAGTCGGCTTTCAACGATTGCGAGCCGGAAGACACGAATTGCGGATCGGTATTCAGCGATACTTTGCCCGGATTATCCGCCGTCGCCTTCAATGCCGATCCCTCGAAATCGTCGATCGTCAGCTTCGGGTCGTCCGGCTGCTCGACCGGATCGGGAGCAAGTACCCAATCCTTGAGCGTCGTCTGCCCCGGTGCGATCTGAGCTTGCCCGGTCAAATCGCGGTAGCCTTCCTTGCGGACGGTGAATGTATGTTGAACCGCGTACAAATCGGCAATTTGGTAATTTCCGCTCGCATCGCTCACCGCTTCCCGGCCGTCTACGCTTATCTCCGCATCCGGAATCGGTTGCCCCGACGGATCGACGACCCGCCCCGTCAACGTTCCTGTCGGAGGCTGATACTGCCCTTTGGAAAAATGATAAACGTCATCGTAAATGTCCCGGCCCTTCGGATTGTCGCTGTGATACAAATCGTATAAAGCATAGACGTCCTGATAATAGGCCTTAAGAGAGCCGTTCATATAGCCGTACATGACGCCTCCGGCCAAGTAATTCCGCAGCGCCTGCTCGTACCACGGATCGTCCAATACGGACGAGGTGAATTCGATCTCCACCCCTTCCCCGCTGCTGTCGGCCAATTGCGCTGTATCCCGGATTCTGTCGATCGTCGTGTTTTGATTCATATAATGATTGGGTTGAATAATTGTAAAATCAAAGCCCGCCGAGTTGCCCTGACCTTTCATTCCCGCGCCCGACCACGGAATCCAGCCGAGCTTGAGGCCTTGCTCGTGCAAGTACTGGACCGCATAGTGCACATTGTCGAGTTCGCCGGGCACCGACGTATCCAGGTCTTCCTGCATCCAGTAGAAGCCGCTTAACTTAAGATGATCGTAATTCGCCGCCCGGAAGCGCTCGATAAACTGGTCCACGTACCATTTCACGGCCAAGTTGCGGTTGTCCAGGCTGGCCAAGCTGTCGGCGGCGCCGTCGCCGTCGATGTCGCCGAATTCGGTGCTTTGGGAATCCGGGAACGGAAGCACCATATACACGTTCACCTGTTTGTCCGGATCGTGAAGCTGGTTGCCAACAGTTTTCACTGCTTGGTTCAGCGCGTCAAACTGTCGGTCCTTCTCGAACATCCGGTCCATTACCCACTGCCAGTCTGCTTTCGTGCCCGGATGAGAATCCGTCACCCAGGTATAGTAACGATGGAGGTCTCCGCCTAACGGCGTTTTGAGACCGAGAAACAAATAGGTATCATAAAAAAAGTCGTCCGGCGTTCCATGTTCGGTCAAATGCCCCACATACGGCAAAAACTTGTCCTTATCCCATTCGCCGATCTGCTGCCCGTCATAGTTGTCGGGATTATAATAACCTGCGTAAACGAGCAAAATGTTCTCCGCTCCGTCCGTCTTCGCATCGCCGGGGGGAATATAGGCTGCCGCAGCTTGCCCGCTTGCGGTCAGCAGCATGACGAGAGCCGTCAAGAAACCGATCCATCTTTTCATCACACAACCTCCTTGGCTAATATCCGGTCCGTTCTGTTCGTAAACCAAGCGCCCGGCCTTATACGTCCGGCAAACTTGAAGCCGGTCGCCGTCAAGGCGCAACACTGCGATGTCGGCGGGCGATCCCACCGATAATCCGGATGCGGCCGGAAGCTTCAACAACTACGCCGGAACCGTCGAAACCATGCGCCACGCTTCCGCGAGCGTAGCGATGCCCAGCCGTACCAGATGTTCGACGCCGTGCAGCAGCAGCTTCGCCGAAGCGGCGAGCAGTTCGGGTGCTTCCGCCAAATGCAGCCTCCCTTCCTCCGTCAGGACGACGTCGCCGCCGATTTGCGCCTCCTACCTGCCCGGCGGCATTCCGGCCAGAGACACCGCGTCGCTGACGAGGACGGATTTCCCGGCTTTGACCTTGCAGAACACTTTGAGCAGCGAGGCGGGCAGATGGAATCCGTCGGCAATCATCGCCGTCCACTGCTCATCTGCGGCGAGCTGGTCTCAAAGATACCTTCAAAACGATTTCCTCCTCGCGATCATCCGATCTTATCCGTCTGTCAGGCGGCGAAACGCCGTTTGCGGTCTTATGGCCACGACAGCTCGACGCCTCGCTTTACTAACCGGCGCTGGAACGTTTCCAGCCGCTCTTTTTTTAGACGCACCTCCTTCGGAATGACGCCTTCATCCAGACAGAACGCCGCCAGCGCCCCCGCAGCTTCTCCGATGTTCCACTCTACGGGATGGAGCCGGTAACAGCCGTTGGTGATATGCGTCGTGCCGATATTTTTGCAGGCCGGCAGCAAATTGATTAGCCGGACCGGAAGGAGCGAGCCGAGCGGAATTTGAAAGGGGAGCGACGGAATATCGATGTAGTTCCGTCCCCCCGAGCTCGGATGCAGATCGATATGATAGAAGCCGATCCCGACGCTGTCGTCGAACGTTTGCGCTCCGGATTCCCCCCGGATCTCGGGGCTGACATGCTGCTCAAGCACCGTAAATTCGGCGCGGATTCGCCTTGATTCGCGGATGTAAGGCATCTTCGCAAGGCCGTCCCGGGTGCCCACGACATCCCGCCTCAGCCGCAGTCCCGGATAACCCAGCTTGCCGTCGGGCCGCGGAGCCTCCGTCTGCATCCAATAGAGCAGCGACAAGCTGAGCTGCTTCGCGGCCTCCAAATGAGAGCGCCGTTCCTCGGGCGTCACGTCGATGATCGGTCCCAGCCAATAATCGTTCTGCGGCCAGTTAACCGCCGTGATGTCGCTTGCGAATAAGCCGGGCCGGAACTGCGACCGGTCGAGAATACGCCGATACCGCCACAACGAAAATTTGTCACCGTGCGGAAACAAGGCATATTCCACGGGCTCATGCGTACGAGGGCTGGGCGATTGCCAGCTAAGCTGAAGCGCAGGCCAAAAATCGGCCCGCCAGGCTCGCCAGAAATCGTACTGCTTCGGACGTTCGATCGTATGATCTTCGCCTTCTAAATAATCCATGACAAAGCAATAGGTGAAAGCCTGCATATCCTGCGGCATGGCGGGTCCGCCGACCGCATGGGGCTCTCCCGTCTCCGCGGCGGATTCGGCGCCGGTGACATATTCCGCGCCGACCAGTGGAAGCAGGTCGCCGCAATCCGTCGCATCCAGAAAATAGGCGCCCGTCACGGTAAGTCTCGTTCCGTCGTCCTCATGCTCCAAGGTGACACCCCGCACCCGGTCGCCGTCCGTTTCGGCGGCCACGGGTCTGACTCCTTTGACGACGGTGACGGCTCCGCTGTGCACGTAAGGGGCAAGCATCGCCTCCAGTACGGCCAGCGCGGCCCGGGGCTCGTGGCTGATGCGGCTCACCATAGCGTTGCCGGGGTTGAACAGCGGCTGGAAGGCGGCGGACGCCGTCAACGGGAAATTCCGTTTATAGTAAGAGCGGACGCCCTCCCGGAATTGGCGGTAGGCAAGCGTGCAGCCGTACTGCTCGATCCATGGATGCTCATCCGGCGGCACGGCTTGACTCGTCAATTGGCCGCCGATCCAATCGCTCTCCTCGGTCAAGATCACGGTTTTTCCGGCTTCCGCCGCGGCCAGCGCTGCGGCGCATCCCCCCGTGCTTGCGCCGATAATTATCACGTCGGCTTTCGCTTCAGTCTCTCTCACGCTCCGCGTTCCTCCCTACTTCTGGAAATCCGAAGGGGTTTTCCCGGTGTATTTCTTGAATATTCTTGCAAAATAGCTGGGGTCGTGATAACCGAGCCGATCGGCCACTTCATAAACCATTGCGTCGTCATCCTTCAGCAGGTGAATGGCCTTCTCGATTTTTTTGCGCAGCACGTATTCGGAGAACGATTCTCCCGTCGCCTCTTTAAAAATGCGGCTCAAATACGATACGTTGATGTGCACGTGACGAGCCGCTTCTTCGCGGCTGACATTATCCATGATGCGTTCCTCCACGAACGCTTCGATGCTTCGCACCAGCTTCGCCTTCTGATCGGTGCGGAAGCCTTCAAAATCGGAACAAAGCGCTTCGAATCGGGCGGTCCACCAAATCCGCATGTCTTCCGCGCCGAGAAAGCGTTCGGGCTCGCGAAAACGCATCATCTCTTCATCCGACAGCGTTTCATCCAGCCTCTTGCCCAAGCGCTGCACCAGAGAGGCGTACAGCCCGGCAAACTGGAAGGCAATCTCCCGCAGATTTCCTCTCAGCAGCCCGGAGGCCGGGGCCGAATTAAAGTAACGTAGCAGCAGCTCCTCGAGCTGCTTCCGGTCTCCCGTCTCCACGCAATGAACCAAGAGCTCGCGATCCGTCTCGTTCAAGAAGATTCCCCGGTCCGAGCGTGGCAGCACCAATCCTTCGTGCAGAATGACGCCCGGACCGACCGTCCACTTCAACCGCAGCGCATGTAGGGCGGCTTTGAACTGCCGAGGCGCTTCCACCGCTTCCGCGTCCGCGGCTCCGATCCCGACGGTGACCGTCGCCTTCAAATAGCGGGCGATTTCATGTTTCACTCGCTCGACCCACGTCATAAACGGCTCCGCACCCTCGTGCCGCTCCATCTGATAAAGCGCTACGGTCTGACCGTTTCCTCTCGCATAGACGATTCCTCTGCCTTCAAGAAGCTCCTCGGCGATATTGTGCATGCCGAACTGCAGCAGGCGAATGTCATTGGGGGAGTACTTGCCCTCTTCCACATCCAGCTCAAACACCGCCACCGACGTTCTCCAGTCCAAATGGAAGGGGATATCCAGAAATTCGATATTTTCCTGCAGCAATCCCCGATCCTTTCGATCCGGAATGTTCAGCCAATCTTCGAGAAACGCCGCGCGGAGAAGGGGCAATTGCGTTCTGAACTTATCCATGAAGGACGCCGCGATATAGTGATCTTCCCGCTCCTTCAGCCACTTCGCGCGCAGCTTGAGCAGCTCCTCCTCCAACTGCTCCTTCCCGACCGGCTTGAGCAAGAACGATTTGACTCCGAGGTACAGGCAGCGCTGCGCATATTCGAACTCGTCGTATCCACTTAAGATCACGATTCGCACGTCCGGCTTCCGCTCCAGCACCGCCTCGGCCATGGCCAGACCGTCCATGACGGGCATGCGGATGTCGCTAATCACCAGATCGGGGCTTGTGCGATCGAACAGCTCCAGCCCTTCCTTGCCGTTGGCCGCCGTCCCTGCCAGTTCGAATCCGATGTCCTCCCAATCGACCATCTCAGAAAGTCCTTTGCGCACTCTCGGTTCATCCTCTACGATGATAGCTTTCATAAGCATCCGTCGATCTCTCCAATCGGTTCAAGTGGATCCTGATCGTCACTTTGGTTCCTTTGCCGGCATCGCTGTCGATTGCGAAACGCATGTCGTCACCATACAGGATATACAGGCGCTGGTATAAGTTCTTCAGCCCGTAGGTTTTGTTGCCGCTTCCTCCTTCCTCGTGAATTTCCGCCCAAAGCTCGCGCAGTTTGTCCGCCTCAATGCCGACTCCCGTATCGGAGACGGAACATTGCAGGTACTCGCCCGACCGCTTGACGCCGATTTGCAGCAGGCAAGTACCGTCCACCGCTTCCAGACCGTGCACAATCGCATTCTCGACGACAGGCTGGAGCATCAGCTTCATGACTTTGACATCCAGCAAGGAAGGATCGACATCCCAGACGACTTCGAATTTCTCCATATGGCGGAACTGCTGAATGCGAAGATAGCAGTGCAAATGCTCAATCGTCTCCGACAGGGGGATGAAATCTTTCCCCCTGCTTAAGCTGATTCGGAAAAACCGCGACAAATCCAGAACCAACGAACCGATCTCCTTCACTCCGCTCTCCAGCGCCACCCAATAGATGGAGTCGAGCGTGTTGTAGAGGAAATGCGGATTGACCTGCGACTGCAAAAATTTCAGCTCGATTTCTTTCTTGTGAAGCTGTTCTGAATAAATCTGCTTGCGCATCTGCTGCTCGTTCGCGACCATTTGATTAAACTTTTGCTGCAAATAACCGAGTTCGTCCATCCGGCGGATCGGGATCGGAACGAAGGGAAGCCCTTTCTCCACCCGCATCATTCCGGTCATCAGCCGCTTGATCGGCTGCGACAGCTGCATGTACAGCAAGGCGAACAACAGCAGAGAAAGGACCGACAACAGAGCAAGCAGCACCAGGACGTTTTGCCTCATGACTGTTACATCGCTAAAGACCGCCGATTCCGGCATGACGAGGGACACCGTCCACCCCGATACGTCCGACCGCTTGCGAATGACGAAGAAGGTTTTGCCGTTTAGCTCGACTCTCCGCAGCAGGCCTGTATCCGCTTCTTCCTTTAAGGGGATGCCGGACAGGTCGGCTGTCCGGATGTCGGGGTTGCCTGCCGCATACACCGTGCCGCCGCGTTCGTCGGCAACGACGATGCCGGTGCCTTCAATGCCGTTCACCTCGCCGATCAATTTGCCCAGCACGCTTTTGTCGCTGTTCAATAACAGCACATGCTCGGCTCCGTTCCCAGTCCGCATTCTTCTGGCGACGCTGAAGGTCGATGCGCCGCCGTCTTGTGTAAACGAAGGAACCGCATCGATCAGACCGTTTCCGATATAGGGCGAATCTCGGTATTTGAGCACCGTATCGAGCCAATTGGGCTGTCTGCCTTCCGGCAGCGTATAGATACCGTCAGCAGTAGTCAGCATCTTTCCGGAGTCCGGGCTGTAAATGCCGATCGAATAAATAAACTCGTTGGCCACGGAGAACACTTTAAGCTGCTTCAAAGCCTCGATCATCGACCCTACCGATCCGGCCGCGTCAAAGCTAGGGTTCACCTTCAGCAAGTTCTGCAGCTCCGAGTCGGCCACGATCGAATCGGAGAGACGGATCATGTTCTTCAGGTAGACGTCGATATTGCCCGCCACCGTCTGAACTGATTGCTGCGCCGAATCTCCGATTTTTCGCTCCAGGACATGTTGAAACCAGCTCATCAGCGAGAAGGTCACAACGGCAAACAGCATCAAATTGCCGAGGACTATGCGGACAAACCGTCCCTTGATCGTGGTTGTTTTAAGCCAGGATGCTCCATTCTTCATGCCTGTCACCGCTTCGCTCCGTCATTTCGTTCCTACTCTATTATTTCTTGTTATTATACCAGTCCGCCACCTCTTTCATAATGATGTCTCCGCCTTTGGCCTTGTAGCTCGCAACGAAATCGTCGAACGCGCTGACGGGCAGATCGCCGATAATGATCTTGGTGAACGTCTCCTGGCGCAATTTGTCCAGAGCGCTCTGGTTGTCCACCATGGCCGGAGTCGGCGCGCCGGTGAAGGCGTTCGGAATGCCGTACTGATTCGATAGCTTGATCATGTCGTTCAATTTGAACTGAGGACCGAGCGCTTCCATCTTCTGCTCGTTCAGTTCTTTGGGCTGCATCAACATGAGCTGCTGGCGGTAGCCGTACTTGTTATGGTTGTCGAAATTCATCTCAATGGCGCCGTCCTTCTTCGTATACATGAAATTTTCGCCGTATTGATCGAACCCGAAGACGAATTTGTCGCGGTTCTCCGGCACAGCCTGCCAATCGAGCAGCTTCAGAATTGCGTCGACGTTCTGCGCCTTGCTGGAGATGACGGCGATCGATTTGTATCTGGCCCCTCCGAAGACACCCTGCTTGCCGCCGGGTCCGACCGGCGGAGCGATCGCTATCCAATCGGCGTTCGGATCGTTCTGCTTGCTTGTTTGGATCTCGCTGCGGGCGGCTGCCCAGCTACTCTCGTACAAGCCGGCCTTCCCGTTGGCCACTTTCTCCTCGTAAGTGCCCTTCTTCGTGATCGGCCACTCGTTATCCAGCACTTTGTCGGCAAACAGCTGATGAATATAGGCGAGAGCGTCCTTCATTTCGGGTTGGATGTCGGCCGGCACAAGGGTGCCGTTCTTCTCCATCCAATAGCCCGGAATGACCCCGAAAGCGCCGAACATGTTCGACCACGCCAGCATGTTGTCGTAAGCTATAAGGCCTAGCGTATCGGCTTTTCCGTTGCCGTCCGGATCCTGATCTTTGAACGCTTTGGCTACCTTGATATAATCGTCCAGCGTCTTCGGCACGTCCAGCTTCAGCTTATCCAGCCAATCTTTGCGGATATAAACGTTGTCCGTCGCCGAATTGCCGTCGGCCAACACGGGGATGCCGTATATGCCGCCATTGTAAGTAACCGCATCCCACGTTTCGGGATAAACCGCATTCTTCAAGTTCGAGTAAGCATCCAGCTTGCCGTCAAGCTTCATGATGGCGCCGAGCTTGGCATTGTCCATCAGCCAGCTTTGATTGGCGCTTGGAATGAAGTACAGGTCGGGAATGTCGCCTGATGCCAGCAGCAGATTCAGCTTGTTCATATACTCGTCGGCCGCCGCCGGTCCGTATTGGATCTGCAGGTCGACCCCCGTTTCTTTGCGGAGCATCGTCATCCACGGATTGTTGTTGATGTCCTCCCCGTCGGGGAACTTCGCTCCTCCCATGATGAACGCCTTCACGACCGGCTGGCTGGCCGAGGGCGCCGCACTTTTCCCCGTTGTCTCCTTGCCTTTGTCTGAAGCGCATCCGGTTAGCGCAGATCCAGCCAATGACGCCAGCAGCAGGATCGAGATAAACTTTGCTCTCATGCCGCGAACCCTCCTCTGTTTTTTTGACGCTTGCACCTTCATAGCCTATCGGCGGCGAGCCTTATTCCTTGACGGCTCCCAGCATCACCCCTTTGGCGAAATAATGTTGCACGAACGGATAAATCGCAATCATCGGGACAACGCTGGCGATAATCGTCGCCGCCTTCAAGCTTTCCGGGGAGATCAGCGTCGCGCCCGAATAATCGATCAAGTTCATGTTGGAATCGTCAAGGACGATCACATTCCGCAGATACACTTGCAGCGGCAGCAGATTTGAATTGTTGATATACATTACCGCATCGAAGTAAGAATTCCAATGCATCACCGCGTAAAATAGCGTAAGCGTTGCCATAGCCGGAAGGGACAGCGGGACGAACAGACGCCGCAAAATGATGCCGTGGCCCGCACCGTCGATTCGGGCCGACTCCACCAGGCTTTCGGGAATCGTCTGAAAAAAATTTTTAAGCAAAATCAAGTTGAAGGCGCTGACTGCGGAAGGCAGGAGCAACGACCAGATCGTATCGAGCAGATGCAATTGCTTGAGCAGCAGAAAGGTCGGAATCATGCCGCCGTTGAAAATCATGGTGAAGATGACCATATTCATGACCAGTCCCCGCCCTTTCAAATGCTTGCGCGACAGGGAATAAGCCATCAGGCAGGTCAGCGTCATGTTGATGGCCGTGCCTAGCACGGTGCGGATGATCGCGACGCCGAACGACCGATAAAACGCGCCGTCCTGCAGCAGTTGCTTGTAAGCTTCCAGTTGCCATCCGACGGGGTAAACCGATACGCGGTCGGACACGATGGCCGTATGGCTGCTGAGCGACTGCGCAAGGACGTGTAAGAACGGAAACAGTGCGGCCAACCCCATCAGGAAGAGCAGCGTGAGATTCGCGGCACGGCCGATCTTCTCGGACAGCGTCATATAACGCATTACCAAAGCCCCCCTCCGCCGAACCGCTTCGACAGCCCGTTCGAAATATAAATCAGGATGAGGCCGACGACGGATTGGAACAAACCGACCGCGGTAGCGAAGCTGTATTTCTGCTCGGTCAATCCGACGCGGTAGACGTAAGTGTCGATAATATCGCCGACGTCGTACACGAGCGGATTATAGAGCATGAATACTTGCTGGACGCCGAGCTCCAGAACGGAGCCGAGGCGCAGAATCAGCAAGATGATAATGGTGTTACGAATGCCCGGGAGCGTGATATGCCATATTTCGCGCCACTTCTTGGCCCCGTCCATGCGGGCGGCTTCGTACAACGTGGGATCGACGCCCGCAATCGCCGCCAAATAAACGATCGACGCCCAACCGGATTCTTTGAGGATATCGCTGATCACGACGATGCTGCGGAAATATTCCTTATGCCCGAGGAACAGCACGGGATCCATCCCGAAGAGATGTAGAATCGCATTCACGATGCCGGTTGGCGACAGCGCCTGGATGACGATGCCTCCAAAGATGACCCAAGAGAAAAAGTGGGGGATATAGACCAGCGTCTGCATCGTCTTATTGAACCATCGGATGCGCACTTCGTTCAGCATGAGCGCGAGCAGAATCGGAACCGGAAAGCCGAATACGAGCTTGTACAAGCTGATCAGAATCGTATTGCGAAACACTCTCACAAATTCGTCGTCCGTAAAAAAACGGACAAAGTGCTTCAAACCGACGAATTCGCTTCCGGCAATGCCGAGAAACGGGCTGTAATCCTGAAAAGCGATGATAATGCCATACATCGGCAAATATTTAAAGATAATGAAATAGGCAATACCGGGCAGAAGGAACAAATAGAGCATCCAATCGGCTCGAAACGATTTTTCAAGGCCCTTCACAAGCACCCGTCACTCCGTTCTCCGGCGGCCCAGAACGTACTCCGCCGCCGCTTGATGTAAATCAGCCGTAGAGTCGTATAGAAGCAGCATCGGCACTCCCCACAAGAAATCCGCATCGTAAGGCGAACCGAAATGGATCCAGACCGATCTCGCTCTTCGCATCAGGCTCTCGCGGCATGCCTCCAGCACTTCCTTGCGCATCGGCTTCGGATAGCCGGCGGATACGATCACCATACCGGAACCATTGGTCCCGGCGATGGCGTCGGGCAGCCGGGACTCGGCGTCGACAACGATCTCGTCGGCCAAGGCGCCTGCGCTCCGCAAGAGATCCGCGAAGCGTGCGGCTTGAGCGTCGCGAATGAGCGTAACGGCTTCGGGCAGACGCCCGTCCTTCGCCAACGGCCTCATCCCGTGAATCGGCGTGACGGCCTTTCGGGCCGCCGCGAGGCTCACCGCCCGGTCAGACTCGCGGTTCGTCGCCGCCGGATCGAACGGTCGCAGCTCGAACTCTTCCGGCAGGAGACCGTATTTCCGCTTCACCGCCAGAATTCGTTCCACAGACTCGTCGATCCGCCGCTCCTCGAGGCGGCCGTCCCGAACCGCTTTCAGGACCGCATCGATCAAAGACAGCGCCAATTCGCCGCTCGGCACCGTCGCGAGAAGAATGTCGGCGCCTGCAGCAACCGCCCGGATGCAAGCCTCCTCCATTGTGAAGCGCTTCGTCACCCCTCTCATCGACAGTCCGTCCGTGACGACAAGACCGTTAAAACCGAGCGTTTCGCGCAAGATCCCCGTCGTGATCGCATGCGACAAGGAAGCCGGCAATCCGCTCGGGTCCAACGCCGGCGCCGCCATATGCCCGACCATGACGGCCTCGACGCCGGTCTCGACGGCCCGGCGGAACGGCACGAATTCGAACGATTCCAGCCGCTGCCTGTCGAACGGAAGTACCGGCAAATCTTCGTGGGAATCCACGTGCGTATCGCCGTGGCCGGGGAAATGCTTGGCCGTCGCGATCAGCCCGTGCTCCTGGTAACCGCGGATGACGGCCGAGCCGAGACGGGAGACTATCTCCTTGTTCTCCCCGAACGAATGCGTACCGATCACCGGATTGTCCGGATTATTATTAATATCCACGACGGGGCTGTAGTTGAAATTAACCCCCATCGCCAACGATTCCGCCGCCGTGATGCGCCCCGACTCGTAGGCAAGCGCTTCATCTTCGGACACCGCCAAGGCCCTATTTTTCGGAAAATGAACGGCCCCCCGACGCAGCTTGCAGCCGGCTCCCGCGATGAAGTCGGCGGAGATGAACAGCGGGATGCCTAGCCGCGTGCCAAGCGCCGCCCGCTGCAGCTCCGTCGTCAAGCGGTGCACCTGCTGCGGCTCCTCCAGACAATCGGTGCCGAGAAAGATGCCCCCGACGCGGCGTTCCTCAATCAATGTTCTCGAAATCGCTGTCATCCCGGTGCCAAGGTGATTGACGGCAAACATTTGTCCGACCTTTTCCTCCAAGCTCAGATCCGATAGCCGCATGATGTCCTCCCTCGCTTCTTCTCCTACCGTCCGGCGAAGACGAAGATTGTTCGCTCGTCTAGCCGGGCCGGTCCCGTTTATTGTAAGACGCCGTCCGTTGCGAAGGTAAGGCAAATCTGTGCCGTGTTCCGGTACTCTTGTGACCTGATTGCGCTTGGATCCGTGCGCGGGAATCTCTGACTTCAGCGTCCCCAATCACTTAACAGCTCGATGATCAGCATGATGTTTCGCAAGATGTGATACGGGTCTTTGACGGGAAGCGCGACCACTTGTTCGGACGGCTCGCCTTCGCGCGTGCGGATTTGAATCCACTCGCCTACGGATTTGTCGTCGTTCGGAAATACGGCGAACGTATAACGGTGCAAGCGTTCGTACCAGTCCGCGAGTTCGTCGTCACCGGACAACCGGTAACCGAGCAGCGCCGCATACAGCGATTCCGAATGCGGCCACCACAATTTCATGCTCCACGTCGTTTCGATCAGCGCTTCAAACCGTTCCGCTCCGTTGTCCCCCATCGTTCGCCGTCCCGAAGGAGGCCCCCCTTCCTTGTCTACATAACGAAGCAAACCGCCGTATTCGTCGTCCCAACCGAGCGCAAGCGCCCGCTTCACCGAGACGATTGCCTTCCGGATAGATTCGCCATTTCCCGACTCGGCCGCTTCCCGCATCACGAACCACATGCTTTCGAGGGAATGTCCGGGATTGAGATGCCGCAGAAGCAGCCGTTCATTCTCATCCCGCTCCGCTGCCTCATCTTTAGCCAGCACCTCGCGGATGCGTCCCTGCGAATCGCGGAAGTGCTTCATAATGTCGTCCATGTAGGCGGCGCTCCTGTGCCGGAACCGCTCGGCTTGTCCCCCGTCCGCGGACCGCCATGCATCCGCCAGCTCTTGAGCGGCTTTGAGCATAATCATCGAATAGCCGTGCGACGCCAGGTTATCCGGTACGGGATACGGCTCGCTCCGCACCTTCTTGGCGCGCAGACGCCTTTCCACCGACTCGTAAAGCAGCGCCGCCTGCCGAAGCGCCTCCCGATCGCCGGCAATCCGGCCATACTCGGTGTACCCTAGAATCACGAAGCAGTCCGCGTAAAAACTCGTGTCGTACCCATAACCCGCGATCGGCTCTTTCGGATCCCCGTCCTCCGTAAGCAGAAACGCGCAGTTGCCGTTCGGAAGAAGGGCGTGCCGGCGCAAAAATCGATACGTACGCTCGGCCTGCTCCATATAGAGGTTCGGATCGCCGTCCGCCTGCTTCCGCGCGCACAAGTCGGCGAGCCGCGACCATATCCACAGAAATCGTCCTTGCGACCACGTATATTTGTCCGAACTGAGCCTGCGTTCCCCGCGGTTATCGAAGCAAGTATAGACGCCTCCGCGGACCGGATCGACAGCTCGCTCCCAGAAAGGGAGCAGATCCTGCCGCAGGACCGAGCGGTAAAAGATCAGCAGCTTCTCCCGTTCCCATGCTTCACGTATCAATTCGTTCTCCGCCTTTCACTTTTTTTATCCGACGGAATCATTATAAGAAGCGAACTCCGCACCGGATAGGCGAATCCGGTGCCGCAAATGCGGACGATCGTGACCAATTCAAGCAACGGTCACAATCGTCCTGATTTTTTTACAATTTTCATCTACTCCGGATTTTTCGGTGGTGGTAGCTTGGGGATAGCTCTGCAGATAAAGGGGGTATCGACTTGCCGTCTACCAAACGGCGATTGGCCGCAATTGCTTCGGCAGACAGCGATTTATTGTCCTGTATGAAAATGCTCGATCCCAAGCTGACGGTCGTTCACCCGAACGATGCGCTTGCGCTGGCGGATCACCCGGCAGACGCTTACGCCATCCTGGGAGGAACCGAGCCGAACCCGCTCCTTCTCCCCCCGCCGGTCCGAACGTTCATCGATCGCGAGATCGCGGCCGGCAAACGCGTGTTTGCGGAATTTGCGGGAAGCATCGGCAACGTTTACTTTGAAGCGCCTTCCTCGACGCGTTATGTCCGGCTAGCCGTCGCCTCCGAGGGATGGCTGGAGGGCGAGCCGCGGGGCGGACTTATCGACGACCAGTGCGGCGAACGATTGCGCCCGCATGCTTTTACCTGTTCCAAAAAAGTGCCGCTCCTGTCGTATTTCAACGTACAAGCCCATGACCGGACGCCGCCGAATGAAGAATGGAACGCCGACACTGCAGACCGTGAACGCGCCTTGTGGTTTGAACAGAATGACTGTCTTCTCGTATGCGCGTTCCGGCTGGCTATGTTCTCCCGCGCGCGCCATGCCCCGCACGATCGCGTTCGCAAACTCGTTCGTTACATTCTTGGCTGG
The DNA here is from genome assembly GCF_014212055.1 of Cohnella zeiphila. Classification (GTDB taxonomy): domain Bacteria; phylum Bacillota; class Bacilli; order Paenibacillales; family Paenibacillaceae; genus Cohnella; species Cohnella zeiphila. The sequence continues at coordinate 198,807 of NZ_JACJVO010000021.1, read as the reverse complement.
CTGTACGGACAGGAAATCCCGGATTTCGAATTTCCCCGCCACTATCGTTTGGCAGCCGCCATTGCGCCCCCAAGCGGCGGACAGCGCCTAAACGACCCGGAACCTGCTGCGGGCGAGATCCGGACGGGCGCCGAACGCGCGCTAAGGTGGGCAGAGCGGGCCGGCATTCTTCAGAACGAAGGCAAGAACGGAGCTTTGGAGGGATTAGGGACGGAGATCGACTATTCGGGCCGCCAGAGAGTGAGCCGAATCCGGCGCGCCGACTGCATCGGCGAGCTTGCGCTTGCTTACTGGCTTCATTCCCGGGTAAGCGGGGATTCCCGAAGCGATCGCATATCCGGACGCCTGACCGGATATGTCCTAGATCATTTCGTGTGCCGGGAGCCGGGACCGTTATTCGGCATGATGCGCTGGACGGACGAGGCATGGGGCGTCTGCTATCAGGACGATGCCGCCCGCGCGCTGCTCCCCCATCTGTTCCGCTGTCTGTATGAAGGAACGACGGAACGGCTGAAGGAATGCGAAGACGTTCTCCTCTTCCTGATTCGCACGACCGGAACGGACGGAACTCGCCCCTCCCGTACCGACAACCATCTGCTGACGGAAGAAGCGTTAGTGCGGCTGCGAACGACCCCCGGCAACTTGCCCAGTGCCCATTACAACGCCTATTATTACGCCGCTCTTAGTGTGGCGTACCGGTTGACGGGACGGGAACAGTTCCGGGAGACGGCAATCAAGGGCCTCTCGTCGATCATGGCCGTCTATCCCGCGACAAGGCGGGAGCAGAGCCAAACCCAGGAGCTTTGCCGGCTCATTCTCCCCCTCTCTTGGCTGTACGCCGTCACAGGCTCGGAGGAACACTGCGAGTGGCTCTACCGGGTAGCCGGCGATCTGCAGGCATTCGCGCACCATAGCGGCGCCTATGTGGAGTGGGACGAAGGCTACTTGTCCGCGATGCGCCACAGAGCTGGCGAAGGCGAGAGCTCGCTGTTGGCCCGCAACGGGGACCCTGTCGCGGATCTGCTCTATTCAAACAACTGGCTGCCACTGGCTTGGATTCAAGCTTACTTCGTAACGGGAGACCGGTGGTTCAGGCAAAAATGGCTGGAGACCGTCCGCTTCTTTCTCGATGCGCAAATTGTCAGCCCGGATTCGCAGATCGACGGCGCTTGGGCCCGGGCACTCGATGTCGAACGAATGGAAGTGTTCGGTTCCCCGGCCGATTCCGGCTGGGGTCCGTGGGCGATCGAATCCGGCTGGACGGTTGCCGAGATTGCCGCCGGAATGCTAATGGGATTGCTCGAAGACGAACTGCTGCCGCTGCATGCCGCAGTCGGCCACCACCAAACGAAAGGATGAATTTGCTTGAAAAAATTCGGACTTACGCTAACGACCGCCGCTTTACTGGTCTTGACGACGAACGGCTGCGGATCCGGCGGTACGGCGAACGACGCCGCGACTTCCGATACTGGGAAAGCATCGAACGCCAATACGCAAGAAGCTTCCGGGGGAACCGTCGAATTGACGTTCGGCTTTAACGGAGGCGACGGTCCTACCTATGATTTGTACAAATCCATTTTTAAGGAATACGAGAGCGCGCATCCGAACGTCAAAATTACGCCTCAGGCGATTGCCAAAGATTTCACCTCGACCATCATGACACGGATTGCCGGCGGCAATGCGCCGGATGTTTTCTGGATGAGCAACCAGGATATGCCTTCGTTCGCGGATCGCAACGCCCTGCTCGATTTGACGCCGTATGACGGCAAGGACTTCCAAAGCGGCGATTACCTGGACAACATCATGGCGGGGTACAAATGGAAGGGCAACATTTATGGCCTTCCCGGCGATGCGGCTCCGATCGTGCTTTTCTACAACAAAGAGCTGTTCGATCAAGCCAAAGTCGACTATCCGACGGCGGGAATGTCGTGGGACGATCTGCTGCAGAAGGCCCAAGCGCTCACGGTCAAGAAAGGGGATCAAATCGATCAGTACGGCTACGCTCAGGACGTCACCTGGAACTTCTGGGCGCCGTTCGTATGGCAGAACAACGGCGACATCCTCAGCAGCGACGGCACGAAGTCGGCCATCAACTCGCCCGAATCGTCCGAGGCTTTTACCTTTATCCGCAGCCTGATGAACGAGTATAAGGTGGCTCCCACGGCCAGCTCGATGCAAACGACGCCAAGCTATCAGCTGTTCCAGCAAGGCAAAGCGGCGATGTATTTCGGCGGCTCCTGGGTGGCTTCGACCATCTTGCGCGATACGAATTTCGAATGGGACGTTGTCGCTCCGCCAGCAGGCAAATCGAAGGCGACCGCCATGGCGCTCGGAGGCTTCGCCGTTTCCAAAACGACCAAGCATCCGGAAGAAGCCGTGAAATTTCTTTCGTGGCTTGCCGGAGAAGAAGGGCAGAAGCGTAAATTCGAGGGCGGCTTCGCCGGGCTGCCGACACTGAAATCGCTCATCAATACCCCTCTTGCCACCAAAGGCTTCGAACATCCGACTTATAAGAACATTCATCTCCAAGAAATCGTCGATTCCACCCAGTACGCCCGTGTCGCTCCGAGCTCGGCCAACTGGACGCAGATCAATGCCGAAATGACCAAACTGCTTCAACTGTACTGGAACGGAGAGCAGGAAATCGGGCCCACGCTGGAAAGCGTCGATAAGCAAATCAACGAGATTCTCTCCGGCAAGTGAGAAAAAGTGAAAGGGGGGGCTCCATGAGCGCCTTTTACAGAAAACGAAGCTTAACCGGTTACCTGTTTATCTCGCCATGGTTGATCGGATTGGCTTGCTTCACCTTGTTCCCGCTCCTTTATTCGTTCGGACTATCCTTTACCGACTGGAATATTCTCGAACCTGCGAAATTCGTCGGACTCGATAACTTCGACAAGCTCGCGCATGACCCGAATGTCCGCGATTCGCTCAAGGTGACGGCGATCTACGTCGTGTGCAGCGTACCGCTGGGGACGGTGCTGAGCATTCTTCTCGCCGTGCTGTTGAATCAAAACGTGAAGGGGATGCGGATTTTCCGCACCCTCTTCTATCTTCCCTCCGTCGTGTCCGGCGTGGCGGTGTCCATGCTGTGGATTTGGATTTTCGAAAGCAACTACGGACTATTAAATACGGTGCTTTCCTGGTTCGGCGTGAAAGGGCCGCATTGGCTGACAGATTCTAGCACCGCCCTGCTGTCAATCATCATTATGAGCTTATGGGGAGTAGGCGGCAGCATGGTCATCTACCTCGCCGGCCTTCAGAGCGTGCCGCGCTCGCTGCAAGAAGCCGCAGAATTGGACGGCGCGAGCCGGGTACGCCGTTTCTGGAGCGTTACGGTGCCGATGCTGTCTCCGACCGTATTTTTTAATTTGATCATGGGACTGATCGGTTCGTTCCAAGTGTTCACCCAGGCGCTTGTCATGACCGGAGGAGGTCCGGGGAACGCCACTTTGTTTTATGTTTTGTATTTGTATCAGAACGCCTTTCAATTTTTTAAAATGGGCTATGCATCCGCGCTCGGCTGGCTGCTGTTCGTCATTATTCTGGTTCTGATTCTCGTCTTGTTCCAAACATCCAACCGCTGGGTGTACTACGAAGGCGAAGGTCCGGCGACCAGCCGCTCGAAGCGCCGAACGCGGCGTCCGTGCTCGGAAGGAGGTGAGGGGCGTGCGCCGCACTCGCATACTCGGTAAGGCATTGACCTATTTATTGCTGCTCGCCTGTTCCGCCGTCTTCATGCTTCCGTTCCTCTTTATGCTGACGACGGCGCTCAAAAGTTCGGCCGCCGTTCTGACAATACCGCCGAAAATTTTCCCTTCCGTGTATCATTGGGAAAATTTCGGAGACGCCATGCGCATGATGCGGTTCTGGAAACTTCTAGGCAATACGATGACGATTACAGGGCTCACCATTGCCGGCACCTTGCTGTCCTGCACCCTGGTCGCCTTCGGCTTCGCCCGCTTCGACTTCAAGGGACGGAGCTTCTGGTTTCTCGTTCTCATCTCCACGATGCTCATTCCCGGCCAGATCACGATGATTCCACTTTATCTTTTGATGAAGTGGCTCGGCTGGATCGATACGATCAAACCGCTTACGGTGCCGGCGTTTTTCGGTACGGCGTTTTACATCTTTCTGCTTCGGCAATTCTTCATGACCGTTCCGCGGGAGCTTGACGAAGCCGCCATCATCGACGGTTGCGGGCCGATGCGCCTCCTGCTCAAGATCATGCTTCCGTTAATACGGCCTGCGCTCGCTACGGTAACGATATTCACCTTTATGCATACGTGGAATGACTTTCTCGGTCCGCTCATCTATTTGCAATCCGACAATATGCGAACCTTGTCTCTTGGCCTTTACTCTTTTCAAGGCGAATACGTAAGCCAGTGGCATTATCTCATGGCGGCTTCCATCCTGCTCATGCTTCCCTGCTTGCTCGTTTTCTTCTTTTTCCAGCGTTATTTCATCGAGGGAACCACCGTTACCGGAATAAAAGGTTGATAACCGGGCATGCATGAACATGCATGCCCGGTTCGGATAAAGGGATGCGGCAACCCGACCTGAGAAGGCGCAAGACAGCGCATCCCTAATCTGCTGGGCGCATACGCCGCTTTGCAGGCAGCCTCGGGATCCGACCGTTTCTTGGAATTGGGCGGCCTTCATGAAGACACAAAAACTAAAAGGGGCTGTCCCAAAAGGTTACGAAATTGACCGGAGGACCCCCCTTTTTTTTGCTTTGGAAAACAAAAAAAGGCGACCCAATACGATCGGCCAACCTGAAGTACACCCCTTCTTTTCCGTGCAACTCGTCATCTCTTCCTGAAAGACTCTCATTTTCTACTTGCCATTCATGTTAAATACTCCCGGTTGTCGTCTTTTCTATTGGCCATTATAGGCTAAGGCGTACGACAGCAAAATCAGCGCCTAACCTTGACCGTAAAGCGTCGGATAGCACAGAATATCGCGGTAAGCCGCAATGCTTGGCATGACGGGCATGCCGCCGGAACCGCCGTTAACCGTTCCGTCGGGCGTAACTTGCACCAGCACGCCGTTCAGCGTCTTTTTCGCGGCTTCCACATAGGATTCGTCCAGCCAGTCGATTTGGTTCCCGGCGAACCACCGGCCGCAATTCCGGCGCTGCCGAATGTTTCCGCATAAAAATGCGGATGATTCACAACCGTCGGCCAAAGGCCGTTTTCCCCCTGATACCCATGCATGGCTTTCGCTAGCTGTTTGTAACGATGAATCAGGTTGCCGGGAATGTCGGCCATCCCGGCAACTTCGCAGGCAATCCATGGTGCGGCCAACACAACCCAAGCGTTGGCCCGCGTCCAATAAGCAGACGACATATGATTATCTCTGCTGCCGCTGTTCCAACTGTGGAACAGCAGTCCGGTTTCCCGATCCTGCAGCAGCTACAAATGGATGCGCAGCTGAAACGCCGCTTCCTCGGGTATTTCCTGTCCCCCGTAAGCCTCGCCAACCTGGCCAAAAAAAGCACGGCCATGAACAGCGTATCCGCCGATACCTGCTCCGGAAACAGCACGTTTTCCGTCACCGTGTGCTCGAATGCCGATTCGCGTGTGCGCGGCGCCTCCGTCACAATCCAATCGCCGACCCTTTTTGCGATTTCCAGATACCACTCATCGCCCGTCCGACGATAAAGCGCCGGAAAGACGGTATATGGCGCCATAGCGTTGATGAACTTCGATTTGCCGGCCTTATGTTTGTTTCGATGGACCCATTCGCACAAGACATCCATCGCGGAAGCCTTCTTCCCCAATTCCGCATCCGCGAGAATCGAAATTAACCCGACCCCGGGCACCCAATCCCCTTCCTCCAGCTTCATCCCCCAATCCTCTGTCGGTACATCCGTCATTCTCTGATAAACACGATCCCTGTTCCAGTCCATCTGTCGCGTTCCATTCAATCAATCGTCATGCGGTTTCTCCTTCTCTTATAAAGTCTGTGGCCTTCTCGGCAAGGAGAGAGTGAGTGGCGGCCCGTCCTCCGAATCCCCCGTTGCCCTGACCCGCTCCGCATCATGCTCCACCGCGGCTTCGAAGCGAGATGCCTGCTCCCCCAACGTCAACGAAAATAGAAAAGCGGCTTCGCGCATGGAACGGAAATCCATCGTTTTCTTCTCGCCGGTATAGATGACCAGATCGGCAAAACAAACCTCTTCATTCTTCCCGACCTCCCATCGCGCTCGATCCGTCCAGTCGTCAAACGTGGCGAACAAGGTGGCGATCCGGACTTCCAGCCCGCCAATCGTAAATGAGGCCCGATCTCCGGACGATAAGCCGTTCACATTGTTCAAGCAGCCGCCGAATTCAAGCCGCAGGCGGAAATCCGAAACTTCCACCGCGCCGTCAATTTTGTCCAACGCGGGATGCGTATCCCCCCCGTTCGTCAAGAAGGAAATGCCGAACAGTACTCGATTCCTGTATTGTGTAGAGGCAAAAACCGCCGAACAATAATCATATCCATCATGCAACACGCGAAGGCGCATATAGGTTGTCTCGCCGCCGTTTCGGACATAGGCGGTCAGGCAAGTCGCCTGATTCCACATGATTTCCCTGCTGAAAGTGCCCAACGCGTAATCGCTAGTCAGATAGGTGGTGGCCCATTTGCTCTCTCCGCTTGCATCGTCGCGGAAATAACATTGCGTGACCGACTTTTCCGCCGGTTCGGTAAAGCAGTTGAGGTAGGCAGAGGGACAACGGATGCCACTTTTGAACCATTCTCCTTCGTATGGCAGCCGATCCCACGGAAAGAAATGCAATTGCCCCTCGGTGGCCACCTGCAAGAAGGCTTTGGCCCGATCGGACAGCATCGCGCTGTAGCTGCGGCTGTGCGGACCGGCCCATTGCTTCGTTCCGACATGATAATGTTCCGCGATCATTTTCCAAGTGAGATCGAGCAGTTCATCACACATGGCCTTGGCTTGCGCGATCTTCGTTTCGGTATTTAATTTCGACAGCTCCAATACGGCGACAATCGTATACGTCGGGCTGTTGTATTCCTGAAATGAACCTAACGTTCTTGTGAATTCGACAATGCCGTTCAGCCTGTCCAAGCCGTAATGCTTGTCAACGTGCCAACCATACAGTTCGCCAGCCATGAGCGTGACGAACGCGCCCATGATGGCAATATTGGTATAATGAGGCCCGACATTGCGTTTCCGAATCGCGTTGCAAGCGCAGAATACCGATTGCCGGACCGATTGCCGCAGCGCTGCCGGAAACCGCCTACCGTGACGGAGCGCCGCCAACACCAGCTGCTTACCTATAAAATCCGCCCAATTCCAATCCGGGGGTGACATCCGGGACAGCGGCTCCTCGTAAAACCACGGCCAGATCCCGAACGTATCGCGATCGGGATCCTTGTCCTGCATGGAAACGATCGTGTCCAGGATTTCAAACGCACGTTGCTCGTATTCCGGAAGCTCCGTATCGAGCAGCGCAAGCGCATAATGGACGGATTCGCGAGTGGGGTGCACGATATTGGCCTGTTTCAGCGTCGTATGGTAGCCCGGACTCTTGAACGGCGACGCCAGCATGCGAAGCTCCGGGTTATACATACCGTCCAACGCTCGTACGGCATTCAACAGCATGTCCGAATCACTCATCCGGTTCAAATCCGTTGTCTCCCTTCAATACTTTGAATGGCGTAATAGTTTTAAAGATAGTGATAAACTATCACCTCCCAACGAATGTTAAAACCGCTACTTTTTGCGCCTCTGCACCTTTTTTCTTTTCACGCCACTCTCATTTATTGTGATGGCACACCATTTTTGACGCGAAGCCAATACGTTACCGCGGCGGCATAACTTTGTTCAAGCACCTCATGTTCCGCGGAGCTTTATGCTTGCTGCACGTCTTGTTTCAACCGTGATTCGAATTGAATCTCTTCACGTCCATGAGATCTCCACGGTAAGACGATTCACTTTCCTTCATGAGCGTCAAATAGCTCCCACCTAGCGCGGGAGCTGACTCGGTTATGCTGTTGTTAGCTGTTCTTCATCCGACAGTCGGCGGGAAACGTATCCGACCACGGAAGGAAAGGTTCGTGCGCTTCGGCATTCTGCGGACCTGAGATCTGCGGCAACTGCTCGAAAAGAAACTTCAAGTAGTTGTAGGGATGCAGCCCGTTCTCTTTCGCCGTCTCGATCACGCTGTAGATCGTTGCGCTCGCCTTCTCGCCGCGTGACGTGTTCGCAAATAACCAGTTTTTTCGTCCGATCACAAACGGCTTGATCGACCGTTCACTACGATTATTGTCCAGTTCGAGCCGTCCGTCCGCAAGAAACACCGTTAATTTCTCCAACTGGTTCTGGCTATAGGCGATCGCCTGGCCGATTAGACTTTCGGCAGCGTACGCGACTTTTGCTGCCGGAGCCACTCGCGATACGCCCCCAGCGCCGGGACGCTCCGCTTCTGTCTCTTGGCATGGCGCTCCTCGGGCGATACGTCCGCCAGCTCGCGCTCAATCGCATAGAGTTGGTTGCAATAGGCCAGCCGCTGTCCGGCGACACTGCTCAGCTTCCCCGTCTCCGGCGGCGCTCCCTTCAGCGCTTCGTCGAATTTGCGGCGCGCATGCGCCCAGCAGCCGACAAGCTTCACCTTGGCGACCTTAGCCGTCCACGTGCAAATAGCCCGTAAATCCCGACAGAAAGTTCCGCTGATGCTCGCCGCCCCTTGTCTTTTGGTACTCGTACAGAACCGCAGGCGATACGCCTCCGGTCCGTTATAGCCACAAATAGTGATTACATCGGCCGACTTGCCGGGTTCCCGGAGCACCTGCAACGTCGTCTCGTCCGCGTGCAGCGCCCCCTGCCGGAGCAGGTACACCTTCATCGCCTCGTAAAGCGGTGACAGCCAGGTCTCGGCGCGGCGCCGTAAATCATCCAGTTCGCCATCGTCTATCGGGAGAGAGAAAAGCCGAGTCGGGCGAACTGCTGCTCCTGCCGGTACACCGGCAAGCTTTCCACATATTACTGGCACATCACATGCGACAGAATCGAAGGGGACGCCAGGCTCCCGGGATAAGCAGTTCTGGGCATCGGCACGGTGACGATGTAGTGAATTGGACTTCGTTTTGTTTGGCAAACTCATCCCATGCCTTATGCCTGATAATGTTCATGTTCCTCGGGTCGGAAGTTTGCCTCCGGCTTCCTTCAAATTCCACCTCACGATGAATACCCCCTTGCCCTTGGCTAGTGGTTGGTCACTACAACACCCCACAGCGGACTTTAACCGGCTGGAAGATGCGTGCCTCAGGGCACGCCGCACCAAAAAAACCGGCTCGAATTCGAGCCGGGGAGAGGAGCTATTCCAGGGCGCGGGCGAGCGCCGTTAACACACCCGCCGCATCCTCCGCGATTCTTTTTCCTTTCTGTGCCGATACTTCGTTCACATAGGCGTTATATTGGCTCTTCTCCAGTTTCGTTATCAGCGAATTCAAGATGCCGCTCGAGCCTTCTCCGGTAACGAATCGCCGCGTCAATTCCATGAGGCTGGCATTTGTCACTTGAATAGTGTATTCGCCGGATGCGTGCGCGATATTTCCCGCCGCATCCTCCGCCGAAGCGGACACCTGGTGCGTGCCCAGATCAAGCAGGTAGGCCGGACGATCGACCAGCGGCGCGGAGCAATCGCTGGAAGCCACGCCCGAAACCTGATCCGCCGCCGTACATGTCACGGTAATGGTCTGATTGACCGTATAGGCCCCCGTTCCGAGCATGGCCACATCTGGCGGGGTCTTGTCGATCCGGAAGGATACCTTCTTCTGATCCTCGACATTGCCCGCAATGTCGATCGATCGGAAAGCCACTTCATGCAAGCCGTCTTCCGCAACGGTGAAGGCATCCTGATATGCCGTCCATTCTCCGTTATCCACCCGATATTCGGAGTTGGCCGCGCCGGAGCGCTCATCGGCTGCGCTCAACGCAACTGTGACCGGATGAACGTACCATCCGTTCGCTCCATCCGGCGCTTCAGGCGATACGGCCGCCGTGGTGACGGGAGGCGTCACGTCCGGGCCGCCCGACAGCGTTGCCGTCCCCCAGTAACCGCGGTTGCTGGAGTTGCCGTCCATTCCGTTCCACAGCCACTGGCGAATCCGCCGCACGCCGTCTTCGCTGTCATCGAAGCCAAAATCGAACAGCAGGCTTCTCCCTTCCTCGGGCGTCACATTCAAAGCATCCCACGGGATGCGCGCTTCCAATGCATAACCGCCGCCGTCCCCATGCCGGCGAACGACCATGTCCACAGGCGCTTGCTGTGAGGTGTTGTACCATCGCCAGTAATAGGACCCGTCTTTCCCTCCTGCGCTCAAAATCAACTGGCGGTCGGATACGAGCAGGCCCTGGCGCACGTCAAGCTGATCCGGACCGACGAACAGCTCGACTCCGTCCCCTTTCCAAACATTGCCGTCGCGGAACGGATTCATCATCGGCGTAGGATCGGTCACATCGGCGAACAAGTACAGATTCGACTGATCCCAGGCAAAGTCATAGCCCGCCTTCATGTCGCTGCCGCCGGTTCCTACGATCCGGTCACCTGACTTGAGCCACATTTGACGCGACGGATCATAGCCTTCGTCGCGAATGCCGTCGATTTGCATCGGGGAGGAAGTATAGCCGATCTCGAACTTCCGATTTGCCGGACGCTCGACTTCGCCGAAGTCATATTGGAACGGCGAGCGATTGCCGAGAAGGACGCTGTAGATGTCGTCATTGCTCTGTTTCACGCCCTGCAAGAACGGCTTATACGGGGAGTCGGCCACATTGATCAGCCCGGTATTGTACCGTTCTCCGGTCGTTCCTTCCCACCAGCGTCCGGCGGCCGGCTGATCGACGTAATTGAACCAATGCGTGCCGACCACGTATCCGAGCGAAGCGGCCAGTTCCACGTAATTCCGGTAGCGAAGCTGCCGCTCGTCCTGCGTCTCCACCGGGATTACGCCGGAATTCAGTCCCTGCTCCGCCGTGCCGTAGTTGAACTCGGTAATCATAATCGGCTTGCCGCCGGATTTGTCGTGAATAGCCTGCAGCTGGCTGACACTCAGATTTCTCGAATAATAGTTATAGCTGATGACATCGAAGTATTTTCCCGCGGCTTCTGACAAAATATCGCGGATTCTAGTGTTCTCCACCGTATTCTTTAACCAGCGGTCGCCCAGCAGCAGATGATTCGGATCGTATTTGCGGAAAATCGTTGCGATCGTGCTGTACAGCGTATCCGCATACACGCTGACGAACGAGTAAAGATCGTCTTGCGCCTGCTGCGTTTTCACGGGCAATGCGGCCTCATACATCTCGTCGAAGCTCGCGAACGACGTTCCCCAAGCGCTGTTGAACGCGGAGATGTCTCCGTTATACCATTCGTTCAGCAGATCGACCAGCTTGCGCTTGGATGCGACCTTGCTCGCTTTCGCTTGCGGAATGACCGTCAAGATGTTCTGGAATTGAATTTCGTTGTCTATAAAATAACCGATAAGCGTGGGATCGTCTCGATTGGCCGGTAATTTCGCGGCGAACGCTTCGTCGATCTTCTGCTCTGCTCCGTCCGCGAAAATATCGAAGTAATGCATGCCGTCCACCTGGGCCCAATCCATGCTCGAGGTCGGCAGCATGTTCACATGCGGCATGCCGTATTCGGCGGCGTAGTTGCCGGACCAGGACCCGACCGTATTGAAGCCCCACTTTTGAATCCGATCCATGCCTTGCTTGACAAACTGCTCGTCATCGTACGGGGCGCCGAATTTCCGAATACGGTTCGCAATATAGTAAGAGAAATCCGTACTGCCCGCGCGGAAAGCCGAGGCGAACTCCCCGGTCTGAGGCGGAATCCATTCGAACTGGTTTTCCCTTCCGCTGGTTTGGACATAAGTCTCATTGGTCGTAATCCCGTTTACGCCGAGACTGTAGAAGACATTTCCGTCCGGCGTAACCATGACCGTCCGGCCGTTGTTGGTTTGCTGTATGTTAAAGAAGCCGGTAGCGGTCAGTCCGTACGACTGAGCGCTGTCCTTCAGGCCCCCATATGCGTCACGATCGCTTGGAACCTGCAAGCTGTCATAGTAGCTCTGATCATCCACCGCATCTTGCGTCAGCTGCGCGTCATCCGTCACTTTCTCGGGAAAATCCGCTTTGATGACCTGACCGTACCGGTCGATCTGCCAATCGGACTTGGAAGGGTAGTAGAGCGTTTGGACAAAGCTGGGAGAAAGACCTTCTTTCTGAGCGTACGTGTCGATCGCCACACCCGTAGTAAGGGTGATTGGCGCTTGATATAATTGATACGCGGTATCCGTATTTCTCTTGTAATAGATGGCTGCTCCCGGCGTAGCGGTGGACAAGACAAGCGTTTGCGATCCGTCAATGACCGTTTCCGATGGAGGGTTTGGTTCCACAGACGCCGTGTTGAGATTGAGGATGACCTTGGATATTTGCGGTGTCCAATACTTCACATCGCCTAACAGTTGTATTTTCAAATAACGGGTGCCTGCCGGAAGTCCGAAGGCTTCGTAGACATACATCTGCCAACTGGCCACCGACGGGCCCGACGTGTAGATCTTCGGCGTCACCGGCGTATAATCGACGCCGTCCGCGGATCCGTAGAATTGGACATCGACCACCGGAGTGCCGGTCCAGAAATAAGCGGGAACGGTGAACGAGGTGATGTCATAATCCGTTTTATAGACCAATGATCCCGTGTCCGTGTTGTTGCGGGTGATTCGCTTCAGATCGCCCCCCATATTTTGAGCGTTGGACGAGTCCAGTACGAGATTTGCGGTATGACTGTAGATGGAATTGAAATTATCCAGATCATCGACAAGCCCTTCGTTCGTATCCGCTTTCACCACCCCTGAAAAAGAAGGAAGCGACAGCAGCAGGACGAGCAGCCAGACCATCAGACGTACGACCGGTTTATTGGAGAACATTCTTTTTCCTCCCTTATCTGTCCGAGAATTTACAAAACACGGTCCTCTCTCTCTTCCTCTTTGTCCCATTCCCGCTCCCGATATTCGCTCGGGGTCAAGCCGGTTATCTTTTTAAAGATACGGGTGAAGCTGTTGACGTTGTTGTACCCTACCGATTCGGCAATGTCGCGGATTTTCCCGTTGCCGCCGGCAAGCATTTCTTTCGCTTTCTCGATCCGTATTTCCATCAGGTAATCGATAAAGTTGCCGCCGGTGTAGTCTTTAAACATTTTGCTCAGGTGGGAGACGCTGATATGAAATTGGGATGATAGATAACTCAGGGACATTTCATGGCTCATGTAATTTTTCTGGATATAGCGCATGATTTTTTCGATCGCTTCGTTTTTCTCCCGATTGTGTCGCCGAGTTCGGATTCGATCGATAAAATCGGCCAAAATGCTGGTGACAAAATCCGCGATCTGCTCCAGGCTTTCGTATTGCTCCAGCGTTTCATTAACTTCCTGCGCGGGGGCCAGATCCTCTCGCAGCACCCCGATGTCGCTTGCCACAACAGCCGCTTTCATAAGCAGCTGCACGACAAGCTGCTTGATGATATCGGGCCGCACATTGGAGGAGGCCAGCGAATCGAACCATTCCCGCACCTGCTGGCGCAGCTTCTCTTCATCGAGAACTTTGATGGAGTCGATCATGTTGTCGGTGAAGGCGAACAAGCGATGAAACTCTCCCGCGCTGTAATCGGGAAGATCGTCGGCGGTAATAATCGCGTTGGGTCCCATGACCAGCTTATACTTCAGCGTTTCCATCGATTGCTTGTGGGACAGATGAATGTCCTCCATCCGGTAAACCTCCGGGCCGATTCCGATCGTCACCGTCTTTTTGAAATGCCCCTGAATGTAATTTTTCAGCATATCTGCTACAGCCATGGCGTACAGCGAATGCTCTTCGGAATCATCGTCATCGAAGCTGAGAATAATGGCGCATTGGCCGTCCTCCCATTCGATGGCCGCACCTTTGCTTTCCGCATTGATCAGTTCTTCCGCAACGTTGCATAAGCCGTAAGCGTAGAGGTGCAAATCCCGGCTTGACGCGATTTCCGATTTTCGGTCGAATTCCACGCTCATGACGATAAAACGGTTCCGATACAGCTGCACGCCGACCATCTCCATATACTGCGAAACAGACCGGTTAATTGCGTGATAATCGGTTAAGAGCTCCATCAGGAGCCGCCATTTCATGATCGGTTTGCTTACCTTGATCTGCATCTGTAGCCTTTCGCTGTCCGACAAAATATGCTGCACCATGTTCTCGAAATTGGTAAACTCGTTGCCCGTATCCCAGTCGGATACGGCATACAGCGGATGGGCTTTCATCTTCTTGGACAGGTTGGCGATTAACCGATTCAGCGGTTTGAACGTCCACCGGCCGACCAATACGGTCATGAGGCCGGCTACTGCAAACAGAATCACGGCAATGACCAGCAAGGCGTTCCTAACCGTGATGAGCGGCTGGTCCAATTGGACGTCGGGCACGATATTGACGATTTTCCAGCCGGTATAAGCCGATGTCACATAAAACACCGAACTCGGCACATGCTCGAACGTCGCTTGAAAACGCCCTTCACGCTCGCCTTGTAGAACCTTCGCCATAATGTCCGATTGATGCATATCCTGTCCGACCAACTTTTTGTCCGCGCTCGATACGACATGCCCGTTCGAATCCAGGAGATAGAGACTGCCCAGGCTTCGATTATTGGCATCCGTCAGCAAACGATAAAGCGCATCTTCCTTGATGTTGACTGCCACCGCCCCGCGCCGGTAACCCGGCGAATGAATAAGCGGATAGGAGCGGACGAGGGTCACAACGTTCCGGTAGATCGGAAAATTCGATTCGTTGAGCAACAGCTTCCGTGTCGGCAGCCAACTCGAATAACCGTCAAACTTCTCGAACGGACGAATCCAATCATCATCTTTCGTGATATGCCCGTCGTTCAGCGGGGTCCCCGAGAAGAACCGCTTCCGGACGTACGAATACAAATCGACGGAATACACGTATTCGCCGGCATTGACGAAGCGGGCGAAGTAATTGTTGAGTCGGTAGGTATTGTCGAGGCTCTCCTGGTCGTTCAAATTATCATCGAAAAACCTCTTGACATCCTCGTTTCCGAGAATATCGATCGATTCTTTGTTGATCTCCTGAAGAACGAGCTCCATCTTGTTGTCGATCTGGCTGAGCAGCGCCATATGGGTGCTCGTCGACTCGTATTTCAGCCGGTTGGTCGCCACTCGATACGATAAAAAGGAGATCATGGAAACGACGAGGAACAGAAGCAATAACAGCACGATGACGGTCTTTTTTGTCGATTGATTCCGCAAGATGCCCATGCCCTGTTCCCCCGGTCGTTATCCGTTTAGTTAAAAGTTCGCCTTATTCTTCTCGTACCAATCCTGCGCCAATTGTTCGGCCTGGTCGCCGCCTAAGCGCTTCCATTCTTTGCGGATATCCGCGAGAGCTTCTTCCGCAGTATAATCCTTGCGGGTAACGGTCTTCGCACGGATATCAAGAACGGTCTTCAGGAACGACGACTTCAGTTCGTTAATCTCGGTAATGTTCGGCTGATACGGAATATCGCGCCGGAATTTGTTTTTCAAAGCGATTTGAAGCGAATCGGCCTCCAGCTTTGCCAACTGCTGGGACAGCGGGTCCTGCGCCGCTTTGACAATCAGGTCTTCCGGTTTTTCCACAGCCGGTTTAAGCAACGCGTATTCGTTCGCGTATTTCACTTCTTTCGCGAATTTATCCGCATCCAGTTGCTGCGGCACGCCGTTCGCCAGTTTATAATGAACGCCCTCCAGGCCGTTTGTCAGCGTAAACCAGCCTTTATCCATCAACCAGTCCAAATATTCCATGGCGGCTTTCGGATTCTTCATATCTTTATTGAAAGTTACATAAATGTAAGCGGGAGTTTCCTGATACAGGCCGAACTTCCCGTATTTCGTCGCTACCGGCTCAAGCGGTACGGGCTTCGCATTCGGATCGTTCGTCAGCAAATCCCGGTTCAGGCTGGTCGTCATATTTCCCCATTGGCCGAGCAGGATGCCGGCCTTGCCCGTAGTCCAGAGCTGCTTCGCGCGGGAATTGTCGTTGTCCGTAAAATATTCTTTGTCGGCCAATCCCTGCTCATAGATCGTTTTCTCGGCAGCCAGCGCATCGCCGAAGTTGTCCAGCGTGGGGCCGAATTTCATTTGGCCGTCTTGCAGATACCAATCGTAATAGTCGGTGCCGAACAGCGCGGCATACACATCGTTCGTCGTATAGCCGACAATGGGCACGGTATCCGCTTTCCCGTTGCCGTCTGGATCCCCGTCCTTGAACGCCTGGGCGACCGCGATTAATTCCTCGATGGTCGTCGGCGTCTTAAGCTTCAGCTTGTCGAGCCAGTCCTGCCGGATCCAGATGCCGTGATTGGCGATGCTGCTGATGGTCCGGCGTGTCGTCATTGCATAGATCTTGCCGTCGAATGTAATATACGGCTTCAAATCCGGGTTTTCCTGCAGGTATTTTTTGTAAGACGTGCTGTATTTATCGATGTAGTCGTCCAACGGCTGAATAACGCCCTGCGACACCAGGTTTCCGATGTAATTGCGGTCGTATTCCCAGATCAAGTCGGGAGCCTGATTGGATGCGATCAGCACGTTCAGCTTATCCTGCGCCTGGTTGCGCGGCACGGGCACAACGGTTAGATTGATGCCGGACTGCTCGCGAATCCACTTCACCCAACGGTTATCCTCGTACGTTCCCTCATCGCTCGACACTTGCCCCCGGTCGAACATGGAAATGCTTACATCTTTCGGCAAGCTGTCGTACTTGTCCCCCTGGCTGCTGGCTGTCGACGCCGCGGTACTGCCGTTAACCGTTGCCGTGCTGCCGTTAGCCGGCGTGCCGCTTTTCGAGCACCCGGAGAACAATACGGCTGCGGACAGACACAAAGGCAAGATCGCGGCTGCCCATTTTTTTACATTCAAGTTCATTTGACTCCTCCTCAATTTTTAACCTTAAATCATCTAGCAATCTATCACAAGGCCGCAAGGCTCTTATGACCTCAACCCTTCACCGAGCCCATCAGGACTCCTTTGACAAAATGCTTCTGCAAGAACGGATACACGCACAGAATCGGCAAAACCGCGATCACGATCGATGCGGCACGAATCCCTTCCGGTGTGATCGTCGTTTGCAAGGCGCCTTCCCCATTCGTCGTCCGGAGCAGCTCCGAGCTTACGTTCTGCAGCATTTGGTACAGCTTGACCGTAAGGGACAGCTTGTCGGTGCTTTTGATGTAGATCAGAACATTAAAATAATTGTTCCACCATCCCACGGCGTAGAAGAGGGTCAAAGCCGCAATGACGGGCATGGAGATCGGCAGAATGATTCTCCACAGGATCATCCAATCCTTGGCGCCGTCGATAGCTGCGGATTCCTCCAGCTCTTCCGGCAGCCCCTCGAAGAACGATTTCATGACAAACATGTTGTAAGCGCTGATAAGCGCCGGCAGCCAAAGCCCCCAGTAGGAATTGACCAGACCAAGCGAACTGATCAGCAGAAAGTTCGGAATGAGCCCGCCGCCGAACAGCATCGTAAACAAAATACCCATCAGCATAACATTTCTTCCTTGAAGCCGCCGCTTCGACAACGGATACGCGGCCAGCACGGTAAACAGCATGTTGAAGGCCGTGCCGACCATGGTGATTACCAGCGAATTTCTCATTGCCACCAGCAGCTGCCCGTCCGCAATCAAATTGCGGTAGGCGTCCAGATTGAATTCGATCGGCCATAGCGACACTTCCCCCGCATTGATGGCACGGCTGCTGCTGAAGGACACCGCCAAGATGTTAATGAACGGAAACAACGCGGCGCACGCGAAACATCCCAACAAAAAAGCGTTCAACCAACGGAACCATCCGGATGCCTGCATCATCTCACCATAACCCCCGTTCCCCCATCGCACGTATGAATCGGTTGACCGCCACGACCAGGATCAGGGATACGACCGATTGAAACAAGCCGAGCGCTGTCGTGTAGCTGTACTGCAGCCCGACGATCCCCCGTTTATAGACATACGTGCTGATAACTTCGGACACGCTGCCGACAGCCGAATTTTGCAGCGTATACACTTGTTCGAAACCGACATCCATCATATGGCCCATCTGCAGAACAAGCAAAATGGCGATCGTGCTGCGAATGCCCGGCAGCGTCACATGCCAGATTTGCCGCCATCTGCTCGCTCCGTCGATCGCTGCGGCTTCGTACAACTGCGGATTCACGGACGCCATCGCGGCCAAGTACAGAATCGTTCCGAATCCCGCATCCCGCCAGATGCTCGATCCGACAAAGGAGATCGGCCACCAGAACGTACTTGCCATAAAATAGATAGGCTCCACTCCGAAAAATTTCAGGACCGCATTCACGATGCCCGTGCTGGGAGACAGTACCGCAATAACGATGCTGCCAAGCACGATCCAAGACATAAAGTGCGGAATATACAGGAGATTTTGCAAAACTCTCTTGTATACTTCCGAACGAAGCTCGTTCAGCATCAGCGCCAGAACGATCGGAACGGGAAACGCAAACAACAAATTGTACAGGTTCAACAGGAGCGTATTTCTGAGAATTTGAACGAAATCGGGACTGGTGAACAGCTTCCGGAATTGCTCCAATCCGACCCAGGGACTTCCCCAAATTCCCTCAGACAACCGATAATTTTTGAAGGCCATCACTTCGCCGAACAGCGGTGCGTACTTGAAGAGAATGAAATAAAGCATTACAGGAACTAACATGAGGTATAAATATTGATCCTTGCGTAAGCGCCTTAGCCATCGCGGCTTCTGCGCAGCCAACCCTGCCGCTTCAGTCGGAATGCTGGCTTTATGTCCGGCTGTAGATTCCATGAGTGTTCCCCTCGTATAGTAGTTTTTGAAGCTTGGTTTGAGACCGTTTCCAGCCTCAACTGTAATATGGTTATATTTTACAGTTGATGCAAGCTTGATTTGATGTACCCTTTTCTCACTTGGCATTGCTATTAACCCAGGTTTTATTTCCAATTCGTTTTCGTCACCCTCTTGACATTTCACCGCTAAGCATTCTGGCCCATTCTAGTACTTTCTCAATGCTAATCGTATAGATTGGATGGATCTGGTATAGTAGTGCCAAAAAGAGGTTATCATAAATGCGACCCATCCAACATCCTGTTCGCTTAACGACCGAAGAACGCGAGAAATTGCGTGCCATCATTTCCAAAGCTAAAGCTGCGGCCCGATCCATTCGTCGAGCGCAAATCCTGTTAGCTGCGGATGAAAACAGGCTAGGCGGTTGCTTAAAAGAGTTAGAGATTGCCGAGCGTCTACAGGTACACATTAACACCGTGTATAACGTTCGAAAAGCGTATGCCGACAAAGGGTGGGAAGGCGCGATCGGTCGAAAGAAACGACTTACACCGCCCGTAGCTCCGAAAGTGACGGGCGAAGTCGAAGCAAAAATCATCGCGCTGAGTTGCAGCACTCCGCCGGATGGAAGAAGCCGTTGGACTTTGGATCTGCTTGCCGATCGGGCGGTCGAACTGAACTACATCGACAGCATCTCCTACGAAACCGTCTGGAAGGTCTTAAAAAAACAAACTCAAGCCTCACCTTCGTAAATGCTGGTGCATTCCACCTGAGCAACACGCAGCGTTTGTCGCCGCTATGGAAGATGTGTTGGACGTCTAAATCACCTTACGATGTCAATTGCCCGGTGATTTGCATGGATGAAAAGCCATTTCAACTGCTGGACGAAGCTCGTGAACCGATTCCGATGAAGGCCGCCAAGCCACGTCGGGAAGACAGTGAATATGTTCGACAAGGAACTTGCAGCATCATTGTCTTTACGGAACCCTTGGCAGGTTGGCGACATGTTGCGGTACGGGAGCAACATCGACTGGGCGGAGCAGGTTCGTGAACTGCTGAACGTTCATTATCCGAATGTGCCGAAGATCAAATTGGTCATGGACAATCTGAACACCCATTCCATCGCCTCCCTCTATCAAGCGTTTGAGCCTGAAACCGCCAGGCGGTTGGCGAAGCGATTGGAGATCCACAACACGCCCTAACACGACAGTTGGCTGAATATCGCGGAGATTGAGCTCAGCGTGATGACCAGCCAATGTTTGGGGCGACGCATCCCTTCTAATTCTGAGTTGGCGCACGAGTTGGCGGCATGGGAAAGTGCTCGAAACCAGCACCAGAAAGGCGTGGATTGGCAATTTACAACGGCCGATGCTCGTATTAAGCTAAAACGACTTTCCCTTCAACATTAGCTGCTTGAATTACCACAAAGATGCCGGCAAATCGAAATTAGCAGATGCGAAAACGTATGTATATCCGCACTTTTTATGAAGCCATTCCTTTGTTCATTCAAGGGATCCCACAATTTTTGTGATCGGATGATTTTTTTGTTAACCACCTTAGTTTTGGCAAAAATCGAGTAGGAGGCGGCGGCTAGCCCCCGTCCTCTCACACCACCGTACATGCGGGTCCGCCTACGGCGGTTCCAAAAGGTTAACAAAGTTCTAAATAGCGAGAAAGCAGACTCTTAAGCCCTTTCGCTTCCCAATAGGAAGTCGGAAGGGCTGTGTTCGTGACACGAGACATTTCCCATGGACCGCGTCGGGAGTTGGCCATGACGAAACAGGCCCATTCCGGCACGTTCAGCGCCCTAAGTTCGCGGATTCGTGTTCGTACTCGTTTCCATTGCTTCCACAGGCACATGCGCAGCCGTCTGCGAATCCAGCCGTCGAATTGTATAAGATGGCTCTTCGCGGCAGCCAGTCGGAAATAGCCTAGCCACTCCATCATATAGCGATTCAACTGGTTTATCCGCTTCTCCATCGGCAATAGCCTTGTGCGGCTCGTCAGTTCGCGGACTTTGTCTTTGAACCGAGAGATCGTTTTCGGGGCCAGCCGAATCGTCGCCTGCTTGTTGCTCAGGAAACTAAACCCCAGAAACTTGCGTTTCCAAGGCCGTGCTACCGCGCACTTTTCCCGGTTCACTTTCAGTCTCAGCTTTCCTTCCACAAAGTGAATGACCGACGCCATGACCCGTTCTCCGGCGCGTTTGCTTGCAACGAAGATGTTGCAGTCGTCCGCATAACGGACGAAAGAACGAACTGGGGGGAATTCAAAAGGGGAATTTCAGAATAACTCAGTTTCTAATTGCCGTAATTGAAAAGGCTGTCTCTCAGGTCACAGACCTTATGAGACAGCCTTTCAAAAACCAACAAGAGTGACATTTCACGGAGAAGTTAAGGAGGCATTATTTCAAACTAGAACACAATTTATTAGCTATGTGTGACAGTAAACGAGTTGGTATCAAATGAAACACTACCAGGTGAATAAACGGTACTATTAGATGAGTTTACCATAATGAATTTTGTTATGTTAGTTGCACCGTCACCAAGGCCCCCACTGGTACCAGATCTGTTGTACCCACAATATTGGAAAGTTACGCTTCCAATATTAGGATAATTTAATGTTGGATTCTCTAAGATATATTCTACGTCAGTATTTCCCACGTAAGAGGCTGAAAATGTTCCATTTGTATATTGGCCAGTTGTAAAATCGGAGATGTAATAAGATGCGTTATGGGTAGAAGAATCGTAACTTACCAAGATATAGTACTGATCGCCGTTATGTGCGGTTAGACCTGTAATTTTATAAGCCGGACCAGGATAATCTTCAAACCAGAAATAGGGAGTCGTAGAAACACTATCGGAGTTAGCGGCACCCGCTTGGATTATATTAGGTGCAGTATGCAACCCAGCCCAGGTGGCCATCACCTGAGATGCACTACTTGCGGCTGCTGGCACATAAGTTACAGTTGTTGCAGATGTATAAGTACCTGGATCAGTAACTCTGTAACCGGCATAATTATGACTAGTTGAAGTAGTTAAACCAAATTGAAGGCCAGGTATTGCGACAGGATTTGAGTCAACTCTTTTACTACCTACCACGGCCTTTTTCCAGATTTCAAATTCTGCTGTCCCTACATTTGGTCTTTTGGGAAGGCCAAACCGTGTAAGTTCATCGTTGCTTGCAGTCAAAGCATTAAAATTAGATGGAGGAGCTACAAAATTATGAAATTCTAGATTTTCTTTAGGCGTAGCCCAAGCCGACAAGCTCCCAACCAATAACATTGCCAACAAAAATACAGTTGTTCCTAACCAATGCTTCCTCTTCATAATACCACTTCCCTTCCAAATGTTTGATGTATTTAGAATATACAATAATTTGGATTAGATGTAAATATATTATAAATATCCGTCAACGCCGAAATTCATTTAACCCCTTACGTTGAATAATATTTCTATATCGAATAGATCCAAAAAAATATTTTATTGCTTCGGATCAGCTATAATAGGCTCTCTACTTATTTGGAAATCCATCTGTACCGGTTTTGGATCAACTCTCTGAAATGAAAAGTTTTTCGCAGGAATAACATTCGGAACATTTGATTTTGCACCGCTTGTGGAATTAACACCTAAAGAGCCGCACAATACACATAGAGAACCAAGTGCCGTGAACAAAATTACTTTATTTTTCTTCATAACCTCAACCTCCCGGTTTTACCTGCTATTTATGACGCTTAGATACACCAGAACGTTGCACCTACTAGACGATTTTTTGAGGGACCAAATGCTTTTACGCAAATCCTTCAACTTTTCCTGCATCATATTTATGAGACAGCTAACTTGTCAAGCATGACAAACAATCCGCTTGCCTACAGCATTCACCTATCTGTTGCGGCGCAAGTTGGATAGCCTTGTGTATGGCAAGTTCAGCACATGGTCATTTCGAAATTTCATTAACCAAGACAATATTATAAATTTCGCATAACAAGGGAAATCGCGTATATGATGCTGTTATTGCTGGATACCAGTATTCGGCTTACCGAATTATACGCCCTGCTCATTTCTGTTCTAGATAGGACGGCTTCATTCATATTGCAAGGGAAAAAGTAACAAGAGCCGCTTTGTCCCTCTTCAAAAATCTTGCACCGTGGCACTCCATATGTATCTGAAACTGCACGGCAGACTGCAACATCATGCCTTGAGGATTTTGGTTAAGGAACAGCCCTTCCAACAAGAAACATCAAACGTTTAATCATCAAGTATTGCCGCGTTTCAGGTATTCGCGATTCCGGCATACCTTTCGAAGAACGAATCTTTCCTAATGAACGGCGGGAATGCCTACGTTCTTCAAGCCCTTTTTGGTCACAGTAATATCGAAATGACCCGCCGGTATGTGCCCCTTCAACCTGAAGATATACGTCATTGGCATGATATATGCAACCCCCATTGAATCGCTTCTACCGGTCGTTTTCCGCCAAGCCCACGAATGAGGAATGGATCAATCTATTCCTTCAGAATTCACTGGACAATCTCCCATATGCAGGAAATGGAGTTAACGGTCAAGAGAAAGCGCGCAAAAGAACGATGATTTCCGTTCCAAAAAACCTGCACCAAAGCACTTCGAGCTAATCTTGTCGAACTAAGGGATATTTATTTTTTGGAGCGGCCAATGTTTCTCGTTCAAAATACTGTATGTACACATTCCATTCAAGAATCGTTTTTGCTTAGCTTGAAGAAATGTACATTCTTTCTATAGAGCAGTGAAAGCTTGTACAACTTTTTCATCAATAATGGTTGAAGAAGTTAATTTTGAGTCTGAGTCACTGAAAAGCGAAATTGGATTTTGGAGGTATCGATTCCTCAAGGAGACATCAATGGACTTATCGGAGTTGAATATTTTATGATGTTAGAACTCAGGGATTGAATTAAAAACTACTGGTCCTTAAGGAATAAAATAAACTCCTCGATTTATCGAAGAGTTTCACATTTGGTGTGGTGCGGTCGAGAGGACTCGAACCTCCACGGTATTGCTACCACTGGAACCTGAATCTGGCGCGCCTGTTAAGCGCAACAAATTTTCCCGCCAACTCATCGAAGTGTCTTGTGAACAACGTCTTGTGATTTTTCATAGCCAAAACACAAAAGTCCTCCAATTAATGGAAGGCTGTCATTTTAGTTTTGGTGGAGATTAGGGGGATCGAACCCCTGACCTCATCGCTGCCAGCGATGCGCTCTCCCAGTTGAACTAAAGCACTAAATATTACTTTTTTTATATGTATAAACAAATTTTTGGTAAATATAGTCCCGTGGAAAATTATAATTTTCAGGACCATTTCCTCGGCTACATGCTGACGAATCCGGCAGTAACCTCAGCCTTTATTAATGCTTCCAAAGATGCGATCTCTACGTTTTCTCAATATGAACTACGGTTGCTTCAACAGCCAGATCGATCCACCTTCACCGGGCTTCGCGATTACACTACCCTGCTGTTTCTGCTTGATACAGGCGTTTTTATCGGATAGTTTCTCAATTTTGCACATGGACGATCTCTATCTGCAGCCAAAGAGCGCCGGGTCCCGTTCCAGAAAACCTGCTTCAAAGCGCTTCGGGCTTATCGGGCCGAACGCGGGAATCTGACCACCGCGACTTTGTTGCATTGATTGATAACCAGCTGCTGCGAATCCGTTCTTTGCAGCTCATTCTCGACCATTCCTGTTTGGATATGATTCAACTTATGTTCGGCTTTTTAACAATGAGGTGCGTAAACAGCATCTGAAATATAGTTTCTGTGTTCATCCAGAACTTCTAGAGTAGACAATCAGGACGATACCTTTTGAGATTGGTATTCTAAAAACGAGTTTCTCCAAATTAGAGATCAATTGGCTTTTTGCAGAGTTAACCGATTAATAATATGAACACCGAAAAAGCGATGATCTCATATTAGTTTGCGTAAAGGTCGTCTTTTATACAAATGTCCTTCCGAAGGGCGCGGGGTCGCCTTGATCAGAGAATATTCGATCAGCTGCAACTCGTCGTCCTCCTACATCAAAAAGCTTTCGCGCCCCATCCATCAGTAAGAACTCGTCTGAAGGGACGATCATCCAGTAGTCACGGCTAAGATGGCGAAGGGCAACAATCCATACATCTTCATACGTTTTGTTTAATCCAAAATTCTCCTTGAAATACTGACACTCTTTATAGTTACCTCTGCAGAATGAATTCTTGTACTCCAATCCACTCACGGCCACTATGATGGCTGCACTTTAATTTAGGGTGATAGGCATTTTGCCATGAACGGGTTCCCATTTACACTATAATTGTATTCCTGCCGTCTCTTGATACTTCAAAGAGCGCATACAATGTCAAGAACATGGTTTGTCTTTTTGTCATTTGGAGGTGCATTCCTTGAAAATCGTCATTATGGCGGGAGGAAAAGGAACTCGTTCTTGGCCGCGAAGCATCGACGATTTGCCCAAGCAGTTCCTGCCGTTCTTGTCCGAGCAAACGTTGATTCAAGAGACAGTGAATCGCTTTCGCGATTTCGTGCCCGCCTCCCATCTCTTTATCGCGATGCCTAGACACTACTTGCCTTTGTTGAACGATCAATTGCCCAATTTTTCACCAAATCAGTTGATCATAGAGCCCCAGCAGAAGGATACTGCCGCTTGCATTGCACTGACCGTCTATCGCTTCCTTCAATCCGGTGACGATGAGCCGGTGGCATTCGTGCCTTCCGATCAATTTATAGCGGACAAGGAGGCCTTCCTAGCGTCCATCTCCGAAGCTGCGGATGTCGCATTTTTGCCCGATGCGATCGTAACGCTTGGCGTCCGGCCCGACCGAGCCGAGAGCGGCTTCGGATATTTACTCACCGTGCCCGACTCGAATACAGGCAGGATAAGCTCCGTAAGTGGGATACGCCGGGTCGCCCGGTTCTTGGAGAAACCGGACGATATACGTGCCCAACAGCTTATGAGCGAACCAGACATCTATTGGAACAGCGGCATCCTTGTCTGCCGCCCGGAGACTATGGCCCGTTGCATCCAATCCTGCGAGCCGACTCTTTGGAACCCTCTGCTGCAGAACACCTCAGACCCGGATGCCGCATACGCCGATATGCCTAGGCTCTCCATAGATTATGCTGTTCTGGAGAAAGCACGGACAATCTACTGCTTACCGGTAAATTGCGGATGGGACGATATCGGTTCCTGGGGCTCTCTGCTGCGGCATCTATCACCTGATCCACGTGGGAATGTTATCCGAGGTGAGGTCAATCTGATGAATGCAGTCCGAAATCTCGTCTATGTGGATGACCGGAAGGCGGTTATTATCGGGGTTAGCGACCTTATCGTCGCCTCGACCTCTAACGGATTGCTCATCTGCCCTAAATCCGAGGAGCCGAGGTTAAAAAAATGGTTGTCGGCGGGTACACCCCCTCCATTTGCCTGATTCGGGCGAGAAGAAGTTCGACATACATTAACTTGTAGGAGGTGTCGGAGCTTGAGTTCATCCGCGCGAAAAAGCGTTTTGAGCAAATGGCTCAAAACAAAGGCCATATTGAAAGACCCGAACGTCCGCATACTGGTACCGGAAACCCGCAGAATGAACGAAAAATCGCTTCGCGAAATGCTTGGCCGTTATTCCATGGTTTACATCAAACCGGAATCGGGCACATATGGTAAAGGCGTTATGCGCGTGGAACAAAGCAACGGCTCCTATTCGTATCAGAAGGAAGAACAGAAGCGCGTGTTCGATTCATTCCAATCTATGTATCGATCTATCGTTCGCAATAAACGCAAACGTCCTTATTTGGTTCAGAAAGGAATCCATCTTTTGAAATACAAAGGACGCCGGTTCGATGTCCGCGTCATGGTCCAACGCAATCGCAAGCGCGCTTGGGAGATGACCGGCATGATCGGAAGGGTCGCTCATCCAAGAAAGATCGTGACGAATTACCATAGCGGCGGCAAACCGATGGAAGTTCGGACGTTGCTGAAATCATTTGCTTCTGTGGAGAAGTTGTCCCAAATCGAGAAGACCGTTTCCAAAGCCGGATATGACGCCGCCAAGGCTCTAAGCCGCTCATATCCCAAACTCAATATGATTGGCGCTGACATTGGCCTGGACAACCACCTTCGTCCTTGGATTATCGAGTTGAACACGAATCCTGATCCCTATATATTCAGGCATTTGGCCGACAAGAGCATCGCCCGCAAAGTACTAAGCTATGCCAAAGCCTTGGGACGAATCCCTCCAACTAAATCCAAGCTGAAGCGGTAGCACAATTATTCCCGGACCTTCTCGATCTGCGCCATGGCCGCGGCTTTCCCCCAATTTGCGTAAAGCCCATTTCTTTCTCCATACAACTGCTTCTTAATCGTGCTGTCGCAAACACTATCCTGATGCTTGAAGAATGACAAAGTAGTCCGCCTGTTAGAATCTCTGGTAGTCCATACAAAATTCGAATACGAAAAATACGACACCTGTAGCCGAAAAACTGGGCCGGATGTCGTATTTTTATTTCTGCCGACCCTGCGACTGATAAAACATAAGTGCTTCATCGGCCTAGCCATTCGCTCGGATTATTTCATTTCTACAACTTTTTTCAAGGCGGCTCCGGCTCTGTTCCACGAATATTTTTTCATGTTCAACCGGCCTTGCCGGCCTTTCTTTTTACATAAATCTGGATGGCGATACGCCAAACTCATCTTGCTTTTTAAGCTGGACAAGTACGGCTCTGCCCACATCTGTCCGTTCCCCGAAAATAATGAACGAAACGTTCGCGCGATCGCGTGCCTGCTGTTCATGCTGATCTGCGGGCTTTTTAGCTTATATTTGACCAAAAAAGAGTTTCCATCTTTTAAATAGTCCATGTGCCCTCCCCAACCGGTAGCGATGACGGGAACCCCGCTAGACAACGACTCCAGAAACGGCAGTCCTACTCCCTCCCCCCTCGTGGGAAGAACGAATACATCTCCGAGCGTATAGAGACCCTTTAGCTGACTGGGGCTCATAAATTGAGTAATGATGACTATCGGTGCAGTTTTTTTGCGAATTCCAAGCCTTTTTTTATAGTTTTCGATTCGGTTTCGAATCCACTGTCCGGTCTCGTGCCTCGCATACCCGTTCGTCTTGATAACGAGCAGCACTTTATCAGCTGCCGAAAATTGCTCCCAGTAAGCCCTCAATAATGTTTCGGGATTTTTCCGATGCTGAAAGCCAAAAACAGAGACAAAGACAAAGCGTCCCTTGGCAATAGGTAAATCATATTTTTTATTTCCTGGTTTAAACTTTTCGCTGTGAACTCCGTGCGGGACAATAAAAATGGGGATCTTGACGCCGCTCTGACGCAAAACAGATTTATTAAACGTTGTCGGAACGCATACAGCGTCAAATTTGTTGATTTTCGGGACCCAACTCCGGGGAATTCGAGTCGTTTCCCAAACCGTATTTAAAATCATGCGGTCATATCGTTTACGCTCCCGTGCTATATTCAGTTTTGAGGGCAATTGATGATAAATAAGCACCCTTCGTTTTTTTATGGTGCCTTTCTTTAAATCCACAGGGCTGTCGTCCACCTTGACATTAACGCCCTGTCTTCTTAATGCAGATACATATTCCCTGCTCGCGATTCCGAGACCAGAGGTACGTTTTATGGGACCCTTCCAAACAACCTGTATGTTGACCACTACACCGCCCCATTAAGTTTAGTCTCATTTTGTCAACGATTCATAAATTCAGTGTAACTGCGAATCGTCTTAATGGTTTCCGTTGGATTCCAGGGCAAATATTTTATACCATGGGATGTGTTGAATAATACAACGCTTTCGTTGGGGGCAATCCCTCCCTGATCGCATAGATGTAACAAGGCAGCCCAAGTGGCTGAACCTTCTGGGGAAGAGGAAATACCTTCTGTACCAAGCGTGACCTGTGCCGCCTTGATGTCTGCTTGGCTGACGGCCACCGCAGCTCCATTTGTTTCTCGCAGAATGGAGACAATGAGGTTCCCGTCAGGTGGGTGAGGAACACGTAATCCGGTGGGCATGGATGATATGCCATTCGAAAGGGAGATCACAGGTCCCCCGCGTTCAATTGCTTGAACAATCGGATCGCAACCCTTCTCTTGGAAACTAACTAGACGAGGCAAATCTCCCTTTACCCAACCAAGCGCTTTTAGTTCGTGAAAAGCTTTCCACAGGCCAATAATCCCTGATCCTCCCCCTGTCGGATAAATGATCACATCGGGGAGAGTCCAGTTTAGTTGCTCGGCAAGCTCCAGCCCCATCGTCTTTTTACCTTCTACCCTTCCGGGCTCTCTCAAGGTCCCTACGTTGAACCATTGCTGCTCCATCTTTCCATCTTCGATAATTTGACCTGCATCATGAATGAGTCCTTCAACTCGGTAGACCTCGGCTCCGTATTGAAGGCATTCTTCTATTATGATCCCGGGGCAATCCTTCGGCACAAATACGTATGCATGCATTCCCGCCCGCCCGGCATAAGCTGCCAAAGCGGATGCTGCATTCCCATTGGAAGGCACCGCTACTTTCCGGAATCCTCGTTTGTACAAAAGCGATATCGCCACTGAGAAACCTCTGGCTTTAAAACTGCCAGTTGGATTCTGCTCTTCCCGTTTGATCCATAATTGTTTAACCGGCAATTTTTTTCTCCCAATTGGGAAGCCGGAGCAAAGGAGTAAACCCTTCGCCCAGTGAGATAATAGCATCCCTACTGTTCAAGGGTAGAAGTTCACGATACCGCCACATGGATGTAATTCGCTGCTGAAGCCGGCGTGGTGTCAATATTCTCTTGACCCGTTCAAGGTCGTATTCGACCAGTAGTGTCCCTCCGCAGTCACAGCGACCGATTAGGCGAAAGTTTTCCCGACGACCGCAGCTTGAACACAGGAGTTGGCATCTCCTCATCCCACGGCCTCCCTACTTTATCCGATACAAAAGACACTACGGTCAACATATATCGGAAACCCCAAAACAGAAACGGCACCTACCTATTTTTAATACATTTTGGTTGACCAGTGGCTATTTGGGCGAATATTCATACATTGATGCTAAACACCTTTGGCTATTGTATAGGAGGAATGAGCACTCGTGCGTCGTCTGATGTGCAAGGGAAGGATCCATCGTACTACCGTAACGCAAGCGGATTTAGATAGTGGTTTACTAAGATGGGGATGTTATATGAAGAGGAAATCACAAAATTGCAGCCCAGCGTAGTATTTGTGGATGACCGAAACCGGTTGCTCCAGGTGAAAAACGCATCAGATTGACGGATTCCAAAACAAAGGTGGTTAAGTATGGGCCAATTAAGCTGGAGCAAATGGAGTAAGCATAAAGTCTTGAAGGAATCTGCAGAGGTATTTGCCCATTTACCGGAAACACGATGGATGACAGAGAAAAGCTTTTGGAAACTTCTGAATAAGTATAAGGAAATTATCCTCAAACCGTCTAGTAAGTCAGGCGGATCCGGGGTTGTGCAAGTTTCCTCGGAAGATGGCGTCCGGTTTGAAGTTCATAGCGGACGATACAAGAAACAAGTCTCCGGCAAAAATGCTTTAATCGCCTACGTCCAAAAGTTATCGTCTCCCCACTACATCATCCAGCGGCGCATTCCGCTAGCCCAGGTTCATGGGCGTCCCTTTGACCTTAGAATTATGGTTCAGCGCAAAAAAAATGCGGACTGGAATGTCACCGGAAGACTGGCGAAAATTGCAGGAAAAGGCTATATCATCACAAATACCATAAGAAGCAACGGTTATGTACTGCCAGTCGAACAGGCGATCCAACGTTCTAATCTGAAACAACAACGGCGCATAAAAGGGGTCCTTTCCGAAATCGATCGTGTCGCCCTAATGGCAGCCGACCAATTACGCCGGTTCTATCCTGGAATTCGTACCATCGGGTTGGATATGGGCTTGGACGTCCGTGGAAAGGCGTGGATTATCGAAGCTAATTTTACCCCTATGACTTCCTTATTTTTAAAATTGAAAGATAAATCGATGTATCAAAAAATCTTGACCTATAAATAGGACGCGTAAACGAATAGTACTGCAAAATGAAAAGCAAACCTCCAGGAGATTAAACTTCTATCGGTTTGCTTTTCATAACTATATTATTGGTTTGCATTGTTCAGTGCAGTTAGCGAAGCATCCAAAGCAGACTTGCATTTGTTCGCGTCCGGGTTCTTAGAACGAACTGCCGCCAAAACGCTGTCGATGGTGCCGTCTATTTCGGTCCACGTTTTCCGATCGATTTTTCGAAGCTTCGGCTCGGCATCGTCCCAATCATGTTCCAATTGGTCGGCGCCCGTTTTCGCGTCCGCTAAATTGCTGGAATCGACATTGTTAAGAATATCGTTTTCTACATGGACGAAATCGGTTAGCTCCCCGGCTAATGTCGATTGGGAAGAATCGGTCTGCGACGAGATGTGTTGATTCATCCAGACATATCCCCCGATGCCGACTGCCAGAAAGACGCTCAGGACCGCCAAAGTTTGAGCCCACACATTCTTCGGGTTACCGTTTGTGCGGTTTGACGATACAGATTCGTTGCCGGAAAGAATATCGATCTTTGAAATGACAAGGTACAGGATAATCGCCAATATGGCGAGAAGAAAAATGATACTTGTCATGGTAGCGCCCAAACCTACGCCGCCATTTACTTTGGATTGGGACAAGTAGTCTCCCAGCGACGCTCCAAGCGGACGAGTGAATATATAGGCAACCCAAAACGCCAAAATTTCATTAAGCTTTGCAAATTTCCAGCACAGGATCACGCAGCCTATGATGATGACAACGACAATTCCGGTGTTAAGATAGCCCAGACCGAGCTGCTCGGAATACAAATCCCCGACTGCCGTCCCAAGCGCAAAGGTAAAGAGAATCGTTAGCCAATAAAAAGCTTCTCTTTTAACCGTATAAATCGAATGAATCGAAAGCGTTTTTTCGCTTAGGTACCAGAACAGGAACGTTAGTCCTAACAGGATGCTGAACACAATGGTGCTAAGCTCAAGCGGAACGCCGAATCCGTCGGTTAAATTATCGGTAACCAGCGTTCCGAACACGCTGATAAGCACAACGGCGAGCCAATAAAGTACCGGAACATATCGGGTTGCCCGGAATTGAAGATACATGACAACAACAAATGCGATTCCCATAAGAAGGGTCGTGAACGGCAGGCCGAGCCCCAGGTTGACGCTCAAAAAATCCGAGAATGTTTCTCCTACGGTCGTGCATAATACCTTGATGATCCAGAAGAAAATCGTTACCTCCGGAACTTTGCTAAGTATCGTCCTTGTTTGGTTCGGATTGGCCGACATTTCTTTTCCCCTTTCGGTTATGGGTATCACATCATAATTCCTTCACTTTTCCTCTGGACCGATCGCGTAATCGTCTCAGGAACCAAATCAATGCTGCGACAACAACGATCAGAGCAAAGCCGATACTAATGGGATGGATATAGTTCTCAACGGCTTTCCATTGTTCTCCGAGTCGATAACCCAAGTAGGCAAGCCCAATATCCCAAGGCAGGCATCCGAGAAAAGTGAATAGGACGAATTTTCCGAGCGGCATCCCAGCGATTCCGGCAGGCAAGGAGATAAACGTGCGAACGAACGGCATCATGCGTGTGAAGAAGACCGTCCTCTGTCCGTATCTGTCGAACCATCGTTGTGACTTCTCGAGGTGATGAGGGTTGAATAGCACATACTTGCCGTATCGATTCAGTATCCTCCTGCCTCCATACGCTCCGACGCAGTAGGCGACAAGCGAGCCGAGCACGTTGCCCATCACGCCGGCAGCAGCCACTTCCGCAAAGCC
Source organism: Cohnella zeiphila (assembly GCF_014212055.1). Classification (GTDB taxonomy): domain Bacteria; phylum Bacillota; class Bacilli; order Paenibacillales; family Paenibacillaceae; genus Cohnella; species Cohnella zeiphila. Next base: position 166,090 of record NZ_JACJVO010000021.1, on the reverse strand, counting down.
CAGCTGATGTTGCGCAACGAGAAGTCCGCCGCTTAACATCAATACTTCACTGGGGATCGGTATACATGCGCTTTCAAAAATCATGCCGATAAATACGCCCCATATGCCAATTGCGGTTACAAGGTTTAATGCGCTGTCGGAAATCCAATTCAACAGTCCATGCATGTACAGGTCTCCCGTTTTAAGCGTCGCGACATTCAATGCCAGTATCAAGTAATCTTTCAGCGTTTCTATCAATTGCTTCGCAGATTATACGCAAGCATCAGATTTATATGTACTTAGTGTAGCGTTCAATAGTAAATCGCAAATGAACAGCTTCTTAATTCATTCTTAACAACAGTTTAGGATCAAAATAGGAAGGGAATAAAATCTGCCTAAAGGAGTGGGAAGACCAGCGTCACCTTTGTGCCCAAACCGACATTGCTTTCTACACGAATCTCCCCCCCATATTTCTCCGTTAAGCGTTTGGCGATCGATAGGCCAAGGCCACTCCCTCCTTCATTCCGCCCCCTCCCTTTGTCAACCCGAAAGAAGCGGTCGAATACGAATGGAATATCCTTTTTATCAATACCAATTCCTTTATCTTCAACAGATAATTGGACATGCTCGCCAACGTCAAGAATGCTTATTTTTACATAATGATTCTTCGCCGAATATCGAATGGCGTTATCCAACAGGATGATCAGGAGTTGATGTAAATGGTGCCCGTCAACATTAATATGAAGACCTTTCGTAAGCTTTGCTTCTATCGTGAATTGAGGATACAACATTCGGTAATTTCGAATGAGTTCAATCGCGATGCGTTCAGGATCTATCGGTTCTGAATCCGTCTGATTTGGATACTGAGTCTCTTCAGATAAATCCAATAACTGATCGGATAACTTGCGCAATCGCACGATCTCTTCAATGGCAGCGGCAATGGATTCCTCTTGAACTGCAGGGTCGTTCTTTCCCCAGCGGTTCAATAATTTCAAATGACCTTCAATAATGGCAATGGGAGTTCGGAATTCATGCGAGGCATCCTCAATGAATTGGCGCTGACGATTAAAGGATCGCTCAAGCTCATCCATCATCTCATTGAAAAGGGAAGACAATCGGGATATTTCATCCCCGTTGTTTCGATAGCCGATTCTTCCGCTGACGCCTGTTTGTTTGATCACGTTCATGGCAGATGCCATTCGATTCAACGGCTTCAGCAAACTCCGAGCGACGATATATCCCCCGGCCATGCTTACGATAACACCAAGGGCACCGAAAGTAAGCATTAGACTTCGTAGCCGATTCTTCATTGCATCGATATTTTCTAGGTTCGTGACCAATTCCATGCTGCCTTTAAATGCAGCGGTATCGATCGGGGCGCGAACAACCAACAAACGATCTTGTCCATGGAGCAGCTCGGTAATGGATTCTTTATCGGCCACGAGTACCGGTATCCAATCGGCAGGAAGATTATTGGACAGAACCAAAACCACTTGGCCGGAAGAATCCAGCAATCTGAACAACTGATCATTCTGTACAAACCTCTCCATAAACCGCTTACTCTCATCCAATCCTTCTGAGTTCAACGGTTCTTCCTGTTCTGCGAAATATCCGGATATTTCGCCAGCGGTTCTTTGCAGCGTGTCTTTCTGAGAATCCATCATCCATTGCGTTACCGAATTGTACTGAAGGAGACTATATCCAATAAACAACAACAGAATCAATGATGTGGTTAATAAAGCCAATTTATACTTTAAGGGCATATCCTCACCCTTTCATTACATATCCGATGCCTCTAACGGTCTGAATGTATTGGTCGCCAGTCCCTAGTTTCTGCCGAAGGTAGCGAATGTAAACATCGACTACATTGGTCTCTGTTCCGGCTTCGAATCCCCACACAAGATTCAGTAACTGCTCTCTGGTTAATACATGATTCACATTGCGAAGCAGAACGATTAACAGGTCAAATTCCCGCTTGGTCAACGAAAGTTCCTCCCCATTGCGTTTAACCGTGCGGGTCCCCATTTCCACGAGAAGATCTTGAAATTCTATCGCCTCGTCCTTTTCCTCCTCCGACTCATAAACTCGTCTGAACAATGCTCGTATGCGAGCAAGCAATTCTTCGATTTCGAACGGTTTAGGCAAATAATCATCAGCTCCATTATCAAGTCCGGATACCCTGTCCATCACCGAATTTCGAGCAGTGAGCATAATAATAGGAGTTTTGTTTTTCTGGCTGCGAAGACGTCTACATATCTCGGTACCGCTTAGCCCCGGAAGCATCAAGTCTAACAAAATGAGGTCCCAGCCCTGCTCATTGGCTAAATGAAATCCCTCTCTCCCATTATGTGCGACAGTTATATCGAAACCCTCGTGTTCGAGTTCCAGCTCAAGAAATCGGGCAAAGTTCGGCTCGTCTTCGATAATGAGCAATTTTTTCATCCTCGGATTCTCCTCAGAAAAGGTTCAAAAGGGCAAGAATCCCCACTGTAGTAGGATTCCTGCCCATTGATCATTTATTCCCAATCCACAAATTAATCTTCATTCGTTTCTCCATCATTCTGCTGGTCAACACCGGTGCCGCCATTATCGGATTGAGCTTGATCGTCGGCCACTTCGCCATCGCCATCCGATTGCTCCTGATCGTCGGCCACTTCACCATCACCGTCGGACTTGACCGCTTGGTTGGCGACACTAGCGGAGCTGGAATTCACTTGGTCATCAGCCACTTCACCATCACCGTCGGACTTGACCGCTTGATTGGCGACATTAGCGGAGCTGGAATTCGCTTGGTCATCAGCCACTTCACCATCACCATCGGACTTCTCTTGATTGACAGATACAGAGCCATTATTTGTTGCGACTTTAGTAGTTACTGCCGTCGTCGAGTTGCTCTTGCCCGAAGCCGCATACGAAGAATGCAACCAAGTTCCCGATCCTGCGGCAATCACCGTAAGCAATGCCGCTGCAACCATCCATTTCTTTTTCATCTCATTACCTCCTGATTTGGGTTTGTCTAAGCCGCTTTTAACTATAGCAGCCCAACATGAGATCGCCTTGTGATTCAGATTAGAATTTGATGAGAAGTTATGGCTTATTGTCAAGAGCATAGGGTAAAATCCACTATTCTAGCGAACCCTTATCTACCTGTCCACATCACGTGAGTGAAAAAATTCTAACTATTGAAACGGTTTCTTTCTCAAACTGTTGGCGGAACTGAATTTATCGTTCCCGTTGGGAAATGGAGGTGAAAACTGACATGTTATAGTGAATCCTGTGAGCTCGGACAAGCCGAGTCTCAATCCCAAAGCATAGGAGGAAATAAGATGAATTTTCGATACGGCAAAACGTTGGCTGGTATTGCGCTGAGCTTTACGCTTCTTACTGGAGGCATCCTCGCGGTGAACTCCCCGGCACATGCAGCCGAGACCATGAGCCCTACGGCGGCTAACATCATCTCGACCGGAGAACGATTCATGGGAGTGCCCTATCAATGGGGGGCGGCTTCCGGGAGAACAGACCGTTTCGACTGTTCTTCCTTTACCCAGTATGTCTTTGGGCAGAACGGCATTAAACTTCCTCGCTCGTCCAAACAGCAATTAAAAGTCGGCGTTCCCGTCTCCCGCGATCAATTGCAACCGGGAGATCTTGTGTTCTTCTATAATCCGGTTCACCATGTCGCGATATACATCGGCAACGGGAAATTGCTGCATACTTTCGGCAAAGGCGGAGTTACGATCACCAACTTGAATACGGGTTGGTGGAACACGCATTACACCACGGCTCGTCACGTTCTTCCCTCCTGATCCAAAAGCGTAGCAGTAGAAGCCCCTACTGCCGTGGCAGGAAAACATCCTCGCCCGCAACCACTCAGGGTGCTCATACTGCCAAGACACATTCCTCCAGTTGTGATCAATCCGATAACAATGACAATGGCGGCAATGTCGAAGAAAAATATCCTAATTTCAAGCAAGTCCTCTATGGGCTTGCTTATTTTTTATGCTTTATAATAAATAATTCCAAAAAAAGTGCCCATTATGAGTGTATTCGACAACGGCCGTTTGGCTCTGCGTCGCGGCAAAATTCGAATTTGAAAAAAGAAGCATTCAATTAAGTTTGAAATACTGACATTCTTTATAGCTGCCTCTGCAGAATGAATTCTTGTACTCCGTGAGTCTTTCCCGGATCTCAAAGTAAATCCACTCACGGCCACTATAAAAATGGCTGCACTTTAATTTAGGGTGATTGGACGACACAACTTGGTAATGAGGACAAACAGTTGGATTAGTCATCCCTCTACGCCTCCCCCCTGTTTGCTCGCTCAACAAATCCGGACATCACTTCCTCCTGCGCCTTCGTATATCGCAGCAGCTGCTCTTTATCCGACCACCCCATATAAATCATCAGATCCTGATCTGTCATATCCGGATTGGAGCGACGTAAATCGCTTGCGCTCGTGTGGCGTAGATCGTGCGAAGACAGCGGTGAAATGCTTCGCTCCGGATCTGGGAAAGCCGCATCGTGCGATCTGCCGATCTCCTCCAGGATCTTATTAAGCGATCGAGGGTGCAGACGTTTATCCGATTTCCCGCTGGTACTCAAGAATATGCTCGGGTTTCGGCCGTTGCATCTAAGGGCCTTTCCTTCTCCAAATATTCCACCAGCGCCGTTCTGGCCTCGGCCGACAGGAAAACGGTTCTCTCCGTTTTTCGCTTTCCTCGAACGCGAGCAATTTTTGCCCGCCGGCCACGTAGGCAAGCAAGCTTAAAAATTGATCTTCCATCACTTTTCAGAAATCGCCCATCATTTTGAATTTCCGACTATCAAATAACGTTTCGTTATCGAGGCATACGATGTCTGCATTAATTTCCCTTGTAATTTCCTTCCACTCGCTTGTAGTGTCATAGCTTCGCTTGTTATTCGAGATCGATGTCTCAACCAGCCTCAAACATGTTTCTACAAGCAGGGGGTGAACAGTTTAGCTTACGGGGTCAAAGCCACACGGGCAGAGACGTTCTACCCCGGCTACCTGTAATAAACCCCTTAAGCACCGGTTTTTGCGGTCTTCCTCTAGCCACTCCTGGATGAGCGGCTTGAACGGATCCAGCTTGGAAGGCTGCGCTTGCTTCTGCTCTTTCGCTTTTTCCTGGAAGCCATCTGCTGCCATATATTTGCTGACCGTCTTTCGTGTAACGTTCAGACGCTCGGCGATTGCACCGGCCCCAGCCCCTTCGCCTGCAGTTCCTTAATCGTATCGATCTGGCTCATCTTCAGCATCTCCCGTCCCCGCACCTTTCGCTATTTCGCTACGAAGGGTATCGGTTTCTCAATCGTCGTTCGTTTTACCCGGCTCGATCATGAGGGGTAATTTTGCACGATTTTTTTGGGTACGGCACGACGAAGATTCGGGGTACTTTTACTCCAGAAGGGATACTCCGGCAGTTTGGAGTACACCAGTAGTTCGGCGAAGAAAAGCTGGTCAATTGTTTTTGTAACGAACTTTTTTTTTCATCGCAAAAACTCCCGCCTAAGTACCTTAGAGAGTGGGAGTAATGGCGAGAGAGTATTCGATTTTGTTTAGATTTCGGGGTAATTTGCTTTAGCGTTTCTAGGCTAGGTGTGCACAGTTAATCGACAGGCACATAAGACCACTTCAACACGTTTACTCATCTTAAATGCCTCTGCCTTTTTGGAAGGGGCGTCCTCTTCCCTTTTATTTTCCATTCGCAATCATGGTTCGATTGGGCGCAAGCGGCGGCTGTTCTAACCATTGATGTTTTGTCATGAGATCAAACCATTCTTTCGTGACCAAGAGGTTTCTTAGAATGATTTTTTCGTACTGCGCAGCGAGATCTTTTCGCATCGCGGATGCCAGACCAGTGCCATGATATGCTTGCGATGTTTGAATTAAAAATCCAATGTGGAACAGCATTAATTTGTCCGAGAAAGGGGAATCTTTGGAAGTTGTAACCCCAGTTTCCCACGACGTAGGAACAGGCAAATTATCGTCGCGCAAAATGTTGCCAAGCGCTTGAATTTGATTATTGGACACTTCCTGCGTCGACTCAAAAAACTTCCTCACGTCTTCCTGTTGTGTCACTTGGCTAAACGCAATGGAGAGCGTCTTCTCCATTATTTTCTTTTTCAGATTAAAGGAAAGAGCAATCATTTCTGTTGCACTTAAAGGGCGTTTGTTACCAAAGAAGCCGTCTAAGAACTTTTGACCCTGCACGTAATCAGGTTTTTCCTCGGGATAGAAGTAAGGATCTCTTTGGAATAGCCCTTTTTCCAACATCGATTCAATGGTTTTATGGTACATGATCTTCCCATCGTTGTCGCAACTGTCGTAAAATTCTCGCAGATCCTTTCGCACCGAAGCGGAAAGCGACGTGATATGTCCCAATAACCCATGAAGCGTTATGATGTGCAGGTATTGTAAACAGAAGGTATCTGAAAAAAGTCTTTGAGCCCCTGGAATCAGGTCGGATTCGTTAAATCCAATGGGGATTGGAAAACCTTCCTTCTCCAGAAACGTTGCGATTTGCTGTTTTTGTTTACCGAATGTCTTTACTGCTTCATCAAACAGCGTTTTTATGTTTTCATCTTCTATAATACCAAGCATGTATCGGTTCACTACATCAACAGCCGTTCCGTTTACATATTCCCCCCATAATGTCCCAATTTCAGCGGCAGTGAGTTTGACAGTCCCTTTGTCCATAAAAAATCTCCTCCAAACAATTTGTTTGCATCATTATTTGGAGAACCGTGTTGTTTTATTCACGTTACTGGAAGAAAACAGGTTGGATTCCGCTAACGGAGTACGATAGCAAAATAGCAGCACTATGGCGGTGAAGTCATCAACCTAATGGTCTCTCCAACTGATATTGCTACTGCCATTCTTGAAGAGATGGAAAAACCTTTTGATGGCAGAACCGTTCGATATATAGCCAGTGAGGAACTTACCTCCAATGAGGTCGCCAAAATATTAGGTGAAGCAATCGGTAAACCCTATTTGAAACATGGAGAAATCTCAGATAAAATGCTCGCAAATGCCATGCTAAAAAGAGGTATGAATGAGCAAATGGTAAATGGTTTTGTGGAAATGGGTGTGGCGGGTCGTACAGGTAAACTGTATGAAGATTATTACAAAAACCGCCCAACTTTAGGCAAAACAAAATTGAAAGAATATGCAAAAGCGTTTGCGACAAAATATAATCAGAAATAAGGTGTTCAATATTCTCCACTGACGAGCACACAAAGCCCAAGCTGTAACTAAGCTTGGACATAAGTAATCCACAGCATTTCATTTGTTATATCTTATACATTAAAGTGAACCGTATCATAAATTGCAATTAGGTGATTAAGCTAACGGGTAACGTTAGTTGAGCGCCGGCGCCGGCCGTCTTCGGGATCTGCGCGGCGCGATGCAGCGCTGAACTGACAATCGACCGGCCAGCTGCACCTGGCCAAGACGGCACTCAGGCGTTCGAGAAACTGAGCCAGTGGGTTGCCTTCGGAATTTGCGCGCGATCCGTCTCCAGTTGACGATCTGGCCAGCCGCCACAACGGTGGTCAAGCCGCAACAAGGAGTCTTATGCATTTGGGAACGCAACACTTAGCAGTTGCGGACAGATTAGAACAGGGCACAGAATACATATTCTGTCCCTGCCATAAAGCCTGTCGTTACGGGAAAAACAGTCCTTTTCCATAACAATTAACCACCATCAAAGACCACCGATCAATTTTCTTTAAATGCTTGTTGTTCATACTCCTTTGCACGTCGATAAAAGGTCGGTTTCGATAAACCGGCCTGTCTCATTGCTTCCGTAGCTGTCATTTGTCCATCCTTCCACTTTGCGTAAACCTGCATGAACACAGCGTTAATTTCCAATCGAGGTCTCCCGAAGGATACTCCTTCAGCTCGCGCAACTTCAATGCCCTCCGCTTGGCGTTGTCGATTCTTCTTTCGCTCCTGCTCGGCCACGTAGGCAAGCAAGCTTAAAAATTGATCTTCCATCACTTTTCCGAAATCGCCCATCGTTTTGAATTTCCGGCTATCAAATAACGTTTCGTTATCGAGGCAAACAATGTCTGCATTAATTTCTCTTGTAATTGCCTTCCATTCAGCAATGATTCCGTCATAATCACGACCCAAGCGGTCTAAAGCGTCGATGTAGACCAAGTCACCTTCTCGAAGCATTAAACGCATCGCCTGATAACGCGGCCGATCAAAATCCTTACCACTCTGCTTTTCAACAAAAATGTACCGCTCATCGATACCGAGCTCCCGAAACTTGACGAGTTGTCTCTCTGGATTCTGGTCTTTAGCTGAAACACGGACATATGCCAGCTTCAAATGGTTCTCTCCCCTTATATCGTCTCAAAAAGTAACTCGAATAAGTGAAACGTTCCTAAAGATATTTTAGTACATTTTGAGACGATATATATAGAGGATTTTTGACCGTCTCAAAAAGCATGCTTTTTAAGACGGTTTTCTACATAGAAGATGTCCTTACAGATATAAGGGCAGGCGCGTATAATCGCAATCGACCTGGTTACGATCTGCGCCGACACCGCGGGATCCGCTCAACTACAGCTGACGATCGGCCGACCACCGCGACGACCTGGCTTGCTGCAGATCGATCTGCCGGCAGAGTGATAGCCGGCAGAACATGGCCATGCGCATCCGGATCCGCTTAAACGCCGGCGACGACAGGCGGAGGCGTCTCGCTGGGAGCTCGAAGTCGCGCTGCGATCGATGCTGGCGGCGCGGCCTCCAGCAGAATGCGGGCAAATATAATTGTGGACTGGTTGCGGTGTTAAGCTAACGGGCAGGATAGCTGAATATTGTTATAAATTGAAATTTAGAGGTATTAGGATTATTCTGTAAGTTAAGGAGGGGATGACATGGTGCCGCCTGAACTTAAAGTCATTTCCGTAATAATAACCATTTTTCTCGTGCTTTGGTCTGGAGCTGCATTGTTCGCCACTATCAAACCCAAAACCTTTTGGAACATAACGCAAGGTTGGAAGGCAACAAGAGAACCTTCGACTGCATATTTTGTATTTTCTCGAATCGGAACTGCAATATGTGCAGCCATTGGACTTGTATTGTTAATCCAACCATATTTGCATTAACTGATTAAGCTAACGGGAAACGATAGTGAAGGGAGCTCCTACACAGCAGCTCCTTTTCTTTTGCTCAGCTAACGGGTAGGATAGTGGAATAAAATACCGAAATTGAAAATAAGTAATCTCGGGTAAAGGGGGAGCAACCGATGTTTCAAGATGGAAGTTATGTAGTAGGGTGGGGAACCCTGGCATTGTTAAATGCAGGCTTAGCACAGGGCAAAAATAGAAGCGGATTTAATTGGTTTTTGATTTCAATATTGTTGGGTCCCGTTGCTACATTTTTAATTGTTGTTTTAGATAAACCTGTTCAAGAATGAACAATAGCAAACGGATCTGGAAACCTGTCTTCGACTAACTGGGTACGATAGCAATCATTAGGACGGCAACCGACCAGACAATCGGCTGCCGTTTTCATTCAGCTAAAGGACAGGATAGTTCCATTTTATGATAATATTGAAGTGTCTTACGCCAGTGTAGTGGGGGTAAATCATGCAATGAAAGTTCGGAGGAATATCTGAATGTTTGAGATTAAATATGAAATCTTTGAAGATGATATTTCCGAACTTCAAACAATTGATATTCAGACTTTTACAAAAGAGTTTAATCAAATTTATGGTTGTTTTACTTTGAGCATAAATGGTATTGAGTATTTGCCATTCCCGTCTCGTGAGATGAAATTAGAGACGAAACGAATCTATTCTGAATTAATACTTACACATTTTGATCTTCTTATCGAAGCATATTCAGAGCTTCAAAAAAGCAACTATGTGGCACTAAAGTACATTGAAAACCCTTGGACTTGGCTTGAATTCATTAGAAAAGAAAATGAATTAATCGTTAGTAAGCTAAACATTGTTAACTCAGTGAACACCCCTGTTCAAACCAATTCCGAATTCTTCGTGAATGCCGAGAAAGAGGAAATTATCAACGAGAAGATACTTTGGAATGAATTAGAGACAGAATTGATAGCAAAAACAAAGGAGTTGCTAAATAATATTAGTTCGATCAATTGTCATATTCTAAAAGCAAAATGTTTTAATCAGATCCAACTATTTACCAATGATGCTTTAAGCTAACGGGTACGTTAAGATACTCCAAAAGCCTGCCGGCGTGATCCGCAGGCCATTATGCTAAAAGGCAGGGTAGTTTGGGAATAAAATCCACGTTAGATTATAAGTAGTAATGAACATGTATTGTGAACCATGCTTTCTACGGATTCGTATCTGTTCCGGTTGTCATTAGAGCTTGGTAGTGCTTGGAGGGAAATAATGACGAAAATTAGACTAGGGATTGCTTTTGTAATTTTATTGTTATTGATCACATTATTTTTTTATTTAGGCGGGTACAGATTAGACGCATCAGGTGCTGCCAGAGCGAACTCATTTATACCAAAAGATTCAGTTTTATTAGATGAAGTTGAATATCCGTGGGGAAAAGTTTTAATATTCGATTCATCTGAAAAGCCAATTACAGCATTAAGTTTCAAATCATTTGGTTTTTTATGGGTTTCATGAATGTCCACGTATTATTTTCATAACGAGGACCCCATTAAAACAATAGGCGGAATAATATATACGGATGACAAAGGCAGAACGGCGACCGTTCTGAGCGTTTTATTGAATGATCCCCAAGTATCTTATTTAGAGGTTGGACCTAGTGGGAACAGATTAACAAAGAAAGCAGAGTTAAATGTACCAATTACATTTTATTGGGATAAATCATTCCCATGGAATGATTTTAATGCAAAGGCTTTTAATGAATATGGAAAGGTTCTTTATGAATACCGCTATCCTGAAACAAATCATATTAGATCTGAGGATTTAAAATGGTACCCTGTTTTGGAAAAAAGTACGCAAGGAGATTAAACTAACGGGGAACAATAGCGTAGGAGTCGTAGCTGCGACTCCTTTTTGGTTTACTGAAGTAACTGGCAGTAGAATTCAATTGTCACACAATTAAGAACGTTAGGAGTAATGAATATGAACATCACTCGAACAACAGATTTTGAGTTGATTACATCCTTGAATAAGCCCATACACGAATTGCATGTATCCTTATACCCGCAGTATTTTACAGAATACAACTACGAGGCAATTCGGGATTCATTTGAGAGTTTGGTAAAAAACGATTTATTTATTTTTCTGCTTCTAGAAGATGCTAATGAACCGCTTGGATATGCATGGGTGGAGTTGAGAAATTATCATCAAAACGCCTTCACTAAAGCACGTCAAGCGTTGTTTGTCCATCAAATAAGCATAGTGAATGGCCAAAAGCGAAGGGGATATGGAACGGCATTAATGAACTACATATATGACTTAGCACGAGAACAGAGCATTGAAACCGTAGAATTGGATTACTGGGCTAACAATGAAGTTGCCAAGAACTTTTACAAAAAACAAGGGTTCTCGGGATATCGTGAATTTGTATATAAGAGTGTCTGATCGATGTTGAACAAACGGGTACGTTTAGTTCCAATATATGTTAGTATACAGTTATCGTCTTTATGGCGAAAAATGGATTAAGGAGGATAAATGTGAGGGGACGAATTGTTTATGTAATTGGAGCACTATTCATAATAGTATCAGGACTAATCTATACGATAGAACGAGCTATCGTTTATATTGCTGAAAATATCACACTCGCGGGTTTTTATGCGGGACGAATGTCTGGAAACGTACCAAACCCTACTATGCCGGCATTCAGTGATAACATTTTTGTACCACTATTCCTTATAATTGGTGTTATCATAATTGCTATTGCATTGATAAAGAATTGTTGGGATTACGTTAACGGGAAACGATAATTCAATTTTTCAGCCTGCCGGCGTGATCCGGCAGGCTGTTCAACTAACGGGCAGAACAGCATTCCAATCCGTGTGAAACAGAGAGTGCTGCTACTCCAAGAAGAAACGTGTTAGCTGCGACGCTATCTGTTCAGGAGCATGCATATCGGGCGCGTTGTGTTCAAGTCCGGGCAGTACGATGTAGTGGAGCCGATGAATTAGCTTCCCAAACTCGCGAACGGTAGCCGCTTGATTGAAAACGGTGCTCTCCGAGCCGCTCATCATCAGCGTTTCAGCCGAGATTGCCTCGTATCGCTTTAGCCCGGATGCCGCCTGATAAGCAGATCTGACCTCGTTTGGGAGGGAAGGTAGAAGGCGAGCCATAGAAGACCATTCAGGTTGCTCCGTTATGTGCCCGAACGCTTCCAAATGATCGTCGGGAATGTCCTGAGTGGAAAGCCCCTTAAAGAATAACTGCAGCGCCTTCCCATAGTTTCGCTCGGCGAGCGCACTCTCGTAAGCTGGAATCCATTTGATCGAAAACATGTCAGTGGAGATGGGCGGCTCGTACACGGCGACTTTTTTTAACGGATAGGAGATTGCCGTCTCAAGGGCTACCAAACCCCCGTAGCTGTGGCCGAAGAGGAGCTCCGAGCCGGTTTTTTGCAATAGCGCGACAAGATCTTCCCGCTCTTTATGTAATCCATAGTCGGGGCCTTGCGGTCCGCTGCTGCCGCGTCCCCGGCGGTTCAAGACATAGACTGTAAAGGAAGTGGAAAGCGTGCGGGCAAGTGTTTCGTAATTCCCAGCCTCACGGAATGTACCGTGAACAATGACCAGCGCAGGTCCGCTGCCTAGTGTTAAATATCCGATAGCCGTTCCGTCCGCGGATATGACATTCCCCGATGTGAGCGGCATCTCTTTATTGGACATAATCTATTGCTCCTTCATCAATATTATTTTAGTTCATGAAACAAAGTTACCTTCTATGCATGAACTAAATGTGAACAAAACGCATCGGAGTATCGCCAAGCTGCAGGCCGAATTCGATCGTCCTGGCGGCAATTCCGTGTTTAGTGCACGGACCTACGTTGCGGGCGATCAAATTGTTTGCAACGGGGATAGTCGTCAAGAAATAGATTTTGAAATGGGGATGGAGTTGAGGTGGACCGTAACTTCACGTAAAGTTATTCCGCTAACGAAGACGTTAGTTGAGCGCCGGCGCCGGCCGTCTTCAGGATCTGCATGCAACTGTACTGAAAATCGACCGGCCAGTTGCGCCTGGCCAAGACGGCACTCAGGCGTTCGAGAAACTACGCCAGCGGGTTGCCTTCGGAATTTGCGCGCTATCCGTCTCCAGTTGACGATCCAGCCAGCCGCCGCGACGATGGCCAAGCCTCAACAGGGAGTTTAAGCAATTGGGAACGCAACACTTAGCAGTTGCGGACAATCGAGTAAGAGGGGGCGACTAACCCCCGTCTTCTCACACCACCGTACATGCGGGTCCGCATACGGCGGTTCCAAAAGGTTAACAAAGCTGCAAGTAACGAGTAAGCAGACTTTTCAGCCCTTTCGCCTCCCAATAGGAGGTCGGAAGGGCGTTGTTTACGTTCCGGGACATTTCCCAAGAGCCTCGCCGGGAGTTGGCCATGACATAACAGGCCCACTCAGGTACTTTCAATGCCCTTAGTTCACGGATCCGCGTTCGCACTCGCTTCCATTGCTTCCACAGGCACATGCGCAGCCTCCTGCGAATCCAACCGTCGAATTGCTCGAGGTGTTTCTTCGCGGCAGCCAGTCGGAAGTAGCCCAGCCAACCCATCGTATAGCGGTTTAGCCGGCTTATCCGTTCCTCCATCGGCATAGATCGCGTACGGTTCGTCAGTTCCCGGACCTTGTCCTTGAACCGCGAAATCGTCTTTGGTGCCAATCGAATCGTCGCCTGCCTGTGGTTCATGAAGCTAAACCCTAGAAACTTGCGTTCCCAGGGTCTTGCTACCGCGCTCTTTTCCCGGTTCACTTTCAGTCTTAGTTTTCCTTCTACAAAGCGAATCACCGACGCCATGACGCGTTCTCCGGCGCGCTTGCTTGCCACGAGGATGTTGCAATCGTCCGCATAGCGGACGAAGTGCAGTCCTCTGCGCGTTAACTCCTTGTCCAGGTCGTCCAACAGGATGTTCGCCAGCAGCGGACTAAGCGGTCCGCCTTGCGGCGTCCCCTCCTCCGTTCGCTGACAAACCCCGTTTTCCATGACGCCGGCATTCAGATAGGCGCGAATCAGCTTCAGGACGCGTTTGTCCGTCACCTTACGTGCCACTCTGGCCATGAGCTTGTCGTGGTTTACCCGGTCAAAGAACTTCTCCAGGTCCATGTCTACCACCCAGCGCAGTCCGCTCTGGATGTGGGATTGTGCCTGCCGCACCGCATCGTGCGCACGCTTGCCCGGCCGGAAGCCGTAGCTGCTTGGAGAGAACGCGGCATCGAAAAGTGGGTTCATCACTTGCAGAAGCGCTTGCTGAAGCAGTCGGTCCATCACGGTCGGGATGCCAAGCAGCCGTACGCCGCCTCCGGGTTTGGGGATTTCCACCCGTCTGACGGGCGCAGGTCTGTAGGTTCCCGCGAGGAGTTCGGTCTTCACCGACTCCCAGTGCGTTTTCAGGTAAGCCTGTAGCTGTGCTACCGTTACACCGTCCACACCGGGCGCTCCTCCGTTTTGGACCACTCGCTTGTACGCGTCCCTGAGGTTCGCGCTACCGAGCATCCGCTCCAGCAAGTCGCCACTTGCTTCGCGAGAGGAAGGGACGATTGGTGCCGGCGTTGAACTCGGCGCTTCTGCATACCCTGGCGGCTTCACCGCTTCTCTTTGCAGTAAGCTCCCTTGCGGGATATTCGGCTGTCTTTGCTCATCGCGCGAACGCATCGGTTTCCTCTCTCCTTTCGGTTCGGTCCTTCCGCTTTCCGGCGTCCCGTACTTGCGTACTATGACCTCTGCTGACTCCTGTGGGTTCAGCGCAACCTCCCGGTTGCGGTTACGAAATGACTTCGCATTTTTTTTTTACGTCCCACAGGCCTCCCCAGATAAGAACGTCATCTGTCTGCCCGCGACCACCTAAGTTTACAGCTCCAGCCCTTGGCGGCTTTGGATTTCGTCTTGTCTAGGAGACTCATCCGACTGACGCTGCCTCGAATTAGGTTCGTGTACCTTGGCCCGTGCATTTGCCTCCGGCTTCCTTCAGATTCGGCCTCGCGGCCGACACCCTTGCCCTTGGCTACGGTAGGCGCTCGCCAGCCCCCGTTCGGGACTTTCACCCTAAAGATGACGCCCATGCTGGGCGTACGAAGAAACAGGGCACAGAATACATATTCTGTGCCCTGTTTATACTCTTATTAAATTTCTTATATTCGCCTAAATCGAAAAGAAGTGGCATTCTTCAAAGACTGTTCTAAATTGACTCTGGTGATTTCCTCAAGTTATACGTTTGCAAACGAGGCTCTTTTCCCACAAGGACATTCTTCGAATCGATCAAATTCCTCTTCAAAGTGATTCTTCGCCAACATAAATAAAATGACGTAATTCAGTGTCGGTACACCATCGCAACCCGGACACCTCAGCTGAAAGACTCCTATGATTCCCCCAATTAAAGATATGGAGTTCCTCTAACGCAGCAAAAGGTATCGAGCCTATATTTGATTGATTAGCAGCCGGCGTGTGCGAAAAGATTAATAGTTTTTCGGTAAGCTTAATCAATCTATCCCATTCGTCATCAGATGGGGTGCTTGCACCGCACAATCGCCCTACGTAAACCTCTACATTCTTTGAATCTTTATTCTGCTCCCAACCTTCTTGGGCAATTCTTGTTCCAAAGGTTTGTCTACTGGCAAGGCCGACATATAGAAGAACATTTGGCCCATAAATCGGATGATGGCCGTAAATTTGATAAATACCGTAGTCCTTTGATACATCACTAATCGAAGCCAACTGGCTTAATTTATACGGTCCATCCCAATCTAAGTCCACTCTTACAGTCATACAGTACGCTCCTATTCACTATATTACTTTTTCCTGCCGATTTCTCAGGACGGTATTTCTTTAATGTCCATTGCATTCATCATCATACTAATTAAGGGGGGTGTACGATCAGGCATGATCCCTGTTTCCCTAAACACTTGAAAATCTTCTTCACATTCTCGAATTCGTTCTAGAAATCCTGGACTGGATTTTAATACTTCTGACCGTTTCATTAACTCAACAACTTTAATATAGGGGGTAAGTTCTTTAACTTGATAAGGATTGAACGCCATTTTTTTCGACTTCGATTCCACATAGATTTGATCTTGATAATGCACGTAGTTCCATTCTCTTTCAGCCTTTGCCTGCTGTTCTTGTTCCTGTTGTTGCTTCTGTCTGGCAATTTTTAATTGAAGCTCTCTTTCTTCAGTTTCTCGTTGCGCGAGTTGATATCGATCATTCACTGTTTGAATGATTTGATCTCGTTCCACATCGGATAAATTTAGGAATTCCCAGTAAAACCCGTTCATGTTCTTGTTATATAAAAATAAAGCATCAAGCGATATGGATTTTTCTCCACCAATGACTTGGTACCAGCCATCCGGAATTTCCCTCTTTGAAGGTTGATCAGGCTTCGTCTGCAGCTGACTCACAAAGAACAAAGTGCCTTCGAATGAATCACTTACATACAGAAGTTTTTGTACTTGGAATTCTTTTAACGTAAGCTTAGGATCTTGAACAAGATAGTCTATTCCTACTCGATTATGAATTTCACGAATCAGAGATTCCCGCGATGAGTCCCGAGACAAGAAACTAAGAGAACCCTGTTCTCCAGGGCTAAGTGCTATTGCATCCTTATCTGGATGCCGCGCAAACTGGCTAGAATCAAATAGAAAGTATGCTTTATAACCGTTTTCTGCATATGCTTTTTGCTTATTCCTCAAGTATCGCTGATATTGATCGCTTCTTGTGCCGGTAACGTAGTCAATAGTCCATGTTTCGTCACCTGGCCATTCCACGATAAAATCAGGTACAAACTTGAGCTCCGTTTTTGACAAGTACCCTTCCTTGATTACAGCTCCATGGCGTGTGAGATTAATCAAAAGTTGATCTTTAATAATGGCTCTGCCTACTCGATGCTTTGGATGCTCATTCCGATTGGTGGCACTTACATAAGTTGTATAATTACGTGAGCCCGCACATTCATCCTTGCTTTCATGTTTAAAACAACAGGCTTTGCTCTCACTCAGCACGAGAAAGGTTGTCGCATTGCAACATTTGCAACGGAAGAGCCGCTTTTTAGAGCTTTCCCTATATTTAGAGTTTAACTGGGCCTCTATTTCGTGCCACGACAAGCCCTTGTTTTGCAGGTCCCAACGTTCATCTTCAATATAAATATCTTGGGTGAGCAGCGTCGATAGTTCCATTTTCTATCATCCTTTTTTTTAATCCCTTCGCTTACACTAACGATATCATTTCCACCCATTTTTTACCACATAATTCTGTCGATTAACTTAACACTCTTGCTTTTTATTTCTGAGGAGCTCACGACAAAAAAAAGAAGCCTTCAGATCAAAAGGCTTCTTATTGTTGATGCTTATGAAGATGCGCATAGGCATATCTGCGATCTTTCAATCGTTTAATCATTTTCTGTGTGACTTGAACTTGGATATTCGGACTGTTTCCGATTACCGGCTTTCCAACGTTATATGTTACTTTAACGGACGGCACCTTTACCCTTCCGGCTCGATCATCCGAGTTCGCTTGGCTGCTCTTTACAAGCTGATCTAATCGGATGGCCTTTTCGGCAAATTCTTCTGGATTCGGTTCTTGCCCCCACGTTCTTTTCAGCGGCCGATAATACCGAAGTAAGAAGGACGTGGCTTCTTTTTCATCAAGATCAAGTTTCTTACGGATTTCATTCATAACCGCATGAGCATAAAGTGATTTGGTCGCTTTAGTTTTCATAATAGTCCCACTCCTCCGTATAGTTTTGGGGAGTCACTACATCAATACGCTTTGACAAATTATATTTATAATATCCTTTAACCGTCAGCATTTCGTTTAAGTCTTCATTTAAGAAAGCAATTTGATCACCGAGCTCCAATCCGATAAGCCGTCTTCCTTCTTGCGAGAGCGTTATCCGTTCCCAAAACCACTTCAGGTCGGCTGGATTATCAATTTGACGGTTTTCTTTTCTGAATTTGGCAATAATATCACCGGTGTTATTGTCAGCCATTACCCCGCACACAATATCGGGGTGAAGCGAACAATTGCATGAGACATTGGAGCTGTCGAACCGGTGCTTTAAAATGAAATCTGCCCATTCCTTGCTTTCTGCACGAAAATCATGAACCGGTATATCTAAATTGTTTCCATCTGGTTCACAATTTAGTACCGCCACAGCAGGAAGTTCGCCTTCGGAGATGTTGGAGATCAGCGGCTGCCCCATCTTTCGATTGAAGGCAATAACATCATCGATGGACTTTCGCGCCCATCTCGTGGCCTGGTAAAGATCGATCGTCGTGTAAAACCCCGAACCGAAGTCTTTGTTGGCTCTGCAGTAGGCTTTGTTAATGGGCTTTTGTCTTATTCCCGGAATGGCCTTCATCTGCGTCCCATGGAATACTTGATTGGGCAGCGTGATTTTTACATCGAACTGTGCCACGAGCGTTTCCACCTTTATTTTATCATACTCAGCGACGCCATACTTGGATATTTAGCTCAAGATCATCTTCCTCAAGCTCGAGGTTCGCTGCAATAGCTTTCAGACGCTTCATAATACGTTCCGGCGTGCCAGTTTCTCGGAATGACATAATGAGACTTCCAATTAGCTGTTCTGCTGCGTCTGCGCCACCACTAACCACTAAGGCCTTGCTATTTTCCTTCTCCTCTTCAATTACGGTCCACTCTGCTTCAATTATCTTTTCTTCAGGGGATGTTGCTTTCGAATTCTCTGGCCGATCAACCGGATCGATATCTCCTCCGGCACCCTTCAGATCCACGGTTTTTAAATAATAATAATATTTGGAGAACTTCATATCCCAGGTTTCCCGGATCGACTTGTCCGTGAATTGCTTGCGCCATGCTCTAATAAGTTCACGTTTTAAACTCTTATCGGGGAGAGCCTTCCATTTCTCAAAAGGCATAATAGCTCTGCTGTTCTTTTCGAATTCTTGATCCCATTGTTTTTGCGTTAAAACCTTATTTTTCAAAGAATCGCCCTCCTACTCGACTTCAACCGTATCAAAGAGTTCACCTATACAACTTTCGCAAAGATATATTGATTTAAATTGGTTTAAGTCTTCTTGAGAATGACAAGCGGCACATCTGGTGGCGACGCCTTCTGCCTTCTCGAGAACAATCCAATCACCTTCCGTGTACATCTCTACAGGGTCTTTTCCCGATATCCCAATCGTTTTGCGCAATTCCTTAGGCAAAACGACACGTCCAAGAGGATCCAGGTTTCGCACCATTCCTGTGGGTTTTATATGTCGGACCTGGCCATTTATCTGCTTCGGATTTTTAAAGTAATTGATTTGGCGAAGAAGCCATTCTCGGTCACGGACTCTTTCCATACTGCTCAAAGATTCTTCCATAATTCTAACAAGCAGCAATTTCATTGATTCTGCATTCGATGGGAGACGCCTGTCTTTGGCTTGACTCATGTAAATCAGCTCCCTTTTGTAAGGATTAATTTCAGTATACATGAAAAAGATTTTCAAAATAACGGATTCTAAGGTAATTCAGCTCAACTTTCAACTATAAATCAAAAGACTGTTTTGGATAGAGGGGGAAAGCACTTAATCAGGTTAAAATTTCCTAGAAGCTGCCGATAAATACTACTGGATACAATAACTTCGGGGGTGGCTGTATGAAAGACAAAGTCAAGGGGTTAGTTGCTGGACTGCTTTTAGGTACGATGGTAACAGGCGGAACCATTTATGCCGCGAGCTCAAAAAGTATTGAAGTCACAATAGATAACTTTAAGTTTATGGTGGATGGAATTCAAAAACAACCGACTTCAGGTCAAGCATTTATTTATCAGGGCACTACCTTTGTCCCCCTGCGATTTGCTGCTGAAGCAACCGGAAAAGAAGTTCAGTATGAAGGCAAAACGAAGACGATATGGATTGGAAAAAAAGAAGGTGAGTCTACATACTTGTCGGATCTAGACTACGCCCATGCTGAAGGAGTTGCGAGCAATCCGATTCGAGGTTTTGAGCAATTTTATATTAATAAGTGGAAAAACTCTAGCTATCACATAGATGGTAAATTTGAAATTGCTGGGGAAACCTACGATCATGGTCTCGCAGTGGATTTAGGACGCGCATATACGGGTGAAACAGGCACGATTTATTATAATTTGGACGACAAATATTCTAAATTGACTGGTTATGTGGGAATTGACGATTATACAAAGGACTCAGCCTCCTTTGGGTTTGTGACCATTTATGGTGACGACCAAGAACTCTATAAGAGTGACGATTTAGTTGGTGGAAATCACGCAATCCCATTTAATGTTAATGTTGAAGGCGTCGCAAAGCTAAAAATTGAATTTAGCTTTACTGACGATGGTAAAGAGTCAATCGACCTTGTTGAACCTAAACTGTTCCAATAATTCAGTTCAAAAAAGGGTTGGCATCGCCAACCCTTTTTACATAAATGCGACAAGTGTTTAATTTCCCCCTCGCCGCTCATTCATTCTTGGATTTCTCGCTCTCCCCTTTCTTGAGTAATTCTGAAGCATATTGGGCAAGTCTTATGGAAATTTGGGACCTCAACACTTCACGAACAATCCCGAACCTGTCCTCGTATCCGCGGCAATAATATTTATGGTAAATGATGTCGTCCTGGGTCTCAGATTCGACCACCTTGATGTTCCGCGACCGTAAATCGCGTCGCAAGGACGCCAGATCCGATGTGATCCTGTCCATGATCAGCTGTGTCATCGCTGCAAAGTAACTTTTGAAAATATTGGAGGACCGTAAAATGTCTTGATAAGCGCGGTCCGTCATGGTAAGCATATGGGGTAACATGATGTAATCTCTAATCATCGTCACTTCATCGGTGGTCGGTCGGCCTTTAATCATTGGTTCATTTCGTGACGGATACTGCTCTTGATGCTCGGTCAGAAGCATCTTGGACTTCCAGCGTTCATTACCGGACAGCTTATTCATTTGAAATGTCCTCCAATCTGCCCAGCTCGCTCACGGGCAACTCCAGACGATAATAAGGACGATCCCCTTAGAATAGCAGCATCACCATACCGCTCTTTTATGGCATCAGTCGCTCGCTCCAGCGCATACGCTTCAGGTCGATTATCAAAAAGGGTAAGCTGATAGGTCTCGTCACTGGAGAGTTCCGTTAATGCAATGTAGAGCCGGCCTACAGGTAAGCCCGACCAGTACTTCTCAAAGAGCTTGCAAGCTGCAGCGGCGACCTCATGCGTTAATGAACTGGGTTGCGACAGCGTCATTTGGCGACCAAATCCTGTTACACGCTCTCCATTCGTCTCCATCGCTCCGACCGAAACAACACGGCCCTGGTAACCTAGCCTCCGCGCTCGCCGGCATACCTCCACCACAAGCTCCAGCAAAACAACTTCAATGTCTTCTCGGCGCGTATACAAATTAGCTCGAAGTGCCTTGCCGTGACTTACTGACTTCAAGGCGCCACGAATGGATGGTACAACCGGACTCGGATCGATGCCTCGTGCTGTTTGCCAGTAGTATTCGGCCTGGATATCTGACTGTTTCCCCATTTCCCGGCGCATCCGCCGCTTGAATTCGCCGAGCTCAAGGCGAGCGATATCACCGATCGTGGGCAGTCCCATCCGGATGAAATGCCTCGTCATGCGGCTTGCAACCATAAACATTTGATGCACCGGCAATGGCCAGAGGTCATACTCGATGTTTTCTGGACCCAGTTTATAAATACCATCCGGCCTTTTTTTAGCGAAATTGTCCGTTGCCATCTTGGCCAGGATCTTGGTTGGCCCAATCCCGCACCGGGACCAAACCCCTGTTGCAAGCATGATACGGGACTGAAGCATTTTCGCAATTTCTTCGGGGGAACCAAACGATGAAATCGACCCAGTCACGTCGATAAACTGCTCATCGATACTGAAGGGCTCTACCTGGTCCGAGACGGACTCGAATATCTCCGTTATGAGAAGCGAAATCGTAATGTAACGCTGCATACGCGGGCGAATCACCACTAGATCCGGACATTTCGCGAGGGCCTCACCCACTCGTTCCGCCGTCGTTACGCCTCGTGCTTTTGCAATTGGACAAGCAGCCAGGATGATGCCGTTTCGCCGTGCCGGATCCCCAACCGCTACTGGCTTATCTCGGTACTCAGGATGGGCAGCCTTTTCGACGCTCGCGTAAAAAGATTGGCCATCGATTAAAAATATGGTGCGCTCAGGAGGCATGGAGCATCACCGGCTCCACCGCTAGAATGCGATCTGTCCTGAAGCTTCTTGGCAGTCCCTTCTCTACATCAATCGCCCGGACCGTGCCATTCTTGATCTGAACAATCCGAATCGTTCGCATACTGAAATGCTGGCTTCTATCCATGTACACCACGCGGACCAACCGCCCGACATACTTTTCAATGGACATTTTACTCGCCCTCCGATGGGAACATTTGTTCTAAGTTTAATACGAACTATTGTTCTCATCAAGAGGTCAATTTATTCCTTTCGGATTACTTTCCTGAGCCGGTAAGTTTTTGAATAGGAGGCAGTTCGGGGAAGCAAAATACGATCAAATCGCGGAGGTGATAAACATTGGCAGCTAACGATCGCAATAACGAATTGGTCGTTCAGCAAGCTCGCGCTGCGCTGAACCAGATGAAAACAGAAGTTGCTCAAGAGCTTGGAATCCAATTCTCACAAGATGGCTACTACGGCAACATGCTGACTCGCGATGCCGGCCGGATCGGCGGCAACATCACCCGCCGCCTTGTACAAATGGCCGAGCAACAGCTTGCTGGCCAGCAAAGCAATTGGAACCAGCAAAGCAACTGGAGATAAACGAAAAGAGCAGAGGAACGTTGCCTCTGCTCTTCTTTTTGGTACAGGATTGGAGGAGATTTGCTTGTTGAATTTGCTTTCATTGCTTTCCCTTGTTTTAACGATGACGACATCAAGTGATCAGTTGGATGATCTAAAAGAAGTTGCGACCTTCAAGCTCCAGACCCTTGAGAACCCCTCTTACACGGCTGAAATTAAGGTTCCCTATCCGTTAGATCCTGGTCAGCCTGTCTCTAGAGCCAGAATCCATTACTTCGATAAATACAGCCAGAAATTCGTTTTTAGTCTTGATGAGCACAAAGCATCCGGCTATAAGGAAATGCGAACAGAAACGATTGTCGATATTCGGAACCATACTACGACGACTAGAATGATTGAAGAGGATTTTAAGTTTATTCCTCGAGGTAAAAAGGTTCGTATTAACAAGACCCAGGCTTATTTCGAACCATGGGCAAACCGTGAAACGGGAGGGTATTTACGCTGGATACAAAATGGCACTTACGTGGAAATGGAGAGTGTGGAACTACCCGAACAAATAATGGTTGATCTTGCGAAAACAATAAAATGAAGGTGTTATGATGTTCAGGAAGCTTTTAATTTTACACATGCTTGCTTTGTTTTTTTGGCCTTGCGTTGCATCTGCCTTAGTAAGTAAGCCAACTGATGATTCAAGGGAATTACAGCTCCAAGAAATGCTCATACTTTTTTTACTGCCAGATATGAGGGAAACACTTGGCGAAGAGTACTCTAAACATCTAAAAACGACTCCAGATCTGTTCCCGTATTATATTGATATTGAACACGTTGAACGATTAAACGGATTTCGAGGTTATGACTTTCTTATCACACTTGAAGCTACCCCTACTGTGGGGCCGCATATTGTTGTTGGTAAGGATCGATTTATATTTGAAATTTCCCCGACAGTTAACGTAAAGCTCCTTAAGTTCGAACATATTAAAGGTCCTGACAGAAATGATTTCCCTTCAAATTATCTGTATCTTTTAAAATAAAAGCTGTGAATTACAAGTTCTGTCCTCAGTACGACATCCCCAGGAAATGGTCTGCTCAAGGATCTTGAGCACGTGCTTTTTTCGTGCCATACTGTCTTTGAGGTGGTTATTATGTGCGGACGGTACACGATAACGATAAGTCTCGACGAACTGATGACCCTTTATGAGATCGGAGAATCCAGTGTAAGCCCCATGTTACCGCGCTACAATATTGCTCCAACACAGCTAGTACCTGCGATAATTAACGATGGACAGCGAAATAAGCTAGGTGAACTTCGTTGGGGTCTCATCCCCTCATGGTCAAAGGATGGTAAAGGAGGTTTCAAGATGATTAACGCTCGTGCTGAGACCATAGGCGAGAAGCCCGCGTTTAAAAGTTTACTTTCGCGAAAACGCTGCATCATCCCTGCTGATGGATTTTATGAGTGGAAAAAGAGCGGATCGGACAAGCAGCCCTATCGCATCGTACCAAGAGACGGAGGATTATTTAGTTTTGCAGGTTTGTACGATACGTGGGTAAATCCGGATAGCGGAGATAGATTAAGCACTTGTACAATCATTACGACAAAACCGAATGAGTTAATGGAGGATATACACGATAGGATGCCTGTCATTCTAACCCGTGACAATACAGACGTGTGGCTGGACAAGGGCAACCAAGACAAGGATCTGCTCTTATCTTTGCTAAGACCATACGAAGCCGAAAAAATGCGGGCGTATAAGGTCGATAAGGCTGTTGGAAATGTTCGAAATCATTCGCCAGAGTTAATTGCGGAAGCGAAATAATAAGCAGCGAGGATATCCCTCCTGCTTTTTTTTGGCATTCAGACAACACTATCAGCTTTGTGCTTTGACAGAAAGTGAGTCATTAGCTGCCATCCAAGACAATTTTATGAGTACTGCCGCTGTAAAATACGGTTTCATAGTTACTAGTTGCTCTGACTTAAAAAAATCTTGTAAGCGCCATCGATGCGATCTCACCATTTCAATTTCATTATAGTGAAATATTACAATACTCCCTTTACATGTAATAAAAGCCGGCTTTCAGCGATTTTAATCGCGTGCAAAAAAGGGTACCTATTTATGCGCTGTGTTTCCTGGCGCTTTCCCAATTCGCGAACAATGACGCGGTTACTCCGACAGGCTCGCCTCTCTTCCGGTAGAATACGTAAGGGTTCAACGCGGTAAACTTTTGGCGCTTATCCTCAGCGTTAATCCACTCACCAATTATCCGCACCTTGCGAAGTCGTGCGATCGTCTCTTTTGTTTTCGTCTCCGTTTAGCCGATGACCTCTCCGATTTCTTTATCGTTGAGAAACCATATCTCGTGGTCCTCCGCAAATGGATCGGCACATATGAGGTTTGTTTCGTAATGAACGTATGGCAGAGGCTTATAGACGAATCCAAGATCGGCCGCAGTCATATTAAATGACTTCAGCGTCGTAAAGTACGTTTTAATCAGCGCGTCCACGTCCCCTCCGGTTTTCTTCCGGAAGTGGTACCGACTGTTTAGCGTGAACACTCCGTCAGCTTCGAATAAAATGCTCCGAAGCTCGAACTCGTCGATGATGGTACGTGCGGTCCGTTTACTGACATTCCATATGCGCGCTAGGTCGTTGATGGTAAGCGGAATGTCCGCTCGCCCCTCCGTAACCAACACGTTCGATTTAAACGCGATATACGGTTGAATGAGCAGTAGATAGCCGCAGTATTTATTCGATAGTTCTTGGGGTAATCTCTCGTATGTGTTGCATATACGTAAACGAAAAATGCCGCTTATCTCGACTCGCCCAACTGCGACGTCTAGCGGCTTCGATCCGCTCTGCTTGCGTGTATTTAAAAAGGTTACCACGCTCGTCACGTGCCCACTCTGCGTTAATCGGCGCTAAGGCTCCGACAGGCGCTCCGCTGATTAGGCGGCCGACTCTTCGTGCTGTTATGTTACGCACTAGCGACATCACTCGCCAAAGCCGATTCGACTTCTCGCAATGCCTGTGCAGCCTTCTTAGCCTCGCGTTGAATCGCTTTAAGCCCGCGAATAGCCTCCGAGACGTTCACGTTAACTTTGACGCTTAATCCGAGCTTTTCTTCTCGCTCCATTTACAACGCCTACCTCTCTCAAAATAAAAATATGCGGAACAGGAGCGCAGGGAGTTCGCTCTTTTCGGCCCGTCGGCCTAGTTCCGATTTAAGCCTTGTGCGGCTTCATAACCCGTAGACAACTAATCGCAAGTTTTACAAGTGATTCTCGGAGGAATCTTGCGGTATTTGTCGAATTATTTTCGTATGAAGAAGAAACCACTCAGCGCGATTCATCTTTATACTGCGGCAATTGATCACAGACCTATCGCCGTTTATATCGATGATGAATGTATGGGCAACGGTCTTGTCGAGGAGATTACTGATTTGTATGTGAAGATAGGCGGAGAGTATTTTCGCAGAAATGTATGTTCTTTCTTTTATACCAAAAGCTGAATAGGCAGACTGCTTTCTCTGCAGCCGGCTTCGTACTTTATTTGATTTGTTAAACCACATCAAACTGATCTTCTCTTTCAACGTCACTTAGCATTTTAATTAGTTTTTCACGGTCAATCAATCGTATGCCTGCTTTACTGGCTAGTTGTATTGCGGACTTAGTAAAGTATGAGGTGGTAATCACCCAACCGTCAGAACAATCATAGATAATTTTGCCAGCAATAACCTCCTGTATTGCAGAGTTTCCTACGGATTTACTAGGATCGTATCTTTTCGCCTGAATTGCAATTGTTTCGTTGTTCTTCTTAAGGATTAAATCTACTCCCTGATCTCCAGTAGTGCTCGTTCCTTTGACTTTATAACCAAGTCTAGAAAAAAAGTAGGCTAGATGCTCCTCAAACTGCACTCCTGACATTTTATCAATATCGTTAATCCTGCTTTCGCGTAAAATACGAATTTTTTCCTTTGCAGCAGCAGCCTCTTCATCAATCTTTTTTATGAAATCCAAGGCTTTTAAAATCTCTGTATGAACGCTGTTAGCCTTGGATAAATCACTTCGAGCTTGTTGAATACGGCTTGTGACCTCCAATCCAAACAAATATCGAGAAAGCAGAATCATAACAAAGTAACCCAAGACAATGACCCATAGATCATTTATAAATTTGATCCAACCAAACGCTAATGCAAGTAAGACAATCCACCAGTAATACGCAAATGCCCTAAGAAGACTTTCACCCCACTTTGCAAACTTGTACTTCATATTGTATCTGTTTAGGTCCTTCGAGCAAAAACATTCATCGCAATAATCTAACCAGTACAATTCAGGAGGATAGTGTCTAAGATGTAATTGTTGCTTAAATAGTGGGCCTAGCCGATTTTCATTTACAAATGTATCAATTTCATCTGTATTATATTCTAAGGATTGCCCAGGCTTTATAACTTGATGTCTATAGCGAGATTTAACTTGAGATCCACAAGATTTGCAAATTCCTGATGGATTGATTTTGGGCTCCACATTCTTATGTACTCCGTTTGTGCATGCCTCACACTTCTTTTTTGTATAACCGAACTTCACACCATGAACACATTTTTGAAAAATAACTTCATCTATAAAGATTTTTAGGAATACGTATCCGAGAAAGCATAGAAAAACAGTACCTAGTATAATTAAGATTGTATCCACTAACTCAGACTTGCCAACATACTCTTCATATAACGTGTACAAAGCTCTTCCAAAAATCGCTTTAAACACTATACCCAAATTTTCTCACCTTCTTACATACATATAGTGATAATAAAAATACCCCGCTTTTCGGGGCAATACAATCAGGCAAAAATACCCACAGCCATCATAGCAAAAAATGGAGATTGCGACAATAATCCATTAAATTCGCTACCAAATAGTTTTAAGGTGGCCGGCGTTCTTTTATTCATATTCGGCTTGACACTTTGACAAGAGATTAATTGCTATACAGTAAAACCAACAAACTCCGGCGACCGCATCTTCCCGCTTTTCGTCCAATTCCGGAATCTTACGCGAGCCTCGATCATAGGCTCCACGTATACAAAGTTCCGGTCTTCTCCTGTAACAAGCTTTCGAGCTACACTGTAAAACGCTTGTTTCTGCGCGGCCGGCACCGTCGAATCGAACTCGATGATTCCCGCTGGCCTTCCGTTGTACTCGACGAGCCATCCGAACTGGTTCTTGAGGTATCCCGAAATGTAAACGTCGGCGTACGTATAGTTGATGATCTTTTGCCAACTTTCGCTACGTCGGCCGACATATACGCCGCTCTTCTGCTTCGCTACGATCCCCTCGAGTTTCCGTTCCTTTATTACGTTGAACAACGCGGTCCCCTCGTTTTCCACCGATAAAACACGTGAGAAATACGGGGAATTATCGAGTGCAGCCGCGAGTATCTCCTTTCGCTCGATCAGCGGTAACTTCCGTAGATCCATGCCTTTATAACGTAGGATATCGAACGCGAAGAAATGAACCGGTTGGGTTGCGGCAGCTACGCGAATCTTTTCAGCTTTTCGCAGTTGAAACCGCCTCATCACCGCCTCGAAATCGACTGCTCCTGTTTCCAGATCAACAACCGCGATTTCACCGTCGAGTACCATGTCGGAGTCATCAGCGATCGGGACCTCGTGCAATTCCGGATACTGGCGAGTTACATCGCTATGATGACGTGTATAAATGCGGGCGACTCCATTTTCAATCGAAAAGATCGCACGATGACCATCGATTTTCGGCTCATATAAGTAACGTGGATCGTCAAATGGATCTTCGCGTTTTGCTAGTAGCATCGGTGTGAGGAACATTGCGCATACCTTCCGTACGTAAAGTGTGATATACCAATTGTATCATTCGGTCGCGGAAGGATAAATCGGTAATTGTTTGAATATGAGGAAAGCCGAGGAGCATAAAAGCAGTAGTTAAAAAGGTGGGGTTGGACCTGGCGCATAAAAACTAAAAAAGGAGATCTATTCCATATGAGATATATTTATGATATATTTATTTCGGTTCTTTTTTCTATTTTCAGTATATTATGAAATGGAGGTTAAAACTAAATCTTAAAAAAGGCGGTATGCATCTATGAAGATTACTCAACGTAGAATTCTTTTTTACATTGCGTGGCTTATTGGATTTTTATGTGTTCTAAAGCTAGTGAACTTTTTTGAAGAGTCAATAAAGAATGAAATTCAACGTACTTACCAATTGAACCCTGGAACCCAAGAAATATACTTGATTTATTTTATTTTCGGAATTTATATTGCTCTTCCATTTTTTCGAAAATGGAAATTTAGTTTCAATGCATTTGTAGCCTTTTTTGCTTTATTGCCGTGCATTTTAATATTGTTTTTTCCTTCTTTAATCAATTTCCTAAATGCCAGTATCAATACTAGCGTTCTATCACTGATTTGTGGATTGCTATTCATATTTTCATTTTTTAAAAATCAATAAAACCAATCACTAACGTTAAGGGGAGTGTCATAATGAAAATCAAATCTAGTTTTATTCTAGTTATAATGGTCATGCTATTCCTTGCCTCAAGCGGTTCCGTTCTTGCTGCCACAAATACCTCCCCAAAAGGCAAAGTTTTATTTAAAGCCGATCAAATTACGGACATTGATTCGATAATTGAAAGGGCGAAGAAAGGTATTAATGATTCTAATTTGGTTGACAAAACCACGGAAACTTCTGATATTGTTTTAAATTCGGATGATGGCAAGCATGCAGTTAACGCTAAAGTTACTAAGTATCGCACTAGCCAGCTTTTAGAACGAAGGCTCACTCCCGAAAACAGTGTCGTTGAAACATATGCTGTTATGGACGTATCAACCACCATAACAAGAGGAGATGAGGCTTGGGATCCTTCTATTGCTGTCAGAGCATACTCAACAATTTATGTTGAAAGAACAGTTGTTAATACTCGTGAATACTGGAGACTTACCAGTGTAACTGGTGGTTGGGCTAATTCAGATAATGGTATTGCTGTAACGAACAGACTGGTGCGAATTGGAACAACGGGATTTGCAGGTTCAATTCCTGTTGCACAACACCAAGAATTCAATCCATCTAGTAATACGTTCAGTTACGCCGCCCCTACAACTTGGAAACCAATTGATGCCGCAAAAACCGGTAATATGGCTACTGATCCTGTTGTAGGAGCTTATACCGAATGCAAGCTAACTGGATATGGCGATTCTTGGACCCTAACACTTTCTAATAACTTATAATTATAATCAAAAAACCTCGGTCCGTGACGCCGGTCGAATTTGGCAGAGCAGCACCTTGCCGGCCAGCAAAGCAACTTCCAAAGCAAATAGAGATAATACAAAAGAGCAGCGAGGTCTAAGCCTCCTGCTCTTTCTTTTCGTCCGCCGGTGGGTAAGCTTCTTTCAACGCCTCAATACTGTCGAACCGCTCTGTTTCAAATACTAGTTTGGCCGGCTCTTTGTCTGTGTGATCCTTGATGATGTTCCCGCAAAATTTCCCCGAACGCTCGAATACAAACATCGTACGACCAGGCTTATCTTTAAGGGGATACTTACTAACCACGGTATCTCCTCCCGTTGTTTACTTCGTTACCATCTCGACGCATCATGGCAAAACCCTTCATGGACTCCAAATGAATCTGCGAATTACCCGCGTGGTCATCTGCAGAGCGGGATTTTTTATAACTGGAATAAAACATCCCTTGATAGGGAACATTCGTTCGTATATGATTAGAACAAGTTCGTGTTACGATTTGTTAAATGGAGGCGGAAATCATGTCCATTGACAAGTACGTAGGCAAGTCGTTGGACATTATTTACGTAGACAACGAGGGGCAATTCACACAACGAAGGATTACGGTACATTCCGTAACGAACGGAAGTGTTCGCGCGTTCGATCACTCAAAAAGGGAATTCCGCATGTTTAAATTACCGAACATCCTTGCGCAAAAGCCGGTGAGCGGCTATGCCTCCTGAGCGCACGATATTTCTAATCGATGGGCAATCGTTTTACGCTTCGGTTGAAAAAGCTGCCCCCCCGAGTATCGCGATAAGCCTGTCGCAGTTGGAGATCCGGATCGAAAATCGGGAAACATCCTCGCTGCTTGTCCGGTTGCAAAATCACGTGGAGTTACGACCGCCGAACGGGTTGGAGAAGCGCGGGCCAAATGTCCGGACATCGTCGTCATCCGGCTGCGAATGCAGCGTTACATTTCGATCTCACTTCTGATTACGCAAATATTCGAAAACTTTACGGACCTGGTCGAACCTTATTCGATCGATGAACTATCTCTCGACGTTAAGGGCTCGCTTGCCTTGTTCGGAAGTCCGTACGGGGTGTGGTCACGCGTGGGTATCGGACCGACGAAAATACTTGCCAAAATGGGAACCGACAACTTCGCGAAGAAACGGCCGGACGGTGTGTTTCGGCTAGGTCTCGAGAAAATTGAAAAAGATTTGTGGCCGTTGCCCGTGCATCAAATGTTCATGGTCGCGAGCCGCATGACCCGGCATTTTATCCGGATGGGGCTGCCAACGATCGGGGATGTCACACGATTGGAACTCGGGGAATTCAAACGTCGCATGCGGCGGGAAATGGGTAGACAATCGGATATTCAAGCGGAATATTACTGGCAGACTGCGCGTGGAATCGCCCCCTCCCCCGTTGTTCCGAGTATTCGCAATAAGCTTCAATCCGTAAGTCACGGGAAGGCATTACGAAGCAGCTTATATCGTAGGCTCGAGGACATCGAAGTTGTCTTACTCGAACTCGTCATCGAAGTCTGCCGTAGAGCCCGCCGGCATGGTTATATCGGCCGCGTCGTATCCGTCGGTGCCGTAGAAACAGATGGGGAACGCGTTCTTTACTTCGGTCGGCAATTAACGTTGCCTCACGCGACATCATTGACGCATGAAGTTGCATCGGCGGCTCACAAGCTTTTCGTTGAGCATTGGCGAGGCCTTCCGATTAGTCGATTGTTTATTTCGCTTACCGATCTCGCGAGCGATTCGGTTTACCAGCTCACTTTGTTTGACGATCGGCCGGCCGCTTACGAGATCGAACACGCTACCGACTCGATTAAGGATCGGTTTGGAGACGCAGCCAATGCGGGCTTCTTCGATGTTGGAATCGGGCGTTGCACGAGAAAGAGCAGGACAAATCGGGGGTCATTTCAAATGAGTAAACTCGATGGGAACGAAAGGTGGAAATCGAAAATGCTTCTTACCGAACATCAGGAACAATTCGAGGCACGCAAAGAGCAGAAGCCTGCTCAGCGACAAACGGAGGACGAACGCTTCTTAGTTCGGGATTACATCGTCCTGCCGCATATGCTCACTATTGCGGATAACAGCCAGCGTGGCAATCAATCAACAGCCAATCCACTCAGGTCACTAATTGACATCTTTCTCCAGACATTAATGAATCGGATAAGCGGGGAAATGCAAAGTATCGTTCGCGAGCTTACCAGACGTAACATCCGAGTGAGTCAGGACGAACACGTTGACGATATTTATTATTATCAGGTGCGATGTCGCGGATTCGTCGAGAAAGTCGGATACACTCGCGAAGTTATGAGGTCGGAAATCCGAGTTAAGATGAAGAAATTAACTGAGGAAATTCTAAGACCGATCTTTGTGCAGAAGGAATGAGGAGGGATAGAATATCTTACCGTCCCTTCTTCTTACAACGACACACTCTATGCCTGTTCGCTGAAGCTTGAATTCAGATATGGTAAAAGGGAACCGTCTAAACCAAACGGTTCCCTTTTCTTTAATTAAAGAAATCGCTACGAGTTATCACCCATTAGTAAATGTTCCGTTTGTATTACTAACGATTGTGTTTGTGAGAGTCCTCGTATCTTCACCGACCTTTACCACTCCGGTAATAGTCATCTTTGCTATTAAGCCTAAATGAGCAATGGATTTAGGGTCAAGTACTTTAGTGTTTCCATATCCAATGTTTCTGGCATCGTAGAACTCATTGAACATGACAACATATGAGGTTGGAAAATCGAGAGAGAGTTGTCGGAAGCCCTCCACATATCCCGCGATTTGGTCGATAGTAGTTAAAGGAACCGAATTAAAAACATGCGCTTGAGCCCTAAAATAGGTAGCATCACGCGAGTAAGACTCAAACCCAATTCCGCCAGCATCGATAATTCCAGACGCAGCGAATGGTTGAACTTGTGAGCTAGAAATTTTATTCATTTCGTTTTCAGAAACAATTGTCAGATCAGAAAGATTTAAATCTTCGAGAACTTCTTGCAGATCAACAGCTTGATCAGGATGCGCTAACTTCTCTTGCTTAGCCTTTTCTTTAATTAATTCTACCTCTTCTTCAGTGGCGGTGTGTACAGTAGAAGGATCGAATGGAAGGCTAGTTGACAACAGGGAGTTAATTTTATCTTTAGATAACACATGTTCGTTAACCGGTAGAGGGGCCGCCGCTTCAGCCGCTGCCGGAATGGAAATAGCAATAGCTAACGACGCGATGGAAACAAAGGAAAAAAGTTTTTTCATTAAAACCTCAACCTTTCTATTTATTATTTTTTGAAAGTAATTTATCAATTTGTTCTCGGCTCAATCCTTCATTAAAGTTTAGACTGGAAGTATTCTCGATTTCGATCGCCAATTGTTCGTAAGAAAGCAACCTATTTTCAAGTACAGCCTTTTGGAGAGTATGCAATAAATTCGCTAGTAAATGTTTATCGTCTTCTTTTCCTTCAGACACTAAAATTTCATTAGCAAACAAGCGAAAATCATCCAAATCCGATCTACGCAGAAGAAGACTAGATTCCAAACAAATCTGAATCAATTTTAAATCGAAGCAATCGTACGAATTGTCCCTCCAGTAATTAATCTTGTGCAGATCGAGAAGCATCCTAGCTCTCTCATCAGTCACGCCTCTTTTTAAAATTCCTAAAGCATGATCAATCATTGGACAAAGTTTCTTCTCGAACCGATCGAGGTCAGCTGTCTTTGCCATGTAAACAAATCCTCTTTGTTTTTCAACATGGATTAGAAAGCCGATCTCATAGAAGAAATAAAGAAGTCTCCGCGAGTATTCTATTAATATCACCTCCTTGTTATTAATAGTATCGACGACACGTTCGTTTGTTTTATAGATGATCACTCATTTGTTTATTTTTAACATTTATTTAACGAAATTTTACATCCAGATAATAATCTTATATTTCTGTTCTCCTTTAACTTTCTTATCCAAATTTAAAAGAATGGTCCTCTTCCCACTAATGCCAGAATAATGTAGAATTGTGTCTAAAGACATGGTGCGGAGGAAGCATTGATGAAGATTTTAGGTTGGATATTCGTTCCCTACATTATGATCCTTTTTCAGTGGAGAAAATTGGGTTCCACCGGTAGAATTCTTGGAACAACATGGGCAGCTATAGCCTTGATTATCGGAATATCCGGAGCAATAGGCGGTAGCCAATACGACGACACGACCGCGACGTTATCAAGCACTCCACCGGCTTCGACTACGCCAAGTCCATCGGCAACGCCGGAATCTTCAATGGTTGTGGTGTCACCGGTACCTCCGGTCATGGGCACGCCGGAATCCATACCACCAGTGATCGAGTCAGCAGAGCCGATGCCAACGGTTACAGGCTCCGCTTCTCCAATGCAGCGAGTGGAAGTCGAAGTTAGTGGCGATCAAGTTAGCGGTATAAATTACGATGACAAGATCGAATTCCCCGCAGATAAGTATCCGGAGACAGCCGCGCACATTCTGGCAGCTATAAATAGCGGAGAGTCCCCCGTTTGTACAATCGACAGGAAAGACGCCGAGGAGCACCGATCGGAATCCCTGAAAGGTATCGCTACTAAAGACGGTTATGACCGCGATGAATGGCCGATGGCTATGTGCGCGGAGGGCGGTTCGGGCGCTGATATTGCATACGTAACTCCATCGGATAACCGTGGAGCTGGTTCGTGGGTTAGTAACGAGCTGGAGGATTACACGGACGGGACGCGAATCCTCTTCGTGATCGAGGGAGGGAAAAGCGAAAAGGTGATTGAGGCAACGAAGAGTTCGGATAAGGCGATTCAGTCTAGTAAATCTCCGGAATCTTCACCGAAGGCTACACCGAAATCAACGCCTAAACCTACTACGAAGCCGACTCCGAAACCAACACCTAAGCCGACACCAAAACCGGTTGAATCGACTGAGACCGTTTATTATAAAAACTGCTCAGCGGTTAGGGATGCGGGGAAAGCGCCGCTCTATGAGGGAGATCCAGGCTATCGGAGCGCTTTAGATAGAGATCATGACGGAGTAGCATGCGAATAAGAAGGTCCCGCCCGAGTATCAAGTCTGGCGGCTTTTGTTTAAAGAACATATTAAAGGTAAGTTTAGCACTGTTACTAAAAACGGAATCCCGTAACTCAGGTTTCTAGATGTCCGTTTGTTGTTCGGTAATTAGTAGGTGGAAAAATTTCGTCCCTTTCCCGCTTCCTCTTCAATAAAAAAAGGGGGGTTGGATTGTCAACACAAAACTGGACAACGATTATGAGGGCAACCGTCTGAATTCAGCGGGCGTTCGATAACCCAACGTCCCATGAATCCGATGCTCATTAAACCAGTGGACATAATCACGGAGCTCCACCGACAACTGCTTTAGGCTTTGGAACTGTCGTTGGTTGGCAAACTCTGTTTTGAAAATCTTGAACGTAGCCTCAGCGACTGCGTTATCATACGGACAGCCCTTCTTGCTCAGCGAACGCTGGATGCCGAAGGTAGCTAGCGCCTCCGAAATCAGGCGGTTGTCAAACTCGCTGCCACGATCCGTATGAAACATCTGAATTCGATCCAGCCGCACGGAGAGGCTTGCAATCGCCTCGTAGACCAACTCAGCTGTCTTTCTCTGGCCGCAACTATAACCGACCATCTCGCGGTTAAAGAGATCGACAAATAAGCAGACGTAGTTCCACTTGCCGTCCACGCGTACGTACGTTAGATCGCTGACGACTACGGCGTAAGGCTCGTCCTGGCTAAACTTGCGCTGCAGTTGGTTGGTCGTCTTCGATTCGTTGGGTGCGGCCTTGTAAGGCTTGTACTGGGCCACCGTGTAGGAGGAGACCAAGCCCTGCCTCTGCATGATCTTGCCGATTTTACGGCGCGAAGCTTGGATGGATCGTTTCGTGAGTTCCACCTTGATCTTACGGGTGCCGTAGTTGTTACGGCTGTCTCGGAATATCTCGACGACTGCGTCTTCCAGCTTCTGCTCGTCCGGATTTAAGGCCGGTTTTGGCTTATAGTAATACGTGCTCTTGGGGAGCTGCAGGACGCTACACATTGCTGATACCGAGTATTTGTGGGCATTGCTGCGAATCACATTTACTTTCGTCCCATGATCAGCGCGGCTTGCTTTAAAATGTCGTTCTCCATCTTCAGACGCTGAACTTCCTTGCGCAGTGACAGCAGTTCATTTTCTTCCGGTGTGCGATTATCCTTAGCCGAAAAGGATCCTGTCTGCTGGCTTTGGCTAATCCACCGGTCCAGGGCGGAAGCCGTTAAACCATACTCCTTGACGATGCTGGCCCTCGATTTTCCGCTCTCGAATAGCTGCACCATCTGTTTTTTAAACTCATCTGTAAAGGTCCGTCTGGGTTGGGGCACGGCTCATCCGCTCCTTATCGTTTCGTCTATTCTACTCCCCCTCATTTTTTCTGTCCAACTTAGTGTAGACGATCCATGGGTGGAATTGAATAAGCAAAGAAAAACGAGCCTCTAGAATAGCTTCTAAGGTTCCTTTTACGTTAGGGAGACATATTTGTACCCCCTAAAATTTATGTTTTTTCTCAAATAAGCAGTTTTTCAGTGGCCTCGAGATACTCTGCAGGGCTTCTTTTGTAAGGTTGGTGCGGTCGAGAGGACTCGAACCTCCACAATGTTTCCATTACTGGCACCTGAAGTCGGCGTGTCTGGCCCGGGACGCGCTAAATTCGGGACCGGGAAAAGCAGATGGAGCCAGGGTTCCCCGTGTTGAAGAGACGCGTAAGATTATTTGCCAAGTGGATTACATTCGCCGAATCTGGCGCGGGTGAAAAACGCGTCGACCAGACAATCTGCTCTAACTCTCCATTCTGCTTTTCCCTCCATTTCCTTATTGGAGGGTCGTATCCGTATGACGATTACGAGTCCAGCCACTCCCCACAGCCTGCCGGGCTTCCACTGGCCTGAATTTCAAGACCAGGTTCGGCAGTTTCTCCTCGCCGCCTCCCATCGCGGTTTATCTCCCCGAACGATAACGTACTATTCCTTCCACCTGTTGGGCTTGGAACGATTTTTTATCTCTCGCCAGATGCCATTCCTCGCTTCCAACTGCGTAATGGTCCTTCAGGACTGGCTTCAACAATTGAACGAGCAAGGCTATGCCCGGCATTCTATTCGTGGCCGATTTTATACTTGTCGACAATTTTTTCGATTCGCATTTCCGGATACAGCTGGAGAAAACTTCGCCATAGCCATGCCTTCGAATTCACAGGTCAACCCTTACGAGCCCATCTGCTTCACGGAAGCGGTAGTCGAACGGATTCTTCATCAACCCAATCTCCGGCGATTCACTGGACTGCGGGACTACACCATGATGCTGTTATTGCTGGATACCGGTATTCGACTTACCGAATTAAGTACTCTACTTATTTTCGATCTGTACTTTCAGGATGGCTTTATTCGCATTGCCCAAGGAAAAGGCGACAAAAGCCGCTTCGTCCCCATGCAAAACACTTGCGCCGCGGTACTCCGTTCATATCTGCGACTACGCGGCGGACAGCAGCAGGATGGCTTATGGATCTCAAGCAAAGGGCAGTCCCTTCAGCCTGACACGATCAAGCAGTTGATCATCAAGTATTGTCATGACGTCGGTATACGCGGTTCCGCCCATGCCTTCCGGAGAACGATGGCCAAATCTTTCTTGATGAATGGCGGTAATGCCTACGCTTTGCAAGCCCTTTTAGGACATAGCGACATCACCATGACCCGTCAATATGTGCCGTTTCAGCCCGCCGATGTACGCCATCGGCACGAAACATGCAGCCCCGTCGAATCGCTTCTTCGTTATGCCCAGAAATGCAAAGTAGAAAGGAAGATGTCTCGTAAATAGTCCCGTTAAACGTCGTACCAATCGCATATCCGCCCAAACGGATCGGTCTTTTTCCGCCAAACCGTCGAACGAGGAGTGGATCGATCTGTTCCTTCAGGACTGCCGATCCCGGAACCTCAGCCAGCGCTCCATTGCTTATTATGATAGCACGCTGCATTACCTGCTGCCGTTTCAGCTTCGGTCTGTAAAGGATCGTATTCGCGATTACGGACTTAGGGCTAAAACTTCCGGTGTTCGGGTTTCCCCGCATACGTTTCGCCACACCATGGCCAAGCTTTATATCCGAAACGGAGGCGACCCGTTTTCATTGCAGCAAATACTTGGCCATTCCTCGCTAGATCGGTACAAATGTATGTGCGGCATTTCAGCAATGAGGTGAAGGAGCAGCATCGGAAATATTGCCCGGTAGAACATATGCAAGCCCGGAGGAAGTGATCTCTTGAAAAAATGAAGCATTGCTGAGAACCCCGCTAAGCAATGCCCCATCAATTTACAACAATGACTATTGATACGAATAGCGAATCATGAAAATTTCGATCATATCCTTGTTATGTTGATCTAACACCATGTAAGGATCCGACTTGTCCGGTCTAATAAACGTCATTCTCATATTGACGAGTATACCTTTAATCGAAACGCCTCTGCCTGAAAAAAAGACAGATTATCCGCATTCATGGTATCTAGCAAAACATTTCTTCTTCCAAATCCATGACTTCATAATTCCCTGATTGGCTTATTTCATCAACTTTAAACAACATAAACTTACGCTTTCCACGTTTCTGTTAACTGCCAATGTTACGACATTTAGCCAAAGCTACGGTGTGCCCAAACAGCACTTCTTATATTTCTTACCACTTCCACATGGACAAGGATCATTCCTACTTAATTTACTTCCATCATAGTACTTCAACTTTTTTGAGGGAAGATTTTCCGATAAATTTCCCCATATCGAATCTAATTGTTTATCATCTCTAACGAACATAAAATTATTAACTAAATGTATTTTGTTATCAATAAACGAACATAATCCTAGCCATTCAGTGTAATTGTACTTAGATCTATTTATAACAATAAGATTTTTAAGGAGTTCAAATACCTTTTCCTGGTCTTTTTGATAAGCAGATATAATTGTTATACCAAAATTAGGTTTTTCATCGAAGTTGCCGTGAAGATACGGCAGGGATTTCACCTTTATTTGTTTACTGACACTAGTTTCTCGGTTCAATGAGTGTATCAGCGCAATTATTTGATCCTGTACGCTATTGTTAAAGTCCAGTAATCTAAGTACAAGATTGGAAAAACCACCACTTTGATTTTCATACTTCTCAATTTGT
Source organism: Cohnella zeiphila (assembly GCF_014212055.1). Lineage (GTDB taxonomy): Bacteria > Bacillota > Bacilli > Paenibacillales > Paenibacillaceae > Cohnella > Cohnella zeiphila. The sequence continues at coordinate 126,703 of NZ_JACJVO010000021.1, read as the reverse complement.
CTTACTAAATGATAGTACTCTGTGTTATACTTCTTCTTTATTTTATGAGACTCAATATTAATAGCTTTTCTATTATAGTACTCATTAAAAATGCTGCTAAAATCAGGAGTAGTTAACCTTGCATCTTCAGACTTGTTTAAATAAATATTTCGGACAAGGACACTCTCATCCATATCTTCAGTGAAAAAATCGTCCAGTCCCTCTGTTTCTTCTAATAAATAAAACCCAAATAAATCAAGTTCATACATGTGTTTAAATGTTCCACTAATTTGGGCTTTATTATTTAATTTTTCTCTGAAATAAATATAATGAAGAAACTGATTTGGAAATTGTGTAAAATCTGCTATTATATCCAAATCAGTATAAGTAACAGACCACGGGAAGTTTTCAATATTTACCAATCCGATATTATGCAATTGCTTTAAATTAGTCGAAAGTTCAGAAAAATATTCTGAAGTAACATTCAATAAATAAATATTTTCATACCCGTTTTTCTTGAGACGAAATATTTCTTTTTTGCTCTTATCTTCAAATATAGGTTCATGAGTTAGCGTTATATACTCTTTAGCTCGATTTGCTTGCATTGCCGCATAATCAATATTATCATAAAGAACATTCTCTAGCCGACCAATGGCACCATTGCGTGCTGATTTTGAAAAAATCCCACTTTTAGCTTCAATGAGAATAATACAGTTATCATACTTAACTAGCCCATCCAGTTCGCAGCGTTTTCCCTCTTTAGATATGTAGTATAAGGAACTATAGATTTCAGCAGAAGGAAATATTTTCTTAAATAGCTTCATTGTTAAATCTTCTAGGCAATCTGATTTATATGCATTGTAACTTTGCCATTTTTTTTGATTTCTTTTCAACTCGTCTTCAAACCGATCCTTCATACACCATCTTATTGTCATTGGATTAATTAAAAAAAACTTATTGTCTAAATACAAGATAGGCTTTTCTTTAAAGGGGTTAGTATCATTAAAATATTTAATGTTGTTCAGCTTAATTTGTGTAATATCAACTGAAAAAAACTCCAAAAAACTTCTAAAAGAAACTCTATCAATATCCGGTGAATTCATTTCAATTGTTTCTTCATTAAAAAATAAAGTTTCGTTGAATTTATATGCGTGCATCTCTTCAAACAGACGCATCCCCAAATACTCATCATTCAAATGTTCAACAGTACCTATCATGCTATCTAAGTCATTTCTTATTTGTTCCAATATTTTTTTATAATGTTCATTTATTATGTCAAGGAATTTAAGGGCCTCATCAAAATCGAACCCAATAGATGCTTTGAATGTATTGCTATACGGTTTAAAGATTGCACTGTTAAATTTATCCTTCGGCTGGTAATGGGAATAACCTTTTATTGTTGCAGTAGCCGAAATGTAGTTAGCCTCAAATAAAGCTTTATTAATATCGGAGATATCTGTCTTTCCATCAACTTTTCTAATGTTATTAGAAAGCTTCCACAATGGAATCAGCTTTTTGAGATTCTCTAATATTCTGCCGTTCTCTTGAATGCTCCCCTTACCTTTTTTGCTTTTGTCAAAGCCTAAACTTAGAAACACCCCGACAAGATATTCAAAATCAATTGGCGACATATAAGAATATTCATTACGTGTACCAAAACTAATCCAACTTAAGACTGCACTGTAAGATAAAAATTCAATCATATTTACATTTTCGCAAAAATCATATATTTCTCTTATTTTTTCATCCATTTCCATATTAACCTTACTCTTTAATAGTTCAAAATTCTCCATAAAGGCTCCTTAGCTAATAAACGATTTAAAAAAAAAACTCACCCAAATCTTTTCTCTAATTATTTCTAGAAATTAATTCTCTGGTTTTAAGAACTTTCCACCCATGTCGCTCTGCAACTAGAATGTCCTCTAAGCTTATGTGCTTCTCATTAATCGCTATACCCGCAAAATGTGTAGGTCTACTTAAAGCAACATACGCTAATTTAAGTGTGTCCTTAATTTTTACAACTCTTGTTAGCTCCTCATCATGACTTCCTAATAAAAAAGGCATGATTCCAACTAGATCAGAATAATCAGTTCTAACAGTTGACTCTAGTAACAATGTAGATAAGTGCGTTTCTCCTTTAACTCCGTGCACTGTATTTAAATGAATTAATACATCCTGGTGTTTAAACCTATTATTATCAATAGTTTCAATTTGAGTCTCAACAGTAAACATTCTAATGATAAAATTTTTAATACTTTCGACGTCAGCCTTAGTATCTATAGCTTCTACAGTAGATAGAAAATCTTCTGTTATGATTTTTTCATATAACAAGTGAAATTGGTCAAGTTCTGAATTGTATTCCTGACATAAATAAACTCGTCTAATAACCTCAGATAGGAGGCTTCTTAATTGGTTGTGTGCCAACGGAAACTCGCTATTAAGCAAATCATTTAATCTATTGGAAGCATACTTCGAGCGATTCGCGGGATTTTTCATTCTTAATGTTTTCGACATCACTTTATATACTTGTCCTAAACAATCAGCAAAATTTGATTTCCTCTGACCGTCATTTTTGGATCTTTGGTACCCTTGGTGATAATGTCCAACAGCTTCATGGTGTTGGGCAATTGCATAAACTTTCTTACCAATTAACGGTAATCCATATATTTTAAGCAACCTCGCATATGCTTCAAGTACCTCTGCCTGATTATCATACAGAAGTATATGGGGTTCTAAGGATGGAACAATCTCGCTTCCTTCTAAATGATCGTATCTTTCAATACAGGTTGTTCTTAGTATTTTCGCTATCTTTTCCCCAAATCTATTACTCGTAGCTATTTCTTTCCGTTCTTCTACAGGAGGCTCCCAAGCATCAGGCTCACCATAATACAAATTATAAAGGGCTTGATATGGATCACCGAAACGTTGTATTACTGTTTCTTTATTCCCTTCTATTAATCTTGTTATTAATTGATATTGGTCGATGCTAGTATCTTGTGTTTCATCCATAAAAAAATATTTAAATCTCGCTTGGAACGCTCGGCTTAATTTCGTTGTATTATTTTCGATATACCACTTAGATAGTGCTATTGTATCACTATGTCTTAGGTAACCTGAAAAAAACATATCCTTAAACGTTTCTTGGAGCTCACTGTGATATCTTTTATCCTCAAAACCTACTAACGAAATCTCTCTAGTGTTATTGTCTATTGAAAGTTTTGTTCTATCTACAGCAGTAATAGGGGGGGCAAATCCCCACCAAGCTGGTTTATGCTTCTCAAAAAAATTAGAGAAGTAAGCTTTATACTCATCATTTTCTATGAAAAAAAAACGTTCACGATTAATAAGGATAGAATACGCTTTTAGCGAAAAAAAGCTGTTTAAAAATTCATGAATTGTTCCAATAAAATGAGGATATGAAACATCATTAATGCCTAGAATTTTTAATTTATTTAGAATCTCTTCAACGCCGACATTTGTGTGTGTGATAACACATATACCATAATCTAAATCGGCTTCCTTTATTTTTTTAATTATGATTGCAATTTTTGCAATCAAAACAGTGGTTTTCCCACTTCCTGGACAAGCTACCACATCACCGGATCTACCGTAGGCTATAATATTTCTTTGTTCTTCAGTGAAACTCTTAGTCTGTCCTAGAAGGGCTGTTTCCACATCGATAATATCTTCAATAGTGATATCAATCATTACTTGGCCCTCCAGTTACATGATAAATAGCCTCCCGCAAGTATTTTAGATATTCATCTTGAATTATCCTTTCTCTAGCACCCTCATCATTTGCATGAAGCACTAAAGCTAACTGTTGTGCTACGGAAGCTTTTGAAACTTTTTTCTCCAATAACGGCTTATATACTTCATACGCCGCTGCTTCTCTAAAGCTGATATCTTCTATCTTCTGTTTTACATCTGATAATTTCCTTGAATTAGATTCACTACTAGGATTTTTATATTTAACATTATGGATCGCATCCAATAATTCGTTCCGAAGAGAACTCATAGCTATTTCGTATTCTAAAGTCCAATTTGCCGCCACAAAAACCTGAATATTGTCATCATTACCATACTCCGCTCTTAAAGTACGAGCTTTACTCTCTCTGAGGGAGTTAATAGTCTCTTGCGACAACTCTTCTTTAATAAAATCAGCAATTTCATTTATATCGCTGCTCGACAAAGCAGAAGAGTAAACTTCCAAAGTAGCGGTCAGAGCCTTCTTAGTACTAAATGATTGAAAAACTAGAGGAATGAGATCTTCTTCTTCTACATTCATTTTTTCAGTAATAAAAGATAAATGCTCGTTTCTAATAATGTATATTGCGCTCGTGATACTTTCTTCAGAATCATAGTAATATGGCATTGGCTTTATATCCACATCAGTAATAACTGCTACTGGCACCTTTAATGGAGGAAAATCATTCAACCATTTTTCTGACCGAGAATAGATATTAACATAGCGGTTAAAGGCAGTATTACCTATATTCACAATGGAAACCCCATATTTATGTAGTGGCCGTCCAATTAGTTCAGCAATGGCAGGCACTAATAAATTCTCCGCGTCACCCTCAACAAAGATAACCCCCTTTGCAAAAAACAAATTAGCTTTTGTTGAGTCTAGAAAACGTTCAAGAAATTTATAATCATCTAACTCAAGTTCCGTATTTTCTCCATTCATTGGATATGCCGTTCCATCATGCACTAGTATAATATGTTCGAGCTTAGTAGATGCTGCCAGTGTTGTACTATGGGTAGTTAATATAAACTGCCCCCCTGTCGAGCTCTCTGACCAATTTTTCTGTAAATATTTGATCAATCTTAATTGCGCTTGAGGATGAAGATGAGCTTCAATCTCCTCAATTAGTGTAATATTGGGTCCAATAGAAAGTGCATCATCATGAAGTAAAAGCTCAGCAGCTATAAATAAAAGATTCAAACTACCTAATCCTGATGGAACATCCTCAAGTAAAAGACTTAATTTCTTTAAAATCTCATTCAGTTTAACCGGGGTTACTTTGAAATAAGATTCATGTTTCTCTTCACCATTCATTGGTTCATTGAAAAAGTTGTCCAGATAAGCCGTTAATTCAGATTTTATCGTTTTATCTTCACCATCTGAGTAGGGTAGATCAAAGAACTCTTCGACTTTATCATTAGCGTCTTGAAAAGCAATTTCTAAAGGGTGCTTTTCAAGTAAATCAATCCTCCTAAACGCTCTATGGTTTTTTAAGATCTGAGCGAGTCTAGATCTTACACCTGGTTTAAGCTCATTCTCAGCATCTCTAAGTGGCTTGAGATATGTTGACTTCAGTAGCTCTCGTGCAAGTCCCTCTAGTTTAGTAGAAGCATTTTCAGGGCCAGCTTTAATTGTTCTTTCTATTCTTTCGCTGGAGAGTAAATCACTTTTCACTTTTTTTGCTGTCACTCTGACTTGTAGTTCATATTTCCCATCTTTATCAAAAGTAAGCCATTCCAGAAAAATTCCTGCTTCTTTCTCCGACAATCCCGAAAAAATACATTCGATTTTTATCTCCTGAGCCGTATTACCGGCTATATCAACATGAAAATCACTTTCAGATATACGAAATGAGTCTTCACTTGAGGTACCTAAAGTGATTTTTATGGCATCAATTATTGCTGTTTTTCCTGAATCGTTTTCCCCAATTAGTAAGTTAAAACTTTCATTAAACAAAACAACCAATCCTGGTAATTTGCTATCCTGTGTAGACACCCCGTACTTTCTAAAATTCCAAATATTCAGCTGTCGTAAAAACATAATACGATACCCCTCTCTGTCCGACCTGATTAGACAATAGAACTACGTATCACTATATAATTCCACATCTATATACCTACTCCTTTCAAACTAATGTTGAATTTTGTAAAACCTTGTTTAGAAGTAGAAAAAGAAGACTGGTTTTTAAAGAAATAGCGGCAGTCCAAGACTTTGATAAATAAAGCCTTGGTAAAACAAGCAGGTGGGTAAAGATTTCGTATTGTGCAGCCTATTAAGATTACGTCTGTGTAAATGATGAGTGGATTATCAAAAAATAAAAAAAGCTCATTAGAGATAATCTCCAATGAACTAATCTGGTTAATGCGATACCGGTGAGAGGGCTCGAACCTCCATGGGTTTCACCCAATCAGTTGTCTGCATCTTTTCAAAATTCGAAGAAAAATAAACTAATTTCGATAAAAATAAAAACCCTTCCGAAGAAGAGTTTAGTTTGAGGGGATGGTGCGGTCAAGAGGACTCGAACCTCCACGGTATTGCTACCACTGGCACCTGAAGCCAGCGCGTCTGCCAATTCCGCCACGACCGCATATTCAATTGTTCCTTGACTTGACTCTCTTCCCCTGGAGAGTTATGGTCGACACACCAGCCGCGCCTATGTCGGCCGCGCTAAAGATTTCTTTAGCGGGGTACGCCAAACTTTTGAGGGAATTTCCGTGATTGGTGTGTCTTGCGCTTGTTTGGCGCGGTGGCCATTTCACAAGAACCCCAATCACCGTGCTGGCTGAGAGCCGATGTACGCGTTAAATTGTTGCCGCGCTAATGGCGCACCTACTAAGCATATTCAATTTTCCCCATAAACCATCACGGTGTAAATTGTGAATCATAGCCATCACGCAAAAGCCCTCCAATCAATGGAGGGCTGTCATTTTTGTTTTGGTGGAGATTAGGGGGATCGAACCCCTGACCTCATCGCTGCCAGCGATGCGCTCTCCCAGCTGAGCTAAATCCCCAAATATTTCCATTTAAGGAATTTGTTACAAACTGTTATTAATTTCACTTTTGGGTAGTGAACTCGGCTAACGCGTTCTCCCAGCTGAGCTAAATCCCCAAACGTTCGTTCACGATTCGTGACGACAAGATTGATAATAGCACAGCGAATGGGGGACTGTCAACGTGACGATCAGAATTTGGCTAATTTCACGCGGCAGGCGCGCCCCGTCAGAGGGGGCCCGCCATCCCGTCCGCTCGCCTGCCATCCTTCTTATATGCCGTGCTTGTTGATCAGCGAATTCAACTCTTTAAGGAACATGTTGATGTCCTTGAACTGGCGGTACACCGACGCGAAACGGACGTAGGCGACTTCGTCGACCGCATACAGCTGTTCCATGAGCAATTCGCCGATAACGCGGCTCTCGATCTCGGGATTGGCGGTATTGCGCAGTTCCCTCTCTACATTAGAGACGATGACTTCGAGCTGCTCGATCGAGACCGGACGCTTCTCGCAGGAGCGCAGCAGACCCCGCAGCACTTTGTCGCGGCTGAACTCTTCGCGGCCGCCGTCTTTTTTGATGACGATCAGCGGCGTCTCCTCGACCATCTCGAACGTCGTGAACCGGCGGCTGCACTGCTCGCATTCGCGGCGGCGGCGGATCGACTTGTTGTCGTTGGCCGGCCGGGAGTCCAGCACCTTCGTTCCGTTGTAGTCGCAGAATGGGCACTTCACTTTCTTCTCAACCTCCCTCATGATTGGGACCAGCCTTGCTTGTCCCGTTCAAATTTTCCCATGTCTTCCCTTACATGATCTTTGAATTCGTGCACATAATACTTGTACCAACCGCAAGGAGGTGAACAACATGGGTGCAGGATCCCGCAGCAGTAACCAGCTGGTCGTCCCTCAAGCTTTCGGAGCGCTGGACCAACTGAAATATGAAGTGGCTCAAGAACTCGGTATCGCCCTGCCGCAAGACGGTTACTATGGCAACATGGTAACTCGCGACACTGGCCATATCGGGGGCCAAATCACGAAGCGTCTGGTTCAGATCGCCGAGCAGCAACTTGCCGGTCAATCCAGGTAATGAATCGCATTCAATAAAGAGAAGGTCTTGAAGCCCAACCGCTTCAAGGCTTTCTTCTTTAACGCGAGAAACGATTATAAGTTCCGATGAACCTGCTTGTACTTATTATAAAAGTAAAGAACCCGCTGAACGTACCGTTTCGTCTCTCCGTACGGGATGTCCTCCAGCTTATCCTCGTCTCCGTCCCACACCTTGCCGTCGACCCACTGTTTCACTTTGCCCGGCCCGGCATTGTAGGCTGCGAGCGACAACGCCAGATTGCCGCCGAACTGTTTGAGCAAGCTCTGCAAGTACCAGGTCCCGACCTGGATGCCCGCGTTGGGGTCGTGGCTGACGTCGTCGATCGTAATCGAATTCATTTCTTCGTTTTTCATGATCCATTCCGCCGTATCGGGCATCACCTGCATGATTCCGAGAGCCCCTTTGGGCGATACGGCATCCGGCTTGAAATTCGATTCGACCCGGATGATCGACGCGATAAGCAGCGGATCGAGACGGTATATTTCTGCGTTTTTCTTGATTTCCTCTTTATAGTAAATCGGATAGATCGTTCTGCCAAGCCACTCCGACTGAACGAACAACAATCCGACCACGACGAGGAGCAGCAGCAAGACGACCCGTTTGCGAATTTTTTTCGGTTTTCGCTTCATACCGGCAAACCTTTGTCCCGAAGAAGAAGGTCGATCTGTTCCGCCGTTCGTTCCACGCCGAAGCTGTTGTCGATGACCCGATCGGCGAGACGCTTCTTCTCCTCGATGTCCATTTGGGCCGCCAGCCTTCGCTCGGCATCCTCCCGGGAGAGCCCGTCCCGCTTCATCAGCCGCTCAAGCTGCACGGTCCGGGGGACATAAACGACGACCACTTGTTCAAAATAGGACTGAAGCGAAGATTCGAACAGCAGCGGAACGTCGACGACGACCAGCCTGTCCGGCCGCTCGTTTTGCAGCGCGTCCATCCGCGCGCGCATCCGGGTCCGAATGGCGGGGTGAGTGATCGCCTCCAGCGCTCTCCGCTCGTTCTCGTCCGCGAACACGATCTCTCCCAGCTTGCGCCGGTTGAGCGTGCCATCCTCCTGCAGAACGGCTTGTCCGAACCGTTCCGCGATCTGCGACAAAGGAGCCTGCCCGGGCTCCACGATCTCCCGGGCAATCACGTCCAGATCCACCAGCGCCGCCCCCCGCTCCGTGAACAGGCGGCTGACGGTGCTCTTGCCGGTGGCGATCCCTCCGGTCAATCCGATATTCATACGCGAGGCACCTCGTTTTTCTTCTATAACAACCTCATGATTCCCATTAAGATCAAGATAATGCCGGGAAGTACCGACAGGCGGTGAACCCAGCGCAGGCCGGCGACGACAAAGCCGACTCTCATGCCGAGCCACAGGAACATTCCGCTGGCGCAAGCGATCAGCACCGCCGTCAGAATCGGCGGGAAGCCGACCAGCGCCGCTCCGATCCCCGCGCCGAAGGCGTCCAGCGACAGCGCGATGCCAAGAAGCAGCGCCTCTCCGGCGGTGATGATACCCGACCGGTCGACGTCGGCGACGGACGGCGTGCGCAAGATCTGAATGATGATGCCCGCACGGCGAATCTCCAGCGTGAACAGCGCCTGCTTCTGCGCGGGCCGCATCGCAGGCTTCGGCCGGCGGGAAGCGCCTGCTTCCGCTTGATCCTCTTTCTCCCGATTGCGAAAAAACTGAATCAAAGCCCAAATGCCGATGCCGATCAGCAAGTAAGCTCCGACGGACGACGCTCCCTTGGGCGACAGCCACTTGGCCAGCACCTGGCCTACCATCATCGAGACGAGAATGACCGTGCCGGAGCAGAGAGAGATGATGGCGGCCGAGAGCAGCGGGATCCGGATCTTGCGCAAGCCGTAGGAGATGCCGACCCCGAATCCGTCCAGACTGACAGCCATCGATAGCAAGATCAACGAAAAAAAACTGTGAGGCTGCATGCTCTTCCTCCCGCATAGGCGAAACATCGCCGACGCGCGCCCGCTTCAAAAGGGCGAGGCGTATCGGCTCTCGTTCATCCTATGCAGGCGGGAGGGCGAATGCCCCCTCCTTTACGAATCCGCCGCGCCCGTTCCGTCCAGACGGCGCTTCACGGCGTGGCCGCGCGGTGCGCGGTCTTCCCGGACCGTCTTGGCCCGGCTGCCCTTGGGAGGCTTCTGGCAGCGAAGGCAGACGTGGGTGCCCCTGCCCCCGACCGTCGATTTGACGATCGGGCTCCCGCAGGTGCCGCACGGCTCCCCGGTACGCCCGTATGCTTTAAGCTTATGCTGGAACATGCCCATTTCGCCCTGTCCGTTCACATAAGATTTAATCGAGGACCCCCCGGCTTCCACCGCGGACCGCAGCGTGGCGACGATCGCCGCATGAAGCCGGTCTTTCTCCGCGCGCGTAAGCGTATCGGCCTCGCGCTCCGGATGCACGCCGGCCGCGTGAAGCGCCTCGTCGACATAAATATTGCCGAGTCCGACGATGACTTCCTGGTTGAGAAGCAGCGGCTTGATCTTCGTCGTTCTCTTCCCGAGGGCCGCCCGGAACGCATCCGGAGTAAACGCCTCGTCCAGCGGCTCCGCCCCCAGCTTGCGCAGCGGCGCGGAGATCAGGTCCTCTCCCGGGACGAACAGATGCATCGTTCCGAACTGGCGAACGTCTTTATATCTCAATGCGGTACCGTCGGTAAAATGAAAAATGACGTGCGTGTGCTTCTCCACCGGCTCGTCCTCGCGGTACATTCCGTACCGGCCTTCCATGCGCAAATGCGAGACGAGCACGAGCCCGTCCAGCATAAGCCGGAGGAACTTGCCCCGGCGCTCGGCGCCGGTGAACGTCCGGCCTTCCAACAACGCGGCGAACGCTTCCGGATCGTCCGGCTTCTGAATGATCCGGGGAAGTCGAACCGAGACCTTCCCGATCGTCTTTCCGGTAATCAGTTCGTTTAACGTGCGGCGCACCGTCTCGACTTCCGGCAACTCCGGCATTGTACGAATTCCCTCCATTCGGTGCGGGCTTCTCCCATTATATCGGATCAAAACGGCCTGAACCACCCGGGTTCAGGCCGCAATCTCTCTATGTCCCGCCGATTGCCTCGTATGAATTATTTCGCCTCGTACCAGTTGGTTCCGACGCTGACGTCCGCCTTGAGCGGCACGCTCAGCGGGAACGCCCGGGCCATCGTCTCGGGCACGAGCGCAGCCATCGTCTCGACCTCGTCCGGCGGCACCTCGAACACCAATTCGTCGTGCACCTGCAGCAGCATGCGGCTGCGGAGGCCGAGCTCCTTCAGCTTCTCGTCCATCCGAACCATCGCGAGCTTGATGATGTCGGCCGCCGTTCCCTGGATCGGCGTGTTCATCGCCGTCCGCTCGGCGAAGGAGCGAAGGTTGAAGTTCGAGGCACGAATATCCGGCAAGTATCTCCGCCGCCCCATCAGCGTCGTGACGTAGCCGTCCTCTCTCGCTTGCGCGACGATGTCGTCCATGTACTTGCGCACGCCGGGAAACGCCGCGAAGTATTGTTCGATGAACTCGGCCGCTTCGCGCCGGGTGATGTGCAGGTTCTGCGACAGCCCGTAGTCGCTGATGCCGTAGACGATGCCGAAGTTGACCGCCTTCGCCTGGCGCCTCATGCCCGCGTCCACCTGGTCCGCCTGAACGCCGAACACGTCCATCGCCGTCTTCGTATGAACGTCCATCTCCTGGCGGAACGCCTCGACGAGGCCTTCGTCGCCGGAGATATGAGCCAGCACGCGCAGCTCGATCTGCGAATAGTCCGCCGCGACGATGCGCCAGTCCGGCTCCGACGGCACGAACGCCTTCCGGATCCGGCGCCCTTCCTCCAGCCGGATCGGAATGTTCTGGAGGTTCGGGTACTGGCTGCTCAGCCGCCCCGTCGCCGCGATCGTCTGGCGGTAATACGTATGGATCTTGCCGTCCTCGGGCCGGATCTCCTTAAGCAGCCCTTCGATATAGGTGGACTGCAGCTTCGTCAGCGTCCGGTAGTGCAGGATCAGCCGCACGATCTCATGGAACGGCTCCAGCTTCTCCAGCACTTCCGCGTCGGTGGAATAGCCGGTCTTCGTCTTCTTGACGACCGGCAGGCCGAGCTTCTCGAACAGCACGTCGCCCAGCTGCTTGGTGGAGCCGATGTTGAACTCGAAGCCCGCGAGCCGGTGAATCTCGCCGACGATCCGCTCGATCTCGCCTTGGAACTCTTGTCCGAGCTCCGCCAAGGATTGCGACCGGACGTCGATCCCCTGCTTCTCCATGCCGGCGAGGATCAGCGACAGCGGCTGCTCCAGCTCGTAATACAGCGAGCGCATGCCCGCCCGGTCCAGTTCCTCCGCCAGCGGACCGGCCAAGCGGCGGACGGCGTCGGCTTTCGCCGCCAGATGCGCCGCCAGCGCCTCCCGCTCCGGCACGCGGAACTTCGCGCCCTTGCCGTAGACCGCATCGTCGAAGGCGATCGGCGCCAGGCCCTGCCGCTGCAGCAGCCCGGCGAGCGACGGATTCGCCTCCGTCGGATCGAGCAGGTACGCGGCCAGCTGCACGTCGAACGCGTGCCCGCGCAGCTCATAGCCCGAACGCGCCAGCGCCAGTTCGGCGCCGTGCAGGTCGTAGCCGCGCTTCGGCGCCTCGCCGTCGGCGAGCCACTCGCGCAGCCGCGCGGCCTCGTCCCCCGCCAGCGCCTCGTGCGGGACGGCGAACACCCGGCCGCCGGCGGCGATCGCCAGGCCGATTCCCAAGCTCTGGTGCGGATTGTCTCCGCTCCACTCGATCAATACGGACTCGGCGGCCGGAAGCGCCTCGTTCAGCGCGGCCCATTCCCGCTCGGCCCCCGGACCGGCCCAGACGACCTCGTAATCGGCCGCCGCCTTCGCCTCTTCCCCAACGTGCGACCCGGCGCCGGACAAGTCGAGCCGTTCGATCAGAGACTTGAACTCCAGCTTGCGGAAGGCGGCCGCCAGCTCCGCGGCCTCATAGCCTTCCCAGCGCAGCTCGTCCCACGTCCGCTCGACCGGCACCTCCCGGAAGATCGTCGCCAGCTGCTTGCTCATTCGCGCATCCTCTTGATGAGCCCGCACGTTCTCGCCCAGCTTGCCTTTGATTTCGCCCGCATGCTCGAGCACGCTTTCGACCGTACCGTATTCGGCAAGCAGCTTCAGCGCCGTCTTCTCCCCGACCCCGGCAATGCCGGGAATGTTGTCGGAAGCGTCGCCCATGAGCCCCTTCAGGTCGATGATCTGCTGCGGCGCCAGGCCGTATTTCTCGGCGATGGCCTCCGGCGTGAACCGGTCCACCTCGCTCACGCCTTTGCGGGTCAGCAGCACCGTTACCCGGTCGCTGGCCAATTGCAGCATATCCTTGTCGCCCGAGACGATGACGGCCGTCTGCCCTTGCTCTTCCGCCAGCCGCGTCCACGTTCCGATAATATCGTCCGCTTCGTACCCGCTCAGCTCGAACTGCTTGATCGAGAAAGAGTGCAGCAGTTCCTTGAGCAGCGGGAATTGCTCCGACAGCTCCGGCGGCGTCTTCTGCCGCCCGCCCTTGTATTCGCTGTAGCCTTCGTGCCGGAACGTCGCCTTCCCGGCATCGAACGCGACGAGCAAGTGCGTCGGCTTCTCCTCTTCGATGACCTTTAGCAGCATGGTCGTAAAGCCGAATACCGCGTTTGTATGCAAGCCGGTGCTGTTCGTTAGCGGCGGCATCGCGTAAAAAGCCCGGTTCACGATGCTGTTCCCGTCGATCAATAGCACTTTCTGCTTCTCGGTTCCCATGTCGCCTCCACTTGTCCGCGCGATTGTCCGCGCCCGGTCTTCCTCCCCGCCCCCGTACGTGCCGGGGCGGACATTCTTATCTTCCATCATACCATAAACCGCGGGCCCGCGGCGACGCCGGAAGAGGAGGAGAGACTGCCAATCGCAGGAACCGGGGAATGCCTCGAATCCAAAAAACGGCTCACCCCATGGGCAAGCCGTTCCGCGCCGCATCCGCTCCGTACTCTCCCGGCCTTCCGAGCAAGTAGCCCTGGCCGAAATCGACGCCCATCGTCCGCAGCATCCGAAGCTCCTGCGGGCGCTCGATCCCTTCCGCCACGGTGCGGATATCCATTCTTTTGGCGAAACGGACGAACGTCCGAAGCATCTGCTTCTTCATCTCGTCCCCGTCCGCGTTCTGAACGAGCGACTTGTCCACCTTGATATAATCGGGCCGCAGCTCCACGATCGCCTGCAAGGAAGAATAGCCGGCTCCCGCGTCGTCGATGGCGATCTCGTAGCCTTGTTCCCGGTAATGCCGCAAAATCTTCTTGGCTTCCCCGAAGTCGTCGATCGAGCTGCGTTCCGTCAGCTCCAGCACCACCTGTCCCTGCCGCAGACCGCGCCGGCGCAGCCATTGCGCCGTCTGGCCCGAGACGAACCGGGGGTCTTTCATGATGCCCATCGTCACGTTGATGAAAATTTTCTGCGCCGTATTCAACGTCGGAACGCCGTCGATCGCTTTCTCGCGGGCCAGCCGGTCGAGCGCGTACGCGTAACCGTTCTTCTCCGCGAAGCCGAACAACGCCAGCGGGCCGTCGAACAGACTGTCCGCCGGGCACCGAGTCAGCGCTTCGTAGCCGAACACTTCGCCCGCCCCCAGGCGGACGATGGGCTGATAGACGCTGCGGATGCTTCTCTCGCGGAGCAGGCGCTCCATCTCTATGCGCTGCGGCTCATCGTCCCCGTCCCGCGCAACGACCGACTGCCGCAGCCGCCAGATTGCCTGAACCGCCGCCTCGTACATCGCATCCTTGATCGACGCCGGGCACCCCGGGCCCCTTTTCAATACCGCGTATCCGAAGCCCTCGCCGTCATTCGTTCCCGAAGATACGTCGTTTCCGTCGCCGCTCGGTTTCCCCCGGGCGAGCAGCACGTGCCGCAATTTCCGTCCCGCATCCCTGAGCACGTCGTCCGCGAGCCCCTCCGCCGCCGGGACTTCCGCGCAAACCCACAAATGCCCGGCCACCTCCGCGCCCAGCCACAGCTTCGCGTCGGCCGCGCCGTTCTGCGCAAGCCAATCGTTCCAGATCCGGGGGGGACCGTTCTCCCGGTAGGGACTCCCGTCCAGTTCAAGGCAGATCAGGCCCAGCGCTCCGCCGTCTCCACCGTTTCCGAACAGCTCCGCGGCGCGTTCCGTAAGCCGGCTCCAGCCGCCGCTCTCCAACCAGGTTCCCATCATGATGACTTCACTCCAACCGTTATGGATGATTTGCCCCCGCTTTCGCCGGGTTCGCGCAGCATTTCCCAGACCAGGGCGCTTCCGGTCTGCCGTTTGGCCTCTTTCTTGAGCAGGGCGGCCCGCTCCGCCAGCAGCTCGGGCGTCCATCCGTCCGTCCGCTCGCAGAGCAGCAGCGAGAGGGACAGAGACAAGCCGCCGTCGGCGGTGGGAAGCCCGTCCCGGTCCAGAACGGGACCGGTGTCTCTTCCGCCGTAGGTTCCGATTCCCCGGTCGAACCGCTTCAGCAGCTCCGAGCAAAGCGAAACCGACTGCAAGCCGGGAAGCAGCGCGATAAAATCGTCGCCGCCGATGTGGCCGACGAATCCACCTTCTTCCGGCGTAAGCGTCCGAACCGCCGACACGATCGTCTCGCCCGTATACCGGATGACCTCGTCTCCCTGCCGGAAGCCGTACCGGTCGTTATACCATTTGAAGCGGTTCAGGTCCGCGTACAGGACGGAGAACGGCCGCCCCTCTCCGATTCTCCGGCTAAGCTCCCGGTGGATCGGCTCGTTGCCGGGCAATCCCGTGAGCGGGTTCGCTCCCCTTGCATCCTTGATATTCCGCCGGGTGACCCATTCGAGCAGCGAACGGATCGAGACGAGGCCCGCCGTCAATCCCGCCCGCGTGACGATAACCGCGTCGTACAGCTTGTCCGGCTCGCGGGCCATGGCCATTCGCGACACCAGCTCGACCGGCGTCCCTTCGTCCATGATCAAGGGCTGCTTGTCCATTACTCCGGCAACGGGCCGCTTCCAGTAGAGCGCAGGACCGAATTGGCCGGACATCAGCTGGTGAAGCTTCTCCTTCATGATGAGCCCGACGGGGCGGCCTTCTTCGGCGATGGCGAATCCCTGGGCGTCGCGTCGCCTCTCGAACTGCCGGACAATGTCCGAGATCGGGGTATCGCTCGGGAACGTCTCGGCCGTCACCGCCAATTCCGAGAGCGCCCCCGCCTCGCTCCGGTACCGCTCGGCCGTCTCGCGGCGGATGCGGTCCCGCACATCCGGACGAACGCCGCCCGGCCGTTCTTCCGCCGGCCCCAGCCAGCTTCCTTGGCCGTAGCCGATCCCGCTCGCCGCCAGAACGCCCAATTGAGACTCGCCGGAGACGCCGTCGGCGATCAGCACGATCTGTTCGTCCCGGGCCAATCCCGCGATCGCTCCGAGCAGCGCCTCGTCCGCCAGCGCCGCCGCCTTGCGGACTCTGCCCGACTCCTCTCTCTTGCCCGCCGCCGTCTCGGCATCCGGGCGCTCGTCCCCGGACCAGCCCACGTCCACCCGGGCGTAGTCCGGATGCAGTTCCAGCAGCCGGCGCAGCGAATTCCGCCGAGGAACGACGCCGGCGAGCGCGATTCGGAAACCGGCGGCGCGGAAGCCGAGCAAGGCGTCGCGCCGCCTTTCCTCCGTCTCCGGATCGGCCGCTTCTTCGTCCGAGAGGGTCAGCACGACGTTTCCCGGGGTCAGACCCGCTTCCCCGCTGAGCCGCAGCAGCGCTTCCGGCGAGAGCTCCTCTTCGGCGTCGCGGGCTTGAGAGGAAGGCCGGGGCAGCGGAGCCATAAGCTTCGCCCGTCCTTTCTTCACCGCTTCCGGCAGTCCCCCCAGAACTGCCTCCCAGAAGGCAACGGGATCCGGCTCGCGCTTCCCTTCGGCGGTGCCCGCCCTCGCCGCTTCCGCCGAACCGGACGGCCTTTCCGGCACCGCCTCGTAGCCGAACGCCGAACCGTCGAGCAGCGACACGACGGGACGGTAGCGAACGGCGGCGCCGAGGGCCGGCGCCGCATCTCCATGGACATGCCCGTCACGTTCCATGGCCGTTTCCTCCGATCCACATTATCTTCGCGCATCCGCCCGAACGGCGGACGGCGCAGGACAAAGATCCTATCGGTATCCATAACCATACTCTCTTCTTGTGAAGGCAGATGCGGATTCGTGTTAACCGTATGTAAACTGATCGGGTCTTTGGTCCTATTTTACAAAATTCGACATTCGATCTAAAGAGTCCGAAGACCTACTCAAAGAAAGGTTCAAGATGCGCGAACAGCCGAAGCCGTTACCGGCTCCGGCTGCATGCCGAGCTGTCCGCTCACTGATTCAAGTCCGGCCGATTGCCGACGACGAGAAACACGACGCTCTCGCCGATGTTCGTCGCATGATCGGCAATCCGCTCGATATACCGCCCGACGAAGCTGAGCAGCATCGCCTGGCCGACGATCTTCGGATTCTCCGCCATCAGGAGGAACATCTCGTGCATCAGCTGCGAGTAGAGCGCATCCACCTGATCGTCGTCCTTGGCCATCTTGTAGGCCAGATCGACGTTCTCGTCGACGTAGGACCGGATCGACTCCACGATCATCGTCCGCGAGATCGCCGCCATGCGGGGCAGGTCGAGCAGCGGCTTGAACAGCGTCTGCCCTTCCAGCCGCAGCACGACTTTGGCGACGTCTACCGACAGATCGCCCATCCGTTCCAAGTCGGAAGAAATTTTGAGCGCCACGAGAATGCGGCGAAGATCCTTGGCGACCGGCTGTTGGGTCGCGATCAGCTTGGCGCCGAGATCGGCGATCCGCTCCTCGATCTGGTTCAGCTCGGGATCTCCTTTCACGATCTCCCGCGCTTCGCTCGCGTTCATCGACTCCAGCGCGTCCATCGCTCCGGCCAGCGCCCGTTCGACGCGCTCGCCCATCTCCACCAGCATCTTCTGCAGCTGTTCCAGTCCGATATCGAAATCCCGTCTCGTCACCATTCGCTTCTCCCGCTCTCCTTTAGTGGTCAGGTGAAAAAAGCGGCGCCCCTTGCATGCGCCGAATCCGCCTTGCGCATTCGATTTCAGCTTGCGTCAGCCGAATCTTCCCGAAATATAATCTTCCGTGCGCTGATCCTTCGGCGAGGAGAACAGCGCCTGCGTATCGGCCGCTTCGACCACTTCGCCGTTCAGGAAAAACACGGTCCGGTCCGAGATACGAGCCGCTTGGTGCATGTTGTGAGTGACCATCACGATCGTATAATCCTTGCACAGCTCGCGCGTCAGCTCCTCGATCTTCGTCGTCGAGATCGGGTCGAGCGCGGACGTCGATTCGTCCATGAGCAGCACGTCCGGCTCGACCGCCAGCGCCCTCGCGATGCACAGCCGCTGCTGCTGGCCCCCGGACAGGCTCATCGCCGACTTTTTCAGCACGTCCTTCACTTCGTTCCAGAGCGACGCCGATCGCAGGCTTTTCTCCACCAGTGCGTCCAGGTCTGCCTTCTTCGTCTTCCCGTGCAGCCGGGGACCGTAAGCGACGTTGTCGTAGATCGACTTGGGGAACGGATTCGGCTGTTGGAACACCATGCCGACCCGCTTGCGAAGCTCCTCGATCTGCATATCCTGCGCATAGATGTTCCGCCCCTGAATCTCGACCTTGCCTTCGATGCGCACGCCGGCGATCGCGTCGTTCATTCGGTTCAACGTTCGAAGCAGCGTCGACTTGCCGCAGCCGGACGGGCCGATGAACGCCGTCACGCTGCGCTCCGGCACCGACAGATTGACATGGCGAAGCGCCTGGAACGAACCGTAGTACAACTCCAGGTTCTCGATTTCGATCATGTTCGTTTTCCCTCCCGCGTTCTTCGCCCCGGCGCTTAGCCGAATCGGCCGGACAAGTAATCGTCCGTCGACTTGCGGCTCGGGTTGGTAAACATCTTCTGCGTATCGTCGTACTCCACCAGATCACCGAGGAAAAAGAACGCCGTCCGGTCCGAGATTCGCGCCGCCTGCTGCATGTTATGCGTCACGATGACGATCGAGTATTCTTTCTTCAGCTCGCCGATCAGTTCCTCGATCTTCGCGGTCGACACCGGATCGAGCGCCGACGCCGGTTCGTCCATGAGCAGAATGCGAGGCTTGACCGCCAGCGAACGGGCGATGCAAAGCCGCTGCTGCTGGCCTCCCGAGAGCGCCAGTCCCGACTGGTCCAGCCGGTCTTTCACTTCGTCCCAGAGCGCCGTCTTGCGCAGGCAGTCCTCGACGATCCGGTCCAGCTCCTTCCGGCCGCGAATGCCGTGATAGCGCGGACCGAAGGCGATATTCTCGTAGATCGATTTATGAAAAGGGTTCGGACGCTGCCAGACCATGCCGATCTTCTGGCGCAGGCTGACGACGTCGGTGGCGGGATCGCAAATGTTCTGTCCGCCGATCCATACTTCCCCTTCGATGCGGCAGCCGGCGATGAGATCGTTCATCCGGTTCAGCGAGCGCAGGAACGTCGACTTGCCGCAGCCGGACGGGCCGATGAGCGCCACCACCTGGCGATCGGGGAAGTCCATGCTGATCTTCTTGACCGCCTGCTTCTCCCCGTAGTAGACCGACAGATCCTTCGTATAAAAAGCTTGCTCGTTCATGGTTCCCCTCCTACTTGCCGGCCGTCAGTTTACGGTACAAGACGCGGCCGAACCAGCGCGCGCCCAGATTGAACAGCAGCACCATGATCACCAGCACGGCCGAGGCGCCCGCCGCGATCTGCGGCGCGTCCGGCGCGAGTCCTTCGCTATTGATCTTCCAGATATGAACCGCCAGCGTCTCCGCAGGCCGCATCGGATTGAGCGGCGATGCCGGGTGCAGCGGGTTCCAGTCGGTGAAGTCAAGCCGCGGCGAGCTCATGCCGGCGGTGAACAGCAGCGCCGCCGCTTCGCCGAAGACGCGTCCGGCCGCGAGAATCGTGCCGGTGACGATGGACGGAAGCGCGACCGGCAGCATGACCGAGCGGATCGTCTTCCATTGCGACATGCCGAGCGCCAGTCCCGCTTCCTTCTGCTCCCGCGGAACGCTGCGCAGCGACTGCTCGGTGAGCCGAACCATCATCGGCAGGTTGAACACCGTCAGCGCCAGCGCGCCGGACAGCAGCGAATAGCCGAGCCCGAACGTATTCACGATGACGAGCAGGCCGAACAGGCCGACGACGATGGACGGGAACGAGGAGAGCACCTCGACGACTAACCGGATAAATCCGGTCAGCCGATTCGGCTTGGCATACTCGCTCATGTAAATGCCGGCCCCGATGCCGAGCGGAATCGTGATGATCATCGTCAGCACGAGCAGGAACAGCGAGTTGAACAGCTGCGGGCCGATGCCGCCGCCGGCCTTGATCGTCTGCGGAACGGAAGTCAGAAAGTGAAAATCGATATGACGGACGCCCCGGAAGAGCAGGAAGCCGAGCAGCGATACAAGGACCGCCATAATAAGCGCCGCGACGGCGCAGATGACTCCGGTGGCGATGCGGTCGACGGTTCTGGGGCTCATCGCTTCGTCCTCCTCTCGAGCATGCGGACGACGAACACGAACAGGAACGTCATGATCAGCAGCATGAGTGCCAGGCTCCACAGCGCGTTGTTATGCAGCGAGCCGCTCGTCGTGTTGCCCATCTCCAGCGTAATGACGCTTGTTAGCGTCGTGGCCGACTCGAACAGCGAATGCGGAATGACCGGCGCGTTGCCGATAACCATCTGAACGGCGAGCGCTTCGCCGAACGCCCGGGCGATGCCGAGCACGACGCCGGTCAGCAGCGAGGGCAGCGTCGTCGGCAGCACGATCCGCGAGATCGTCTGCCAGCGGGTCGCCCCGAGCGCGTAAGAGCCTTCCTTCAAGCCGTGCGGCAAGCTGCGCAGCGAGTCGGTGGCGATCGTCGTGATCGTCGGCAGAATCATGATCGACAATACGATCGCTCCGGCCAGAATGCCGATCCCTTGGCCGGGGAAGTTGTTGCGCAGGAACGGAACGACGACCGACAGGCCGACGAAGCCGTAGACGACCGACGGAATGCCCGCCAGCAGCTCGATGGCCGGCTGCAGCGCGGTTCTCCCGAACTTGGGCATGATCTCCGTCATGAAGATCGAAGCGCAAAAGCCGAGAGGAGCGGAAATGATCGCCGCCAGAAGCGACGTGGCGAACGAACCGAACAGGAACGGGAACGCGCCGAACGCAGCCGGCGCGCCTTCCGGCCGCCAGGTTTGGCCGAGCAGCATGTCCCCGATGCCGACATCGCCGGAGAAGAACGGGGCAAGTCCCCGCGAAGCGATAAAATAAACGATGGAGAAGATCGTGACAATCATGAGAAGAACGCAAAAATAGATGTAAATCCTGCCGCGAAGCTCTTCTCTCGCGTGCTTGGGACGCTTGCCGGCCAGCGGCGAGGCATCGGATCGGACTTTGGACGTGGTTGCCTGCATTCGGGATGCTCCTTTCATCACACTCCGATTGTATCTTCCCTTCGTCAAAGGGATGTTTTCGTACTGTTAACGGAATGTAAAAAAACGCCCTCGTTAACAGAGCGCCAATGTTCCAAAATCATGTCGTCAAATAGCGCTTCCGGCCCAATTCGGCCGTCAGTGCGGCCATCCGCTCGCGAATCCGGTTCGTAACGGCGCTGGCTTCGCGCGAGGCTTCCGCCATCCGCTGCGCCGCGATCCGGTTGTCCGCGCCGATCTCCCACAGGCGGGAGAAGGCCGCTTCCGCATTGCCTACGTGGACGACTCCCTCATCGGCCTTTCTTTTCCCTTTGCCCACCGATTCCGCTACCGCGCCGGCCGCTTGCGCCATATCTCCGAGCTGCCGGTTGATCCGCTGCGCCGATTGCTTCGTCAGGTCGGCGAGCTCCCGCACCTCCCGGGCGACGACCGCGAAGCCGCGGCCGTGCTCGCCGGCCCGCGCCGCTTCGATCTGCGCATTGACGGCCAGCAGGTTGCAGCGGTCGGCCAGTTCGGCGATGACGGCGGCGATGTCGAACGCTTCCTTCGCCCGCTCGAGCAGCACGGACGCCGACGCTTCCTGTTCCTCCGCGGACCCGGTCCAATGACGGAACAATTCGAGCGTCAGCATCAGTTCCTCCCGCCCCTTCTCCGTCGCTTCCGAGATCCGTTCGCCGCTCTGCCTCGAGCGGTCGGCCGTCTCGGCGACTTTGACGACCGCCTCATGGATGCTTCCGATCATCCCTTCCGCTTCCCTCGCCGTCTGAACCTGCCGGTCGGAAGCCTCCTTTTGCAGCAGACGGGAAAGTTGAAGCAGATCGCTGATCGTCAGGACGCCGAGCGTCTTCCCGCCTTCGGTCACGACGACCGTATCGTACAGCGTCTCGTCGCTGCGCGACAAAGCCCGGTCGATCAGCTCCTGAGGCGGCGTATCCCATTCCGTCAGAAGCGGACTGCGGTCCATCAGCGCGGAGATCGGCTTGTCTCCGAACAGCGCCGTGCCGAACCGCGAACCGAGCTGCTGGAAGAAGCGATGCTTCATCATCAGGCCGAGCGGCCGCTGGGCCTCGTCGACGATCGCGACGCATTCCAGCTCCGTGCGCCGACGGAACAGCTCCGATACTTCCGTGCAAAGCTGATCGGGCGCAACGAGAGGACAGCTTCTCACCCATTCGGTCAGACGCAAGGACGAGAAAAACGCAGCGGCAACGCCTTCTTGCATTGGTGTCAAAAGGTCCTTCATCGGCTGCCCGTTCTTTTGCATTCGGTCCTCCTCAGGCTTTGTCGCTTCTGTCAACGGCGAAACGATCGCTTCCATAACGGCCACCATCGACTTCTCCCCCATCCGCCCGGGCCGGGCTCTCTAGTTAGGACTATCGTATCAAGCTGTTGTTAACCCTCCGTTCGGACAGCGTTATCCGAATGTAAAATCGAGCGTCCTCAAACAAAACGAGGCCGGGCGGACGTCGGCGTTTCGACGTTCCGCCCGGCCTCCCGGGACGTCATGCAGTTTGAATCTTCGTTATCCGGCGTGAGCGCTGCCCGTGTTGGCTTGACCCGCCTGCCCCTGGGTTTTGTCGCCGCCGAGACCGAACACGTACGCCTTCGGCTTCGTGCCGCCGGAAGTGAACCCAAGATAGGTTTTGCCGTCCACCGTGAAAACAGCGGGAGCGGATTGAATGTTGTCGCCGGCCGTTTGGAACGTCCAGATCACTTTGCCGGACTTGATGTCGAGCGCGTTGATCTTGCCGTCCAGTTCGCCGAAGAAGGCCAGGCCGGTATCGGTGCTGGTCAGGCCTCCGCGCTGAGGGTCCTTCGTCTTGATCTGGTACGCCTTTTTGCCCGTATTGACGTCGATGGCGGTCACCGTTCCGTACGGGGTCTCTCCGGATGGACCTTCGCCCGTCGAGGTACCGAACGCCCGCGCGCCCGGCATATCCGGCGTGGAGGCTTCGTCTTGGTTTTTCGCCGCTTTAAGCACTTGGCCTTGCTCGACGCCCGGAATGAGCACGTAGTTGGTGGCCGGGTCGTAAGTTTCCGGGGCGTAATTCTCGCCCCCCAATACGCCCGGATAAACCATAACGCCTTCCGGCGTCGGTTTCGGGTGGGAGATCTTCGCGAACGGGACGCCCTTCCAGATCTCGTCTCCGGTAGCGGCGTCCCAGGCGAACCATTCGCCGGACTTGCCGCCTTCGACGACGATCTTCTTCTTCTGGCCCTTGACGGTCGCGTTCAGGATCATCGGCGAAGAAGCGGCGTCATAATCCCACAGGTCGTGGCTGATCTCTTGCTTCGCCCAGACCAGCTCCCCGGTCGCGGCTTTGACGGCGACGACCGAATCGGTGTACGGATTCGCTCCGGGACGCTTCTCCCCGTAGAAGTCGGGGGCCGGGTTGCCGACGCCGAAATACATGATGTCGGTCTCGGTGTCGATGGCGGGCGGATTCCAGACGGCGCCGCCGCCTTGGAAGTTGCTGTTCGCGAGCCAGTCCTGCCCCTTGGCCGGAACGGTCCAGAACGGCTTCTCCCAAGCCGGCGACAGGTCGGCCGCCTTGAACGCCATCTCGAAGCCGCGGACGCCGTTGTCGCCGCCGCTGCTTCCGATATAGACGTTGCCTTTGTAATAGATCGGCGCAGTCGTCTCGTAATAGCCGTTATCCAGCGTAACGCCTTCGATCGCATCGGAGATCGGTACCTGCTTGACGAGCTGCCCCGTCTTCTGGTCCAGCGCCACGAGCGTATTGTCGATGGTCAGCGTGAACACTTTGCCTTCGCCCACGGCGACGCCGCGATTGGCGATAATGCCCGACTTGCTGTAATTGGCGGCCTGGTCGGCCGGCGGCTTCCAATGCCAGATCTGGTTGCCGGTCAAGGAGTCGAACGCGAACACCTGGTTGCCGGACGTCGAGACGTACATGACGCCGTCAACCACGACCGGATAGCACTGGTTCCCGTTCTTCACGTCCTTGTCCAGCGTCTTCAGATCCGCGGACCAGATGACGCCGAGATCTTTGACGTTGTCGGCCGTAATTCCTTTATAAGGAACGTGGCGCGAGTTGTTCAGGTCGAAGCCGTAGGTCGAGAAATTTTCGAAGTTCGTGCCGGTAACGCTCGCCGGCGCGGAGGGCGACGCCGAAGGCGAAGCGGTTCCCGTGGCCGAAGGCGAAGCCGAAGGAGTCGCTCCCGGTGCCGCGTTGTTATTGCTCGTAGCGCAAGCGCTCAGAGCGAGGCTCGCCGTCAGGACGACGCCGACGGCGGCGGACGATTTGTTCATTTGATGATCCTCCCAGACTGTGGTTTCCGATGCTTATCCTTATCATGCCATCGAGACCATATCCTTATGAGGAAATGACAAAGAACCGTCCCCTGCGATTCGGGGACGGTTCAAAGGTGCCGTTTAACGGCCGTTATGCGTCTGCCGGCTTGGCCTCGATCGTCTTCGGATCGTTCGCTCCCGGCTCCAGAAAGCTCGACTCCAACGTATCTCCCCACGTCAACGTACGGTTCTCGACGAACTTCGTCATTTTCGTCTCGAAGAATGTCGGGTTCCGGTCCCATACGTCCTTCGGCACCGTCAACGCGAAGTTGCCTTCCTTGTCCGGAATCGTTACGGAATAGGATACGTCGGACGGAACGTTCAAGCCGACGAGGATGCCCGTATACATGGCTCCGGGAGACGTAACGGCTTCCAAAGTCGGAGGCTTGTCGACGATCACGTTGCCATCCTTCGGGAGCGTAATATTGATGTCGACGCTAGTATGGTCGGGAATATAGAATACCCGGCCTTCGGGCAGCGTGTACCTGTTTTTCCCGTCGTCGGTCGTTACCGTCAGATTCGTGCCTTCGTCGTCTTCCGGCAAGTAGTACATATAGTAGCGTCCGGCAGCGTCGGTCGGCGTAGACTTGGCGAAGCCTTCCCCTTCGTCCCGGTCGATCCAGACGACGGCGTCCTTGACCGGATTGCCGTTTGCGTCCTTCACGATCCCGCCGATCCGGTACTTGTCGATCTGGAAGAAGGAGATGACGTCTCCGGGATTGCTGACGACTTTGCCGTGCACTTCCACTTGATTCGGGTCTTGGGCGGAAGCCTCCGCCTTTGTCGTTTGAATCGGGTAGTACACGTTCAAGTACGACGAGGCAGACATCAGTTGATCGGCCGCGTCCTTGGCGACCGGCTGGCCGCCGACCGTCGCCTTGTCCAGCGAGACGACGTGGACCGGCACTTGGGACAGCAGGCTTTGGTCGACCAGGATCTCGAACGAACCGTCCTCGCCGGTCACGATGTCATGCAGGCTGTCTCCGACGTGGATGACCGCGTTCGCGACAGGCTGATCGCCGAGCAGCAGCTTGCCCTTTGTCGTAACCGTATGGGAACCGTCGTTCTTCCACTGTTTTAGCGTATAGGAAGTTTGGTCCAGGTCCAGATGGGCTTCCGCTGTCTCTGCTGCCGGTGAAGAGACGGCAGGTGTCGCGGCCGCCGAAGAAGCGGAGGTCGCAGAGGTTGCGGCCTCGTCGTTATTGCCGGAACAGCCCGCCAGCCCCGCGGCCAGCAGCAGGAGCGCCGCCGATTTCGTAACCCGTTTCATGAGTCGACCCTCCTTTCCAAAAAATCAGGGCGGGCTGACGAAGCCCCGCCCTTCTGAAGCTGTTTTTGCTGCCTGAGCGGGAAGCCGCCAGACTTATTTGCTGCTGTCCGACGATTGGTGAGCGTCGGACGTATCCGCCGTTCCCGCGTCGCCCTGCGTTTTGTCGCCGCCGATCGCGAATACATAAACCTTCGGCTTCGTGCCGCCGGACGTAAACGTCATATACTGCTTGCCGTCCACCGTGAAGATCGCCGGAGCGGCTTGGATGTTGTCGCCGGCCGTTTGGAACGACCAGATCACTTTGCCGGACTTGATGTCCAGGGCGTTGATCTTGCCGTCCAATTCTCCGAAGAACGCCAGGCCGGTATCCGTGCTCGTCAGGCCGCCGCGTTGAGGATCCTTCGTTTCGATCTGATAAGCCTGCTTGCCGGTATTGACGTCGATCGCCGTAATCGTACCGTACGTCTTGACGTCGGGAGGCGTCTCGCCCATCGACGTACCGAAAGCTTGAGCCCCCGGGGAATCCGGCGTGGACGCTTCGTCTTGGTTTTTGGCCGCTTTGATAAGCATGCCCTCTTCTACGCCCGGAATAAGCACATAGTTCGTAGCCGGATCATACGTTTCCGGGGCGTAGTTTTCGCCGCCGAGAGCGCCCGGATAGACCATGACGCCTTCCGGAGTCGGTTTCGGGTGATCGATCTTCGCGAACGGAACGCCGTCCCACACCACATCGCCGGTCTTGGCGTCCCAGGCGAACCATTGGCCGGACTTGCCGCCTTCGACGACGATTTTTTGCTGCTTATCTTTCACGGTCGCGTTCAGGATCATCGGGGATGCCGCGGCGTCATAGTCCCACAGGTCGTGGCTGATTTCCTGCTTCGCCCATACGAGCTTGCCGGTTGCCGCCTCGACGGCGACGACGGAGTCCGTATAAGGGTTTTCGCCCGGACGAGCTTCGCCGTAGAAGTCCGGCGCCGGGTTGCCCACCGCGAAGTACATGATGCCGGTCTCGGTGTCGATGGCCGGCGGGTTCCATACCGCGCCGCCGCCTTGGAAATTGCTGTTCGCGAGCCAATCTTGACCCTTCGGCGGAACGGTCCAGAACGGGTTATCCCAAGCCGGGGTCAGGTCGCTGGACTTGAACGCCGCTTCGAAGCCGCGGACGCCGTTGTCGCCGCCGCTGCTGCCGATATAAACGACTCCATTGTAGAATAGCGGAGCCGTCGTTTCGTAGTAGCCGTTTTCCATCGTTACGTCCGGATAGTAATCGCTCAGCTTGACTTTCTTCACCAGTTGGCCCGTCTTCTGGTCGAGAGCGACCAGTTGGCAATCGATCGTCAGCATGAACACCTTGCCGTCGCCGACGGCGACGCCGCGGTTGGCGATGATGCCGGCCTTGCTGTAGTTCGCCGCTTCTTCAGCCGGCGGTTTCCAATGCCACAGCTGATTGCCGGTTACGGCATCGAAAGCGAATACTTGGTTGCCGGAAGTCGTCACGTAAATGACGCCGTCGACGACGACCGGGTACGATTGGTTGCCGTTCTTCACATCTTTGTCAAGCGTTTTCAAATCAGCCGACCAGACGACGCCGAGGTCTTTCACGTTGTCTGCCGTAACCTCTTTATAAGGGACGTGGCGGGAGTTGTTCAGATCGAATCCATAAGTGCCGAAGTTCTCGAAAGTGCTTCCGGTAACCGTAGCGGCGGAAGATGCCGACGGAGATGCCGACGGCGAAGAGGATGCCGACGACGACGCGCTCGGAGAAGCCGAAGCCGTTCCCGAAGGCGATGCGCCGGAATTGTTGTTGTTGTTGCCGCTGTTGCACGCGGTCAGCGCCAGGCTGGCTGCGAGAACGGCGCCAACAACGGCGTACGTTCTTTTCATGCTGATGTTCCTCCTCTGATGGTGTTTGGACAGCTTTCTCTTTGTATATAACCGTTTTAGTGCTAAGGCCACTGCCCAAAGGCAGTGTTTTTTTCCGAGCCCAACCCCTCTTTCATCATTTGTAGGATTGCGGTAGTACAAGCGACAGGTATAAAATTACTAGTAAGATTTCATGCATTAGGAATATTACTACCTGATGTCTAATTCGTCAATTACATATTTGATGCCCTACCTGAAGATTCTTCTATTGAATTCGTGACAATTCGATGAATTTCCGATTAAATCGCCCTAAGCTGGGTAAGTTAAAGATTGACGGATGGCTAGTCAAAGGCGTAAAGTAGCATGTTGACAGGATTCTTACTAGTAAGGTTCTTCATCAACAGACAACAGGAGGAATGGGTCATGTTCAAAAAATCTTATCTGTTTCTGGCGATCGTAGCCGTCGCCGCCGTATTCGCGCTGAGCGCTTGCGGAAGCAACAACAACAATGCCAACAATGCGGCAGGCAGCCCGTCCGCCAGCGCGCCGGCAAGCTCTGCAGCAGCGGGCGGCCAAACGCAGAATATTACGGTTGAAGCCAAGAGCTTCGAGTTTACTCCGAACGATATTCAGGTCCATGTCGGCGATACCGTCAATTTTACGTTGAAAAATACGGACGGCAATCATGGCTTTGAAATTCCGGATATGAACGTAAACCTCAAGAACGGCGAATCGGCATCCGTTACGTTCGACAAAGCCGGCACGTACGACTTTAACTGCTCCATTCAATGCGGATCCGGCCATGACAACATGACGGGTACGATCACGGTTTCCTAATACGAAGCCTGTCAAAAAAAGGAGGAACTCCGCTTGGGCGGGGTTCCCCCTTTTTTTGCTTTCCTTCGAAATCCCCTTCGTTCAGGGATAAATCATCCGGTGCATACACCTCGCCACACATTGCCGCTCACTGTCCGCCAATTTCCGGCCGAATGTAAGCCTGGACGCCCCTCTTTCGGCAGATCCGCCGCATTTCCGTCCATGTAGGCAGTCTGGCGACTCTCTTTTCCGGCTCCGAACCGAAAAGGTTCAAATAAATAAGGCCATCCTCGGGTTCGTCTGAACCCGGGGATGGCCTTCGGCCGATGCGCTTCCGCCTTTAGACTTCGGACACGCTGACCCACGTGCCGCGTTCGATCGACAGATCGACCGCTTCGAGCACTTCCTGGCACTTGACGCCGTCGGCGAACGTCGGCGCGAACGGAGTGCCCGCTGCGATGTGCTGCACGAACTCGTACGCGATGTGCACGAAGCCGTGCTCGTAGCCGATGATGTGCCCCGTCGGCCACCAGTTGCCGGCGTACTTATGCTGCGGCTCGGTCGCCAGAATGCGGCGGAAGCCCGCCAGTTCCGGCTCGTCTTCGCGGAAGTATACTTCCAGCTCGTTGAGCCGCTCCAGATCCCAACGGATCGTGCCCTTGCTGCCGTGGATTTCGAACGTATTGTGGTTCTTGCGGCCCGTCGCGAAGCGGCTGGCGACGAAGATGCCCATCGCGCCGTTCTGGAAGTCGGCCAGGAAAGCCGTCGCGTCGTCAACCGTCACTTCGCCTTTCTCCTTGCTGCCGGTTTGACCCGCCAGTCCGCCCTCGGACGATGCGAGCAGCGGGCGCTCCTTCACGAACGTGCGGTTATGGCCGACCACGCGATCGAACTCCCCGATCAGGAAGCGAGCCAGGTCGATGCTGTGCGCATTGATGTCGCCGTGAGCGCCGGAGCCAGCGACTTCCTTCTTCAGCCGCCAAGCGAGCGGCGCTTCGGGGTCGACCAGCCAATCCTGCAGATAAGTCGCCCGGTAGTGATGGATCTCGCCCAGCTTGCCGGAGTCGATGATCTTCTTCGCCAGCTGCACGGCCGGCAGGAACCGGTAGTTGAAGCAGACGCCGTGCTTCACGCCGGCCTTCTCCGCCGCCGCCAGCATCTCGCGGCCGTCGGCCAGGTTCAGCGCCAGCGGCTTCTCGCAGAACACGTGCTTGCCGGCCGCGATCGCCGCCAGAGCGATCTCCTTATGCGCGTCGCTCGGCGCGTTGATGTCGACGAAGTCGATGTCGTCGCGCTCCACCAGCTTGCGCCAGTCGGTCTCGTAGCCTTCCCAGCCGAACTTCTCGGCCGCGGCCTTGACTCCTTGCTCGTTGCGGCCGCAGATCGACTTCATGACGACTTCCGCGTCCATATCGAAAAACATGTTCACATCTTTATAAGCATGGCTGTGGGCTTTCCCCATGAACTTGTAGCCCACCATGCCGACATTGATCTTTTTGCTTACGCCCACCACATTTCACCCGCGCTTTCTTTGAGAATGAGACCGTTCAGGAAACCGGCGGCTTTCGTGAAGCCTTCGTTTACGCTCATGATGCCGTCTTCGTGCTCGATGCTGATCACGCCGTCGTAACCGACCGTGCGAAGCGTGCTGACCATCGCTTTCCAGAAATCGTCGTCATGCCCGTATCCGACCGTGCGGAACACGAAGGAGCGATTCAGAATGTCGCCGTAATGCTTCGTATCCAGCACGCCGTTGAGCGCCGTGTTGCGGGCGTCGATCTTCGTATCCTTGGCATGAACGTGATAGATGGAGTCGCTCAGCGCCTTGATGCACTCGATCGGGTCCATGCCCTGCCAGAACAGGTGGGACGGATCGAAGTTGACGCCGATGTTGTCGCCCGCTTCGCGGCGCAGGCGAAGCGCCGTCTCGGTGTTGTATACGAGGAAGCCCGGATGAGACTCGATGGCGACCCTCACGCCGTGCTTGCGGCAGAAAGCCGATTGTTCCTTCCAATACGGAATGGCGATCTCGTTCCACTGCCATTCGAGCACCGTCAGGAAATCCGGCGGCCACGGGCAAGTGACCCAGGACGGATATTTGGCGTTCGGGGAGTCGCCCGGGCAGCCGGAGAACGTAATGACCGTGTCCACGCCAAGCTTCTCTGCGAGTTGTACGGTAGCGACGAAATCGTCGTGGAAAGCTTTCGCTTGGGCGGCGTCCGGATGAAGCGGATTGCCGTGGCAGCTCAGCGCGCTGATCGAGAGGCCGCGGGATTCGACCGCGTTGCGAATGCGGGCGATCTCCTGCTCGTCATTCAG
Organism: Cohnella zeiphila; assembly: GCF_014212055.1. Taxonomy (GTDB): domain Bacteria; phylum Bacillota; class Bacilli; order Paenibacillales; family Paenibacillaceae; genus Cohnella; species Cohnella zeiphila. The sequence continues at coordinate 95,829 of NZ_JACJVO010000021.1, read as the reverse complement.
GATGGCGGCGGCATTTACGTGCGAGGTACCGGGAAATCCTCCCGTTCCCAGCTCGACCGCTTGAATACCGGCCGACTTGGCCGTATCAAGCGCTTGCTCCAGCGTTTGCTGGCCGAACAATACGAGGAAAATACCGAGTTTCAACGAGCTTCACCTGACCTTTCGGAGTTTGGGAAGGCCGGCGCAAACCGGGACGGGCGGGAAGTCGGCACATCCAGCGCGCCCCTCTCCGCTTCGTTCCGCTTGTCCGACCTTAGTTTAGCGATCAAACATAGTTTACTAAAGGATTGAAACGCTGTCATCTTCCTTTTCCAAATTCTTCGTACCGCCGGTGCGACCGACTGTCGAAATTTCCCGGGAAATGGCAGCTAGACGAACGATACGGCTTGCCCTTTTGCCGCTGACTCGTAGATCGCCTCAAGAATTTCCTGGACGACGAGCGCCTGCTTGGCGGTGACGACCGGTTCGCGATCGTTCAGAATCGCGTCGATCCAGGCGCGCGCTTCGCGTTCGGCCGAATCGTTCGGAGCGGCTTTGTTCCATTGGTCTCCGAGCACGATCTCCTTCGTGTACAGATGCCCGCGCTCCTCGCCGTTGACGCGCAATCCGCCTTTCATATCGGCGCCGGCTTTCGTTCCGCACAAAGTTACCTTCGCCTCGTCCACGTCCAGCGTGTTGAGCGCCCAGCTCGACTCCAGCCAGACCGTCGCCCCGCTCTTCATCGTGATCATGGCGAAAGCGGAATCCTCGACGGTGAACTTGGCCGGGTCCCAGTTGCCCCACGCGTTCGCCGCGCTTCCTTGCTCCGCAAGCTTGCGGTACGTCGTGCCGAGCACGGTGCGCGGCTCATAGTTGTCCATCATCCACAGCGCAAGGTCCAGCGCATGCGTGCCGATGTCGATCAGCGGGCCTCCGCCCTGCTTCTCTTTATCCAGGAACACGCCCCATGTCGGAACGGCGCGGCGGCGAATGGCGTGCGCCTTGGCCATATACACCTCGCCGAGCTCGCCGTTGCGGCACGCTTCATGCAGCCAGCGGCTGTCGGCGCGGAACCGGTTCTGGTACGCGATGCTCAGCTTGCGTCCCGTCCGCTCGGCCACTTCGTACATCCGCCGCGCGTCCGCCGACGTCTTCGCCATCGGCTTCTCGCACAGCACGTGCTTGCCGGCCTCCATGGCGGCGATCGAGATCTCCGCGTGCGTGTCGTTCGGCGTGCAGACGTGCACCACTTGCACGTTCGGGTCGTCCAGCAGCTCCTGAACGCTCTGGTACACCTTCGCGTCGGGCGTGCCGTACTTCTCCTTGGCCTCTTGCCCGCGCTCCGCCGACACGTCGAAGAATGCCGTCAGCTGGACTTCCGGAATTTTGGCAAGGGACGGAAAATGTTTTCCGTGCGCGATGCCTCCGCAGCCGATCATGCCGACATTGATTTTGCTCAAGCGCTTGTCCTCCTTGCAAGGATGCTGAATTCCTTCTACAATTTAAGTATAGCATGAGTTCGCCGGATTCCCATTCCCGATCATGAGGGGTCATTATGCTATTTTGCCATTAGGGGGCCTAAGTCGGCATGCAGGTCGTACAGGAGAAAATCGAATACGAGAATCCGCTGCTCTCGATCAAGGTCTGGCAGTCGAACCGCGAGCTCAATTTTGCCGTCAACTGGCATCATCATCCCGAATGCGAGCTGATGCTCGTCCAGAGAGGCCGCCTCGACGTCGAGATCAAGGACGAGGTGTTCACGCTCCGCGACGGCGATGTCATCGTGCTCGGCAGCTCCCAGCTTCATCGCGACCGCAGCTACGGAGACAAGACGGACTACATCATTCTCCAGTTCGATTTGCAGACGTTTTTCGATCAGAGTACCATTCCCTATCTCCAATACTTCAATGAGACCAAGGTGCCGCTCAGCGCCATGAATTATATTTTCCGGGACCATCCGGAATCCCGGCAAGCCGTCGCGGAGTGCATCCGGGACATCTTCGTCGAGGTTCAAAACAAGGAGAGCGGCTACGAGCTCGCCGTCAATCTGCTGATCAAGAAGATTCTGCTCATCCTGATTCGGGCGGACACGCGGGGGCTGCTGGCGAACCAGGACCGCGTGGAGCGGATCCGGCTCAAGCCCGTGCTCGACTACGTCGACGGCAACATCGGCGAGAAGGTGACCGTCGAGGAGGCATGCCGGCTGGCCAACATGAGCTACTATTATTTCGTGAAGTTTTTCAAAAAGACGATGGGGCTGTCGTTTACCGAATACGTCAATTTCCGCAAAATCAAACGGGCCGAGCAGCTGCTCCTGACCCGCGACCTCAGCATCAGCGAAGTCGGCGATCAGACGGGGATGCCGAACATGGCCCACTTCTACAAGATGTTCAAGCGGTTCAACCACTGCTCGCCCAAGGAGTTCCAGCGCCGGATGCTCGCTTGGGGGCGAGGCTAACGCCAAGCGCCGAATAAAAGAAGCGGCCGAAATCCCGGCCGCTTCTTTTATTTGTTCAACGCCGCGCCGCCTCTGCGGCTTACGGTCAGCTTGTAGCCGACGCCGCGGATCGACTCGATCTGCACCGATTGCTGGTTCAGCTCCAGCTTCTTGCGAAGGGAGCTGACGTGAACGTCCACCGTCCGCTGGCCGCCGATATAATCGAAGCCCCAGACGACATTCATCAAGTCGTCCCGCGTAATGACGATGCCCGGCCGCTCCGCCAGGTACAGCAGCACTTCGAATTCCTTCGGCCGAAGCGATATTTCCTGCCCGCTCAAATAGACCTCGTATTTGTCGGGGTAAATCTGCAGGTCCCCGAGCGAGACGACCCGTTCGGCCCCCGGCTTCGCGTCCCCGCTTCCCGGCTCCTCGTTGCGGAAGCGGCGCAGAACCGCCGACGTCCGGGCGAGCAGCTCGGCCACGCCGAACGGCTTCGTGATGTAGTCGTCGGCTCCCAGCTTGAGGCCCTGAACCACTTCTTCCTCCGCGTTGCGGGCGGTCAAAATGATAACCGGCGTCTTCACGCCGTTCTCCCGCAGCTTCTGCAGCACCTCGAAGCCGTTCATGCCCGGGAGCATCAGGTCGAGGAAAATAATCGAGTAGCTCTCATGAATGGCATTGCGGAGCCCTTCGGCACCGTTGCCAACCACTTCCGTCTCGTAGCCTTCCTGCGAGAGGTTGTAGGTGACCAGTCGCGCAATGGTCGGTTCGTCTTCTATGATCAGCGCCTTGTCCGACATCGTAACCTCCGGTCCGGCTTATCAACCTGCCGTTTTGTGCTTTACCCTTTGACTGTATCAAACGACTGTAAAACCCGCGTTATCCGATTGTTAACGGGACGTAAAATCGGCTGCTGCTTCACAAACGTCCGTATATCGTACGTTAACCGAAGGTAAAACGCATAGCCGGGGCGCCTATGGCTGGAGCAGCGGCAGCTCCAGCACGAACCGGGACCCGACGCCGACCGTGCTCTCCACGCGGATCGAGCCGTGATGCAATTCGGCCAGGTGCTTCACGATCGAGAGACCGAGACCGGTCCCGCCCGAGCTGCGGGAACGGGCCTTGTCCACCCGGTAGAACCGTTCGAAGATGCGGGGCAGATCCTTCTTCGGAATGCCGATGCCCGTGTCGGACACGACGATTCGCACTTTGTCGTCCAGGCCTTCGGGGTCGGTCCCTTGAACGAGCTCCGCGGTGACTTGGACCTTGCCCCCGGACGGCGTGTAGTTGATGCCGTTCTGCACGAGATTCAGCAGAATCTGGCCGAGCCGGTCCTCGTCCGCTTCGACGAAGAGCTCCGGGTCCGCGTGCCATTCGAGGCCGATGTTCTTCTTCGCCGCGTCGGCGGACATCAGGCCCATCAGCCTTCCGAGGAAGGCCGGCAGCTCGATCGGCGAGCATTGCAGCGGAGACCGTCTGGATTCGATCTTGGACAGCTCCAGGATGTCGCCGATCAGCCGGTTCAGCCGTTCGCTCTCGTCATGGATGATTCTCAGGAACGACTCGGCCGTCTCCGGATCGTTCACGGCTCCGCCGAGCAGCGTCTCGGCGAAGCCTTTGACGGCGGCGACCGGCGTCTTCAGTTCGTGGGAGACGTTGGCGACGAACTCGCTGCGCATCCGTTCGAGGCGGCGAATCGCCGTCACGTCCTGGAGCACGAGCAGAAGTCCCGGCTCCTCTTCCTCGCCCATTCGCAGCGGCACCAGGTTGAGCTCCAGCAGCCGCTCCTCGGGGAAGTATACCGTCAGCTCCTCGTGCCGGGGTTCGGGCTGCTCCAGCCCTTCCCGAATGAGGCGAAGCAGCTCGAACTGCCGGCGGTCCTCCGAATAGCTGCGGCCCAGCCGGTCCGCCGCCGATCCGCCGAGCAGCCGTTCCGCCCCGCGGTTGTACAGCTTGATCCGGCCGTCCGGACCGACCATGATGACGCCGCTGTCCATGTTGTCCAGCACCGCCTGAAGCCGCAGCTCGTTCTGCCGCGTCTCGTCGATCCGCTCTTGCAGATTGGAGGCCATCGCGTTGAGCGCCCTCGCCAGCTCGCTTACTTCGTCCCTGCCGTCCGCCGCCACGCGGATGCCGTAATCCATCGCGGCCATCCGCTTTGCCGCGTCCGTCATCTTCTCCAGCGGCCGGGTGACGCTTCTCGCGACCCGATAGCCGATCGCCGCGGCGATGACGTAGAGGGCGAGCAGCCCGACAGCCAGCGCCAGCCACATGCGGCCGAGACTGCGCTCCACATCCTTCAGACTGACCGCGAGCCGGACGATCCCCTCGGTCTGCGTCCCGTTTTTAACGGCCATCGCGACGTACAGCATGTTCTCGTTCAGCGTCGCGCTGCGCCGAACGCTGCTGCCCGTCCCGGACGCCAGCGCTTCCTTCACTTCCTTGCGCTGGGCATGGTTCTCCATTGTCTCCGGATCGTGATCCGAGTCGCCGAGCACCTTCCCGTCCGGGAGAATGTAGGTGATCCGCATATCGGCGATCGCTTTGAACTTCTCGGCCTGACTTTGCAGGTACGCGGCTTGCTCGCCCTGCGGCTGGCCGGAGGGCCACGGCGCCGCGGCCATCAGCACCCGGATCTCCGAAAGCATATGGTCCTCTAGCGTCTTCTGATGGTTCTCCTTGTAGGATTGCCCGGTCAGGATGCCGGCAGCCAGCACGGTAAGCCCGATCAGCAGCATGAACAGCACGGTCAGCTTTAAGCGAAATTTGTGCATGGCGCTCCCCGAACGTCAATTTGGTTAAAACTCGACTCGCTTAAGCGAACACCGGATCCTTGAACTGGGCGAGCTTCTCCTTGGAATCGCGGTCGACGTCGGCGTGCAGGCTGTTGCCGTGGGAGTCCATCGTCACGATCGCCGCGAACCCTTCGACCTGCAGATGCCACATCGCTTCCGGGATGCCGAACTCCATGAAGTCGACGCCGTTCACCTTCTTGATGCACTCCGCATAATATTGCGCCGCGCCGCCCACCGCATTCAGATAGACGCCGCCGTGCTCCCGGAGCGCCGCCAGCGTCTTCGCGCCCATGCCGCCTTTGCCGATGACCGCGCGGATGCCGAACTTTTTCATAATATCGCCTTGGTAAGGCTCCTCGCGGCTGCTCGTCGTCGGCCCGGCCGCCTTCACGTGCCAGCCTTCCTCGTCTTTCAGCATGACGGGGCCGCAGTGATAGATAACGCTGCCGTTCAGATCGATCGGCGCGTCATGATCCATCAAATACTTGTGCAGCGCGTCGCGTCCGGTATGCATCTCGCCGTTCAGAATGACGACGTCGCCCACCTTCAGCGAACGGACTTGCTCCTCGGTCAGCGGCGCGGTCAGCACGACTTCGCGGCGCTCGGCGGCCGGTGCCGCTTCGGAGGCGGCTTGGTCCTCCGAGTTCATTTTCACGTTCGAGCCGGTCTCGTAAATCCATTCCTTGATCTCGTGAGTGGAGCCGTCGAGCAGGATGCCCTGGCGCCGATAAGCCCAGCAGTTGTATGCGACCGAGACGAAGAAGCTCGCCGGCAGCCGGTTCATGACCCCGACTTTGCAGCCGAGCAGCGTCACGTTGCCGCCGAAGCCCATCGTTCCGATGCCGAGCCGGTTCGCCTTGTCCAGAATGTAATCCTCCAGCTTCGCGAGGTCGGGGATCGGGTTTACGTCCTCGACGTGGCGGAACAGCTGCTGCTTCGCCAGCTCGTATCCGGTCGTCCGGTCGCCGCCGATGCCGACGCCGATGAAGCCCGCGCTGCAGCCTTGGCCCTGCGCCTGGTAAACCGCGTGCAGAATGCACTTGCGGATGCCGTCCAGGTCGCGGCCGGCCTTGCCCAGCCCTTCCAGCTCGCACGGCAGGCTGTATTGGATGTTCTTGTTCTCGCAGCCGCCGCCCTTCAGAATGAGGCGCGCGTCGACCTCGTCCTTCTCCCACTGCTCAAAGTGGATGACCGGCGTGCCCGGGCCCAGATTGTCGCCGGTGTTGGCGCCCGTCAGCGAATCGACGGAGTTCGTCCGCAGCTTGCCGTCCTTCGTAGCGCGGGCGATCGCCTGCTGAATCTCCCGCTTCATGACGATCTGATTCGCGCCTACCGGCGTATGCACGATAAACGTCGGCATCCCCGTGTCCTGACAGATCGGCGAGACGTTGCACTCGGCCATCTCGATGTTCTGCGCGATCGTCGACAGCGACAAGCCGGCCCGGGTGGCGCGGTCCTCGGCTTCTCGGGCGGCGGCGATTCTCCTTCTGACGTCGGCCGGGAGGTTCGTGGACGTTTCGACGATCAGCTGGTAGATACTTTCTTCGAAGGTAGACATAAGTACGGTAAAATCTCCTCTCTATTCTCAAGGCTTTAATAAATATATAATATCACAGAGACCCTTCCCGTGAGAAAAAGGAGCCTGCCATGTCCCATCATTTTCTCGCCTATCTGTACCGCCTGCAATATATCGAACGCTGGAGCCTGATGCGGAAGACGCAAGGCGAGAACGTCGCCGAGCATTCGTATCATACGGCGCTGCTCGCTCACCTGCTGGGCAGCATCGCCAGCCGCGTGTTCGGACGCGACATCGACCCCGAGAAGGCGGCGGCGTACGCGCTGTTTCACGACGTCACCGAAGTGATCACCGGCGACATTCCGACGCCCGTAAAGCACCATAATCCCGAGCTGCTGGGCAACTTCCGGCAGATCGAGACGCTGGCCGCCGAGCGGCTGCTGGGGACGGTTCCCGAGGAGCTGAAGGACGTCTATCGTCCTCTGCTCGCGAGAGAAGCCGACTCTCCCGAGCTGGCCCGGCTCGTCAAAGCCGCCGACGTGCTGGACGCCTACCTCAAATGCGTCAGCGAGATGTCGGCCGGCAACCGCGATTTCGCCACCGCCCGCAAGCAAATGGAAGAGAAGCTGCGCGGTTACGGGATGCCCGAGGTCGACTGGTTCCTGGAGCGGCTCGCCCCGAGCTTCGAGAAGACGATCGACGAGCTGTCGGAGGATGCCGATTAGGAATGGGCGTGCTTCTCCTCCGTCGGGAGCTTTTTGGCCACGTCGGCTAATTTCGTTTGGTTCAAATAGTCTTCCATCCGCCGTTCGGCTTCGATTACGACCTGTTGGATCAGGCATTCGCTCCCGTGCTGAAGGCTGCACTCGAATAAGGAGGCCGTCCCTTCGATCGCCTGAATGATATCGAGAAAGGAAATTTCGTCTTGGTTTTTCCGAAGGCGGTATCCCCCATGGGCGCCGGGAGCGGATTGAATCAGCCCGGCCTTGACCAGCTTGGTCATCATTTTGGACAAGTACGTCTGGGAGACGCCGAGCTTCTCGGACAGAAACTGCACGCCGATCGGCTTATCGGGCGCCGCCGAGATCAGATAGAGCATGGCGTGAAGCGCATAGTCGGTTGCCTGGGAAAATTTCATCTTGCACCTCCATTATCGACTCCGTGCGTCTAGAATAACTCCGAACGCCGATCGGCTCAAGTCGGGCATACAGGAGTATCGTGATGAATTGCTTACCGTTTCGAGACCTTTCGCCCGCTTCCTTTGAGATATCCGTCCGATATCATTCTTCTTGGAATCCGGACGGATCCGGCATCGAATAAAAAAAGAGCCCGTTCGCGAAGAACGGGCTCTCGTCGCTGCCTTACCCCTTTACCACGGATTCTTCATCATCCACAGGATGACGAGGAAGAGCAGCACCGCCAACACGCTGAGCGTCTGAACGCGGGAGATCGCGCCGGAAGCGTCCTGGTTGCTGGCCGTAGCCGTCTTAATGCGTTTCAGCGGGCCTTGCACGATGCCGCTGACCGCGCCGAGGGCGACAAACAGAACGATAATCGTAATCATCCAGGAAGTTCCGTAATCTCCTTGCGAGATCAAGTATCCGCCCGTCAGCAGCTGAAGCACGAGCCCGAACTGGCCGACCCGTCCGGCCGTCAGCAGGCCGCTCGCGAGTCCTTCCTGAGCCGGCGTGGACAGTTGCTTGAACTTTCCCGCCACGAAAGGAAGAACGACGTAGACCCCCATTCCCGTCGCGCCCAGGACGTGGAGAAACAGCATAAAAGTCGTCATGATTCCATAGTCCTCCTTGACCTCTTATGTACAGGCAATCAAATTCAGTATACACAAATCGCGAGGCAAACAAAACTTTCCCGGCCAAAAACGGCAAGAAGCCCCCTTGCGCGCAAGGATACGCAGAACGGGAACTGGCTTCCGCCTAGCAACGGTTAATCGAACATAACCTGCAAGGGGGGATACGCTCATTTCTCGTATCGGACGTCCGGCGGACGGCCGCTTGAGAGCGAGCGAAGAAGCTAACGAATCCCAGCGACGCTATTTCGGCAATATCAAGGGTTGGCAAAGCGCGACGAATCGAGGAGAGCTTATTGGGGCAAATGATGGCCGTTTGCCGGATGAAGCAGGCCAATAAGTCTTCTCCGTTTCTTTAAAACGCAAGCCTCCCGCTTTTTTGCCAAATAAGAACCCGTGGATTCGTTAGCCAGATCGCCACACCTCTGGAAAAGGCGCTCCTTATGCGTTCTCGACGACCTGGATGACGCTGCGGACGGAATCCGCCGATTTGTCCATCGCGGCTTTCTCTTCGGCGGTCAGCTCGAGCTCCATCACCTTCTCGATGCCGTCGCCGCCCAGCACGGCCAGCACGCCCATGAACAGATCCTTGTAGCCGTATTCGCCTTGCAGCAAGGCGATGACCGGCAGGATGCGCTTCTTGTCCTTCAGAATCGCTTCGGTCATTTGCACGAGCGAAGCGGCCGGGGCGTAGTAGGCGCTGCCGTTGCCGAGCAGGCTCACGATCTCGCCGCCGCCCGCCCGGGTCCGTTGCACGATCGCGTCGATCTGATCTTTGGGCAGAAGCTTCTCGACCGGAATGCCGCCGATCGTCGTATAGCGGACGAGCGGCACCATGTCGTCCCCGTGGCCGCCGAGCACGACGCCGCGAACGTCCTCCACGGACACGTTCAGCGCTTCCGCCAGGAACGTGTTGTAACGGGCGGTATCCAGCACCCCGGACTGGCCGATAACGCGGTTTCTCGGGAAGCCGAGCGCCTTGAACGCTACATAAGTCATGGCGTCGACCGGGTTCGAGAGGATAATGACGTACGCGTTCGGGCTGGCCGCCTTCACTTGCTCGCAAACGGACTTGACAATGCCGGCGTTCGTGCTTACCAGATCGTCGCGGCTCATGCCCGGCTTGCGGGCGACGCCGGCCGTGATGATAACGACGTCGGAGCCCGCGGAATCCGCATAATCGGCCGTGCCCGCGATCCGGGAATCGACGCCTTGAACCGGCGTCGATTCGAGCATGTCGAGCGCCTTGCCCTTCGTCGGATTCTCCAGTTGGGGAATGTCCAGCAGAACGATGTCTCCAAGCTCCTTCTGCGCCAGCATCAGGGCGGTGGTCGCCCCGGTAAAGCCCGCTCCGATCACCGTTATTTTCGCTCGCTTGATCGCCATGACGTATTGCCTCCTTTTGGGTTAAGCAGCCGCCAGAGCGGCTTCGGCTATTTTAATAGGTCGGAAAACTAGTTTTACGATCCTGCCGGTTACGATATCCGCGCCCTTCCATGCCCCAATAAACGAAAAAACGACGCTATTTGCAAAATAAAGGGTTTCGATGCCATCATCTACAGCATACCCCTGATTTTGTCCAAATAACGCCGTTTCCATTTTAACGTTCCCCGCGAACAGCCGGCTCGATCCGTTCGTCGGACAAGTCCGACGGACGGATCGGCCTCCGCCGTCCCCTCCTTCAACGCGCCTCAGTTCCCCGAACGTTATTCGGCAGGGTGTCCGGAGGGCAGCGCCCTCGGAGTCCCTCTTGGAAAGGGGGATCTAGGGGGTCCGTCCCTAAATTACATGTTCTTGATGATCTGATCCGCGAACTCGGAGCACTTCACTTCGGTCGCGCCTTCCATCAGACGGGCGAAGTCGTACGTGACGATCTTGCTGTTGATCGACTTTTCCAATCCTTTGTAGATCAGATCCGCCGCTTCCAGCCAGCCCAGGTGCTCGAACATCATGACGCCGGACAGGATGACGGAGCCCGGGTTGACGACATCCTTGTCGGCGTACTTCGGCGCGGTGCCGTGGGTCGCTTCGAAGATAGCATGTCCGGTCACGTAGTTGATGTTCGCTCCCGGCGCGATGCCGATGCCGCCGACTTGCGCAGCCAGCGCGTCCGACAGATAGTCGCCGTTCAGGTTCAGCGTCGCGATGACGTCGAAGTCGGTCGGACGCGTCAGTACTTGCTGCAGCGCGATGTCGGCGATGGCGTCCTTGATCAGGATCTTGCCTTCCGCCAGAGCCGCTTTCTGAGCCGCGTTGGCAGCCTCTTCGCCTTGCTCGGCCTTGATCTTGTCGTATTGGCCCCACGTGAACGTCTGATTCGCGAACTCGGTTTCGGCCACTTCATAGCCCCAGTTCTTGAACGCGCCCTCGGTGAACTTCATGATGTTGCCCTTATGAACGAGCGTAACGGATTTGCGCTTGTGCTTGATCGCGTATTCGATCGCGGCGCGGACGAGACGCTTCGAGCCATCGGACGAGACCGGCTTGATGCCGATGCCGGACGTCTCGGGGAAGCGGATCTTCTTGACGCCCATTTCCTTCTGCAGGAATTCGATGACTTTCTTGGCGTCGGCCGTTTCGGCTTGATATTCGATACCCGCGTAGATGTCTTCGGTGTTCTCGCGGAAAATGACCATGTCGACGAGCTCCGGACGCTTGACCGGAGAAGGAACGCCGTTGAAGTAGCGAACCGGACGCAGGCAGACGTACAGGTCCAGCTCCTGCCGCAGCGCGACGTTCAGCGAGCGGATGCCGCCGCCGATCGGCGTCGTCAACGGTCCCTTGATGGCGATGATGTACTCGCGGATCGCGGTCAGCGTGTCGTTCGGCAGCCATTCGCCGTACGCGTTGAAAGCTTTCTCGCCGGCGAACACTTCGTACCAAGCGATTTTCTTCTGGCCGTTGTATGCCTTCTCGACCGCCGCGTCCAGCACGCGCTGGGAGGCGCGCCAGATGTCGCGGCCGGTGCCGTCGCCTTCGATAAACGGAATGATCGGGTTGTTCGGAACGTTCAGAACCCCGTTATTGACCGTGATGGCTTCTCCGGAAGTCGGAGCCGCGAATTTTTCCAATTGTGCCATGTGTACATTCTCCTCCTGCATCGATAAGTTAGGAATGATCCATAAGAAACCGGCGTACGCCCCGGCCCGCGGGCCAAGGGGCGTTCCGCCGGAGCGAACCGGTAGGAATCAGCCGCGCTGGGCGATCGGCACGTAATGCTGGCCGACCGGTCCGACATACTCGGCGCGCGGGCGAATGAGGCGGTTGTCGGCAAGCTGCTCCAGAATGTGAGCCGTCCAGCCGGATACGCGGCTGATCGCGAAGAGCGGCGTGAACAAGTCGCGCGGAATGCCCAGCATCGTGTAGCAGGAAGCGGAATAGAAGTCGACGTTCGGCTTCAGGCCCTTCTGTCCCGTCACGAGATCTTCGATCTTCACGGACATGTCGTACAGCTTCATGTCGCCGTTCAGCTCGCCGAGCTGGCGGGACATCGCCTGCAGATGCTTGGCGCGCGGGTCGCCGTTCTTGTAGACCCGGTGGCCGAAGCCCATGACTTTGTCCTTGCGGTCCAGCTTCGCCTGGATATACGGCTCGACGTTGGCGACGGAGCCGATCTCGTCCAGCATGACCATGACCGCTTCGTTGGCGCCGCCGTGCAGCGGGCCTTTGAGCGCGCCGATCGCGCTCGTGACGCCGGAGTAGATATCGGACAGCGTCGCGACCGTGACGCGGGCGGCGAACGTGGACGCGTTCAGCTCGTGGTCGGCATGCAGGACGAGCGCCTTGTTCAGCGCTTCGACGGCGACGGCGGCCGGTTCTTCGCCGGTCAGCATATACAGGAAGTTGTGCGCGATCGGGACGCCCTTCTTCGGCGCGATCGGCTCTTTGCCTTGGCGAATGCGGGCGAACGCGGCCACGACCGTCGGAAGCTGCGCCTGAAGCTTGACCGCCTTGCGAACGTTCGCCTCCCGGCTCATGTCCTGCGCTTCTTCATCGTACAGCGCCAGGCTGGAGACGACCGTGCGCAGAGCCGCCATCGAGTTGCTGCCAGCCGGATACAGGCGCAGCCCGGCAATCACTTGCTCCGGAACGGCCGCGTATTCGCCCAGCTGCGCGAGCAGCCCGTCCAGTTCGGATTGGGTCGGCAGTTTGCCGTGCCACAACAAATAAGCGACTTCTTCGAAAGTCGCCTTCTCCGCCAGCTCGTCGATGTCGATGCCGCGGTACGTCAGCACGCCGTCGATGATCGAACTGATCGAGGAGGAGGCCGCTACGATGCCTTCGAGACCTTTCGTTGCCGTCATGGTTTTCTCTCCTTTAAGAAACAAAATGAAGGAACCGCCGCGAGGCGATTCCGGCTGACAAGGTGAACCCGGCAAACGGATCCGGAAGACGATTCGAAAAACATAGAATGCGCGCGAACCGTCAAGCAAAGCGGACATTCCGTTCGCCAGCCTGCGGAAAAAACAGATATTCCCACGGAATTTCAGTCCATTTTCAATGATAAACGATTTGAACCGCGAATGGAACCGAACGGCACATAAAAATGCTTTATCGCGGCCATAGAATTTGCTTGTCGCGGCTGCCTTCCCATTAATGATTTACCTAACCTGGAACATTATTCATTCGGTCCGGGGGAACGGAACGCGCGGAACCGAAGAGAAAAAAAGACAAGGCGCTTTTGCGCCACGCCCCGGAATGGTAAAATAGGTCCACGACCCAGGCGCGACAACGCATTTTCGGCGACGGCATTCGCACCATTCGGACAGCAGTCCCCGTCCCGTTCGACCTACGGAAGGAGCGAGCCGCAATTGAAGAAGCACAGTCAAGTGACCGGCATGATCGACATCGGTTCCAACACCGTTCGGCTTGCCGTCTATCAGGTAATGGACAACGGCGCCTACCGCGTGATCGATCAGGGCAGATGGTCCGCCAGGCTTAGCCAGAAGCTGAACGGGGACGGCATCCTGCCGCTGGATGCGGTCAGCGAGCTGGTGGAAGTTCTCCGGCATTTCCGCCGGATCTGCCGGATGCACGGCGCGACCCGTATCCGCGCCGTGGCGACGGCCGCCATCCGCCAGGCGGCCAACCGCCGGGAAGTGCTGGAGAGGCTCGGGCGGAAAGCCGGACTGAACATCGAGCTGCTGCCGGGCGAGGACGAAGCGCGACTCGGCTGCGTCGCCATGCTGCGCACGATGGACGTCCAGGACGGCTTCCTCGTCGACATCGGCGGCGGGAGCACGGAAGTCAGCCTCATCCTCGGGCGGAAGCTGGTCAATGCCGTCTCCTTCCCGTTCGGCTGCGTCAACACCGCCCTCCGCCATTCGCTTGGCGGAGGCGCCGTATCCGCCGCCCAGATCGAGCGGCTGCAGGCGGACATCCAGGCGACGATGCGCGAGCAGGCGTGGATCGCGGAGCACCCCGGGCTGCCGCTGATCGGCCTCGGCGGCACCACCCGCGCGCTCGCCAAGCTGTGCCAGCGCGCGGACAACTACCCGTACGCCAACTTGCACGGCTACGAGGTGCCTGTGAAGAAGCTGAGCGACAAGCTGAACGCGCTGGCGCCATTGAACGTGGACAAGCGCCGCAAGGTGCCGGGCTTGTCCAAGGACCGCGCGGACGTCATCGTCCCCGGTCTCGCCATCCTGCAGAGCGTGACGCGCATGACTTCCGCGTCCCGCATCGTCATCTGCGGAGCCGGGCTGCGCGACGGCATCTTTTTCGAGACGTGCCTGCCGCGCACGGACGTCTCGGATGCGTCGATGGTGCTGGAGGAGAGCATCCGCAACTTGGCGGCGCTGTATCCGTCCGTGCCTCAGGAGCATCCTCTGCAGGTGAACAAGCTCGCGCTGACGCTGTTCGACCGCCTCGCTTCTTCCGGCGGCCAGTCGCTTCCCTCCCGCGCGCGCGCGTGGCTCGACGCCGCTTCCAGGCTGTTCAAGATCGGGGCGATCATCGACGTCAACGACTTCTCGGACCATACGTTCTACTTGCTGACGCATGCCCATTGGAACGGTCTGACCCACCGCGAGATTCTGCTGACGGCGGCGATCGCCTCCTACCGGGGGACTTCTCCGGCCCGCAAGAAGCTGTCCGCCTACCGGCAGCTGCTGCAGAACGGCGATTACGAGGCGGTATTCAAGCTCGGCTCCCTGCTTCAGCTTGCTGCCGCGCTGGACCGCAGCGAGTCCCAGGCCGTCACCTCGCTTCACGTCTCGGTCGCCCGGGGCAACAAGCTGAAGCTCGCCGCCACCGCCCGCCATCCTCTGCCCGTCGAGAGAACCGAAGTCGATTCTCTCGCCAAGGAATTTCGCAAGATTTGGCGGCTGACCCCGCGCCTGACGGTCGTATAAGCCATCCCGCTTTACGGCGCCGCAGGCGCTTCTCCCCCCTTTCGGCGGAAACTCCGGAGGGGCATCCCCCGGCCGGTCGCTTCGGCGATCCCAAGCGACATAAAAAAACAAGGTGCTTGTCATCAGGCACCTTGTTCGGCTAGTAGATCATTCTTCTTTTGACGAACACGCCGTAGCCGTACTTTCGGCTAAGCAGCTTCATCTGCTCGTTCAGAAAATCGTGGATTTCTCTCAGCTTTTGCGTCTTCGGCCGAATCGTCTCTTTGACGCTGCCGTCGACGATGACGTCGAATACGATCATTCAGTCGCTTCCTCCTTCTTCAATTGTCGATATATTCATCATATGCGGCAATTGTTAAGATCAGATGCGAAGAAGCTTAAAAATTGTGTAAAATATCCCCGCAAAGCGGGCTTCGGCGTCGACCCTCAATCCGAGGCGGAAGCGGCCACCGTCTTCCAGAGCGGAATGTCGGCCGCGACGAATTGGCTGCGCAGCGGAAGCTCGCCGTTTTCCACCCGAACATAGCTGCCGGACGGCTGCAGCAAGCGGGCTTTGACGTTGTCCCGAACGTTCGTCCGCAGCAGGTTCAACAGCATCTGCCGCAGGGAGGGGTCGTATACCGGGCAGAGCAGCTCGACCCGCCGGCTCAAGTTGCGCGTCATCCAGTCGGCGCTGGAGATGTAGACTTCTTCTTCCCCTCCCCCGGACACCGCCAGGATGCGCGAGTGCTCCAGGTAGCGGTCGACGATGCTGATCACGCGGATGTTCTCGCTCAGCCCCTCAACGCCCGGCCGCAGGCAGCATACGCCGCGGACGATCAGGTCGATCGAGACCCCGGCCTGCGAAGCCTCGTACAGCTTGTCGATCATCGACTGGTTGGAGAGGGAGTTCATCTTCGCGACGATGCCGGCCGGACGCCCTTCTTTCGCGTGGGCAATCTCCCGGTCGATCAGGTCGAACAGCTTGGGCTTCAGCCCGGCCGGAGCGACCGCGAAGGAGCGCCAGTCGTGCGGCGTCGAATAGCCCGTCATCTCGTTGAACAGCGCGGATGCGTCGGCTCCGATGTCCGGATGGCAGGTGAACAGCCCGGCGTCGGTATACAGTCGCGCCGTGTTCTCGTTATAGTTGCCCGTTCCGACGTGAACGTACCGCCTCAGCTCGTTCTGCTCCCGGCGGACGACCAGCGTGATCTTGGCGTGGGTCTTCAACCCGACCAGTCCGTAGACGACGTGGCAGCCCGCCTTCTCCAGCTGCCTCGCCCAAGCGATGTTGCGCTCTTCGTCGAATCGCGCCTTCAGCTCGACCACGACGGTGACCTGCTTGCCCGACTCCGCCGCGCGGACAAGCGCCTGCACGAGCACGGACTGGCCGCTGACCCGGTACAGCGTCATCTTGATCGCCAGCACGTCGGGATCCTCCGCCGCTTCGCAGATGAAGTCGTTTACCGCTTCGAACGATTCGTAAGGATGGTAGACGAGAACGTCCTTTTCCCGCAGCACGCTCATCAGCTCGTCCGCCTCTTCGAACTCCGGAGGATAGACCGGATCGATCGGCTTGTAGCGCAGATGGTCGGCGTTCGGCAGCGAGGCGGCGAACTTGGACAGGAAGCTCAGGTCGAGCGGTCCGTCGATCTCGAGCCAGTCCTCCTGAATGTCCAGCTCCTCCATCAGCAGCTCCCGGGCGTGCTCGTGCATCCCCTTCTCGATCTCCAGACGGACGGGGAACCCTCTGCGGCGCCTGCGCAGTTCCTTCTCGATCTCCTGCAGCAGATCTTCCGTCCCTTCCTCGTTAAGCGACAAATCCGAATTGCGGGTCAGCCGGAACGCATGGACGGCTTCGGTCGAATACCCGCTGAACAGCTGGCCGATCTGCTCCCGGATCAGATCCTCGAGCAGGATATACGTTTGTTTCCGCGAGTTTTTGCGGCCGGTGACCCGGATCGTGCGGGGAAGAATCGACGGCACCTGCACGATCGCGCAGAACGACGGTCCTTCGAGCTTGGCGTCGCCCAGACTGGGATGGAGAACGACGGCCAAATAAATCTCCTTGCTGTGAACGAGGGGGAACGGCCGGCTGCTGTCCACGGCCATCGGCGTAAGGACGGGATAGACGATCTCCTGGAAGTATTCGGTCATCTCCTTCGCCTGCTCTTCGTTCAGATCGGCATAGGAGACGATGGCCGCCCCTTCGCGGGAGAGCGAGCGCATAAGCTCGCGATACGCTTTGTACTGTCTTCTCACCATCAGGCCGGAGCGCTTCATGATTCTCCGAAGCAGGCCTCTCGGCGTATAGCCGGTAAAATCGCTGTTGTGGTAACCGGCCCTCAGTTGGTCTTTCAAGCCGGCGACGCGCACGCTCATGAATTCGTCCAGGTTGCTCGACACGATCGACAGGAACAGAAGCCGCTCCAGCAAAGGCGTCGTCGCATCCTCGGCTTCCTCCAGCACCCGCAGGTTGAACTCGAGCCAGCTTAAATCGCGATTGATGTAATGTTTCGACACCGTCATCCCTGATCCCCCCGGAGCCGCCTCTGTTCGACGGCCTTGTCCCTTGATTATGTGGGATCCGGGTAAGAGGAATGTATTTGTAATGTTAACGGAATGTAAAATACGATGGGAATTGATCTTCCGGGGGAGAAAAGAACCGAATTCGAACGGGCTGCATTCAACGGGACGGATCGTCGCCGCCGCGGCGGGTCCGGCGAGAGCGGCGATAGCCTTTATAGAGGAGGAACAGAACCACGATCAACACCAGCGGGGCGACGCCCGGACCCAACGTGCCGAACAAGGCGATGAGCAGATCGTAGGCGGCGAAGTAATCGAGGGCGCCGAGCAGGATCAGGCCGATCAGCGCGTATTGGGCGCGCTGAATCCATACGCCTACGCGGGTCGTCCAACGGAACAGGCGGATTCTCACGGCGCCGTCACCTCCCGAACGGACCGCGGAACACGCGAATCGAGCCGGACCGGAACCTCCGTTCCAGCCAGAGGAACATCCAGGCCCGGTACAGGGGACGCGTGAACGGAAGAAGCAGCGTAAGGCCGACAATGTCCGACAGGAAGCCGGGGACGATCAGCAGAATGCCGCCCGCCATCACGCACAGCCCGTTCAGGACGGCATGCCCCGGAGGCTGGCCCTCGCGCATCAGCCGTCCGGCTTCCTGCCACGCCTTGCGCCCCTCGCTCTGCAGGAGCCAAGCACCGATCACCGCGCCGAGCAGCAGCAGCCCGAACGTCGCTCCGCCGCCGATCCAGCTGCTCATGACGACGATTCCCGCCAGTTCCGCCGCGATGGCGATCAAGAACCACAACCCCGCTTTGCGAATGAGCATGGCCAACCTCCCCCTTCTCCTTCTTATGATCCGTTACTACGTGGGTCGGCGCGACAAAGTTTCGCCCGCCGCCGCGTTCTTTGCGGTTCAGTCCGGCGTCAGTCCCGCCCGGCTGCGCAGCACGTCGTAAATGTCGGGCGCCGCCCGGTCCAGCCCGACGACCTTCCACTTCTCGTTGATCCACCCGTGCGTCGTACTTCCGCTGGCCAGCAGCGTACCTTCGGGCAGCTCCGACGAGTACGAAGGCGCGGGAGTTTCGATTCCCGCCTCTTCCTTTCGCACGACCCGGTACTCGAACTGAATGCGCACCTTCGACAGCTGAGCGACCCGGGTGCAGACCGTTACCCAATCGTCATAACGCGCCGGTTGGGCGTAAGAAGCTTCCACGTTGACCACGGGCAGCAGCAGCCCGCGCTCCTCGATATCCCGGTAGGAAAAGCCCGCTTGGCGGATCCACTCCGTCCGGCCGATCTCGAACCAGGTAATGTAATTCGTATGATAAACGACCGCCATCTTGTCGGTCTCCTGATAGCGGACGCGAAGCGGGAACAGGAACCAGTCTCCCATCGTCTCGATCTCCCTTCATGATACCCGATTTTCTCCTACCGATGAAAAAGAGAAATAGCGGCAACCGCTCGCCGCTACTTCTCCGAATTTCTTTAAGAAACGCCCTTGCTCGGGCTTACAAAACTTTGGCTTGTCCGGAGTAGATGACGCCCTTCTCCGCATACAGCGTAATTTCCTTGCCGTCCGAGAGCAAGCCGAGCGCGTTCTCGACGCCGACGATGACCGGAATGCCCAGGTTGAGGCCGACGACGGCGGCGTGGCAGGTAATGCCGCCGCATTCGGTAATGACGCCGGCCGCCTTCTCGAATGCCGGCATATACTCCTTGTCCGTCGACGGAGCGACCAGAATCGCGCCTTCCGTCATTTTGCGCGCCGCTTCTTCCGGCGTGCGGGCGATGACGACTTTGCCGGTGGCGCTCAGCGAGCCGATCCCTTGGCCCTTGGCGATCAGTTCGCCGATGTGGTGGATCTTGATCAGGTTCGTCGTGCCGGACCGGCCGACCGGAACGCCCGCCGTGATGATAACCGTGTCGCCCAAATGAACGATGCCGGACTTCAGCGCGCCTTCAACCGCAATGTCGAACATCTCGTCGGTCGAGCCGGCAAGCGTTCCTTGCACCGGCGTGACGCCCCAGATCAGCTGCAGGCGGCGCAGCACTTGCTCTTCCGGCGTTACGGCGACGATCGGCGATTTTGGACGGTATTTGGATACCATGCGGGCCGTATAGCCGCTCTCCGTGGACGTAATGATCGCGCCGGCATCCAGGTCGAGCGCCGAGTTGGCGACGGCTTGGCTGATCGCTTCGGTGACGGTCGTCTGCTGGGCGTTGGCTTGCTTCTGGAAAATCTCGCGATAGTGAAGAGCCGACTCGGCGCGCAGGGCGATGGCTGCCATCGTCTGCACCGATTCGGACGGATACTTGCCCGCGGCGGTCTCGCCGGACAGCATGATCGCGTCGGTGCCGTCGAAGATGGCGTTCGCCACGTCGGACGCTTCCGCGCGCGTCGGGCGCGGGTTGCGCTGCATGGAATCGAGCATCTGCGTAGCGGTGATGACCGGCTTGCCGGCGCGGTTGCACTTCTCGATCATCGACTTCTGAACGAGCGGCACTTCCTCGGCCGGAATCTCGACGCCGAGGTCGCCGCGCGCGACCATCAGGCCGTCGGACACTTCCAGGATCTCGTCCAGGTTGTCGACGCCCTGCTGGTTCTCGATCTTCGAGATAATTTGAATGTGGCGGCCGTTGTAGCGCTCAAGCAGCTCGCGGATCTCAAGCACGTCGCTGGCGCGGCGAACGAAGGAAGCCGCGATGAAATCGACGTTCTGCTCGATGCCGAAGCGGATGTCGGCTGCGTCCTTCTCCGTAATCCCGGGCATGGAGATGGCGACTCCCGGCACGTTGACGCCTTTCTTGCTCTTGATTTGGCCGCTGTTGACGATCTCGCACTTGATCTCGGTGCCCTGGATTTCCAGTACCGTGAGCCCGATCAGGCCGTCGTCGATCAGGATCGTCGAACCGACGTGGACGTCGCCCGGCAGCTCCTTGTATGTGATCGGAATCCGATGAAGATCGCCTAAAATTTCTTCCGTCGTCAGCGTAATCGTCTCGCCCTGTACCAGTTCGATCGGTTCTTCCTTCAGCTTGCCGAGCCGAATCTCCGGACCTTTCGTGTCGAGCAGAATCGCAACCGTCTTGCCGAGCTCCTTGCTGGCTTGGCGGATGGTCTTGATCCGGTTGCCGTGCTCCTCGTAGTCGCCGTGGGAGAAGTTCAGCCGGGCGACGTTCATGCCGGATTGGATCAGCTTTTTGGTATTCTCCAAAGATTCGCTAGCGGGGCCGATGGTGCAGACGATTTTTGTTTTGCGCATGATTTCTCTTTCCTCCGTTTTTTGCTTGCGTAACGTGCATAACTTGATAAAACCCGAGCCTTCGCGCCGACGGACGACGCGGAGGACTTCGGGGAAGATCAACAAAGATTGGGTGCAGGCGGCCGCGTCATTCGACGGCGGCGGTCCGGATTTCTTCCGTCTTCGCGACGTCGAACTCGCCGATCCGGCGGAACTTCTCGTAACGGTCGTCGATCAGCTGCTCCGGCGACATGGCCGACAGCTCCTGCAAATGGCGCCAAAGTGCCTCCCGGATCGACTCCGCCTGAGCGGCCGGATCGCGGTGCGCGCCGCCCTTCGGCTCGGGGATGATCTCCTCGATAATCCCGAATCCCTTCAGGTCGCGGGCGGTAATCTTCATCGCCTCGGCGGCCACATCGGCCTTGGAGGCGTCCTTCCACAGAATCGACGCGGCGCCGTTCGGGGAGATCACGGAGTAGATCGCGTTCTCCAGCATCAGCACGCGATTGCCCACGCCGAGTGCGAGCGCCCCGCCGCTGCCGCCCTCGCCGATGACGACGCAGACGACCGGCACGCGAAGCAGCGCCATCTCGCGAAGGTTGCGGGCGATCGCCTCGGATTGCCCGCGCGCTTCGGCGGTATCGCCGGGATAAGCGCCCTTCGTGTCGATGAACGTGACGATCGGACGGCCGAACTTGCTCGCTTGCTGCATGAGCCGAAGCGCTTTGCGGAATCCTTCCGGATGCGGGCTGCCGAAGAAACGTTGAATGTTGTCCTTCGTGTCCTTCCCCCGCTGGTGTCCGACGATCGTGATCGGCACCCCGTTCAGCTTGGCGAGTCCGCCGACGATCGCGAGATCGTCTCCGAACAGCCGGTCCCCGTGAAGCTCGATAAAATCGGTGAAGATCAGTTGAATATAATCAAGCGAAGTCGGGCGCTGGTGAAGACGGGCCACGTGCATGATCTGCGCCGCGCTAAGCTGGCTGTAGATTTCGTCTTCCAACTGCTTGTAACGCTCTTCCAGCTTGGCGAGCTCCTCGGAGAAGTCGATCTGCTGGTCGACGCCGACTTGACGCAAATGATCGATTTTTTTGCGAAGATCGTCGAGCGGCTTCTCAAAAGGCAAATCAGCGGACATCCGCTCGCACTCCTTTCACGGCATGCATGTCGAGCAGCTTGGTCAGGAACGACTTCATGTCTTTGCGGTGCACCACTTTGTCCAGCTGGCCGTGCTGCAGGTTGAACTCCGCCGTCTGGAAGTTGTCCGGCAGCTTCTGCCGGATCGTCTGCTCGATGACGATGCGGCCGGCGAAGCCGATCAGCGCGCCGGGCTCGGCCAAATTGTAGTCCCCCAGGCTTGCGAAGCTCGCGGAGACGCCGCCCGTCGTCGGGTCGGTAAACACCGAGATGTACAAGCCGCCGCCTTCCTGGAACTTCGCCAGCGCGGCGCTCGTCTTGGCCATCTGCATCAGGCTGAGAATGCTCTCCTGCATCCGGGCTCCCCCCGACGTGGAGAACAGAATGAGCGGCAATTGCTTCCGGGCCGCGTGCTCGATCGCGCGGGTCACTTTCTCGCCGACGACCGATCCCATGCTTCCGGTGAAAAAGTCGAAGCTCATGACGCCGATCACGACGGGAAATCCGCCGATCTCGGCCTCTCCGGTCACGATCGCGTCGCGCAAGCCGGAGTTCTCCGTCTGCTGCTCGAGCTTCTTCTTATAGCCGGGAAAGCCGAGCGGGTCCTTGGACACCAGATCCCCGTCGATCTCGACGAACCGGTCCTCGTCCACCGTAAGCGAGATGCGCTCCAGCGCGTTCAGGCGAAAATGGTAATCGCACGTGGAGCAAACCTTCAAATTTTTCTCAAGTTCCTTGGTGAACTGAATATTGCCGCACTTCGGGCAACGGTTCATAAGCCCTTCCGGAATCTCGCGCTTCGGCCGCTCCTCGGCGGCGTTCGCGTTCGAGCTCGGCTGAGCCGGGACGACCGCATATTTCTTTTTCTGAAAAAAATCTTTGAACACAGCGACACCTCACAAGGCGCAAAAATGGCGGTCCGACCAGGGCGCAAAGCTCGGGAACGGTCCGCTTCGTTCAGGCGTGACGTGCGCAGGGCATGCCGTCGGCAAACCGTAAAAGCCCGACGGAATCCGGTCCGTCGTAGGTAACGGCTTCGCCTGCTGCCGGCGGGCGGGGTCGATTACGGATGCAAGATGCTGCCGAGCACTTCCTGCACTTCCCGCACTTCTCCGGACGGCACCAATATCTCGTATTGAGGCTTGGTCAGGTTGATGGGGCGAACCTGCACGAGGAAGCCTTCCTCGGTCAGACGCTTCTGAATCCGTTCCGCAATCTTCGCGGTCGGCGCAATGTAAATGACCGTCCACATGAAGCGGTACCCCCAATGGATGGCTTTAGACTGAATCTGGCGAGTAGGATAGGACCTCAAAACGACCCGGACCCGCGCGAAAAACCGGCTTGTCCTGCCGGAATGCGCTCGTCTGACATGGGCGGGCGGGCCTATGCGCCGGGAATCCGTCCGGTGGGCGTATTTCGCTCCACAATAAAGAAATGATAGCACAGATGCCTCAAGACTAGCAACCGAGCGTTCCCGTCCCGGCGCGGAGCGAAAGAAACCGGGGAAACGAACGAACGCCGCTTGAAGCGAACATAGGCGAGCGGCTTTTGCAGCCAATCGGATCGTTTGGAACGGAGGAACGGGCATGTTCGCCGATCAGAGCGACCAATTCCTTCTTTTCTGCGACGATTTCGAGCTGTTCAAGATCGTTTCGCTCCATGAGCATCAAGTCTCATATTCGAATAGCCGATCGCCTCCTCGATCAAAAAAGCCGGCTTGCGTGGACCGACCTTGTCCAGGAACATCATCGAGGAATGCAGCGAATAAATGCTTGGGAGTTCCCGAGCATGTCGTAAATCCTTTCCTCTGCGCTTTTCGGCTTTCGTCCGTCATACTGTGCATCGTCTTCTCTGGTCCCCGACTTAGAGCGGCTATCAGGGGGCAGCAGTCGGCTGCAAGTTCACTCGGTGAACTTAGAGCAGCCATCAGGGAGCGGCAGTCGGCTGCAAGTTCACTCGGTGAACTTAGAGCGGCCTTCGGGAGGCGACAGTCGGCTGCAAGTTCACGCGGTGAACTTAGAGCGGCCTTCGGGAGGCGGCAGTCGGCTGCAAGTTCACGTTTTGCGAAGCACGTCGACTGGTAATACAGCGTTCCATCGTAACGTAACGGAATAGTCCAAAGGCATTTAATCTTCTTCTTAATGTCGTACGGATAGTGCTCCCCTCCGCTCAGGAGACCCGGAATGAGTATTTGCAGCGACACAGATCCTCCTCGTTGCCAGCAAAACGGCTGAACCGTCCTTGTCTTAAGGCGCATCCGTCCTATCGGAGATCATACAGGATTGAAAAGGAGTGGATCCTAGTCTATTTCTGTATGATGCAAAAAGGACCTCCTCCCGCCTTCAAACGGGAAAGAGGTCCTTGCGCGGCCGTTAGGCTTCGCCAATCTCGCTCAGCCGAACGGCACGGTCCGCCCGCGCCGACAGGTTCGCGGCTTCCATGAGCTGCGTGAGATCGAGGGCGAACCCGGCATTGCGGTCGTCGGACGTTCCGCTTCGAATCTCGCTCAGCCACTGATCCATCGGCGAAGGCGGAGCATCGGGAAGCGGCCACTCTTCCAGCGTCCCGGCACCGCTCGCCGTGCCGGCGACGATCATTTTGCGGCTGTGCGCGGAAAACGTCAAGCTTCCTTCCGTTCCGTGCGCTTCGAGCAGGAACGGGGAGCGGCTCGCAAAGCCGGCCTCGACGATCCCGAGCGCCCCGCCGGGATAACGCAGCACCGCCGCCGCATTGTCCTCGACGTCTCGTCCGGTGATATAGCCGTAGGAGGCGCTGACGCTCTCGGGCATGCCGAGCAGCAGGCGGGTTACTACCATCGGATGGCAGCCGAGGTCGATCATCGCCCCGCCCGCGGTCTGCTCCGGCAGGAAGAAATAGTCCGGCAGTTCTCCCGAGAGCGCTCCTCTGTGCGACAGGCGGGCGCGCACCAGCGTCAGCTCGCCGAGCTTGCCTTGGCCGATCGCCTCCTTCGCGGCCAGCGCGAACGGAGCATGCAGCCGGGGCAGGGATACCATCAATCGGACGCCCTTGCGGCGGACGGCTTTCAGGATTTCGCGGCATTCCCGCACCGTGGGAGCGAGCACCTTCTCCGTGAAAATATGCTTGCCCGCTTCCGCCGCCGCCGTGAGAACCTCGCGGTGCATCGTCGTCGGAGCCGTGACGATGACCGCGTCGATATCCGGCTTCGCCAGCAGCTCCTCGAGATTGCCGTAATAAGGAACGCCCAGAGCTTCCGCCTGCGCGCGGCCGCGTACGGGGTCTTCGTCCCACAGGGCCGTAATGGCGGCATCCGGATGCTGCGCTGCCTGCCGCGCGTAATCTTTCGCGTGAACGTGCCAATAGCTGAGAATCGCAATGCGAATCATGGCCCGGTCTCCTTTCCCCTAGCTTTAATCGAAGTAGATGGCTTTGCCGGTAAGGTTCGACTCGTAGACGGCTTCGATGATTTCGGATACGACGCAGGCCTGCTCCGGCGTCACGACCGGCTCCGTATCGTTCAGGACGGCTTCGATCCACAGCCGGATCTCCTTGTCCTGCATGCTCTCCTTGCGTCCTTGGGCGAAGTCCGCGCCCTTGCCGTCGAACTGAATCGCATTCGCGAACAGCCTCCCGTGCATCTCCCCGTTGAGGCGCAGCGTGTCCTTCACGTCCGCGCCGCCTTCGGTTCCGCAAAGCGTGTAACGGGCTTCCAGCGGATCCAGCAGATTGATCGCCCAGCTCGATTCCAGCATCAGCGTCGCGCCGTTCTTCATCACGATCATGCCGAACGCGGAATCCTCGACCGCATGCGGGTCGGCTTCCCAGGAACCGCCGGCGCTCGCCGTACCGTTCCCTGGCATGAGCTTCCGGTAGGCCGTGCCCAGAACGACGCGCGGCTCGTAATTGTTCATCAGCCACAGCGTCAGATCGAGCGCGTGCGAGCCGATGTCGATCAGCGGCCCGCCGCCCTGCTTTTCCTTGTCGAGGAAAACGCCCCACGTCGGCGCCCCGCGTCTTCTAAGCGCGTGAGCCTTGGCGAAATAAATGTCTCCCAGCTCGCCTCTCTCGCACATCCGCTTCATGAACTGGCTGTCCGGCCGGAAGCGGTTGTTGTAGCCGATCGTCAGCTTCCTGCCCGTCCGCCGGGCCGTCTCCGCCATGCGGCGCGCGTCCGCCGCCGTCTTCGCCATCGGCTTCTCGCACATGACGTGCTTGCCCGCTTCGAGCGCCGCGACGGACACTTCGGCATGGCTGTCGTTCGGCGTGCAGATGTGGACGACGTCGATGGAAGGATCGGCCAGCAGCTCGCGATAATCGTCATAGACGCGGGCGCCCGGGGCGCCGAACTTCTCGGCGGCTTGCCCCGCCCGCTCCGGCGCCATGTCGCTGAAGGCGCACAGCTCGACCTGCTCCAGCTTGGCAAGGCTCGGCAGATGCTTGCCCATGGCGATCGACCCGCAGCCGATCATTCCCACTCTAACGCGATCGCTCATCGTGCCGTCCCTCCCGTCGCTTGCCTGATTTCCGCCAGCCTGTCCTTGATGCGAAGCGGCACCTCGGCATGCAGCTCCGCCCAAGATACGTAAAGGGACGGATCGATGCGATACTCTTCGAATTCCATGCTCGGTTGGAAGCGCAGCGTCTTCAGATATTGCTCGACGATCCGATCGGTCTCGTCGTCGGTCGAATAGACGCCGTCGAACGGTCCGGTCACGAGCAGCCCGCGCCTGCCGGCGTTCTCGTTCGTGGCGGTCATCAGGTCGGGAATCAGGTAAAACATTTCGTGATCCGGCATGAACGCATGCTTGCCCGGCTGCGAATACAGCTTCGCGTGCGTGCCGTCCGTCAAATTGCCGCGGTCGCGCAGCAGCCCTTTAAAGAAATGGCCGTGAAAGCTGGCTTCGCAGTCGAGCACCTCGCCGTCATGCCCCACGTACACCCAAACGTGCTCCAGCTCGTACAGGTGCTGGATGTCGTAATCCCAATAGATCGCATACTCGATAATGGCTTGAAGACGCGAGTCGTTGAACGGGAACGTTCTGCGGGTCGAAGGAGAAGGGCCCGCCTCCTCCAGCACCGTGACGCCGACTCGAACCGGAAAGAACGGCTCGTTTTTGTCAAAATACAAATAGGGAGCATACTTGGTGATCCATTCGATATTCATAGGAAAAGTTCATCCTCTCTAGGTTTGTCGCGGTTAAAGCGCAAGCGCCCTACTCCTTGACCGATCCCAGCATGACGCCGGAGATAAAATACTTTTGCAGCCACGGGTAAACGATCAGAATCGGCACCGTGGCGAACATGATGCTGGCCGCTTTGATGCTCTCCGGCATAATCGCGACGAGCTGGTCGCCCTGCATCGACAGCGGGTCGTTCGTCATGCTGTTCGCGACGATCTGATACAGCTTGAGCTGAATCGGATACAGCTTCGGGTTCGTGATGTACATCAAAGCGTCCATAAAGCCGTTCCACCGGCCGACGGCATAAAACAGACTGAGCGTCGCCAGCGCGGGCGCCGACAGCGGCAGAACGATCTTCGCCAGCGTCCGGAAATGGCCGCTGCCGTCCATCGCCGCAGCCTCCGTCAGCCCCTGCGGAAGCGACCGGAGAAACGAGACGAGAATGATCAGGAAGAACGGATTGAGCAGCGACGGCAAAATCAGCGAGCCTAACGTGTTGGTCAGATGCAGACTGCGAATGAGCAAATAGTCGGGAATCGTTCCGCCGCTGAAGAACATCGTGAACAAGATGACGAACAGGAAGAAGCTGCGGCCTCGCAGCCGCTTCGAGAGCGGATAAGCGGCGAAGATCGTCAGCAGCATGGCCGCGCCCGTATATACGGCCGTCAGCAGCACGGTCAGCAGCAAGGCTCGTACCATCGAGTCATCTTGAAACACTTTCCCGTACGCGTCGAAATTGACGCCGACCGGGAAAAGCGTCACCTCGCCCGACAAGATCGCCCGGCTTCCGCTCAGCGAGACCGAGGCGATATGAAGAAGCGGGGCGAGACACAGAATCGCCAGCAAGGCGATCAGGCAGACGTTGACCCGTTCGAACGCCTGGATTCCGCTTCGGCGCGCCGTTCTTTTCGTGAGGGTATCCATCTTATACGACCCCGTGTCCGTCGATTTTTTTGGCCGCGTAATTCGATGCGAGCAGCAGCGCGATGCCGACGACGGCCTGAAACAGTCCGACGGCGGTCGCCGTGGAAAAATCGGCCGTTTGAATGCCCGTCTTGTAAACGAAGGTGCTGATGACTTCCGAAAAGTCGTTGACGCTGACGTTGCCGAGCACGTACGGCCGGTCGAAGCCGATCTGAACGATCTCCCCGATCTTCAGCACGAGCAGGACGACGATCGTGGACCGGATGCCCGGCAGCGTCACCGACCGCATTCGGCGCAGCCGCCCCGCGCCGTCGACGGCGGCCGCTTCATGCAGCTCCTTGTTGATGCCCGCGATCGCGGCCAGGTAGATGATCGTGCCCCAGCCGGCGCTCTGCCAGACGCCGACGGCCAGATAGGTCAGAAGCCAGTCGTACTTGTCCGTCAAAAACGGGATCGGAGCCATGCCGAGGCGCCCGAGCAGCAAGTTGACGATGCCCGTATTCGTCGCGAACACCTGGTACATGATGCCCCCGATGATGACCCAGGACAGGAAGTGGGGCAAGTACAGCGTCGTCTGCGCGAACTTCTTGAATCGCTTGCCCCTCAGCTCGTTCAGCAGCAGCGCAAGCACGATAGGTGCCGGAAAAGAGACGGCCAGGTCGAGCAGGTTCAGCAGGAACGTATTGCGGAGCGCTTTGTAGAAGGAGCTCATGCCGAACACTTCCCGGAAGACGTCGAGCCCGACCCAGTCGCTGCCGGCCACGCCCTTGAACAGGTTGAAATCCTGGAAAGCGATGACGATGCCGTACATCGGACCGTACTTGAAGATCGCAAAGTATGCGAGCGGCAGGACGAGCAGCGCGTAAAGCTGCCAGTTGCGGCGGTAATACGCCAGCTTGCTCATTGGGCCATCGCCTTGTACGCTTCCTTGCGTTCCTTCTCGATCGCGTCTCCGCCGCTCGCCATGTAATCTTTCATCAAGCCGTCATACGTCTTGTCGAAGTCTTGCGGCTTCGCCATGATGCTTTTCACGATCAACTCGTTGTACTTATCCTGCAGTGCCGGAATGTACTTGTTCTCCGCCTCGATCGGCGTCGTAAAGTTGGCGTAATTGATCGTGTCCGTCATCGACATCTTGTAGGCGTCGACCACATCCTTCCGGAACGGCTCGGGCACGGAAGCCGCCGCCGCTTCCCAGTTTTTCTCGTCGCTGCCGAAGTCCTGTCCTTGCGTAATCATCGCAATGTCTCCGGCGTTGTACATCCGCTTGGTGGTCTCTTCGGAAGCGATGCGCTGGGGCAAGCCGTCCACCAGCTTGTAATCCTCGCCTTCGATGCCGTTCAGAATCGTGTTCAGCACGTCGGGCTGCGCCATCCAGTCCAAATATTTGATCGCTTCGGCCCCGCGCTTGCTCGATGCCGGGATCATCAGGTAGAACCCCGTCGGATCGTACTCGGGCTTGAGGTGCTTGCCCGCGTTGTTCGTGTACGGATCGACCGGAACCAGCTGGGCGCCCGCCACGTTCTGCGTCAGCACCTTGGCGATGCCCGGCGTGTCGTTGTAGGCGTTGCCGAGGTTGTCGCTGTACATGCCGACCTTCCCCGTCATGACGTCCTGGAACAACTGCTTCTCGTCCTTATCCAGCGAGAAATCCGGGCTCATGAGCCCTTCGTTGTACAGCTTGTTCAGAAATTGGACCGCTTCCTTGTGTCCGGGAAGCAGCACCGGATAGCCGAGGTTCTCCGAGAGCGTGTAGCGCTGCTCGTCCGTCAGCCCGTCCTGGATAAAGGACCAGACGATCGGCTCGATGGACGCCGCCGTGAGCGAGAAGCCGAGCGGAATCGCCTTGCCGCCGGTCTGCCCGGGATCCTTCTCTTTGAAAGCTTTGAGCGTCTCGTATACTTCCTCGGTCGTCTGCGGCATGGGCAGGTTTAGCTTGTCCAGCCAGTCTTTGCGGATCAAGTTCTCGTATTTCCCCGTGTTGACGCGCCGCCCGGGAATCGCGTACTGAACGCCGTCGAATTTGCCGCGCTCGAGCGCGGGCCCAAGATAGGTTTTGAGGTTCGGGCCGTATTGGTCGATGAGCTGGCCGAGCTGCATCAGGCCGCCGTCCTTGGCGTAGCCGTAGGAGGTTAGCGGGTTCGTGTTGGCGAATACGATGTCCGGGGCGTCCCCGCTCGACATCATGACGTTGACCTTGTCGGTCGCGTCCGTACGGGGAATCGGCACGAACTCCACCTTGATGTTGTTCGGATCGCCGAAATGCTCCTGCACATACTGGGTCCAATAATTGTCCGTCGCCGTGTAGCCTGCGGGGGAGTTGCCTCTGTCGAAGACGCCGACCTTCAGCGTGACCTGCTCTCCCTTGGCAGGAGAACCCGCCGCTTGGGAAGCCGCGCCGCTTGAGGCATCGCCGCCCGAGGACGAGCATCCCGCCAGCAGCATGCCCGCCAGGGCCGCCGCCGCGATCGTACCTTTCGCTTTCGCCTTCCGTCCCATAAACTCCAAACACCTCGCAATCGATTTTTGAGGCCGCCGATCGGCCTGCAACTCCGTTATAGCGGTTGTCGCGGGAACGCGGCAATTTACACGTTTCCGCGGCGCAAACGAAAAGGCAGACGGTACGGAAGGCGGGAGTTTTCCGGCAGGATAAACCATTTTCGGCGAATAGACGAAATGTCGGATTACGGGGGCGCCGCGGTCATACGGGCTTCTCCGCCCCGCTTCGGATGTCTCCCGCGGGCCGCATCGCCTTGCGGTAGTCGCCGGGAGAGACGCCCACCGATTTCTTGAAGACCCGGCCGAAGGAGATGGCATGCTCGTAACCGACGCGTCTGGAAATTTCATTGACCGAAAGCTCCGTGTCGCGCAGCAGCTTCTGCGATTGGGAAATGCGCAGGCCGATCAGAAAATCGACGAACTTGACGCCGAACTCGTCCTTGAACAATTGGCTGAGATATTTGCCGTTGATGCCGAACCGGTCGCTGAGATGGCTCAAGGACAGATCGGGATTGGCGTACTCCTCTTCGATATATTTTCTCGCCTCGTACACGACGCGGTTGCCGTCGCCGCTCTCGAGCATGGCGGCGTATTTGCCGTACAGCTCCTCGATCAGCGCTTCGTAGAGCGGGCGGATCTCCGCGACCGCCCCCGTCTCGCGGAGCGCGCCGGTCATGAGGGGAAAGGTGACGGCATGCCAGTAGCCGCTGATCTCCGGCGAGATCTCTTCCATTTCCCGCGCGAACCGGTGCGTAAAATAGTTCAGCAGCAGCTGCATTTCCTCGTTCTTCAGCACGCGATCTTCCAGATGGTCGAAAATTTTGGCGAAGTCGCTTTTCCATTCCGTCACGGGAATTCGGAAGTGGTGAATCAGATCTTCCAGCCATTTGAAATAGCGCGAATCGATGCCCGTTTCCATGTCCCTGATTTCGCGATAGACGATCATCCGGTTGTTTCCCGCCGTCATTTTGTATTGCAGGGCGGACAGAGCCTCGCGGAATGACATCGCGGCTTCGGCCAAAGAGCCCGCAACCGTGCCGAGCCCGACCGTCACGGTAAAGGCAAGCTCCCGCTCGGCACGCTCCAGCAGCTCGTTCAACAGATGCTCGGACGCCGCCACGACGAGATCCGAGGCGAGCTCGGCCTTCAGGAGCAGGGCCAAACGGTCGCCGGATATCCAATCCAGGGCGACGACGCCCGCTCCGCCGTTCTGCAGCCTGGCGGCCGCTTCGCCGAGCCGGCGCTTCGAATCCAGCAGCGCCTCCCGGTCGCGGCGCAGCAGCGGAACGTATCTGTCGATCTCCAGGATGGCGATCGTCAGCGCGCAGCGCTCTCCGCCCAGCCCGAACAGCTTGGCGTACTCGCGCCAATCCGGGGCGGACAGCCCCTCCTCCTCTTCCTCCATCAGGTCGAAAAAGAACTGCTTGCGCTTGATCCTCACGTTCTCGGCCTGCTGCCGATCCGCCCGGCTCACCCGGTCCAGCATCGCGTCGACCGCCCGTTCGACCGTCCGCAAGCCGCCGCCGGCCGCCTCCGTTCTGGCCTCCTGGTGAGAGGACGTAAACTGGCGAACGATCTTTTCCAGAGGCCGCAAGTTCCTCCGGGCGATATAGGCCATGCAGGCATAGATGGCGGCGAGAGAGAGAAAGACGATCGCAAGGGGCATCAGCGAGCGCAGGACGGCCTCCTCGAACAGGCCGACTTCGGCCATCCCGCCTTCGTACCGCCAGCCCGTATAATCGTTGGTCAGCTCGGCCAACCGCTTCGATCCGGAGGAGCCGCCGGCCGAATAGATCGTCTGTCCCGTGCCGTCCGATATGGCGAGCCGAAAGCGCGGATCGCTTCGGAGGGCGCCCGCCGCGGACAGCAGCCGGTCGGCTTTGACGTTCAGCACGACGAGGCCTTCGTTGCCGGACCTTTTTTTGACGATGGAGACGACGCGCTCGGGCGGGTCGATCAGCGGATACTCGGTATAGCCGCGAACCGGCGACCAGCGCGCGCCCGGCGATCGCGAAGCGCCGAGAACGAACGGCTTGTCCGAGAAATCGTCCAGCTTGGCGGCATAGCCTCCCGTCAGCACCTTCCCGTCCTTGTAGCGATAAAAGTACGCCGAGTAGATCATGGGGTTGTTGCGGATGTCGGAGATTTCGAGCGACGCCTTGTACTCGGCCAGCTGCGGATCCGCGGAGCCGCCGTTGAAGAAGTCGTCGACCGCTTCGTTGCCGACGAGCCGGGCGGCCAGCGTCAGCTCGATATTTTTGAGCGAGGACGCCACGCTGTCCGCGACGCGCTGCGTGTAGGCGCGGCTTGCCTTCTCGTTCTCCTGAACGAGGTTCCCGTACACGACGTTGAACACGATGGAGGCGATGACGGCTCCGGAGACGAGCAGAATGATCAGATAGGTTAAGTGAAGACGACGATACCATTTTTGATTTTCCATATTCCCCTCTTCTTTCGGCGCGCGAAACTGTTTCTATCAGCATAACAGTCGTGTGTTATCGTAGTGTTGCCTGAGGGGAACGGAAACGGGAACGGAGCAAGCCCGGGAATGTAAAACAACCCCGCAAAGCGGGGCTGGGCTTCGAAGCTTGCTCAAGTACTTTGCGGGGACTCCGGGAACTTGTGCCATCTTTACGGATAAAGAGCCGCCATCCCGGTCGGGACGGCGGCTCGCTTTATCCATTATTTGACGCGGACGCTTCCGGCGCCGAGCAGCTGCTCGATCTGGAAGATCAGCTCGGACGAAGGCTCCACGCGCAGAGAGGCGGAAAGCTCGACGGTGCGGCGCTTGGCCTCGTAATAGAGCAGCGTCGGGAGCGGACCGGAATGTACGGCGAGCAGCCGCTTCAGGCTCTCCAGCACGCTAGGCCGCTCCCTGTCCGCGCCGATGCGGATGTAGACGCGCTGCAGCGGTTCATTCGGTTGCGGCTGCGGCTGTGCCGGGCGCCCGTTCGGCCGCGGCGGCGGCTCCTGCGGCGCTCGTGCCGGCTGTGCCGCCTGGCGTCCTTCGCCCCGCGGCCCGGGCGGGCCGCCCGAGCCGCCCTGGCGCCCGCCGCCCATGCGGCGCAGGCGCTCCGCCTGCGCGGGCAGATCCGGCGCGGTGAGCGGCACGATGCCGTCCGCGAGCAGCTTGAAGTCCTCGTCCCCGTGCTGCACCTTCGCCCGCACCAGGACGAGCTCGCCCTTGCCCGCCACGGAAGAGGCCGTCTTCCAGACGGAAGGAAAGACGACGATCTCGGCGCTCATGATGCGGTCTTCCAGCTCGAGGAACGCCATCGCCTCGCCCTTCTTCGTCACGATCGGCTTGACCGAGGCGACCATGCCCGCCGTCAGCACGGCGGCGCCGTCCGCCATGTCCGCCATGTCGACGAGCCGGTCGAGGCCGAGCCGTTCCCGCAGCTCGTCGAATTCGTCCAGCGGATGGCCGGACAAGTACAGGCCGAGCAGCTCCCGCTCCAGCTCCAGCGTCTGAGACGGCGTGTACGGCGTCACGGTCGGCAGGTCGACGTTCCAATTCGGCGACTCGCCCAGATCGAACAGCTCGAGCTGCAGCTCTTCTTTCTCCTTGCGCCACGAGGCGGCGGCCTCCACCGTCTCGTCCAGGGCGGCAAGCCGCTGCGCCCGGTGGCCGGGCAGCGTGTCCATCGCCCCGGCGAGCAGCAGCGACTCCAGCACGCGTTTGTTGCAGACGCGCGGATCGACCCGGCGGCACAGGTCGGTCAGGCTCTCGAACGGTCCTTTCGCCCGCTCCGCCAGCAAGTTGTCGATCGCTTGCGTGCCGACGTTCTTGACGGCGGCCAGTCCGAAGCGGATCGCGCCGACCGGCTGCGGCTCCCCGTCCGCCCCGACCGGTTCGTCGGCTCGCGGCGCGGGCGTGAACAGCACGCCGCTCTCGTTCACGTCCGGCGGCAGCACCGGAATGCCCATCTTGCGGCATTCGTCGACATATTCCGCCGTTCTGCGCTGGTGGCCGATGACCGCCGTCAGCATCGACGCCATGAACGGAACGGGATAGTGCGCCTTCAAGTAAGCCGTCTGGAACGCGAGCACCGCGTAAGCGGCGGCGTGGGCGCGGCAGTATCCGTAATCCGCGAACCGGACGATCAAATCGTACACATGGCCCGCCTCCTCGGCGGAGAACCCCTGCCCTACGCTCCCGCCGACGAAATGCTCGCGCTGCTCGTCCAGCACCTCGCGCTTCTTCTTCCCGACCGCGCGCCGCAGCAGGTCCGCTTCGCCGAGCGAGAAGCCCGCCATCGCAGACGCGATCTGCATGATCTGTTCCTGATACACGATGATTCCGTACGTGTCCCGCAGAATCGGCTCCAGCACCGGATGCGGATAAACGACAGCCGCGTCCCCCCGCTTGGCGCGGATGAACTGCGGAATGAATTCCATCGGGCCGGGACGATAAAGCGACACGGCCGACACGATATCCTCGAACGAGGACGGCTTCATGTCCCGCAGCATCCGCCGCATGCCCGTCGACTCCAATTGAAAAATGCCGGTCGTGTCTCCCCGGCCGAGCAGCTCGTACGTCGCCGGATCGTCGTCCGGAACGTCCTCCCAACGCAGCTCCCGTCCCGTCTCCTCCCGCACCCAGCGCAGCGTCCGCTCGATGATCGACAGCGTGCGCAAGCCGAGAAAATCCATTTTCAGCAGGCCGACCGCTTCCAGATGCTCCATCGAATACTGCGTCAGCGGAACGCCGCCCGCTCCCTCCTGAAGGGGGACATAGTCGGTCAACGGCTCCGACGAGATGACGACGCCGGCCGCATGCGTGGACGCGTGGCGCGGAAAGCCTTCGACCTTGCGGGCCATGGCGATCATCTCGGAGACGATGCCGCCGTTTTGTTCGAGAGCGCGGAAGTCCGCATTCTCCCGGGACATCCGCTCGATCGACATGCCCGGCATTCCCGGAATCAGCTTCGCCGCCTTGTCCACGTCGCCGAACGGAACGTTCATCACCCGGCCGACGTCCCGCACCGCCGCCCGCGCCGCCAGCGTTCCGAACGTGATGATCTGAGCGACGTGCTCGCTTCCGTACTTGCCGGCGACGTACCGGATCACCTCGTCCCGGCGCTCGTCGGAGAAGTCGATGTCGATATCCGGCATCGAGACCCGCTCCGGGTTGAGGAAGCGCTCGAACAGCAGCTTATGCTTGAGCGGATCGACGTCCGTAATGTTCAGGCAGTACGCCGCGAGGCTGCCGGCGGCCGAGCCCCGTCCGGGTCCCGTCGCGATGCCTTGCTCATGCGCGAACCGGATGAAATCCCATACGATCAGAAAATAGTCGTCGTATCCCATCCGCCCGATGACGTCCAGCTCGTACCGAACCCGGTCTTCGGCCAGCCTGCGGAAGCCTCCCTCGGAGGCTGCGTCTTCTTGGTTCCACTCCGCCAGAGCGCCGTAGCGCCTCTCCAGTCCCTCGCGGCACAGCTGCGCCAAATATTCGCCTGCGCTTAAGCCTTCCGGAAGCGGCCGATATTGCGGCAGAATGTGCTTCCCGAACTCCAGCTCCAGCTCGCAGCGGTCCGCGATGAGCGCCGTATTGGCGATCGCTTCGGGCACATGACGGAACAGCGCCGCCATCTCTTCCCCGCTCTTCAGATAGATTTGGGACGTGTCCATCTTCAGCCGGTCTTCGTCTTCCAGCGTTTTGCCGGTGCCGATGCACAGGAGCACCTCCTGCAGCCCCGCATCCTCCTCGCGCAAATAGTGCGAGTCGTTCGTGGCTGCGACCGGAATGCCCGTCTCCTGCGACAACCGCAGCACGCCGGCAGCGGTCTTCTTCTGGTCGAGCACGCCGTGGTCCTGAAGCTCCAGGAAATAGTCCTCGCCGAACAGGCCGCGATATTTCAGCGCCAGCGCTTTGGCTTCCTCGTATTTCCCGTCGATCAAGAGGCGCGACAGCTCGCTGCTCAGGCAGCCGCTCAGGCAGATCAGCCCCTCGGCATGCGCCGACAGCGCCTCGAAGTCGATGCGCGGCTTATAATAGAAGCCTTCGAGATGCCCGATGGACGTCAGCTTCATCAGGTTGCGGTACCCGGCCGCGTTCTTGGCGAGAAGGGTCAGATGATAGATCGGCTGATCGCGCCGCGACGCGCGCTCCTGCCGGGAACCCGCCGTGATGTAGGCTTCCATGCCGAGAATCGGCTTGATCCCCCGCTCGCGGCAAGCTTTATAAAAAGGAATGGCGCCGTACATGACCCCGTGATCGGTCAGGGCCAACGCCTTCATGCCCAGCTCCGCCGCCCGGTCCGCCATCTCCGGGATGCGCGACGCCCCGTCCAGCAGGCTATACTCGCTGTGTACGTGCAAATGAACGAAACCGCACATGCCTATTCCCTTCTTTTCCGGTAAACTCCTTGCACCAATTGTATCATAAGGCGGGCGGCCCGTCCCATATAGTGATAGGGGAGGGGATCCGCATGGATCGGATGAATCGTTTCTATTATCAAGCGACGTTGGATTTCTTCATTGCGTTCGGGGTCGTGCTGGGCGCGGCCATGCTGGCGGGCATGGCCGCCCTGTTCCTCTGGGTGTCGCCCCAGGAGACGATGCTGAACATCGCCGGACGCATCAAAATTTGGGCGGTCGTCGTGGCGATCGGCGGCTCGATCGACCCGATCCGGGTCATCGAAGCCAACGTGATGGAGGGCTTCCTGTCTCCCGCCCTGCAGCAGGTATTCTACATTCTTTGCGCATTCCTCGGCGCGCATCTGGCTACCGAGCTCGTGAACTGGATGTGCCGGAACGCGGGGTGAGCGGCGCCGATGCGGGTTCCGGATTTCAAGCGGTATCGCCGGGGAATGCAGGCGATGGCTTATTTGGTCTGCGGGATGATCATCGGGGCGGCGATCTATAGCGCGATGGTGCTGGATCAGACAAGCCGTATCGCCGACCAGAACTACCAGCTCAAGGAACAGCTAAATCTGACGGAAAGCCAGCTCCTGGCGGATCGAAGGGTAACGGTGATCCGCAGCATCGTCGTGTTCGTGCTCGAGCCGGAAGGAAAAAAGCAGAAGATGAGCACGGTGCAGGAGACCGACATCAAGAACCGGCTGGAAAAAGACCTGTCGATCCTGAAAGGCCGCAGCGTCTACGACATCGGCTCGGACGCTCAGCTCGTCCGCAAGCTGCTCGAGAACAAGACGTATACGGGCGTTGCGGAGCAGAACGTGACCGTCCGGATCAAGACGATGCTCGTGGCCGATTCGGTGCTGCAGGTATGGGCGGAAGCCGAGCTCAAGCCGCCGCAGTGAACGCCGGCGCGAACCGAGTGCCTTTTTGTGCTACAATGGGAAAAACGGCGCCGCGCGCGCCGCATTCGGTGCAAAGGGGTTACGTCCTTCATGATTACTGCGCTCCAATGGACGTTCGGCGCCATCGTGCTCGTGACCGTCGTCTTGTCCGTCGTCTTCAGCTATCGCTCCAGGAGAAGCCGCGACCCGATTCTGAGGGGACTGTACGGCGCCCGCATGAACATCTGCATCGGCCTCACGCTTATCTTTCTGGCGCTGATCCAGATGGTTCTCTTCAGCGGCTCGACGCTTCGCGTCATCGTCGGCTCCATGTTCCTGGTGCTCGGCTTGTTCAACCTGTTCGCCGGCATCCGCAACCATTCCTACTTCACAAAGCATCGATCGTCTGCGCGGTAAGCATCGCCCGGGCCATCACGTCGCTGTCCAGCAGCACCTTCACTTCCATCATGAGATGGCGGCGGCTCGATTCGATGATGCTGGGCACGATGGAGATCGATGCGTCGATCGGGACGGTGCGCAGGAAATACGTCGTCATGTTCTGCAGGACGTGCTCCCGCTTGCGCAGATCGTCCGCCAGCTTGGCCGCCGCCTGCTGCATGAGCGCCGTGAGCACGCCCTCGGACACGGTGCCGAGCGGACCGGACATCTGCGGCGTGGCGAGGCCCGCGAACGACAGCCGGTTCTCCTCGTCCCGGCGTTCGGCGAAGCCGCTCCACATGAGCGCGTCGAACGTCTCGCCGAGCTGCTGGGGCCGGTTGGCGAACTGCATCGACCGCAGCACGTCCGCGCGGCTGACGACGCCGACCAGCTTGCGCTGGCGGTCGACCACGGGCAGCAGCTCGATGCCTTCGGACACCATCCGGTGAGCGGCGGAAGCGATCGGCGTCCCCATCGTCACCGTCATCGGCCGCCGCGTCATCAGCTTGTCCAGCGTCTGCCCGGCGGGGGAGCCGACGATGTCCTTCGTCGTGACCATTCCGACGACGCGGTTCCATTCGTCGACGATCGGGAAGCGCATGGAGCCGGTCTCCTCGCTCATCTTCACGAAGTCGGCCACCGTCGCCGATTGGCGCAGCGTCCCCGTCTTCGCGCCCGGATCGACCAGGTCGGCGATCATCATGATCTTGCGCTTGATCTGCCGGTCGAACATCGCGCGGTTGATCATCGACGCGACCGTGTACGTGTCGTGTCGACAGCTCATGATCGGCAGCTTCCGCGCGTTCGCGAACTCCTTGACGTCGGCGCTCGTGCCGAAGCCCCCCGTCACCAGCACGCCCGCCCCGTGCTCCAGCGCCATGCGCTGGGCGTTCTCCCGGTTTCCCACGATCAGCAGGCTTCCCGCGTCGATATAGCCCATCATCGCGTCCAGCTCCATCGCCCCGATGACCAGCTTGTGCAGCGTCTTGGCCAGACCTTCTTCCCCGCCGAGCAGCTCTCCCTGCACGATATCCAGCACTTCCGCGAACGTAAGCTGCTCCGGATGGCTCCGCCGCTTCTTGTCCACCCTTACCGTGCCGATCCGTTC
Source organism: Cohnella zeiphila (assembly GCF_014212055.1). Classification (GTDB taxonomy): domain Bacteria; phylum Bacillota; class Bacilli; order Paenibacillales; family Paenibacillaceae; genus Cohnella; species Cohnella zeiphila. The sequence continues at coordinate 56,682 of NZ_JACJVO010000021.1, read as the reverse complement.
CTTCGTGTTGACGTATCCGAGATGCTCCGCTTCCTTCAGCGCCCGGTACGCCGTGCCTTCCGACACGTCGCGCTCCTTCGCCATCTGGCGCACCGAGATGCGGGTGCCGACCGGGAGGTCGCGAATGTAGTGAAGCAGCTGCTCGTGCTTCGTCAGTTCTCCGTCCGTCGTCTCGTTGCCGGGCATAGCCGCCGCCTCCTCGTTCGTCTCGTTTGATCCATTATGACCGCTCAATCGTCCAGCTTGCCCAGAACTTGAAACAGCTGTCCCGGTTGAACCCGGACGCAGGGGAACCGCTCGGACAGCAGCGTATCGGCCGAGCCGTACGTGCGTTCCAGCACGTACTTGCCGTCCGCCAGCGCGAATCGGTCGATCGTCCGGTGATGAAAGTCCACGATCCAATATTCGGGAACGCCGAAACGCTCGTACAGCGCCTTTTTGCGAACCTTGTCGTGCTCGCCCGTGCTTGGGGACAAAATCTCGATCAGCAGGTCGGGAACGCCGTCGATCCTCGTCTTCAGAATCGAAGAGTTCTCGTCGGATACGTAGATGAGATCGGGCTGCACGATATTGTCATCGTCCAGATGCACGTCCATCGGGGCGACGACGAGCGTGCCCGTGGCGCTGCACGTCGTATCCAGCTCCTGCCACAGTCTGGTAACCAGAAGCTGATGCTTCAGCGTAGGGGACGGCTGGCAGTCGTAGCGAACGCCGTCGATGATCTCGTACCTTTCTTCGATCAGCGGCATCTCCATCGGGAGCAGCTCCGAAGCGCCGTTCTCGGGTTGATAGACTTCGGGCTGCTCCTTGACGACACCGCTCTTGCCTCGCTTATCGTTCATACGCGCACCCCTCCCGCCTTCAAGTTTGCTTCGATTATATCATAAGAAGGCATCGGCATCGGGGACAACTCGCGCCGCGTCCGCCCTTGCACCGCCCGGAACGGCAAACGCCGTCCGCCAGCGAGGATGCTCCTCCCCGCCTGAACTGCAAACGCCGTATGCCAGCGAAGATGATTCTCCCCGCCGCGAACGGCGTTTGCGAACGGATTTAGTTCGCCCTGCCTTTAAAAAGACGGCGAAAAAAGCGATTCTCTACAATCAGGAGGTTGGCGAATGACCCCCGAGGGAAAGCGGACACGCTAACGAATCTCAGCGACGTTATTCCGGCAAAATCAAGGGTCGGCGCAACGTAACGAAACGAGGAGAGCTTATTGGGGCAGATGATGGCCGTTTGCCGGAGAAAACGGGTAAATAAGCTTCCTTCGTTTCGTTAGAACGCAAACCTCTCCCTTTTTCGCCAAATAAGATCGTATAGTTTCGTTTAGATGCGAAGCCGAAGCACGCCCGTTCGGATCCCAGCACGACACGTTATGTCGTCCAGCTCGGATCCCAGCACGGCACGCCATGTCGTCACGCTCGGATCCCTGCGCGGCAAGCCGTGCCGTTATGCTCGGGCTTGTCGGTTCGCCCATGCCGATAGCCGCGCGCCAAGTGCCGTCCACGACCCGCTCGCGGAACGTTGTGCAGCGGCCGCAAGCCGGCCGGGCGGCCTTCCGCCGAAGGAGCGGTTGCTTTTCGCTTGTCTTTTAAGCTTGCAGCTTTTTCAACTGATAGAATTCGCCCTGCTTCGCCATCAGCTCGTCGTACGTGCCGACCTCGACGCAGCGGCCCCGCTTCATGACGACGATCCGGTCGGCGTCCCGGATGGTCGACAGACGGTGGGCGACGATGAACGTCGTCCGGCCCTTGATCAGCTCCTGCATCGCCTGCTGCACGTAGTACTCGGACTCGTTGTCCAGCGCCGACGTCGCCTCGTCGAGCAGAATGATCGACGGGTCGCGGATGAGCGCGCGGGCGATCGCGATGCGCTGGCGCTGGCCGCCCGACAGCTTGCCGCCGTGCTCGCCGACCGGGGTGTCCAGTCCTTGCGGAAGCTGGGCGATCACGTCCTGCAGATGCGTCATGCGCACGACCTCCGCCAGCTTCTCCTCGCTGACGGACGGAAGGCCGTACGTGATGTTCTCCCGAATCGTGCCGGAGAACAGCACCGTGCTCTGGTGAACGACCGCGAGATGCCGGCGGTACGCGCCCATGTCCAGATCGTCCATCGGGATGCCGTCCACGAGCACTTGCCCCTTCGACGGCTTGCTGAAGCCGATGGCGAGATTGAGGACGGTCGATTTGCCCGCGCCGGAAGCCCCGACCAGCGCGACGCACTCTCCCGGCTTGACGTCGAGACGGAAGTCGCTCAGCACGTGGCGATCGGAGTTCGGATAGCCGAAATGAACCGAGTCGAACGTAAAACGGCCCGCAACCGACTCCGGCTTCTTTTTCCCCTGATATTCTTCCGTATCCTTGGACAGCAGGATCTCCGTGACGGAATAGATCGATTCGAAGCCCTTCGCGATGTTCGGATAGACGTTGATCAGGTTCGAGATGGCGTTCAGGATCATCGTGAAAAAGGACTGGTACAGCACGACGTCGCCGACCGGAATTTTCCCCTGGTACGCCAGCATGATCGTGAAGCCGAGGCAGAGCACCTGGAACGTCTGGAACGTGACCCACGCCGAGGAGCCGAAGTACGCTTCCACGATATCCAGGCGGTAGCCCTTGTTGCGGAGCTTGCTCAAGGTCGAGTCGATCTTGCGGATCTCCGTCTGTTCCAGGCCGTGCGCCCGGGTGACCGGCATCATGCCGACCATCTCCGACACTTGCCCGGACATCGACTCGATCTGCTTGCGGAATTCGCTGTTGGTGGCCCGGATCTTTTTGCGGAAAAAGGAAACGACGACGAGCGCCATCGGAACCGTCAGAACGAAGAACGCGGTCACTAGCAGGCTGCGCGTGGCGGTGATCGCGATCGCCACGATGACGCTGACGATCGCAGGCATGACCGACATCATCATCTGCCGCGACAGGAATTCGATCGCCTCGACGTCCCGCAGCACCTTCGACTGCAGCTTGCCCGCCGCCAGCTCGCCGTGGGCCGACATCGACAGCCGCTGCAGCTTGCGGACGAGCGTGCTGCGAAGCCCCGCTTCCACGTAGCGGATCGCTTTGCTCATGTAGCTGATATGAAGCACTTGCGTGGGGATGTTCTGCACAATAACGAAGAATAGGATGATGAAGTTCCACCACAAGGCGGATTTGGCGTAATGGTCCGGCTTCGTCGCCATATTGATCAGATTGGCGGTCACGATCGGAAGCACGTAGACGGGCGAATGCTTGATCAGGAAAAAGAAGGTGGAGAGCAGCAGCTTCCGCCAATGGTCGGTATAGAGCAGAGATAAAATGCGAAACGGGCGGCGATCCGTCAAAGCCTCGTTCTCGAACAAATGCTCCATCCCGTACGAGGAAGCTTCTCCCTGCTGGGGCGCAGCGGCTGTGCGGTCGTCATGGGGACGATCTCTCCTTGTTTAAACGCGCGTTCACAGACTCAACTTCCCCATTTTCGGGCATTTTCCCTGGCAAGTAAACCGCTGGCAGATCACCGCATCGGCTCCATCCGGCACCCAGCCGCCATGGCGCGCTTTCATTGCCCGCTTCTCTCAGGATTTCTGCTTTTTTCGCACATTTGGAACTCCGCGCGATCTCGGGGATCATTCCCGTCAAGCAACGGCAAAAGGGCTCTGTCCCGCAACGTGCGCGACAGGGCCCTTTTGTTCGTTGGCGGAGTGCGACGGAGAACCTAACTGCAGGTCGGTCTCTCCGGTCGCGTACCTACCACGGCGACCGGCGCGGCGGCAGCGGATCGACGGTCATCGCCATGCGGTTGCAGAGGCGCTGCATCAGCTCGAGCTTCACGGAAGCGTACGCGCCGTCCTCCCAGGCGTTGCGGTTCTCGCCGGGGTCCGCTTGCAGATCGTACAGCTCGCCGGAGTTGTCGTTGTGGTACAGAACCAGCTTGTGCCGCTCCGTCCGCACCATCGTCGCCCACGCCCGGAGATCGCCGTGAGGGAAGTTGGCGTCGTAGGATTCGCAGTACACGTCCTCGCGATGCTTCGACGTCATCTCTTCCCGTCCGCTCAGAAGCGGCCATAAAGATTGGCCCTGCATCCCTTCGTAGACCGGAGATTCCGACGCCTCCAGCAGCGTCGGCGCCAGATCGGCCAGCTCGACCAGAGAAGTAAGGCGCCTGCCGCCCTCGATCCCCGGCCCGCGGACGATCAGCGGCACGCGCACGCTGCAATCGTAGAAATGGGGCCCTTTCAGATACATCCCGTGGTCGCCGAGCAGTTCGCCGTGATCGGACATGAAGAGGACGATCGTGTTGTCCCGCTGTCCGCTGCGCTCCAGCGAATCGAGCATGCGCCCCACCTGGTCGTCGATCAGGTCGCACATCGCCCAGTAGGCGGCGCGAATCAGACGATGATCGCGCTCGCTCATGCCGGATGCGGCCAGATGCCCCTTCATGCCGTACGCGCCTTCCCGATCGATGCGCTGATAGACCGGCTTGTTGTCGAGCTCTCCTTCCCGATAGTTCGGCAGCGGAATCTCATCCAGCCGCTCCATGTACCTCTCCAGGTATTCCTTCGGCGGATCGAACGGATGATGGGGATCGAACAGGTTGACGAGGAAAAACCACGGCCGGTCATAGTCCGCATTCGTCTCGATAAACTGCACGGCCTTTTCCGCGCACCAGGTCGTTTGATGGTCCTCGGCATCCGGGCCGTAGCTCACATGCCGGGACGCTTCGACCGGCTGGGGAGAGAACGTCTTCCCCTTCGCTCTCAGCCACTGCGTATATTCGTTCGTCGGCCACTCCGAATTCGGATGATGCGACCAGAAAAATTGATCGAAGCCGTCGTCGATCCGCCGCTCCGTTCCCTTGGTAACGGAGGGATGGCAGGCGGACAAGTGCAGCTTGCCGGCAAGACCGCAAGTATATCCTTCGTCCGAGAGCAGCCGCGAGATCAGCTTCTCGTCGGCCGGAATATCCTGGCCGTTGGCCCGGCATCTTGTCGTTCGCGGGTAGCGTCCCGTCAGAAAGCTGGCGCGGCTCGGCGTACACACCGGGCTCTGGCAGAACGCTTGCTCGAACAATACGCCTTCGGCGGCCAGCCGGTCGATATGCGGCGTGTTCACCCATTCGTTTCCGTAGACGCCCAGCGTATCCTGCCTCTGCTGATCGGTGCAAATCCATAAAATGTTCGGCTTCTTCAAGCTGATTCCCTCCAGACTCCAAGTGTTTCGATCGGTTGATGCCGCCCCTTACCAAGGAGCGGTCTTGAGCAGCCGAGGGTCCGCCGTATCCGCCAGCCGGCGGCACAGTCGCTCCATCAACTGCAGCTTCACGCCGGCCGAGGCCGCATCGTTCCACAGATTGCGGCGTTCCTGCGGGTCCTCTCGCAGATCGTACAGCTCTCCTTCCGGAGCCGGACCGTGCACGACCAGCTTGTGCGTCTCGGTGCGAAGCATCGTGCCGCTGGCCCTGGCTTCCCCGTTGGCCCGAACTTCGTCCACCTCGCACAGGATATCTTCCCGATGGCTCGTCACAGTTCCCGTCAGAAGCGGTAAAAGCGATTTTCCCTGTATGCCCGGGGATATGGGCAGTCCGGCGGCTTCCAGCAGCGTCGGCGCCAGATCGAGCAGCTCCGTCAAGGCGGAGATCCGCTTGCCGGCCTGAAAGACGCCCGGATACGAGACAATCAGCGGCACATGCACGGATTCCTCGTAGAAATGCGGCCCTTTCAAGTAAATGCCGTGATCGCCGAGCAGCTCCCCATGGTCGGACATGAAAATGACCATCGTGTTGTCCAGCTGGCCGGTTCGCTCCAGCGCCTCCAGCATCCTGCCTACCTGCTCGTCGATCAGATCGCACATCGCCCAGTAAGCGGCGCGCAAATACTTGTGATCCCGCTCGCTCATCCTCGCGAACGGATACAGCTTGGAATTGGCATATGCCCCGTTATGATCGCGTCTTTGCACGCCAGGCTTGCCTTCCAGCTCGCCCTCTTCGTAGTTCGGAAGCGGAATGTCGTCAAGCCGCTCCAAATAACGCTTCAGATGGCTCTCCGGCGGGTCGAACGGATGATGCGGCGCAAAGATATTGACGGAAAACAGCCAAGGCTGTTCGAACCGCGCATTCGCTTCGATGAATTCGATCGCTTTCTCCGCGCACCAGGCCGCTTGATGATCCCCGGCGTCCGGCCCGCAGACGACATGCTCGCATTCGGGCAAGGGTCGGGCCTCGTAGCGCTTCCCTTTGCTGCGCAGCCATTGGGAATATTCGTTGACCGGCCAGTCTTCCTGCGGGTGATGCGACCAATGAAAGACGTCGTAGCCGTCCTTGATGCGCGGCTCCATCCCCTTGCTGACGGACGGATGACAGGCCGACAGATGCAGCTTTCCGGACAACCCGCAGGTGTAGCCCGCCTCCTGAAGCAGACGCGTCACCGGCACCTCCGTATCCGGAATGCTCTGTCCGTTCTTCAGGAAGCCCGTCGTTCTCGGATAACGCCCCGTCAGAAAGCTGGCGCGGCTGGGAGAGCAGATCGTCGATTGACAGCAGGCGTTCTCGAAAAGCGACCCCCGCCGCGCCAAGGCATCGATATCCGGCGTGCGAACCCACGGGTTCCCATAGCAGCCGAGCGTATCGAATCGCTGCTGATCCGTGCAGATCCATAATATGTTCGGCTTCATTCGGCTTCGTCCCCCCCGTTACTTCTTGTACTGGGCGGTGTACGCTTCGTTGTAAATCTCCAAGTACCGCTTCAAATTCATGCCGTCGAGCGTCGAGAGGTAAGCGCTCCAGTCTTTGTCCAGCGACAGGTCGCCGAAGATAAAGCGGGTCTTGCTCTCCTGCACATAGTCCATGATCGACTTCTGAAGCATGGTCAGCTCCGCCGCCTGCGCTTCGTTGAAGAAGATCGGGGGAACCTCCTGCTCCTTGGAGCTCTTGTAAGGCTCATAGTTGTTCACCGTCGCGTCATAGAGCTTGCGCGGCACCGAGACCTCATCCGCGGCAAGACCTTCGAACATTTCCTTCGAAAAATGATACGGAGCCGTCTGCATCCAGGAGTTGTTCTGCAGCGTGCCGAACCCGATCACGCGAACCCAGGTGGCCGGTCCGCCGTTCAAGCCGACCGCGCCTTCGTCCGGCTTCTTCCAACCGACGCCTTCCGTGCCGATATTCGCTCTCAGCGAAATATCGTCGCTGAACAGGGCGTCGCCCCAGCGGAAGGCGAGCTCCGGATCTTTGGCGCTGCTCGTGATCAGGAAATTGCCGCCGGCGTTGCTGTAATACAAATACGGCGTCTGCTGCAGCCCCGACGGCCCTTTCAGCGGCGGAACCGCGACAAAGTCCTTCCAGCGGTCCTTGCTTACGTCGGTGAACTGCGCGAACGAAGAGGAGGAGACGACGCCGACCGTCGGGTCTCCGTTCTCGACCTGCGCTTTGAGCTGGCTGTTGTTCTGCGTGAACGCTTCGTTGTCGATCAGGCCTTCCGCGTACAGCTTGTGCAGGTAGGCCAGCCCTTCCTTGTAGCCGTCTTTGGTGAAGTCGGCGTCGATCTGGCCGTTCTCGTCGAACAGAAGCTCGTTGGAAGTCAATTTGTGCAAAACAAACGAGTTCATCAGGAAGCTGTCGACGTTCGTCATGTTGTCCTGCACCCCGCCGGACATCGGAACTTCGTCCTTTTTGCCGTTGCCGTTCGGGTCCATCGTCTTGAACGCCTTCAACACGTTCTCGAACTCGTCGGTCGTCGTCGGCATCTTCAGATTCAGCTTCTTCAGCCACGGCTCGTAAATCCACATTTTCTGCGGCGCCATCGTATGCGGGTTACGGTCGATGCCGCTGAGAGAGTAGATGCTGCCGTCCGGCGCCGTAATGGCCTGCTTGACCTCGGGATACTTCTCGAACAGCTTTTTGGTCTCCACGCCGTATTGGTCGATCAAATCGTTCAGCGGCAGGAAGATGCCCTGCTGGCCGTATACCATCTGCTGGGCCGAGCTGACGCCGAAGCCGACGATCACATCCGGAAGGTCGCCGCTGGCCAGCGCCAGATTCAGCTTTTCCTGGGCTTCCTGCGGCGGAGCGAACTTCCATTCCACGTGTACATTCGTCAGATCCTCGTAATATTTCGTGAAATCGTTCGTCTCGTAATCCTGCACGTACGGGCTTTGCACGGCTAGTACCTTGAGCGTCTTCTTTTCCTTCGACAGCGGGAACGTACCTGCCGCACCGGACGCGTCGGCTGACCCGGTATTGGCGGCGGAGGCATTGGCGGCGGCGGTATTCGCCGGAGACGCTCCGGAGTCTCCGTTCGAGCAAGCCGTGACCATCGCCGCCGTGGCGACCGCAAGCGAAAAAGCGAGCATTTTTTTCATCTTTTTTCCCCCATGGAATAAGTTTGACAAAACTACCCTTTCAGAGCGCCGATCATGACGCCTTTCACGAAGAAGCGCTGCACGAACGGGTAAACGATCATCATCGGCAAGGTCGATACGACGATCAGGCAGTATTTGAGCAGCTCTGCGAGACCGAGCATCTTCGCCGAGTCCGCCGTGTCGCCCATATAATCCGTGCTCATCTGGCTTCGCACCAGAATTTCCCGCAGCACCAGCTGCAGCGGATACAGATTCGGTTTGTTCAAGTACAGCAGCGCATTGAAATATTGGTTCCAGTGGTCGACGGCGTAAAACAGCGAGATGACGGCAAGGATCGGTCCCGACAGCGGAAGCGCGATTTTCCACAGGAAGGCGTAGTCGTTGCAGCCGTCCATCTGCGCCGCCTCCAGCAGATCGTGCGGGATCGTGGTCTGGAAATAAGTCCGGGCGATGATCATGTTCCAGATACTCAGCGCCGCCGGCAGCCAAAGCGCCCAAGGCGAGTTAAGGAGCCCGGCCCCCTTGACCACGAGATAGGTCGGGATCAAGCCGCCTTGAAAAAACATCGTGAAGGCGAACAGCAGCATGAACAGTCCGCGTCCCTTCAGATCCTTTCGCGCCAGCGGATAGGCGGCCAGAATCGTAATGGCCACATTGATGACGGTTCCGACGACCGTGTAGCCGACAGACCTCAAGAACGCTTGCAGAAACGCGGGCTCGTCAAAGACGGCCTTGTATCCCTCCAGACTGAAGCCAACCGGAAACAGCACCACCTCGCCCGCCGTTACCGCATCCTTCGCGCTGAAGGACGAGCTGAGAATAAACAGGATCGGATACAACACGATGACCAAAATGACGCACAGAAACAGGTAAACGATGAAGCTGAACGCGCGGTCTCCCCTGGCGTTTTTCATCCGGGCGATTTCCATCGGCCTTCCCTCCCCCTTGCTACCACAGGCTGGATTGACCCGCCTTTTTCGAGATTCGGTTGACGGTCATGATCAAGATGAAAGCGAGTACATTTTTGAACAGCCCGATGGCGGACGCATAGGAGAAGTTCGGAACCATGGATTTCAGGCCCATGTTGTACACGTAGGTATCGATGATTTCCGACGTTCTCATGTTCAGCGGATTCTGCAGCAGCAGCACCTTCTCGAAGCCGAGATCGAATACCCGCCCCGTCTCCAGAATCAGCAGAATCATCGCCATCGGCAAGATGCCGGGCAGATCGATATGCCGCATTCGCTTCAGCTTGCTCGCTCCGTCCACGACCGCCGCCTCGTGCAGGGCCGGATCGATTCCCGCCAGGGCGGCCAGATAGATGATGCAGGAGAAGCCCGTATGCTGCCAAATATCCGACCAGACGTAAATGCTCTTGAAGGCCGACGGCTCCCCCATCAGATTCGGCAGTTGCGTGTCTACCCCCAACAGACCGAGCAAAGCGCCGATCGGACCGGTCTTCGGGGAGAGAAACTGCATGATGATGCCGACCATGACGACAACGGAGATGAGGTGAGGCGCATAGGTCACCATTTGTATCAGATTTTTAAAGCGGGCGCTGGCGACGTAATTCAGGCTAAGCGCCAGAAGGATGGGAAACGGAAAGCCGACAAGGAGATGGTACAGACTGAGGCCCAGCGTGTTGCCCATGATTCGCCAGAACTCGTACGAATGAAAAAACTGGTTGAAATACTTCAAACCCACCCATTCGCTGCCCGAGATGCCTTTGACCAGGTTGTAGTTTTTGAAGGCGATCTGGGCGCCGTACAGCGGAAAATACCGAAATACAATCAGATAAGCCAGAGGCGGCAACAGCAGCGTATACAGTTGCCAGCCTCGCAGGACGCGTTTGACGGAACCGTTCCAGCTCGTGACGCTCTCCCCCCTTTGTCGTTCGCTTGCTTGCCCGGCCGGGACTTGGGCCAACTATAGCCGGCAAGAGCGGCCGCGGTAAAGAGGATGCTTCGGCAAGGCCTGCAATTCTTGATCCGAAGGGCGAAATGCAAGAATTGCAAGCGCTTAAAAAATTGCATATAACCCTGCATCAATCGCCGTTCTGCTCGCGGTAGGCATTGGGCGTAAGGCCGGTGACACGCTTGAATGCCCTGCCGAACGTGTTGGCGGAATGATAGCCCACGGACACGGCGATCTCCCCGACCGTCAGCTTCTTCTGCGTCAGCAGAAGCTTGGAAACCTCGATTCGCTTCTTCTCCAGATACTCGAAGAAGTTGATTCCGGCATACTCCTTGAACCTTCGGGACATATACGTTTCGGTCACATTGAAGCGCTCCGCCAGATACGTCAGGGACATTTGCGGATCGGTATAATGCTCGTCGACACATTGCAGGTATTGTTCGAAATCCTGCTGCTGCCGCTGCTGCTTGCGCTCTCGGGTCAGAAGGCAGCTGCGAAGAAGCAGCTGGCGCAGCGACCGGAATTGCTGTTTCGGATGGCCGCTCCATTCCCCGCGGGCCAGTTCTGCGCTCAGCCCTTCCAGGCCGATCACCTCGGCCGACTCCGAAAGCTTGACCAAGCTGCCAACGAAGTCCATTACAAACACCTGCAGCAAGTACCTCGGCAATTCGCGGCTCTCGAAGTTTTCCCGTTCCAGCTCGTCGAGCAGCAGCAACAGTTCTTCCTCGTTGCTCGACTTGACCAGATGAAGCAGCCGGGCCTCGACATTATCGGGATAATAATACACATGATTCGGAAGGGGTGTCTCCCGATGCCACTGGACGCCGCTGTCCTTGCCGATGACCGCCGCCCGCTGCGCTTCCCGGAACGAGCGGGCAAGCTCCTTCCGCGGCCGGCAGAAGCTTCCGGCCGAGAGGAGCGTACGGATGCCGAACTTCTCCTTCAGCTCCTGCTGCACCCGGCGCAGCAGCCGATCCGCCCGTTCGGCGAGCGCTCGCTCGTCCTCCTCGTCGAAATGAAACAGCAGCGCCAGCTGGGCGTCGTCCGTTTCGTGCACGTAGCAGAACGGCTGCGATTCGCGCTGCAGATATTCGCGTACGATCGCCTTCTTTTCATTCAGCCTGCCGACGTCCCTCCGGTCGCTCTCTTCGTATTCCGTAGACAGGGTCAGCAGCGCCGCGAGGCTGAAGCCTCCTTCTCCCCAGGTCAGCTTCAGCTCGTCCAGGAGCGCCTTGATCTCGGCTTCGGAGGCAAATTGTCCGCGCAGCAGCCGATCGAAGAACGATGACCTCAGCAGCGGCAATTGTTGTCTCATCCGAACCTCCATCTCCTGGTGGGTATCGATCAGGCTGGAGACGGCCCGTTGAATGGCTCCAAGCGCATTGCCCTTCATGCGAAGCGACTCCGGGACATGCCCCGCGACGGCGTTCATCAGCCCGCGAACCGGCTTGCTGCTGCGGTAGGCGAATTGCAGCGCAATCAGCGCCGCCGCGATCATGAACAGAATCAGAATCGTGAGGCTGACTTGTTTGATGTAGACGATTTTATTCAGCACGATCGCCTTCGGCTGGGCCGCGACATACACCCAGCCGTTATAGGAGGAGGTCACGTAGGTGACCATCATCTCCTCTCCGCCGATCTTCTCCTTCATGACCCCGTCGGACGAAGGAAGCGCCAGGGGATAAGCCGCGGACTTCGCCCCGTCTCCCTGCAGGCTCATGAGCAGCCGTCCTTCGGAATCGGCGATGTACGCCCAGCCGTTCCCGATATGGAGCCCGCGCAGGAGCTGCTGGATCTTGTCCTCCCGCAGCAGGATCAGCGCCGTTCCGCTGGAGAAATCCTTATACCCGAACGATTGCAGGTAGCTCAATGCCGAATAGACTCTATTCTCCAGATTCACCTTCGAGACGGGAAGCGTTTGACGGAAATAGTAGTCCTTCAGAAGCTTATCCAAGAATGTTTTGTCGTCAGGATAGGAAAAGATCTGCGGGAACCTGGACATGCTGCCGACGAAATTGTTGTTCAGAACCAGCCCATTGCCGGGGAAAAACAGAAAAAAATCGAGCACGTAGTCGTTCGTCGTCCAATAATCCTGCAGCTGCTTCTTCGCTCGAAGCACTTTGATTAGATGCTCCCCTTGCAACGGATCGTTCAGGCGATTCAAATTTTGAATCCCGGGCTCGTCGGCGATTTTCTGCAGGATGCCGTCCAGCGAACGGAGCTGGCTGTCCACCGCTTGCATGCTTTGGCGGAGCAGCACCTGATTCGCTTGCTTGGTTTCGTTCTCCAGAACGAAGGAAGTTTTCTGATAAATGAGATAGCCGACCCCGGACGACAACGCCATAATGATCAAAAACGGCAGCAGGTTATCGAACAGAATCCTGGTGTGAGGCTTCAACCACGTACGCACCTTTACCGCTCCTCCTTGTCCGCTTGCAGCTCCCGGTTCGGCAAGCGGCAGGATTGGCGAACCGTCAATTGCGCCGGCACGACGATCGTCTCGAAGGCGGATGGGATGCCTTCGCGAATGCGCTTCAGCAGCAACTCCACGGCGAACGAGCCCATTCCCGCCGAATCCTGGGACATCACCGTCAGCAGCGGCTGGATCCGGGCCAGCATCGGAAAGTCGTCAAAGCAGGCGAGCGCCAGATGGTCGGGAACCTGCATCCCGCGGCGGCGGAGCTCTTCGATGGCTTCGATCGCACCGAACGGGTGCGTCAGCAGCATCGCTGTCGGGTAGGGCCTGCCGCGCTCCAAAATCTCCTCGATCAGCAGCCGCCCGTTCTTCTCCGGAATTCGCAGGCGTTCTTCAAAGCAACCGGCGCGGCGCAGTTCCTCCACGAAGCCTTCCGTCCGCTCCATGATGACGGAGTTGTTCCGGCTGTCGGCCACGGCGATGCGCCGGTGGCCTTGCCGAACCATATGCGCCGCAAGCTCGGCCGCCTTCTGCCGATTGTCGGTGACGACATGATCTCCCGGGGCGCTGTCCGGATCGGGACGGTGGCCGATGGTCACATAGGGAATGCCTTGCTTGCGCAGCAATTGCAGATGCCGATTGTCCTCCTCCTGTACCGGCGTCATCACAATGCCGTCGACTTTGGAGGATATCGCCGTGCGGACGTATTCCGCCTCCCGGTCCAGCCGGTCGCTCGACTGGCACAGATAGACGCGGTAGCCGGCCTTCCAGGCGGTCTCCTCGACCGCTTCCGCCATCAAGGCAAAATGCGGGTTGCTCAGGTGGCGCACGATAAAGGCGATGGTTTTCGTCTCTTTGCTGCGCAGGCCGCGCGCCACTTCGTTCGGCAAGTAATGAAGCTCGTCGGCGATCTCGCGGATCAAGCGGCGAGTATCGTCCGACATCCTGCCCGTTCCGCGCAGAGCATGCGTCACCGTCATCATGGAGACGCCCGCCCGCTCGGCGATATCCTTCAGTTTGACCATGGGACCCTCCCGTATCGTAAAAAATGATCGGCTGCAAAGCGTAATTTCGGATGGATGCATGAAATGAGTTAACGTTAAATCAATTATTTAGGTCTGACTTTTCTTTATTTTACCATTGAGCCGAACGCTTTCCTAGCGGGTATTAAGCGAACGCGATAGGCATTCGAAATGAAAATAGGCTGCCGTTCGTTCGCATCGGCAGCCTATCTTCTCTATCCTATTTTTTTGCGAGATTCGGCGCCGATTGCGCCGCCCCGTTAGCCCCGCGTCACCAAGGCGATGTCCTCCGCACGAAGCGGAACGGAATAGACGCGCACGTTCCGGATCGCGCCGTCGAACGCGGCGCGGCCGTCCGAGTCGCCGAACGCGTCCGTGCCGAACCGGCCGCCATAGCCGCCCGCTCCGTCGTGACTGCGGACCAGCCGGAACGGCGCGGACTCCTTGGCCGCGAGAGCGCCGCCGACGTACAGGCTCAGCGTTCCTTCCTCGAACGTCAGCGCAACGTCCAGCCACTTTCCCGGCTCCGGAGGCAGCTCGCCTCCGGTTACCGTCAAGAGGCTTCCGTTCGAACGGACGGCGCCCTCCGGCCGGCCGTCGCGGATGCGAAGCGCCAGCCCGTTGTCCGCATCCCCCTCATCGTACAGCACTTGCGTGCCGGCTGTCCGGTTCGGCCGGAACTGCATCGTCACCGTCCGCAGGCCGAACGCGTCGTGCAGGAATCCGTCGGGTTCCCAGGCGGCGACCCGCACCGGGGAATACGTCGGCGTCCGGTAATGGGCCAGCAGCGCGTACCGGTCGAGCAAGCGGAGCAGTTCCTCCTCGGAGACGGCAAACACCGTCGCGTGACGGGCCCGGTAAGGGAAGCGGACAAGGCTCTCGTCCAATTCCCCGGACCAATGAAGCATGTCGTCCGATTCCATCGCGCCGAATTTGCCGTAAGCCCAATAGTCGTAGAGCAGAATCCACTTCCGCTCGGCGCCGAGCCACAGAAATTCCGGCCCTTCCGTGAAATCCGGCGTTTGAACCCCGGCGATCCGCTCGTAGGGGCCCTCCGGCCGATCGGCGACGGCGAGGAAGTTCATCGGCGGATGGGGGCGCTTCTCCGGGTCGTAGACGTTGCTCTCGTCTTTGACCGCCATATAATACTTCCCGTCGTGCTCGGCCAGGCTGGCGTCGATCGTCTGAAACCCCGGATCGAAAAACAGCTCCGCGCCGGAGAACGAGTTCCAGTCCCTTGTTCGCGCAGCATAATGTTTGCTGTTGCTCAAATTCTTGCCCGTGCTCGAAGCCCAATACACGAGGAATTGTTCCGTCGCCGGATCATAGCTGAATTCCGGCGCCCAGCTGTTGACCGTATCGGGGACGTCCGCCATCAGCGGCAGCGCCTTCTCGTCCGTCCAATGGATCAGATCGTCGGACTCCGCGTAGCCGATCGAGGGGCCCATCGGCCGAATGGTGAATACAAGACGCCACTTGCCGTCCGGCCCCCGGCCGATGAACGGGTCCCGCAAAATCCCCTCTCCCAGAGACGAAGCCCAGACGGGCCGGTTCCCGTTCAGTTCGTACCAATGCCTGCCGTCCCGGCTGTAAGCGTAATGAAGCTGCTCCGTCTTGTGCGTCTGGGCCGGCCCGGAGCGAAAGTAGCCCATGAGATAGGCTCGATGATCGGAATGTACGGATGACATCATCGGATGCGTTCCTCCCTTTCGGTGAAAATATCAGGATTTCAGCCGGACCTTTCCGTGAGAAGCGGGACCCCTCCGAAGAGGAATCCCGCTTTGGAAAGCCGAAGCCGGCTTCCCGAGCGTTTAATTTTTGCGCAGCGTGTTGGAGTGATGATAGCTCTCCCCGTTGGCGTTTACGGCGGTAATCCGATAATAGTACGTCACGCCGGGAGTCGGGGTCGTATCGGTGTAGGACGTACCCGTAATGCCGCTCTGCAACGCGGTGAAGTTCGTGTTCGGCTGCGTGCTGCGGTACACCGTGTAGCTGTCCGCGTTGTTGCGGTAAATTCGCGTCCAGTTGGCGTTCGCCTTCACGTTCAGGGAATAAAGGCCGAACTTGCCGCTCGGGAACGCAGAGTCCGTTACCGTGAGAATCGGCCCCAACTGGTTGACGGAAGCCTCGATCGTGCTGCCGTCGACGCGGAGATACATCAGCAGGCGCGACAGATCCAGGGAAGCGGCATTGGCGCCGGACAGCGCTTCGGCCCGCGTTTTGGAGGCCAGCACCGTCTCCGTGCCGCCCGCCACCTTAACGATTTTGAAGCGGTCCTCGTTGATGTTGTAGACGAACTTGTAATAGTTGCCGTCGTCCACGTACCGCGCGACGAGCCCATAGGCATAGGCCGCCTTGCCGGAAGACGTACCCGCCTGCTCGAACATCGCTTCGCCTTCGTAATCGCCGGTCGCGCTGTTGTCGAAGACGGCCAGGCCCGTGCTGTCCAGCGGCGATTGGTAGAAGTTAGCGCCTCGGGCGTTGTCGGTCGCGATGCTCCAGGTTCCTTTCTTCGCCGACCATCCTTGGGCCGCGCCGTCCTCGAAGTATTCGCGGTACGTCTCCGTCCGGGTCGGGGTCCAGCTAAGGGTGATCGAAGCAGACGACTCGCTCGCGATGGCGGCATCGTGAGGAGCGAGCGGCAGCCAGCTTGCCGCGGCAGCCGTCATCTCGGCCGAAGCGCCGCTGTCTCCTCTTCCGTTGTAAGCTTTGACCGTAAAGTAGTAGGTCGTACCGGGCGTCAGACCCATGACGAGCTGGCCAAGATTGTTCCCGACGTCGATCGTGTTCGGATACGATCCCGAAGACGTCCCGTACTGCAGCTTGTAGCCCGTCGCTCCCGGCACGCTCTGCCACTCGACGGCGATGGCGCCGTCCGACTCCGCATACGCTCGTCTGGACATCGGGGCGGCCGGGGGCGACAGCGTCGCGGACGTCTCGTTCGAGAGCCCGCTCTCTCCCGCCGCGTTGTAGGCCGTCACCGCAAAATAATAGGTGCTGCCGTTGGTCAAGCCGGTAATCGTTCGGCTGAGCGAATGGCCGACGTCGACCGTCGTCCCGTAGCTGCCGGACGAAGTCCCGACCTTCACTTTGTACCCCGTCGCGTTCAAGCTCGATTGCCACTTGAGCGTCACCGTACCGTCGCCCGCCTCCGTGTTCATCAGATCCGGCGCTCTCGGCGCGGCCAAGCCGACGTCTCCCGTCCATTCCACCCGCATGACGCTGTAAGGCGGCACAACGACCGGGTTGCCCGTCGGAGCGGACTGTACCGTTACGACGTTCGGGTTGCTCGCGCTGTTGGTCGCGAGCGGATCGGTCGATGTCGTGTACGATTTCGTCATGGCGGCGGTGACGCCGGCGCCGTTCAGCTTGATCTCGGCTTGCTGCTCGCTTCCGGACTTGTTCGTGATGACGACGTAATCTTTCCCGTTGTCTCCTTCGAACGCCTGGGCGAACAGAGCGGGCATCGTGCCGCCCGTCATGGCGACGGTGTCGCCTCCCGTTACCGTGGTGCTCCAGGCGGTCGTGCCCTGATTGACGGCGCCGTCGACGACCTGCAGCGAGTCGGCGGGCGTGCTGTAGTAGGGAGCGAAGTCCAAGGCCGCCGCATCGACCGTATGGCCGTCTTGATAAGCGTCTTCAAGCAACGTTCCGTAATCGACGGAAGGCGTGAAGACGCCGTTCGTAAAGCGGTAGCCCGCCAAATGGGCAATATGCGGGTTCGTGATCAGACGGAGAATCGATTCGCTCACGTAGATGCCGCCATATTGCGTGTTGTCCAGCAGCCCGCCGAGCTTGACGCCGTGCTCGCCGATAAAAATCTGCGGATTGTCGAGATGAGCCGCATAGTTGTCGTTGATCAGGGAGTTCCAGCTGCTCAAATACCCGTTGGCGCTGCTCATCGCCGCGCTCGCGGTCGCGCCGTCTCCGACGAACCGGTGCGTGGTGATCGCGTCCCAGTAGGGATTCGCGTAATTGTATACGTCCTCGTCGAAGCTCTGCACCTGGTTGTTGCTCATGGAGATGACCGTCTTGGCGCCCGGATAAGCCGATTTGATCACGTCGTTGAACACTTTCGCGCGATCGAGATAATCGGTGCCGGACTTGAAGGCCGCCTGCTGGTTGCCGCTGCCCGATACATAGAACGAGATTTCGTTGCCGAGTTCGAAATAGAGGACGGGGACATGATTCTCGTACAAATACTTCGCCAAATCCCGCGCCTGCTCCGGATTGTACTGCAGGACGTTGACCATAATGACCGCTTTGGCTCCGGTCTGCTGCAGGAAGTCCACGTAATCGGAGATGCGCTCGTCGCCTTTGGCGATCTGATAACGCTGCGAATAGAGCTGGTTGTAGTAGCGGCGCGGCTCCTTCTGGGCCTGGCCGGTAAATTCGGAATCGGTGATGCCCAGCTTCCAGGAAAAACTGTTGGTCGGCGTTCCTCCCGGCCAACGGACAAAGCCGATGCGTCCGTAGTCGAGCGCGGCATCGATGAAGTCCGGATCGTTCATCTTGATCGAAGTGCGCTCCGGCTCGTTGTTCATCCCCCGAAAGTCGGGGCTGTACGAATAGGCGCTGCCCGTATCGATATCGATGACGGCGGCCGCAGGATCGGCGTGCGTAAGCTGCGGGAAAGCGGAAGTCAATACCACGGAGGATGCGAGTGCGAAAAGAACGGACCCAAAGCCGATTTTCCTCACGATTTCAATCTCCTTTTTCCAGTGGAATGGGAAGCCGCGATCCGAATTCTTCCGCAAGCGGGCGCGCCTGTTCGGCAGCGCGCGCCCGTCTCCGGGTCGTTACTGGCGTTCCTGGTAAATCTGGTTCACTTCGTCGGTCAGCTGCTGTCCGCCGTTCTTGAGCCAATCGCTCGCCGCCTTGTCGATATCGTCGATCGGCGCCTGGCCCGTAATGATGTTGACCATCGTGGACATCCACTTCGTGTTCAGCGTGGCGAAGTTCACTTTCTTGTACACTTCCGTCTCCGCCGCAAGACCTAAGCCGTAGTTCGGCCAATCGTACTTGTCGTTGTTGTCGAGCCATTGCTCGACCTGCTTGACGTAATTCTGGTCATTGTACTTGTGAAGCTGAATCGCGCTGTCCGCGCGCCGGAAAAAGTTGATGGAGAACAGGTTGCCGGCGTCTTTGGTCTCGAGCTTCTCGTACGTTCCGTCATCCTTCTTCTTGTAGTCCACGCCCTCGACTCCGTCTTTGATGAGATCGTACCCTTCGTCGGAGAGCATGTAGTCGAGCAGCTTCAGGATCCGCTGCTGCTTCTTCGGATCGATCTTGGCGTTGATGACGACTTTGGTCTGGCCCATCCCGTCCGTCTGCGTGGCCCGGATGCCGGTCGGTCCGGCCGGCAGCAGCTGGGAGAGCTTCGCGTTCGGGAAATTTTTCTGAATGTTCGGCTCGTCGAGGCGAAGAGCTTCGTTCGGGTTGAGACGCTGGATGCCCACCTGTCCGTTCCACAGCTTGTTGCGGGCGTCGGCCGGCTTCATGACCAGGAAATTCTTGTCGAGCACGCCTTCGGAATAAGCTTTGTTAAGGAAACCGATGAACGCTTTGAGCTCTTCCGTCTGCGCTTGCATCGCCACCAGCTTGCCGTCCTTAAGCGCCCATTCGTTGCCCAGGCCGAAAGCGCCTTCCAGAAACTCCGCGTTCTCGAACTTGCCGTCGGAATCGACGATGATCGAGAAGCCGGTCGTGTCGTTCTTGCCGTCCCCGTCCGGGTCGTCCGTGACGAAAGCTTTGGCCACGTTGTAGAATTCGTCGACCGTCGCCGGCATTTGCAAATGGAGCTTGTCCAGCCAGTCCTGCCGGATCGCCATCGAGAACAGATGAGGAATGCTGTAGTAAGGAAGACCGTAATAGCGGTCCTTGCCGTTCAGTTCCTTCCAGGCTTCTTCGGGAAGGTATTGCGTCAGATTCGGATACGAGGCGAGCGAAGGCTTGACGTCCATGAACACGCCCTTGTCCCGCCATTGCATGTAGTCCTGCGTGGCCACGCGGTACACGTCGGGAAGGCTGTTCGAGGCGGCCAGCACGCTGATCTTGTCGTTATAGCTGGCGCCCGGAATCCATTGGATGTCCAGCTTGACGTTCAGCTTCTCGTCCAGCTTCTTCACGAGCTCCGAGTCGCTGGAAGGGCCGATCTCCGCGTATTGCGGAACCATCAGCGTAATGTCCATCGTCTCCTTGCCGTCGTCGATGCCCGCATTGGGCGCAGCCGTTCCCGGCGCCGAAGAGGCGGAAGCCGTGGAGGCCGGAGAAGCCGGGACGGAGGAGGAAGCTCCCGCTCCCGAATTCGAGCTATTGTTGCTATTGGAGGAACATGCGGTCAGGCTGACCGCCGTGATGGCCGCGGCCAGCAGCAGCAGCTGTTTTTTCATGGTTCGTTTCCCCTTTTGTCGTCAGCTTAGTTTGATCGTCAAGCGCGCGACCGAGCCTGCCGGCATGGCCAGCTCGATCCCGCCGTCCGGAGACGTCTGCGGTTCAAGCTCCGCCAAGCGGTAGCCGCCGGTCGCCCCGTACCAATTCTCCTGTCTTAGGAACGGGGTATCGGCGGACTGAAGCCGAGCCGTCGCCTTCATCCTTCCCGGCTGCCAGTCGCCCGCCACCGACAGCGTTCCGGCGGCCTTCAAATCCCGATTGACCGCGAACAGAACGATCTCGTCGCCGGCATCCGACAGAACGGCCGCGACGTCGATATGCGGAATGTTCGCCATCGGGCGGATTCGCACCCACGTTTGCGGCATCTCGAAGCCGGTGCCTTCCTTTTCCAGGTCCAGGCAATGCCAGCCCGTATCCTTGCGGAGAAAGGGCTCGGCATAAAGCAACGAAGTGTCGTTGCCGGGATTCACCGGCCGCATATCGACCGGATACGCGCGGTAGTAGAGCGTATTGTCCCGCTGATAGGCATATTTGACGGCGTCGCCCTGCCGGATGAAGGTGTTGAGCATCGAGCCGACGTAGCAGGCGTGCGCCATCGTCTCGTATTCCGCCTTCGGCCAGTCCGCCTCCGTCTCCGGCTCCAGATTCCATTCCCCGATCTCGAGAGCGAGCGGCCGGAAGCCGTACCCTTCGGCCAGCTGCTTCAATTCTTGAATCAGGGCTTCGTATTGGGTCGGATACGAGACGAGCACCTGATTGTAGAAGATGGGATCCGCCCGGTTCTCTTCCATCCACTGCCGGCGCAGGCCTTCGTCGCGGATTCCTCTCGTGTACTGGTGAATATCGAGTCCTTCCATCCAAGCCGGTCCCGCGAACTCGAACAGCCGGCGGTTCCAGATCGGAGGCTGGCCGGGGATCTCCGAATAATCGACGTACATCGGATCCTCGCCGGCGGCGATGATCGCGATCGTCGGATCCGCTCTTTTCATCGCCTCATAATACCCTTTCAGACGGCGGGCGAAATCGATCGAGTTCGTATAGCCGAACTGATAGTCCCCGTAGCTCTCGTTGCCGACCTGCCACAGCTTGACTCCCCACGGCTCCGGATAGCCGTGCTCCGCGCGCAGCCGTCCCATCGGCGTATCGGCCGATCCGTTGACGTATTCGACCCATTCGGCCGCCAGCTCGGGCGGCAGGTCATAGCTGAAGCCGACGTTCAGGAACGGCTCCGCGCCGGTCAGCCGGCAGAAGCGCAAAAATTCGTTCGTGCCGAAGTAGTTCGGCTCCAGCCCGCCCCAGTTCAGATTATCCCGGACCGGCCGCCGTTCCCAGGGTCCGATTCCATCCTTCCAGTTGTACTCGTTCGCGTAGTTGCCGCCCCAGCGGATCGAAGTGACGCCATACCGCTTGATCCATTCGATCGTGGTCGGATTGAACAGATCGTCGACCGCGTCGCCGGACGCCAGCCTCACCCAATCCAGATCGACTTCGCCGGGTCCGTCCGCTTCCGCCATCAGGCTTAGCCGGTATTCGCCGAACGGGGAATCCGCATAACGGAATGCGCTTGCATGTTCAAGCGTCAGCCGGACGTCATGCTCCTCCCATTGTTCGCCGAGCGCGACGACGCTCTCGGCCAGCACCTTTCCTTCCCTGTCTTCCAGAGCGGCGCAAAGGCGGGAATGCGCGCCGGATGCCCGCGCGTACAATCGCAGGCGGTACTCCAGCGTCCGCTCGTCCGCCAGCGTAATCCGCTGGGCGATGCCGAGCTTCTCGCCCTCTCCTTCCAGCGCGATCCGCTGGAACCGCATTCGCTCCCGCTTGCCGTGAATTCCGCCTTCCGGCTGCGCGAACGCGCCTTCCCGAAAGTTGACCGGCTCCCACGGATAGGCCAGGCCCGGCGTCATCGGCGTATCCCGGTACATAATCTCGGTCCGCATCGTCCAGGGCAGGTTGGTCCCGTCCTTCTTTCTCTTCGAGTGCCAGAGCTCGAACGAACCGTTGGCGATGCAATCCTCCACAATCCCCGGGTAAGTGTCCCTTCCGTTCATCTCGAAGAACTTGCCGAAGATGCGCTTGTCGACGCGCCAAGGGCTCGTCCTCTTCGGAGATCGGTCCAATCGCACGCTTAGGCCCAAATCTTCCCCCTCCTTTAGAAAAGCGAATCTTGCTGATACCAGTATGAGCCTTGCCCAAGCCGATTGCGTTACACAGAAACTCGAAATGTTATCCGATTCGACTGGGAACAGGCGAAGCAACGTGCAGGGGCACCTCCAGAACGCATACCGAATGCGGCCTGAGCTCCCCTTCCCACCGGGAATCCGTCAAGCCGGCGCCGCGAACTTCCTCGCGCAGCGCGTCCGGCTCCCAGACCGTATTGCGCGCCTCGTAATCGGGTCCCGCCAGCTCCCGCACGACCGCACCGTCCGCCGGCCGCCACGGCGACAGATCGCAAGTGAGCGCGATGCGGTCCAGCGATCGGTTGACGATAAACAGGGTTAGCGCATCCCGGTTCTCGGATAGGCAGCCGACGACGTCCACCTTCTTCAGTCCGTTCAGGTTCAGCGGAAGCTTCGACGGGCCGGCGTCGAAGGTATCGCATACGACATTCGTCTCCACCAGGCGATGCGGCTTTCGGCCTGCGTACATCTTCATCAGGTGGTACGTCGCCGTCCCGAAGACGATCCCTTCCTTGCCGCTCCAGCCCGGCTTCTTCATCCGTTCGTAGGCATCGCCCACCCGGATGCAGCCGCCGACCCAGCCGTTCACCAGATCGGAGAAGTTGGCGATCCGCACGAGGCCGCTCTGGCGCATCATCTCGTTTAGCATGCAGGCGTTCGCGACCGCCGCTTCCAGCGTGTGCGCGTTCGGAAAGTCGGGATTCGGGAAATACATCGCATTCCACTCCGTCACCGCGATTTTCACGTGCTTCAGCTCGTCCCGGCTTCGAAGCAGCTCTTCGACTTCCCCGAACAGCGACCTGACGACCTCGGGGAAGGCGACCATCGCCTTGAAGCGGTCCGGTCCCGGCGTTCCCGCGTCGATGGGAAAGAAGTTGCTGCCCTGATAAATATGAAGGGTAAAGTAATCCATCGCATGGCCGGCCCGCTCCAGCACCTTCCGGTTCCAGCCCGGCGCGAGCGAATCCCTGGCCGTTCCGCAGCCGAGGAGCCGGATCGAGCGATCCTTCGCTTTCATGGCTTCCGCGAACGACAAATAGAGATCGGCGTACTGCTCGGGCGAGCACACTCCCGCCTGCCAAGGGCCGTACATCTCGTTGCCGATCTCCCAATATTTGACCCCGTACGGCTCGGGGTGTCCGTTAGCGGCCCTGAACGCTCCCATCTCCGTGTCCGCGCCGCCGTTGCAGTATTCGACCCATCTGGCCGCCTCTTCCGCCGTTCCCGTTCCCGCGTTGACGCAGATCTGCGGCTCGACGCCAAGCTGCCGGCACAGCGCGACGAATTCGTCGGTGCCGAAATACTTGTGAACGTGGCCGGCCTCCTCCCACGCTTCGTTCACATAGTTCGGCCGAAGGTCCGTCGGGCCGACGAAGTCCTCCCAATGGTACAGGCTGATCACGTTGCCGCCAAGCCGCATGATGCCGGCGTTGAGCTCCCCGGCCATCTCGAATACTTCCTTTTTCAGCAGCCCGGTCTCCCGTTCGGGCAGAAGGGATACGTGGTCGAACCAGACGAGCCCCGTCGAGACCGAATCCTCCCATTCCGCGGCGGGAAGCGGCACGGCCCATACTTGCAGTTCGGCATCCGCGCAGGACCGCGTGGCGCTGAGGCTGCCGGCCAGCTCCTCCCACCGGTGGCTGCGGATGCCGAGCTCCAGGAATCCGAGCAGCTCGCCGGTGCCGCGGTCCGTCAGCTTGACGTGCAGCTTGGCGATCTCGCGGGTGGCTCTGGCGATGATCCTCAGGCGATACGGAACGCCGGCCTCCGCTTGGACTCTCTGGCCGATTCCCGCGGCGCAACGGTCTTTGTTGAACAGCCGGATCTTCTGGCTGTGGCCCCCGTGCCCGCGCGCGGCCGGCTCCAGAGCGAACCGGGCATGCTTGCCGAAGCCCAGCGGATACCAGCAGCCGGAGACGCCGTCCGCGTCCCGGTCCTCCTCCTCGAAGTCCATGTTGCGAAGCGGATACGCCAGCATGGCCGGCATGTGGTCGTCGATATCCTCGATGAAATGGCCGAACAGATAAGGGCTGACCGTATGCTCCGATACCTCCGTGCCCACCGTGACGCGGGCTGCTTGCTTCGCTGCATTCATCGCGTGCTCCTCCTGTCGTTAGCCAGTCCTCCGCCTTTGGCGGCAATGGGACCTTTTCTTTTATTCGTCGTGTCCGGTTCCTTCCGCCCGGCAGTCAAGCGGCACGCGGATCGAGACGACCGTTCCCCTTCCTTCGAAGGAAGTAATCGTCAGGCCGTAGCGGGGACCGTGCTGCAGCGCAATTCGGGCATGGACGTTGGCGATGCCGAGCGACGGGCTGCCGCCGAGCTTGCCGTCCGCCTCCGCGGCGATGCCGTCCAGCCGCCGGTTCAGCTCCTCGAGCTTGTCCGCCGGTATGCCGTCGCCGTTGTCCGCGACCTCGATGACGAGATCCTGCTGCTCGTGATACGCGCTGACGATAACCGTGCCGCTGCCGCGCTTCGGCTCGACGGCGTATTTGACGGCGTTTTCGACGAGCGGCTGAAGCGAGCATTTGACGATTCGCATCTCCAGGTACTTCTCGTTCACGTAGAAGCGGCTTTGGAAGTGCCGGGGGAAGCGGATTTTCACGATCTCGAGATACTTCCCGGCGTGCTCGAGCTCCTCCCGGAGCGTGACGAACGGCTCTTTGATCGATGCCGTATAGCGGTAGTAATCGCCGAGATTTTTGGCGATGACCTGAATGCGCTCGTTTTTCTCGACATAGGCCAGACTGTTGATGATCTCCAGCGTATTGTACAGCAGGTGCGGGTTGATCTGGTTCTGCAGCGCCCGGATCATCGCTTCTTTCTGCCCGAGCAAAATGTTCATTTCGTTCACTTTCATCCGGCCGACGGTGTCGATCAGTTCACCGAGCCGGCTCGTCATCCGGTTGTAGCCGTGGCCTAGCATCTGGATCTCGTCCCGGCCGGGCACAACGTCCGCCCTGACGTCCAGCTTGCCGCGCTCCGCTTGCTCCATAAGCCGCTTCAACTGCCGGAGCGGACGGGTAAACCGCCGCGCGGCGATCGGAACCAGGACGAGCACGATCGCAACGAGAATCAGAATCGCGGCCAGCGCCGCGTTGCGCGCCACCTTGACCCCGCTGGCCATCTCCTCGAACGGAACCATGGCGACCAGCTTCCAATCCGCCAGCTCCGAACGGCTGCTGGAGACGAGCATCTGGGTGCCTTGAATCGTTTGAACCGAAGACGAACGGTCCAGCTTCAATCCGGCGAGCTCCGTCTCTCCCATCGGCTTGCCGAGCAGGCCGGAGTCCGGATGATAAACGATCGTCCCGTCCTTCGAGACGATAAAGAAATAGCCTTTCTTCGCCAGGGTGGAGCGAACGATCGTCTTCTCCAGCTCGCTGATCCTCAGGTTAAGAACCAGCCGGCCGGCCAGCTTCATGCTGTCGGTGGAGAAGATCGGAAGCACGAGCGAGATGACCGCTTTGCCCGTCGGACCGGACCGGTGAGTCGGCAGCACCTGCAAATTCTCGCTCATCTGCGAGCCGTACCACGGTTCGTCCCGGTACGCTTCGGCCGGGTCGTCCAGGTTCTGCAGGTTCGATACGATGCGGCCGTCGGCGGCGACCAGGAACATGCTGTCCACTTCGCTGTAATTAAGCGCGATGTAATTGTTGAGAACGTCCTGCAGATCGGCCAACCTTGAAGGAGAAGTCGGCCCCTCGCTGACGAGCCAGTTCTGGATGATGCCGACGCTCTCCGCCGAGCGGGCGATATCGTTGCGGTTCGGCAGCGGGCCGGCCAGGAGCGAAGAGACGGATATTTTCATCTGCTGGAAGTAGAGCTCGATCTGGCGGTTCAGCCGGAACGAAGCGTCGTCCGCGAACTGAAAGAAGTCTTTTTTGGCCGCTTTCATATAGAAATACTGAGAGAAAGCCCCCGTGAGCGCGATCGCGGACAGCGTCGCCGTCAGGAGCAGAATGACGAGCTTGGTCTGGATCGAGTAGCGGTTCACCCAGCGTCCCCATTTCATAGGCCAAGGCTCTTCCGGTATTCGTTCGGAGTCAGGGACGACACCTGCTTGAAGACGCGGTTGAAGTACGGAAGAGAAGCGAACCCGACGGTTTCCGCGATCTCGTAGACTTTTCGGTCCGAATTCCGCAGCAGCTCCATCGCCTTCTCGATGCGAATCTGATTGAAGTAATTCACGAAGCTTTTGCCCGTATATTGCTTAAAAAGAACCCCGAAATAGGAGACGCTCAAGTGGGAATAGTCGGCCATCTGCTTCAGCGTGATTTCCTCTTGCAGGTTGTTCTCCATGAACT
Source organism: Cohnella zeiphila (assembly GCF_014212055.1). Taxonomy (GTDB): domain Bacteria; phylum Bacillota; class Bacilli; order Paenibacillales; family Paenibacillaceae; genus Cohnella; species Cohnella zeiphila. The sequence continues at coordinate 30,123 of NZ_JACJVO010000021.1, read as the reverse complement.
CGCAGGCGCGCTTGATGACGAGTCTCATGTTGTTGCCCGCGAATTGGGGATACCGGCGAACCCATTCGTGGAGCAGATCGTGGAACAGCTTGCGGGTCATCTGCTCGCCGGCTTCGTCGGGAAGCTCGGCCTCCCTCAGTTCCGGATAGACCGTCTTGATATATTCCGTCAGCTTGCCCAGGAAAACGCGCAGATAGCTGATCCGGGCCCCCGGTTCGAGCGACCGGCCGCCGAAGATCGCGCTCAGGATCCGATCCGCCTGCTCGAACAGCTCGACCGATTGGCAATCCGGCATGCGGTCGATGAACCGCTGGATGTCGACCAGCATCCGGTTGGGCTCCGCGAGCGTCTCCAGCCGGCCGATCGACCGAGAGATCGCGGCGTGAAGCTCCTGTTCCGAGATCGGCTTCAGCAAATACTCGGATACGTTCAGGCGAATCGCGTTCTGGGCATATGGAAAATGGTCGTGGCCGCTTACGATGATCGAGACGACCGGAAGCTGCGACTCGCGAATCCGGCGAATCAGTTCGAGCCCGTCCGCGTCCGGAAGCTGGATGTCCGTGACGAGCAAGGTCGGCCACAGCTCCTGAACGAGCCGCCAGCCTTCCTCGCAGCCGGAAGCTTCTCCGGTCACTTTGAACCCCTCTAGCTGGTGAACCATCTCCACGATCGCATCCCGGATCAACGGCTCGTCCTCGACGACCAGCACATGATACATCCGATCTCCCCCTTGTCATCTTCCACCTTACTCGATCGCCGGTTTCTTTAACAGGGGAAACCTTGGGAGGCTTATCCTTTGACGGAGCCCACCATCATTCCTTTGCTGAAATGCTTCTGCATGAACGGATAGACGACGAGCAGCGGAAGCGCCGCGAGCAATATGACGGCATGGCGGACGGCCGGTGTGTACGTATAGCCGCTGTCCGTGACGTCGAGCCCCAGCTCGGACGGGTTCACGATCAGCACCTGGCGCATGAACACCTGCAGCGGATAGCTGTCGCTGTCGTTCAGATACAGAATCGCCTGGAAGTAAGTGTTCCAGTTGGCGACGGCGTAGAACAGCGCGAACGTCACCATCATCGACATGGAGACCGGCAGGACGATCCGCCACAAAATTTTGAACTCGCCGCATCCGTCGATCCGCGCGGATTCCTTCAGTTCCTTGGGAAGCGTCTGGAAGAAGCTGCGGATGACGATCATGTTGAACGGCGCGATCGCGCCCACCAGCCAGATGGACCAGTAGGAGTCGATCAGCCCGAGCTTGTTCACGACCAGGTAGGTGGGAATCATGCCGCCGTGGAACAGCATCGTGAACAGCACCATGAAGTTGACGGCGGTTCTGCCCTTCACGCCCGGCTGAGCCAGGCCGTACGCCATCAGCACGGACAGCGCCATGTTGATCGCGGTGCCGACGACCGTGATGACGACGGCATTCCGGAACGAACGGACGAACTGATCGTTGTCCAGCAGGAACTTGTATGCGTCCAGCGTCCAGTGCTTGGGCCAGAGCACCACGTTCTTCAGGAGAAGCTCCTTGCTGTCGGCGAACGAACTCGTGACGGTGAGCAGGAACGGGAACACGACGGCCAGCGTCAGCAAGAGCAGAATGATGACGACGGCGAGTTGGAACACGCCGTCCCGCAGAGTAGACCGGGTTGAACTCATGGCTCAGTACACCCCTTCCTGTCCGAACTTCCGGGCGAGCCGGTTGGCTCCCATCACGAGCACGAGCCCGACCACCGACTTGAACATGCCGACGACCGCCGAGTAACTGTAGTCCCGCTGAAGAATGCCCGTCCGGTAGACGAACGTGTCGAATACGTCGGAGACGTGGAAGTTGAGCGGATTCTGCAGCAGGAAAATATGTTCGAAGCCGATGTCCATGAAGCTGCCGAGCCGCAAAATAAACAGCACGACGACGACGTAACGGATGCCGGGCAGCGTAATGTGCCAGATCTGGCGGAACCGTCCGGCGCCGTCCACGCGCGCCGCTTCGTACAAGGACGGGTCGATCGACGCCATCGTGGCCAGGTAGAGAATCGAGCCCCAGCCCATTCCCTGCCAGATGTTCTGAATGAGCCACATCGGCTTCAGCCAGCCCGGACTCGCAAACAGATCGATCGTCCCCAGCCCCGCGGAAGAGAGCCATTGGTTGATCATGCCGTCCTGCGAGGAGAACAGCGTAATGGTCAGAGAGACGATGACGACCCAAGAAATGAAGTGCGGCGCGTAGAGAACGGTCTGTACGAAATTCCGGAATGCCTTGAGCCGCGCCTCGTTCAGCAGCAGCGCCAGCACGACGGGGGCGGGGAAGAAGAACAGAATGTCCAGTCCCGCGAACAGGAACGTGTTTTTGAGCAGCAGCGGGAAATCCTGCTCCATGAACAGCCTGTGGAAGTTGTCCCAGCCGACCCATGGGCTCTTCGCGATGCCGACGAACGGATCGTACTGCTGGAAGGAGATGACGAGTCCGAACATGGGAACGTATTTGAACACGATAAAATAAAGCAGCCCGGGCAATATCATCAGGTAAAACGGCAGGTGGGACATGCTCCACCGGTTCTTGTCCGGGCGGACGGCAGCGCCTGCTGCAAGAGCCTTCCTCATGGCGACCTCCAAATATGAACCGCATTTGTCCTCATTATAGAGATCGCCCTGCCCGATTGCGTTGACCGGAATGTCTTTTTCTTAACCGATTTCACTTTGTTGGGGAGAAGACAGAAAAAGGAGAAAACGCTACTGCATCCCGTTGCCAGTAGCGTTTGGGTATAGGTCTAAGCGTATCCGCACAAAATCCGCAAGAAGAAAGGTTGGTATCCTCACATGAGCAAAAAACATTGGCAAGTCGATCCGGAACACAGTTCCGGACGCAAACAGCATCACCACTCGCCAACCGCAGCGGGACGAGCATCTGAAGAGCGATGACTTCCTGACGGGCCATCTGACGGTGCGCGGAATGACGAAGCCGGTCACCTTCCATACCGAGTTCGCAGGACTGAACCGCGATCCTCGCGGCCGGGAGCGCGCCGGCTTCCATTCCGACGCCCCGCATCGATCGCGGAGATTTCGACTTGACCTTCAACTCGCCTCTGGAAACCGGCGGCCTCGTTGTCGGAAACGAGTTGACGATCGAGCTTTACATCGAAGCCCTTAAAATAGACTGAAACGAATAAAGCTCCGGCTTTCCAACCAAGAAAAAACCAAGGAAGCTCTCCTTGGCTTGGAGGAAGGCCGATACGGCGCCGCGGCAGCGAACCGGCCGGTTATGGATGCAATGCTGGCAAGACCGTCAAAAAACCTTCTCTCCCGCTGCGCGGGGAAACCGGCAGCGAAAAAGAAGGTCGGCTGCGTCTCGCTCAAGATCTGCTCTCGTCAGATCTTGAGCTCCCCAAGTTTGATCAGCTCGACAACCGCTTGCGAACGACCTTTGACGTTCAGCTTCTGCATTACGTTCGAGATGTGGTTGCGGACCGTTTTCTCGCTGATGAAAAGTTGCTGGGCAATGTCGCGGGTCGTTTTGTCCTGCACGAGCAACTCGAAAACTTCGCGTTCCCGATTGGTGAGAAGGAATTTGCTTTTGTGATCGCTGCCTTTCAACGTGTGTCACCCCTCCTTGCCCGGGAATGGAATGATTACAAGGTTAAGGGATACAGTCAACTTTATCTTATGAAAGGCCTCGGACACTGGTGCGGTAACCCGGTAATTTTGGGCGTACAGCCTTCAAAAGGATCATTCCGTCGCGAGGATCGGACGCCGGGGACCGGGGCCGGCGCCGCCCGCTGTTTCGCTGCTTCCGGGACTCACGATACAATATGCGGCTGATCCCTGTTCGGGTGCCCGGGCAAACGCCCGATTGCGGCCGTTTATTCTTCTTTTTCCCGTTTTTTTATTGGAGCTTGCCGAAGCTCTTGATATGGACGTCGACGTGCACCTCGATTTGCGAACGGGCGAACTCCTCCGGCCAGTCCAGCCGCTTCCATGCGGCATAGGGCATGGCGTTCCGGACATGCTGGCCGACACCGATGGCGTCCGATTTCAGTTCCTTCATGGTCGCCAGAACGGCCTCGCATTTCAACTGAACGAACTTCTCTATCTCATCTTCGAGTTGATGGCGTTCGGCCGTGCTCTCCAAATCCAGGCCGCCGTTGTATTCCAGCAACGTGCCGGTCAACTTCAGCGATATCTTCTCTTTCGGCGGCTGAGCGCCTCCGCCGACGGATAGAACTTTGAGCTTCCGCGAGCTGTTGAATCTCATCAGGGTGGAGTCCTCGCTGACGAAGTCCTTGTCCGGGTAATCCAAGAACATGTCGCCCGCCCTGATGTTCCCGAGCAGCATGCCGAAGTAGATCTTCTCCTCGGCGTCGATCTTCCCGACGTATCGGTCTTCCTGGAACAGCGCGATCCCGTTAACGATCAGGCTGTTCCCGGTCTCTTTGAGAATGGACGCCGAGGGCTCGATTCCGTCGTCCTTGTAGTCTCTCAGGAACGTATACAGGTTCGAATCCGGGACGTCTCCCATCCGGCGCTCCGTGCGCAGAAGATTGTCGATGTATTCGCCGGCGGGCCCGCTTTGTTCAAAGTTTCGGGACAACATATGGTTCAGATCCCCTTCCGCGATAACGACGTGCACGCGGTTGCCGACGGACCCGTCCCGCATGAGAGTGTCGAGATATTTCCATATCCCTTTCCGCGAAAGCGCCGTGTCGAAGACAATTTGGCGGAGCTGCCCGTTGACGATTTTCCGGTCGTTCTGCAAATCGAACACTTTTATTGCCTGCCGGATCGTCTTGGAGACGGTCGAATAGACGATCACATCCTGCTCCTTGGTCTTCGGAATGCTGATCGTCACCTTGATTTTCCCGGTATTCTCTTCCTCTTCCTCCTCGCCTTCGTCCTCGGCGGCGGCCTGCAATCCGATGGTGCGGATAAAGCCGATCTTCTCGATGATCCGTTGGTCCGAACAACCGGTCATCATCAGCATCAGCAGCGCCAGCAGCAACGCAAGAAAGCGGGAAAGCTTACCCGCTGCCCGACTCCTCATGTCCGGCACTCCTTTCTTTGCGGCGCATCCGGTAAGCGGCAGGGATAAGCAGCGCCGGAATGAGGAAAGCCAGTATCGTCTCGAGATAATACGCATTGTTGAGCAGGTTGCCGAAAGGATTCAGCGCAATGGACACGCAGCCGGCCCCGAACAGCACTACCGCTATCCCGCGTTCCAGCAGTTTCGGCTTCGCTTTCGGGAATACGCGCCGCATCGTCGCCAGCGCGGCATAGCAGAACATGACCGACGAGACGAGATTCGGAAACAAGAAGACGCAATAGATTAAGTTGTCGATGCGATTGATAAACGGAAACTCGAAATATTCGAGCGTATTGAGTACCGGATACTCCATCACCTGCAGCTGCTGGAAGCTGAAAAATCCGAAAGCGATGAAGACCACCAGAAGCTGAACGGACGTGTTGAGCAGATGTCCGGCGACCACTCCTTTGAACAGCTTGCTCTTCCGATCTACGTAGGGGAACAGGAACATGCACAGCTCGTATCCGATATTCACGATAAAGACCTCCGTCCAGCCCGCCAGGGAATGTCCTTTCTCCGTTCCTTGAAAAAAAGAAGTCGTAAATCGCGTCAGACTCCAATCGCGGGAGAAATACGGCGCCAATATATTCAGCGCGAAGGTGATCAAAAAAAAGACCGTGGTCGCTTTGACGATGCTATAAAGGTCTTTCACGAGCAGGCAATAGATCAGAACGCAATAAAACAGGAAAATCATAATCTCGCTAGTCGAACGAAAGGATAGCATTTGATAAAGCGTAATAAAATTTTTGCCGACCAACGCTCCGACCGCAATCCAAAACAATGACAGCGCCATATAGCAGGGGATGAGCAGCGCCCGGGGAACGACGGTTTCCGCGATCTCGTGAACCGAACGGCCCTTGCCTACCACGTAAACCGCCCGGTACATCCAGATGTTAACGAGAGCGGCCGCGGATAGAAGGATCACTCCTACCCAGCCGTTCGTCCCGATATTCTCCGCGACGACCCGCGACAGGCTGAATATGGTGATATCCAACTCGATCATGTAGATAAGCAAAGCGATGTGGAAAACGTTCAATTTTTCGGTCACGCGGACCCCCCGCTACTTTTTCATTTTGACCTTGACCGGATTCGGCGATTGGGCGATGGACGGGCGTTTCCGAAGCGCATAGAACGGCCCGCGGACGAACGTGTCGATCGCGTCCGCGAGATTGGCGGGAGCGACCGGCGTCAAATAAGAGGCCCCAAGGTTCGTGATGCCGGCCAGCTGGATAATGACCAGCGCGATTCCCATCATCAGTCCGAGGTTGCCCAGGATTCCGGCCAGGATAATCAGGCCAAACCGGATCAAACGCAGGGACGCGCTCATGATATAGCTGGGAATGACGAAGGAAGCGATCGCCGAGGTGGCGACGGCGATGATCAGAATATTGCTCGTGAAGCCGGCCTGGACGGCGGCCTGGCCGATCACGATCCCGCCGACGATGCCGATGGTCTGGCCGATCTTCGTCGGCAGCCGGGCCCCGGCCTCGCGCAGCAGCTCGATGGTCGTCTCCATGAGCAGCGCTTCGATCAGCGGAGGAAACGGCACCTTGCTTCGGGATTCGGTCAAGTTCAGCAGCATCGTATGGGGAATCATCTCGTAATGGAACGTGGTGATCGCGACGTAAAAAGCGGTAAAGCAGATCGTGATCAAGAAGCCGAGAATCCGCAGCATGCGGAGCGCCGTGCCGAGCAGCCACCTCTGGTAATAATCGTCGGGCGAAGCGAAGAAATCGAAAAACGAGGTCGGGGTGCTGAACACGGACGGACTTCCGTCGACAATGCAGGCGATCCGGCCTCCAAGCAGCTTGGAGGTGACCGCGTCGGGACGCTCGGTCGTCATGAATTGGGGAAAGACGGAGTTCGGGTTCTCGTCGATCAGCTGAACGAACATATTGGCGTCGTACACCCCGTCGATCTCGATGCTCTCGACCCGCCGGGTCATCCGGTCGACCAACGCGGGATTGGCGATGCCGTCCAAATAGAGCAAGACCACTTTCGTCTTGCTCACTTCGCCGACGGAGAGCATGACCGTCTTCAACTTGGCGCTTTTGAGCCGTCTCCGGATAACCGCCAGGTTTTCCGTCCAATTCTCGACGAAGCCGTCATGCGGTCCCGCGATGACCGTCTCCGTCTCGGACTGCTCGATCTTTCGGCCGACCGACCTCGCGACGTCGGCAAGCCAGGCGCGATCCTCGAGGAAGATCGCCGCATGGCCGTTCAGGATGCCTTCGATACATTCTCCCAGCGTTTCGACGGTACAATAAGGAGGACGGTACAAGACGGAGGCCGCCTCTTGGGGATCGGCGTCCGCAAACGGCAAGACCAGGTCGCGCAAGAGCTCATCGTTGCCGGCCAGGAACGTGAAATAAACCGCTTCGACGCCGCAGGAGGAGAAGCTGCGGCGCGTCATGTCCGAGCAGTCCTTGAAATGTTCCAATATTTTCTGAAGCGAAGGCCGATCCGTCAACGCCGTCGCGTCCGCCTCGGCGGAACCGCTCTTATCCACCATAACTCTCCCCTTTTATAAAAGATGAAGAAGATATGGATAATCCTTCCCTATTGTTTCCGGCGTCATACGCAGGTGAAGAGGCGTCGGCCTGCCGAAGAAAAGCCGGTCCGCGCGGCGCGAATCCGCGGGGACCGGCTTGCTTGAAGACAACGGATCAGCGGGTCATGCCGCGAGCCGTGCCATGGGACGGAGTCGTCGGAGCGTAATACGAAGGCGCGGTTTTGGAATAAGTGCGAGCGCCGTTGTACGTGCCGGCTTCCGTCGGGAAGATGCGGTTCACGAGCGCGTTGAACTCGGTAACGAAGCCTTGGATCGGATGGCCGCCGCTCACTTGATCGGCGAATCCCTTCATCCGTCCGTAAAAATCGGCGTTGGACGAGACGTAGACGTTGTCTGTCGTAGGAGCCATTCCTTTGACGATGTCGGCGACTTTGTTTTTGACCAGATCCGATACTTCCTGATCGGTCGCGGTACCGGCCGCTCCCGGCATGCCGGCGCCGTTCGTGCCGGTAAGTCCCGTCCCTCCGGCCGTCGTTCCGCCTCCGGCCGTCACGCCGTTATTGCTCCGGACGTGGCCGTTCCAGCCGGCCGAATTCGGATTGTTCGGGCCTACCCCGCGGTCCGGCGCCGCGCCCAGGCTGTAAGGCGTAATCGTATGCGTTCCGCCCCGGTTGCGGTTGTGAATCTTCATGCCGTCCTTGTCATCGGAGATGGCGACGTATGCGTTCCGGTTCGTCAGCATGACGTAAGCCGACTTCACTTCGGGAAGGGCGGCCAGCTGGTCCGCGATCTTCTGGCTCATCTCGAGCTTGGAGTTGCCGTGAAGCCTGGAGCCGACGTTGTTGTTCATCTGCTGCGTTCCGTGGATGCGGTTTTGCTCGGCAGCCTGATCGTTCAAGAACCGGGTGCCGTTCGCGCCGTGCATCCGATAGTTGTTGGAACGGATATTTTTGTTGCCGACGTCCCCCTGCTTGGCCATACAGCCCGTCAAAGCCAGCGCGGTGGAGAGGACTACCGTCGACACGGTCATCATTTTGTGCATCGTGATCCTCCTTACGGTCAACTTTGGCGTCCCGGCGCCTTTCCGTAGTTTGTCCTCCGGGTAGCCGGCTATCCTTGGCCAAAGGACGATTGACAGTAGCACTTTTTGCAATTATGATAAAGGCAAATCGAAAATTAGTACCTGGTTCTAGTATCTAATATTATGATCGGAAGGTGGACCCAGACGATGCAAACGCAAACGGGCGCGACGGAGTGGAAAAGCCGTGCCGCGATAACGGCCATCGGCAGCTATGTGCCGGAGAAACGGTTGACGAACGACGATTTGGCGGCAATGGTCGATACGAACGACGAATGGATTACGCGCCGGACCGGCATCAAGGAGAGAAGAATCTCCGGGCCGGACGAATTCTCCAGCCATTTGGCGATCGCCGCCGTGCGCAACCTGGCCGAGCGGTACGGGAAATCGCCGGAGGATATTGACGCCGTTCTCGTCGCGACCACGACGCCGGATATGCCGTTTCCATCCGTCGCTTCGCGCATTCAGGAGGCGCTCGGCATGCGATCCTGCCTTGGCTTCGATTTGAACGCGGCCTGTGCGGGGTTCGCCGCCGGCCTGCAGATGGCGAACGGCTTGATTCTGACCGGAGCGTACCGTTCCGTTCTCGTCGTCGGCGTGGAGACGCTGTCGAAGATAACCGACTACACCGACCGGTCCACCTGTATCCTGTTTGGAGACGGCGCTGGCGCCGTGCTGGTCGAGCGCGCGGAGGAAGGCCGGATTCTCGCGTCGGACGCGGCCGTTTGGGGAGCGGGCGGCTCGTTCGTTTATGCGACGGGATTGGCCTCCGAGTTGAACGGCGAGCCGCTGACGGGCGGCGGCAAAATCGTGCAGAACGGCCGCGAGGTGTACAAATGGGCGGTCACCCAAGTCCCGCTTGGGATTCGCCGCTTGCTGGACGCGGCCGGCCTCGGCATGGAGCAACTCGATTGGTTCGTGCCCCACAGCGCGAACTTGCGCATGGTGGACGCCATGTGCGAGCGTCTGGAGATATCTCCGGAACGAACGCTGACAAGCGCGGAACGGTTCGGCAACACGTCTGCGGCTTCCATTCCGCTCGCGCTCGATCTCGCGGTCCGGGACGGACGGCTAAAGGACGGGCATCTCGTGGCTCTGTACGGATTCGGCGCGGGTTTGACCCAGGCCGGCGTGCTCCTGAACTGGACCCTGCGCGGCTAAAACAGGCCGATGACGCGGTTCAACCGTCGTGGCGGCGGCTTCCTGTCCACGTAAACTGGTATCATCCCAGTTCAGGAGGCCTGCCCGCATGTCCGACCAACCACTTGTCAGCATCGTGATTCCTTTTTACAATTGCCCGTTTATCGACCAGGCTGTCGCCAGCGCGCTGCAGCAGACCTACTCCCCGATCGAAATCATCGTCGTCGACGACGGTTCCACCCTTCATCAAGAGAAGCTGAAGCCGTTCCTCTCACGAATCCACTACTTGGGCAAATCCAACGGGGGGACGGCCAGCGCGCTCAATTACGGCATTCGAATGGCTGCCGGCGAATACATCGCCTGGCTCAGTTCGGACGATTGCTTCTACCCCCACAAAGTGGCCACACAAGTCCAATACATGAGAGAACGCCAAGCGCTCATCAGCTGCACCGACTTCAACCTCATCGGCCCCTTCAACGAGCTTATGATGCCGTCCCTTGCGGTTAAATTTCCGTCCGTTCGGGCCTTCTTCAGCGCCATGTACACCTTCTGCCCGGTCAACGGCTGCACGGTCATGATGCACCGCTCCCTGCCGGAGAGAGTCGGCTATTTCAACGAAGCGTTATCGTGCACCCAGGATTACGAATATTGGCTGCGCGTGTTCCTCGCAAACGTCGACTTCCACTACATTAACGAAACGCTGACGGCTTACCGATGGCACGAAGGCATGGGAACCCGGCAACGGAAAGCTGTCGTGGACCGCGAGTTCTCGCGGGTCCGGGACCACTACGCTCCTCAGATGAACTCGTTTTTGCAAGCCATGCCTTAAAGGAGGACCGTCTAATGGCCATCAAAGTGCTGTTCGTGTTTATTCTCCCCAGCGGGGGAGTCGACACGCTGAACCGGATGAGACACAAGGCGCTTGCGCGCAAAGGTATCGAAGCCCATTTCCTGTATTTCCAATCCGGAAGCGGAGCGCAGAATTATGCGGATACAACCGTCTTTTACGCCGAAGATCCGGAAGCGATCCGTTCCATTCTGAATGCGGGCGGCTATGCGGCCGTCGTAGTTCTTTCCTTTTTCGGGCAGGTTCGTCTGTTTCGGGAATTGGGTTTCGCGGGCCCGATCCTATTCGAGATTCAGGGCTTCGGCCCGATGCCGCAGGCTCGGGAGACGCTGCTGTCGGCGAAACCTTTCCTGGCGCCTTATGTCAACGCCTACCTTTATCCGATGACGCCGCATCTGCGGGACATCCTTCGGGAGGGGTATCCGGAGGCACCTCATTTCGCTTTCAACAATCCGTTCGACGCGGACACGTTCCACTACCAGCACATGGCCCCTTATCCGCGTCCGATCGCAGGCTGGATCGGCCGGTTGGAGCCCAATAAGAACTGGAAGGATTTTCTGCGGATTGCCGCCAGGACGGCTGAGGATTGTCCGGATTTGGAAGTGTGGATGCTCAGCGATCCGTGGCTGGCGATGCCGGGCGAACAGGAAGAGATGCGCGGCATGGTCGCGTCGCTCGGTCTCGAACGAAGATTGCGGGAATTTCATCATGTCCCCCATCATCAGATGCCGAACATCCTGTCGATCATCGGAGATTCCGGAGGCGTGCTCTGCATCACCTCGTTGTCGGAAGGGGCTTGCTACGCGGCGGTAGAGGCGCTTAGCTGCCATTGCCCGGTCGTCACTTCCGATTCCGACGGCGTTCGCACCTCTCTCATAGACGAGCAAACGGCGCTTTACTACGAGCACGGCGACGTGGGCGGAGCAGCCGCCCAGGTTGCTCGGCTCATGAACGATAAGGATCTGCGCAGCAGACTGATTGCCAGAGGGGAAGAGCATGTCCGCCAAAACTTCCACCCCGATCTCTACGCAGCCAACTTCGTGCAGATGCTTCAGTCTCTTGGGGTTCCGGGATGCTGACCAGCATCGTCATTCTGACGCTGAACAACATGGATCAGACGCTGCGGTGCGTGCACAGCATCCGCCGGTTTACGGACGCTCCGTACGAACTCATCGTTATCGATAACGGTTCGAGCGACGGGACGATCGGCTGGCTGTATGAGCAGCCGGATATCAAATTCATGTGCAACGAGGGGAACGTCGGATTCGCCGCGGCCTGCAATCAGGGAGCGGCGATGGCCGGCGGAGACTTGATTCTTCTCCTCAATAACGATACTCTCGTCTCGCCGAGGTGGTTAAGCCAGCTGCAGGCCGCTTTGCTCTCGCATCCGTCTGTCGGCGTCGTCGGTCCCGTCTCCAATTTCGTGCTTCCGATGCAGTTGAACAAGCAGACGTTCTCCTCGGACGAACATTTTTTCGCCTTCGCCGACCGTTTCAACCGACATGATCCGTTCCGCTGGCGCGACGCGACTTCCATCAGCGGTTTTTGCATGATGATACGCCGCGACACCTGGAATTCTCTGGGCGGCCTGGATGATCGGTTCTCCATCGGCGGCTATGAGGACATTGACCTCTGCTATCGCGCCTTAACGCAGGGCTTGGCCCTTCGGGTGGCGGGGGACACCTACATTTATCACGAAGGCAACCGCAGCTTCAAGCGCAACTCGCTGGACCCTTACACGATTGCCGGCCTGAATCGCAAGCGATTCCTGCGCAAGTGGGGCTTCAATCCGGAAAGGCTGATTCTCCACCTCGACCCCGGATTTTTGCCGAATTCATTTATGCATGCCCATCCGCACCACGAGCCCCTTCCGACGGCTCTTCCGGGAGGCTGGTACGGCATGGCTAGTTCCGGCGCCGTCTACCGGATCGAGCGGGGCGTCAAGCGCGGCGTCGCTTCATACCCGGATTTCGAGAGGCTGAGGATGTCTTACACCCGGGTGGCGCATGGGGCCGACGATCTGCTGTGCAGCCTGCCTGACGGCTTGCCGATCCGTCCGTTAAGCGGGATGCTGCGGGACTATCCCGACGTCTTCCACGCCTCGGATCCGGAGGGCGGCATGCACCTTATCGCTTACGGCATCCGATATCCGTTCCGAGGCGAAGCCTCGTGGAGGACGTTCGGCTACCGGCCGGAAGAAGCGGTTCCTCTCCCGTTTAGCGTCCTCCACTCGCTGCCGGAAGGCTGGCCGATCCAAGGGGACGTCTGGGAGGAGCATGAGCTCATCGATCATCTGCTCTACTCGGGGCCGGACGGTACGCTCTATTACGGCGAAGGCCAGCGACTTCGGCCTCTCCTAAGCGAGCAGGCTCTCGGCCGGTACGGTTGGCAGCGCGAACGGACCGTTCCGCTTCCTCTCCACGTTCTGGCACGGTCCCCGATGGGACCGCCGATTCCGTAAGACGCGCGCCGCCGCCCGCAGCGAACGGCAAGAAGCCTCCCGGCTGACGCAGGAGCGCCAACCGGGAAGCTCTTCTTTTTCCCCGGCCGTTACTTGATTGCAGAGATAAGGACGGAATTCGTTTTGCCGCGATATTTGTTCATCAATCGAAAATTTTTGAACAGCATGTCGACCGCGTCGGGGTCTTGCAAGAGCCCGGGATCCGTATCCTGGCCCGGGTCGGCATTCGAAGCGGGAGTCGGCGCGAGGCCGGTGCGAAGCGATGTCGCCTTGACGCTGCGGAATCGGCATTCTTTCGCCAAAGCCGTCCATTCCCGCGCGGTTTTCAAATGGCGCAATCCGTAGTAGGAGACCAGATCGCGGCATCGGGCCGGATTCGCGGCCCGGACGAACGCCAGCTCCCGGTCCAGCAGCCGTCCGTTCGGCTTCAACACGCGGTAATATTCGCGAAACGCGCGGTCCCCCGGAACGAAGGCGCTGACGGACTCCACGAACACCATATCGAACGCGGAATCGGGAAACGGAAGCGAGGCCGCGTCGCCGTTAACGAAGCGGGCTCGGCTCCCGGATCCTTGCGCCCGTCTTCTTGCCTTCTCCAGCATGAGCGGGTTGCGGTCCACGGCGATGACGTCGTAGCCGAGCTCCGATAAGTAACAAGCCGTTCTGCCGGTTCCGCAGCCGACTTCCAGCACGCGGCTGCCGGCCGGCAGGTTGATTCTGCGAAGCAGCCGCTTCGTCGCCCCGAAGCCGCCGGGGTGGGCGCTGCCTTCCCCTGCGCGAGCCAAGAGATCGTGATAGTCCACGGACGTCCTGAAGCTCCTTTCCGGTAAAAATTCAAGGAATAGGCGAAGGAACAGGCGATTCGATGCCGGCCGCCATAAATTACTTAGGCAAGAGATGCAGGGCCGCTCGCCCTCTCGAAAGGAGGTGATAGCATGGCATACGCTGCCGGCACTTGCAGCTGCGCCGGTTATGGCGGAGGCGCCGCCTTCGTTCTGGTGCTGTTCATTCTCCTGGTCATCATCCTCCGCGCCGGATTCGGGATCTAAGGAACGATGATACCCCGGTTTGAATCGGCGGGCATGACGCGACGCCCGCCGCCGTTCGGCAAAGCTGTCGCCGGTCTCGAAGACCGGCGGCAGCTTCCTTGTGACGTTGGAACGGCATCGGGCCAGAAGCCTATGCGTTATCGTATGCCCGGCGATGCCGAGGGTGACGAAATGCAAGCGCACCGAATCGCGAACATCGAAGAAAGAAGGGGACGGTCTCTCTATGACGGCGAAGATGAAGCTTGGAAGGCGCGACGTCGAAAAGTGGATAGGGCAGCCGGTGCGCATCGATCTGAAAAACGGAAGCCGCTACGTAGGCTATATCGAAAAGGTGGAGAGAGGCAGCATTCGGTTCGTCGGGCGGAAAAGCAGGCATGGCGCCGGACGCATCCCGATCCGCCGCCCGGGCAAAGCGCGCGTGGCCGGCTTTTTCCCTTTGACGGCGGGTCTCGGGCTCGGCGGAGGCTTAGGCCGCAATCCGTTCTCCTGGAACATGGGATTCGGAAGCCTGAGGCCGGGAATCGGGGCTGCCGGAATCGGCGCCTTGGGGCTGAACGGGGTTATGGGCATGTTCGGAAAAGGTTGGCCGGGCATCCGGTTCGGCATCGGGATGCTGCAATCGATCCGGCCGCTGCTCGTCGGCAGGAGAGTCTGACTCTCGTTCTTCGGACCGCGGCCGGCTGTTTCAAAAAAACGGATGCGGATAGGGATTGAGCCGCCCGGCCGTCAACGGCTGCTTCGCGAAGCCGAGAACCGTCGGGATCCGGTACAGCCGTTCCAATCCGTTCAACCTGCGAAGCTGGTGTCCGAACGTCATCGGCAGCAGGCCGGGAATGAGCACTTTGACGACATGCAATCCGATTCGGGCGATTTCCGGGGCGGTCTGATCCACGACGATAACGTCCAGCCCCAATTCCCGGAATACCGCGATCGTGCTTTTCAGATCGTCCGTCAGATCGGCGCTGCGCTTCCTTCGTTCGAACTGTTCCCCGAAGGCGCGAGGCGGCGCGGACGACTTCAGCAGAAATGCGAACCGCTCCTCCGCTTGCGGATGGCTGTACAGCGCCGCATGGTCTTCCATCGTGCCGACCAGCGAGGGGTCATCGAGCATGAGGGCGATTTCGTCTCGTTCCCGCTTCAGTCTCTCGCTGAGATAACCGACGTGGCCGGCGGCCTCGCAGATGGCGCCTTTCGCGGCTCGAACCGGGTCCGGATGAGCCCCGGCCGAACAGACCAGGTTCGCTCCCGTCGGTCTCGTATTTCGAAGAACCGCCACCACGGCCGGAATCCGGTTTTCCGTGGTCGCGTTGAATAAGAGCGTCTCGTAGCCTTCCGTCGCGCGCAGGCGGTTGACCATATGGGACAGCTCCGGGTCGCCGGCGGACTCCGGATCAAGCCGGGGAATCGGCAGCCGGGCGTACCACGTCATCAGGAACGAATCCCGTTCCGCCGCTTCCAGGATTCCGTGGAAAATGGCTTCCTCCAGGCTTGAGCCGAGAGCGCAGCCGTTCGAGCTCTCCATGACGAAGCTTTCTCCGCCGCTTGCCGTGTAATAGGCGAGCTGTTCGGGGACGAGAATCGGCCTTCCCTTCCCAAAGGAATACCCCCAGACCCAGTTCAGCACGAGGTCGTCGTCGAACGGCTCGTACGGAAAGTCCGGCTGTTCGTATTGCTCCGCTTCGTACAAGCCCGCCTTCCGGGGATCGAGCGCCCGATCGGCGAACTGACGGTAGCTGCCGGCGACCGCGGTCCGCTTGCCGCGAGCCGTCAGGCTGCAGTAGCGCTCCAGCCCTTCCAGCATGGCCGTATAGCCGCTTTGCTCGTAGCTGTGACCGCGGCCCCCCGACCATTCCGGCCCCGTCAGGGTCGGCTGCCAGAAGCTTACGTTGGCGAACGTAGAATCCAGGTCGAGATATTTCCCTCTCAGAATGCCGGTCCGCTCATCCAGGTAATCGGCAGCCAAGGCGTCGGTCAGTTCGCGGCCCAGCGGGCGAACTCGATAGGAGTCGGCATCGAGCTTTGGACGCGGCTGCATCTCGATGCGCGCGCCTTCCGGGGAATCTTCCGGCAGTCCGCCGCAATAAGGACATTGCGGATTCGGCAGAAACCGGTGCCGCGTGCTCTCCAATGTCTTCAAATCGATGCGATAGACGGCTTCGTCCGTTCGGGCGGGCGCGCCGGTCAGCACGTTTCTCGCCTCTCTGGCGACAAGGAAGCCCATCTGGAGAATTCCCCAATCCGACGCCGCCGGGTCTCGCGGCACGACGCCGTGCGCGAACAGGCTCATCAGCGGCTCCCGGTTGTCTCCGAAATCATGGCCCGCCGCCAGTCGCCTCGCGTCCGCGCACTGGGAGCACCCCGGCTTCCCGGGGGTGACGAGCGGACCGACTACGCCTTTGTCGAACGCTACGTAGCCGCCGATCCAGGGGACTCCGGCCTGCCTCAGCGTCCGTTCCGCCTCTTCGTATTCCTCGGGACGCCACTCGTCCTTCAGCAAAAGAATCAAATCCGCTTCAAGGGGAACGCCTTCTTCGAATCCGGTCAGCCGGATCACGGCGCATTCGCCCGCCAAATTCTCGCCCGCGCAGTCTGCGAGCTGCCCGTCTCCGACGATCGCGACGGCGCTCATTCGGTTCCCTCCTCCAGCAGCAAGCCGAGCACCGCTCCGAATTCTTCCTTCAGAAACGGTTCCGCCGCCAGATCGAAGATCGACAGGCGGACGCGGTTCGCATCTAAAATTCGCAAGGCGGAAGCCGTCAGCCGAACGGAATTCATCTCTTCCGTCTCCTCTACGTCCAGCAACGGAACCTCGTCCTCGTCCCCTTCTCCATCCGCCGGCGTGGTTTCGCATTCGGCCGTCACCGTCCCGGCGCCCCGGAGCTGAGCATCTTGAATGGCCCGCTGCAGCGCCATCCGGAGAGCCAGCGTTCGGTTCAATCCCGTTCCTCCGTACCAGCGGCTCCCGGCCCGCACCCATATCGACGGAAACCCGAGGCAATCTTCTCTTTCGAACACGGCTGGCGTCCCGCCCATGACGGCAAGCGTCTGCCCATAAAACCGGCAATGCGCGTCGCGGACGGCACCGATCTTCCATTCCCGTATTTGCGAGGGCCGGCTCGCCGGTTGCTTCTTTTTCTCCATGTACCGGGCCAGTCCATTCCGCAGCGCCCGGTTGAACGCTTCCGGCACCGTTCCTCCCGCTCCGATCCCCGTCCACTCTGCCGGCTGAGACACGAGCTCCGCCGAGGACGCCAATCGAGCCGTGTAGGACTCGATTCCGGCCAGTCCGGCCTCCCTGCGGGCTTCCCGATGCGTCAGCCCCGCGCATGCCGCAAGCGGCATCAGCTCGGCGAAGCCCTCCGACAGAGGATCGATCGTTTGGACCCGGCACTGCGAGAGCGGCAGCTGGCTCAAATCTCCTTCGTCCCAAAGCCGGAAAATGCCCGAAACCGGCGACGTCAGGCGGCCGAAAACCACAAACAAGTCGCGCTCTTCCTCATCGCCCGAAGCCGGCTGCAGCAACAGACCGGGTTCCAGCGGTTGCGGAGAAAAACGCCTGCCGCCGGAAGCCGGGGACGCGAACGGATGACAGCGTCCTTCCAGCGTCTCCAGATCAAGAAGATAGACGTGGTCCCGCAAAGTCGACCGGCCGCCTTCCGCCACCTCTTTGAGCCACTCCGACACGAGTACGTTGGCCAGCATCGCTTCCGCGAACGAGTCGGCGCGAGGCGCTCCGCCTTCGCTCAGCGCCGTGCGATGAACGCGCCGCCGCACGGCCTCCCAGCCGGCTCCGGAGCTCGGATCGCCAAGCGGTCCCGCCATCCCCGTGCCGCGAACGATAAGAGCGGGAAGCAGCGGCTTCCCCGCTCGCCGGCATTCTTCTTCCAGCATCAGCAGCTCTTCGCGATCTTCTTCGCACGAACCGAACCATACCCATTGAGCCCATCCGAGACTTTCCCTCCAGGACGGCTCGGCCTCTCCCGATGAGGAAGCGGTTAGCCGTACCTGAACGTCGGCAAATCCGGATGCATCCAACGCCGCAGCCAACGACGCCAGCAGCGGGCCGGTGCCGACGAGCAGAACGCGCGCAGCTCCGGCCGTCACGCCCATGCCGTATTCGCGGGATTCCATTTCTTTCGCTCACCGTCCTTGCCGGCGCTCCCGACCGGCGCCGGCCCTAGATCGGTTACTACCTTATGATCGATATTCAAAAAATATCCATATGTATCGCAAGGGCAGATCCGGCGCCAGGTTCCCCAGCGTCCGAATCCGCCCTGTCCGCGTTCGACTCCTCAGGCCCCGGCCTGCCGGTGCCGTGCTCATCCGCTTCGCCAAGCCGCTTCGCTCCCGTCGCCCGGAGGACGCGAGGAAGGAGGTGTCATGGCCTGAAGCAGCCGCTGCAGGCGCGGGTGATAGCTGGCCAGCACGGCGCGGAATTCCCGCTCAATCGCATCCCGGTACCGCACAGACCCCATACGCGGGTGACGGCGATACTCGGTGAGAGGCCGATCCAGGTAAGAGATCGGGTAGCCGGCCAGCAAGCAACGTACCCAGAAATCGTAGTCGTGCGTGTAGGGAAGCGCCTCGTCGAAGCCGCCCAGCCGGTCGAACAGTTCTCTTCTCATCATCACCGTGCAGCCGTTCACCACGTTGCCTGTGAGGAACGATTCGCAGAACCTCGACATGCCGTCGAAACGGGCATACACGGGGGCCCCGTTCCTCCGGCCCCGCTCATCGATCTCCCGAAACGCGGTATGGCTTACCCAGGCGCCCGTCGATTCCATGAACCGAAGCTGCTCTTCGAGCTTTCGGGGCAGGAACCGGTCGTCCGAGCTGAGCCAAGCGACGTAATCGCCCGACGCGCGGCCAAAACCGAGGTTGAGCGCGCTGGCGGTGCCTCCGTTCGGCTTCTCCGCGATAACCGCCTTGGACGCATAAGAGCGCAAGCGCCAGCTCTCCCGCGTCGAGCCGTCGTCGACAACGATCAGCTCGACGCTTCCGCTGTAGGTCTGGAGAAGCACGCTGTCCAGCGCTTCGCCGATATAAGGGTCGTCGTAGAAAGGGACGACGACGCTTATTTTGGGCCTGCCGCCGCTCATCCTGCCGTCCCCTTCCTCCGTCCGGCAATGGCGCGCTCTTCCTCCAGCGCCTCCGATAGAGAGCGTTCGAACGGAATCCGGGGCTGCCATCCCAAGGCGCGGATCGCCGTCGCGTCTCTCGGTTCCGGCGACGGCGAGTCCGCATCGCCGATCTCCCAGTCGAGACGCACGCCGGAGAGGCGCTCGAACTGTTCCTTGATCTCTCCGATCGATCTCATCCGGCCGGACTCCAGGGCATACGTGCTTCCCGCCTCTCCGGCTCGCAGCAGCGTCTCGTAAGCGTCCACCGCATCGCGAACGTCGAGATAATCCCGCTGCTCCCGCAAGGAGGACAAGCGGAACGGCCGGACCCTGGCGGGAGAGAAGATCCCGCCGCTCCGCTCGGCTTCCGCGGTCCAGCGGGCGAGCTTGCCGCAGAGGCCGCCGCTTCGTCCGGGACCGACGAGATTGGACGGTTCGGCGACGAGCACCTGCAGCCCGTACCAACGGTGCCAAGCCAGCGCCGAGGTCACTTGAAGCTTCTTGCTGAAGGCGTACGGGTGAGCCGTTCCTCCCGAGAGGCTGCCCAGCATGGAGCCGACGACGAGCATACGGCCGTCTCCGCCGTTCTCCCGCATGGCCTCCAGCAAGTGCATCGTCGCCATCGCGTTGGCCGATACCGTCTGCACCGGATCCTGCCAGGAACGGTCGACCGCGTTCTGGCCCGCCAGATGCAGCAGCGCATGGGGGGAAGTCTCCAGGCAGAGCCTGCGGACTTGCTCCCGGTCCGTGAGGTCGCAGCGGCGCCATTCGACGGCTCCGCCGGGACCTGCGGCCGGCGGCGAAGCCGCCTCCGCTTCGGTCGCATCGCCGGAGCGGCCTGACGTTACGGCGACGACCTCCCAGCCGGAGGCGGCGAATCGCGCGCACGCATGCCGGCCGGTAAAGCCCGAAGCCCCGGTGATCAGGATTCTTGTCATCCCCATGAAGATCGCTCCCGCATCTCTCTCAACATCGTCTCATAGTCCGGCGGCAGGTAGCCGAACCCGCTGGACGTCGGAAGCAGGGTTCGGTCGATGACCGGCTCCATGGCCGGAACGACCGTAATGTCGACGCGATTGTAAACGGTCCGGATCAGCTTCAGCAGCTCGAGCTTGCTGATCGTCTCCGGAGCCGTCAGGTGAATAAGCCCGCCGAACTCCGGATGATCGATCGCATACGCGATCGCCTTGGCCAGCTCCAGCGTCGTCACGCCGTTCCACCACACGTTGGCGTATCCGGGAACGGGTCCCGTCTGCCCCAGGAACCATTTCAGCAGCCCGATGCCGCGGCCGCGGATCTCGGGGCCGATAATCGAGGTGCGGATCGTCAGATGGCGCCGGTCCCTTACCTCGCCGAGCGCTTTGCTCTTCGCATAGACGGTCGTTCCGTCCGGAAGCTCCTCCTCTCCGTATCCGCCCCGATCGCCCGAGAATACGCAATCCGAGCTGATGTGAATCAGCCGGGCGCCCGTCATCTCTCCCCAGTGCGCGAGCCAATGCGGAAGCAGACCGTTCACCGTGTAGGCGTCGAGCGGCCGATCCTCCGCGTTTTTGTTCAGCACGCCGACCGCGTTTACGATCACGTCCGGCTTCTCTTCCCGCACGGCGGCCGCGACCGCGTCCAAATCCCGCGCGTCCAGCGCCCGCATCCGGCACCCGGCCTCGGCAGGGAAAGGCCGCCCGGAGGCGGCCCCTGTCTGCGCGTCCCGTACGGTCGCCGTCACTTCGTGCCCTGCCGCCAGGCGCAAATAGTCGGCCAGCAAGTGGCCGGCCATTCCGTTGCCTCCGAGCAGCAGGATCTTCATGAAAGAAATCCTCCCCGCACGAGCATCTCCCGAATCTCTTCCTTGGACATAAGCGATTGGCTGGAGCTGAAGCTGTCGAAATGAACTTGCGGGTAAGACGAGTAGCATTCCTTCAGCCCCGGAATTTCAAGCGTCGGAAGAATGACCAGGTACTGATCGTCGTAAACGACCGTGCTTTGGCTCTCGTACTCCGTCAGCAGAATCTCGTGGATTTTCTCGCCGGGGCGAACGCCGGTCTCCACGATATCGACGTGCTTGCCCATCGCTTCCATGAGAACGTCGGCCAGGTCGATGATCCGGCATGTCGGCATCGTCATGACGAAGATCTCGCCCCCGGCGCTTTCGACCGTCGCTTTGAACAGCAGCCGGATCGCATCTTCCAGGGTCAGGAAGAAACGGGTCATATTCCGGTGCGTCAGGCTCAACTGGTTTTTGTGCGCGATCTGGTTCATGAACAGATGAATGACGCTGCCGTTCGTTCCGAGCACGTTGCCGCCGCGCACGCAGACGAACTTCGTGTCGGAACGCAGCAGGTTCGCGTAAACGATCAGCTTCTCGCCGATCGCCTTGGTCATGCCGTAGAAGTTTGAAGGATTGGCCGCCTTGTCGGTGGAAATGTTGATAACCCGCTCCACCTTGTTCTCGATGGCCGCTTCGATCACGTTCTGCGTGCCGATCACGTTCGTCTTGAGCGCCTCGTACGGCTGCTCCTCGCACACCGGCACATGCTTGAGCGCCGCCAGATGGAACACCAAATCGACGCCTTCGCATGCTTTGATGAGCGCCGCGCGGTCGCGGACGTCTCCGATGCAGAAGCTGATGCGGCGATCCTCGAACGTTCGGCTCATCGCCACCTGGCTCGACTCATTGCGCGAGTAGACGATAATCTCCGCCGGATTTAACGGCAGCAGTTGACGTACCAGTTCATACCCCCAGGAACCGGTTCCCCCGGTCACCAGAATTCGTTTGCCTTCAAACATGGAAGTTCCCTCCAAGAAGAAATTTGGCTACCTTCCGGGCGACGCCCTCTTCCGTGTACCCATCGGGAGGCGTCCAGCCGCCCTGCGCCGACGTCATCACGCGGACGGCGTCGGCGATTCGTTCCGGCGACAAGCCGCAGACGACGTTGCTCCCGCAATCGACCGTTTCCGGCCGTTCCGTCGTCAGGCGAACCGTGACGGTCGGAACCTGGAAGATGCAGCATTCTTCCTGTACCGTTCCGCTGTCCGTCAATACGCATTTGGCGTTTTTCTCCAGCGATACGAAATCGAAAAAGCCGAAAGGCTCGTAAAATTCCACCAGCGGATGAATCGGCATTCCGTCCTTCCGCAGCCGGGAGCGCGTGCGGGGATGAAGGCTGCACACGATCCGCAGCCCGGTCTGCCGGGCCGTCCGGTTCAGCCCCTCCAGAATGCCGGCCAGATGTTCCGGAACGTCGACGTTCTCGGCCCGGTGGATCGTCGCCAGCAGATACTCACTCGGAGCCAGCTTGAGCCGTTCCAGAACGTCGCTGGCTGCGATCTGCTCTCGGTAATGCTCCAGCACCTCGAAGATCGGATTTCCCGACCGGAAAATCCGCTGAACGGGAAAGCCTTCCCGTAGCAGGTTCATCTTGCTGTTCTCGGTATAGGGAAGGTTCCAGGTCGAGACGGCGTCGATGACCCGCCGGTTCTTCTCTTCCGGGACCTGAAGATCGTAGCAGCGGTTGCCGGCTTCCATGTGGACGACGGGAATGCCCATCCTCTCCGCCAAGACGGCGCACAGCGCGCTGTTCGTGTCGCCCAGCACGAGCACCCGGTCGGGCTTCTCTCGCAGAAGCACTTCCTCGACGGTGCCGAAGATGGCGGCCAATTGGCCGCCAATCGTCGTCTTGCGGGCATCGATCTGCACGTCGGGAGGACGGATTCCCAGCTCCTCATAGAAAACGCCGCTGAGCCGCCAGTCGAAATTTTGTCCGGTATGCACCATGACATGGCGCGTCGCCCACTCGTCCAACATTCGGATGAGCAGACTGAGCCGAATGAGCTCGGGCCTGGTGCCGAGCAGCGTGACCACTTTCACGTCCTCACCTCCTCAAGCGTTTGGCGCCTGCCCGCCGGCGCCGGCCTGCCCTGCGCATCCGCCTGCCCGGCCGGGCCCGCGGCTTCGCGCGGCTCCGGGTGCGGGCTTTCTTCCGGCCTCTGGACAAACGGGCTCTTGTCCTTTCCGAGCGACTGGCTCGGCGCCGCCGGCGGGTGCTTCGGCCTTTCGCCGGCGGCGCTCCGGCCGGCGGCCCGGACGGGGGCTGCTGCATCTCGCCTACGAAGAACATCGGCGTGCCGTTTGGAAACTTCCTCAGCCTCTCGTCCGGTATCGTCATGATGTCTTCGAAGCGAAACCCGTGCTGCCTAAGATGCTCGTCGGAAGGAAAAGGACGCTTCTTCGCCTGTTCGATCCAGTAGACGGAAGGATCGCTTCCCCGTACCAGCCCTGAAGAAAAGAGCTGCCCGTCGGAGGGGGGCGGAAGCTGGCCGATAAAGGCGTCCAGCCGGCCGCGGAACGCATCGATGCCGAAGCTCAGCCGGGCCGCCATCTCGTTGCGCCGACCCGTCTCGGCGCGCAGCCCGTCATCGGACAGCAGTGCCTGGGCCAGTCGCCTCAGGCCCGGCACGTCGCCCGGGGCGACCAAGTATTCCGTGCTGCCCGTCGCTTCGTGTATCTCCGAGAGGCCGCCGGAAGCGAAGGAGATGACCGGCTTGCCGAAGGTCATCCCTTCCAGCGCGGCCATCCCGAAGCCTTCCTTCAGCAAGCTCGGCACGATGACGACATCCATCGCCGGATAGACGGCTTCGATCCGTTCGGCGAAACGGACCCAAGCCGCCCGGTCTTCCAGCCCGGCCTTGCGGATCAGCTGCCGGCAGGAAGCGGTATATTCGTCGTCCGACGAGTTGCCGACGATTAGCAGGCGAACGCGGGAGTCCGCCGCCGCGATCGGCAGAACGGCTTCCACGAACTCCTTCAAGCCCTTGTTCGGGTAAATGGTAGATGCGATGTATCCGGCCACGCGGTGGTGCTCTCCCCAGCCGTGACTGCGGCGGTGCCGCTGCCGATGCGCTTCCCAAGTATCGGGGAGAAGCTCGTCGCGGTTGATGAACGGAGGCAGCACGAGCATCTTCCCGGGGGTCGCGACTCCCTGAAGCGGCTCCAGCACCGTCCGCGAGATGCCGACGATCCGGTCGCTGTTCGTTTCGATCACCCCGGCCGCATGGGCGCGATGGGAGTTCGGGTTGATCGTCTCCATGAGCGCCCAGATGACGGGAATGCCGAGAGCCCCGGCGGCGATGGCCGGCAGCGGATGAACGCATGTGTTCGCCCATACGTAGGCTGGACGATGCCTCATGAGCAGCTCGACAAGCGGCGCCCAAGCATGGCTCTGAATCAAATCGTTCAGCTCGTTCTCCAGATGGGGAAGCGCCACGTACAACGCGATACAGAGCGGAAGGTCAAGCGTCTCGACCGGAATGCCGAACTGGCGAGCCGCTTGCGCGATGGCTCCTTCACGGGGCACGACCAGAACGCAATCGAAGCTGCGGTTCAGCTCCTTGGCGAACGAGAGCAGAAGCTTCTCCGCCCCCGTCACGTAAATCGGGCTGCAGATGTGGGAGAACAGCAGCAGCTTGGGCTTTGCGCCCGTCATTTCGGAAGTTGACCGGTCATCCGCACGGTGCGATTCGCCTCCTTCCCTTTTCCGAAGCTATCTTCGTCTTCGATGGAAGCGGCCGGTCAGGGCGCGAAAGACAGATCCAGAATTTGATGCAGACGGGAAGCGAACGTATGGTCTCTCATGGTACGATGCAACGCGCGCAGGGCGATCGCTTGCCTTTCTTCCTCATTCTCGAGGTAGTAGTTTACTTTGGCGGCCAGGTCCTCGGGCGAGCTGAACGTGACAATCTCGCGGCCCGGCGTGTAATACTGCGCGATGTCCTCGCGCTCGTCGACGATTTGCAGCGTGCCGCAGGCGGATATTTCGAAAGTCCGGGGATTCGGAGAGGCGGCGGTGATGTTCGCCATATTCTGGTTGAACGTTTCGTCGTCATGGGAACGATGAATATTGACCGAGATGCTGTGCGCGTTATACTGCTCCGACGTTTCGAGCGGCTCCATCCAACGGCCGACCTCGATCCGGTCCTGCCATCTGGCGAAATCCGGAAGGCGGTCCCACCACAGGCCGGAAATCCGGAATTTGCGGCCTTCCAGCAGCGGCAGGGCCGAATGGAACACGCCGACGCGATTCCAGTAGGCCGATCCGATAAAGCAGACGTCGCCCCTTATCTCGCGGCGCGGATTACGCGGACGGTAGGCACCGGGATATACGCCGAGCGACACGTTGTGCACGCGGGCGCATCCAAGATTCTGATAGAACGGAACGCAGTTGCGCTCCAGCGTAAACACGTTCTCGTAAAGCGGCGCGATGGTGGAGGTAACGTCGGTATAGTAGGGATCGTCGGTAAACCAGATCGAGGTCCGGATGCCGAGGCTGCGAATCTGCTGTACCTGATCGGTGCCGAACTCCATTCCGTCCAGAGAGAGCACCAGATCGGGCCGTTCCACTGCCGCCAGCCCAACGACATCGTCGTACGGCCCGACGACGGTCACCCTCTCCACCATTTCGCCGAGCGTGGCGGCGATTCCATCGTCCAGGGGGGTGTAAGGGTATCCTTTGCCCGTCCTGACGAACATGACATGGATCGGACGGCGCTCTCCGGGAGAGGGGATGGATTGGATCACCGCCTCGCACAATCCTTGCCAATGGCCGTGCTTCCTACCTAACTCCAGTCCATGCTTGTGCCCCGTTTGATACGGAGTTTCCACGGGAGCCCGTCTGCCGGGCCTGTTGATTTTTTTGACCGCTGTCAATCCGACCAACCTCCTTAATGTAATGGTGTCGCTACCTCCGATTGCTCTCGAGAACCTCAAGCAAGCGGCCGATCCGCCGGTCGAACGTATGGTTCTGGAACGTTCTGCGGAAGCTTCTGGCGGCCACTTTCACTCTCTCCGCCTCGTTGTTCAAATAGAAGTCGATCTTCGCCATCAAATCCGCCGCCGAATTGAACGCCGCAATCTCCGAACCGATCTCGTAGTGCTCCGGCAGCTCGGCGCGCATATCGGTCAACTGCAACGTCCCGCAAGCCGCGATCTCATACGTGCGCGGGTTGATCGACACCGCTCCGATGTTGCGGCTGTTCCGGTTGTCGGAACCCGCTTCCGTCGTCCGGTGAAGATTGATGACGATCTTCGCGCCGTTGTAATACTTGACCGTCTCCGGCACTTCGATCCACTCGCTTCGGATGAAACGCGCCAGATCCGGGTAACGGGTCATCCGGTCCCAATGGCTTCCGGCAATGAACACCTTCTTGTCTTGCAGGTAAGTCGCCAGCTCGTCGAACAGGCGGACCCGATTCCAGAACGCGACGCCGATAAAGCAGATATCGCTCTGATATTCGGGCGGCACCCGCATCGGCTGGAATACCCGGGGATTGACGGCCAGCGGCAAGTGATGCACTTGCGGGCATACTTGCTGGTAAAGAGGAAGACACGACCTTTCATGCGTGAACACGATGTCGTAATTTGCGGCAACGCCGGGCGTTTCGTCGGTGACGTACGGGTCGTCGACGAACCAGATCGCTGTCGGAATTCCCATTGCGCGAACGGCTCTGATCTGCTCCGGATGATCCCCCGGAAATACGTGCAAGCCGTTCATGACCAGCACGGCATCCGGCCGATGCTGCTCTGCCAGTTGCCTCGTCTGAGCGGCCGGGGCCACGATCACTTGCGCCGAGGACGACTCCAGAGCCGAGATCACCCCATCGTCGATGGCGTGGAACCCTTGCGGAACGTACAGAATGCGCAAGGGGCTTCGCGCGACGGACAGGGCCGGCGTTTGCTGGATGACCCCTTGGCAGGCCCCCAGCCTCCATCCTTCCGCCCAACCGGTTTGAAATCCGGGGCCGCTCCGGATCGCCGCCCGCTGCCGGACCGGATTCCGGCCGCGATGGCGTCTCCCGGAGCGTCGGCGGCTTCGTTGCCGAATTTTCCGGCTCCTGTATCGCATTGACATCACCCAGATTCAATATATGCCCTGCTGGTCTAATGGACATGGATACTTACCCGTCCGCAAATGCGCATTATTGCCGGATAGCCCGTCCGCTTCTGGCCGGAGGCAGAAGCCTTCGGCGCGGAAAAAGCGGGAATTCGGCCGTGGACCTCCCTTCGACAAAACAGCCAACCGGCCTCTGCGCCGGTTGGCTGTCATGCAGGCAATCCAATGGAGCGGTTGCGATTCATCCGGCCGCTTGCCGCCGACGGCCGGGCGCAGAGCGTCAGAACGTCAGCTTTTTCCCGTCCTGCAGCCCTTGGGCGAAGCCCGAATCGTAGCCTTGCTGATACGCGGCTTCGAACCCTTGGCCGTAGGTTCCGGGAGGGCCGGTCCGGATTCTTCCGCGAACCCGGCGCCCGCGCCTGACGCGGCCGACTCTCTTGACCGTCCTACGGTTCGTTCCGGTTTTGCCGACTTTCCGCGTTTTGCCGACTTTTCTCAGGCCGGTCGTCCGTTTGCGCAACCGGCGGACCGAGCGTTTTTTGCCTAACAGCGGACGCGCGACACGTTTCTTCCGCTTCATTTCGGGCCTCTCCTCCTCAAGCTCCATCGATCCGATACAGCATATGCGCCCCGTCCGCTCCTGTCCCCGGCAGATTGCATTTTAACCGTCTCCGTCGCGCCCAATTGCCGTGCGTTTGTCCCGTTCCCGGCAGTCAAATTTCCTGCTCGTATGCCAATTGGTGCCCGTCCTCGAAGCCTTTGGCGAAGCCGATATTGTATCCTTCGTTGTATGCTTGCTGAAGCCTGTTGATTCCTTCCCCGGAGCCCGGGCGCCGTCTGCCGGCACCGCGTCTTCCCCTGGGACGCGGCCTCTCCCGGGGGCGCGGTTTGATTCCGGCGCGCGGTCTGATCCTTCGCCGCAACCTGCCTCCGGCCGCCGGTCCCGCTCTCCGGCGCAGTCCCGCTTTCCGGCGCAGTCCAGCCCTTCGCCTCGTTCTCAACACGTTCCCACCTCCTCCGCCGCTTTCTCTCCGGCCGGGAGGTCCGCCCGGCATACCTGATCCGACAGCCACGGGGGAAGCGGGTCCCCGATTCGCGGCGACTGCCAGCCGGTTCCCGTCACTGCCCGGGACAGGGCGGACTGCAAATTCGACAGAACCCTGACGTGATCGCGCATGGCAGCGGCGGCGGGAATGCCCGGTTCCGTGACGTCCGCCACGCTCTCCAGAATGCGGGCGAGCGCTTCCTGGCTTTTCGTAATCGCGTGAAGCAGGTTCAGCTTCAATTCCCATTCTCTGGCCAGCGGGTTCATGAATCCTCTTCGTCCGCCCCGAAACCGTTAAGCAGCGAAGCCATGCCTCCTCCGGATTCCTCTTCTTCCGGTTCGAGAATCGCCTTCATGTTCCGGTTCAATCCGTTGCACAGCTTCGTCAAGCCGTCAATCAAATCCACGTTGTGCTCGTGAAATTGCAACGACGTCGAGAGTTGATCGGAATGGACCGTGTACGTGTCTTTGGTCATATGGGTGAGCAGCCAATTTCTCACCTTTTCCGCTTCGGTCGCTTTGGCTTCCAGGATCATCGCCACGTTCCACTGCAGCTTTGCCAAGGCGTCCAATGTCAGATGATACGCCTGCTCGCGATTCATTCAGGTTGTCCCTCCTTCCCCGGCCGCTCCGGTAGCGCGATTACTCCTCGTCCGAATCCCCGACGGCCTTCACGATTTGCGTCAGGCTGTCCGCCATCGCTTCCTGAAAGTCGGCCAGACTGTTCACGTAAGCGATGACGCTTTTGGTCACCTGGGACGAACTGTCGACCAGCCCCTCCAGCCCGTTCAGCTGCGGGTGCTCATCCGGGAGCAATTCGATCAACTGCGCCATTCTTACGGCGACATGCCGTTTCGCGTCCAGAATCCGCGCCATCTGCTGGTGCGAATGCGACAAGTGAACCACAATCTCCGTCATCAATTCCTGCACGCAGGCGGCCCCCCATTCATCAGAAAATACGGCGCTTCTTTTGCGCGCCAGCCCGGTCTCTACAGCATATGCCGCGGGACGGCGCTTGCCACAGGCCGCAAGTCGTCTCGCTTGGAAGGAGCATCGCTTCCCAATCCGACATTTAATCGGCGGCATCCCTTTCGCTCAGGCCGTTCGCCCTCGATCGTCTCTTTTTACTCCTTAACGTCGGAATTTCCTTCCCTCAGGTCCGGCGTTCCCGTTCACTTCCCATTCCCCTTTGCTTCGAAATCCCCGTCCCTCAGGAACAGGTCCGGCTTTCCTCATATGCCCGCTCTCGCGATAATCGGCGCCTTTTGAAGAAAAATCTCGCCCCCGGAACGCCACGCCTGGCTTGGGCTAAGGTTATCCCCTTCAATCAGGAACTAGTTGGATATTTTTTATTGATTTGAGAACTTATGTTCGGTATAATGGTCGTAGAAAAATAATACGCTCGAGGTGATGGGGATGTTCGACGGTTCGCTCTCTTTCGATCAGGTGCAACGGCTTCTGCAGGACGAAGAAGCTTGCATTCGCGTTTTGTTCGACGCCAGGTGGCCGGACGGCTTCCGGTGCCCTCGCTGCGGCCGCTCTTCCTATTCCCTCATCTCGACCCGGTCTTTGCCGCTTTACGAATGCTCCCGCTGCCGAAAGCAAACTTCGCTGATTGCCGGCACGGTATTTCAGGGCACCCGCACGCCGTTGCGTCTGTGGTTTCAAGCCATCTATCTTCACAGCCGCCCCGGCGGCGTCAACGCCCTGCAACTGTCGGAGGAGATTGGCGTTACCTATAAGACGGCTTGGAGCATCTGCCACAAGCTGCGTCATGCCATGAGTCACGCCGAGGCCGGCGAGCTGCTCGAAGGATGGGTCCGCATCCAGGATGCCGCCATCATACATCGCGCTACGCCGACGTTGGAGTGGCAGCCGCAGGAGCAGTCGGTGCTCATCGGCGCATCG